>NZ_JANGEY010000001.1 GCF_024451105.1 Stutzerimonas stutzeri
AGCATCGCCAGCGTGACCAGCGGCACCGGCGGCACGGCGGTGCTGAATGCCGACGGCACGGTGACCTTCACCCCGGATGCCGACTTCAACGGCGTGGCCACCTTCAGCTACACGGTGACCGACGGCAACCTGGTCTCCAACACCGCCACCGTCACGGTCAACGTGGCTCCGGTGAACGACGCTCCGGTGGCCCAGAACGATGCGGTCACCGTCAGCGAGGACGTGCCGTTCAGCTCCAGCATCAGCCTGCTGGCCAACGACAGCGACGTCGACGGCGACAGCCTGTCGGTGGTGGCGGGGACCTTCGTCACCGCCCAGGGCGGCAGCATCGTGATCGCCGCCGACGGCAGCTACACCTACACGCCGCCGGCGGACTTCCACGGCACCGACACGGTGGACTACACCGTCACCGACGGCAGCCTGACCGACACCGCGACCCTGACCCTGACGGTCACGCCGGTGAACGACGCCCCGGTGGGCGCCGGTGCCAGCGTCACGACCGCGGAGGACACCCCGGTCAGCGGCCAGGTGACCGCCAGCGACGTGGACGGCGACAGCCTGACCTTCGCCAAGGCCAGCGACCCGAGCCACGGCAGCGTCACGGTCGATAACGATGGCCGCTGGACCTACACGCCGGATCCGGACTACCACGGTCCCGACAGCTTCACCGTAACGGTCAGCGACGGCCAGGGCGGCATCAGCTCGATCACCGTGCGCATCACCGTGACCCCGGTGGCCGACGTCGCCGTGATCGGCGGCGCCGATACCGGTACGGTCACCGAGGACGCCGATGTCGACGGCAGCGGCAAGCTCAATGCATCTGGCAGCCTGACCATCAGCGATGCCGACACTGGCGAAGCCGCCTTCCAGACCACCGTCAGCGCGGCACCGGGCACCCTCGGCAGCCTGAGCCTCGACGCCAGCGGCGCCTGGAGCTACTCGGTCGCCAACAGCGCCGTGCAGTACCTCAAGGCCGGCGAAACCAAGCTCGAGACCTTCACCGTCAAGGCGCTCGACGGCACCGAGCACCAGGTGCAGGTCACCATCACCGGCGTCAACGACGCCGCACTGATCAGTGGCAGTTCCCGCGGCAGCGTGCAGGAAGACACCACCCTGACGAGCGCGGGGCGTCTGCTGGTCAGCGATGCCGACAGCGGCCAGGCCACCTTCGTCGCCCAGCAGGGCGTCGCCGGCAGCTACGGCAGCTTCACCATCGATGCCGCCGGCAACTGGACCTATCTGCTGGATAACGACGCTCGTCATGTGCAGCGCCTGACCAGCAGCGAGACGGTGACCGAACGCTTCGTCGTGCGTACCCTCGACGGCACCGAGCAGGTGATCGAGATCAGCGTGCGCGGTCTGGACGACGCGCCGCCGACGCCACCGCAGGCACCGGCGCCGGCCACACCACCGGCCAGCGAGCCGCCGGCCGCGCCCAGCAGTCCAAGTCCGGCGCCCGCTCCTGCCCCGATCGTCGCCAGCAGCCCGCTGCAGGCGCCGCTGGCGGACCCCAGGCCGACGCTCAGCACCTTAGGCTCGGCAAGCGACGCGCTCGACCCGATGCAGCGCGCCGCACTCAGCGACGTCTACACCAGCAGCACCGGCTTCCGCGTGGTGGTGATGGAGGCGCCCGAGCCGACCCTGACGCTGTATCGCGGCATGGGCGACCAGTACGCCGATGCAGGGGCCGTCACCAGCTTCTCGATCCCCTACGATGCCTTCGTGCACACCGATCCGCAGGCACGCGTGGTGCTGTCCGCCATGCAGGCCAACGGCGAGCGGCTGCCGGACTGGCTGGTCTTCAACCCGCTGACCGGCAAGTTCGAGGTGGTGGCGCCGGACGGCTTCCGCGGCGACGTGACGATCAAGGTGGTCGCCCGCGACAGCCAGGGGCGCGAGGTGAGCACGATGTTCCGCATCAGCATCGGCGAGCGACAGAACTCTGCCGGTAACGGCGGTCGCGCCGGCCTCAGCGAACAGTTGCGCGCCGCCGCCAAACGTTCGGCTCTCGCCTTTGGCGAACTGCCGGTCGGCAAGCCGGCGCGTAGCCAGGTACTTTGATGGAGCAGACCTTGCAGGAGACTCATCCGCTGGGCGTGTTGCTCGAGCTGGGGCGACGGGTGCGGCATGCCGCCTCGCTGGCCGAGCTGGAGTTCATCGCGGTGAACGACAGCCACCAGCTGGTGCCCTACCGGCAGGCTGCCCTGTGGTCGGCGACGCAGGGCGTCGGCTGCCTGTCGGGGGTGGTTCAGGTCGAGGCCAACGTGCCCTATGTGCAGTGGCTGGCCAAGGTCTGCCGCCATCTGGCGCAGACCGGTGCCGGGGCGCAGCGGGTCGATGCCGCCAGCCTGCCCGAGCCGCTCGCCGGGGAATGGCGCGAATGGCTGCCGCGCCATGCGCTGTGGCTGCCGCTGGCCGCCACCGATGCGGAACAGGCACCGCTCGCCGGCCTGCTGCTGGCCCGCGAGCTGCCCTGGGCGGAGCGCGAGCTGGCCCTGCTCGGCGAATGGATGGACATCTGGCGGCATGCCTGGCTGGCCCGGCAGCCTCGGCCGCGCTGGCCCTGGCGACGGCATCCGCTACCCGGCACGCCGCCGCGGCGCTGGTGGCAGTCGCGCGCGCTGCGCTGGGGCAGCGCCGCCGTGCTGCTCGCCGCGCTGCCGGTGCGCCTCAGCGTGCTGGCACCCGGCGAGCTGGTTCCGGCCCAGCCGGCGCTGATCCGCGCCTCCCTCGAAGGGGTGATCGACAGCTTCCACGTCCAGCCGAACCAGGAGGTACGCGAGGGCCAGCCGCTGTTCGGTTTCGACGAGCTGCTGATCCAGAGCCGTCTGGAGGTGGCGCGTCAGGCGCTCGCCACCGCCGAGGCCGAATACCGTCAGACCCAGCAGCAGGCGCTGCTCGATCCCCGGTCCAAGGCCCAGCTGGCCGTGCTGACCGGCAAGATCGAGGAAAAGCGCGCCGAGGTGGCGCTGGTCAGCGACCAGCTGGGCCGCGCCCGGGTCCTCGCCCCGCGCGCCGGCATCGCGCTGTTCGACGATCCGTCGGAATGGATCGGCCGGCCGGTCGCCGTCGGCGAGCGCATCATGCGCATCGCCACCCCAGGCGATGTCGAGGTCGAGGCCTGGGTGCCGCTGGCCGACGCGATTCCCCTGGAGGCGGGCGCCCGGGTCAACCTGTTCCTCAATGCCAGTCCGCTCGATCCGGTGGAGGCGCAGTTGCGCTACCTGGCCCACGACGCCGTGCAGCGCCCCGATGGCAGCTATGCCTACCGCCTGCGCGCCAGCCTGGTCGCGCCGACCGACTACCGGGTCGGCCTCAAGGGCAACGCCAAGCTGCACGGCCGCTGGGTGCCGCTGGGCTACTGGGTGCTGCGCCGGCCGCTGGCCAGCCTGCGCACCACGGTCGGGTGGTAGACGTGCCGCTGCCGTCACTGCGCGAGGAGCTGGATCTGCTGCCGGGGCCGCTGCTGGCCGACGGCCAGCCCAGCTGGACCCTGCACGACCCGGTGCGCAACCGCTTCTTCAGCATCGACTGGCCGACCTTCGAGGTGCTGCAGCGCTGGTCGTTCGACGATCCGGCGGCGATCGCCGAGTCGATCGCCACCGCCACCACGCTGCAGCTGGAGGCCGAGGATGTCCGCCAGGTGGTGCGCTTCCTGCTCGACAACCAGCTGGTCAAGCCCGAGGGCCAGGGCGCGGCACGCCAGCTCGCCGAGCGCCGTGCGCGCCAGGAAGGCAGCCGCCTGAAGTGGCTGCTGCACCACTACCTGTTCTTCCGCGTGCCGCTGTGGCGGCCGGACGCCTGGCTCGACCGCTGGCAGGGCGTGGCCGGGCTGTTCGCCACGCGCGGCTTCATCCTGCTCACCCTGCTGGCCCTGGGCCTGGGCCTGTCCCAGGTGCTGCGCCAGTGGGACGGCTTCATCGCCTCGCTGGTCGACACCTTCAGCTGGCAGGGACTGGCGGCCTATGGCGTGGCGCTGCTGCTGGTCAAGTTCCTCCACGAGCTGGGCCACGCCTTCACCGCCAAGCGCCTCGGCTGCCGGGTGCCGACCATGGGCGTGGCCTTCCTGGTGCTCTGGCCGATGGCCTACACCGACACCAACGAGACCTGGCGCCTGACCAGCCGCTGGCGGCGCCTGCAGGTCGCCTCGGCCGGCATCCTCACCGAGCTGGTGATCGCCGCCTGGGCGACCCTGGCCTGGGCGCTGCTGCCGGACGGCGGGCTGCGCTCGGCGGCCTTTGTGCTGGCCACCACCAGTTGGGTCGCCACCCTGGCGATCAACGCCAGTCCGTTCATGCGTTTCGACGGCTACTTCATCCTCTCCGACTGGCTGGACATGCCCAACCTGCACGAGCGCAGCTTCGCCCTGGCGCGCTGGAAGCTGCGCGAGTGGCTGTTCGCCCTCGACGAGGAGCGTCCCGAGCACTTCTCGCCGCGCCGCGAGGCCTGGCTGATCGCCTTCGCCTGGGCGACCTGGCTGTACCGCCTGGTGGTGTTCCTCGGCATCGCCGTGCTGGTCTACCACTTCTTCGTCAAGCTGCTGGGAATCCTCCTGTTCCTGGTGGAAATCGTCTGGTTCATCGCCATGCCCATCCGTAACGAACTGCAGGCCTGGCGGCAGCGCTGGGCACTGATCCGCCAGCGCCGCCGCAGCCGCCTGAGTCTCGCCCTGCTGCTCGGCCTGATCGCCCTGCTGGCGCTGCCCTGGCCGGGCCGCGTGCCCTCCAGCGGCGTGCTGCGCCCGGCCGAGGTGTGGCCGCTGTTCGCCCCCGGTCCGGCCCGCCTCGAGCATCTCGCCCACCGCGAGGGGCAGGCGGTGCAGGCCGGCGCGGAGCTGCTGCGCCTGGCCGCCCCCGAGCTGCAGCTGCGCCGCGAGGCGCTGCTCGCGCGCATCCAGGCGCTGCGCTGGCAGGCCGCATCGGCCGGCTTCGGCGAGGAATCGCGGGCCTTGCTGCAGAGTCGTCAGGAGGAACTGGCCACCGCCAGCGCCGAGCTGGCCAGCCTCGACGAACAGCTGGCCCGCTACGCGCCCCGGGCGCCGTTCGCCGGCCAGCTGCGCGATCTCGATCCCGACCTGCAGGCCGGCCAGTGGCTGGCGGCCAAGGAGCCGATCGCCCTGCTGGTCGGCGCCGGCAGCCTGGTGGAAACCTACCTGGACGAGGAGCAGATCAAGCGCATCGCCATCGGCGATCGCGGCACCTTCCTCAGCGACGGCGGCGAGGGGCCGCTGCTGCAGCTGCGGGTCAGCAACCTGGATGCCGACGCCAGCCGCGTGCTCGGCAACGGCATGCTCGCCGCCCAGGCCGGCGGGCACGTACTGACCCGCCCGCGCGGCGAGCAGCTGGTGCCGGAACAGGCGGTGTATCGGGTCACCCTGACGGTGGAGTCGCCGCTGGACAGCCTCGCCGGGCAGTCCTGGCGGGGCCGGGTGGTGGTGCACGGACGCTGGGAGGCCCCGGCCGCGCGCTACCTGCGCAATGCGCTGGCGGTGCTGGTACGCGAGGCCAGTTTCTGAAAGGAGCCGCCGGAACGCTCCGGCGGCAGTGCGGCATCAGTCCTTGCGCTGCGGAGAGAGCAGCTCGATCTTGTAGCCGTCCGGGTCCTCGACGAAGGCGAGGATGCTCGAACCGTGCTTCATCGGCCCCGGCTCGCGGGTGATCTTGCCGCCGCGGACGCGGATGTCCTCGCAGGCCTTGTAGACGTCCTCGACTTCCAGGGCGATGTGGCCGTAGCCGCTGCCCAGCTCGTAGCTGTCCACGCCCCAGTTGTAGGTCAGCTCGATGACGCTGTTCTCGGCCTCGTTGCCGTAACCGACGAAGGCCAGGGTGAACTGGCCGTCCGGGTAGTCCTTGCGGCGCAGCAGGGTCATGCCCAGCACTTCGGTGTAGAAGGCGATCGACTTGTCCAGGTCGCCGACGCGCAGCATGGTGTGCAGCAGACGCATGTTGAGTCCTCCAGGTTGTTGCAGAAAGACGAACCCCGGCACGCGGCCGGGGTCGTCTGGATCAGTGCAGGAGCGCGCCCGTCACTTCAGCGGGCTGCGGCCCTTGCCGGCGGCGATGCGCATGCGCAGCGCATTGAGCTTGATGAAGCCTGCGGCGTCGGCCTGGTTGTAGGCGCCGGCATCGTCCTCGAAGGTGGCGATGTTGGCGTCGAACAGCGAGTCGTCGGACTTGCGGCCGACCACGATGACGTTGCCCTTGTACAGCTTCAGGCGCACCACGCCGTTCACGCTGGCCTGGGAGGCGTCGATCATCTGCTGCAGCATCAGACGCTCCGGGCTCCACCAGTAGCCGTTGTAGATCAGGCTGGCGTACTTGGGCATCAGCTCGTCTTTCAGGTGGGCCACTTCGCGGTCGAGGGTGATCGACTCGATGGCGCGGTGGGCCTTGAGCATGATGGTGCCGCCGGGGGTCTCGTAGCAGCCGCGCGACTTCATGCCGACGTAGCGGTTCTCGACGATGTCGAGGCGGCCGATGCCGTTCTCGCCGCCGATACGGTTCAGCTCGGTGAGCACCTGGGCCGGGGTCAACTCGACGCCGTCGATGGCGACGATGTCGCCGTTGCGGTAGCTCAGCTCGATGTAGGTCGGCACGTTCGGCGCGGCTTCCGGGGACTTGGTCCAGCGCCACATGTCCTCTTCGTGCTCGGTCCAGGTGTCTTCCAGCACGCCGCCCTCGTAGGAGATGTGCAGCAGGTTGGCGTCCATGGAGTACGGCGACTTCTTCTTGCCGTGGCGCTCGATCGGGATGGCGTGCTTCTCGGCGTAGTCCATCAGCTTCTCGCGCGACAGCAGGTCCCACTCGCGCCACGGAGCGATGACCTTGACGCCCGGCTTCAGCGCGTAGGCGCCCAACTCGAAGCGCACCTGGTCGTTGCCCTTGCCGGTGGCGCCGTGGGAGATGGCGTCGGCGCCGGTGGCGTTGGCGATCTCGATCAGGCGCTTGGCGATCAGCGGACGGGCGATGGAGGTGCCCAGCAGGTACTCGCCTTCGTACACGGTGTTGGCGCGGAACATCGGGAAGACGAAGTCGCGCACGAACTCTTCGCGCAGGTCGTCGATGAAGATTTCCTTGACGCCCAGGGCCTGGGCCTTGGCACGCGCCGGCTCGACTTCCTCGCCCTGACCCAGGTCAGCGGTGAAGGTCACCACTTCGCAGTTGTAGGTATCCTGCAGCCACTTGAGGATCACCGAGGTGTCCAGGCCACCGGAATAGGCCAGAACTACCTTTTTCACGTCCGCCATTCGTTACTCCACGGGGGGTTGCTACGAAAAAAGGCATTCTAGCCCCGCCTCCGGCGAAATTACAGGGGCGCGGCTGCACAGGTGACGGGAAGATCCGCCCGGTTTCCCCGGCCCCGCCGGAAGGCACGCCTCCGCGGTTTTGCCGACGCGATCGCCCCTGAATCCGCAGCGCCCCGGTCGTCCGAGCGCCCCGCTGCGGATGACCGTCCGCGCACTTTTCGGTAGCATCATGCCCCTACGAGTCACCCCGCCTGGAATTCCCGCATGTCCGACCGCCTGACCCTGCTGCGTCCCGACGACTGGCACATCCACCTGCGCGACGGCGCCGCCCTGGCGCACACCGTGCCCGACGCCGCGCGCACCTTCGGCCGCGCCATCATCATGCCCAACCTGGTGCCGCCGGTGCGCAACGCCGAACAGGCCGCGGCCTACCGCGAGCGCATCCTGGCCGCCCGTCCGGCCGGCAGCCGCTTCGAGCCGCTGATGGTGCTCTACCTCACCGACAACACCACGGTCGAGGAGGTCCGCGCCGCCAGGGCCGGCGGTCTGGTGCACGCCGCCAAGCTGTACCCGGCCGGCGCCACCACCAACTCGGACTCGGGGGTGACCAGCATCGACAAGATCTTCCCGGTGCTCGAGGCGATGGCCGAGGTCGGCCTGCCGCTGCTGGTGCACGGCGAGGTGACCCGCGCCGAGATCGACGTGTTCGACCGCGAGAAGCGCTTCATCGACGAACACCTGACCCGCGTGGTCGAGCGCTTCCCGAGCCTCAAGGTGGTGTTCGAGCACATCACCACCGCCGATGCCGCGCAGTTCGTGCTGGCCGCCCCGGCCAACGTCGGCGCCACCATCACCGCCCACCACCTGCTGTACAACCGCAACCACATGCTGGTCGGCGGCATCCGCCCGCACTTCTACTGCCTGCCGATCCTCAAGCGCAACACCCACCAGGAAGCCCTGCTGGATGCCGCCACCAGCGGCAACCCGAAGTTCTTCCTCGGCACCGACTCGGCGCCTCACGCCAAGCACGCCAAGGAAGCCGCCTGCGGCTGCGCCGGCTGCTACACCGCCTATGCGGCCATCGAGCTGTACGCCGAGGCCTTCGAGCAGCGCAACGCGCTGGACAGGCTGGAAGGCTTCGCCAGCTGCTTCGGTCCGGACTTCTACGGCCTGCCGCGCAACAGCGACACCATCACCCTGGTGCGCGAGGACTGGGTGGCGCCCACCGAACTGCAGTTCGGCGACCACCCGCTGGTGCCGCTGCGCGCCGGCGAGAAGATCCGCTGGCGCGTGCTGGGGGAGCAGGCATGAGCGAGCAGATCGACTACGAGGAGTACGAACAGGAAGCCCATGCCGGCGGCTTCAAGCCGCCGATGGCGCGCCGCTTCCGCGGCTTCCTGCCGGTGGTGGTGGACGTCGAGACCGGCGGTTTCAACGCCGCCACCGACGCCCTGCTGGAGATCGCCGCCACCACCATCGCCATGGACGACGACGGCCTGCTCTACCCGGAGCACACCTACTTCTTCCGCATCGAGCCGTTCGAGGGCGCCAACATCGAGCAGGCCGCGCTGGACTTCACCGGCATCAAACTCGGCCACCCGCTGCGCATGGCGGTGAGCGAGGAGCAGGCGCTCGGCGAGATCTTCAAGGGCGTGCGCAAGTCGCTGAAGAGCAGCGGCTGCAAGCGCGCGGTGCTGGTCGGCCACAACGCGAGCTTCGACCTCGGCTTCCTCAACGCCGCGGTGGCGCGCACCGGCATCAAGCGCAATCCGTTCCACCCGTTCTCCAGCTTCGACACCGCCACCCTCGCCGGCCTCGCCTACGGGCAGACGGTGCTGGCCAAGGCCTGCCAGGCGGCGGACATCCCGTTCGACAACCGCGAGGCGCACAACGCCCGCTACGACACCGAGAAGACCGCGGAGCTGTTCTGCGGCATCGTCAACCGCTGGAAGGAGATGGGCGGCTGGATGGACTTCGAGGACTGACGCCGTCGGCGACGAAGAACCCGGCCGCGGCCGGGCTTTTCATGCCCGCGCTCCGGCTGCCGCCGACCGCGGAGAATCGACAGATGGTCATTCGTCGCGTTTGACAATACTTCTCATTAAAACTAGCATCGACGACATCGACCAGTTGCCGCAGGTAGTGCCATGTACGTCTGTCTTTGCTTGGGTGTGACCGACCACCAGATCCGCGACGCCATCTACGAGGGCTGCTGCAGCTATCGGCAGGTGCGCGAGGCGACCGGCGTCGGCACCCAGTGCGGCAAGTGCGCCTGCGAGGCCAAGAAGCTGGTGCGCCACACCATCCACGACGTGCACCAGGCCCAGCTCGCCCTCGCCCATCCGGCCGCCTTCGCCGCCGCCTGAGCGCGCGTCCTCTCCCGCCGCATCCCTCCTGCGCCGCCGTCTGGCGGCGCTTGCAGACTCCTGCATTTGACAGCCTCCCGGACCCGACACAGACTGATGCGTCAGTCATCACAGTCAAGGCGGACCCCGGCATGAAAGGCGACAAGAAGGTCATCCAGCATCTGAACAAGATCCTCGGCAACGAGCTGATTGCGATCAACCAGTACTTCCTGCACGCGCGCATGTACGAGGACTGGGGCCTGGAGAAACTCGGCAAGCACGAGTACCACGAGTCCATCGACGAGATGAAGCATGCCGACAAGCTGACCAAGCGCATCCTGTTCCTCGAGGGACTGCCCAACCTGCAGGATCTCGGCAAGCTGCTGATCGGCGAGAACACCAGGGAAATGCTCGAGTGCGACCTGAAGCTGGAGCAGAAGGGCCTGGTCGACCTCAAGGAGGCCATCGCCTACTGCGAGAGCGTCGGCGACTACGGCAGCCGCGAACTGCTGGAGGACATCCTCGAATCCGAGGAGGAGCACATCGACTGGCTGGAGACCCAGCTCGGCCTGATCGACAAGGTCGGCCTGGAGAACTACCTGCAGTCGCAGATGGACGAGTGACTCCGCGCTTCACCCAAACGAAAAGGCCCCTCGCGCGAGGGGCCTTTTCGTTTCCGGATGTGACCGGCGATCACTCGCCCTTGTGTACCGCGGCCCGGATCAGCGGCTGCAGCTCGCCCTTCTGGTGCATCTCGAGGATGATGTCGCTGCCGCCGATCAGCTCGCCGTCGACCCACAGCTGCGGGAAGGTCGGCCAGTTGGCGTACTTCGGCAGGTTGGCGCGAATCTCCGGGTGCTGCAGGATGTCGACGTAGGCGAACTTCTCGCCGCAGGCCATCACCGCCTGCGAGGCGCGCGCGGAAAAGCCGCACTGCGGGGCATTCGGCGAGCCCTTCATGTACAGCAGGACGGGGTTGTTGGCGATCTGCTCTTTGATGGTTTCGATGATGTCCATGGTCTACCTCGGCTGAAGGTTTTCCGGCGCGGGACCGGCGGGATGGGCGGATTGTAACGGAATCCCGTGCACGGCGCTCGGTCTTGCGCGGCGGCGGCAACGGCGACAAAACGCACCACAATGGCGCATTGCGCGCGCCGCTCCGGCGCGCGGCGCAGGCCGGCGTACCGGTTTGCGCAGCCGCGCGATTTCCCTATAAGATCGGTTTCTTTTCTCGAGTACCGCACAGTGCGGTCCCGCCGCAGTTCCCGTCCGTATCGATTCGAGATCGGTCTTTCTGCGGCCCGTCTTGACCAGGTAGTGAATAATGAGTGTACGGCACTTTCTCTCGTTGATGGACTGCACGCCGCAGGAGCTGGCCGGGCTGATTCGCCGAGGCATCGAGCTGAAAGACCTGCGCAAACGCAACGTACTCTACGAGCCGCTGAAGAACCGTGTGCTCGGCATGATCTTCGAGAAAGCCTCGACCCGCACCCGACTGTCCTTCGAGGCCGGCATGATCCAGCTCGGCGGCCAGGCCATCTTCCTCTCGCCGCGCGACACCCAGCTGGGCCGCGGCGAGCCGATCGGCGACTCGGCCATCGTCATGTCGCGCATGCTCGACGCGGTGATGATCCGCACCTTCGCCCACCAGAACGTCCTCGATTTCGCTGCCCACTCCAGCGTGCCGGTGATCAACGGACTGACCGACGACCTGCACCCCTGCCAGCTGCTGGCCGACATGCAGACCTTCCACGAGCACCGCGGCTCGATCCAGGGCAAGACCGTGGCCTGGGTCGGCGACGGCAACAACATGTGCAACACCTACGCCCAGGCGGCGGTGCAGTTCGACTTCCAGCTCAGGGTCGCCTGCCCCGAGGGCTACGAGCCCAGGCAGGAGTTCCTCGAGCAGGCCGACGGCCGGGTGACCATCCTGCGCGACCCGCGCGAAGCGGTGGCCGGCGCCCATCTGGTGAGCACCGACGTGTGGGCCTCGATGGGCCAGGAGGAGGAGGCCGCGGCGCGCATGCAGCGTTTCGCCCCCTACCAGGTCAGCCGTCAGTTGCTCGACCACGCCGCTGCCGATGTGCTGTTCATGCACTGCCTGCCGGCGCACCGCGGCGAGGAGATCAGCATGGACCTGCTCGACGATCCGCGCTCGGTGGCCTGGGACCAGGCGGAGAATCGCCTGCACGCGCAGAAGGCGCTGCTGGAGTTGCTGGTCGAGCACGCCTACCCCGCATAGATATAGATAGAAGGACCCGTCGGCGATGCCCCACAGACTGCTGCTGCAACTGCGCGACCTGGCCTGCGGCTACCACGGACAGCAGGTGGTGCAGCAGCTCAACCTGCACCTCAACGCCGGCGACATCGGCTGCCTGCTCGGCCCCTCGGGCTGCGGCAAGACCACCACCCTGCGCGCCATCGCCGGCTTCGAGCCGATCCACGCCGGCAGCATCGAGCTGGCCGGCGAGACCATCTCCCGCCCGGGCTTCACCCTGGCTCCGGAGAAGCGCCGCATCGGCATGGTGTTCCAGGACTACGCGCTGTTCCCACACCTGACGGTGGCGGAGAACGTCGCTTTCGGCATCGGCAAGCATCCCGAGCGCGAACGCATCGTCGCCGAACTGCTCGAGCTGGTGCAGCTCGCCCACCTCGGCAGGCGCTATCCGCACGAGCTGTCCGGCGGCCAGCAGCAGCGCGTGGCCCTGGCCCGCGCCCTGGCCCCCGAACCGCGCCTGCTGCTGCTCGACGAGCCGTTCTCCAACCTCGACGTCGAGCTGCGCCGCAGCCTCAGCCACGAGGTCCGCGAGATCCTCAAGGCACGCGGCACCAGCGCCATCCTGGTCACCCACGACCAGGAGGAAGCCTTCGCCGTCTGCGACCAGGTCGGCGTGTTCAAGGACGGCCGCCTGGAGCAGTGGGACACCCCCTACAACCTCTACCACGAGCCGCTGACCCCCTTCGTCGCCAGCTTCGTCGGCCAGGGCTACTTCGTCCGCGGGCAGATGCTCGCCCACGACACGGTGCAGACCGAGCTGGGCGTGATCCGCGGCAACCGTGCCTACCAGTGGCCCGCCGGCAGCGCGGTGGACATGCTGCTGCGCCCGGACGACATCGTCCACGCCCCGGACAGTCCGCTCAAGGCGCGCATCGTCGGCAAGTCGTTCCTCGGCGCCGCCACCCTGTACCGCCTGCAGCTGCCCACCGGCACCCGCCTCGAGGCGCTGTTCCCCAGCCACGAGGATCACCCCATCGGCGAGGAGGTCGGCATCCAGGTCGCCGCCGAGCACCTGGTGGCTTTCCCCGCCGAAGGCAGCGTAGCCACCCAGCAGGCGCTCGCCCAGGCCTGAAACCGCTCCGGCCTGCCCCCGGACAAGGCAGGCCGGATCACTTCGGTGCAAGCCGGCTCGGCGAAATCCCGCTCCTCCTCGCGCAACGCAAGGCGCCAGCCGCCCCCGGCCCATGGCACGCCCCTTGCTGTGAGCAGCCCCGGTCAGCACAACGGCGTGTCTGCCAACTTCCGACAACGACGTCACGGCATCCCTCCTCACCCGGGGCGGGAAACCGTGGCGTCTTTTCGTTTTGGGCCACCAGGAAAGCTCGCAATGCGCATGATGAAACTCTCGCTGCTGTCGCTCGCCATCGCCGCCGGCACGCTCAGCCACGCCACCTTCGCCACCGAAGACTTCGCCAGGCTGCTCACCGAGGGCAAGCTCGGCATCGATGCCCGCTATCGCTACGAACACGTCGACCAGGACAATGCCCTCGAGCGCGCCAATGCCCAGACCCTGCGCACCCGTCTGAGTCTGCAGAGCGGCCAGTGGTACGGTCTCTCCGCCCTCCTCGAGGCCGACAGCGTCGCGCGCCTCGGCGATGCCGCCTACAACAGCACCCGCAACGGCCAGAGCGGTCATTCGGCGGTCGCCGACCCAGACGGCAGCGAGATCAACCAGGCCCTGCTGCGCTACGAGCATGCGCGCGGCAGCGCGGTGCTCGGCCGCCAGCGCATCAACCTCGACAACCAGCGCTTCGTCGGCGGCGTCGCCTGGCGGCAGAACGAGCAGACCTACGACGCGGCACTCGCCCAGCTCAGGCCGCTCGAGGACCTGACCCTCACCTACGCCTACCTCGACAACGTCAACAGCATCTTCGGCCCAGACGGCGGACGCTTCGCCAACCGCAGCAACCCGGCCGACATCGAGGGGCACAGCCACCTGCTCAACGCCCAGTACGTGGCCCGTCCGGAACTGACCGTCACCGCCTACCAGTACCTGCTCGGCCTCGACAACCTCGCCCTGACCGGTGCCGGGGCGCTCGGCACGCTGTCCAGCAGGACCCGGGGCCTGCGCCTCAGCGGCGCCATGCGGGGCATCGGCTACGCCCTCGAGTACGCCCGGCAGAAGGACTACGCCGACAACCCGCAGCCACTGGACAGCGAATACTATCTGGCCGAACTGGGCTACACCCTCGCCGGCGTGCAGCTCAAGGCCGGTTACGAGGTGCTCGGCGGCGACGAGGGTCCCGGCAACCGCGCCTTCCAGACCCCACTGGCGACCAAACACGTCTTCCAGGGCTGGGCCGACCAGTTTCTCACCACTCCGGCCGACGGTCTCCGGGACGCCTACCTCGGTGCCAGCGCCGCGCTGCTCGGCGGCACCCTGCAGGCCTGGTACCACGACTTCAGCGCCGATCGCGGCGGCGACCGTTACGGCCACGAGTTCGATCTCTCCTACGGACGGGCGATCCCCGGCGTCAAGGGGTTGAGCGGCCTGGTCAAATACGCCCGCTACGACGCCGACGCCTTCGCCGTCGACACCGACAAGCTGTGGCTGCAGCTGCAGTACGTCTACTGATCCACCACGGACGACAACCCGCGGCGGACGGCCAGCCCGGCATCCGCCGCCCCCCGAAAGGAGAACGCCCATGATCCGTCGTCTTGCTGTCCTGCCCCTGCTGCTGCTCGTCCTGCTCAGCCCGCCGAGCCGGGCCGCCATCGACCATGCCGAAGCGGTCAATCTGTCCGGCATGCAGCGCATGCTCAGCCAGCGCATCGCCAAGAGCTACCTGATGATCGGCACCGAAGTGCGCGCCGACGAGGCCAACGTCCAGCTCGACCAGAGCATGGCCACCTTCGAGAGGAACCACCTGGCGCTGGTCGAGTACGCCCCCAGCGCCGATATCCGCAACGGGCTGGCGAAGACCGGCGAGCTGTGGCAGCGCTACCGCGCCCTGGCCCTGACCCGCCCGGACAAGCCGCGCGCGGTCGAACTGCTGGCCCTCAGCGACCAGTTGCTGGCGCAGTGCGAACAGGTGGTCCAGCTGATCGAACGGCACGCCGGCAGCCGCAGCGCCTGGCTGGTCAACCGCAGCGGCCGCCAGCGCATGCTCAGCCAGCGCATCGCCAAGCTGTACCTGGCACGCAGCTGGCACCTGCCGGTGAGCGGTCTGGAAGAGCAGTTCGAGCAGGCGGTGCGCGAGTTCGGCCAGGCGCTGGGCGAACTGCAGCAGGCCAAGCAGAACACTCAGGAGATCAGCGCGGCGCTGAGCAAGGCCGACGCCCAGTGGCAGTATTCGCGGGTCGGCTTCCGGCTGTCCGCCGACGGCCGCTACGTACCGACGGTGATCGCCGTCACCACCGAAAGCCTGCTCGAGCAGATGCAGGCGCTGACCGTGGCCTACACGGCGCACATGCAGAACGACTCCTGACCGGCAGCCGGCAACGGCTCAGCCGCGACCGATGGCGGCGAAACCGGCCCGGGTGTGCTCGGCCAGCACGGCGGCGGCCAGCTCCACCTCCAGGCCGCGCCGCCCGGCGCTGACGAAGATGGTCGGGAAGCCCTGCGCCGAGGCGTCGATGAAGGTGCGCAGGCGCTTCTTCTGGCCCAGCGGGCTGATTCCGCCGAGCAGGTAGCCGGTGGCGCGCTGCGCCGCCGCCGGATCGGCCATCTCGGCCTTCTTCACCCCGGCGGCCTGCGCCAGCGCCTTGAGGTCCAGCGTGCCGGCCACCGGCACCACCGCCACCAGCAGCTCGCCCTTCTCGCTGGCGGCGAGCAGGGTCTTGAACACCCGCGCAGGCTCCAGGCCGAGCTTCTCCGCCGCCTCCAGGCCATAGGACGGCGCCTTGGGGTCGTGGCTGTAGCTGTGCACCGCGTGCGCGGCGCGAACTTTCTTCAACAGATCGATGGCGGGGGTCATGCTGGCTTCACGAAAAGGGTCGAGAATGAAGGTCAGGCGCACATGGAAAGTTGCCGCATGGCGGGCACTTGCGCCGCAGCGAAGATAACGCAAAAGCCAACAGTCGGGCAGGCACGCCCAGGGACGGGGCGATGGATTCCGGGCACACAAGAAAAGGCGCAGCATCATGACAGCATCCCAGCACGGCAGCGCACCACTGGCCGAGGTCTACGACCTGGCGGTGATCGGCGGCGGCATCAACGGTTGCGGCATCGCCGCCGACGCCGCCGGGCGCGGCCTGTCGGTGTTCCTCTGCGAGCAGCACGACCTGGCGGCGCACACCTCCTCGGCCAGCAGCAAGCTGATCCACGGCGGCCTGCGCTACCTGGAGCACCACGAGTTCCGCCTGGTGCGCGAGGCGCTCGGCGAGCGCGAGGTGCTGCTCGGCATGGCGCCGCACCTGGTGCGGCCGCTGCGCTTCGTCCTCCCACACCGCCCGCACCTGCGCCCGGCGTGGATGATCCGCGCCGGACTGTTCCTCTACGACCACCTCGGCGCCCGCCACAGCCTGTCCGGCTCGCGCCACCTGCACTTCGGCCCCGGCAGCCCGCTCAAGGCGGACATCGAGGAGGGTTTCGAATACTCCGACTGCTGGGTCGACGACGCCCGCCTGGTGGTGGCCAACGCCATCATGGCCCGCGAGCACGGCGCGCACATCCACACCCGCACGCGCTGCATCGGCGCGCGGCGCAGCAAGGGCCTCTGGCACCTGCACCTGGAGCGCGAGGACGGCAGCCGCCTGTCGCTGCGCGCCCGCGCGCTGGTCAACGCCGCCGGCCCCTGGGTAGAGCGGGTGCTGGTCGACTGCCTGCACCAGCACAGCGCGCAGCACCTGCGCCTGATCCAGGGCAGCCACATCGTGGTGCCGCGCCTGCACGACGGCGAGCAGGCCTACATCCTGCAGAACGAGGACGGTCGCATCGTCTTCGTCATCCCCTGGCTGCAACGCTTCAGCCTGATCGGCACCACCGACCGCGAATACCACGGCGATCCGGCCGCGGTGCGGATCAGCGACGAGGAGATCGACTACCTGCTCGGCGTGGTCAACGCGCACTTCCGTCACCAGCTCGACCGCCAGGACATCCTCAGCCACTTCGCCGGCGTGCGCCCACTGTACGACGACGCCAGCGGCAACCCCGCGGCGATCACCCGCGACTACCGCCTGGCGCTCGCCGACGAGCACGGCGCCGCCCCGCTGCTGTCGGTGTTCGGCGGCAAGCTGACCACCTACCGCAAGCTGGCCGAAGCCGCCCTGGCCCAGCTGGCGCCCTGGTTCCCGCACATGGGCCCGGCCTGGACCGCGCACAGCAAGCTGCCCGGCGCCGAGGAGCTGGAATCGGTCAGCCAGCTGGCCGAGGCGCTGTGCGACGCCCACGGCTGGCTGGCCGGCGACCTGGCGCGACGCTGGGCGAGCAGCTACGGCACCCGCGCCTGGCAGCTGCTCGAGGGCGTGCACTGCCTGATGGAGCTGGGCGAGAACTTCGGCGCCGGCCTGTATGCCCGCGAAGTGGACTACCTGTGCGAGGAGGAGTGGGCGCAGAGTGCCGAGGACATCCTCTGGCGACGGACCAAGCTCGGCCTGCTGCTCGGGCCGATGCAGCAGCAGAAGCTGGTGCGCTATCTGGCCAAGCGGGATGCCGGCCATGCAGCGGCCGATGGCGTAGTGCACGAGCGGCTGGGCAGCCCTGCGCTGCTGCACCGCGGCCAGGATCGCGACACCCCGCGCTCGCCGCTGCGCTGAGGCGCAGATGGCAAAACCCCCGGCCACAGTCATGACCGGGGGTTTCCGCAGGTGCTGCCGCGCGGCGTCAGGCGACGCCGCAAGGACTCAGGCGGCCTGCTGGCGCGAGCGCACGAACAGGTAGAACACCGCGATGCCGGCCACCACCAGGCCCGGCGCCGAGGCGGCCATCACCCCGACGGTGCCGGTGCCCAGGGCGAGCATCTTGCCGGCCACCAGCGGACCGCTCATCGCGCCCAGGCGCCCCACCGCCACGGCGGTGCCGACGCCGGTGGCGCGCACCTCGGTGCGGTAGAACAGCGGCGCCAGCGCATACAGCACGCCCTGGCCGCCGGTGGCGAACACGCCCGCGGCGAAGCCGGCGACCAGCATGCCGACGAAGCTCTCGACGATGCCCAGGGCGGCCAGCGCGGCGAGCAGGCCGCAGTAGATCAGCCCGGCGATCGCCAGCGGACGCAGGGTGTTCATCAGCACGCCGAGCATCAGGGTGCCGACGGTGGCGCCGATCTGCAGGGTGAACACCACCCAGCTGGCCTGCACGCCGCTGAAGCCCTGACCGACCAAGAGGCTCGGCAGCCAGCTGATCAGCATGTACACCACCATCAGGGTGAAGAAGTAGGCGACCCACAGCAGCACGGTCGGCAGTGCGGCGCCGTGACGGAACAGGCCGTCGACCACCGGCACGCGCGGCTCCTGACTGACCGAGGCCTGGCGTGCCTGGAAGGCCGCCGACTCCGGCAGCCACAGGGCCAGCAGCGGCAGCACCAGCAGCGGCAGCACGCCGCCGACGTAGAACGGCACGGTCCACTCGTCGAAGAAGCCGACGATGCCGATCATCGCCGCCAGCGCCGCGCCCAGCGGCACGCCGCAGTACATCAGGCTCACCGCGGTGCCGCGCAGGCGCTCGCCGGCGGCCTCCGAGCACAGGGCGATCAGGTTGGGCAGCGCGGCGCCGAGGCCGACGCCGGTGAGCAGGCGGGCGACGATCAGGCTGTACAGTTCCCAGGCATGGGCGGTGGCGATGGAGAACACGCCGAACAGCGCCACGGAGGCGATCAGCACGTACTTGCGGCCGATGCGGTCGGCCAGCCAGCCGCCGACCAGCGCGCCGGGCAGCAGGCCGAGGATCCCGGCGCTGAATACCCAGCCCATCTGCAGCTTGTCCAGGCCGAAGGCGGCGGCCATGCCCGGGGCAGCGATGCCCGGAGCCTGGAAGTCGATGCCTTCGAGTACGGCGACGGTGAAGCACAGGGCGATGGTCAGCCAGGTGCGGCGGCTGTCTTGATTCACGGCAGTGGTCTCGGTGTCTTGCGCAGTGTAGGTCGTCATTATTGTTGTGCCTCTGGTTGGGCGGGCGAACGAGCCCCGGCCACCGCCCCCGAGAGCGGCAGCCAGGTACTTTGTGGTGCTAGGGGATCAGCGCTTGAGCAGGTCCAGCGCCACATCAACGATCATGTCTTCCTGGCCGCCGACCATGCGGCGCTTGCCCAGCTCGACGAGGATGTCCAGGGTCTTCAGGCCGTATTTCTCGGCGGCCACCTCGGCGTGACGCAGGAAGCTCGAGTAGACGCCGGCGTAGCCGAGGCCGAGGGTCTCGCGGTCGACGCGCACCGGGCGGTCCTGCAGCGGACGCACCAGGTCGTCGGCGGCGTCCATCAGCCGGTACAGGTCGGTGCCGTGGTTCCAGCCCATGCGCTCGGCGGCGGCAATGAACACTTCCAGCGGCGCGTTGCCGGCGCCGGCGCCCATGCCGGCCAGGGAGGCGTCGATGCGGTCGCAGCCTTCTTCCACGGCGACGATCGAGTTGGCCACGCCGAGCGACAGGTTGTGGTGGGCGTGCATGCCGGTCTGGGTCTCGGGGTTCAGCACCGCCTTGAAGGCGCGCATGCGGTCACGGATGTCCTGCATGTTCATCGCGCCGCCGGAGTCGGCCATGTAGATGCACTGCGCGCCGTAGCTTTCCATCAGCTTGCCCTGCGCGGCGAGCTGCTCGGCGGGGATCATGTGGCTCATCATCAGGAAGCCGACGGTGTCCATGCCGAGGGAACGGGCGTACTCGATGTGCTGCTTGGACACATCGGCTTCGGTGCAGTGGGTGGCGATGCGCACGCTGCGCGCGCCGGCGTCGTAGGCGGCCTTGAGGTCGTGCACCGTGCCGATGCCGGGCAGCAGCAGCACGGTGATCTTCGCCTGCTTGATCACGTCGGCGGCGGCCTCGATCCACTCCAGGTCGGTGTGCGCGCCGAAGCCGTAGTTGAACGAGGAACCCTGCAGGCCGTCGCCGTGGGTGACCTCGATGGAATCGACGCGCGCCTCGTCGAGGGCGCGGGCGATGTCCTGCACGTTCTGGATCGAGTACTGGTGGCGTACCGCGTGGCTGCCGTCGCGCAGGGTCACGTCGGAGATGTACAGCTTCTTGCTCGGCTCGAAGGTCATGGCAGCGCTCCTCAGCCGTTGTTCGTGGCGTTGTTCAGCATCGACAGGGCCATGCGCTCGGCAGTGGCCAGCGCGGCGGAGGTCATGATGTCGAGGTTGCCGGCGTAGGCCGGCAGGTAGTGGGCGGCGCCTTCGACTTCGAGGAATACCGAGGTCTTCAGGCCGGAGAAGGTGCCGTGGCCGGGGATGGTCAGCGGCGCATCTTCCGGAATCACGTCGAACTGCACCTTCTGCTTGAGGCGGTAGCCCGGCACGTAGGCCTGCACGGCGGCGGCCATTTCCTCGACCGAGGCCTCGACCTTGGCCTGGTCGACCGCTTCGGACAGCACGAACACGGTGTCACGCATGATCAGCGGCGGCTCGGCCGGGTTCATGACGATGATCGCCTTGCCCTTGGCGGCGCCGCCGATCACCTCGATGGCCTGGGAGGTGGTCTCGGTGAACTCGTCGATGTTGGCGCGGGTGCCCGGGCCGGCCGACTTGCTGGCGATCGAGGCGACGATCTCGGCGTAGTGCACCTTGGCCACGCGGGAGACCGCGGCGACCATCGGGATGGTCGCCTGGCCGCCGCAGGTGACCATGTTGACGTTGGTCGCGTCGAGGTGCTCTTCCAGGTTGACCACCGGCACGCAGTACGGGCCGATCGCCGCCGGGGTCAGGTCGACCAGGCGGATGTTCGGCTTGAGGCTGCGCAGGAAGGCGTCGTTCTTGACGTGGGCGGAGGCCGAGGTGGCATCGAAGACGAAGTCGATGTCCTTGAACACCTCCAGGCGGGTCAGACCCTCGACGCCCTCGTGGGTGGTGGCGACGCCCATGCGCGCGGCGCGCGCCAGGCCGTCGGAGTTGGGGTCGATGCCGACCATCGCACCCATTTCCAGGTTCTGGCCGTGACGGAGGATCTTGATCATCAGGTCGGTGCCGATGTTGCCGGAGCCGATGATGGCGACTTTGAGTTTCTTCATGGGGTTGCTCTCTTGTGCACGCAGGCGCCGATCACTCGGCCGAGAAGTTGACGGCGACCTGGCCGATGCCGTCGATCAGCGCCTCGAAGCGGTCGCCGGCGGCCACGCCGACCATCGGGCCGAGGGCGCCGGTGAGGATCAGGTCGCCGGCCTTGAGCGGCTCGCCCAGGCGGGCCATGGTGCGCGCCAGCCACACCGCAGCATTCAGCGGATGGCCGAGGCACTCGGCACCGCTGCCGCTGGAGACTTCCTCGCCGTTGCGGGTCATGCGCATCGCCGCCTGGCGCAGGTCGACATCGGCAATGCGGCGGGCCGGGCCGCCGAGCACGTAGCAGCCGCTGGAGGCGTTGTCGGCCACGGTGTCGACGAAGCGGATGTTCCAGTTCTGCACCCGACTGCCGACGATCTCCAGCGCCGGCAGCACCCAGCCGGTGGCGTCGAGCAGCTCGGCGAAGGTGGTGTCGGCGCGCGGCAGGTCCTTGGCGAGGATCAGGGCGATCTCGGCCTCGATCTTCGGCTGCAGCACGCGACCGAAGGGGACCACCTCGTTGTCGCCGTAGCCCATGTCGGCGAACAGGGTGCCGAAGTCCGGCTGGTCGACGCCGAGCTGGGCCTGCACCTTGGGGTTGGTCAGGCCGATCTTGCGGCCGACCACGCGGCGGCCGCTGGCGACGCCGTGGGCGACGTTGAGGCGCTGGATGGCGTAGGCGGCTGCGCCGTTGTCCTCGCCGATCAGAGCGCGCAGCGGCTCGACGGCCACCCCGCTCGCCTCGGCACCGCGCAGGGCGGCGGCCAGTTGTTCCAGGGTCTGTTGGGTCACGCTCATGGCTTACCTCGGGGTGCGCGCAAGTCAGGTGCCGTGGCTGATCCGCGAGTGCATCGCGGACGCCGGGCTGTCGGCGGCCCGGCAGCAAGCGAGGGTCGAAGCACGCGCTGCTTGACCGTATCCGCACTGGGGCCTTTGTTGTCGGCGCGAGTATAGGAACGGCCGAAAAAGCCCGACAATGAAAAACCGCGCTTATGTGCACATAGTGCACACCGTTGATTTAAAAGGATTTTTTGCAAAAAAAAGCCCGCACCACAGGTTTTCCGACAAGGCGGAAGACGAACGGTACGGGCTGAAGGAGCCTGCGTCGCCCGAGGCAGGCTGGCACGGAAGCTGCGGGCGCAGCGCGCCGGCAGACCATGAACGCGGTTCGCGGCCGACCAGGCGGCCGGCCGTGATCGGTTCAGTGCTGGAGGAAGTCCAGCACCAGACGGTTGAAGGTGTCGGCGTGTTCCCACTGCGCCCAGTGGCCGCAGGCGTTGAACACGTGCAGCTGCGAGTTGGCGATGCCGGCGATCAGGCGCAGGCCGGTGTCCATCGGCACGAAGCGGTCGTTGCGGCCCCAGATGACCAGGGTCTTGGCCTTGATCTCACCCAGGCGCGGGCTGAAGTCGGGGAACTGCTTGGGGTTGGCCTCGAGGCTCTTGACGAAGTTTTCCAGGTGGTCGCGACGCGCCAGCATGTTGTCCAGACGCGCCTGGAACAGCTCCTCGGTGAGGTCGCTGGGGTCGTAGACAAAGATGTTCATCATCTTCTTCAGGTTGTCGATGGTCGGCTCGCGGTACAGGCCCTGCAGCAGCTTGATGCCTTCGGTCGGCATCGGCACGAACGGACTCATGCCGCCGGTACCACCGCCCATCAGCACCAGCTTGCCGACGCGCTCGGGGTTGGCCAGGGCGAAGGCCACGGCGCTGTGGCCGCCCATCGAGTTGCCGAGGATGTGCACGCGCGGCAGGTCCAGCGCATCGACCAGGCCCTTGAGCACGCGGGCGTTGAGATCCGAGCGCGAGCCGGTGCAGACGATCGAGTCGCTCTTGCTCCAGCCCGGGCAGTCCATGAGGATCACCCGGTAGCCGGCGGCCACCAGCGGCTCGATGTTGCGGTTGAAGTTGGCCCAGCCGCTGGCGCCGGGACCGGAGCCGTGCAGCATGACCACGGTTTCGGCACCTTCGCCGCAGTCGTTGTAGTGGATGTTGAGGTCGAGCTCGCCGTCCTGGATGCGCACGAACTTGCTGGTGGAGGCTTCGCTCAGGGTGCTGCTGGTCATCAGTTCTGTCCTCGGAATCAGGCTTGGGGGGCGAGGCGGCGGAAGGCGCCGTTCAGGTACAGGAGCGGCTCGCCGCTCTGCTGGCCGCGGGTGGCCAGTACCTCGCAGAGGAAGGCGTGGTGGGTGCTCTCGTCGAACACCTTGATCACCCGGCAGTCGAAGTTGGCCAGGGCGCCATCGAGCACCGGCACGCCGCTGGCCAGGTCGCGCCACTGGCCGTGCGCAAAGCGCGCCTCGCCGTGCACGCCCTCGACCATGCCGGCGAACACCCTGGCCTCGTGCTCCTGCTCGGCGGCCAGCACGTTCACGCACAGCGCGCCACTCTTCAGGATGGCCTCGCTGGCGGCGACCTTCTTGTTGACGAACACCACCAGGCGCGGCGGCTCGGCGGTCACCGAGCACACCGCGGTGGCAGTCAGGCCCAGCTGGCTGTCGCCGTCGCGGGCGGTGATGATGGTCACCGCGGCGGCCAGGTTGCGCATGCCGACGCGGTGGTCGTCGGCGCTGACCACCGGCAGGCTGGCCAGCTCGGCGTTGGGCAGCCAGTCGAGCAGCTGGTTGATCTGTTGGCTCATGATCGTTCTCTCACGCAGGCAGATGCGGGTGGGCGGGCTTCTTGCGAGCCCGTGCAATCCGCTGTAGGGGCGAATTCATTCGCCAGAGCCCCCGGCCAAGGCGAATGAATTCGCCCCTACCGGCCGGGAGATTGGCCTCAGACCTTGACGCCGAACGGGTTGGCCGCCGGCATCGGGTTGCCGAGCAGCTGGCCGCCGAGCAGGTCGCCGATGTTGTCCTGGTTCTGGGTGATGTGGTTGGCGCCGACCAGGATGTCGCGCATCTGCCGCTGCATCGGGCTGCTCAGCCACACGCCACGGGTGGCGGTCTTCTTGAAGATCATGTGCGCGGCATCGAAGCACTCGCCACCGGTGAACTGGTTGGTGGCGAAGTGGCGCACGCGCACGTCCAGCGGCACCAGCTCGCCGCGCGAGGCGTACTGCCAGGCCTCGTCGGTGTTATGCAGCACGCGCGCCTGGCAGGCGACGATCTTGGCGTAGGCCTCGCCCAGGCGGTTCTTGATGAACGGGTCGTTGACCGCGGCGCCGACCGCCTGGTTGAGGTTCTGCCGCGGCATCATGTGCTCGATGTACAGGTCGACCATGCCGCGCGCCATGCCGATGATCACCGAGGACACGGCGGCGTAGAACACGAAGAAGAACGGCATCTTGAACAGGTTCTCGACGTGGCCGTGGGACGCCTGGTCGTAGGCGGCGATCACGTGGCTGCGGTAGTCGGGAACGAAGACTTCCTTGATGATCAGCTTCTTGCTGCCGGTGCCGGCCAGGCCGACCACGTGCCAGTCGTCGACGATCTCGAAGTCGCTGCGCTGCACCCAGAACGAGCGGAACTCCAGCTCGCCCTGCTCGTTGGCCACCCGGCCGCCGAGGAAGGCGCCGCCGGCGGCGTGGTCGCAGCCGCTGGAGGTCAGCCACTCGCCGTTGAGCACATAGCCGCCCTCGACGCGTTTGACGGTGCCGAACGGCGCGTAGGAAGAGGACACCAGGCGGGTGTTATCGTCGCCCCACAGCTCGTCGCCGCAGCGCGGGTCGAGCAGGCCGACCTCGAAGGGATGCACGCCGAGCACCATCACGTTCCAGGCGCTGGACGGGCAGCCGCGGGCCAGCTCCATCAGCACCTTGTTGAGCACATTCGGGCTCATCTCGTAGCCGCCCCAGCGCTTGGGCTGCAGGATCTTGAAGAAGCCGGCTTCCTGGAAATCGGCGATGGTTTCCTTGGGCACCATGCGCGCCTTCTCGCAGGCCTCGGCACGCTCGCGCAGGCGCGGGATCAGCGCCTCGGCGCGGGCGACGATTTCGGCTTCGCTGGGGATCTGGGTTTCGATGTGGCTCATGTCTCTGACCTCTTTCGCGCCGCGACACACGCAGCGGCTGACGCACTCTTGTTGTGGATGGCGTTGATCCGCGACGGGATCAGGCCTGCTCGGCGCTCACCACGCCATAACCGGCAATCCATTCGTTGATCGCCCGGTAGTAGTCCAGGCGGGCGGTGTAGGCACCGGTGGCGGCCAGGGCGCAGAAGGCGGCGACCCAGGTGCGCACCTCGTGGGCCGAGCGGCCGGCAGCCTTGGAGATCTCCTCGATCTTGAACTCGTCGATCGCCTCGAGGCGGCCGCTGAGCAGCAGGTCGACGAAGCCCAGGTCCCACTCGGCGTTCAGCGGGGTCTGCTGCGACAGTTCGGTGCCGTAGATCTTGCCGGCGGCAATGGTGCGCGCCTGGCGGGCGGCGCGCGCCTCCGGGGTCGGGTTGCGCCCGGCGATGAGGAATTCGGCGATGGCTTCCGGCGCGTCAGCCAGCAGCGGCACCGGCGGCTCGTGGGACAGGCCGCCGGTGCCGAGGATCAGCACGCGCTTGTCCAGCCTGGCGATGAAGCGGCCGACCGCCTCGCCGAGCTTGCGGATGCGCCGGTAGGGGGCGAACGGCGGCGCCACCGAGTTGACGATGATCGGGATCACCGGGTAGCGGTCGATGCTGCCGGTCAGCTCTTCCAGGGTCTGGGTGCAGCCGTGGTCGACCTGCAGGCGGTGCGACAGGGCGATGTCGACGTCGCTGTCGAGCACATGGCGGGTCAGCTCGAGGGCCAGCTCGCGGTCCACCGACAGCGGGCCGGGCTGGGTCAGGTAGTCGCCCACCGACTCGGCGGCGGTGGCGATCACGAACGGAGGCATCAGGTCGTAGAACAGGCCGTTGTAGTGATCGGGGGCGAAGATCACGATCAGCTCGGGATCGAAGGCCTCGACCTCGGCGCGCGCCTTGGCCAGCGCGGCATCGACTTCGGCGACCACCTCGGCGCCCGGGTCGTTGAGACCGCGCAGGGGGGTGTGCGACAGGCATTTGAGTTTTACAGTCATGAAACCTCCGTGATCGCGGGAGACCAGGGCGTCTCCGCAGACCAAAGCGCAACGAGTCAGGTGGGTTGCCGTGGCTGGCCGCGCGTGCCCGCTGGGCAGCGCTGCTGCCACTCGCCGGCTGGCAGGCAGCTCACCTGGTTGTTTTTTGTTCAGAACCTACGGCGGCCATTCTAGGGGCGTGCCCCGGGAAGGAAAAAAACTATCTGCCCTTGCGTGCACTATGTGCACGTGGTTGTTTTGAAAGGATTTTTCATCGAAAGGCGGGGATTTTCGCGGCCTGCAGCCCCGGCTGCGGCGCCTGCCGGCGGCGCAAAGACCCTTTTTTGGCTGGGGAAATCCGCCGGCGCGACGCGCCCGGACGCTGGGCCGGCACGCGGCCGGCGTGGTTGAATATCGGCAAACCGGACCGGCTTCCTGGTAACCGCAAGATGAGCAGCACGCGCGAAACCGAATACAAGACCGTCCGCGGCCTGACCCGCGGCCTGCAGATCCTCAATGCCCTCAACCGGGTGGACGGCGGCGCCAGCCCGGCGAAGCTGGCCGAGCTGACCGGCCTGCACCGCACCACCGTGCGCCGCCTGCTGGAGACCCTGCAGGACGAGGGCTACGTGCGACGCAGCGAGTCGGACGACAGCTTCCGCCTCAACCTCAAGGTGCGCGAACTGAGCGAGGGCTTCCGCGACGAGCAGTGGATTTCCGAGCTGGGCGCGCCGCTCTTGGCCGAGCTGCTGCAGGAGGTGCACTGGCCGACCGACCTGTGCACCCTGGACGTCGACGCCATGGTGGTGCGCGAGACCACCCACCGCTTCAGCCGGCTGTCGTTCCACCGCTCGATGGTCGGCCGCCGCCTGCCGATGCTGATCACCGCCACCGGCCTGGCCTACCTGGCGTTCTGCCCGGACGACGAGCGCGAGCGCATCGTCGAGCTGCTGGCCAAGCGCGACGACGAGGACAGCCGCCTGGCGCGCAACCCGCTGGCGCTGGACAACCTGCTGCGCCGCACCCGCCACCGCGGCTACGGCGAGAACTACGGCAGCTGGAACAGCGAGGAGCGCATCGCCTCCATCGCCGTGCCGATCCGCGGCGAGAGCCGCGTGTACGGCTGCGTCAACCTGGTCTACGTGCTCAAGGCGATGACCATCGAGCAGGCCGCCCAGCGCTACCTGCCGGCCCTGCAGCGCTTCGCCGCCACCATCGAGCAGGGCATCCGCGAACGCGAGCAGGCCGGGCCGGTGCTGTCCTGAAAACGCTGGGCGCAGGAGCGCCCGGCATGGCGTTCCCACGCCGGAGCGTGGGAACGATCGAGTCGGCGCCTACGCCGCCGCCTGCGCCTTGCCGCGCAACTGGCGCGCCGCGGCGACCATGTTGCCCAGCGCCGCCAGGGTCTCCGTCCAGCCACGGGTCTTCAGGCCGCAGTCGGGGTTGACCCACAGCCGCTCGGCGGGGATGCGCTCCGCCGCCTTCTCGATCAGCGCGACCATCTCCGCCACCGTCGGCACCCTGGGCGAGTGGATGTCGTAGACGCCCGGGCCGATCTCGTTGGGATACTCGAACGCCTCGAAGGCCTCCAGCAGCTCCATCTGCGAGCGCGAGGTCTCGATGGTGATCACGTCGGCGTCCAGCGCCGCGATGGCCTCGATCACGTCGTTGAACTCGCTGTAGCACATGTGGGTGTGGATCTGCGTGGCGTCACGCACGCCGCTGGCGCACAGGCGGAAGGCCTCCACCGCCCAGTCCAGGTAGTGCCGCCAGTGCGCGCGGCGCAGCGGCAGCCCCTCGCGGAACGCCGCCTCGTCGATCTGGATGATCTTGATGCCGGCCGCCTCCAGGTCCTGCACCTCGTCGCGGATCGCCAGCGCCAGCTGGCGCGCCTGCACCTCGCGGCTGACGTCCTCGCGCGGGAACGACCACATCAGCATGGTCACCGGCCCCGTGAGCATGCCCTTCATCGGTTTGCTCGTGAGGCCCTGCGCGTAGCGGATCCACTCCACGGTCATCGGCCGCGGCCGGCTCAGGTCGCCATAGATGATCGCCGGCTTGACGCAGCGCGAGCCGTAGCTCTGCACCCAGCCGAAGCGGGTGAAGGCGTAGCCGTCGAGCTGCTCGGCGAAGTACTCGACCATGTCGTTGCGCTCGGCCTCGCCGTGCACCAGCACGTCCAGGCCGAGCTGCTCCTGCACCTTCACCGCATGGCGGATCTCCGCCTGCATGGCCTCGGTGTACTCGGCCTCGCCGAGCTTGCCCAGCCTGTACGACTGGCGTGCCAGGCGGATCGCCGCGGTCTGCGGGAAGGAGCCGATGGTGGTGGTCGGGAACGCCGGCAGGTCGAGGTGCGCGCGCTGCTGCGCGATGCGTTCGGCGAACCGGCTGGCGCGGCGGCTGTCGGCCGGCACCACCTGCGCCAGACGCGCCTGCACCGCCGGATCGTGGATGCGCGGCGAGGTGGCGCGCGCCTGCTGCAGCGCGCGGCTGGCGGCCAGTGCGGCCTGCACCTCGGGCGCGTCCGGCTGGTTCAGCGCACGGGCCAGCAGCGCCACCTCCGCGCACTTCTGCACGGCGAAGGCCAGCCAGCCCTGCAGCTCGGCGTCCAGACTGTCCTCGCGCTCGAGATCCACCGGGCTGTGCAGCAGCGAGCAGGACGGCGCCACCCACAGCCGCTCGCCGACCCGCGCCTGCGCCTCGCGCAGCACGTCCAGGGCTTTTTCCAGGTCGCAGCGCCAGACGTTGCGGCCGTTGACCACGCCGAGCGACAGCACCTTGTACGCCGGCAGGCGGTCGAGGATCGCCGGGAACTGCTCGGGCGCGCGCACCAGGTCGAGGTGCAGGCCGGCCACCGGCAGGTTGGCAGCCAGGCCGAGGTTGTCCTCCAGGCCGGCGAAGTAGGTGGTCAAGAGCTTCTGCGGGGTCGGCGCCTGCAGCAGGTTGTAGGCGCGCTCGAAGGCGGTCTTCCAGGCCTGCGGCAGGTCGAGGCCGAGGATCGGCTCGTCGATCTGCACCCACTCCACGCCGAGGCCGGCCAGGCGGCCGAGCACTTCGCCATACACCGGCAGCAGACGCTCGAGCAGCTCCAGCTTGTCGAAGCAGTCCGCTTCGGCGCCGCGCACCTTGCCCAGCCACAGGTAGGTCAGCGGACCGATCAGCACCGGCTTGACCGCATGGCCGAGCGCCAGCGCTTCCTCGACCTCCTCGAACAGCTGCGCCCAGCTCAGGCGGAACTCTTGGTCGCGGGAGAACTCGGGGACCAGGTAGTGGTAGTTGGTGTCGAACCACTTGGTCATCTCCAGCGCCTGCGCGCCGCCGCCTCCGCAGCAGCCAGCGCTGGCGCCGCGGGCCATGGCGAACAGGGTGTCGAGGGTCACGCGGCCGTCGGCGCCACGGAAGCGCTCGGGCACCACGCCGAACATCAAGGAGTGGTTGAGCACCTGGTCATACCAAGCGAAGTCGCCGACCGGCAGCAGCGCGATGCCGGCGTCCTGCTGCAGCTGCCAGTGCGCGGCGCGCAGCTGGCGGCCGACTGCGCGCAGCCCGGCCTCGTCCAGCTCGCCCTTCCAGTAGGCCTCGAGGGCCTTCTTCAGCTCGCGGTCGCGGCCGATGCGCGGAAAGCCGAGGGTGTGCGCCAATGCCATTTGTCTGTCTCCGTGTTGGTGATGACGGTCATTGTCGACAGCCACCACCACATGAGACAAACTCAATATATTCCAGATGATCTACAATTTTTTTCACGACACTGCTACACCCCCGGCTGCCGTAGGGTGGAAAACGACCGCAGGTCTTTTCCACCAAGCGCGCGACACATACCCCCACCGAGGCCGCCATGATCGAACTGCGCCACCTGAAGACCCTGCACGCCCTGCGCGAATCCGACAGCCTGGTGGAGGCCGCCGAGCGCCTGCACCTGACCCAGTCCGCCCTCTCCCACCAGTTCAAGGAGCTGGAGGAGCGTCTCGGCCTGGCGCTGTTCGTGCGCAAGACCAAGCCGGTGCGCTTCACCAGCGCCGGCCTGCGCCTGCTGCAGCTGGCCGACGCGGTGCTGCCGCAGCTGCGCAGCGCCGAGCGCGACCTGGCGCGCCTGGCCGGAGGGACTGCGGGAAGGCTGCATATGGCCATCGAGTGCCACAGCTGCTTCCAGTGGCTGATGCCGACCATCGACCAGTTCCGCGACGCCTGGCCGGAGGTGGAGCTGGACCTCGCCTCGGGCTTCTCCTTCGCCCCGCTGCCGGCGCTGGCGCGCGGCGACCTCGACCTGGTGGTCACCTCCGACCCCATCGAGCTGGCCGGTATCACCTACGTGCCGCTGTTCACCTACGAGGCGCAGCTCGCCGTGGCCAACCAGCACCCGCTGGCCGGCAAGCCCCATGTCACCCCCGAGGATCTGGCCGGCGAGACGCTGATCCACTACCCGGTGGAACGCGACCGCCTGGACATCTTCACCCGCTTCCTCGACCCGGCCGACGTCGAGCCGGCCGGGCTGCGCACCGCCGAGCTGACGGTGATGATGCTGCAGCTGGTGGCCAGCGGCCGCGGGGTCAGCTGCCTGCCCAACTGGGCGCTGCACGAGTACAGCTCGCGCGGCTACGTGACGGCGAAGAAGCTCGGCGAAAAGGGCCTGTACGCCACCCTCTACGCCGGCATCCGCGCCGACATGCTGGATGCGCCGTTCATGCGCGACTTCCTGCTCACCGCCAAGGACACCTCGTTCGCCACCCTCGAGGGGGTGAGTGCGGCGCGGGGGTGAGGGCGGGTCAGAACAGCAGCAGCCCCAGCGCCATCAGCAGCGGCACCGCCACGCTGACCACCACGTTCAGCCCCATCGCCGGCAACAGGCGCTCGGCGGCCTCGGCATCGCCGCGCAGCAGCTGCCAGGCGCGCAGCGCCGGCAGCGCGCCGAGCAGGCCGAGAACGGCGCCGGCCGGCACCCAGCCGGCCAGCACCCACAGCAGCAGGCCGCCGAAGGCCAGCAGCCACTGCGCGCCGAGCACCGTCACCGCGCGCTGGCGGCCGAGCAGCATCGGCAGGGTCAGGCGGCCGACGCTGCGGTCGGCCTCGATGTCGGGGAACTGGTTGAGCAGCAGCAGGTTGTTGCACAGGCAGAACGGCACCAGGGCGAGCAGCGCGCCGCTGGCGTCAAGCTGGCCAGCGAGGACCAGCTGGGTGCCGAGCACCATCAGCGGGCCGAACCCCAGCCCCGGCGCCAGCAGGCACAGCCAGGGCCGACGGGTCAGCCAGGGGGTGTAGGCGAGCACCAGCGCCAGGCCGATAGCGCCGAGCGGGGCGAGCTGCCAGAGCAGCGCCGGCTGGCGGATCAGGAAGTACAGGCCGATGGCCGCGCTCAGCGCCACGGCGCCGAGCCCCAGGGCCAGCGCCTTGCCCGCATGCTGCGGGGCGGCGACCAGGGTGCCGCTGCCGCCGCTGAACGGCGTGCGCGCGGTGCGCAGGTCGAGGCCACTGCGGTAGTCGCCATATTCGTTGAGGGCGTTGACCGCCGCGTGGGCGGCCAGGGCGCCGAGCAGCACCAGCAGGGCGTCGGTGGCGAAGACCGCGTCCAGCGCGCGCCCCGGCAGCGCCACGGCGATGCCCAGCGCCACGCAGCTCAGCGCCAGCAGCAGGAAGCGCCCGCGAATCACCCCCAGCCAGTTCAAACTGCCCAACATCCCTGCTCTCCCGTTGTCGATTGCCATGCCGCTCCGCTCACCGTCATCTGCCGGCCGGGGCGCCGCCGACCTCATGCGCCGCGCCCGGCGAGGACGATCCGAGGCGCCGGGCGCGGCATGATAACGTGCTGTGGCGCCGCTCGCAGGCAAGCGCCGGCGAATCCGGCTAAGCTGTTGTCAGTACTTGATAAAAGCCCTTTTCATGGACAGAACCGCCATGGGTGCCCCCGAGCAGTCTTCATCCGCAGTCATGGAAGCGGTGGTTTCGCCTGAACGCCACAAGGATCCCTCGCTGAGCCGGCGGCGGATCTGGCGGGTGCGCGGTGCCTTTACCCTGGCGCTGCTGGCCGCGGCAGCGGGTGCCGGCTGGCTGGCGGCCCGCGAGGCGCGCACCTCCGAATGGCAGTCCCGGCTGATCGCCGACTGGGCAGCGACCCTGAGGTTCCAGGTCGAACCCGGCCCGAGCGACGCCATCCGCTACCCCACCCAGGGCCCCTTCGACCTGCGCCTGGGCTACGTGGGCCTGCCCGAGTTCATCCGCCGACTCGAGGCCCAGGGCTTCGTGGTGGAGCGCCAGGCGCGCTTCTCGCCGCCGCTCATGGAGTACACCGGCCACGGCCTCTACCCGCCCTACCGCGAGAAGACCCATGCCGGGCTGGACATCGCCGACTGCCGCGGCGAACCGATGTTCGGCTTCCGCCACCCGCAGCGCCACTACGCCCGCTTCGCCGACATCCCGCCGCTGGCGGTCGCCAGTCTGCTGTTCATCGAGAACCGCCACCTGCTCGACGAGCGCCAGCCCCACCAGAACCCGGCGGTGGACTGGCCGCGCTTCAGCATGGCCGCCTGGACCCAGCTGGCCAGCAAGCTGAACCCCGATACCGACACCGCCGGCGGCAGCACCCTGGCCACCCAGATCGAGAAGTTCCGCCACTCGCCGGAAGGACGCACTCCCGACGCGCCGGAGAAGCTGCGGCAGATGCTCTCGGCCAGCGTGCGCGCCTACCGCGACGGCCGCGAGACCCTGCCGCTGCGCCGGCAGATCGTCCACGACTACATCAACAGCGTGCCGCTGTCGGCCGCCATCGGCTACGGCGAGGTGCACGGTCTGGGCGACGGCCTCTGGGTATGGTTCGGCGCCGACTTCGCGCAGACCAACCGCGCCCTGGCCGGCGGCGAGGGCATCACCCTCGCCGAACAGGGGCTGGCCCTGCGCCAGGTGCTGGCGCTGATGATCGCCCAGCGCCGCCCCTCCTGGTATCTGGCCGGCGGACGCGCCGAGCTGGCCGAGCTGACCGACAGCCACCTGCGTGTGCTGGCCAACGCCGGGGTGATCTCCCCGGCCCTGCGCGACGCGGCGCTGGCTCGCCAGCTCAGCTTCCGCAACCAGGCCACCGACCCGGCGCTGCCGCCGGTGGCCAGCGACAAGGGCATCAACGCCATCCGTACCCGCCTGGTACGCCACCTCGGCTTGCCGCTCTACGACCTCGACCGCCTCGACCTGTCGGTCGACGCCACCATCAACCAGCCGTTGCAGCAGGCGGTCAGCGAATACCTGGGCAAGCTCGCCGATCCGGCCTTCGCCGCCGAGGTCGGCCTGTTCGGCGAGCGCCTGCTCAGTCCGGAGCTGACCGCCGACGTGCGCTACAGCTTCACCCTGTTCGAGCGCGGCGCCAACGGCAACCGCGTGCGCGTACAGACCGACACCACCGGTCAGCCGTTCGACATCAACGAGGGCAGCAAGCTGGAGCTGGGCTCCACCGCCAAGCTGCGCGTGCTGGCCACCTATCTGGAGATGGTCGCCGAACTGCACGAGCGGCATGCCGGCAAGTCCCCGGCCGAGTTGCGCGAGCTGTACCGCGCGGCCAACGAGCGCGACAACCTCAGCCGCTGGGCCCTCGACTGGCTGCGCGTCAATCCGCAGGCCAGCCTCGCACAGATGCTCGACGCGGCGCTGGAGCGCAAATACTCGGCCAGCCCCGGCGAGACCTTCTTCACCGGCGGCGGTGCGCACACCTTCAGCAACTTCCGTCGGGAGGACAACGGCCGCATCGCCACGGTCCGCGAGTCGCTGCGCGAATCGCTCAACCTGCCGTTCGTGCGCCTGCTGCGCGACCTGGCGCGCTACAGCACCTACCAGATGGAGGACAGCGCCCAGTTGCTCAGCGACGACAAGGACCCGCGCCGCCTCGAGTACCTGGCCCGCTTCGCCGACAAGGAAGGCACGGTGTTCCTCCAGCGTTTCTGGCGCAAGTACCGCGACAAGCCCCCGCAGGAGATGTTCGACACCTTGGTCGAGGGCCTGCGCCTGACCCCGCCGCGGCTGGCCGCGATCCACCGCTACCTCTATCCGCAGGCGAGTCTCGAGGAGTTCGCCCAGGTCATGGAGACGCGCCTCGGCAAGCAGCTGATGCCGCCGCCCAAGCGGCTCGAGGAACTCTACCAGCGCTACCGGCCGGGCGCCTTCGACCTGCCGGACCAGGGCTACATCGCCCGCGTGCACCCGCTGGAGCTGTGGCTGATCGGCTATCGCCTGGAAAACCCGCAGGCGGACTTCTCCAGCATGCTCGCCGCCAGCCGCGACGAGCGCCAGGAGGTCTACGGCTGGCTGTTCAAGACCCGCCACCGCAGCGCCCGCGACAGCCGCATCCGCACCATGGTCGAGGTCGAGGCCTTCACCGACCTGCAGCAGCGCTGGGCACGACTGGGCTTCCCGTTCGAGCACATGGTGCCGTCGCTGGCCAGTGCCCTGGGCAGCTCGGGCGACCGCCCGGCAGCGCTGGCCGAGCTGATGGGCATCATCCAGAACGACGGCATCCGCCTGCCCACCGTGCGCATCGACAATCTCGACTTCGCCATCGGCACCCCCTACGAGACGCGCATGGTCCGCCGGCAGACCGGCGGAGAACGGGTGATGCACCCCGAAGTGGCAGCCGCGCTGCGCAGCACCCTGGCCGACGTGGTGGAGAACGGCACCGCCCGGCGCCTCAAGGGCGTGCTCATGCAGGCCGACGGCCGGCCGATGCAGGTCGGCGGCAAGACCGGCACCGGCGACAACCGCATCGAGACGGTGACCCGCAGCGGCTGGGTGACCAGCTCCACCGCGCGCAACCGCACCGCCACCTTCGTGTTCTTCCTCGGCCCGCGGCACTTCGGCACCCTGACCGCCTACGTGTCCGGCGAGCAGTCCGCGCGCTTCCGCTTCACCTCGGCGCTGCCGGTGCAGACCCTCAAGGGCATGATGCCGATGCTGCAGCCCTATCTGCTGGCCGAGGCCACCGCCTGCCAGCCCCCCGAACGCGAAGCCACCGCCAGACAGCGGCTGCATGCCGCCGACGCCCGCCCCTGAGGAGCAGCCCTTGATTTCCAGCCATGCCGTGCGGCCCTGCGCGCTCGCCCTGAGCCTTGCCCTGCTCGTCGCAGCCTGCGCCCGCCAGGACAGTCCCGAACTGGCGATCCGTCCGCTCCAGCCCGAAGCCGCCAGCGGCTGGCAGGGCAAGTCCGGCTGGCAGTTGCAGCGCTATGCGGTGGCCGCCGCCAACCCGCTGGCCGCCGAAGCCGGTCGGCAGATCCTGCAGGCCGGCGGCAGCGCGGTGGATGCCGCCATCGCCGTGCAGATGGTGCTCGGCCTGGTCGAGCCGCAGTCCAGCGGTCTGGGCGGCGGCGCCTTCCTGCTGCACTGGGACGGCGCGCGCCTGGACGCCTGGGACGGCCGCGAAACCGCGCCCATGGCCGCCGACGAGGGGCTGTTCCTGGATGGCGACGGCCGACCGCTGGCGTTCATGGACGCAGTGGTCGGCGGCCGCGCGGTAGGCGTGCCCGGCCTGCTGAAGATGCTCGAGCAAGCCCACCGGGCCCATGGCCGGCTACCGTGGGCCGCGCTGTTCGTGCCGGCCATCGAGCTGGCCGAGCAGGGCTTCGCGGTCAGCCCGCGCCTGCACCGGCTGCTCGACGCCGACGCGCATCTGCGCCGCGATCCGGCCGCGGCCGCCTTCTACTACCGCGCCGACGGCTCGGCCCTGCCGGTCGGCTACCCGCTGCGCAACCCAGCGCTGGCCAAGGTGCTCCGGGATATCGCCCGCCAAGGCAGCGCGGCCTTCTATGCCGGGCCGACGGCGCAGGACATGGTCGACCGAGTGCGCAGCCACCCCGCCAATCCCGGTCAGCTGCAGCCGAGCGACCTGCAACGCTACCGACCGCTGCGGCGCGAGGCGCTGTGCCAGCTGTGGCTGGCGCAGTACCGGGTGTGCGGCTTCCCGCCGCCCTCCTCCGGACAGATCACCCAGATGCAGATCCTCGGCCTGCTCGAGCGACTGCCGCCGCTGGAGCAGCCGCTGCAGGACGGCCGCCCCAGCGTCGAGTTCCTGCATCGCTACAGCGAGGCGGCCAAGCTGGCCTTCGCCGACCGCGCCCAGTACCTCGCCGATCCCGCCTTCGTCGCGCCGCCGGCCGGCGACTGGCGCAGCCTGCTGGCCCCGGCCTACCTCGAGCGGCGCGCCACGCTGATCGGTGCGCGCAGCATGGGCACCGCCAGCCACGGCGTGCCCGGCGGCACGCCGCTGGCCTGGGCGCCGCAGGCGGATCAGGAGGAGTACGGCACCAGCCACATCAGCATCGTCGATGCCGAGGGCAATGCGCTGGCGATGACCAGCAGCATCGAGCAGGCCTTCGGCGCGCGCCTGCTCAGCGACGGCGGCAGCGGCCTGGCCGGCGGCTTCCTGCTCAACAACCAGCTCACCGACTTCGCCCTCGCCCCGCGCGACGCCGAGGGCCGCCCGGTGGCCAACCGCGTCGAGCCGGGCAAGCGCCCGCGCTCGAGCATGAGCCCGACCCTGGTGTTCGATGCCCGCGATGGCCGGCTGCTGGCCAGCCTGGGCGCGCCGGGCGGCGCCGGGATCATCCACTTCAACGCCAAGACCCTGCTCGGCCTCTACCAGTGGCAGCTCGACGCCCAGCAAGCCATCGACCTGCCCAACTTCGCCAACTTCAACGGCCCCACGGTGCTGGAGGCCGGACGCTTCCCGCCGGCCACCCTCGACGCCCTGCGCGCGCGCGGCCACCAGGTCAGCGAAGGCGAGCTGCCCAGCGGCCTGCAGGCCATCCAGCGCAACGCGCACGGCTGGTTCGGCGGCGCCGACCCGCGCCGCGAGGGCGTGGTGCTCGGCGAGTGACGGGCTAGAACATCAGCGCGGCGGCCACCCCAGCGACCAGCAGCAGGGCGCCGCCGACCAGCAGGCCGATGACCAGCGGGCCGGGCCCGCGGGCTGACCGCGGCGCTGCGGCGTCCTGCGCAGCGGCGTGCAGCGGGTTGGCGGTCGGCCGGCGGCCGGTCTGCGGCTTGTCCAGCCTGGGCAGGTCCACCGCTCGGACGAAGCGGGTGGCGTCGGCGTCCTCCTCCTCGGCCTCGGCCGGCGCGTCGATGCGCGGGCCGATCACCAGCAGGCTGACCGAGCCCATGCGCACCTCGTCGCCGGGCAGGAGGCGGGCGGTGCCGACCTTGCGCTGGTTGACGTAGACGCCGTTGGCCGAGGCCAGGTCCTTCACCTCCAGCACGTCGTCCTTGAGGAAGAACTCGCAGTGGCGGCGCGACAGCTCCGGATCGCCGAAGCACAGTTCGCTCTTCGGCGAACGGCCGATGCTCATGCTGCCGGGCTGGACGTGGAACTTCTTGCCGACCTGCTCGCCGCTGGTCACCTGCAGGAACCAGCGCACCGTGGCGTCCGGGCGCACCGGCGCCCTGCTGGGCTCGAGCAGCAGCAGCTCGACGCTGCCGACCCGCAGCCGGTCCCCGGCGCGCAACTGGTAGTCGCGCGCGATGCGCTGGTCGTTGACGAAGGTGCCGGTCGCGCTATCGCAGTCGCTGAGGTAGTAGTGGCCGTCCTGCTGACGGATCTCGGCATGGACCTCGCCGACGCCGGGGTCGCCGAGTACCAGCTGGTTGCGCCGTTCCTGGCCGATGGTGAAGCGCTCCTCGACCAGCCAGACGGGCGCCTGGCGGCCATCCTTGAAGTGCAGTTTGAGCATATGTGCCTTTGAACCCCGTCCTGTCAGCCGCCAGCTGGCGGCTCCCTGTCAGTTGCCGAATAGATTGTTCCACACCCGCTTGATCGGGTTGCCGACGCCTTCGCTGCTGCTGGCGGTCGCCGGCGCCACCTCCTGGCGCGGCGCCGGCCGGCTGGCCGCGGCGCGGCGCGCCGCGCGGGCCGACTCCACCAGCTCGCGGTGCTCGGCGTGCATCCCCTGCAGCCGGGTATCGTCCGGCTGGACCTGCAGGCCGCGCTCGATCATCGCCAGGGCCGCGGGGAAGTCGCCGCGCCGATAGGCGGCGTCGGCCATCTCGCGATACAGCCCGGCGACCCGCTGCAGGCCGGCCAGCGCCTGCGCATGGCCCGGCGCCCAGTCGAGGATCTGCCGATAGTAGAGTACCGCGCTGTCGTCCTCGGGCAGCAGCAGGCGCTGCTCGGCGATACTCCGCTCGGCCCGCTGCAGGTGGTCGGCGATGCGCACCTCCAGCACCCGGCGCAGGCCGTCGAGGGCGCCGGCGTGGCCGGCATCGAGGGCCAGGGCCTGCTGGAAATGGTGCTCGGCGCTGTCGCCAACCGGCTCTACCAGTTGCCCGGCCGCCAGGCGCTGCTCGGCGAGTTCGAGCAGGCCGGCGATGCGTGCCGCCCTGACCCGCTCGAGGCCGTCCAGGGCCGCCCGGTTGTCCGCATCGCGCGCCAGCACCTGGCGGAAGTGGTGCTCCGCGCTGTTGCCGGCCGGCTCCACCAGTTGCCCGGCATCCAGGCTCTGCTCGGCCAGGGCCAGCAGGCGGGTGATCTCCTGGTGCTGCTGCCAGTACCAGCCGCCGCCAGCGAGGCTCGCGGCCAGCACCACGGCGCCCAGCAGCAGGGGCCAGCGCGCCTGGCGCGGCACCGTCGCCACCGCCGGCGCGCCAGCCGGCGGTTCCGGCTCGCGGCTGGCGTCCGCGGCCAGCCCAGGGCCGATGCGGGTGGCGTCGGGGTCGCCGAGGTCGAGCGCGTCCAGCGCCGCCAGCAGCTCGCGGCAGTCGTAGAAGCGCTGCTGCGGCTGCTTGGCCAGCATGCGGTCGAGCAGCGCCTGGCAGCCGGCCAGCTCCGCCGGCAGGCGCGGCGGCGCCAGCTGCACGTGGTTGAGCACGGTCTGCGTGTAGTTGCCGCCGCGGAACGGGTTTTCCCCGGTAAGCATCTCGAGGAGGATCACGCCGAGGCTGTAGATGTCGCTGCGCGCATCCAGCGGCTGGCACTGCGCCTGCTCGGGGCTGCTGTAGGCGGGGCTGCCGACGGCGATGCCGAACTGGGTCAGCTCGCTGTCGAGGTCGAGATCCTTGGCCACGCCGAAGTCGGTGAGCACCGCGGTGCCGTCGCCGCGGAACAGGATGTTGGCCGGCTTGACGTCGCGGTGCACCAGGCCCTTGTCGTGCACCACCGCCAGGCCGCTGGCGATCTGGCGGACGATGGCCAGCGCGCGCTGCGGCGGAAACAGCTCGCCCTTGTGGCGGGCCAGGTCGCCGCCGGGGAGGAACTCCATGGCCAGGTAGTGGCGGCCGTCGGCCAGCTGGCCGATGTCGTGGATGGTGATGATCGAGGGATGATGCAGCGAGGCGACCAGATGGCCTTCCTTGATGAAGCGCTGGATGAACTCGTCGCTCTCGGACTTGCTGAGGATCTTGATGGCTACCTTGCGCCGCAGCGACTGCTGGGTAGCCAGGTGGACCTCGGCCATGCCGCCCTGGCCCAGCGGGCCGTGCAGGGTGTAGCCGGGAATGTGCAGTGCGCTTTCGCTCATGGGATGGGCGCCGGATTCAGGACTTTGCGGGTTTCAACAGTTTTTCGAAAAAGCCGCGCGGCCGCTCCGAGGCCGGCTCGGCGGCCGCGCCGTCGAAGGCGAGGACGATGCAGGAGATGTTGTCGCGCCCTCCTGCGCGGTTGGCCGCCTCGACCAGCGCGCTGACCATGGCCTCGAGGGTGCCGGCGGCGGTGCAGAGCTGGCGGATCCGCTCATCACCCAGCTCGCCGCTGAGGCCGTCGCTGCACAGCAGCAGCAGCTCGTCGCGACCCAGCCGGCCCTGCAGCTGGTCGACCTGCAGCGCCTGGTCGGCCTGGCCGAGGCACTGGGTGACGATGTGGCGCCGCGGGTGGCTGGCGGCCTGCTCGGCCGTCAGTTGGCCGGCATCGACCATCGCCTGCACCCAGCTGTGGTCGCGGCTCAGCTGCTCGATGCCCCGGGCGCCGATCCGGTAGGCGCGGCTGTCGCCGACCCAGGCCAGCTCGAAGTCGGCGCCGGCGAAACGTACCGCCACAAGGGTGGTGCCCATGCCGCGGCTGCCGGCTTCGCGGGCCGCCTCGGCGAGGATCGCGGCATGCGCCGCGCCGATGGCAGCGCCCAGGTCGTCGCCGCGCTGCACGCGCTGGCGCAGGATCTTCAGGGCCAGGCCGCTGGCGACCTCGCCGCGCTGGTGGCCACCCATGCCATCGGCTACCGCCCACAGGCCGAGCGGCGGACAGCATAGCAGGGCGTCCTCATTGTGCTCGCGCACCCGGCCCACAGCCGTCAGCGCCGCGTAGCCCAGGGCTGGAGCGGGAAGCGAAGGGGTCATGTTCGGGGCAGGCTCTCGGAAGGACGGAAAGGCGGACGGCTCGCCGCGGGATGGCCAATGGCCACAGGATACCGGGGAGCCGCCCGGCAAGTTGTCGATTGCTTGGCACAACGCCCGGCTGGCAACGCCCCTCAGCCGCGGCCCTGGCGCAGGCGCACGTAGAGCGCCTCGACCTTCTCCCGCGCCCAGGGCGTGCGGCGCAGGAAGGTCAGGCTGGACTTGATGCTCGGATTGCTCTTGAAGCAGCGGATGTCGATGCGCTGGGCCAGGCCGTCCCAGCCGTAGTGCGCCACCAGCTCGGTGAGCAGGGCCTCGAGGGTGACGCCGTGCAGCGGATTCTTCGGAGTGTCGGTCATGGTCGGCCCGTGCAGAGGAAAGGAGCCGCGCAGCATAGCGCAGGGGCCTGGCGGCGCATAAAAAAAGCCCGCGTCTGCCATGACGCGGGCCGAAAACACGGACTCGTCCGTGCCTGGTTGAGGGGGGCCGGGCGGCCGGCCCGATCGTCGATCTAGATGTGCGCGTCGCGGTACTCCTTCTCGGCCTCGTCGAAGCGCTTGAGCATGGCCGGCGACGGCGCGCCGCCGATGCGACTGAACACCAGGATGCCCAGGGTGCAGAGGACGAAGCCCGGGATGATCTCGTACAGGCCGGTCCAGGCGAAGTAGTTCTTCCAGACGATCACGGTGACCGCGCCGAGGACCATCCCGGCCAGCGCGCCGTTGCGGGTCATGCCCTTCCACAGCAGGGAGAGGATCACCACCGGACCGAAGGCGGCGCCGAAGCCGGCCCAGGCGTAGGACACCAGACCGAGCACCTTGCTCTCCGGGTTGGCGGCGATGGCGATGGCGATCACGGCGACCAGCAGCACCATGGCGCGGCCGACCCAGACCAGCTCGGTCTGGCTGGCGCCCTTGCGCAGGAAGGCCTTGTAGAAGTCCTCGGTCAGCGCGCTGGAGCAGACCAGCAGCTGGCAGCTCAGGGTCGACATCACCGCGGCGAGGATGGCGGACAGCAGCACGCCGGCGACCCACGGGTTGAACAGCAGCTTGGCCAGTTCGATGAACACCCGCTCGGGGTTGGCTTCCACCGCACCGCCCAGCTCCGGATGGGCGGCGAAGTAGGCGATGCCGAAGAAGCCGACGCCGACCGCGCCGCCCAGGCAGAGGACCATCCAGGTCATGGAGATGCGCCGGGCGTTGGGGATCGACTTGACCGAATCGGCGGCCATGAAGCGCGCAAGGATGTGCGGCTGGCCGAAGTAGCCCAGCCCCCAGGCCATCAGCGAGATCACCCCGACGAAGCTGGCGCCCTTGAGCATGTCGAAGTGCGCGGCGTCCTTCAGCTCGATGGCGGCGAAGGTCGGATCGACGCCGCCGGTGGCGAGCATGACGATGATCGGGGTGAGGATCAGGGCGAAGATCATCAGGCTGGCCTGCACGGTGTCGGTCCAGCTCACCGCCAGGAAGCCGCCGATGAAGGTGTAGGCGATAGTGGCGGCGGCACCGGCCCACAGCGCAGTGCCGTAGGAGATGCCGAAGGTGCTCTCGAACAGCCGCGCGCCGGCGACCACGCCGGAGGCGCAGTAGATGGTGAAGAACACCAGGATCACCAGCGCCGAGAAGATCCGCAGGATCCGGCTACGGTCCTCGAAGCGGTTGGTGAAGTAGTCCGGCAAGGTCAGCGCGTTGCCGTTGTGCTCGGTCTGCACGCGCAGGCGACCGGCGACGAACAGCCAGTTGAGGTAGGCGCCGACGATCAGGCCGATGGCGATCCAGCTCTCCGACAGGCCGGACAGGTAGACGGCGCCGGGCAGGCCCATCAGCAGCCAGCCGCTCATGTCCGAGGCGCCGGCCGACAGTGCGGTGACGAAGCTGCCGAGGCTGCGGCCGCCGAGGATGTAGTCGGAAAGGTTGTTGGTGGCGCGGTAGGCGATGAAGCCGATCAGCACCATCGCCGCAATGTAGATCACGAAGGTGATCAGGGTCGGGTTGGTCAAGCTCATAGGGTTGTACCCAGTGGTTGTTATTGATCTGGAACGAGTGCGACTGCCGCAGCCGGGCAACCCGGTTGCACCTTCGACGCGCAATTCTAGGCAAACCCGCCAAATGGGTGCAACCCTTTTCGGGCAAAAGGTTTCACTTTTTTGCAGCATCCCGGAAGAAACCTCCCCGATGCTTCCTTATGTAGCACTTCCCCCGGGATTCGCGCCTGCGCGCACTTCGCTGGTGCAGAAAGGTAACACCCCCGACAGAGCATCCCGAGCACCTCGTCGCAACGCCAAGACAAGAGGTTGCACCTGGTTGCACCTTTGGCTATTGATGATTAACCTCCGGTGCTTTGCAGCGCTCCACTCGAATAATAGGACACCCCATGGCCACCACCACTCTCGGCGTCAAACTCGACGAAGCCACCCGCGAACGCCTCAAGCAGGCCGCCCAGCGCATCGATCGCACGCCGCACTGGCTGATCAAGCAGGCGATCTTCAACTACCTCGAGCAGATCGAAAGCGGCATGACCCCGGCCGAGCACAACGGCCTGGCGGTGGCCGCCGGCGAGGAGCCGCTGGAGGCGCTGACCGAGCAGGGCCTGCAGGTGTTCCTCGATTTCGCCGAGAGCATCCTGCCGCAGTCGGTGCTGCGCGCCTCGATCACCGCCGCCTGGCGCCGCCCGGAGACCGAGGCGGTGCCGATGCTGCTGGAACAGGCGCGCATGCCCCGCGAGCTGGCCGAAGCCAGCCAGAAGCTGGCGCTCGGCCTCGCCGAGAAGCTGCGCAACCAGAAGAACGCCGGCGGCCGCCAGGGCCTGGTGCAGGGCCTGCTGCAGGAGTTCTCGCTGTCCTCGCAGGAAGGCGTGGCGCTGATGTGCCTGGCCGAGGCGCTGCTGCGCATCCCCGACAAGGCCACCCGCGACGCGCTGATCCGCGACAAGATCGCCAACGGCAACTGGAGCCAGCACCTCGGCCAGAGTCCGTCGATGTTCGTCAACGCGGCGAGCTGGGGCCTGCTGATCACCGGCAAGCTGGTCTCCACCCATACCGAGAGCGGCATGACCGCGGCGCTCAACCGGATCATCGGCAAGAGCGGCGAGCCGGTGATCCGCAAGGGCGTGGACATGGCCATGCGCCTGATGGGCGAGCAGTTCGTCACCGGCGAGACCATCGCCGAGGCGCTGGCCAACGCCGCGCCGCTGGAAGCCAGGGGCTTCCGCTACTCCTACGACATGCTCGGCGAGGCGGCGCTGACCGTTGATGACGCCAAGCGCTACCTGGCCTCCTACGAGCAGGCCATCCACGCCATCGGCAAGGCCTCCCACGGCCGCGGCATCTACGAGGGCCCGGGCATCTCCATCAAGCTCTCGGCGCTGCACCCGCGCTACAGCCGCGCCCAGTACGAGCGGGTGATGGAGGAGCTGTACCCGACCCTGCTCGGCCTGACCCTGCTGGCCAAACAGTACGACATCGGCCTCAACATCGACGCCGAGGAGGCCGACCGCCTGGAGCTGTCGCTGGACCTGCTGGAGAAGCTGTGCTTCGAGCCGCAGCTGGCCGGCTGGAACGGCATCGGCTTCGTCATCCAGGCCTACCAGAAGCGCTGCCCGTACGTGATCGACTACGTGATCGACCTGGCCAGGCGCAGCCGCCATCGCCTGATGATCCGCCTGGTCAAGGGCGCCTACTGGGACAGCGAGATCAAGCGCGCCCAGGTCGAGGGCCTGGAAGGCTATCCGGTGTACACCCGCAAGCCCTACACCGACCTGTCCTACATCGCCTGCGCGCGCAAGCTGCTCGCCGCGCCGGAGGCGATCTACCCGCAGTTCGCCACCCACAACGCCCACTCGCTGGCGGCCATCTACCAGCTCGCCGGGCAGAACTACTACCCCGGCCAGTACGAGTTCCAGTGCCTGCACGGCATGGGCGAGCCGCTCTACGAGCAGGTGGTCGGCAAGGTCGCCGACGGCAAGCTGAACCGCCCGTGCCGGATCTACGCGCCGGTCGGCAGCCACGAGACGCTGCTCGCCTACCTGGTGCGCCGTCTGCTGGAGAACGGCGCCAACACCTCGTTCGTCAACCGCATCGCCGACCACGGCATCTCGCTGAAGGACCTGGTCGAGGACCCGGTGGTGCAGGTCGAGCAGATGGCCGCGCAGGAAGGCACCCTGGGTCTGCCGCATCCGCGCATCCCGCTGCCGCGCGCCCTGTACGGCGCGGCGCGGGTCAACTCCAGCGGCCTCGACCTGGCCAACGAGCACCGCCTCGGCTCGCTGTCCTCGGCGCTGCTGGCCAGCGTCAACAACGATTACCGGGCCCAGCCGCTGCTCGGCTGCGACAGCGCGGCGCCCGGCGAGGCGCAACCGGTGAGGAACCCCGCCGACCATCGCGACCTGGTCGGCCAGGTGTTCGAGGCCAGCGCGGCGGACGTGCGCAGCGCCGTGCTCTGCGCGGTGGCCAGCGGACAGATCTGGCAGTCGACCCTGCCGGCCGAGCGCGCCGCCGTGCTGGAGCGCGCTGCCGAGCGCATGGAGGCCGAGCTGCAGCAGCTGATGGGCCTCTTGGTGCGCGAGTCGGGCAAGACCTTCGCCAACGCCATCGCCGAGGTGCGCGAGGCGGTCGACTTCCTGCGCTACTACGCGGCGCAGGCGCGCAACCACTTCGCCAACGACAGCCACCGCCCGCTGGGTCCGGTGGTGTGCATCAGCCCATGGAACTTCCCGCTGGCGATCTTCACCGGCCAGGTGGCCGCCGCGCTGGCCGCCGGCAACACCGTGCTGGCCAAGCCAGCCGAGCAGACCCCGCTGATCGCCGCCCAGGCGGTGCGCCTGCTCCGTGAGGCCGGCGTGCCCGAGGGCGCCGTGCAGTTGCTGCCGGGCCGCGGCGAGACCGTCGGCGCCGCGCTGATCGCCGACGAGCGCATCCGCGGGGTGATGTTCACCGGCTCCACCGAGGTCGCCGGGATCATCCAGAAGAACCTCGCCGGCCGCCTCGACGCCCAGGGCCGCACCATCCCGCTGATCGCCGAGACCGGCGGGCAGAACGCGATGATCGTCGACTCCTCGGCGCTCACCGAGCAGGTGGTGGTCGACGTGATCGCCTCCGCCTTCGACAGCGCCGGCCAGCGCTGCTCGGCGCTGCGCGTGCTGTGCGTGCAGGAAGAGGTCGCCGAGCGGGTGCTGACCATGCTCAAGGGCGCCATGGCCGAGTACACCCTCGGCAACCCCGAGCGTCTCTGCACCGACATCGGTCCGGTGATCGACGAGGAAGCCCGCGCCAACATCGAGCGGCACATCCAGGCGATGCGCGACAAGGGCCGCAAGGTCCACCAGCTGTCGCGGGTCGACGCCGCGGAACTCAAGCGCGGCACCTTCGTGCTGCCGACCCTGATCGAGCTGGACAGCCTCGCCGAACTCGAGCGGGAGATCTTCGGCCCGGTGCTGCACGTGGTGCGCTACCGCCGCGCCGAGCTGGACGCGCTGCTCGAGCAGATCAACGCCAGCGGCTACGGCCTGACCCTCGGCGTGCACACCCGCATCGACGAGACCATCGCCCAGGTGGTCGGCGCCGCCCACGTCGGCAACCTCTACGTCAACCGCAACATGGTCGGCGCGGTGGTCGGCGTGCAGCCGTTCGGCGGCGAGGGCCTGTCCGGCACCGGGCCGAAGGCCGGTGGCCCGCTGTACCTGTACCGCCTGCTGGCCACCCGACCGCAGGACGCGGTCAGCCGGCAGTTGCTGGACGGCGAGGTGCAGCGCACGGCGGAAACCGCGCCGGGCTTCCAGGCCCTGCTCGACTGGCTGCGCCAGCAGCAGCCGGCGCTGGCCGGACCGGCCGAGCGCTACGCGCAGCTGGCGCTGAGCGGCATCACCCGGGCGCTCGCCGGTCCGACCGGCGAGCGCAACACCTACAGCCTGCTGCCGCGCGAGCGTGTGCTGTGCCTGGCCGACGACGCCCAGGACCTGCTCGCCCAACTGGCCGCCGCGCTGGCGGTGGGCTGCCGGGTGCTGTGGGCCGACCACGCCGCCAACCGCCAGCTGCTCGGCAGCCTGCCGCTGGCGGTGCAGCAGCGCATCCAGCTGGTCGGCGACTGGACCACCTGCGAGCTGAGGTTCGACGCCATCCTCCACCACGGCGACTCCGACCAGCTGCGCGAGGTGAGCCTGCTGGCCGCCAAGCGCCCGGGCGCGATCGTCGGGGTCAACGGCCTGGGCCGCGGCGACACCGACATCCCGCTGGAGCGCCTGCTGATCGAGCACGCCCTGAGCGTCAACACCGCCGCCGCCGGCGGCAACGCCAGCCTGATGACCATCGGCTGACCCGCCGGCGCAGGCCAATCGACGGACGATCGCTGCGCGAGTTGCCCCCTACGCACGGCCGCGACCCTGCGTAGGGGGGAAAACTCGCGCAACGATTTTCCACCACCTCCGGCCGGCGCTGGCGCCCTGGCGCAGCCTCAGAAGCTCACCCGCATGCCGAGGGTGAAGTTGCGCCCCGGCAGCAGCACCTCGTCCTTGATCAGCGAGCTGTGCTGGCGCGCCTCGGCGTCCAGCAGGTTGTCGGCCTTGAGGTAGAGCAGGTAGTCGGCCTGGCTCAGGCTGCCGCGGTAGCTGAGGCCGGCGCCGAGCATGTTGTAGCCGGCGGTGTCGGTCTCGAACGCGGCGCTGTCGGTCTGCCTGTTCACCCGGTAGAACTCCAGCTGGCCGTCCAGGGCGCTGCTGAAGCGCTGCTCGAGGCGCACGCCGAGGCGGTCGGCGGGAATCCGCGGCAGCGCGCCGCCTTCCTTGAGCCGGCCGCGCACGTGGTCACCGAACAGGGTCGCGGCGAAGCTGCCGGTGAACTGCTGGCGCACCTCGAATTCGCCGCCGGTCAGCACCGCGTCGGCCTGGCGGTATTCCACCTCGCGGTAGCCACCGCCCGGAGTGCGGCCGAGATCGGCAGCATAGATGAAGTCGTCGACCTGGTTGCGGAACAGGCTGAAGGTGAAGGTGGTCGGCCCGGCCAGCTTGCGCAGGGTCAGCTCGGCGTTGTGCGAGGTTTCCTCGTCGAGCTGCAGGTTGCCGTGCTCGATGGTCCGGCTGGCGGCGTGCGGGCCCCAGGCGTACAGCTCCTCGGCGCTGGGCAGGCGCTGCGAACGCGACAGCGACAGGCCCAGCGAGTATTCGGGGGCGAAGCTCCACACCGCGCCGGCGGACAGCGAGGTGCCGCGGTGCCGGCTGTCCTTGAAGCCGGACTCGGCATCGATGGACTGCCACTCGTGGCGCGCGCCCAGCTCGTAGCGCCAGTCGCCGGCGCGGTACTCCTCGAGGAGGAACAGCGCGTGGTTGCGGGTCAGGGTCTGCGCCATGCGCAGCAGCTCGTCGCCGTGCGCGTGATCGTCGTCATCCTCGTCCTCGTGATGCAGGTCGAGGGCGCCGTTGCGCCGTTCCAGATCACGCCGGGTGGTCTGCACGCCGACCACGCCGCGCCAGCCGAGCAGCGGCTGGTGAGTCAGCTCCAGGCGCGCGTCGTGGGCCTGGCTGTCGAACACCGCCATCTTCTCGCCCCCCTCGATCTCGGCGTGGCGGTAGTCGCTGTAGCCGATGCGCAGGCGCGCCAGCTCGAAGCCCGGCAGCGGGTCGCCGAGTTCGCCGCGCAGGTCCCAGCGGTCCTGCTGCATGCGGATGTAGGGCACCGCGCCGCCGTGCTCGTCGTGGTGCTCGTCCTCGTCCTCGTCATGCTCGCCGCAGTGCCACAGGGCGTCGTCCTGATGGCAGTCGACATGCTCGTGGGCGAGCAGGCCGTAGCGGTTCTCCTGGCGGGCGTAGGCCAGGCCCAGGTAGCCGCGCTCGCCGATGAAGCTGCCGCCCAGGCTGTAGCTCTCGGTGTCGTTGTAGGCGCCGAGCTGCTTGCTGGCGCGCGGCTCACCCGCGGCGCCGGGGATCTCGTAGTCGTCGGCCTGGCGCTTGACGCCCTCGACGCGCACCGCGAGGTTGCCACTGCCTGCGGTGATGCCGAGCAGCCCGGCGCCCTCGTTGGCCACGCTGTTGGCACGCAGTTCCAGCTCGCCCTCGTAGCCCTTCTCCGGCACGTAGGTCGGCACCCGCTTGTCGATCACGTTGACCACCCCGCCGATCGCGCCACCGCCATACAGCAGGGTCGCCGGGCCCTTGAGCACCTCGATGCGCTCGGCCAGCAGCGGCTCGACGGTCACCGCATGGTCCTGGCTGAGGGTCGAGGTATCCAGCACGTCGACGCCGTCGCTGAGCACCTTGACCCGCCCGCCATCGAGACCGCGGATCACCGGGCGGCTGGCGCCGGCGCCGAAGCCGGCGGCCTGCACGCCGGGCAGGCCGTCGAGGGTCTCGCCGAGGGTCGCCGCACGGCGCTGCACCAGCTCGTCGCCCTCCAGCACCTCGGCCGGGGTGGTCATCTCCTGCACGCTGCTGGCCAGCGCACTGGCGCTGACCTCGGTGGCTTCCAGCTGCAGGGGGGGCTCGGCAGCCAGGACGGCGGTGGACGGCAGGGCCAGGCCGATGGCCAGGGCGAGCGGGTGGCGAAGCGGTTTCATGCATACCTCGAGTGACGGGGCGAGCGCGGCGAGGCGCGTCGCGGGGGAACGGAACTGCGGCGGCGCGGGCTCGGCCTGCGCCGCGGGGCGGCAACGTTAAGATGTAATAACATAACAATCAAGAAGGAATCGCAACGGACTCGCCGCCCCCCGGCATACGGCCACGGTTGAATTGCCCGCCCCCGGCCCCATCTAGGCAGAAACCCGACTGTCAGGAATCCCCAGATGAGCGAGCAGGACATCCCTCACGAGGTCGTCGACGCCGAGGAGCAGGCGAGCAACACCGGCGTGGTGCTGCAGGGCCAGACGCTGCCGGACAAGCTGTACATCATGCCGGTGCACAACCGGCCGTTCTTCCCCGCCCAGGTGCTGCCGATCATGGTCAATCCCGAGCACTGGGCGGAAACCCTCAAGCGCGTGGCCAACACCGACCACCACTGCGTGGCGCTGTTCTACATGGACAACCCGCCGCAGAGCGCCGAGGAGTTCGATCCGGACGAACTGCCCGAGCACGGCACCGTGGTGCGCGTGCACCACGCCAGCAAGCAGGGCGACACCCTGCAGTTCGTCGCCCAGGGCCTGGCGCGGGTGCGCATCCGCGGCTGGCTGAGCCGCAAGCCGCCCTACCTGGTGGAGGTCGACTACCCGCGCACCCCGGCCGATCCCAGCGACGAGGTGAAGGCCTACGGCATGGCGCTGATCAATGCCATCAAGGAGCTGCTGCCGCTCAACCCGCTGTACAGCGAGGAACTGAAGAACTACCTGAACCGTTTCAGCCCCAACGATCCCTCGCCGCTGACCGACTTCGCCGCGGCGCTGACCACTGCGCCGGGCAGCGACCTGCAGGCAGTGCTGGACACCGTGCCGGTGCTCAAGCGCATGGAGCGGGTCCTGCCGCTGCTGCGCCGCGAGGTGGAGGTGGCGCGCCTGCAGAACGAGATCAGCGCCGAAGTGAACAGCACCATCGGCAAGCGCCAGCGCGAGTTCTTCCTGCGCGAACAGCTCAAGGTGATCCAGAAGGAGCTGGGCATCACCAAGGACGACCGCAGTGCCGACGCCGAGGAATTCCAGAAGCGCCTGGAGGGCCGGACGCTGCCGGCGCAGGCGCGCAAACGCATCGACGAGGAGCTCCACAAGCTCTCGGTGCTGGAAACCGGCTCGCCGGAATACGCGGTGACCCGCAACTATCTGGACTGGGCGACCAGCGTGCCCTGGGGCGTGCTCGGCAAGGACCGGCTCGACCTGGCCCGCGCCCGCAAGGTGCTCGACCGCCACCACGCCGGCATGGACGACATCAAGCAGCGGATCGTCGAGTTCCTCGCCGTCGGCGCCTTCAAGGGCGAGATCGCCGGCTCGATCCTGCTGCTGGTCGGCCCGCCCGGGGTCGGCAAGACCAGCATCGGCAAGTCGATCGCCGAGTCGCTCGGCCGGCCGTTCTACCGCTTCTCGGTGGGCGGCATGCGCGACGAGGCGGAGATCAAGGGCCACCGGCGCACCTACATCGGCGCGCTGCCCGGCAAGCTGGTGCAGGCGCTCAAGGAAGTCGAGGTGATGAATCCGGTGATCATGCTCGACGAGATCGACAAGATGGGCGCCAGCTACCAGGGCGACCCGGCCTCGGCGCTGCTGGAGACCCTCGATCCGGAGCAGAACGTCGAGTTCCTCGACCACTACCTGGACCTGCGCCTGGACCTGTCCAAGGTGCTGTTCGTCTGCACCGCCAACACCCTCGACTCGATCCCCGGTCCCCTGCTCGACCGCATGGAGATCATCCGCCTGTCCGGCTACATCGCCGAGGAGAAGCTGGCCATCGCCAAGCGCCACCTGTGGCCGCGCCAGCTGGACAAGGCCGGCGTGCCGAAGCAGCGCCTGTCGATCAGCGACGCGGCGCTCAGGGCGACGATCGAGGGCTACGCCCGCGAGGCCGGGGTGCGCCAGCTGGAGAAGCAGCTCGGCAAGATCGTCCGCAAGGCGGTGGTCAGGCTGCTGGAAGCTCCCGAGGCGCAGCTCAAGATCGGCCCGAAGGATCTCGAGGACTACCTGGGCATGCCGTTGTTCCGCCGGGAGAAGCGCCTGGAAGGCGTCGGGGTCATCACCGGACTGGCCTGGACCAGCCTGGGCGGCGCCACCCTGCCGATCGAGGCGACGCGCATCCACACCCTCAACCGCGGCTTCAAGCTGACCGGCAAGCTCGGCGAGGTGATGAAGGAGTCGGCGGAGATCGCCTACAGCTACGTCAGCTCGCACCTGAAGCAGTTCGGGGGCGACCCGGGCTTCTTCGACCAGGCCTTCGTCCACCTGCACGTGCCGGAGGGCGCCACGCCCAAGGACGGCCCCAGCGCCGGCATCAGCATGGCCAGCGCGCTGCTCTCGCTGGCGCGCAACCAGGCGCCGAAGAAGAACGTGGCGATGACCGGCGAGCTGACCCTCACCGGCCAGGTACTGGCGATCGGCGGGGTGCGCGAGAAAGTGATCGCCGCGCGCCGACAGAAGCTTCGCGAGCTGATCCTGCCGGACGCCAACCGCGGCGACTTCGAGGAGCTGCCGGACTACCTCAGGGAGGGCCTCACCGTGCACTTCGCCGAGCGCTTCGCCGACGTGGCCAAGGTGCTGTTCCCCGCCTGACGCCGGCCGGAAGGCAGCCGCTGCCGCGCCTGCCTTCCGCACCAAAGACCGCCCCCATCGGCTAGGCTATAGCGCCCAGCCACCGCCAAGGGACCTGCCCATGCCGAGATTCTCGCCCCTGCGTCTGCTGCCGCTCGCCGCGGTCGGCCTGCTCGCCGCCTGCGCCCACCAGCGCCCCCCGGGCACCCTGACCCTGGACGCCCCGTCGCGCCACTGCACCCCGCTCGAGCTGCACAGCGGCCAGACCCTGAACCTGCGCCTGCCGAGCAATCCCAGCACCGGTCTGCGCTGGGAACTGCGCGACGCCGGCGCACCGGCGCTCAGGCTGCTCGGCCCGGAGGTCTACACCACCCCCGAGGACGCCGGCGTGGTCGGCAGCGCCGGCGTCTCGACCTGGCGCTTTCGCGCCGAGACCCGCGGCGAGGGCCGCCTGGCGCTCGACTACCGACGCCCCTGGGAAAACGGCGTGGCCGCCGAGCGCAGCTTCGAGTGCCGCTTCCGGGTCAGGTGAACGGCGCTTTCCGACCGATCGCCGGGGCGGGGCTGCCCCCCTCCCCGCCGCTCCGCTAGAATGGGCGGCTTTCCCCAGCCGTCAAGTTCGCCGTGAACCAGCATCCCGACCGCATCTACGCCACCCCCCAGGACCAGGTCGCCGACTTCGTGTTCAACGAGGCGGTGGTGCGGGTGTTCCCCGACATGATCAAGCGCTCGGTGCCCGGTTACCCGACCATCGTCGAGAACCTCGGGGTGATCGCCGGGCAGTTCGCCCAGCCGCACAGCGCCCTCTACGACCTCGGCTGCTCGCTCGGCGCGGTCAGCCAGGCGCTGCGCCGCCACGTGCAGGCCGAGGGCTGCCGGGTGATCGCGGTGGACAACTCCAGCGCCATGGTCGAGCGCTGCCGCGAGTACCTGCACGCCCAGGACTCGATGTTCCAGGAACTGCTGCCGGTCGAGGTGCTCGAGGCGGACATCTGCCAGCTCGACCTGCAGCCGGCCTCGCTGGTGGCGCTGAACTTCACCCTGCAGTTCATCCCCCGCGAGCAACGCCTCGAACTGCTGACCCGCATCCGCCAGGCGCTGCTGCCCGGCGGCGCGCTGATCCTTTCCGAGAAGCTGCGCTTCGCGGATGCCGGGGAACACGCCCTGCTCAACGACCTGCACATCGCCTTCAAGCGCGCCAACGGCTACAGCGAACTGGAGATCGCCCAGAAGCGCAGCGCCATCGAGAACGTGATGCTGCCCGACAGCCTCGAGGCGCACCGCGAGCGCCTCGAGGCTGCCGGCTTCTCGAAGGTCATTCCCTGGTTCCAGTGCCTGAACTTCGCCTCGCTGATCGCCCTGCCCTGACTCGCCCCGGACTGCCCATGACCGACCTCGCCACCCGCGCCGACCTCCCCGCCCTGCTCGAGCGCCTGCGCGGCACGCCGCTGGCCGCCTGGGCCGCCACCCTGCCCGAGCTGCTCGCCGACAAGCTGGCCCGCGGCCACGGCGACCTGAGCCGCTGGCAGGCGGCGGTGGACGCCCTGCCGGCGCTGAGCGTCGCGCAGCGCGAACTGGCCGAATGCTTCGCCCTCGCCGGCCCGTGCAGCGACGCGCAGCGCGCCGCCCTGGAGCAGGCGCTCAGGGGCCTGATCCCCTGGCGCAAGGGGCCGTTCGAGCTGTTCGGCGTGCACCTCGACACCGAATGGCGCTCGGACTGGAAGTGGGCGCGCATCGCCCCCCATCTCGACCTGGCCGGCAAGCGGGTGCTGGATGTCGGCTGCGGCAACGGCTACTACCAGTGGCGGATGCTCGGCGCCGGCGCCGACTGCGTGGTCGGCGTCGACCCCAACTGGCTGTTCTTCTGCCAGTTCCTGGCGATGAAGCACTACCTGCCCGAACTGCCCGCCTGGCACCTGCCGCTGGCCCTGGAGGAACTGCCGGAGCGGCTGGAAGGCTTCGACACGGTGTTCTCGATGGGCGTGCTCTACCACCGCCGCTCGCCGATCGACCACCTGCTGGCGCTCAAGGACTGCCTGGTGCGCGGCGGCGAGCTGCTGCTGGAGACCCTGGTGGTGGAAGGCGACGCGCAGACCGTGCTGGTCCCCGAGGATCGCTACGCGCAGATGCGCAACGTGTGGTTCCTGCCCTCGGTGGCGGCGCTGGAGCTGTGGCTGCGCCGCGCCGGCTTCGTCGACGTGCGCTGCATCGACGTCAGCGTCACCAGCGTCGAGGAACAGCGCGCCACCGAGTGGATGAAGTTCCAGTCGCTGCCCGAGTTCCTCGACCCGCAGGACCCCAGCCGCACCGTCGAAGGCCTGCCCGCCCCGCGCCGCGCCGCGCTGCTGGCGCGCAAGCCCTGAGGCCGGTACGCCCTGCGCAGCGGGTGATGGTTCCCACGCTCCCGCGTGGGAACCCAGCCCCGGGCGCTCCGCGCCCACTGGGACGCAGAGCGTCCCCGGAGGCATGCCCACGCGGGAGCCGGCCCTGCCGTCGAGTGTGCCTGGCGGCTCAGTACGGCAGCCAGATGCGGAAGCTGGCGCCGCCCAGCGCCGAGTCCTCCAGCTGCAGGCTGCCGCCGTAGCTGTCGATGATGTCCTTGGCCACCGCGGTGCCGATGCCCTGGCCGGGGTGGCGGGTGTCGAGGCGCTCGCCGCGCTGGAGGATCTGCTCGCGGCGGGCGGCGGGAATCCCCGGGCCGTCGTCCTCGACCCACAGCTCGCAGCCCTCGGCATTGCTGCGCGCACGCACGCGGATCTGCCCCAGGCACAGCCGGTAGGCGTTCTCCAGCAGGCTGCCGAGCAGCTCGAGCAGCGCGCCGCGCTCCACCGGCAGCTGCAGGGCGGCCGGGAAGTCGCGGCTGAGGACCACCCGCTTGTCGCGGTAGACCTTGTCGAGCGCCTGGCTGAGCACGTCGAGCACCGGGCCCAGCGCCTCGCGGTGGCGACGCAGGCCGCTGCGGCGCAGGCTGGCGCGCTGCAGCTGGTAGTCGACCTGCTGGCTCATCCGCTCGATCTGCGCGTGCAGCACCTCGACCTGCTCGCGATGCCGGCGCTCGCCGGCCAGGCTGTCGGCCACCCCCTGCAGCACCGCCAGCGGGGTCTTCAGGCTGTGCGCCAGGTCGCCCAGCGAGTCGCGGTAGCGCTCGCGCTGGCGGCGCTCGCTGTCGAGCAGGCGGTTGAGCGAGCGGGTCAGGCGCAGCAGCTCGTGCGGATGCGCATCGCTGAGGCTGTCGCGGCTGCCGTTCTCCACCTCGTCCAGTTCGCGGCCGAGCGCCCGCAGGCTGGCGAAGCCCCAGGTCAGGCCCAGCCAGAGCAGCGCCAGCAGCACCAGCCAGGCGCCGCCCAGCCACAGGTAGAGCTGGCGGCGCAGGCCGTCGACCAGCGCGTCGTAGTCGCGGCTGGGCTGCATGGTGACGATGCTGTAGGCCGCCTGCTCGCCGCGCAGCAGGTCGACCTCCAGGTCGTAGACGAAGAAGCGCTCGCCGCGGGCGTCGCGCAGGCGGGCGAATTCGTGGCCGCGGCCGTCGTAGCGCGGCCGGTAGTCGATCTGCTCGTCGAGGCTCGACGGCGAGCGCCAGACCAGCCGGCCCTCGCGGTCGTAGACGAAGCCGAGCAGCTTGGCCTCGGGCAGGTTGAATTCCTCGTCGGGCAGCATCGGCGGCATCTGCAGGCGGCCGTCGACCACCTCGGCCGCCGAGATCAGGGTGGCGGCATCGGCGGCCAGGCGCTGCTCGATGACATCCTCCTGGGCGATGCTGAAGGCGTTCTGCAGCAGCGGCAGGAGGATCAGCATGAACAGCAGGGCCAGCACCGTGGCGCCGAGCATGAAGCGCAGGCGCAGCGAGCGGATCATCGGCAGCGCTCGGTGAACAGGTAGCCCTGGCCGCGCACCGTGTCGATCGGGCGCAGCTCGCCGGCGCTCTCCAGCTTGCGGCGCAGGCGGCCGACCAGCACCTCGATGACGTTGGCGTCGCGCTCCTCGTCATCGGCGTAGAGCTGCTCCATCAGGCGCTCCTTGGAGATCACCTGCTGGTGGTGAAGCATCAGGTATTCGAGGATGCGGTATTCGTAGGCGGTCAGGCCGAGCGGCTGCTCGTCGACCAGCGCCTGCTTGCGGTTGAGGTCCAGGCGCAGCGTACCGGCGGCGATGCTCGCCTGGGTGAAGCCGCTGGCGCGGCGCAGCAGGGCATTGAGGCGTGCCTCCAGTTCCTCGAACTGGAACGGCTTGACCAGGTAGTCGTCGGCACCGGCGGCCAGGCCCTCGACCTTGTCCTGCCAGTTGCCGCGCGCGGTGAGGATCAGGATCGGCAGGCCGTGGCCGGCGCTGCGCAGCTGGCGGATCAGGTCCAGCCCGCTCATCCCCGGCAGGCCGAGGTCGACGATGGCCAGGTCGTGGTGGTATTCGCCGACGCGGTACAGCGCCTCCTCGGCATCGCCCTGGGCGTCGACCACGTGGCCCAGCTCGCTGAGGCGGCTGTGCAGGTGGTGGCGCAGCAGCGCCTCGTCCTCGACGATCAGCAGTTTCATCGGCGTTCCCTAAACGAGGTGCTGCCGGGCCTGGTCCGGCAGCACCGTCATGCCTCAGAAGGCGTAGTTGACCCCCAGGTAGGCCAGGCGGCTGCTGTTGAGGTCGAGCGAGCCGAGCTTGCCGCCGCCATGCGCCGCCATCTCGGTGCTGGCGTTGCTCTGCAGGTAGCGGTAGCCGGTTTCCACCGACAGCGCCGAGGTCAGCGGCTGCTGCAGGCCGACCTGCACACCGGCAGCGTAGCCGATATCGCTGTCGCGCTTGAAGCCGCGGCTTTCCTGCTCCAGCTTGATCAGGCCGAGGGTGCCGCCGACGAAGGCGCGGGTGCCGTGCTCGCCGACCGGGACGAACAGGTCGTAGCTGCCGAGCAGGTTCTGCTGGCGCAGCTTGTAGCCGCTGTGGCTGTCGGAGACGTTCTCGTAGGTCAGGTAGTAGCGGCCCTGCTCATGCTGCTGGCCGGCGCGCACGCCGAAGGTCGAGGTGTTGTCGATCACCTTGTCCAGCTTCGGGTTGCCCAGGTTGGCGTTCAGCGCGCTGGACTTCTGGATGTTGTCGTTGGTCTGACCCCAGGTCAGGCCGACGAAGGTGTCGGCAGCCTGGGCCGAGGCGGCACCGAGGGTCAGGGCGCCGAGCAGGGCGATACGGGTGAAGTTGGGACGCATGGCGACCTCCTTGCTGAGTGGTGTTGATTCCGACTCAAAGCCTGCCATGGCGTCCCTGAACGCCCGCTGAACCCTCGCTGAACCGCGGCTGAACGCGGCGCCGATTTCAGCCGCGCGCCGCCGCGGCGACGATCAGCGCCTTCATCTCCGCCACCGCCTGCCTGAAGCCGACGAACAGCGCGTGGGCGACGATGGCGTGGCCGATGTTCAGCTCGTTGATGCCACGGATCGCCGCCACCGCCTCGGCGTTGTGGTAGTGCAGGCCGTGGCCGGCGTTGACGATCAGGCCGTGGCTCAGACCGCACTCGACGCCATCACGGACCCGCGCCAGCTCGGCGGCCCTCTCCGCCGGCGTGTGCGCGTCGGCGTAGCGGCCGGTGTGCAGCTCGATGGCCGGCGCGCCGATGCGCGCCGCCGCCTCGATCTGCCGCGGGTCGGCGTCGATGAACAGCGACACCTCGCAGCCCACCGCGGCCAGGCGCTCGACCGCAGCGCGGATGCGCGCCTCCTGGCCGAGCACGTCGAGGCCGCCCTCGGTGGTCAGTTCCTGGCGGGTCTCGGGGACGAAGCAGGCGTGCGCCGGGCGGATCTGCTCGGCGAAGGCGAGCATCTCCTCGGTGACGCCCATCTCGAAGTTCATCCGCGTCTGCAGCACCTCGGCGAGCAACCGCACGTCGCGGTCCTGGATGTGCCGGCGGTCCTCGCGCAGGTGCACGGTGATGCCGTCGGCGCCGGCCTCCTCGGCATCCAGTGCGGCCTTCACCGGGTCCGGGTAGCGGGTGCCGCGCGCCTGGCGCAGGGTGGCGATGTGGTCGATGTTGACACCCAGCAGGATGCGATTGGCTTCAGTCACGTCGGGACTCCTTGGGTTTGATGAACAGCTCGCGGCTGACCAGCGGCCGGCCGCCCAGGTGCGGCGCCAGCGCCTGGCGCATCAGCCGCTTGGCGGCGAGCAGCGCGCCCGGCGCGGTCCAGTCGGCCTGCGCCAGGGCGAGCAGCTCGCGGCCGAGGAACAGCCCCGGCTGCAGCAGCGCCACCGCCTGGAAACCGGCCTCGGGCAGCCACTGGTAGCGGGTATCGGGATCGATCGGCTGGCCCAGGCTGTCGTGGTCGAGGGCGAAACCATAGCCCAGATCGTCGAGCAGCCGCCATTCGAAGGCGCGCAGCAGCGGCTCCAGCGGCCGCCCGGCGGCCAGCGCGGCGAGGGTCGCGGCGTAGTGCTCGAACAGCGCCGGATGCGGGTCCTCGGCGGGCAGCAGGCGGATCAGCAGCTCGTTGAGATAGAGGCCGCTGAACAGTGCGTCGCCGACGAGCAGATGGGGAATGCCGGCCGCCTCCAGAGAGGCGACCGTCTTCAGCTCGCCGTGCCCGCGCAGCGCCAGCTCCAGCGGCAGGAACGGCCGCGCCTTGCTGCCGGCCTTGCCGCGCGCGCCACGCAGTACTGCGCGCAGGCGCCCCCCGGGCGTGAGGAAGTCGACCAGCGCACTGGTTTCCTTGTACGGGCGGGAATGCAGGACGAAGGCGGAACTGGGCGCGCAGATCATGTCGACCGTGGGGTGCGCCATGGCACCAGAGAAGATCGGAGCGCCGGACCGGGAACGCAGAGCCTCCCGGCCGGAGTCCGGTCAGCGATCAGAGATCGCCATAACCCAGCGAGCGCAGGGCGCGCTCGTCGTCGGACCAGCCGCTCTTCACCTTGACCCACAGGTTGAGCATCACCTTGCTGCCGAACAGCTCTTCCATGTCGCGGCGGGCGTCCTGGCCGATGCGCTTGATGCGCTCGCCCTTGTCGCCGATGATGATCTTCTTCTGCCCGTCGCGCTCGACCAGGATCAGCGCGTGGATATGCAGGATACGGCCCTGCTGCTGGAACTGCTCGATCTCCACGGTCACCTGGTAGGGCACCTCGGCGCCGAGCTGACGCATCACCTTCTCGCGCACCAGTTCGGCGGCGAGGAAGCGCGAGCTGCGGTCGGTGAGCTGGTCCTCCTCGAAGAAGTGCTCGCCCTCGGGCAGGCGCTCGCCGACCAGCCGCTCCAGACTCTCGAGGTTCTGCCCGTGCTGGGCGGAGATCGGCACGATCTCGGCCTCGGGCAACTGCTCGGCCAGCCACTGGATGTGCGGCAGCAGCTCGGCCTTGTCGTCGAGACGGTCGATCTTGTTGACCACGAGGATCACCGGGCACTTCACGAACTTGACCCGCTCGAAGACCATCTGGTCCTCGTCGGTCCAGCGCGTACGGTCGACGACGAAGATCACCACGTCGACGTCCTTGAGCGCCGCGCTGGCGCTGCGGTTCATGTAGCGGTTGAGCGCCTTGTCGTTGTCCTTGTGCATGCCGGGAGTGTCGACGTAGATCGCCTGCACCGGCCCCTCGGTCTTGATGCCGAGCAGGGTGTGCCGGGTGGTCTGCGGCTTGCGCGAGGTGATCGCCAGCTTCTGGCCGAGGATGTGATTGAGCAGGGTCGACTTGCCGACGTTCGGCCGGCCGACGATGGCCACGTAGCCGCAGCGGCTCGGGGATTCAGTCATTGCCATTCTCCACGCCCAGGGCCACCAGTGCCGCCGCGGCCGCCACCTGTTCGGCGATGCGGCGACTGGCACCCTGGCCACGGGTCTTTTCATTGAGCAGGGCGACCTCGCACTCGACGAAGAAGGTCCGGCAATGCGGCTCGCCCTGGATGTCCACCACCTCGTAGCGCGGCAGCTCGCAGGCGCGCGATTGCAGGAACTCCTGCAGGCGGGTCTTGGGATCCTTGTTGGTGTCGACCAGGGTCAGCTCGTCGAAGTACGGATCCAGCCAGGCCAGCACGCGATCGCGCGCCGCCTCCATGCCGGAGTCCAGGTAGATGGCGCCGATCAGCGCCTCGGTCGCGTCGGCGAGGATCGACTCGCGGCGGAAACCGCCGCTCTTCAGCTCGCCCGAGCCCAGGCGCAGATACTCGCCGAGATCGAAGCCGCGCGCCAGGGTCTCGCCCTTGACCAGCCGGGCGCGCAGGCGCGACAGCTGGCCCTCGCGGGCCTGCGGGAAGCGCTTGAACAGCGCCTCGCCGACCACGAAGTTGAGAATGGCATCGCCGAGGAACTCCAGCCGCTCGTTGTTGCGGCCGGCAAAGCTTCGGTGGGTGAGGGCCAGTACCATCAGGTTCTGGTCCTGGAATTGGTAGCCGAGCTGACGCTCGAGTCGCTGCAGGGGGTTGCTCACGGGGTGCGGACACGGTATTCACGGTCGAAATGGACGACCAGGTCGAGATTCTCGATCAGCGGCTCGCGCTTCTCGTACTTGAGATGGACATGGAACTCGTTGTTTTCCATGCGCACGTCCATCACCTTGCGCAATTCGAAGTCCAGATTGTTGACTTCCATGCCGCGGCCGACGTGGGAGTAGAAGTCGTTCGGAGAGCGGAGCTGGTGGGCGCTCTCGGTCTCGGCCGAGGCGATGATTTTCTGCAGGGAGTAGAAATCCATGTAGTGTGGGAAGACCTTGAGAAACACACTGGCCAGAAAGCCCACCACACACAGGAGCATCAGCCAGCTCAGCATCGACAGGCCCTGCTGCGAACGCGCGAAAACCATGATCAACCTCGTATCCGTGAACGATTCAGTACATCAGTGGATCAGCCCGACGCGCTCGAAGGTCGGCAGGTGGCCGAGCTTGGGCGACGGCCAGCTCATCCACACGGCGAAGGCCTTGCCGACGATGTTGCGGTCGGGAACCATGCCCTGCAGCTCGGGGGCGATGGCCGCATCCTCCCAGTAACGGCTGTCATTGGAGTTGTCGCGGTTGTCGCCCACCATGAAGTAGTGCCCGGCGGGCACCACCCACTCGCGGTCCGGCTCGATGCGGTAGCGGCGCATCTCCTTGCGGATCAGGTGCTCCGCCTCGCCCAGCTTCTCGCTGAACAGGCGGGCGCTGCCGAGGCTGCCCGGTTCGTCGCCGATCAGTTGCTCGGCCACCGGCTGGCCGTTGACGAACAGACGCTTGTCGCTGCTGTAGCGCACATGATCGCCGGGCAGTCCGACCACCCGCTTGATGTAGTTCACGTTGGGGTCGCTCGGAAAGCGGAACACCATCACATCGCCGCGCTGCGGCTCGCCGACCTCGATCACCTTGGTGTCCACCACCGGCAGGCGGATGCCGTAGGCGAACTTGTTGACCAGGATGAAGTCGCCGACCTCGAGGGTCGGCTTCATCGAACCGGAGGGGATCTGGAACGGCTCGACCAGGAACGAGCGCAGCACCAGCACCAGCGCCAGCACCGGGAAGAACGACTTGCCGTACTCCACGACCACCGGCTCGCGGGCCAGTTTCTGCAGCACCTGCGGATCGACCTGGCCGACGCTGCCCTGGTAGGCGGCGATGGCCGCACGCCGACGCGGGGCGAGCAGCAGCAGGTCGATCAGCGCCAGCACGCCGCACACGGCGACGGCGATCACCAGCAGCAACGGAAAGTTCAGAGTCATGTCCTCAGCTGTCCACCTTGAGCACGGCGAGGAAGGCTTCCTGCGGGATCTCCACGCTGCCGACCTGCTTCATCCTTTTCTTGCCGGCCTTCTGCTTCTCGAGCAGCTTGCGCTTGCGGCTGACGTCGCCGCCGTAGCACTTGGCCAGCACGTTCTTCCTGAGTGCCTTGACCGTCGAACGGGCGATCACCTGGCCGCCGATGGCCGCCTGGATCGCCACGTCGAACATCTGCCGCGGAATCAGTTCCTTCATCTTCTCCACCAGCTGGCGGCCCTTGTAGGCCGCATTGTCGCGGTGGACGATCAGCGCCAGGGCGTCGACCCGCTCGCCGTTGATCAGCACATCCAGACGCACCAGGTTGGCCGGCTGGAAACGGTCGAACCCGTAGTCCAGCGAAGCGTAGCCGCGGCTGGCCGATTTCAGGCGGTCGAAGAAGTCCATCACCACCTCGTTCATCGGCAGATCGTAGCTGACCTGCACCTGATTGCCGAGGAAGTGCATGTCGCGCTGCACGCCGCGCTTCTCGATGCACAGGGTGATCACGCTGCCCAGGTGGTCCTGCGGCACCAGGATGTTGGCGCGGCAGATCGGCTCGCGCATCTCGGCGATCGAAGCGAGATCGGGCAGCTTGGACGGGTTGTCGACGTAGACGATGTCGCCGTTCTTCAGCACCACCTCGAACACCACGGTCGGTGCGGTGGTGATCAGGTCCAGGTCGTACTCGCGCTCGAGGCGCTCCTGGATGATCTCCATGTGCAGCATGCCGAGGAAACCGATGCGGAAGCCGAAGCCCAGCGCGTCGGAGCTCTCCGGCTCGTACTGCAGCGCGGCGTCGTTGAGGGTCAGCTTCTCCAGCGCGTCGCGGAAGTCCTCGAAGTCATCGGAGCTGACCGGGAACAGACCGGCGTAGACCTGCGGCTTGACCCGCTTGAAGCCCGGCAGCACCTCGACGTCCGGAGTGCTGGACAGGGTCAGGGTGTCACCCACCGGGGCGCCCTGGATGTCCTTGATTCCGGCGATGATGAAGCCCACCTCGCCAGCCTTGAGGTCGGCGGTGGCGGTGTGCTTGGGCGTGAACACGCCGACGCTGTCGACCTGGTGGACCTTGCCGGTCGACTTGACGAGGATCTTGTCGCCCTTCTTGACCCGACCGTGACGCACACGCACCAGCGACACCACGCCCAGGTAGTTGTCGAACCAGGAGTCGATGATCAGCGCCTGCAGCGGCGCCTCGATCTCGCCTTCCGGCGGCGGGATCACCGCGACCAGACGTTCGAGCACGTCCTCGACGCCCATGCCGCTCTTCGCGCTGCAGGCCACCGCATCGGTAGCGTCGATGCCGATGACGTGCTCGATCTCTTCCTTGACCCGCTCCGGCTCGGCCTGCGGCAGGTCCATCTTGTTCAGTACCGGCATCACCTCGAGGCCCTGCTCGATGGCGGTATAGCAGTTGGCCACCGACTGCGCCTCGACGCCCTGCCCGGCGTCGACCACCAGCAGCGCGCCCTCGCAGGCGGCCAGCGAGCGGCTGACCTCGTAGGTGAAGTCGACGTGACCGGGGGTATCGATGAAGTTCAGCTGGTAGGTCTTGCCGTCCTGCGCCTTGTAGTGCAGGGTCACGCTGTGCGCCTTGATGGTGATGCCGCGCTCGCGCTCGAGGTCCATGGAGTCGAGGACCTGGGCCTCCATCTCGCGTTCGGACAGACCGCCGCAGATCTGGATGAATCGGTCGGCCAGGGTCGACTTGCCGTGGTCGATGTGGGCGATGATGGAGAAGTTGCGGATATGACTCAGATCACTCACGGGCTCAACACTCAAAAGGAGAGCGCGGGCTGGGCCCGCCGAAAATAGCCGTGAATTCTAGCGTATCGCCTCGGCGGGCGTCACCCACGGCTTGACACCCGGCAGCGAATACGCAACGGGGGCGCCGCAGCGCCCCCGTGCCCAAAGAGCTGTCGATCACTCGGACAGCTTGAAGGTGATGAAGCTGGCGCGCCCCTGACGCAGCACGCGCATCGACACGCTGCGATTCTTCGGCAGCGCCTGCGCCACCTTCTCGAAGGTCTTCGCCGAGTCGATCGACTCGTTGTTCAGGTGGGTGATCACGTCGCCCGGGCGCAGGCCGATCAGCGCCGCCGGACCACTCTGCACCTCGCGGATCAGCGCGCCACCCTCGACATCCAGGGCCTTCTTCTGCTCGGCGCTCAGATCGACCACGGTCACCCCCAGGCGGTTGCTGCTGCGCGCCGCGCCCTCCTTGCCGGCGGCGGCCGCGACGGCTGCACCGTCCTCCGGCAAGGCGCCGACGGCCAGCTTCAGGCGCTTGCGGGCGCCCTCGCGGACCACGTCCAGGGTCACCTCGGTGCCCGGCTTGAGGGTGCCGACCAGATGCGGCAGATCGGCGGAGACCACGATCGGCTTGCCGTCGAGAGCGAGGATCACGTCGCCCACGCGCAGCCCGCCCCTAGCCCCCGGACTGTTGTCCATCACCTGCGCCACCAGCGCGCCGGCCGGACGATCGAGACCGAAGGACTCGGCCAGATCCTTGTTGACCTCCTGGATCACCACGCCGAGCCAGCCGCGACTGACCTTGCCGTCGGCCTTGAGCTGCTCGGCGACGTTCATCGCCACGTCGATCGGGATGGCGAACGACAGCCCCATGAAGCCGCCCGAGCGGGTGAAGATCTGCGAGTTGATACCGACCACCTCGCCGTCCAGGTTGAACAGGGGGCCACCGGAATTACCGGGATTGATCGCCACGTCGGTCTGGATGAACGGCACGTAGTTCTCGTCCGGCAGACTGCGCCCCTTGGCGCTGACGATGCCGGCGGTCACCGAGTGGTCGAAGCCGAACGGCGAGCCGATCGCCACCACCCACTCGCCGACCTTGAGCGCATCCGACTTGCCCAGCTTGACGGTCGGCAGGCTCTTGCCTTCGACCTTGAGCAGGGCCACGTCGCTGCGCGGATCGGCGCCGACCAGCTTGGCCTCAAGCTCGCTGCGGTCGGACAGCCGCACGATGATCTCGTCGGCGTCGGCCACCACGTGATTGTTGGTCAGCACGTAACCATCGCTGGAGATGATGAAGCCCGACCCCAGCGACTGCGCCTGACGTCGGCGCGGCGCCTGCCCCGGAGGCGTCTGCGGAATGCTGCGCTCGAAGAATTCGCGGAACATCGGCGGCAGCCCTTCCAGATCGGGAATCATCTGCGGCGGCAAGCCGGCGGCCTGGGTCGGCATGCTCTGCCGGGTGCTGATGTTGACCACCGCCGGCGAGGCCTGCTCGACCAGTTCGGTGAACTGCGGCAACTGGGCCTGGGCCACCAGCGCCTGGCCCAGCGCCAGCACCGCCGCCAGCGACAGCATGGCGCGCTTCAGGGTATGCATCAATCTTGGACTCCCTTACAGATCAACCTTCAAGACCAACCGGAGATCAGGCGCTCTCCTGCGGGACGGCGCATGCCGCCAGTTCGGCACGCAGGACCACCGGCTGCAGGGCCGGATCGTCCGTCGAGCGCCGCGAGTGCCGGCGCACCAGCCACCACGGCGCAAGGAAACCGCCCAGAGCGGCGAGAATGACAAAACTCTCGGCCAGCGCCAACCATTCTGCCAGCATGGCGCCGGCGAACAGCCCGAGGAGCGGCAGCAGGTAGACCAACAGGGAACTGCGCACCAGCAGGTCTTCGCGGATGCCGATGACCACGCCGTCGCCCACCGCCAGTTGCAGGTCGCTCAGCGCGCGCACGTAGCCGCGGCGCTGGCCGACGCCCAGCTTCTCCATCAGGCCCTGACCGCAGCCGGCGCTCGCCGAGCAGGCGCTGCAGGTACTGCGACGCAGGGTCTGCACCCATACCGCACCGTCCTCGACGGCGACGACGCGCCCCGACTCCTCGATCATGCCGACCTCACCGATCCGGCTGCCCGGCGGCCTCGACTGCCGCCTGCGGCGCAGGCTCGACCGGTACGCTGCGAATCAGGTCGTCCGACTGCGCGGGCCTGGCCGGTTCGACCGGCGCCTCACCGGCCGGGAAACTGGCCAGCACGGCCGGCCCCTGCGGCACGACGACCACCGGCAGGGTCGGCTGCACGGCGCCCTGCCCGGCCAGTTGCGGCGTCACGCCGGCCGCATCCTGGGCATTGTAGAAACGCACGCCGACCAGCACTGCCAGGGTCACCGAGGCGGCCACGGCCAGGCGCGCCACCTGACGCCAGGGGCGCGCCGACTTCGCGGACGGCGCCGCCGGCGCGACATCCTCGGCAGCAATGGCCGCCGACACCGCGGCGGCCAGATCCAGCTTCGGCGCCACGATCTGCCGGTGCATCACGTCACGCGCCAGCTGGTAGCGTGCCCAGCGCTCGCGCACGGCCGGATCCTCGCCGCTCGCCGCAAGGACGCGCCGCAACTCCAGCTCGTCAGCCTCGCCATCCATGACGGCGGACACCGACTGATCCAGGACTTCACGACTCATGCTTCTACCCTCTTGGCTTTCGCCGGCTGTTCAGCCCTGCAGCAGCGGTTGCAGGGCCTTGTCGATCGCTTCGCGCGCACGGAAGATCCGCGAACGCACCGTACCCACCGGACATTGCATGGTGTTGGCAATGTCCTCGTAGCTCAGCCCCTCGAACTCGCGCAGAGTCAGGGCCGTGCGCAGATCCTCGGGCAGCTGCCGGATGGTCCGGTGCACCGTGGCCTCGATCTCGTCGCGCAGCAGGGCGCGCTCCGGAGTCTCGAGTTCCTTGAGGGCATGATCGCCTTCGAAGAACTCGGCATCCTCGGCGCTGACGTCAATGTCCGGCGGGCGCCGACCGCGCGCCACCAGGTGATTCTTCGCCGTGTTCACGGCGATGCGGTACAGCCATGTGTAGAAGGCGCTGTCGCCGCGGAAGTTGCCCAGTGCGCGGTAGGCCTTGATGAAGGCCTCCTGCGCCACGTCCTGGGCCTCCTGGGGATCGTGCACGAAACGCACGATCAGCCCGAGAATCTTGTGCTGGTACTTGAGCACCAGCAGATCGAACGCGCGCTTGTCGCCGCGCTGGACCCGCTCGACCAGCTGCTGATCCGGTTCCTGGGTTTGCATCGATGCTCCTTCAAACGCCCGCGAAGGCCTGCGCCGCCCAGCACATCCGGTCTGGCTCAGTAGACCGGGGCCCGGCGCAAAAGTTCGTCTCTGCGGGCACCTTTCCCGCAGCCGTTCGGCCCGGGGACGAAAAACGGACGCGGCGCTCCCGGCACCGCGCGTGGCGACCTCTGCGACGCGAGGCAGGCCCCACCGCCGCCTACCGAGCGGCCTCGCTCGGCGGGCAGGGCAACCTCGCTGAGAACACGGATTCCTGCTCGAGTTCATTTATATTGTGCCGCCAGGCCCTTCTATATACTAGGGAGCGATACTCCAGCGGAACGGCGCACATGAGCCAACACTTTCAGCACGACGTACTGGTCATCGGCAGCGGCGGCGCCGGCCTGTCCCTCGCCCTCAACCTGCCCGACCACCTGCGCATCGCCGTACTGAGCAAGGGCGACCTGGCCGGCGGCTCCACCTACTGGGCCCAGGGCGGCGTGGCGGCGGTCCTCGACGACAGCGACGACATCGAGTCGCACGTGCAGGACACCCTCAGCGCCGGCGCCGGCCTGTGCCGCGAGGACGCCGTGCGCTTCACCGTCGAGCACAGCCGCGAGGCGATCCAGTGGCTGATCGACCAGGGCGTGCCCTTCACCCGCGACGACGAACACCACGAGGGCGAGCGCGGCTTCGCCTTCCACCTGACCCGCGAGGGCGGCCACAGCCACCGACGCATCATCCACGCCGCCGACGCCACCGGCACGGCGATCTCCACCACCCTGCTCCAGTGCGCGCGGCAGCGGCCGAACATCGAACTGCTGGAAGACCGCGTGGCGATCGACCTGATCACCGAGCACAAGCTCGGCGGCCCGGGCCGGCGCTGCCTCGGCGCCTACGTGCTGAACCGCCGCAGCGGCCAGGTCGACACCTACTGCGCACGCTTCGTGGTGCTGGCCACCGGCGGCGCGGCCAAGGTCTACCTGTACACCAGCAACCCGGACGGCACCTGCGGCGACGGCATCGCCATGGCCTGGCGCGCCGGCTGCCGGGTCGGCAACCTGGAGTTCAACCAGTTCCACCCGACCTGCCTGTACCACCCGCAGGCGAAGAACTTCCTGATCACCGAGGCGGTGCGTGGCGAGGGCGGCCTGCTCAAGCTGCCGAGCGGCGAGCGCTTCATGGATCGCTTCGACCCGCGCGGCGAACTCGCCCCGCGCGACATAGTCGCGCGCGCCATCGACCACGAGATGAAGCGTCTGGGCATCGACTGCGTTTACCTGGACATCAGCCACAAGCCGGCCGAGTTCATCAAGGCGCACTTTCCCACCGTCTACGAGCGCTGCCTGCAGTACGGCATCGACATCACCCGCCAGCCGATCCCGGTGGTGCCCGCGGCGCACTACACCTGCGGCGGCGTGCTGGTCGACAGTCGCGGCCACACCGACCTCCCCGGCCTGTACGCCATCGGCGAGACCAGTTTCACCGGCCTGCACGGCGCCAACCGCCTGGCCAGCAACTCGCTGCTGGAGTGCTTCGTCTACGCCCGCGCGGCGGCCGCCGACATCGTCAGCCAGCTGCAATGGGTGAGCATGCCGCCGCAGCTGCCGACCTGGGACGCCAGCCAGGTCACCGACTCCGACGAGGACGTGATCATCGCGCACAACTGGGACGAACTGCGGCGTTTCATGTGGGACTACGTCGGCATCGTGCGCACCAGCAAGCGCCTGCAGCGCGCCCAGCACCGCGTGCGCCTGCTGCTCAGCGAGATCGACGAGTTCTACAGCAACTACAAGGTCAGCCGCGACCTGCTCGAGCTGCGCAACCTCGCCCAGGTCGCCGAGCTGATGATCCAGTCGGCCATGCTGCGCCGCGAGAGCCGCGGCCTGCACTACACCCTCGACTATCCGGGCCAGTTGGCCAAGCCGGGCGACACCATCCTGGTGCCACCGGGCTTCCATCCGGCCTGAAGCGAGCGGACGCTCAGCCCTCGACCGCCACGTCGCCCACCGCCGCCCAGCGCCGCCGGCTGAACTTCAGCCGCACGCGCAGGCGGCGGTGCACCTCGCGATCAAGGCTGTCGGCAGGAATGCACAGGGCGCGGTCGAGCCACTGCCCCGGAAGCCGGAAGTGCAGGATCACCGCCTGCGGCAGGGCCAGACTGCCCGGCCGCAACTGCACCGCCACCCAGCCCTCGGCGGCATTGCGCAATCGCCAGCCGCGCTCATCATGGCGCAGGGCGGTGAAGGTTCGCGGATGGCTGAGCAGGATGGCGCGCGGCAGACACCACAGCGCATGAACGACGACCAGCAGCATGCCGCTCAGACGCGCCCACCACGGCAACTCGGCGAGGGTCAGGGCCAGCAGCGCCAAACCGGCACAGAAGAGATAGAGTACCCGCAGGCGCCGCGACGGGCGCCAGCGGCACTCGAAGGGTTCACTTCGGCTGGACACGATCCAGGATCATGCGCACCATGCGCGCGTGGTCGGCATCCTCGGGTACGCTGTAGCCCATGAACCAGCTGAACAGGTCCGGATCCTCGCACTTGAGCAGGTTGCGGAAACGCTCCTGGTCGACCGCCTCCAGCTGCGCGTAGGCCTCGTCGAGGAACGGCTTGAACAGCACGTCCAGTTCCAGCATGCCGCGCCGGCATTCCCACTGCAGTCGCTTCAGTTCGATGTTTTCTTCGCTCATCTCGGCCTCCTCGGCAATCGCGGCATTATAACGATGCCCCGGGCGACCGCCAGCCTGGCCGGCTGACAAGGGTTGCCGGGCGGCTCTATGATGGCCGCTCCGACTTCCGCACCGGCGACCGAACACGATGTCCGCAACCGCTTTCTTCACCCCGCTAGACCATGAAGGGATCCTCGCCGTCCACGGCGTGGATGCCGCCAAGTTCCTCCAGGGCCAGCTCACCTGCAACCTCAACTACCTGAACGCCGAAACCAGCAGCCTGGGCGCGCGCTGCACGCCCAAGGGCCGCATGCTGTCGAGCTTTCGCATCGTGCCGCTGGCCGACGGCTTCGCCCTGGCGATGGCCCGCGAGCTGGTCGAGGCGCAGCTGGCCGACCTGAAGAAGTACGCGGTGTTCTTCAAGGCCCAGCTGGCAGACGAGACGGCGAGCTGGGCACGCTTCGGCCTGGCCGGCGGCGACGGCGTCCTGCTCGCCCTCGGCATCGACCTGCCGGCCGAACCTGGCCGCGTGGCGCGCAACGGCGAACTGCTGGCCGTGCGCCTGCATGGCGAGCGCTGCGAGCTGTGGGCGCCGGCGGCCGAAGCCGCCACCGTGCAGCAGCGCCTGGCCGCCCAACTGGCCGAGGGCAGCCTCAACGACTGGCTGCTGAGCCAGGTACGCGCCGGCGTCGCCCAGGTGTTCGGCGCCACCCGCGAACTGTTCATCCCGCAGATGCTCAACCTGCAGAGCCTCGGCGGCGTCAGCTTCAAGAAGGGCTGCTACACCGGTCAGGAAATCGTCGCGCGCATGCAGTACCTCGGCCGCCTCAAGCGCCGCCTGTATCGCCTGCGGCTGGACGGCGGCGAACTGCCGGCGCCCGGCAGCGAGCTGTTCTCGCCGGTGCACGGTTCCTCGGTCGGCGAAGTGGCGCTGGCCGCGCGCAGCGCGGACGGCATCGAGCTGCTCGCCGTGCTACAGGACAACGCCGTCGAGGACGGCCGCCTGCATCTGGGCAGCCTCGAAGGTCCAGCGCTGCAGTTGCTCGAACTGCCCTACAGCATCGACGGCGACCGCGACATCCAGCGCTAAGCCGTCCAGGCCGGGGCCAGAGGCTTCGCTGCAGCGGGCGATCCCTGTAGGGGCGAACTCATTCGCCTGACCTGGCCACGTCGGCGCATGAATTCGCCCCTACAGGTCGGCCGGCGGGAATTCCACCCGCACGCGCAGTCCGCTCGCCGCGCCGTCCTCCAGACCGATGCGCGCGCGGTGGGCGCGGCAGATCTCGCCGACGATCGCCAGGCCCAGCCCCGCCCCCCGTGCCGCCGGGACTGCGCCGGTAGAAGCGTTCGAACACCCTCTCGCGCTCCTCGGGCGGAATGCCCGGGCCGTCGTCCTCCACCTCGAGGATCGCCGGCGCACGCACGCGCAGGATCACGTTGCCGCCCCTGGGCGTGTGCGCCAGGGCGTTGTCCAGCAGGTTGCACAGCAGCTCGCTGAGCAGGGTCGGCTCGCCGTCGATCCACACCGGCTCCTCCGCCTCCAAGGCCAGCGTCACGCCGCGGCCGTGGGCCAGCGGCGCCAGCGCCAGGCCCAGCTCGCGGGCCAGCGCGCCCAGCTCCAGGCGCTGCGCACCGCCCTCGGCGATGGCCCGCGCGCCGCTCTCGATGCGCGCCAGCGACAGCAGCTGGTTGGCCAGCTGGGTCAGCCGCTCGGTGCTGCCGGCGGCCTCGTCGAGGGCCTGGCGCCACTGCGCGGCATCGGCGCTGCGCCGGCCCAGTTCCAGACGCGCCTTGAGCGCCGCCAGCGGCGTGCGCAGCTCGTGGGCGGCCTCGGCGATGAACTGCGCCTGGCGCTCGAACAACCCGCGCAGCCGCGCGTTGAACTGGTTGAGGGCGTCCACCAGCGGACGCAGCTCGCGTGGCAGGCCGCTGTCCGGCAGCGGCTGCAGATCGTCGCTGGCGCGCGCCGCCACCGTCTGGCGCAACTGCTCCAGCGGGCGCAGCGCCAGGCTCACCGCCAGCCAAACGAGGCCCAGCGCGGTCAGCGCCAGCAGGCCCATGCGCCACAGGGTGCCGACCAGCAGCTCGCGGGCCATGCGCTCGCGCGCACCGCGGGTCTCGGCCACGCGGATCTCGGCCATGCCCTCCAGATCCGCCTCGCTGACCGGCTGCAGCAGGCTGACCACGCGCACCTCCTGCGCGCGATAGACACCGTCGTAGAAGCGCGCCAGCGCCGGGTAGTCGTCGGTGCGCGGCACCTCCGGCCCCGCCGCCGGCAGGGCCTCGTAGCCGGACACCAGGCCGCCGTGCGGGTCGAGCACCTGGTAGTAGATGCGCCCGGCGCTGTCGTAGGCGAAGGTGTCCAGCGCCACGTAGGGCACGTTGGCGCGCAACTGGCCGTCGCTGCTGTACAGGCCGTCGGCCACCGCGCGCGCCGAGGCCAGCAGGGTGCGGTCGTAGGCGGTGTCCGCCGCGCGGCGCGCGCTCCAGTAGCCGCTCAGTCCGCCGAAGGCGAGGATCAGCGCCAGCAGCACGGCCAGGCGACCGCGCAGGCTGCCGCCGTACAGCTCAGCCATCGCAGGCCTCCAGCAGGTAACCGAGGCCGCGGAAGGTGACGATGCGCACGCCGCGACCTTCCAGCTTCTTGCGCAGGCGGTGCACGTAGATCTCGATGGCGTCCGGACTGGCTTCCTCGTCGAGGCCGAACACCTGGTCGGCCAACTGCTCCTTGCTCATCACCCGTCCGGGGCGGGCGATCAGCGCCTGCAGCACCGCCTGCTCGCGCGAGGTCAGGTTGAGCGGCTCGTCACCGAGGCTGAAGCGCCGGATGCCGAGATCGAAGACCAGTGCGCCGCAGCGCTGCTGCTGCTCGCCGCCCTGCACGCTGCGGCGCAGCAGGGCCTTGACCCGCGCCTCCAGCTCGGCCAGCTCGAAGGGCTTGGCCAGGTAGTCGTCGGCGCCGAGGTTGAGACCGTGCACGCGGTCGGCCACCTCGCCGCGGGCGGTGAGCATCAGCACCGGCAGGGTCTTGCCGCGCGCGCGCAGGCGCGCCAGCACCTGGAAGCCGTCCAGGCGCGGCAGACCGACGTCGAGGATCGCCAGCGCGTAGTCCTCGCTGGCCAGCGCGTGATCGGCGGCCACGCCGTCGGTCAGCAGGTCCACGGTCCAGCCGGCGCCGCGCAGCGCCTGGGCCACGCTGGCGGCCAGCGGGGGATGGTCTTCGACCAGCAGGATTCGCACGGGGAAGTCTCCGAAGTCTTGTCGTTATGGGTCGAGTGTAACGGCAGCCGCCGTGCCGCCAATGCGCCGCCAACTTTCTTTGCGGCTGAAAGCCAGGCGAAAGCTTCGCTGCCTAGCATCGCCCCTGGGTCCTCCGAGCCCCCACGGCAGCCCGACTGCCGACGACAACAACAACGACTGGAGATACCGCGATGCCGATTGCCGCCTGGCAGGCCCTGCCGCCTGTCCGCCGCCTGGCCCTGGCCATCACCGCCTGCACCCTCGCCCCGCTGGCCCACGCCGGCTTCGTCGAGGACAGCAGCGCCAGCCTGACCACCACCAACATCTACCTGAACCGCGACTTCCGCGAAGGCAGCGGGCAGAACAAGCGCGAGGAATGGGGCCAGGGCTTCCTCCTCGACATCCAGTCCGGCTACACCGACGGCAGCGTCGGCGTCGGCCTCGACGCCCTCGGCATGCTCGGCGTCAAGCTCGACTCCGGCAAGGGCCGCACCGGCACCGACCTGCTGCCGGTGCAGGACGACGGCGGCACCCCGGACCAGTTCGGCCGCCTGGGCCTGACCGCCAAGGCCAAGGTGTCCGCGACCGAGCTGCGCTACGGCTCGCACATCCCCGAGCTGCCGGTGGTCAAGGCCAGCGACAGCCGCCTGCTGCCGCAGGTGTTCGAGGGCGGCCTGCTCACCTCCAGGGAGATCGCCGGCCTGACCTTCACCGGCGGGCGCCTGAACCAGGTGATCGACCGCGCCTCGACCAACTCCGAGGACCTGGTGCTCAACAGCAAGAACCGCCGCTTCCCCGGCGGGGTGAGCAGCGACCACCTGGATCTGGCCGGCCTCGACTACCAGTTCAGCAAGAGCCTGAGCGGCCGCTACTACTTCGCCGACCTCGACGACGTCTACCGCCAGCACTACTTCGGCCTGCAGGCCAGGCAGCCGCTGGGCACCGGCACCCTGAGCGCCGACCTGCGCCTGATGCTCAGCGACGACAGCGGCGCCGCCCGCGCCGGCAAGATCGACAACCGCGCGCTGAACGGCATGCTCGGCTACGCCCTGGGCGCCCACAAGCTCGGTCTCGGCTACCAGCAGATGAGCGGCGACACCGGCTACGCCTACCTCGACGGCAGCGACCCGTTCCTGGTCAACTTCGTGCAGATCAACGACTTCGCCAATGCCGACGAGCGCTCCTGGCAAGCCCGCTACGACTACGACTTCGCCGCCCTCGGCGTGCCCGGCCTGAGCTTCATGGCCCGCTACGTCAAGGGCGACGACGCCGAGATCGCCGGCAGCAGCGCCAAGGGCAGCGAGTGGGAGCGCGACCTCGAGCTCAAGTACGTGGTGCAGAGCGGCCCGCTCAAGGACCTCTACGTGCGCCTGCGCAACGCCAGCTTCCGCTCCGACTTCGCCCGCGACGCGGACGAGAACCGGCTGATCGTCGGCTACAGCCTGCCGATCTGGTAAGCCCTGACCCACAATAAGAATCGACCGGAGATACCCCCATGCACACTGCTATCACCCGCCTCGCCCTCGCCCTCGCCGCCGCCGGCCTCGCCTTCGCCGGCCAGCTGCTCGCCGCCGAGCCCAAGCGCCCGGAATGCATCGCCCCGGCCAAGCCCGGCGGCGGCTTCGACCTGACCTGCAAGCTGGCGCAGAGCGGCCTCAAGGACGCCGGCCTGCTCAAGGCGCCGATGCGCGTCACCTACATGCCCGGCGGCGTCGGCGCGGTGGCCTACAACGCGGTGGTCGCCCAGCGACCCAAGGAGGCCGGCACCATCACCGCGTTCTCCTCGGGCTCGCTGCTCAACCTGGCGCAGGGCAAGTTCGGCCGCTACGACGAGAGCGCGGTCAAGTGGCTGGCCGCCATCGGCACCGACTACGGCGCCATCTCGGTGCGCGCCGACGCGCCCTGGCAGACCCTCGGCGAACTGGTCGAGGCGGTGAAGAAGGACCCGGGCAGCGTGGTGTTCGGCGCCGGCGCCACCATCGGCGGCCAGGACTGGATGCAGACCGCACTGATCGCCCGCGCCGCCGGGGTCGACCCGCAGAAGCTGCGCTACGTGGCCTTCGAGGGCGGCGGCGAGACCCTCACCGCCATGCTCGGCGGCCACGTGCAGGTCACCTCCAGCGGCCTGGGCGAGATCACCCCGCAGCTGGCCGCTGGCAAGATCCGCGTGCTCGCCGTGCTCTCCGACGAGCGCCTGCCCGGCAAGCTGGCGAGCATGCCCACCGCCAGGGAGCAGGGCTTCGAGATCAGCTGGCCGGTGATCCGCGGCTTCTACATGGGCCCGGAGGTCAGCGACGAGCAGTTCGCCTGGTGGCAGGGCCAGTTCGACACGCTGCTGGCCGGCGAGGACTTCGCTCGGCTGCGCGAGCAGCGCGACCTGTTCCCGCTGGCGATGACCGGCGACGAGCTGCGCGCCTTCGTGCTCCAGCAGGTCGAGCAGTACAAGCAGCTGGCCGGCGAGTTCGGCCTGCTCCAGTAAGGCACCCGGCCGGCGGCACTCCCCCGCCCGCCGGCCGATCCTCCCCCTCCCGGGAGAGACCTCCCCCCTACCCAGGTAAACCGCCATGTATGACCGCCTGTTCGGCTCGGTCTGGCTGCTGCTGTGCGCCGGCCTTGCCGTGATCGCCTGGGGCTTCCAGCCCCCCTTCTCCTACGACCCGGTGGGGCCGCGCGCCTACCCGCTGCTGCTGCTCGGCCTGCTCGGCGCCGGCGCGCTGTGGCTGGTGATCCGCCCGGTGCTGCACAGGCACCTGCTGAACGCGGCGCAGAGCCTGCGCGCCCTGCTCTGCGTGGCCGGCCTGCTGGCCTTCGCCCTGCTGTTCGAGCCGCTGGGCTTCGTCCCGGCCACCGCCCTGGCCGCCGCCGGCCTCGGCCTGCTGTTCGGCGGCCGGCCGCTGCCCTGCGCGCTGTCCGGGGTGGTGATGGGCCTGCTGCTCTACCTGCTGTTCGATCTGCTGCTCGACGTGCCCCTGCCGCTGGGCGTGCTCGAATTCCTCGCGGAGTGACGCCATGGACACCTTGAACTTCCTGATGCAGGGCTTCGACGTCGCCCTGCGCCCGACCAACCTGCTGATGGCGCTGTTCGGCGCCTTCGTCGGCACCGTGGTCGGCATGCTGCCGGGGCTCGGCCCGATCAACGGCGTGGCGCTGCTGCTGCCGCTGGCCTTCGCCCTCGGCCTGCCGCCGGAAACCGCACTGATCCTGCTCGCCGCCGTGTACCTGGGCTGCGAATACGGCGGGCGCATCTCCGCCATCCTGCTCAACGTGCCGGGCTGCGCCGCCTCGGTGATGACCACCCTCGACGGCAACCCGCTGAGCCGCCAGGGCAAGGCCGGCATCGCCCTGTCGCTGTCGGCGATGAGTTCCTTCGTCGGCAGCTTCATCGCGGTCTGCGGCGTGGTGCTGTTCGCCCCGCTGCTGGCGCAGTGGGCGGTGGCTTTCGGCCCGGCCGAGTACTTCGTGCTGATGGTGTTCGCCATCGCCTGCCTCGGCGGCATGGTCGGCGACAAGCCGGTGAAGACCCTGATGGCGGCGCTGATCGGCCTGGCTCTGGCCACGGTCGGGGTGGACTCCACCACCGGCGTGTACCGCTTCACCTTCGACAGCGTCAGCCTGTCCGACGGCATCCAGTTCATCATCGTGGTGATCGGCTTCTTCAGCGTCAGCGAGATCCTCGTCATGCTGGAGAAGACCCAGGGCGGCCAGCAGGTGGCCAAGGCCGGCGAGCGTCTGCTGTTCAACTTCAAGGAGTTCTGCTTCACCTTCGCCACCATGCTGCGCAGCGGCCTGGCCGGCTTCGTCATCGGCACCCTGCCCGGCGCCGGGGCGACCATCGCCAGCGCCATGACCTACATGAGCGAGAAGCGCCTGGCCGGCCCCGGCGGCCGCTTCGGCGAGGGCGACCTGCGCGGCCTGGCTTCCCCGGAGGCGGCCAACAACGCCTCGGCCTGCGGCTCGCTGATCCCCATGCTGACCCTCGGCGTGCCCGGCTCGGGCACCACCGCGGTGATGATCGGCGCGCTGGCGCTGTACAACATCACCCCGGGTCCGCTGCTGTTCGAGCAGCAGCCCGACGTGGTCTGGGGCCTGATCGCCTCGCTGTTCATCGGCAACGTCATCCTGCTGGTGATGAACATCCCGCTGGTCGGCCTGTTCTCGCGCATGCTCAGCGTGCCGAACTGGATCCTCGTGCCGGCCATCACCACCATCAGCATGGTCGGTGTCTACGCCGTGCACAGCACCACCTTCGATCTGGTGCTGATGATCGTCCTCGGCGTGTTCGGCTACATCCTGCGCAAGCTGGACTTCCCGCTGTCGGCGGTGATCCTCGGCTTCGTGCTCGGCGAGCTGATGGAAGACAACCTGCGCCGCGCCCTGTCGATCTCCAGCGGCGAGCTGGGCATCCTCTGGTCCAGCCCGATCACCCTGGTGCTCTGGGTCCTGGTGGCGCTGATGCTGGCGATGCCGGGCATCCGCTGGTGGCGCGCGCGCCGCAAGGCGCCGGGCGCCGATGGGCCGGGCGCCGATGCGCCGGCCGCCTGATGCCCGCGGCATCCTGAGCGGCGCGCTGGTCGGGCTGACGGGGGGCTACCTCGCCAGCCTGGCCGGCGCGCCGCTGCCGTGGCTGCTCGGGTCCCTGCTCGGCGTGGCGCTGGCGCGCTGCGCCGGCCTCCCCACCACCCCTCTCCCCGCCGGCCGCCAGGCCGGCCAGTGGCTGCTGGCCAGCGCGGTCGGCCTGCACCTCTCCCGCGAGGCCGCCCTCGCCCTGCTCGAGCATCTGCCACTGCTGCTCGCCGGCGCCCTCGGCACCCTGCTGCTGAGCCTGATCGGCATCGTGCTGCTGAGACGCGGCGGCGTCGATCCGGCCACCGCCTTCTTCGCCAGCCTGCCGGGCGGCGCCAGCGAGATGGTCAACCTGGCGCAGCGCCACCAGGCCGAGCCGGCCCAGGTGGCCGCCGCGCACAGCCTGCGTCTGCTGCTGGTCCTGCTGCTGGTGCCCGCCGCCTTCGCCTGGGGCCTGCCGCCCCCGCCCGTTGCGCCCTCAACACCCGGTGACTGGCCGGCGCTGGCCCTGCTGCTGGCCGGCGGTCTGCTCGCCGCACGCCTGTGGCGCCACCTCGGCCAGCCCAACCCGTGGATGCTCGGCCCGCTGCTGCTCTGCGCGACCGCCAGCGCCGGCCTCGACCTGCAGCTCGCCGTGCCCGACGGGCTGGCGTGCCTCGGCCAGTGGCTGCTCGGCGGCGCGCTGGGCATGCACTTCGACCGCGGCTTCTTCCGCCGCGCGCCGGGCTTCCTCGCCCGCGTGCTGCTGTTCAGCCTGCTGGCGATGCTCGCCGCCGCGCTGCTCGGCGCCGGCCTCGGCCTGCTCGCCGGCGGCCACGGCCGCGAACTGATGCTCGGCAGCATGCCCGGCGGCATCACCGAGCTGGGCCTCACCGCGCAGAGCCTGCAGCTGTCGGTGGCGCTGGTCGGCGCCCAGCAGCTGCTGCGCCTGCTGCTGGTGATGCTGCTGGCCGAACCGCTGTACCTGGGCTGGCGACGCCTGGAGCGGAGCGATCGCCATGCCTGAGCCGCAGCACTGGCCTATCCTCAAGCCAGTGCCTGCCCATCAGCCGGAGCGCCCATGACCCGCCTCGCCATCTACTCCCGAGCGCTCGCCCTGCTGCTCGTGCTGCTGGCGCTGGCGGCCTGCAGCCGTGTGGAGCTGGTCTATCGCAACCTCGACTGGCTGATCCCCCGCAAGGTGGGCGACTACGTGAGTCTCGAGGCCGGGCAGCGCGCCTGGCTGAAGGAGCGGCTCGTCGAGCATCTGCAATGGCACTGCCGCAACGAACTGCCGCGCTACCTCGACTGGCTCGAGCGCCAGCGCCCGCTGCTCGCCGGCAGCCCGACACCGGAGCAGCTGGAGGGGCCGCTGGAGGAGACTCGCCTGCTGCTGCAGCCGACCCTGGCCCGCGTCGCCCCGGACGCCGCCCACCTGCTTGCCGGGCTGAGCCATGCCCAGGTCGACGAGCTGGAGGCCAAGCTGGCCGCGGAGCGGCGCAAGCTGCACCAGCGCCATTTGCGCGGCAGCCGCGAGAGGCGACTGGAAGAGCGGATGAAACGCGCCGAAGCACGCCTGGAGTCCTGGCTGGGACCGCTGCATCCGCAACAGCGCGCCTACCTGCGCTTCTGGGCCGGCCGTCAGGAGGCCAACGTGCGGCCCTGGCTGGACTTTCGCGAGCGCTGGCAGGCCCGCCTGCTGACCGAGCTGCGCCGGCCGCCGCAGGCCGATCGCGCCGCACGCCTGCAGCCACTGCTCGAGGATCCCGCGCGTTACTGGGACGCGGACTACCGCAGTACGGTCGAGCACGCCCGACAGATCCTCGCCGAGCTGCTCAGCGAGCTGTGGGCCAGCACCACACCGGCGCAGCGCGCACACCTGCAGGCCCGCCTGGGTGCGCTGCGCAGCGACCTGGGGCGGCTCGACTGCCGCCACTGAACCGGCCCCCCAAGCGAGCCCGGCCAGGACTCAGAGGTTGGGCAGTGCCCAATCCACCGTGCCCAGCCCGTGCTGCTCGAGGAACTTGTTGGTGCGACCGAAGTGGCCGTTGCCGATGAAGCCGCGGTGCGCGGACAGCGGCGAGGGATGCGGCGAGCGCAGGATCAGGTGCCTGGTCGGGTCGATCAGCCGCTCCTTGCTCTGCGCGTGGGCGCCCCAGAGCAGGAACACCAGGTGCGGACGCTCGCGGCTGACCACCTCGATCACCCGGTCGGTGAACGGCTGCCAGCCGGCGCCGGCGTGCGAGCCGGCCTTGCCCTGCTCGACGGTCAGCGAGGTGTTGAGCAGCAGCACGCCCTGCTCCGCCCAGTGCTGCAGGCAGCCGTGGTTGGGCGGGTCGATGTTCAGGTCGCGCTTGAGCTCCTTGAAGATGTTCGCCAGCGACGGCGGCACCGGCACCCCCGGCTGCACCGAGAAGCACAGGCCATGGGCCTGGCCCGGGCCGTGGTAGGGGTCCTGGCCGATGATCACCACCCTGACGCGGTCGAGCGGGGTGGAGTCCAGGGCGTTGAAGATCAGCCCGCCGGGCGGGAAGATCTGCTTGCCGGCCGCCTTCTCGCGGCGCAGGAACTCGCCCAGCGCCTGCATGTAGGGCTTGCCGAACTCCTCGTGCAGGGCCGCCTTCCAGCCCGGTTCGAGTTTGATGCGATCCTGCGTGGCGCTCATGCCAGCCCCCTGTCTGCGAAACCTGGCGGCACCCTAGAGAGCGCTCCCCGACAAGTCAAGGCGCGACCTTGGTGGTGGATGGGGATGACGACCGAAGTCGCGGCCCTTTGCCCGCAAGAGCGCATGGGCGCGCGGCGAGAGGCCGGCGTACAAAGCCCCCTTCCCCCATCCACAAGGAAAGGTGTCCATGCGTCGACTCGTCTGTCTCGGCCTGCTGCTCGCAGGCTTCGCCGTCCACGCCGCCCCGACCGGCGACCCGCTGAAGATCGGCCTCAACTATCCGCGTACCGGCAACGACAAGGCCGAGGGCCTCGAGCAGATGCGCGGCGCCCTGCTGGCGGTGGAGCAGATCAACGCCGTCGGCGGCGTGCTCGGCCGCCCGCTGCAGCTGGAAACCGCCAACAGCGCCTCGCGCGCGGAGACCGCCGCGGCCAACGTCGACCGCCTGCAGCAGCGCGGCGTGGCCATGCTGTTCGGCGGCGCCACCAGCGAGGAGGTGCTGGCCGCCAGCCGGCGCGCGCGCAGCCATGGCCTGCTGTACTTCGCCACCCTGGCCTACGCCAACGAACTCACCGGCCAGCACGGCCACCGCTACCTGTTCCGCGAATCGGGCAGCGCGCGGATGAGTGCGCGGGTGCTCGGCGAATACCTGGCGATCCACATGCCCGGCCGCCGCTACTTCCACATCACCCGCGACGACGCCTGGGGCAACAGCATGGAGCGCGCCCTGCGCGAGAGCACCGCCAGCCAGGACAAAGCGCGCCATGGCCGGCGCAGCCTGAGCGCCAGCGCCGCGCGGCTGGCCGACATGCGCGGCGCCCTGGCGGCCGCCGAGAAGAGCGGCGCCGACATGCTGGTGCTCAACCTGCTCGGCAACGACCTGGTGAAGGTGCTGCGCATGGCCGAGCAGCAAGGCCTCAACCGCCGCCTGCAGATCATCGTCCCGCACCTGACCAAGCCGCTGATCGAGCAGCTCGGCCCCTCGATCATGACCGGCGTGATCGGCACCGAGACCTGGACCTGGCGGGTCCCGGCCATGGAGGGGAGCGCCGCCGGCGAGCGCTTCACCCAGGCCTTCGTCGCCCTGCATCGGGAGTATCCGGGCAGCACCGCGGCGTCCACCTACACCATCGTGCAGCAGTGGGCCGAGGCGGTGCAGCGCGCCGGCAGCACCGACAGCGAGGCGGTGATCCGCGCGCTCGAGGACCACAGCTACCGGCTGCTCAAGGGCGAGCAGCGCTGGCGCGCCTTCGACCACCAGAACGTCCAGGACGTCTATGCCGTGCGCGTGCGGGCGCGCGAGGAGATCATGCGCGACCCGCTGAAGCAGGACTACTTCGAGATCATCCACCGCATGAAGGGCGAGCAGGCGGTCGTGGCGCTGGAGGACTGGCAGCAGGAGCGCGACAGCCTGACCCTGGAGTGACATCCCTCCTGCGCGCAGCGCGGCCGGTCCCTGCACAGCAGCCCCCCGCGGGGCGTGATGCACATCACGAAAAACGCGCACCCGCGGATAGACCATGAGCTAATGCCCGTCAACCACGGCGCCGCGTACAACACGCTCGGGCAAACATAACAACGACCAGGAGGCCCCATGAAGCGCACTCTCAAGGCTCTGGCCCTGTGGGCCGGACTTTGCACCACTGCCAGTGCTGCCGATCCGATCACGCTCGGCCTGAACTACCCGCGCACCGGCAGCTACAAGGAGGAGGGCCTGGCGCAGATGCGCGGCGCCCTGCTGGCGATCGACGAGCTCAACGCCAAGGGCGGCGTCCTCGGCCGACCGTTGCGCCTGATCAGCCGCGACACCGCCTCGCGCCCGGAGAAGGCGGTGAGCAACGTCGATCGCCTGGTTTCCGACGGCGCCGTGATGCTGTTCGGCGGCGCCTCCAGCGCCGTGGCCATCGCCGCCAGCAAGCGCGCCAAGGAGCGCGGCGTGCTGTACTTCGGCACCCTCACCTACTCCAACGACACCACCGGCAAGAACGGCCACCGCTACATGTTCCGCGAGTGCAACAACGCCTGGATGAGCGCCCGGGTGCTCGGCGAGTATCTGGCCAAGGAGCTGCCGAACAAGCGCTACTTCTACATCACCGCCGACTACACCTGGGGGCATACCAGCGAGAGCTCGCTGCGCCAGACCACCCACAGCACCGACACCGGCAAGCACCCGGGTCTCAAGGTGCCCTTCCCCGGCGCCCGCCTGGCCGACTACCGCGATGCGCTGACCCAGGCCGCCGGCAGCGACGCCGAGGTGCTGGCGCTGGTGCTGTTCGGCGAGGACCTGGTGCGCGCCATGCGCATCGCCGAGGACCTGGGCCTGACCAAACGCATGCAGATCGTCGCGCCGAACCTGACCCAGAGCATCGTCGAGCAGGCCGGCCCCGGCCTGATGGCCGGCGTGATCGGCACCGAGCCCTGGACCTGGCGGGTGCCGGAGCTGGAGAAGTCCGAGCGCGGCATGGCCTTCGTGAAGAACTTCGCCGAGCGCTACGAGCTGATGCCGTCGAGCTCCGCCGCTTCGGCCTACAGCATCGTCCACCAGTGGGCCGACGCCGCCGAGCGCGCGCGCAGCCTGGACAGCGAGAACCTGATCAAGGCCCTGGAAGGCCACAAGTACCAGTTGCTCAAGGGACCGCAGGAGTGGCGCACCTTCGACCACCAGAACGTGCAGACCGTCTACGCGGTGAAGGTCAAGCCGCGCGACGAGATCATGAAGGACCGCTCCAAGCAGGACTACTTCGAGATCGTCGGCCGCCTCGAGGGCAGCCTCGCCGCACCGACCCTCGAGGAGTGGAAGCAGGAACGCCTGGCCGCCGGCCAGCCGCCGCAGCTGCAGTGACCCCCCTCCTCCCGGGCGAGGCTGGACAAGCCTCGCCCGGGACGGCTAAAAGAAGGACATCCCGTCGGTTCGCGGGCTCGCTCGGACGACCGCCGCCGACCGCCACCCGACGTAGCAGACTGAGCATCCGCCTGCCGGGCGGCCGCGGCTGGAGCTCCCGGCGCAGAGCGGCCCGCCCGACCGAAGCCGAGGACCGTCATGAGCAACGCCGTCGAACCCTACAAGTCCGCCCCCTTCGACCTGACCCACAAGCTGACCGTCGAGAAACACGGCCACACCGCCCTGGTCACCATCAACAACCCGCCGGCCAACACCTGGGACCGCGACTCGCTGATCGGCCTGCGCCTGCTGATCGAGCACCTCGACCGCGACGACGACATCTACGCCCTGGTGATCACCGGCCAGGGCAACAAGTTCTTCAGCGCCGGCGCCGACCTCAAGCTGTTCGCCGACGGCGATCGGGCCCGCGCACGCGGCATGGCGCGACTGTTCGGCGAGGCCTTCGAGGCACTGCGCGACTTCCGCGGCGTGAGCATCGCAGCGATCAACGGCTACGCCATGGGCGGCGGCCTGGAGTGCGCGCTGGCCTGCGACCTGCGCATCGCCGAGCGCCAGGCACAGATGGCCCTGCCCGAGGCGGCCGTCGGCCTGCTGCCCTGCGCCGGCGGCACCCAGCACCTGCCCTGGCTGGTCGGCGAAGGCTGGGCCAAGCGCATGATCCTCTGCGGCGAGCGGGTCGACGCCGAAACCGCCCTGCGCATCGGCCTGGTCGAACAGGTGGTCGACAGCGGCGAGGCGCGCGGTCACGCCCTGCTGCTCGCCGCCCGGGTGGCCAGACAGAGCCCGGTGGCGGTGCGCACGATCAAGCCGCTGATCCAGGGCGCTCGCCAGCGCGGACCGAGCAGCTGGCTGGCCGAGGAGCGCGAGCGCTTCGTCGACCTGTTCGACGCCGAGGACACCCGCGAGGGCGTCAACGCCTTCCTGGAAAAACGCGATCCGCATTGGCGCAACCGCTAAAACGGCCGCCCGCCCCGGAATGCAGCGGGGCGCCTTCCGGCGCCCCGCTGCATCGCTGCGACAACCGCGTTCAGCAGTTGCCCTTCTTCGCCTGTCCCGGCGGGCAGAAGCCCCCGTGACCGTGGCCGTGCCCGCCGCCGCCGATATCGATGCGAACGTCGTCGCCCACGCTGGCGCTCACGCCCGGCGTGCGCACCGTGCAGCCCGAGAGCACGACCACCAGACCCAGCATCACCAGGGATAAACCGCGCATGGAAACTCCTGCAGATCAAGTCGATTGATACATGACAACAGACCGGTATTATCGGCGATAAGTTCTCCTGCCAACAGCCGCGCCCTCCCGCCAATCCTGCCAAGTCGGTCACCAAACCGATGGCCGGCCCCACGACGAGCACCTGCCATGCGCCTGGATCGCTTCCTCGGCAAACGCCCCGAACTCAACCGCCGCCAGGTCCGTCAGCTGCTGCTCGACGGCCGGGTACAGGTCGACGGCCGGACGGTCCGCGACGGTCTCCGCCAGATCGACGCCTTCGCCCGCATCGAGGTCGACGGCCAACCGCTGCAGGCCGGCCGGCCGGCGCGCTACCTGATGCTGCACAAGCCGGCCGGGGTGGTCAGCGCCACCCGCGACCCGCAGCACCGCACGGTGCTCGACCTGCTGCCGGCGGACGAGCGCGACGGCCTGCACATCGCCGGACGCCTGGACGGCAACACCACCGGCCTGCTGCTGCTGACCAACGACGGCCAGTGGTCGCGGCGCCTGACCCTGCCGACCAGCAAGCTGCCCAAGGTCTACCGGGTGGAGACCGCCGAACCGATAGGCGAGGAATACGTGGCGACCTTCGCCCGCGGCATCCACTTCGCCTACGAGGACCTGGTCACCCTGCCCGCGCAACTGGAGATCCTCGACAGCCACAACGCCCGCCTGACCCTGGTCGAGGGACGCTACCACCAGGTCAAGCGGATGTTCGGCCACTTCCGCAACCGGGTCACCCGCCTGCACCGCGAGAGCATCGGCCCGATCCGCCTCGACCCGCGGCTGCGGCCCGGCGAGTACCGTCCGCTCGACGCCGCGGAGGTCGCCTGCAGCGAATCGCACGCCTCGGGCTTCACCCGCGGCGCATCTTCTGGTAAAAAGACGGCCTGCCAAGCGGGCGTCGTATAATGGTAATACCCTAGCTTCCCAAGCTAGAGCCGTGGGTTCGATTCCCATCGCCCGCTCCAGACTCCAACGGAAAGCCCCTGAGTCCAGGGGCTTTTCCGTTTCTGCGCCTGGACCCGCCAGAGGGACTCCCCAGCCGGCCATGGACATCGAACTCGCCCGCACCTTCCTCGCCATCGTCCGCAGCGGCAGCTTCGTCGCCGCTGCCGAGCGCCTGCACGTCACCCAGACCGCCATCACCGCCCGGGTGCAGAACCTCGAGAACCAGCTCGGTTGCCGGCTGTTCGTGCGCAATCGCGCCGGCGCGCGGCTCACCGCCGATGGCGAGGCTTTCGTCAGCTACGCCAGCCGGCTGGTGCAGACCTGGGAGGCCGCGCGCCGCGATCTGCCGCTGCCCGACGGGCAGCGCGACCTCCTGCGTCTGGGCGGCGAGACCAGCCTGTGCAACCCGCTGCTGCTCGACTGGGTGCGGCGGCTGCGCGAACGGCTGCCCGAGCACGCCGTGCGCGCCGAGGTCGGCGACGCCGCCAGCCTGCTGCGCCAGCTCGAACAAGGCATGCTGGATGCCGCACTGGTCTACCGGCCGGACTATGCGCCGGGCCTGCAGGTCGAGCAGTTGCTCGAGGAAAAGCTGATCCTGGTCCGCTCGGTCGCCAGTCCCGAACCTTATCTGTACGTCGACTGGGGCGAGGACTTCCGCCGCCGCCACGATGCCGCACTGCCCGACAGGGCCCGCGCCAGCCTCGGCTTCAACCTCGGTCCGCTGGCCCTGCAGTACCTGCTCGACTGCGGCGGCAGCGGCTACTTCCGCAGCCGGGTGGTGCAGACCTACCTGGAGCGCGGCATCCTCGAGCGCGTCCCCCAGGCTCCGGAGTTCAGCTACCCCACCTGGCTGGTGTACTCCCGCGAACGCGCCTCGCCGGCGCTGCAGCAGGCCTTCGCCCTGCTGCGCGAGGCGGTTGGCGCCGGGCAGGACTGGTCGCAGCGCTGGGACCCGCTCATCTAGCCGCGAACGCCTCGCCCAGGCTGCGCCTGCGCGCATGCCGCGCGCTGCGCCGGACGATCTCCTCGAGGTCGTCGGCGGTGACATCGACGAAGCCACCGAACTCATCCAGAGCCTGCTGCAGGTCCGCGGCGGTGATTTCGGCGCGGACCCGCTCCGCGGCCACCAGCGGCGGCTGCACCGCGGGCGTCCTGGGATAGCGCACGCCGGTCAGGTTGTTGAACAGCAACGCACAGACCAGCAGCCCCCCGGCGGCCAGCAGCACCGGCCCCAGCACGCCGAAGCCGAGCGGGGCGATCCCCGCATGCCCCTGCACCAGGCACAGCGCCAGCGCCGCGCCCGGCGGATGCAGGCAGCGCAGCGCGCACATCGCCAGCAGGGTACCGCCGAGGGCCACGCAGATCGCCGCCAGACCGTCCAGCCACAACCCCGCCGCCGTCGCCACCAGGGTCGCGCACAGGTAGCTGCCGAGAATCGACCAGGGCTGCGACAGCGCCCCGGAGGACACCGCGAACAGCAGCACCGCCGAGGCGCCGAGCGGCCCCAGCACCAGCAGCGCCAGCTCGCGGCCGAACAGCGCACCGCACAGCAGCAGCGGCAGCAGCACGCCGAACGCGGCGCCGAGCGCGGCACGTCCCCACTCGAGCGGATGGGTATGCAGGGAAGGCGGGAATAGGCGGGCAACCCGCGCGACGAGAGGCTTGGCAGGAGTCATGGCAGTTCCGCAGAGGGACAAGGGTATCCGCCCCGCCGCCGCCCACCGCGGCGGCCTCCCTCTGACGGGGAGTGCGCGCCGCGACTTCGTCCGGTTCGGCAGGGCGACGCCCAGTCTGTCGGCCCGCCCGGGCCGGCACAAACGAATAATCCTGCAGCATGGCTGCAATTTCCTTGATCCATCGCGCGCGCAGCCGCCGGGGCTTGACCTTGCCACCGTCGGAAGCCCTATGTTGGCGGCATGCCCTGAAGCGGACCGGGAAGACCTCCATGAACAGCATCGCCAACGCCTCCCAGGACAGCGGCCGCCCCCTGAGCCTGAGCATCGACGGCATGACCTGCGCCTCCTGCGTCGGTCGCGTCGAGCGCGCCCTGCACAAGGTGCCGGGGGTCAGCGCGGCCAGCGTCAACCTGGCCAGCGCACGCGCCGAGGTCAGCTTCGCCGGCACGCCGGACGTCGCCGCCGCCATCGCCGCCGTGCACAAGGCCGGCTACGCAGTCGGAGAGGAAAGCATCGAACTGGCCGTCGACGGGATGACCTGCGCCTCCTGCGTCGGCCGCGTCGAGCGCGCGCTGGGCAAGGTGCCCGGCGTCACCGAGGCGTACGTCAACCTGGCCAGCGAGCGTGCCCGGGTCCGCGTGCTGCGCGGTCTGCCGGCCAGCGCGCTGATCGCCGCCATCGCGCGAGCCGGCTACAGCGCCACGCCGCTGGCCGCCCCCGGCGCCCAGGCCGACGCCGAGGAGGCGCGGCGCCAGGCCGAGCTGGATGAACTGCGTCGCTCGCTGCTGCTCGCCAGCCTGTTCACCCTGCCGGTGTTCCTCCTCGAGATGGGCGCGCACCTGATCCCCGCCCTGCACCACTGGATCCTCGCCGTCCTCGGCCAGCAGACCAACTGGATCGTCCAGGGGCTGCTCACCAGTCTGGTGCTGTTCGGCCCCGGGCGGCGCTTCTTCCGCCTCGGCGTGCCGGCGCTGGTACGCGGCGCACCGGACATGAACTCGCTGGTGGCGCTCGGCACCAGCGCCGCCTGGCTGTTCTCGCTGGTCGCCACCCTCGCCCCCGGGCTGCTGCCGGCCGGTACCGTGCACGTCTACTACGAGGCGGCGGCGGTGATCGTCAGCCTGATCCTGCTCGGCCGCTTTCTCGAGGCACGCGCCCGCGGACGCACCTCGGAGGCAATCCGCCGGCTGATCGGCCTGCAGCCGCGCACCGCCCGCGTGCGCCGCGACGGCAAGGCGGTCGAAATCGACGTCGACGCGGTGCGCGTCGGCGATCTGGTCGAGGTACGGCCCGGCGAACGGGTGCCGGTGGACGGCAAGGTGGTCGAAGGCGACAGCTTCGTCGACGAGTCGATGATCAGCGGCGAACCGCTGCCGGTGGCCAAGGCGCCCGGTGCCGAGGTGGTCGGCGGCACGCTCAACCAGAACGGCGCGCTGAGCCTGCGCACCACGCGCATCGGCGCCGACAGCGTGCTGGCGCAGATCGTCCGCCTGGTCGAGCAGGCCCAGGGCGCCAAGCTGCCGATCCAGGCGCTGGTCGACAGGGTCACCCTGTGGTTCGTGCCGGCGGTGATGCTCGCCGCGCTGCTCACCTTCGCCACCTGGATGGTGTTCGGCCCCGAACCTGCGCTGACCTTCGCGCTGGTCAACGCAGTAGCGGTGCTGATCGTCGCCTGCCCGTGCGCCATGGGCCTGGCCACCCCCACCTCGATCATGGTCGGCACCGGTCGTGCCGCCGAGCTGGGCGTGCTGCTGCGCAAGGGCGAAGCCCTGCAGCTGCTCAGGGACGCCCGCGTGGTGGCGCTGGACAAGACCGGTACCCTGACCCGCGGCAAGCCGGCGCTGACCGACCTGATCCTCGCCGAGGGCTTCAGCCGCGCGAGCGTGCTGGCGAGGATCGCCGCGGTCGAAGACAAGTCCGAGCACCCGCTCGCCCGCGCCATCGTCGCCGCCGCGCAGGCGGACAACCTGCCCCTCGGTCGGGTGGAGGACTTCGCCTCGCTCACCGGCCACGGCGTGCGCGCCACGGTGGACGGCGCGCGCGTGGAGATCGGTGCCGACCGCTTCATGGCGCAGCTCGGCCTGGATGTCGGCGTGTTCGCCGCCGAGGCCCGGCGCCTGGCCGACGAGGCCAAGAGCCCGCTGTACGCCGCCGTGGACGGCCGCCTGGCAGCCATGCTGGCGGTGGCCGACCCGCTCAAGGACGGCACCCCGGCGGCAATCCGCGCGCTGCACGGCCTGGGCCTCAGGGTGGCGATGATCACCGGCGACAACCGCCACACCGCCGAGGCCATCGCCCGCCAGCTGGGCATCGACGAGGTGGTCGCCGAGGTGCTGCCGGACGGCAAGGTCGCCGCGGTCGAGCGCCTCAAGGCCGCCCATGGCCGCCTGGCCTTCGTCGGCGACGGCATCAACGACGCCCCGGCGCTGGCCGCTGCCGACGTCGGCCTGGCCATCGGCAGCGGCACCGACGTGGCCATCGAGGCGGCCGACGTGGTGCTGATGTCCGGCGACCTGCGCGGCGTGCCGAGCGCCATCGCCCTGTCGCGGGCGACCCTCGGCAACATCCGCCAGAACCTGTTCTGGGCCTTCGCCTACAACACTGCGCTGATCCCGCTGGCCGCCGGGCTGCTCTACCCGCTCAACGGCATGCTGCTGTCGCCGATCTTCGCCGCCGGCGCCATGGCCTTGTCCAGCGTGTTCGTGCTCGGCAACGCCCTGCGCCTGCGACGCTTCCGGCCCCCGGCGCTGTAAGTTCCGGCGCCGAAGCCGGCGGCCATCACGGCGGCAACGGCAACGCGCTGCCGGGCACCTGCAGGTACTCGAACAGCCGCTGCGTGCCGGGCGAGGCGCCCAGGGTATCGAGCAGCAGGGGCAGATGGAGCCCGACGCCGACGAAGGGATGCCGCCTGGCCTCGTCGAAGAACTCCCGGTCGCTCTTGGCATAACCGCGCGTGCCGTAACCCACCAGCAGATCGAAATACCGGAGCGGCGAGTCCTGCGCACCCCAGGCGCGCAGGGGAAAGGCGAGCATCCAGCGCGACCCGGAGTAGTCGGTGCTGATGTCGCCGTGCTTGCCGCGGCGCATCGCGGGCGAGGGAAAGTACTCCCAGCGGAACTGCACACGGGCGCGCCAGTCGGGATGGCGCAGGCGCAGATACTCCAGACCGACACCGGCCATGTTGGCGAGCTGGTCCTCCCAACTGAAACCATGGTCGGGAGAGAAGCCATCGCCCAGTTCCACCGCGCTGGTGAGCAGCAGACCGCTGAATGCGCCGAGGCGGGCCGCCTGCTCCTCGTCGTACCCCCAGCGCCGATAGAGGCTGGCGGCGAGCGCCGTGCCCACCGCTCCCGTGTAGGCATGACCGAGCTTGTCGGCGCCGCCGCTGGCGGTATGGCGACCGAACCAGCCCTCGCTCCTGCTCCTGAACGAGGACTCCCCCCAGTCCCAGTTGGCGAAGCCATAGGCCGCGACCCCGCCGACGATACCGAGATTGAGCGCCGTGGTCTTGCGCTCGCGGGACCAGTCGAAGGCCTGCGCAGCGCCGCGCGCGCCCGTCTCGCCCGCCGTTCCGGCCTCGGCAGCCAGCAGCACGCCGGCCTGGACGCTCAGCAGGCCTGTCAGTGCCCAGAGAAACCCCGCCGACGATGCGGACAATACGCTCTCCCACTGTACAAGGCATGACTGGAGCGGCCCGACGCAGCCGCGACGCACATCCCAAGCCTAGTCGAGAAGGACAACGCCATGGGCCGGCATCTGCAGCTTTCACGCTTTCTTCACGCCAGCCCCGGCAGTATCGATCCAGGCTGAAGGACCAGCCCCCCAGTGAGAAGCCCGCCGCGTGCGGGCTTTTTGCTGTCCGCAGGTGTCAGGCCGCGTCCCAGCAGGTCGGCGCGCCTAGGTGCCCGCTCTTCACGTAGAGCACGGCACCGACCACGGAGTGGCGGTTGTAGCAGCTCCCGGGCGGGTTGCGCAGCCAGCTGCCGGCCGGATAGTCGCCGGCCTCGTCGCCCAGCCGCCCGTACAGCACGAAGACTTCCTCGCCACCGGGAAAGCACTGCGCCGGGCAACGGGTTCCGGGCTCCAGCCGCTGCAGCAGGGTGCGCACGCCGGCGTGTTCGTGCAACGGCAGCTCGGCCACCCCTGGCACCGCGCTGCGCTGCCAGGACAGATACTGGGTATCCAGGCAGACCGCCGCCCGGTCGTCCGGGGCGAACTGCCAGAGCTTGACCAGCAGGGTGCAGCCCTCGGCCGAAGCCGGCGCATGCCGGCTGCCCGGCGGGTTGCGCAGGTAGCTGCCGGCCGGATAGTCGCCGTTCTCGTCGCTGAACACGCCATCCAGTACCAGGATCTCCTCGCCACCGCCGTGCACATGCTCGGGAAAATGGCTGCCCGGCGCGAAGCGTACCAGACTGGTGGCGCGCGCCACCTCGTCGCCCAGACGATCCAGCGGTATCCGCTGCACCCCCGGCTGTGGCGAGTCCTGCCATGCCGCACTGGCGGTATGCACCACCACGCGTCGCTCGAAATCGGCATTCAGGTTCATCGCCCCACCTCGGTCACCACTCGCCCCCAGGAAACCCGACCATCATACGTCCAAGCCGTGCGGCCGGCGACGACCGCTGGGCTAGACTGCCGAGACACCCCATCGCCCCCCGCACGAGGATCGCACCGATGATTCAGCCAGCTCGCACCCTCGGCGTCGGGATCGAGCGCCCGCTTGCCGAGGCAGCGGATTTCCTCGCCGAACCGCGCAACTTCCCGCGCTGGGCGAGCGGACTGGCCAGCGGACTGGCCCCAGTCGCCCACCGCCGCTTGCCGGTCTGCGCCGGCAGCGAGTGGGAGGCCGACACGCCGCAAGGGCGCCTGCGCATCCGCTTCAGCCCGGCCAATCCCTTCGGCGTGGCCGACCACTGGGTCCACCTGGCGGATGGCCGCGTCGTCTACGTGCCGCTGCGCGTGGTGGCCAACGGCGACGGCTGCGAGGTGTCGCTGACCCTGTTCCGCCAGGCGGACATGGACGACGAACGCTTCGCTGCCGACTGCACCTGGGCGATGCGCGACCTGCAGGCGCTGCGCCGGTTGCTGGAAAGCGACCGGGCGCGCTGAGCGCCGTCGATCAGCGCTCGGCGCCGAGCAGGAAGTTGCCCTGCCCGCTGGCGGCCAAGCTGGGCACCTCGGCCTCGTCCTTGAGCCCCACGCCGGACAGCTGGCGGCGGCAGGCCTCGCGCATCAGGTACAGCAGACGGAAGGCGGCCATGCCGTAGCTCAGCCCCTCCAGACGCACGTTGGAGATGCAGTTGCGATACGCGTCGGTGAGGCCGACCTTCGGCGCCCAGGTGAAGTACAGGCCGAGGCTGTCCGGCGAGCTGAGGCCGGGGCGCTCGCCGATCAGGATCACCGTCATCTTCGCGCCGAGCAGCTCGCCGACCTCGTCGGCCAGCGCGACGCGGCCCTGCTCGACCAGGCTCACCGGCGCCAGACTCCAGCCCTCGGCGCGCACCTGCTCGAGCAAGCGGTCGAGCAGCGGCAGGCTGTGGCGCTGCACCGCCAGCGCCGACAGGCCGTCGGCGATGACGATGGCCAGATCGTAGCCGCCGCCGCGGCTAGCGACATGCTCGCGCAGGCGCTGCGCGGAGTCGGGGTGCAGGCGGCGGCCGAGGTCGGGGCGTTGCAGGTAGGTGTCGCGGTCCCGGGCGGCGCTGCGCAGGTGCAGGCAGTCGAGGCCGAGCGAGCCGAGCGACTCGCCCAGCGCGGCGACGTCGAGCGGGGCATGCACGGCGTCGCGCGCCTGCGCGTGGGCGAACTGGAAGTCGAGCTGCGCGGCGGTCGGCAGGCTGGTGCCGGCGCGGCCGAGGGCGATGCGCGCCGGGGTCAGGCTGCGCAGCTGCTGCCAGGGGTTCTCGGTGGCGGGGGATTTGTCGGACATCGGAAGCCTCCGGGCGCCGTTGTATTGGGTAGTCCGCCCGTAGTGGCGAATTCATTCGCCCCTACGGACCTCCTGGCCTATGGGCCGAGCTGCGCCAGCGCCTGGCGGAACGCCGGCGGCAGCTCGTCGCCCAGGCGCAGGCGGCCGCCCTGCTGGTGCAGGATGCCCAGGCGCGCCAGCCAGTCCTCGAACTCCGGCGCGGCGCGCAGGCCGAGCAGCTGGCGGGCGTAGAGCGCGTCGTGGAACGAGGTGCTCTGGTAGTTGAGCATCACGTCGTCGGCGCCGGGAACGCCCATGATGAAGTTGACCCCGGCCGCGCCGAGCAGGGTCAGCAGCATGTCCATGTCGTCCTGGTCGGCCTCGGCGTGGTTGGTGTAGCAGATGTCGCAGCCCATCGGCACACCGAGCAGCTTGGCGCAGAAGTGATCCTCCAGGCCGGCACGGATGATCTGCTTGCCGTTGTACAGGTACTCCGGGCCGATGAAGCCGACCACGCTGTTGACCAGGAACGGCTTGAAGTGGCGGGCGACGGCGTAGGCGCGCGCCTCGCAGGTCTGCTGGTCGACGCCGTGGTGGGCGCCCGCCGACAGCGCGCTGCCCTGGCCGGTCTCGAAGTACATCAGGTTGTTGCCGAGGGTGCCGCGCTTGAGACTCAGGCCGGCCTCGTAGCCCTCCTGCAGCACCTTGAGATTGATGCCGAAGCTGGCGTTGGCCGCCTGGGTGCCGGCGATCGACTGGAACACCAGATCGAGCGGCGCGCCGCGTTCGATGGCGGCGATCGAGCTGGTGACGTGGGTCAGCACGCAGGACTGGGAGGGGATCTCGTAGCGCTGGATCACCGCATCGAGCATCTCCAGCAGGGTGACGATCGAGCCCATGCTGTCGGTGGCCGGGTTGATGCCGATCATCGCGTCGCCGTTGCCGTAGAGCAGGCCGTCGAGGGTGCTGGCGGCGATGCCGGCCGGGTCGTCGGTCGGGTGGTTGGGCTGCAGGCGGGTGGACATGCGCCCGCGCAGGCCCTGGGTGTTGCGGAAACGGGTGACCACGCGAATCTTCTGCGCCACCAGGATCAGGTCCTGCACGCGCATGATCTTCGATACCGCGGCGGCCATCTCCGGGGTCAGGCCCGGCGCCAGGGCGGCCAGCGCGGCCTCGTCGGCCGCCTCGCCGAGCAGCCAGTCGCGCAGGCCGCCGACCGTGAGGTGGCTGACCGGAGCGAAGGCGAGGGCGTCGTGGCTGTCGATGATCAGCCGGGTGACCTCGTCGATCTCGTAGGGGATCAGCGCCTCGATCAGGAAGTGCTTGAGCGGCACCTCGGCCAGCGCCATCTGCGCCGCCACCCGCTCGGCGGCGCTGGCGGCGGCGACGCCGGCCAGGTAGTCGCCGGAGCGCGCCGGGGTGGCCTTGGCCAGCAGCTCACGCAGGCCGTCGAAGCGCCAGGTCTGGCCGCCGACGGAGTGGATGAATTGAGCCATCTGTGGGTTCTCCTCGCGGCGACCGCCGGGCGGCGGTCGCCGTATCAAGCGTTAGCGCAGGGCTTTCTCGGCGGCCTGGATCGCCGCGAACGCTTCCTCGGGCGTGCCGGACACCAGGTGGTGGCGGCTGGACAGCGCGAAGTAGCCGATGAACAAGACATAGATCGCCGCGGCGCCGATCACCACCCGCGGGTCGACCAGGACGCCGGCGACCAGCGCCTTCGCGCGCGCCTTCCGCCGCTGGTTCGGCGTCAGCCCGCGGCAGTGGCGCCGCGCACGGAGCGCCAGCCGCGAAACGCTCCCCCCGCCACACGCGCAAAAAAAAACGCCTGACCCGCGAGGGTCAGGCGAAACTGAGGGTTTGTTGCTCTTTTGCGCCGGGATCAGCAGTAGCGGTCGATGAAGGCGACCTCGGGCCTGCTGCGAACTGTCGGCCATTCCTGTTGCAGGGTCCGATAGACGCGGCCGATGAATTCCTTGTCGGCGGCGGCCTTCTTGCCCACGTAGCCCTTGCCGCGGTGATAGGTGCGCAGGCGGGCGCGCATGCCGGGGGTGCGCTTGGCGAACTCCTCCTCGCCCAGCTCGGGTGCCAGAGCGTCCAGGTGCACCTCGCCGCAGTCGCTGACCCACAGGATGTGGCTGCCGTGGGTGTCCTTGCGAGCGGCGAACAGCCTGGCCAGGTCTTCGGGAGTGTGCTGGTCGTTCAGATTCATGGTGTGAGCCCCTTAATTGTTGATCGAAAACGTCGGTCTGAATTTGGGTGGACCCGGATACCGCCAGCGGTAGGCCGGCGAACGCACGCGGGGTCTGATCTCAACCTGAGCCTGGTGTAGCGCTGATCCAAGCGAACTACAGGCGGCAGAGCGTTGAAGCCTGCGGCAGGTGCGTTGCGGAAGGGGAAGGCGGTGGACGTTCACGGATGCGGCAGGGCTCAACCGAGCAGCCCATGGCCCGAGCCGGCATCTTGAAGCCGTTTCACCAGCACCTCTCGTCCACAGACGAACTTGCCAGTCAACTTCATCAGTCTGCCTTGTGGGCAGTACGAGCACGAAAGGTCCGACTGGTGGGCCGGAGGGACGCGAAGCCCCTTGCCAGGGCCTCCGCGTCGGGAGTGGCTTCATCCTGCAATTTCGGATGGCCCTCGTCAACAGTTTTGTAGCGTTTTTTTTGTCGCACTACAAAGGCACTACGCAAAGCCACTACCAAGGTAGCGAGTCGGCCCCGAACGCACGCCACCGCCGTGCCGGTCGTCCTCGTCCGCCGGCGCCAAGTGTGACGCAGCGCACGTTCGAAGACGCGAAAGCCTCGCCGCAGAGCGGTCAGTAAGACCTTGATCGACTTCGACGGCGAGCCCGGTTTGGTCATACTGCCGCCCGCCTGCGAAGGGTCGGTGCCCTTCGCCCATGGGTGATTACTGGCTTTCCCAACCGAAGAAAACTAGAAAAATGAAGATCCGCTGCGTTGCATCCGTTGTCGCTCTCCTTGTCAGTGCCAACCAGGCCGTTGCCGAAAGCAACCCGGCCAGACTGCCCTTCAACTACCTCGACATGCCGGTCAAGGAGGCCGCCAGCCGCGCCGGCGTGCAGCCCAACCCGGCCAACAACGTGGTGTTCGACACCGAGCACCACCACGTCTTCCTCGAAGCTCACGGCGCCAGCATCGGCTACGCCGACGTGGAGTTCCGCAGTCGTCCCAAGTGCAGCCCGAAGCAGCAGCTCGACTCCGGCGCCGTGCTCGAGGAGCTGGGCATCGACGCCAGCGCGCTGGAGCTGGCCATCGACAAGCCCGACAACCACACCTACTACGACCACAAGCGCGGCATCAAGGTGAGCGTCACCTGCAACTACGAGGGCGCGCCGCTGACCGCCGGCTTCAGCCGCAAGCAGTACAACGTGCTGATGGGCAGCACCAACCGCTGACCGCCGGCCGGCCCTTCACTCCCCGGCACTGCGCAGCTTCAGCTCGACCATCAGGTCGTCGGCCAGGGTCTCCAGATGCTCCTGGACCAGTTGCAGGGGCAGGCCGGCCGGCACGCCGAGCAGCGCCTCGGCGCGGAACAGCGGCTCGCTGCTCATCGGCGCCGGCAGCACCTCGGTGGTCAGGCTCTCGACGTTGATGCCGTGCTCACTGAGCAGGCGACCGATGTCGCGAACGATGCCGGGACGGTCGTTGCCGACCAGTTCGAGGAAGATCGGCTGCCAGCTGCCGACCGGCTCCGGCCCGCAGGGCGCCAGCAGCACGCGGACGCCCTGCCCGGCCAGCGCCAGCAGGGCCTGTTCCAGCGCCTGATGGCGCTCGGCCGGCACCGCGACGCGCAGGATACCGGCGAACTGCCCGGCCATCCGCGCCATGCGGCTCTCCAGCCAGTTGCCGCCCTGCTCGGCGACGCACTTGGCCAGCGTCTCCACCAGCCCCGGTCGGTCGGGAGCCATTACCGTCAATACCAGATGATCCATGCCGGGCCTCTCTGCATGCGCGTGGGGAGGGTGCTCGACCGCCGGGCGGCGCGAGCCGATGGGGTCGCAGCAGTATAGGCACTGGCGGCAGGCGCGCCGCTCGCCGACAGGGGTTATGCTGAGCGCTCGCCCTTCAGCCGCGTCGCGAGGATCGACCATGGATATGTTCATGCAAGCCGCCATCGAGGAAGCCCGCCGGGGACTGACCGAGGGCGGCATCCCCATCGGCTCGGTGCTCGTCCACCGCGGCCGCATCATCGGCCGCGGCCACAACCGCCGCGTGCAGCGCGGCAGCGCCATCCTCCACGGCGAGATGGACGCCCTCGAGAATGCCGGCCGGCTGGCGGCCGGCGTGTACCGCGAGGCGGTGCTCTACACCACCCTGTCGCCCTGCGCCATGTGCAGCGGCGCCATCCTGCTCTACGGCATTCCCAGGGTGATCGTCGGCGAGAACCAGACCTTCATGGGCGAGGAGACGCTGTTGCGCTCACGCGGCGTCGAGCTCGAGGTGCTGCAGGACGCGAGCTGCATCGACCTGATGCGCGAGTTCATCGCCAGCCACCCGACGCTGTGGAACGAGGACATCGGCGTCGACTGCACACGGCACGCCTGAGCGCCCGCGACACGCGAGGCCGGCTGCCACAGACGGGGATAGGTGGCGGCAGGGTCGGGCATCCGGCCCGGCCCTGCCGCCGGCGGGGTAAACCGTTGTCAGGCCGAAGCCCGGCGGGCCTGCAGCTGCCGTTCGCCCTCCCGGATACGCTCGGCCAGCACCGCGATATCCTCCGCGCGGAAATACAGGGGGCGCTGCAGCCCTCCGAGATCGACGCGCCAGAAGCCCTCCTCCCGGCTGGGGCGGGCCTGCTCGGTGGAGTACACCCAGGCGACGCCGCACACCACGACGCTGCCGCCTACGATCAGTGCGCGGCTCTCCGGAGCCTCGGCAACCGACGAGCCGGGTGCTCCGACGTCCAGCAGCTCGCAATGACCGGCACCGCGGATGCGGCGCACCAGCAACTGCTCGGCGGAGACCTCGCCAGTGGCGAACGAGCAATCGACATAGGCCCGGCACAGCTCGGCCTGGCACAGCTTCAGCAGCCCGCGGCAGCCGATCGTCAAACCGGTCAGGGTGCGCAGACGCTCCAGCGCCTGCGCCGTATCCAGCCACGCGCTCGGGCAATCCTCCCTCTCCATCGCTTGCCTCCACTGGCCGTTGTTCTTGTAGGAATAAAGCTAGCAGCCATGTAAGCCGACGTCGCTGCGACCTTGGGCAAGTTCGGCAAAAAATCCTACCCATGCGCTGGGAAAAGCGCCCGAGCCGGCGCCCGATGCGCTACTCGCCGCTTGCCTCGGCCGCGGCCTGGCGGCTCTCGTAGGCCGGCGCAGCGTAGATGCCCACCTCCACCGCCAGCTCCAGCACCCGCGGCAGGTCGGCGGCATAGACCAGCACCGCCTGCAGCTCGTCGTCCAGCGGCTCGCTGAAGTCGACCAGCACGTAGCCGCCCTTCTCCGGATAGAGCGCGCCGAGCTGCACCTGGATGCGCCGCAGGGCGGCGAGCAGGTCGGCCCTGGCCAGTTGCTTGGCGGTCAGCACGAAGGGCACGTCCGGCCCGAAGGAGTCGCGGATCTGCTGGAACAGCTGCTGGCCGTCGTCGGCCTGGAACAGCACGGTGTCCGGGAGGCTGCCGACCACCACCCACTCGCCCAGCGGGATCGGGAAGTCGTCGTCGTAGTTGACGTCCGGGTTGGCGGCGAGGAACGCCGCGGGATCGGCATAGGCCTGGGCGGCCTCGTCGGCGATGCGGGCGATCTCCTCGTCGCGCATGCAGCCCGAGCTGATCAGGGTGATCAGCTCAACCAGCTGGTCTTTCATGGAGAGGTCCTGTGGGAGCCAAGGAAACTGGCCGGCATTCTCGCCGATGCCAAGGCCCGGCGGGGAAGTTATTCGCCGGCCGGCGCACGCAAGCCCGCCGGAAAACCGCCGCAGCGCCCGGGATCGCGGTCACAACTTCGCAACCTTGTGCTGCTTCAATGGCGGCCTCTCGCAACAGGAGACCGGGAGCCGCCATGACCGCCAAGAGTGCCCTGTCCTACCTGCTCATGCCCGTGGCGCCTCTGGATCCGCAGATGTGCATCGCCGACGTCGCCGACCGCCTGCTCACCCCGGACTGCAAGGCCTTCCTGTCGCTGCCGGTGGTCGACGCCGATGGCAGGCCGCTCGGCCTGATCAGCCGCTACGCCCTGCAGGACATCTTCATGCTGCGCTTCGGCCGCGACCTGCACGGCCGCAAGCCGGTGAGCGAGGTGATGAACCCCGCCCCGCTGGTGGTCGGTCTGGAGACTCGGCTGGAAGAAGCCGCCCAGGTGGTCACCTCGCAGCTCAGCTACCCGATCACCGAGGACTTCATCCTGGTCGACGGCGCCGGCCGCTACCGGGGCCTCGGCACCGTGCTCGACCTGCTCAAGGCCATGGAAAAGCGCGTCGCCCAGCGCAACGCGGTGCTGCGCCGCACCCTGCTCGACCTCAAGGAGTCGCAGGCCCAGCTGGTGCAGTCGGAGAAGATGGCCTCGCTGGGCCAGATGGTCGCCGGCGTCGCCCACGAGCTGAACACCCCGCTCGGCTACGTGAAGAACAACGTGCAGCTGCTGCGCGAACTGCAGGCCCCGCTGCTGGAACTGGCCGAGTCGCAGCGCGAGCTGATCGCCTGCCTGCACGACCCGGCCTGCGACGAAACCCGCCTGGCCAGCGCCCTCGACGCCGCCGGCCGACGCCGCGAGGCCGCCGCCGCCGACGGCCTGGCCGAGGACCTCGAGCAGCTGTTCGACGACACCCTCTACGGCCTCGAGCAGATCGGCGAGCTGGTGGTCGGCCTCAAGGACTTCGCCCGCCTCGACCGCGCCATGAGCGAGGAGGTCGACCTCAACGACTGCGTGCGCAGTGCCCTGCTGATCGCCCGCAACAACCTCAAGGACCGCGCCGAGGTGATCGCCCGCCTCGGCGAGTTGCCGCGCATTCCCTGCGCGCCGTCGCAGATCAACCAGGTGTTGCTCAACCTGCTCAACAACGCCGCCCAGGCCATGGACGGCTGCGGCCGCATCCTGATCAAGACCTGGGCCGACGACGCCGCGGTGCTCGTCTCCGTGCAGGACAGCGGCAAGGGCATGCCGCCCGAGGTGCGGGCGAGGATCTTCGACCCGTTCTTCACCACCAAGCCGGTCGGCCAGGGCACCGGCCTCGGCCTGTCGATCTGCTTCAAGATCGTCCAGGGGCACGGCGGCAGCATCCGCGTCGCCTCCGAACCGGGGCGCGGCACGCGCTTCCTGATCCGCCTGCCGCGCCCGCAAGCGCCCCGCCTCCAGGAGAGTGCCTGACATGACCACGCCGCCCCGCATCCTGTTCGTCGACGACGAGGAGCGCATCCTGCGCAGCCTCGCCATGCAGTTCCGTCGTCAGTACGAGGTGCTCACCGAGAGCGACCCGCGCCGCGCCCTCGAGCGCCTGAAGAACGAGCGGATCGAGATCGTCGTCAGCGACCAGCGCATGCCGCAGATGAGCGGCGCCGAACTGCTCGAGCAGGCCAGCGCCATCGCCCCGCAGACCCTGCGCATCCTGCTCACCGGCTACTCGGACCTCGACGCCGCGGTCGAGGCGCTCAACAGCGGCGGCATCTTCCGCTACCTGACCAAGCCCTGGGACCCGCAGGAGATGGCCTTCACCCTGCGCCAGGCGGCGGAGATCGCCGTCCGGCAGCTGCCCCCGGAGCCGCCCGAGGCCATCGCCGCCGTGCCGCTCGGCGTGCTGCTGCTCGACGACGACGCGCAGACCCGAGCCAGCGTCGCCGACTTCTGCGCCGCCGGCGGCCACCGCCTGCTGCACGCGCGCAGCCTCGGCGAGGCCGTCCGGCTGCTCAACAGCGAGAGCGTCGACCTGCTGATCAGCGACCTGCGGCTGGCCGGCGAGGACACCGCGCCGCTGCTCAAGAGCCTGGCCCAGGCCCATCCGCGCCTGCTCAGCCTGGTGGTCACGCCGTTTCGCGACACCCAGTCGCTGCTGCGCCTGATCAACGAGGCGCAGATCTTCCGCTACCTGCCCAAGCCGATCCGTCCGGGCCTGTTCGAGAAGGGCCTCAGCGCCGCCGCGCGCCAGGCGCAGAGCTGGCGCGCGCAACCGCAGGCGGCGCCGACGCGCGTCGCCGAGGCGCCCAGGGAGGAATCCGAGCGGCTCAGGGTCGGCAATCTGCTGGGCATGCTCGGCCGCCTGCGCGAGCGCCTGAGCGCCTGAAGCGCCGACCGGTCCGGCGGCCCCAGCAGAAGGCTCGCGCCCCCGGACGGTGCCCCATCGTGGGGCGCCGCCCCGCCCGACGGCCATTCGCCGGATCGCTCGGCACTCTCGCAAAAATCACTCAACCCATTGTTTTAATTGGTCTTTTTCAAGTCTGGCAAGGCAAATGCATAGATCGACTCAGCTTATTCCAAAGCTGCATCAGAACTATCAAGCCGAGGAATGAACCCTCGCTGCCACCAAAGGGACAAAGACCATGCTCAAGAAACTGACTCTCGCCATCGCCGCCGCCAGCGCCGTATCCGCCAGCAGCCTCGCCGTCGCGGAAACCGTACAGAGCCCGGTGGGTGACTTCGACGTCAGCATGAACGCCGCCCTGACCTCGGACTACATGTTCCGCGGCATCTCCCAGACCCAGGGCAAGGGCGCCATCCAGGGCGGCCTCGACGTGGTCCACGAAAGCGGCCTGTACATCGGTACCTGGGCGTCCAACGTCGACTTCGGCGGCGACGCCTCGGTGGAATTCGACTACTACCTGGGCTTCGGCGGCGAGATCACCGAAAACGTCTCCTACGACCTGGGCTGGATCCAGTACGAATACCCGGGCGACAGCGACCTGAACTTCAGCGAGTACTACGGCAGCGTCACCGCCTACGGCGTCAGCGTCGGCGCCGCCTACTCGAGCGACTTCGGCGGCGACGACAGCACCCTGTACACCTACCTGGGTTACGAGTACACCCTGCCCTACGAAATCGGCCTGGCCCTGCAGTACGGCAAGTACGACTTCAAGGACGCCACCTTCGCCAGCGGCGAGGACTCCTACAACGACTGGTCGATCGGTCTGACCAAGACCCTGGCCGGCCTGGACTTCGGCCTGACCTACACCGACACCGACCTCAGCAGCAACGACTGCCGCACCTTCGCCGGCAAGTCCGACTACTGCGACGCCACCTTCGTCGCCTCGGTCTCGAAGAGCCTGTAAGCCATTCCCGGCCGACGGCAAGAGGGGCGCCTGCGGGCGCCCCTCTTGCGTTAGCGAGCCCGCTACTTGAGCAGCCCCTCCTCGCGCAGCGCCTGCCGCACCGCCGGACGCTCGGCGATCCGCGCCTGATAGGCCGCCAGCGCCGGCCAGGGCGCCAGGTCGATCCTCATGAACGCCGTCCAGCCGACGATGGTGAACAGGTAGGCGTCGGCGACCGTGAAGTGCCGGCCGCAAAGGAAATCGCTGCCCTGCAGGGCCTGGTTGACCAGCCCCAGGCGCAGGAACACCCGCTCCAGCACCGCCTGCCGCCACTCCGGGGTGACCGCCGGGTTGAACAGCGTGCCCAGCCCCTTGTGCAGTTCGCTGCCGATGAAATTCAACCATTCCAGCGCGCGCCAGCGCTCCATGCTGCCGGCCGGCGGCAGCAGGCCGGCGTCGGCCTTGAGCTCGGCCAGGTACTGCAGGATGACCGCATCCTCGGTGAGCACCTGGTCGTACTCCAGCTCCAGGGCCGGCACGTAGCCCTTGGGATTGATCGCGTAGTAGTCGCTCCCGTCCGGGAGGGTATGGGTCTTCAGGTCCACCCTGACCAGCTCGTGGGGCAGGCCCAGCTCGCACAGCACGATGTGCGGCGCCAGCGAGCAGGCGCCCGGCGTGTAGTAGAGCTTCATGCGCGCATCCTCGGTGATCGGCGATCAGGAAAACCTAGCACAAGGTCGGGGCAGCGGAAGGCCCCGGCAGGCCGGCGGCGCTCGCGATCCAGGCGGATTTCCGCCACTCGCGGAGCCGGTAGTGGCGCCCGCCCGCCACGCCATCGGCGGACTCGCCGTTCAAGCCCGCGAAAAGAGCGCAATACGACCTTCGGGTACAGGATTTGCAATACTTGACAGGTACAAGACAAGACAAAGACCCAAGGGACAACAAGCATGCAGAAATCCTGTCACCACCAGCTGCGCAAAGCCTTCCGTGCCCTGCTCGCCAGCGACGCCTGCTACCACACCGCCTCGGTGTTCGACCCGCTGTCGGCGCGCATCGCCGCCGACCTCGGCTTCGAGGTCGGCATCCTCGGCGGCTCGGTCGCCTCGCTGCAGGTGCTCGCCGCCCCCGACGTGGCGCTGATCACCCTCAGCGAGTTCGCCGAGCAGGCCACCCGCATCGGCCGGGTCGCGCGCCTGCCGGTGATCGCCGACGCCGACCACGGCTACGGCAACGCGCTCAACGCCATGCGCACGGTCATCGAGCTGGAGCGCGCCGGGGTCGCCGCGCTGACCCTCGAGGACACCCTGCTGCCGGCCCAGTTCGGCCGCAAGTCCTACGACCTGATCAGCGTCGAGGAAGGCATCGGCAAGCTGCGCGCCGCCCAGGAAGTGCGCGACGACAAGGCGCTGGCGATCATCGCCCGCACCCACGCCGGCGTGCAGCCGGTCGCCGACGTGATCCACCGCACCCGCGCCTACCAGGACGCCGGCGCCGACGGCATCTGCCTGGTCGGCGTGCAGGACTTCGCCCACCTCGAAGCCATCGCCGAAGACCTGCACGTGCCACTGATGCTGGTCACCTACGGCAACCCCGAGCTGCGCGACGACAGCCGCCTGGCCGACCTCGGCGTGCGCATCGTGGTCGACGGCCACGGCGCCTACTTCGCGGCGATCAAGGCCACCTACGACAGCCTGCGCGAGCAGCGCGGCATCGCCGCCGGCAACGGCCTGAGCGCCTCGGAACTGGTGACCAAGTACACCCACCCGGACGACTACATCGCCTGGGCGCGGGAATACATGAACGTCAAGGAATGAGGCGCACCGCTCAGGCGATCGGCCGCCCGCTGGCCGCCCCCGACAGCTCGTCGTGCAGCCACTGCACGCGGGCCACCGCCGGCGCCACCACCCCGCTGCCGAGCACCTCGAGGAAGCTGCAGGCCGCATAGCCGCTGGCCGCCGCCTCGTAGCGCTCGACCCAGTCGCGGCGCAGGTGCAGGCGCTCCGCCGCCACCGGCCAGGCGCCGCTGCGCGTCTGCAGGCGCTGGGTGAAGCCGATGCGCCAGGGCTTGGCGCTGAGCCGGGCGCGGAAGCACCTCTGCCGCTGGCACATGCGCGCGTACAGCGGGTCGGCGCCCAGCGCGGCGAAGCAGCGCGCCACCGCCGGATCGCCGGCAGCGAAGGTGCGGTGGGTGGCCAGCACCCGCAGCCCGGCCGGGGTACGGTACAAGCGGAAGCTCCACTCCGGATTGCGTTCGAGAAAGCGCAGGATGCGCTTGCGCGCCGCGACCAGCGGACCGCCGTGGAACTGCTGGTAGAGACGGTGCAGCGGCGCGCAGAGCGCCCCCGAGGCGCACAGCGCGACCAGCAGCAGGCCCGCCAGCACCAGCACCGAGCCGCTGACCCAGCCAGCCAGCAGGGCCAGCGCCGCCAGCGCGGCGAAGAGCCCGCTGGCGAAGCGCAGGTCCGGCCGGCCGGCGAAGTCGATGTCGGCGAACAGCACGTCCGGGGTATTCAGGCAGCGCGCGCCGTAGGCGTTGCGGGTCACCAGCACCTCGTCGTGGCGGGCGACGATTTCCTCGCGGATCGGCACCCCGTCGGCGCCGTTGTAGGCCACCCTGGGCTCGCGGCGCGGCAGCTTCTCGCCGTCGCGCAGGCCGTCCAGCGCGTCCTGCGCGCGCCGTTCGGCGTGGGCCTGCGCCTCGGCCTGGCTGACGTCCGACCAGCCGAAACGGCGCACGGTGATCTGCCGCTGCTTGCGTCGATACTGCACACGGGCCTCGGCCCAGTAACGTGGAACGATCAATAGCCACCTCTGCGTCACATCTTGTTCTTGTTCTCGGCCGGACGCTCGCGAGGGCGCCCGGCAGGCAGAGGATAGGGGCAGCGCCGTGGCCCAGCCAAGAGCCGCGCAAACGAAAACGCCGGGCAGTGCCCGGCGTCTTCTGCTGCGGAGTTTCGCTCAGTGGCTGTAGGCCCGCTCGTTGTGTTCGGCCAGATCGAGGCCGAGGTCCTCGGCCTGCTCGTCGACGCGCAGGCCGACCAGCCTGTCGACCAGCTTGAGCAGCACCCAGCTGACCGCGAAGCAGTAGACGAAGGTGAACACCACGCTCTTCGCCTGCGCCCAGACCTGCGGCAGGATCTCGCTGCCCTCGACGTGGCCGCCCAGCGCCGGCACGCAGAACACCCCGGTGAGGAGCGCGCCGACCACCCCGCCGACGCCGTGCAGGCCGAACACGTCGAGGCTGTCGTCGTAGCCCAGGCGCCGCTTCAGCGAGGTGACCGCCAGGTAGCAGCACACGCCGCTGAGCAGACCGATGGCCAGCGCGCCGCCCGGGCCGACGTAGGCGCAGGCCGGGGTGATGCCGACCAGGCCGGCGATGGCCCCGGAAGCCAGGCCCATGGCGCTCGGCCGCCCGGCCTTGAGCAGCTCGGCGAGCATCCAGCCGACGATGCCGGCGCTGGCGCCCAGCTGGGTGTTGAGCATGGCGATGCCCGACACCGTGCCGACCCCGGCCGCCGAGCCGACGTTGAAGCCGAACCAGCCGACCCACAGCAGCGCCGCGCCGGTCATCGCCAGCGGCAGGTTGTGCGGGCGGATCTCGCCGTGCGGGTAGTCCTTGCGCTTGCCGAGCAGCAGGCAGGCGGCCAGCGCGGCGACCCCGGCATTGATGTGCACCGCGGTGCCGCCGGCGAAGTCCAGCGCCCCCCAGTTGTGCATCAGCGCACCCGGGCCACCCCAGACCATGTGCGCCATCGGCGCGTAGACGAAGGTGAACCACAGCGCCATGAACAGCACCGCGGCGACGAACTTCATGCGCTCGGCGAAGGCCCCGGCGATCAGCGCCGGGGTGATGATCGCGAAGGTCAGCTGGAAGGTGATGAACACCCCTTCCGGCATGCCCAGCACCAGGCTGTCGCCGCTCAGGCCGGCGAGCATGGCGCGCTCCAGGCCGCCGACGAAGCTGTTGAAGCTGTACTCGCCTTCCGCCATGCCGGTGGTGTCGATCACCAGGCTGTAGCCGTAGAGCACCCAGAGCACGCCGATCACCCCGGCGATGGCGAAGCACTGGGAGAACAGCGAGAGCATGTTCTTGGCGCGCACCAGGCCGCCGTAGAACAGCGCCAGGCCCGGCAGGCACATGCACAGCACCAGCACGGTGGCGGTCATCATCCAGGCGGTGGCGCCGACATCCAGCGTCGCCTCCTCGGCCAGCGCCAGCGGCGCGAAGGCCATCAGCAGCAGCGGCAGGGCGCGGCTCAGTGTGCGGTGTAGCGGAGTGGAACCTGATGCGGTGATCGACATGGTGAAGCTCCTCAAACGGTCATGAAGGATTCCTGGCAGTCGTGACATGCGAAGCGAGTTTCTGGCCGGGATGCCCGGCTGTAGGGGTGGGCGCCGGTACGCTGCCGGCGCCCGCCCGGCGACTCAGAACTGCTGCCCCGGAATCCAGCCGGTGCCGGCCAGCGGCACGCGGGCCATGGCCGCGGCTTCCACGGTGAGGGCCACCAGGTCCTCGGGGTCGAGGTTGTGCAGGTGCGACTTGCCGCAGGCGCGGGCCATGGTCTGCGCCTCCAGCACCAGCACGCGCAGGTAGTTGGCCAGGCGGCGGCCGCCCTCCACCGGGTCGAGGCGCCTGGACAGCTCCGGGTCCTGGGTGGTGATGCCGGCCGGGTCGCGGCCGTTCTGCCAGTCGTCGTAGTAGCCGGCGGCCGAGCCGATCTGCTTCAGCTCGTCGTCCAGGCGCGGGTGGTTGTCGCCGAGGGCGATCAGCGCGGCGGTGCCGATGGCCACCGCGTCGGCGCCCAGGGCCATGGCCTTGGCCACGTCGGCGCCGGTGCGGATGCCGCCGGAGACGATCAGCTGCACCTCGCGGTGCATGCCCATCTCCTGCAGGGCCTGCACGGCCGGCGGAATGGCGGCGAGGATCGGGATGCCGACGTGCTCGATGAACACTTCCTGGGTCGCGGCCGTTCCGCCCTGCATGCCGTCGAGGACGATCACGTCGGCGCCGGCCTTCACCGCCAGCTTGACGTCGTAGTACGGGCGGCTGGCGCCGATCTTCACGTAGATCGGTTTTTCCCAGTCGGTGATCTCGCGGATCTCGGCGATCTTGATCGCCAGGTCGTCCGGGCCGGTCCAGTCCGGGTGGCGGCAGGCGGAGCGCTGGTCGACGCCGACCGGCAGGGTGCGCATGCCGGCGACGCGCTCGGTGACCTTCATGCCCAGCAGCATGCCGCCGCCGCCCGGCTTGGCGCCCTGGCCGAGGACGATCTCGATGGCGTCGGCCTTGCGCAGGTCGTCGGGGTTCATGCCGTAGCGCGACGGCAGGTACTGGTAGACCAGGTGCTGCGACTGGCCGCGCTCCTCCGGGGTCATGCCGCCGTCGCCGGTGGTGGTGCTGGTGCCGGCGATGGTCGCGCCGCGGCCGAGGGCTTCCTTGGCGTTGGCCGACAGCGCGCCGAAGCTCATGCCGGCGATGGTCACCGGGATCTTCAGGTGGATCGGCTTCCTGGCGAAGCGGGTGCCGAGCACCACGTCGGTGCCGCACTTCTCGCGGTAGCCTTCCAGCGGGTAGCGCGACATGCTGGCGCCGAGCAGCAGCAGGTCGTCGAAGTGCGGCAGCTTGCGCTTGGTGCCGCCGCCGCGGATGTCGTAGATGCCGGTTTCCGCGGCGCGCTGGATTTCCTGGATGGTCAGGCGGTCGAAGGTGGCGGACTCGCGCAGCACCGGGGTGATCTTCTCGCTCATGGGGCTACTCCTCGTGGCCGGCCGGCAGCTCGCCGACGGGCCGGAATCGGGTGGCCGGGCCGCGCGGCGGCCCGGTGGGCAATCAGTAGGCGGACGCGTTGTCGACCTTGAAGTTGTACAGCGCTCTAGCCGAGCCGTAGCGCTTGAAGGCTTTCGGGTCCTCGGCGAAGCCGGCGCGGTTGAGCAGCTCGGCCAGCTCCTCCAGGTGCTCGGCGCGCATCTCCTTCTCGATGCAGTCCGAGCCCAGCGACTTGACCGTGCCCTTCACGTAGATGCGCGTCTCGTACAACGAATCGCCCAGCGCGTCGCCGGCATCGCCGCAGACGACGAGCCTGCCCGCCTGGCCCATAAAGCAGCTCATGTGGCCGATGCTGCCGCCGACCACGATGTCGACGCCCTTCATCGAGATGCCGCAGCGCGCGCCGGCGTCGCCCTCGATCACCAGCAGCCCGCCGTGGGCGGTGGCACCGGCGGCCTGCGAGGCGCTGCCCTTCACCCGTACCGAGCCGGACATCATGTTCTCCGCCACGCCGACGCCGACGTTGCCGTGCACGGTGATGGTGGCCTTCTGGTTCATCCCGGCGCAGTAGTAGCCGGCATGGCCCTGGATATCGATGCTCAGCGCTTCGTTCACGCCGACGGCGAGGTTGTGCTTGCCGTCCGGCTGGGTCACCACCCACTCGCGCTCTTCGAGGCTCGATGCCTGGTCGTGCAGGGCCTGGTTCAGATCGCGCACTTCAGCTTTGGAAAGGTCGATGGTCTTCATGCGTGCGCTCCTCAGGCAGTCTTTTCCCAGATGTACATGGTCGCCGGCTCGGGCTCCCAGACCCGGGCCTTGTCGATGCCCGGCAGGCTGGCCAGCGCCTGGTACTCCGAGGCCATGGCCACGTAGTCGTCGGTCTCGGCGAGGATCGCCGGCTTGCAGGCGATCGGGTCGCGGATCACCGCGAAGCCGTTGCGGGTGCCGATGGCGAAGGTGAAGAAGCCGTCGAGGTCTTCCAGCGCGTGGTCCAGCGCCGCCTTCAGCGAGTCGCCCTCGCGCAGGCGCCAGGTCAGGTAGCCGGCGGCCACTTCGGTGTCGTTGAGGGTCTCGAAGGCGATGCCCTTGCGCTTGAGCTCCTGGCGCAGGCGGAAGTGGTTGGACAGCGAGCCGTTGTGCACCAGGCACAGGTCGGCGCCGGTGGAGAACGGGTGGCTGCCCTCCATGGTCACCGCGCTCTCGGTGGCCATGCGGGTGTGGCCGATGATGTGGCTGCCCTTCATGTTCGCCAGCTGGAAGCGCTCGGCGATCTCCTTCGGCAGGCCCATGCCCTTGAGGATCTCGATGCTCTGCCCGGCGCTCATGATGCGCACCTCCGGCGCCAGCTCGGCGAGCGCGGCGCGCACCGCGCCCTCCGCGGCGGCGACCTTGAGCACCGCGGCGCTGGCGTTCCGGAACCAGTCCAGCGAGCAGCCCAGGCGGCCTTCCAGCGCGCCCATCAGGTGCTTCCAGTCGTAGCTGGCGTCGACGCTCTGCAGGGTCAGCTTGACCCAGCCGTCGGCCACTTCGTCACCGTAGATGGCGAAGCCGGCGCTGTCCGGGCCGCGGTCGGTCATCGCCAGCAGCATCGGCTCGAACAGCTTGCCGAGCTGGGACTCCAGCGCCGGGTTCTTCAGGTAGAGACCTACGATTCCACACATGTTCACTCTCCTTCGGAGGCAGGTGGCCGCCGCCTCTGGGCGACGGCCCGAAGCGGGTCAGAAAAATTCGGTGTAACGCTGGATTTCCCAGTCGGAGACGTGGCGGCTGTACTCCACCCACTCCATGCGCTTGAGCTTGATGAACTCGCCGACGATCTGCGGGCCGAGCACCTCGGCGAACAGCGGGTCGGCCTCCAGCGCGTCGCAGGCCTCCTTGAGGCTCTGCGGCAGGGTCTGGATACCGCGCGCGGCGATCTCCTCCAGGCTCAGCGTGTAGAGGTTCTCGTTGCACGCCGCGCCCGGCTCCAGCTGGCGGTCGATGCCGTCGAGGCCGGCGGCGATGATCGCGGCGGTCACCAGGTAGGGGTTGCAGCCGGCGTCCGGCAGGCGGAACTCGATGCGCCCGTAGGGGATGCGTACCATCGCCGAGCGGTTGTTGGCGCCGTAGGTGATGAACGCCGGCGCCCAGGTCGCCCCGGACAGCGAGCGGCCCACCACCAGGCGCTTGTAGGAGTTCACCGTCGGCGCGGCGAAGGCGCACAGCGCCGGACCGTGGGCCAAGAGGCCGGCCATGAAGTGGTAGGCCAGCTTCGACAGGCCCATGCCGCTCGGGTCGCTGGCGTCATGGAACAGGTTCTTGTTGGTCGCGCTGCTGATCGACAGGTGGAAGTGCATGCCGTTGCCGGCGCGCCTGGGGTCCGGCTTGGGCATGAACGAGCAGATCATCCCCAGCTCGTTGGCGATCTCGCCGGCGGCCATGCGGAAGAAGGTGAAGCGGTCCGCCGAGGTCATGGCGTCGCTGTAGGTGTAGTTGATCTCGAACTGGCCGTTGGCGTCCTCGTGGTCGATCTGGTAGATCTCGAAGCCGACCGGCTGCAGCGCCTCGGTCAGCCTTTCGAGGAACTCGCGCGAGCGCGACAGGCCCTTGTAGTCGTAGCAGGGCTTGTCGAGGTTGTCGGAAGCGTCGACCAGTTGCAGGGTGCCGGCCGCGTCGCGGCGGAACAGGCTGAACTCCGGCTCCAGGCCGGTGTTCAGGGTCCAGCCCTTGTCGGCCAGGCGCTGCACCTGCTGCTGCAGCACGTAGCGGCTGTCGTAGGGCCACGGCTGGCCGTCGACGTGGCCGATGCACAGCACCCGGCCGTAACCCGGCTGCCACGGCACCGGAATCAGGGTGGAGAGGTCGCCGCGGGCCATGAAGTCCGGACCGTGGGGCTCCATGCCCATGCCGCAGATGGCGAACCCGGCGAAGCCGGCGCCGTCCTCGGCCACCGCCTGCAGACCGCAGACCGGTACCGACTTGGTCTTGGCGGCGCCATGGATGTCGACGAACTGCGCCAGCACGTACCTGATGCCGTGCTGGTCGATGATTTTCCGGGTTTCGCTGGGCAACATGGGCGGTGGGCTCCTCGGCTGCAGGCTGTCTATTCCGCAAGGGAAACTTACTTTCACCAAGAGAAATGCAAACGGCTTGCCAACCCGCGCCGGAACCGCCGCGAAACCCCGCCGGGACCCGGATCCTTCTATCTATATGGGAAAGATGCTTTCATAACGCGAAAGCGTCGCACCGGGAGCCCGAACGCCGGCCCCGCGCCGTACATTCTTGGTGCGAAAATTAAATTCTTGAACTGAAAAAGTGCAGCGACGCATGAAAGACACCGCCGACGGCCAGCACCGCCTCAAGCTCGAGCAGTACCTGGGCATGCAGATCAAGCGTCAGCGCCTGGCCCAGGAACTGAAGATCGCCGACGTCGCGCGCATCGCCGGCATCAGCCAGGGCATGCTCAGCAAGATCGAGAACGCCCAGGTCTCCACCAGCCTCGACACCCTCAGCCGCCTGTGCGACGTGCTGGGCATGCCCATGTCCAAGCTGTTCGCCCAGTACGACCAGCAAGGCAGCGGCGCGCTGCTGGTCAAATCCGGCGAAGGCATGGAAGTGGTCCGCCGCGGCACCGACAAGGGCCACACCTACCACCTGCTCAACCACGTGCGCGGGCCGAAGAAGAACTTCGAGGCCTACATGATCGACATGGACGACGCCAGCGAGGAGTTCCCGACCTTCTCCCACCCCGGCACCGAGTTCCTCCATCTATTGGAAGGCGAACTGGTCTACCGCCACGGCAACCAGCTCTACCCCATGCAACCCGGCGACAGCCTGACCTTCGACGGCGAAGTGCCGCACGGCCCGGAGCAGCTGGTGAAGGTGCCGATCAAGCTGCTGTCGGTGGTGAATTATGGGAAGGAGTGAGGCATGAACCGCACGGCCATCCTGCACGCCCTGCAAGCCCGGGTGCCGAAGCTACTGGCGGTATACGCCTTCGGCAGCCGCATCCAGGGCACCGCGCGCCCCGACAGCGACCTGGACCTGGCCGTGCTGGTGGCCGGCTATGCCGATCCACTGGAGCTGTGGAACCTGTCCGGCGACCTGGCCGACCTCGCCGGCTGCCCCGTCGACCTGCTCGACCTGCGCGCCGCATCCACCGTGATGCAGTACCAGATCGTCACCACCGGCCAGCGCTGGTGGGCAAAGGATGCTCAGGCGGCAATCTACGAAGCCGCCGTGCTCAGCGAAAAAACCGCACTGGACAGCGCCCGCTCCGGACTGCTGGCCGACATTGGCAAGGAGGGAACCGTGTATGGCCGATGACGTACTGATCAACAAGGCGGCGACCATCGAGCGCTGCGTCAAGCGCGCCCGCGAGGAATACCAGCGCGGCCCCGACACCTTCGCCACCGACTACACCCGCCAGGACGCCGCCATCCTCAACATCCAGCGCGCCTGCGAAGCGGCGCTGGACATGGGCCAGCACCTGATCCGCCGCGAACGCCTCGGCGTGCCGCAAAGCGCCCGCGACGTGTTCACCCTGCTCGCCCAAAGCAGCTGGATCGACGCCGCGCTGGCCGACAGCCTCAAGCGCATGGTCGGCTTCCGCAACATCGCCGTGCACGACTACCAGGCCCTGCAACTGCCGATCACCGTGGCCATCATCGAGAAGCATCTGGACGAGTTTCTGGATTACAGCAAGGTGTTGCTGTTGAAGGATGCGGGCGCCTGAAGTCGTAGGGTAGAAGACTCGCGCAGCGATCTTCTACCGCTCTCCACGCCGCAGCCCGACTGGTAGGTAATCGCTGCGCGAGTTATGTACCCTACTTGGCTATTTCAAGTTTCCCTAACGGCCCTTGCGGTTGCTCAATGAAAGGATGCGAGATGCCAAAGCTAGTTGCGGATTTTGTGGATGACTGGATTGATCACCTGACTGCTGAGATGAGGGCTTGTTGGGGAGAGCAGATTGACAACCTCTGCAGAGCTGATATTCCCCGGCACTACTTCGATTCAGCTCGGCGAAGGGTGAGTGCTCAGCCTCGAGAACTGAAACTGTCCGATGTATTTGCTCCCCCTGTGGACCCCAGAACTGACTGGCCTGCCTTCGCAAAGAAGGTGCGCGAGGGCTATAACCTCAACCCACACCTCAGCACTAATCACGAGTCCCTCTTTAATCGTGACCATTTGCTGAACGATTGGGGCATACATCATTTCCATCTCAACATGCATCCCCATCCCAAAAAGCCGAACTTCCTAGACCGCACTGGTCCACTGGTCATGGGCTATGTGACAGCCACTACCTTTCATGCAATCGGGGTTTACTCGCACAGACCTGCCCCATGGAGCAAAGTAGAGCTAATCGAGATCCTCCACCGCAACTGGCCAGATGAGATAGCAAGATTCAAGCAGCGTGGCGTCTCTGCTGTCCAGCAAACAGAAGATCAGAGAACAGCGCTGCGGAAAAAGCAGTATGCCCAGCTCTCTGTAGTAGCGGATGGGACAGCCTATGGTCCGCTTGGCGGGATGCATGGTTTCGGAACTCACAGCACCTCGATTGAGGCTATCCGTCTTGCTGATCGCCAGAAGGCGCAAATTGCAGCGCTGCAGACTGACTTGGAGCGTAACCTGCCACAGCTTCTCGACAAGCTGAAGGGCAGAGGGTACGACGGAGAGTCCGACCTAAAAGCTAAACTGGTGCTCGCCGACAATCGGGCCATGGCGTACTTGCCGGACTACTCACTGCATGTCGATATTTTCTATGCAGATCACCCCCACACAAAGCTGCTGCCCCCCCTCAACCTGTAACACCATGCCCCTGCCGCCGACCATGGCAGCATGAAGACCAAACATCGCACTCAGCCCGCCTACGCCGCCTGCACCATCAAGGTCCAGAAAAGGGGAGCAGATTTATGATGAACGCGCCCACACTCCTGCGTGGGCGCGCCACCCGGCCGCTCCCGCGGCTGGACGCGGAGCGTCTGGGGTTCAGGCGCAGGGTCGAAGATTCGCGCAGCGATCTTCAACCAATCCCGGTGCACTGTGCCGGACTGGGCCAGTGATCCGATACCGGCAAACCACTCCACACCCCGTGTCCCCATTTTCAGGGGACAGGGCAGTGTCTCTTATCGACCTAAGCTGTTGCTCAGTGTCTACGCAGAGTGACGGCGTCCTGACCTGCGCTCAGCCGACAACAACGACAAGAGGATTCTGCTCATGCAATACCATCTGAACGGCTTCAAGCCCGGCAACTACCAGATTCCCGATGCGGCGCGTGAGCCGGCAGCGCCGCCGCCGCTGGTCGATCTGCCGAAAGAGGTCGATGTGCTGATCGTCGGTTGTGGCCCGGCGGGTCTGGCGCTGGCGCGGCAGCTGGCGGACTTTGCCGACATCAGGACCTGCATCGTCGAGCAGAAGGCCGGGCCCATGCTGTTTGGCCAGGCGGATGGTATTTCCTGCCGCACCATGGAAATCATGGAGGCCTTCAACAGCAGCGAGCTGCTGGCGAAGGAAGCCTACCAGCTGCACCAGAACGCCTTCTGGGAGCCGGATGCGCAGAATCCGCAGCACATCAAGCGCACGCACAAGGTGCCGGATGCGCGGCTGGGGCTGTCCGAGTTCACCCACTGCGTGGTGAACCAGGCGCGCCTGCACGACATCCTGCTCGACGGCATGGCGCATTCGGTCACCCATCTGGTGCCGCATTACAGCCGCCGCCTGGTGGAGCTGGTGGTGGATCGGAGCCTGACCCAGGATCTGCACGCCTATCCGATCACCGCGACCTTCGAGCGCAACGATGCCGGTCAGTCGGGCCAGGTCGAAACCATCAAGGCCCGCTATGTGGTGGGTTGCGACGGCGCCCGCAGTGCGGTGCGCAAGAACCTGGGGATCGAGCTGCAGGGCGACTCGGCCAACAAGGCCTGGGGCGTGATGGATGTGCTGCTGGCGACGGACTTCCCGGATATCCGGGTGAAGAGCTTCATCCAGTCGAAGGACAACGGCGCGGTGATGCTGGTGCCGCGCGAGGGTGGCTATCTGGTGCGCCTGTATGTCGAGCTCGACCTGCTGGGCAAGGATCAGCGGGCTTCGCAGCTGAACATGACCGTCGATGACGTCATCGCCAAGGCCAAGCTGATCATGAATCCGTACCAGGTGGACGTGAAGGAAGTCGCCTGGTGGTCCATCTACGAAGTCGGCCAGCGCGTTGCCGAGCGCTTCGACGACACCCCGGTGGGCAATCCGGACAACCTGATTCCGCGTGCCTTCGTCGCCGGCGACGCCTGCCATACCCACAGCCCGAAAGGCGGCTGGGGCCTGAACACCTCGCTGCCGGATACCTTCAACCTGGGCTGGAAGCTGGCGGCGGTGCTACAGGGCAAGGCGCAGCCGAAGCTGCTGCAGACCTACGCCACCGAGCGCCGCAAGGTGGCCTTCATGCTGATCAACGCCGACCGCGAAATGTCCGCGCTGGTCGCCACCCGCGCCAACAAGGACGCTACCGCGGCGAAGACCAGCACCGCCGAGATCGAGAAGTTCATCGCCCGGCAGAACGGCTTCATCGCCGGCACCTCGATCGGCTATGACGAGTCCTGGCTGTGCACGGGGCACGAGCACCAGGCGCTGGCGAGCGGCTTCCCGATCGGCCAGCGCTTCCATTCCGCCCAGGCCGTGCGCGTGGCGGATGGTTGCCCGGTGCATCTGGGACACCTGAACAAGGCCGATGGCCGCTGGCGCATCTTCATCTTCGCCGATGCGCCCAGCCCGCTGGATTCGACCTCCAAGTCGGCCCGGCTGGTCGAGTTCCTGGCCAACGCGGATAGCTCGCCGGTCAGGCAGTACACCCCGGCCGGGGCGGATATCGACGCGGTGATCGACGTCTACGCGGTGTTCCAGCAGCAGGATCTGGCCATCGACGCCCTGCCGGACTTCCTCTGGCCGGCCAAGGGCAAGTACGGCCTGCGCGATTACGAAAAGGTCTTCCAGACCAGCGCGGCGCACGACGTCTTCGCCCAGCGCGGCATCGACCGGGCGCAGGGCTGCATGGTGGTGGTACGCCCGGACCAGCACGTCGCCACCATCCTGCCGCTCGATGCCCATGCCGAGCTGAGCGAGTTCTTTGCCGGGTTCATGCTCAAGTAGGGAGGGAGCCGGGCTTCTCGCCAGCAGCGCCTACCAGCCCGAACACCGCCTGCGCAGCGTCGAGATCGTCGCCGGTCTGCGCTGATGCCGCCGGCGTTCGTCGGCTGGGCGCATCCGTGCCACCGCTTCCCCTAGCGGCGCCTCCGAGTTGTGCTGAACTTGTAACCAAGGCCCGTAGCGCACGGCCGCCGCTGCGGAGCCCTCATGCAAGTCTGGATGCGTGAGGGAGGGATCATGTACCACGGCGAACGCTTCAACGCCTGGACTCATCTGGTCGGCGCGGTGCTGGCCTTCATCGGTGCGCTCAGCCTGCTGGTGCAGGCGCTGTGGGAGGGCGAGCCGCTGAAGATCGGCAGCGTCGCGGTCTACGGCGGCACGCTGGTGCTGCTCTACGTCGTCTCCACCGTCTATCACAGCGTGCGCGGCCGGGCGAAGGCCATCCTGCGCAAGCTCGACCACCTGTCCATCTACCTCCTGATCGCCGGCAGCTACACGCCGTTCTGCCTGGTCAGCCTCGGCGGTCCGCTGGGCTGGGTGCTGCTCGGCGTGGTCTGGGGCATGGCGCTGGTGGGCATGCTGCAGGAGCTCAAGCCGCGCTCCGAGGCGCGGGTGCTGTCGCTGGTGATCTACGCGCTGATGGGCTGGAGCGCGCTGCTGGCGGTCGGCCCGCTGGCCGAGGCGCTCGGCCACGACGGGGTGATCTGGCTGCTCGCCGGCGGCATCTGCTACACGGTCGGGGTGATCTTCTTCGTGTTCGACGAGCGCTTCCGCCACTGGCACGGCATCTGGCACCTGTTCGTGATCGGCGGCAGCAGCCTGCACTTCGCCGCGGTGCAGCTCTACGTGGTGTGAGGCGGGCGGGGGCGGCCCCGCCCGCCTCCCCTCACTCGGCCACCCGGTAGCGCTCCAGCCAGTGCGCGTAGGGCGCCGGCAGCACCCAGGTCGGCCGCTCGACGCCGAGCTGCTGGGCGGCCTTGAGCGGCCAGTGCGGGTTGGCCAGGTGGGCGCGGCCGACCATCACCAGGTCCATCTGCCCGTCGGCGACCACCCGCTCGGCGTTGGCCGGGCTGTCGATGCCCCAGGACGAGGCCACCGGCAGCTCGGCCTCGCGGCGCACGCGCTCGGCGATCGGCGCGAGGAAGGCCGGGCCCCACGGGATATTGGTGTCGGGGATGGTGAAGCCGACGCTGACGCTGAGCAGGTCCAGCCCGCCGCGACGGAAACCCTTGGCCAGCTCGATGGACTCCTCGAGGGTTTCTTCGTCGCGGCCGTCGTACTCGATCACACCGAAGCGCGCGGTCAGCGGCAGGTGCTCCGGCCACACCTCGCGCACCGCGGCGAGGGTTTCCAAGAGGAAGCGGCTGCGGTTGGCCAGGCTGCCGCCGTACTGGTCGTCGCGCTGGTTGGAGTGCGGCGAGAAGAAGCTCTGCGCCAGGTAGCCGTGGGCGAAGTGCAGCTCCAGCCACTCGAAGCCGGCCTCAAGGGCGCGGCGCGCGGCGGCGACGAAGTCGGCCTGCACGCGGGCGATGTCGCCCTGGCTCATCGCCTTGGGCGCGTTGGACAGGTGGGCGCCGAAGGGGATCGCCGAGGGGGCGATGGTCTGCCAGCCGCGTTCGTCACCTGCGGCGATGTGGTCGTCGCCCTCCCACGGGCGGTTGGCGCTGGCCTTGCGTCCGGCGTGGGCGATCTGGATGCCCGGCACCGCGCCGGCGGCCTTGATGGCGCGGGCCACCGGGGCGAAGGCTGCCGCCTGCTCGTCGCTCCACAGGCCGGCACAGGCCGGGGTGATGCGCCCTTCCGGAGCGACGGCGGTGGCCTCGACGATCACCAGCCCGGCGCCGCCGCGGGCGATGCTGGCGTAGTGGTGCAGGTGCCAGTCGTTGATCAGGCCGTCGGTGGCGCTGTACTGGCACATCGGCGGCACGGCGATGCGGTTGCGCAGGGTGACGTCTTTGAGCTGGAACGGGGAAAACAGTGCGGACATGCGGAGTCGTCTCGGAATTCGGGATTCAAGGGGGAGCGAAGCGCCGGCCCCGGGGCGGGGCCGGCGCGAGAGCGTCAGTGGCCGAGCAGCTTGAGCAGCGCTTCGGCGCTGGCGTCCGAGGAAGCCGGGTTCTGCCCGGTGACCAGGAGGCCGTCGACGGCGACGTGGCTCTGCCAGTCGGCGGCCTTGCTGTACTGGCCGCCGTTGGCCTTGAGCATGTCCTCGACCAGGAAGGGCACCACATCGGTCAGCTGCACGGCGTCTTCCTCGCTGTTGCTGAAGCCGGTGACCTGGCGGCCCCGGACCAGCGGCTGGCCGTCGGCGCCCCTGGCGTGGCGCAGCACCGCCGGGGCGTGGCAGACCGCGCCGACCGGCTTGCCGAGCGCCTGGAAGCGCTCGATCAGTGCCACCGAACGGGCGTCCTCGGCGAGATCCCACAGCGGGCCATGGCCGCCGGGATAGAACAGCGCGTCGAAGTCCTCGGCACGCACTTCATCCAGCGTCAGGGTGCTGGCCAGCGCGGCGCGCGCCGCGGCGTCCTCATTGAAGCGGCGGGTGGCGGCGGTCTGTGCGCCGGGGTCGTCGCTCTTCGGGTCGAGCGGCGGCTGGCCGCCCTTGGGCGAGGCCAGGGTGATTTCGGCGCCGGCATCCTTGAACACGTAGTAGGGCGCGGCGAATTCCTCCAGCCAGAAGCCGGTCTTGTGGCCGGTGTCGCCCAGTTGGTCGTGGGAGGTGAGCACCATCAGAATCTTCATCGAACTCTCCTGGAACAGGCCTTGCGGCGGTGGATCGCTATGGAGGGCATCTTAGGCGCAGGGCTATGATTCGGAAATTCGAAAGCTTCTATGCCTGGTATTCGCCAAATGAATATCGCCAACAAGGACCTCAACCTGCTGCTGGCCTTCCATGTGCTCTACCAGGAGCGCAACGCCTCGCTGGCCGCGGCGCGCATGGCGCTCAGCCAGCCGGCGCTGAGCCACAAGCTGAACAAGCTGCGCCACGAGTTCGGCGACCCGCTGTTCGTGCGCGCACCGCGCGGGCTGACGCCGACGCCGCGCGCCCACGAGCTGGCGCCGACCGTGCAGCGCCTGGTCGGCGAGCTGGAGGCGTTCTACGACCACTGCGCGGGCCGCGACTTCCTCGCCCGCGCCGAGCGCATCCACCTGTACACCACCGATTTCATCGAGCAGACCCTGCTGCCGCGCCTGCTGCCGCAGCTGCGCGCTCAGGCGCCCAACCTGGTGCTGATCACCCACAACACCCGCGGCCTGCTGCCGCGCGAGGAGCTGGAGAAAGGCACCTGCGACCTGGCCATCGCCGGCTTCTACGCCAACCTGCCGGACACCTTCCGCCAGCAGCGCCTGTTCGGCGTGGACTTCGTGGTGCTGGCATCAAAGCACAACTCCCGGCTGGCCGGCGGCCTCGACCTCGCCGCCTTCGTCGCCTGCGAGCACCTCCTGACCACCCTGACCGGCGACCTGCACGGCCTGGTCGACCGCGCCCTGGAGGCGCGCGGGCTGAGTCGGCGGGTGGCGGCCGGGCTGTCCAGCTTCATCGCCCCGACCCGGCTGATCCGCGGCACCGACCTGCTGCTCACCTGCCTGCGCGCCATCGCCGAGGAAGCCGCCGAGCGCGACCCCGAGCTGGTGATCCACCCGTTGCCCATCGAGCTGCCGCGCGTCGAGCTGATGCAGATCTGGCACGAACGCACCGACGCCGACCGCCTGCGCCGCTGGCTGCGCCAGCAGATCCAGCAGGTGGCGGAGCAGTTGCCGCAGCCCGAAGCGCGCTGAACCCGCCGCGGCGCTCAGGCGTCCAGCGCATCGGCCAGCGCCCGCAGCAGCCTGGCGCCGTCGCCGCGCCAGGCGCTGCCGTGCATGCAGGCCAGGGTGGTCGGGGCGGCGCCGGCCAGCCGCTCGAGCATGGCGCGGGCATACCTGCTGTGCGAGAAGTAGTCCATCTGCCCGCGGAAGGCCTCGCTGGGGCGCCGGCAGCCGGGCGCCGCCCTGGGTGAACAGGTCGCCGCACAGCAGGGTCCGCGTGCCTTGCTCCATCAGCAAGCCGCACTCCCAGGCGTGCGGCAGGTGCGGGGTGTCCAACCACTGCACGACGCGCCGGCCGAGCGCCAGCGTCTCGCCGTCCTTGAGCGCCCGCGCCGGGCGGTCGGCGAGATCGTCGATCGACACCAGCGCCGCCACCGTGCCGCACAGCGGTACCGCCTGCGGGGCGACGGCCAGCCATTCGTTGAGCGAGCCGCACTCGTCGGCCTCGACGTGGGACAGGCCGATGTAGCGCAGGCGCTCGACCGGCAGCACGCTGGCCACCGCCTCGCGCACCAGCGAGAACAGCCTGCGCGGGCCGGTGTGGAACAGCAGCGGCTCGTCGTCGAGCAGCAGGTACTGGTTGAACGAGAAGCCGCCGCCCTCCATCCGCACCGGGGTGTTGATGCGGTAGATGCCGTCGGCGATCTCGACGACGTTGGTGCCCGACTGCGTGTTGGTGATGGCCATGGCGCGCTGCTCCCCGTCGTTGCCATTCCCCAGTTAAGCAGGATGAGCGGGCGAGCGCGCGCGGCACGCCGCGCGCACCATCCCCGCGACGGCAACGGCCTGCGGATGCCTTCCCCTGCCCTCGCCTGCGCCTCCCGAGGCGCTGGGCAACCCCCAACCCGGCTGCTGCCCAGCGCCTGCCTCGAAAAATTCTCTGCACGATAAAAAAATTCACCTCAAGCATGGACGCACCGCTTTCCTTCGCTTATAAAAACACCAACACGAAAAATATATTCCCATCAGTCAAAAATATTCAGGAATGAAATCGGCCTGCACCGACGCACCTTCCGCCTTGCCACCGCTGCCTCCCTACCCCGAGGACCCGACATGCAACACGCTCCGAACCAGTACGTGATCAAGATCAGCTGCCCGGCGACCTCCGGGATCGTCGCCGCGGTGACCACCTTCCTCGCCGACCACGGCTGCTACATCAGCGAGATGGCGCAGTTCGACGACGAGGTCAGCGGCACCTTCTTCATGCGTGCGGTGTTCCGCTTCAACGCCGGCCTCAAAGGCGATATCGCGGTGATCGAGCAGGGCTTCGTCGACGTGGCCGGCAAGTTCGCCATGGCCTGGGAGCTGCACGACGCCAGCCAGCCGATGCGCGTGCTGCTGATGGTCAGCAAGTTCGATCACTGCCTGGCCGACCTGCTCTACCGCCACCAGAAGGGCGAGCTGCACATGCAGATCACCGCCATCGTCTCCAACCACCTCGACCTGCGGCCGATGGCCGAGCGCGAGGGCATCCGCTTCATCTACCTGCCGGTGACCAGGGAGACCAAGGCCCAGCAGGAAGCCGAGCTGATGAAGATCGTCGACGAGACCCGGACCGAGCTGGTGGTGCTGGCGCGCTACATGCAGATCCTCTCCGACGATCTGTGCGAGCAACTTTCGGGCCGCGCCATCAACATCCACCACTCGTTCCTGCCCGGCTTCAAGGGCGCCAAGCCCTACCACCAGGCCTTCGAGCGCGGCGTGAAGCTGATCGGCGCCACCGCCCACTACGTCACCGCCGACCTCGACGAGGGCCCGATCATCGAGCAGGAAGTGCAGCGCGTGGACCACAACTACGCACCGGACGACCTGGTCGCCGTCGGCCGCGACACCGAGACCGTGGCCCTGTCCAAGGCGGTCAAGTACCACCTCGAGCACCGCGTGTTCCTCAACCACGACAAGACGGTGATCTTCCGATGAGCGCGCCCGGCCAACTGATCGACGGCAAGGCCGCCTCCGCGCGGGTCCTCGCCGAGGTGACCGCCGAGGTCATCGCCCTGAAGGCCGAAGGCATCGAGCCGGCACTGGCCGTGGTGCTGGTCGGCGACGACCCGGCCAGCCACGTCTACGTGCGCAACAAGGTGCTGCGCGCCGGCGAGGTGGGCATCCGCTCGCTGGAGCATCGCCTGCCGGCCGACGCCAGCGCCGAGCAGGTGCTGGCGCTGGTCGCCGCGCTGAATGCCGACGCCAGCGTGCACGGCATCCTGGTGCAGCTGCCGCTGCCCAGGCACATCGACGAGACCGCGGTGCTGCAGGCCATCGACCCGGCCAAGGACGTCGACGGCTTCCACAGCGAGAACGTCGGCGGCCTCAGCCAGGGCCGCGACGTGCTGGTGCCCTGCACCCCGGCCGGCTGCATGCGTCTGCTGCGCGACACCCTCGGCGATCTCGCCGGCAAGCACGCGGTGGTGATCGGTCGCTCGAACATCGTCGGCAAGCCGATGGCCGCCCTGCTGCTGGCCGCCGACTGCACGGTGACCGTGCTGCACTCGCGCAGCAGGAACCCGCAGGCGCTGTGCAGCAAGGCCGACATCGTGGTCGCCGCGGTCGGTCGGCCGCGGATGATCAAGGCCGAGTGGATCAAGCCCGGCGCGGTGGTCATCGACGTCGGCATCAACCGCATCGAGGAGGACGGCCGTTCGCGGCTGGTCGGCGACGTCGACTTCGCCGACGTGCAGCCGCTGACCCGCGCCATCACTCCGGTGCCGGGCGGCGTCGGGCCGATGACCATCGCTCTCCTGATGCAAAACACCGTGACCGCCGCGCGCCAGCAGCATGCCCGGCAGTCCGCGCCCGACTCGCCCCAGCAGGCGGTCGCGCAGTAGTCGTTCAACGGCCGGCACGGCCCAACGAGGAGGCAGCATGCCTTTCAGTCTTCTTAAATACGGCCTGAGCTCCGAGTACCCGGCGGAGGTCGATCTGCCGGCGCCCAAGGAACTCAAGCCGGCCTACGACGTGGTGATCATCGGCGGTGGCGGCCACGGCCTGGCCACCGCCTACTACCTGGCCAGGTACCACGGCGTGACCAACGTCGCGGTGCTGGACAAGGGTTACCTGGGCGGCGGCAACACCGCGCGCAACACCGCGGTGATCCGCTCCAACTACCTGACCAGCGAGGGCGTGAAGTTCTACGCCGAGTCGGTGAAGCTGTTCCAGGGACTCTCCAACGAGTTCGACTTCAACATCATGTATTCCGAGCGCGGCCAGCTGACCCTGGCGCACACCGACGCCACGGTGCGCGCCTTCCGCCAGCGCGCCGAGGTCAACAAGCACTTCGGCGGGCGTACCGAGATGATCGACCGCCAGCAGATCCGCGAGCTGGTGCCGACCCTCAACCTCGACCCCGGCCACCTGCCGGTGCTCGCCGGCCTCTGGCACATCGACGGCGCCACCGCGCGCCACGATGCGGTGGCCTGGGGCTACGCCAAGCAGGCGGCCAAGCGCGGCGTGGAGATCCACCAGCTCACCGAGGTGCAGGACTTCGTGGTCGAGGGCAACCGGGTGGTGGCGGTGAAGACCAACCGCGGCACGGTGAAGTGCGGCTGCGCGGTGCAGGCCATCGCCGGGCACAGCTCGCTGCTGCTGAACAAGCTGGGCATCCGCGCACCGATCCACAGCTACCCGCTGCAGGCGATGGTCACCCAGCCGTTCAAGCCGTTCCTCGACCCGCTGGTCAGCTCCTCGGCGCTGCACTGCTACGTGCAGCAGACCGGCCGCGGCGAGGTGGTGATCGGCGGCGGCTCCGACCCCTACCCGCTGTACAACACCCGCTCGACCCTGGACCTCAAGGAAGGCCTGCTGGCCCACGCCATCGAGATGTTCCCGTTCATGGCCAACGCCAGGCTGATGCGCCAGTGGGCGGGGATCACCGACATGACTCCAGACTACAGCCCGATCATGGGCCGCTCGCCGATCGACAACTACTACCTCGACGCCGGCTGGGGCACCTGGGGCTTCAAGTCGACGCCGATCTGCGGCCAGACCATGGCCGAACTGGTGGCCAGCGGCGGCCGGACGCCGGAGCTGATCAAGCCCTTCGCCCTGGAGCGCTTCTCGACCTTCCAGCAGGTCAACGAAATGGGCGCCACCGCCGCCAGCCACTGAGGAACCCGCGATGAAGATCATGCCCTGCCCCCTGAACGGTCCGCGCAACATCAGCGAATTCACCTACGGCGGCGAGTTCAAGCCGATGCCCGACCCGGCCAGCTGCAGCGACGCCGAGTGGGCCGACTACGTGTTCAACAGCGACAACCACGCCGGCGTGGTCACCGAGTGGTGGATGCACAACGCCTCCAGCTACTGGTTCCTCGCCGAGCGCCACACCGTCACCGACGAGATCATCCGCACCTTCGATCCGAAGGAAGTCTTCACCCGCCGCGTCGACTTCGTCGCCAAGGCGCCTGCCCGGGAGGCCACCGTATGACCGCCTTCAGCCGCCTGCCCGCGCCCATGGGCCTGCTGATCGACCGCAGCCGGCCGCTCAGCTTCACCTTCGACGGCAGCAGCTATCAGGGCTACGCCGGCGACAGCATCGCCAGCGCCCTGGCCGCCAACGGCCGCTGGCTGCTGTCGCGCTCGTTCAAGTACCACCGCCCGCGCGGCCCGCTGACCATGGCCGGCCAGGACGCCAACACCCTGGTGCAGCTGCCCAGCGAGCCCAACGTGCTGGCCGACCTGCAGCCGCTGGCCGAGGGCCTGACCGTCACCGGGCAGAACTTCGCCGGCTCCCTGGACGGCGACCGCGACGCCTTCCTCGGCAAGTTCTCCAGGTTCATGCCGGTCGGCTTCTACTACCGCTCCTTCTACAAGCCCAAGGGCATCTGGAAGGTGTGGGAGCCGATCATCCGCAAGAAGGCCGGCCTCGGCGTGCTGGACCTCAAGTTCCAGCCCGAGTACCACGACAAGGCCTTCCTGTTCGTCGACGTCGCCGTGGTCGGCGCCGGCCCCGCCGGCCTCAACGCCGCGCTGCAGGCCGCCAACGCCGGGGCCAAGGTGCTGCTGATCGAGCAGCAGTCCTACCTCGGCGGCGCCCTGGCCTGGGCGCGCTTCGACATCGAGGGCCAGCGCGCCGGCGAGCTGCGTGCGCAACTGGTCGGCGCGGTGGAGAACCACCCGAACATCCGCATCCTCAAGGACGCCACCTGCAACGCCTGGTTCGCCGACAACTTCCTGCCGGTGATCCACGCCAACCGCCTGTACAAGGTGCGCGCCAGGCAGTGCATCGTCGCCGCCGGCGCCTTCGACCAGCCGGTGGTGTTCCGCAACAACGACCTGCCGGGGGTGATGCTGACCAGCGCCGCCCAGCGCCTGATCAAGCTCTACGCGGTCAAGCCCGGCCAGCGCGCGGTGGTGCTGACCGGCAACGACGACGGTTATCTCGCCGCCCTCGACCTGCTGGATGCCGGGGTGACGGTCGCCGCCGTGATCGACATGCGTAGCGCACCGGCCGACGCGCGGCTGGCCGAGGCGCTGAAGCAACACGGCATCGCCGTGCGCAGCGGCAGCACCGTGTACGAGGCGCTGCACGCCAAGGGCATGCGCCACGTCACCGGCGTCGACGTGCGTCGCATCACCGGCAAGGGCCAGGTGGCCGGTGCCGGCGAAACCATCGCCTGCGACCTGCTGTGCATGTCCGCCGGCTACATGCCGGTCTACCAGCTGCTCTGCCAGGCCGGCGGCAAGCTGAGCTACGACGACGCCCAGGCCGCCTTCACCCTCAGCGGCCTGCCCAAGCACCTCAGCGTGGCCGGCTCGGTCAACGGCCGCCACGCGCTGGACAACGTGCTGCTCGACGGCGGCCTGGCCGGTGGCGCCGCCGCCGACCGGCTCGGCCTGAGTGCGCCGATCGCAGGCAAGGCGTTCGCCGCCGAGCCGCGGGTCAACTTCGACTGGCCGATCTTCCCGCACCCGGACGGCAAGGACTTCGTCGACTTCGACGAGGACCTGCAGGTGCGCGACATCGTCAACGCCACCCGCCACGGCTACCGCGACGTGCAGCTGGTCAAGCGCTTCTCCACCGTCGGCATGGGCCCCTCGCAGGGCCGCCATTCGGCGCTGCCCACCGCGCGGCTGGTGGCCCAGGCCACCAACCGCAGCGTCAGCGAGACCGGGGTGACCACCGCGCGCCCGCCGTTCGTCGCCGAGAAACTCGCCCACGTCGCCGGCCGCGGCTTCGACCCGTACCGGCAGACCGCCATGCACCAGCGCCACGTCGAGCTGGGCGCGAAGATGATGCCGGCCGGCGTCTGGCAGCGCCCGGCCTACTACGGCAAGCCCGAGGAGCGCGAGGCATGCATGCAGGCCGAGGCCCGCCACGTGCGCGAGAAGGTCGGCATCATCGACGTCTCCACCCTCGGCGGCCTCGACGTGCGCGGCCCGGACGCCGCCGAGCTGCTCAACCGCCTGTACACCTTCGCCTTCGCCAAGCAGCCGGTCGGCCGTTCGCGCTACGCGCTGATGACCAACGAGCACGGCGTGGTGATCGACGACGGCGTCTGCGCGCGCTTCGCGGACAACCACTTCTACGTCACCGCCACCACCAGCGGCGTCGACCGCATCTACCAGCAGATGCTCAAGTGGAACGCGCAGTGGCGCCTGGACGTCGACATCACCAACGTCACCGCCGCGCTGGCCGCGGTCAACGTCGCCGGGCCGCGCGCGCGCAACGTGCTGCGCAAGCTGTGCCAGGACGTCGACCTCAGCGCCGAGGCCTTCCCCTACCTGGGCGTGCGCCAAGGCACGGTTGCCGGCATCCCGGCGCGGCTCTTGCGGGTCGGCTTCGTCGGCGAGCTGGGCTACGAGATCCACGTGCCGGCACGCTACGGCGAGTACCTGTGGGACGCGCTGATGCAGGCCGGCGCCAAGGACGAGATCCGTCCGTTCGGCGTCGAGACCCAGCGCCTGCTGCGCCTGGAGAAGGGCCACGTGATCATCGGCCAGGACACCGACGGCATGACCCATCCGGCGGAGATCGACATGGGCTGGGCGATCGCGCGCAGCAAGCCGTTCTTCGTCGGCAAGCGCTCGGTGGAGATCCTCGAGGCGCAGCCGCTCAAGCGCAAGCTGGTCGGCTTCACCCTGCCGGCCACCTCGGCCAAGCCGCTGGAAGGCCACCTGGTACTCAACGGCCCGGACATCAGCGGCAACGTCACCTCCTGCGAGTACAGCGCCACCCTCGGCCAGATCATCGGCCTGGCCTACTGCGCGTTCGAACAGAGCACGCCGGGCAGCCAGATCCCGATCCGCGTCGAAGGCGGCCAGGTGGTGCAGGCGACGGTGGTCAAGCTGCCGTTCTTCGATCCCGAAACCCAACGTCAGGAGCTGTGATCATGGCCGCTCTGCAAGCCCAGCAATTCACCGAACGCAGCCCGCTGTACCGCCGCCACGCCGGCGCCACCCTCGGCCAACTGGGCGACAGCGTGGTGGTCGCCCACTACGGCGAGCACGACGAAAGCCCGCAGCTGCAACGCTGCGCGCTCATCGACCTGAGCAACCTGGCGCGCGTCGGCTTTCGCGGCGCGCAGGCCGCCGACTACCTGAGCGGGCGCGGCTACGCGCTGCCCGAGGCGCCCAACCGGGCGCTGACCCAGGCCGACGGCGGCCACGTGGCGCGCCTGTCGCAGACCGAGTACCTGCTGCTCGGCAGCCTGCGCGACGCCGGTTCGCGCGTGGCCGGCGAGGAACGGGACTGGCAGCTCGGCGCCGGCGGCAACTACCTGCTGCCGCGCCAGGACAGCCACGCCTGGCTGCTGCTCACCGGCGAGCACATCAGCGAAGTGATGGCCAAGCTGTGCGGCGTCGACCTGCGACCCGAGGCCTTCCCGGTCGGCGCGGTGGCGCAGACCTCGGCGGCGCGCATCAACGTCATCGTGGTCAACCTGCCGGAAGGCGAGCTGCCGTGCTTCCACATCCTCTGCGACCGCGCCTCGGCGGACTACTTCTGGGGCGCGCTGCTGGATGCCATGGCCGAGTTCGGCGGCCAGCCGGCGGGGATCGATGCGCTGCTGTAAGGCGCTGCACCAACCGGCCGCCAGGCCGGCCATGGCGATCCCTTCGGCATCGACGGTGGGTTACGCCGCTGCGCGGTTGACCCACCCTACGAACTGCCACCCTTCCAACTGCTCGCCGCGCCGGCTTCAGCCCGCCGCGCGGCGCAGCAGCACCCGCGCCGCCGGGCTGCCCGGCTTGGCGTCGACGCGCTCGGCGGCCAGGCCGCGGGCCAGCGCCAGCTGGCCGTCACGCAGGGCGGCCTCGAGCAGGGTCAGGTCGATGAGGTCGCGCTGCGCGTGGCTGCCGCCGAAGCGGTGGGCGATGCCGCGCAGCGGCCGCAGCAGTTCCACCGTGCGGGCCGGATGCCCTTCGACGAAGGCGAGCAGCGCCTGGCACAGCGGTGCGCCGACATCGCGGGTGAACAGCGCGTTGTCGCCATCGCCCTGCATCGCCCGTTGCTGGGCGGCCTGCAGGGTCCGGATCGCCTCGCTGCGCCCGGCGCAGGCGAAGGCCATCATCGCGTGGGCGTCGTTGAAGGCGTAGTGGCCGCTGTCGGCGAAGGCCTGCCAGCGCTCCGCCACCCCCTGCCAGCGGGCGCCGACATCGGCGCCGAGCAGATGCAGGCGCCAGAGCAGCGCCGAGGCGTCCACCAGGTCGAGCGCCAGCGGCGACTGGCTGGCGGCTATGGCACTGTCGAACAGCTCCAGCACGCTGGCGGTGTCGCCGAGGTCGAGATGGAACAGCGCCAGGTGCCACCAGTTGTGGATGGCGAAGAAGTTGTCCTCGGCCCACTGCCGCTGGCGGTCGCGCATCCAGGCGATGCCTTCGTGCTGGCGGCCCTGCATCTCCAGGACGTGGGTCACGGCGTGGTGCGCCCAGGCATCGCGCGGCTCCAGCAGCAGGGCGGCGTGGCCGCTGGCCGAGGCGCGGGCGTAGGCACCGCACTCCTCCAGGCCGAAGGCGTGCATGCCGAGCAGCGCGTGGTAGCCCGGCATCGCCGGCGACCAGGCGGGGAAGGCGCGGGTGATGCGGTCGCGCAGCATGCGCGCATCGCCGACGTAGAAGTCGAGCACATGGCCGGCCAGCAGGCCGAGGCCGTCGAGGGGATGGTCGAGGGTCAGGTCCTCGAGGATGCGCCGCGCCGCATGCCAGTGCCCGTCGACCAGCCGGCCGATGGCGGCCAGATGCGCCTGCTCGCGCGGGTTGGCCAGCCACTGGCGCGCCTGCGCCAGGTCGTCGCGCGCCACCGGCAGCCCCAGAGGCTCGGTGCCCAGCAGATGGAGCCAGGCGTGCAGCACCCGGCCCATGACGAAATCGGGACGCTCGGCGATGGCGGCGTCGATCGTCGCCAGCGGATCGCCGCAGTAGCACTGGAACTGGTGCAGCGCCTGCTCGTAGTGCTGCACGCTGGACGGCTGCGCCCCGCTCAGCGGGTTGCCGAGGCTGTCTTTGCGGACATTCATCGTCACACCTCCGGGCCGTGCACGGCCCCGCTTGGTCTGGCGTTCGGATACCGCGATGGCCTGCGCGCAGGCCATGCCCCGGGAAGTAAAGTCGCGGATCGCCCGGCACGAAAGCCGACGGGACCAGCGGCGCCGTGCCCGTTCAGCCCTGGCGCTTTTCCGCGATCCAGATGGTGTGGCGGGTGCCCTTGTTGCCGTGGGCGTAGACCTTGACCTCTTCGGCCTTGAAGCCGGCCTTGCCCAGGCGGGCGGAAAACGCGCGGTCGGCGCTGGCCGACCACACGGCGAGGATGCCGCGCGGACGCAGGGCGCGGGCGCAGGCGTTCAGGCCGTCGAGGGAGTACAGCCAGTTGTTGGCCTGCTGGGTCAGCCCTTCGGGGCCGTTGTCGACGTCCAGCATGATCGCATCGAAGCCCTGCGGCTCGGCCTGCAGCACCCTGGCGACGTCCGCGTTGACCACCCGGGCGCGCGGATCGCGCAGCGGGTAGCCGGACTTCTCGCCCAGCGGGCCGCGGTTCCACTCGATCACCCCGGGCACCAGCTCAGCCACCACCACCTCGCCGTTGTCGCCCAGGTGCCTGAGCGCGGAGGCCAGGGTGAAGCCCATGCCCAGCCCGCCGATCAGCACCCGCGGGCTGGGCCGCGCGGCGACCTTCTTGCAAGGGATCTCGGCCAGGGCGTCCTCCGAGCCGTGCATGCGCGTGTTCATCAGCTGGCCGCCGGCGCCGCCCTGGATCTTGATCACGAAGTCGTCGCCGTGCTCGAACAGGCACAGGGCGCCACCGTTGTCGGGAATCGCGGCGGTGTCGAGCAGGACAAAGCGTTTCATGGGCAGTCTCGCGAGAGGGGGCGTGGGCAACGACGGCGGCCGTCATTGCCAAAGCCCGACATTCTAGCGGCTATCCGGCGGCCAATGCGGGCCGATTCGACGCCGCATGGCCGCCCCCCCCGAGCAACCGCTCAGAAGGCTTACAGCAGCCGCAGGTTGAGCCGGCTGTCCTCGCGGAAACCGTTGTCCACCGTCAGGTCGCGGCCGACGGTGGCGGCCAGCTGTGCATCCGGGCGGAAGAACCAGGCGAAGCCCGCCGACCACTTGCCGGTGCGCTGGCTGTCGTCCAGCCAGGAACTGTCCAGGCAGTTCTCGCCGCCGTGCTGCCAGGACAGCCCGCCGCGCAGGTCGAAGGTGTCGCTCAGCGGATAGCGCAGGAAGCCCTGGTACTGGTAGCTGGGTTTCTGTTCGTGATGGCGCTTCTGCGGCCCGTAGCGGTCGTTGTCCGCGTAGAAGGTCACGTCCGCCGCCAGGTCGAGCGCCAGCTTCTCGCCGATCCCGGTGACGTAGCCGGCCTGCAGGGTCAGCTTCCAGCGGTTCTCGCCGAGGTTGAGCGGCTGGTCGTGGTCGTAGCGGCCGGCAGGGATGAACAGGTAGGGGGTGATGGCGAAGAAACGCCGGCGCTCCGGCCGGTTGAGCAGCCACACCGGCATGGCCAGGATCGGGTCGGCAAGGCCGCGGCTGTCGCCCAGCGCGCCGCCGTCGTGGCGGCCGTCGAGGCGGCCGAACGGCAGCAGGATCTGCGGCGCGACGCGGTAGCCGCCGAGGTCGGCGTAGTGCACCAGGCGCAGGATGCCGATCTGCGAGTCGAGTCCCGGCGAGCCGGCCAGGCGATGGCCGTCGCGGTACAGGTGATCGCGCTCGGCCTGCTGCAGATAGAGCAGGCCGAGGGTGGTGCCGGCAGCGGCCGGCACGTAGTCTCCGGCATCCAGATCCAGTGCATTGGCCGGCCGGCTGCAGGACAGGCCGGAGCCGAGCAGCAGCAGGCTCCACAGGGCAATCCAGAGTCGGCCATCCAGACAGCTGTGGCGGCGCAGGGCAAGCAGGTCGATTGGCAACATGTCGCATCCTCGTGTTCTTGTTGTGGGCATGGCTCCGCGGAGCGAGGAGCGCTGGCGCAGATTGCGTGCCAGCCCGCTGCACAGACCTGCAAAACGCTGCAGTCCCCTGACCGGCAAGGAGATTCCGTCCGCCAGCGCAGGGGCTGGCGGAACCTACGCAAGGCGCCCGAGTGTCAACCCCGCTTACAGCTGTAATGCCCGTCGTTACAGGCTTTACAGGCTTCGCAGCGGCGCCGAGGCGGAGGTACACTGGCTTCCCAGAGCACACTCGCACGGCCCGCCCACCGGGTGGCGCCACCACAAGAACAAGATCGTCACTGCGGATACCGACGGCCTGCGGCCAGGCCAGTGCAGCACCGGTGATCCGAGGAGGCCGCATGCGTATCACCCTGCCCGGCAGTGCCCACGTCGACACCGTCCTCTCCCTTGCCGCCGGCGCGGCCGGCGCCCACAGCGGGCAGTCCTTCGACCCGCTGATCTCCCGCTCGTGGAAACGCTGCATCGAGGACTACGGCCTCGACCCGGCCAAGCCGGCGCCGCCGCGCTTCGTGCCGCGCCAGGTGCTGCTCGACCACCAGGACCAGGCCGACGAGCTGCTCAACGTCGCCCGCGCCGGCGTCGAGCAGCTGTACCGGCACATCGCCGAGCTGGGCTACGTGGTGCTGCTCACCGACAGCCGCGGCATCACCGTGCAGTTCCTCGGCCACCCCGACGACGAGGCGGCGCACCGCAAGACCGGCCTGTACCTGGGCGCCGACTGGAGCGAGGACCACGCCGGCACCTGCGCGGTGGGCACCTGCATCAAGGAGCAGCAGGCGCTCACCTGCCACCACCGCGACCACTTCAGCACCCACCACATCGGCCTGACCTGCACCGCGGTGCCGATCTTCAACCCGCAGGGCCAGCTGCTCGCCGTGCTGGACATCTCCGCCCTGCACTCGCCGCCGTCCAAGGACTCGCAGACCTTCGCCCTGCAGCTGGTGCGCCAGTACGCGCGGATGATCGAGGACGCCTACTTCCTGCACCGCTACCGCGAGCAGTACATCCTCTGCCTGGACAGCTCGCGCGAGTTCGTGCTGATCAACCGCCACTACCTGCTGGCGATGGCCGAGGACGGCAGCCTGCTGGCCGCCAACACCGCCGGCCGCCAGTTGCTCGCCCAGTGCGGGCTGGAGCTGCCGGCGCGGCCCTCGGCGCTGGCGCCGCGGGTACGGGTCGAGCAGCTGTTCGACTGCGAGCTGGAGGATATCCTCGGCATTCCCTATGCCAGCGCCGACCACGTGCGCGCCTTCCGCACCCACCGGCAGAACGCGCTGTACTTCGCCGCGTTGATGGAGCCGCGCCGCGCGGCGCCGACGGCGACGGCCCCCAGCGCCGAGGCGCCGCGCTGCGCCCTCGACGAGCTGGCCGACGACGACCCGCTGATGCGCAAGATGCTCGCCCGCGCCAGGCGCCTGTGCGACGAGCCGCTCAACGTGCTGCTCAACGGCGAGACCGGCACCGGCAAGGAGCGCCTGGCGCGCGCCCTGCACGACAGCAGCCGGCGCGCCCGGGCGCCGTTCGTGGCGATCAACTGCGCCGCGGTGCCGGAATCGCTGATCGAGAGCGAGCTGTTCGGCTACCAGCCGGGCACCTTCACCGGCGCGCGCAGCAAGGGCATGCGCGGGCTGATCCAGCAGGCCGACGGCGGCACCCTGTTCCTCGACGAGATCGGCGACATGCCGCTGCACCTGCAGACCCGCCTGCTGCGCGTGCTGGCCGAGCAGGAGGTGATGCCGCTGGGTGCCGACAAGCCGGTCAAGGTGGACATCCGGGTGATCGCCGCCAGCCACCGCGACCTGCGCCAGATGATCGACGCCGGGCAGTTCCGCGAGGACCTGTTCTACCGCCTCAACGGCGCCGTGCTGCGCCTGCCGCCGCTGCGCGAGCGGGCCGACAAGGGCTACCTGATCGAGAAGGTGTTCGCCGAGCTGAGCGCGCAGCGCCAGCGCCCGGCGCGCATCCGCGGCGACGCCATGAGCGCGCTGCTCGGCTACGCCTGGCCGGGCAACATCCGCGAACTGCGCAACGTGCTGCAGTACGCGCTGGCCACCTGCGAGGATGGCGAGATCACCGCCGCCGACCTGCCCGAGGAATGCCTGCTGGGCGTCGGCGCGCGCCAGCCCGCAGCGCCGGCGCCGGTGCTCGAGGTGGCGGCCGGCGACCCGGCCGCGCAACTCGCGGAAACCCTGCGCCGCCATCGCTGGAACGTCAGCGCGGCCGCCCGCGAGCTGGGCCTGTCGCGGCCGACCGTGTATCGCTGGATGAAGGTCTACGACATCGTGGCGCCCAACGCCCAGGGTTGAGACGTGGCCTGCGCGCAGGTCCCCTGTGGGGGCGAATTCATTCGCCAAGCAGGCCATCGGCCTGCCCTTGATGGCTCCGGGGCGCGCTTCGCACCCTTGGGCGAATGAATTCCCCCCTGCAGGCCGCCCCTCGCTCTACCCCGGCGCCGGCAAGCCTGCCGCCAATAGGCTGCGCCGGTAGCGAGCGCCCAGCCCCTCCGCCGCCGCCCAGGCGTCCTCCACGCACTCGTCCAGCGCCACATGACTGGCCGCCCGGCAGCGAGTGTCCAGCGCGCAGTCGCGGTAGAAGGCGTTGACCACCGCGACCATGTCCTCGCGCCGGTTCTCCATGAGGATGGCGCCGTGCGCCAGGGCCACGTGGCGGCCGTCACTGCCGCGCTTGCGCCAGCGCTGCGCGGTACCGACCAGCTTGCGCCCGGCCAGGTTGACGTTGAAGCGGCCATCGCAGAACGCCCCCTCCACCGCGCCGAGACCCGGTGCCAGGCCCAGCTCCAGCAGCCACTCGCAGAGCGGATCGCACAACCGCAGGTAGGCGTTCCCGATGCGCTGCTGCTCGGCCTCGCCGACCGGCACCGCGCAGGCCAGGGCGACGTTGAGCACCGCCGACGACTGCGGCACCGGCTCGCCGCCGGTGTCGCGCAGGGCCACCGGCCAGCCCAGTTCGGCGCAGGACACCGCCGCGGCGGCGAAGCCCTCCAGCCGCTCGAGACGGCGCGGCATCACCAGCGCGGCATCCTGCGGACGCCACAGCAGCAGCGCGCAGTCGGTTGCGCCGGCGTGCACCCGCTCCAGCAGCGCACGCTCGGCATCCAGGCCGGCCTCGACCGGCAGGCGTCGTATCAGGGTCATAGCACCTCGCTGTTGTCGATTGGCCGCCACCGCGGGCAGGAAGCAGCTCCGGGCAGCCCGATGCCAAGGAGCAGGATACGTGCCATGGACCGCAAAGCGCGCCGCAGCCACGGCAGCGCAGGTCAAGCCGGCGCAACCGCCCGGAATCCGTCCACTGCACCTGGCAACCCACCTGTAAAGGCGCTTACAGGTGTAACGCATACAGCCCCCACGAAACCGCCCGCCAGCCCCGTATTCCGGGCATTTGCCGGCTGGCCCGCGGCTTGCTGAGTCCCCATACACATCCCCAGCCAGCGGAGATCGACATGGAGTTCCAGCACACTGCCGGCCAACCGGCCGCAATGGCAAGCGGCACCAAGCTGCGCGGCACCGACAAGGTGGCGCGCCTCCCGGTGAAGATCATTCCCAGCGAGGCGCCGGACGTGTACCGCCACAACCTCGAGACCGTGCCGCGCCTGTACCGGTCGTCGCGCCCGGGCTCGGACTTCGAGTGGTCGCTGGACCTGCTGCAGGCGTTCAAGCAGCGCGTGCCGGGCGTGCCGACCAAGTCGGGCCTGATGCTCGGCCTCGGCGAGACCGACGCGGAAGTGATCGAGACCATGCAGCGCCTGCGCGAGCACGAGATCGACATGCTGACCCTCGGCCAGTACCTGCAGCCCTCGCGCAGCCACCTGCCGGTGCAGCGCTTCGTGCATCCGGACACCTTCGCCTGGTTCGCCGAGGAAGGCGCCAGGATGGGCTTCAGGAACGTCGCCGCCGGCCCGCTGGTGCGCTCGTCCTACCACGCCGACCGGCAGGCCCGCGGCCTGTGAACGGCACCCACTCCACAGAGGAGCAGCAAGCATGGGTATCTTCGACTGGAAATACTGGCTGGTGATCCTGCTGGTCGTCCTGGTGGTCTTCGGCAGCAAGCGCCTGCGCAGTCTGGGCAGCGATGTGGGCGAGGCGATCAAGGGCTTTCGCAGCTCGGTGGCGGACGACAAGGATCGGCAGCTGCCCTCTCCCGAGGACCGCCCCTGAGTCAGCGGCGCGGCGGCGTCATTCCCGACGCGGCCGCGCCGAACTTCGACGACAGCCTGGGCTTCATCAACTGCCGCCCGCAAATGCCGAGGCCGGCATGGGAGCCGGCCTCGGGAGCATGATGGAGCGCCGCCATCCATGGCGGAGCGCAGCTCAGGAACCGGCAACCTCGCCACCCTCGATGCGCCGGCACAGCGCATCGAGGAAGGCGGCCGCCGGCGCGCCGTTGACCGCGCGGTGGTCGAAGGTCAGCGACAGGCCGAGGAAGTCGGCCTCCACCAGGCTGCCGTCGGCGGCGCGCTGCAGGCGCCGCTGGCTGCAGCCGATGCCGACGATGGCGACCTGCGGCACGTTGAGGATCGGCGTGAAATGGTGCACCCGCGACAGCCCGAGGTTGGACACGGTGACGGTCGCCCCGGTCAGCTCGCGCACCGACAGCTTGCCGGCCAGCGCCTTGCCGGTGAGCACCCGGCGCGCCTCGGCCAGGCCGTCGGCGTCGAGCGCCCCGGCGTCGAACAGCGCCGGGGCAACCAAGAGGTCTTCCGGCAGCGGGATGGCCAATCCCAGGTGCACCGCCGCGTGGCGGGTGATCACCTCGTCCTCCAGGGTGGCGTTGAGCGCCGGGTGCTCGCCCAGGGTCTGCACGATGGCGTGCAGCAGCAGATCCTGCAGCGAGGCCTGGCTGCCGGCGGCCTTGAGGCGCGCGCGGCGCGCCTGCAGGGCGGTCAGCTCGCACTCGGCGTGCAGGGTCAGCTGCGCGGCGCTGCGCAGGCTCTCGCTCATCTTCGCCGCGATCATCTTGCGCATGCCCTTGAGCGGCAGGGTGTGCATCTGGCTCATGGGCTACTCCACCACGCCGATGGTGGCACCCTTGGCGATCACCGCGTCCTCGCCTTCGACGATCTTCAGCACGCCGGCCACCGGCGCCTCGATCTCGAACTGGGCCTTCTCCGACATGATCTCGGCGACCAGGTCGCCCGGCGCCACCTCGGCGCCGTCGCTGACCAGCCAGGCGGTGATCACCGCCTCGGCGTCGCCGTCCCACAGGTCATCGGCAATCACGATTGGAGTCGACATGGCTTATTCCTCGCTGTTCAGGTTGTGGTAGGCGGCGACGATCTTCTCGGCACTGGGCAGCGCCCACTGCTCCATGACCGGGGTGAAGGGGATCGGGATGTCGGGGAAGGCCACCCGCTGCGGGCGCGCCTTGAGCATGCCGAGGTCGTGCTCGACCACGCTGGCGATGATCTCGCCGCTGACGCCGTAGCTGTGGTAGTCCTCGTCGACCACGATCAGCCGGCCGGTCTTGCGCACCGAGGCGATCACGTGCTCGCGGTCCAGCGGCACCAGGCTGCGCAGGTCGACCACCTCGGCGCTGACGCCGTCCCGCTCCAGCTGCTGGGCGGCGCGCAGGGCGTGATGCACACCGGCGCCGAGGCTGACGATGGTCACGTCCGAGCCCTCGCGCACGGTCTTGGCCTTGCCGATCTCGACGACGTAGCTCTCCTCCGGCACCGCCACGGTGGCGCCCTTCTCGGTGCCCAGCCAGCCCATGCCCTGCAGGGCCTTGTGGAACAGGAAGATCACCGGGTTGTCGTCGCGGATCGCCGCGGTCATCAGGCCCTTGGCGTCGTAGGCGTTGCTCGGCACCACCACCTTCATCCCCGGCAGGTGGGCGAAGGTGCCGTAGAGGCACTGCGAGTGCTGGCCGGCGTCCGAATAGCCGGCACCGGTGGAGGCCATCAGCACCATCGGCACGCGCACGTTGCCGCCGGAGAAGTAGGTGTTCTTCGCCATCAGGTTGTAGATGGCGTCCATGCACACGCCGAAGAAGTCGACGAACATCAGCTCGACGATCGACCGCATGCCGTCGGAGGCGGCGCCCACCGCGGCGCCGATGAAGGCGGTCTCCGAGATGGGGGTATCGCGCACCCGCGCGCCGCCGAACTCCTCGAACAGGCCGCGGGTGTTGCCGAACACCCCGCCGAGCTGGCCGATGTCCTCGCCCATCACGAACACGCGCGGGTCGAGGCGCATTTCCTGGGCCACCGCCTCGGCCATGGCGCGGGCGACGGTGAGCTTTCTTTCTTTCACTGGGCTGCTCATGCTGCAACTCCTGACAATTCGGTGGGGGGACTCAGACGAACACCTTGTCCATGGCCTCTTCCGGCGCCGGGTAGGCGCTCTCGCGGGCGAACAGCACCGCCTCGTCGACCCGGCCGCGGGCGCGCGCGGCGATCTCCTCGGCTTCGGCTTCGCTGAGCACGCCGGCGTCGAGCAGGCGCTGGCGGTAGGCCGGGAGCGGGTCGCGGGCCAGCAGCGCCTCCTTCTCGCCGGCCGGGCGGTACTGCTCGCCGTCGCCCATGAAGTGGCCGGCCAGGCGCGAGGTCTCGATCTCGATCAGGCTCGGCCCGCCGCCGGCGCGCGCGCGGGCGATGGCCTCACCGGCGGCGGCGAAGATGGCGTCGGCGTCGTTGCCGGGAACGAATACTCCCGGCATGCCGTAGGCGGCCGCGCGCACGTAGTTGCGCTCGATCGGCGTGGAGGACTGCTTGGCCACCGAGATGCCCCAGGCGTTGTCCTCGATGACGAACACCACCGGCAGCTTCCACAGCGCGGCGAGGTTCAGCGTCTCGTGGAAGGCGCCCTGGTTGGCGGCGCCCTCGCCGATGTAGGCGACGGCGACGCCGGGCTTGTCCTGCAGCTGGCGCGACAGCGCGGCGCCCACCGCCGGGCCCATGCCCTGGGCGATGATCCCCGAGCAGCAGAAGTTCACCCGCGCATCGAACAGGTGCATGTGCCCGCCGCGCCCGCCGGACAGGCCGGTCTTCTTGCCGAAGATCTCGGCGACCATGGCGTTGAGGTCGACGCCCTTGGCCACGGCGATGTGGTGCGGGCGGTGGGTGGCGGTGACCACGTCCTCGGCGTTCAGGTGCGCGCAGACGCCGACGGCGCACGGCTCCTGACCGTTGGACAGGTGCATCTCGCCGGGAATCGGCCCCTTGGCCATGTTGAAGACCGGGGTCTTGCCTTCCATGTAGATGCGCTCGATGGATTCCTCCAGGTAGCGGCTGACGAGCATCTGCTCGAACATCCACAGGCGCTGGGCGTTGCTCGGTGCGGTCATGAGATCGGCTCCGTATCGGATTCAGAGGGCGCGCTGGCTGATCAGCTTGCCGATGTGCTCGGCCTGGCGCAGGGCCAAGGCGACGATGGTCAGGGTCGGGTTCTGTCCGCCGCTGGTGGTGAACTGGCTGCCGTCGGAGACGAACAGGTTGGGGATGTCGTGGCTCTGTCCCCACTTGTTGACCACGCCGTCGGCGGCCTTGGCGCTCATGCGGTTGGTGCCCATGTTGTGGCTGGCCGGGTAGGACGGCAGGCGGATCACCTCGGTGGCGCCGACCGCCTCGTAGCACTTGCGGGTCTGCTCGACGCCGTGGTCGCGCATGGCGTTGTCGAAGGGGTGGTCGTCCTTGTGCACCACCGGCACCGGCAGGCCGTACTGGTCCTTCTCGCTGGCGTGCAGGGTGATGCGGTTGCTCTCCAGCGGCAGGTCCTCGCCGCACAGCCACACCCCGGACATGTGGTCGTAGCGCTCCATGCGCGAGGCGAAGGTGCGCCCCCAGCCCTGCGGGGTCGGGTCGAGGAAGGCCGACATGAACGGCAGGCCGAGGGAGAGGATCTCCAGCCGGTAGCCGCCGACGAAACCGCGCGCGGGGTTGTTGTAGGACTCGTCGGAGATGATCCCGGCGACCGTGGTGCCGCGGTACATGTGCACCGGCTTGGGCATGATCGCGTAGATGCCGGCGGTGGTATGGCACATGTAGTTGCGCCCGACCTGGCCGGAGGAGTTGGCCAGGCCGTCCTTGAACATCGACGACTCGGAGTTGAGCAGCAGGCGCGGCGACTCGATGGAGTTGCCGGCCACGCACACCACCCGCGCCTTCTGCCGCTGCTGGCGGCCCTCGGCGTCGGCGTAGACCACCGCGTTGACCCGGCCGCGGGCGTCGTGCTCGATGCGCAGCGCCATGGACTGCGGGCGCACCTCGCAGTTGCCGGTGGCTTCGGCGCGCGGGATGTCGGTGTAGAGGGTCGACCACTTGGCGCCGATGCGGCAGCCCTGCATGCAGAAGCCGACCTGCATGCAGCCGGGGCGCTCGTCGTAGGGCCGGGTGTTGATCGCCATCGGCCCGGAGAGGATCTCCTTGTAGCCGATGCGCTGGGCGCCGGCGGCCAGCACCTTGAACGAGTTGTGCCACTGGTGGTAAGGCATGCCGGTGCTCGGCCCGGTCACCCCCATGTGCTGTTCGGCCTTGACGTACCAGGGTTCCATTTCCGCGTAGGTCACCGGCCAGTCGAGCAGGTTGGCGCCCTGGATGTCGCCGTTCTCGCTGCGCATGCGGAACTCGAAGTCGCGGAAACGCAGGGCGACGCCGGCCCAGTGCATCGAGCTGCCGCCGACCGCCTTGACGATCCAGGCCGGCAGGTTCGGGTGGTTGCGCGCCACGTCCCAGCTGCCGGTGGCGATGCGCTTGTCCAGCCAGGAGATCTTGTTGAACATCGCCCACTCGTCGTTCTCGATGTCGGACATCTCGAAGCGCTTGCCGGCCTCCAGCACGACGACGCGGATGCCCTGCCTGGCCAGGGCGTTGGCCAGGGTGCCGCCGCCGGCGCCCGAGCCGATGACGACGACGACGTCGCCGTCGTCCTGGGAAAATTTCGCTGCCATGAAGTCAGCCCTCGTTGTTGGAGTTGTCGTGAGGAGGCTCAGAGCCAGTCGATGTCGTCGAAGCCGCGGTTGACGTAGCCGCCCTTCTCCACCGAGGAGCCCTCGTAGCCGAACAGCGGGAACAGCGCCTTGTTGTCGTAGATGCCGAACATCAGCGCAGTGCGCACCTCGCGGAAGAACGGCGAGGTCTCGATGGCGCGCAGCAGGGCGACGCGGTCGACCTCGGCGAGCGCCTCGAAGGCCTGGCCGTGCCGCTCGCGGGCGCTGGCCTGCAGCGCCTCGAGGCCCTGGCGGACCAGCGTGTCCTGCTTGTCGAGCAGTGCGGCCAGCGGCTTGGCGTAGTGCAGGTCGGCCAGGCGGTCGTGGGGGAAAATGTCGCGGCCCATCTGCAAGAGGCCGGCGGGCAGCTCGGGCAGCGCCTCGGGCCGTGCCTCGTCGGCGAGCAGGGTGACCGGGATCAGCTGGCTGGTGACCGCCGTGGCGCCGAGCAGCGCCAGCGACTGGGCGGACAGGGACATGAAGCGTCGGCGGCTGAAGCCGGCGCCCGGGGCGGAAGAGTCGTGCATGGCAGCGCTCCAGACTGTTGCCGGCGCGCCCGCAGGGTGGGATCAGACAGGGCCGGCGTTCATTGTTCTGTTGTCGGGGAGTCCGTTGCGACCCCTTGAACAGTCATGAGCAGCTTGCGTGCCAAAGCCCAACTCAAATCATAAGCATCTGTTCTAAAACGGCTTTTATCGAAACAACGGCAATCGGGAGGGCACGGATACGAATTGCCTGTAAAGCAGAGCCTCTTACACCTGTAAAACGCCTGTAAGGCGAGTTACAACCCTAGCGCGGCCAGTCGGTCCCGGCCGTCAGGTTCGCCACGCACCTGATCGGCCGACCAGGCCTATAGTGGCTAAGGCACAAGCGCGCGGACAGCCCCATGCACATCACCCTCGCCCGCCACGGCAGGCCGGACCTGCATCTGGACTCCTGGCTCGCCCCCATGGCCATGTCCGAGTGGCTCGACCACTACGACCGGGCCGGCGTCGTGGACGAGTCGGTGCCGACCGCGACCCTGGCGCAGGCGGCGGCCGCCCGGTTGCTGGTCAGCAGCCCGCTGCCGCGCTGCGTGCAGTCGGCCGAGCGACTGGCGCCGGGCCGGGAGGTGCTTTGCGAGGCGGTGTTCTGCGAGGCCGAACTGCCCTGTCCGCATGGGTTCTCTCCCAGGCTGCCGCCGCGGGCCTGGGAGGCGCTGTTCCGCCTGGCGTGGTTCTACGGCCTCACCGCCCTGGCCAGGCCGCGTCCGGCCACCGAGCGGCGCGCCCGCGAGGCGGCGCAGCGTCTGATCCGATTGGCCCATGCGCACGACTCGGTATTCCTGGTCGGCCATGGCCTGATGATCCTGCTGATCGCCCGCGAGCTGCGGGCGCTCGGCTGGCAGGGGCCGCCGCGGCCGATCAGCCGCTACTGGCAGTGCAGCGTCTACCGGGCAGCGGACTGATCCGGCGCCCGGCGCCTCAACGGTCGCCGCGCAGCGGGCCGTACTCCACCGGCACCCAGGCGTAGCCCTCGCCCTCGACGCGCACGTGGCCGATGCCGGGGAACGGCAGGTGCGCGCCGGCCACCCACAGCCGGTCGAGCGCCGCGTCGGCCAGCGCCCGCTGGCGGCTGGCGACGGCCCGGGCGCTGTCGACGTCGAACTCGATGGTCACTTCCGGGCGGGCGAACTGCACCGCGTGGCTGTGCACGATGTCGCCCCACACCAGCAGCCGCTGCTCGCCGGAAGCGAACAGGTAGCCGCTGTGCCCCGGGGTGTGACCGGGGCTGGCCACCGGGGTCACCCCGGCGATGCCCGGTCCCTGCTCGCCATACGGCTTCAGGCGTCCGGCGGCGAGATAGGGCGCCAGCGCGGCCTGAGCCAGCTTGAACATGCCCTGGCTGGCCTCCGCGGCCTTGGCCGCCACTTCCGCGCTCAGCCAGTAGTCGGCCTCGGCCTGGGGTACGTGCACGCGGGCGTTGGGGAAGGCCATGCCGCCGTCGGCGTCCAGCAGGCCGCAGGCATGGTCCGGGTGCAGATGGGTGAGCAGCAGCGTGTCGATCTGCTCGGGCGCGTAGCCGGCCGCCCTGATGTTGGCCTGGATCGCCCCGAGGGTCGGGCCGAAGCACTGCGCCGCACCGGCGTCGACCAGCACCAGTTGGCTGCCGGTGTTGATCAGGTAGGCGTTGACCGCGGTCTGCACGCCCCCGCTCGACTCGACGAACATGCGCGCCAGCAGGCTCTGGATATCCTCGGCGCTGGCACCCTTGAGCAAGCGGGTTTCGAGGTCCACGTAACCGTCGTACAGCGCGGTCACCTCGAACTCGCCCAGCGCCATGCGGTAGAAGCCCGGCACCTGGGTCTGCTGCTTGGCCACCGGCGCGGCGCTGGCCGCCAGCGGCAGGGTCGCGCTGACGGCGGCAGCGACGAGCGCCGCGGCGAGCAGCGCAGAGCGGGCGAACACGGGGGAAAGAGCCATTCTCCAATCTCCATTCAGGGGGAGCCGGCGCCCTCATGGCGCCGGCCGACGCGCCGCAAGCGACGGCAGTCGGGTCAGAGCATATCCGCTGCGGCCGGCGGTTTGTCCAGCCGCGGGCGACGCGGCTTTGCGCGCCGGCAGGACTGCCGCCCGACACTGGGGAGGACAGTCGGGCTCCGTGCGACAGGTCCGGCAACCGCCGCGACGACAGTTCCCCGCAAGTCGCTGATCGAAAAACCCAGTCCCTCGCCGACAGGCCCGGCCGGGCAATGCGGCGGCCCGAGCGGCGGTCGTTGCGCCGAGGTCCGTCCGCACCGCAGGACTGGCGCGCCGCTTGCAAGCACCCGAGCGTTCCCAGCCGCCCGGAGCCCCCGTCATGCAGATCCGTCCCGCCACCCTCGCCGACGTCCCGGCGCTCGGCCAACTGCTCGCCCAGCTGTTCGCCCAGGAAGCCGAGTTCGCCCCCGACCAGACCGCCCAGCAGCGCGGTCTGGCGGCGATCGTCGGCGACCCGGCGCTCGGCACCATTCTGGTCGCCGTCGAGGACGGCCGCCTGCTGGGCATGGTCAACCTGCTCTACACCATGTCCACCGCGCTGGGCGCGCGGGTGGCGCTGCTCGAGGACATGGTGGTGGACGCCACGGCGCGCGGCCGCGGCCTCGGCTCGGCGCTGCTGGAGTCCGCCATCGGCCATGCCCGGAGCTGCGGCTGCCGACGCATCACCCTGCTCACCGACGGCGACAACCTGGCGGCGCAGCGCTTCTACGCCCGCCACGGCTTCGTCCGCTCGCCGATGCGGCCGCTGCGCCTGGTGCTCGCGGCACGGTGAGCGCTCACCCGTCCGCAGGCGGCGCCAGCAGCGGTCCGAGCAGCGCGCACATGCTGCGCCAGTGCGAGCCCTCCCAGTAGATCCGCTGGCAGGCGTCGCAGCCGAGAAAGCGCGAGTAGAAGCGCGCGGCGCGCGGCGGCACCCGCGCGCGGGCCTGTTCGGTGTCGAGCTCGCGCAGCGGCAGGTTGCAGTGCACGCAGAGGCTGAACGGCCGCGCGCTGCGCGCCAGGTCGAGGCGCTCGAACAGTTCGCGCAACTGCAGCGCCGGCTTCAGGGCGTGCAGATAGCAGCCGCGGCTGACCATGCGCCGCTTGAGCAGCTCGCGGTCGCGGGTCAGCACGATGCGCTGCTCGGCGGCGGCCAGCGCGGCGATCTGGGCGTCCTCGAAGCGGTTGTCGTAGAGGGTGTCGAAGCCGCTCATGCGCAGCAGGCGCGCCAGGCCGCCGAGATGGGCGTCGGCGACGAAGCGCAGCACGCGCAGCGGCCTGGCCCGCACCTTGAGCAGCGGGCCGATGTCCAGGCTCTCGAAGCGCGGGTAGACCGCCACCCGGTCGCCCTCCTCGACCCGGCGCGCGAAGTCCACCGACTCGCCGTTGACCAGCACCAGCTCCACCTCGGTGTGCGGCACGCCAAGCGCCTCGATCATGTGCTTGACGGTGGCCGCCCGCGCGCATTCGCAGGCGAACGCCCGGCAGCGCCGCTCGGCCGGCAGGAAGTCGTTGAGCTCCTCGTAGAAGCGGAAGGTGGCGCTGACCATCGGGACGCTTGTCCTGCCGCGCCACCGCCGGCGTCCGGCCGCGCCGCTAGGGCACGGCCGGACGCCCGTTCGCCTGCCACAGCGGCGCCGAGGAACGGCCGTCGTGGGCCAGCTCGCCACACCAGTCGTGACCGGCGAAGGGCTGCTGCGCCCGCCGGGCGGCGGTCGGTACCCAGGGCACGCTGAGGCTGGCGTAGGAGCGGGTGCTGTGCTCGCGCGCGTTGGCGTCGTCGCGTTCGGCGTAGGCCAGGGTCGGCGGCTCGTCCGCACCGTCCTCCCGCCAGCTGCAGATCAGCAGGTAGCGCGGCAGCTCGCCGAAGGTATGGATCGGCGCCGCGCTCTCCACCTCCCGGGCGCTGCGTGCCACCTGGGCCGCCGACGGATAGGGGCCGTGACTCATCAGCAGGATCTCGCCGGTCGCCTCCAGCCAGCCGAAGGTGGCGCTGACGCCGGACGCCTGCGGCGCCGTGGCGAACTCCAGGGCGGTGGACAGCCGGGCGCGCTGGTGCTGCGGACTGGCCGCCGACATCGCCAGGAAGCTGGCGTGGGCTTGTGGCGCGGCGGACAGCGGCTCGGCGCGGCCGCCGCCGGCCGCCAGCAGGGTCAGCAGGGCGGTCATGGAAAGAACCGGGGCGGCGAACCGCCCGAGCGACGGAGGCAGACGGAGCATGGCAACCACCTCGCAAGCGGGTGTGCTGACGGCAGGGCAGGTGATGGAAGTAAAGTCGCCGCCGGCACGCCCCGCAAGCACGCGCCCTCCGACCGACGGCAACCGGCCGCACTCCGCCGGAACCCGCGCCGCCTAGACTGGAGGACGGAGGCCCCGTTCCTCACCCCGGAGATCGCATGCCGCCCCGCGAGCCCAGCGAACTGGTCGAACTCGAGCGCCTGATCGACAGGCTCGGCAGCCGCCTGCAGGCGCGCGTGCTGTGTCGCGTCGAGGTCGAGACGCACAGCCTGCCGGTATACGCGATCAGCCTCGGCAATCCCGCCGCGGAGGCCCCCGCGGTGGGTTACTTCGGCGGCGTGCACGGCCTCGAGCGGATCGGCGCCGGCGTGGTGCTGGCCTTCCTGCACAGCGTACTGACGCGCCTGCGCTGGGATCCGCTGCTGCAGCAGCAGCTCGAACGCATGCGCATGGTATTCATGCCGGTGGTCAATCCCGGCGGCCTGTGGCGCGGCACCCGCGCCAATCCGCAGGGCGTCGACCTGATGCGCAACGCGCCGGTGGAGGCGCAGCAGCCGGTCGCCTTCCTGGTCGGCGGCCAGCGCCTGAGCGCGCACCTGCCCTGGTACCGCGGCCCGCGCAGCGCGCCGATGCAGGCGGAAAGCCAGGCGCTCTGCGAGGTCGTCGAGGCGGAGCTGCTCAGCCACCGCTTCAGCATCGCGGTGGACTGCCACTCCGGCTTCGGCCTGCGCGACCGCATCTGGTTCCCCTACGCCGGCAGCCGCACGCCCATTCCGCATCTGCCCGAGATGCACGCGCTGAGCGAAGTCCTCGACCAGACCCACCGCCACCATCCCTACCTGTTCGAACCACAGAGCCGCCAGTATCTGGCCCACGGCGACCTCTGGGATCACCTCTATCGGCGCGCCCTGAGCGATCCGGCGCGGGTGCACCTGCCGCTGACCCTGGAGATGGGCTCCTGGCTGTGGGTGAAGAAGAATCCGCGCCAGCTGCTGTCGCTGCAGGGGCTGTTCAACCCGCTGCTCGACCACCGCGAGGCGCGCGTGCTGCGCCGTCAGGTGGAGTGGCTGGACTTCGTCGGCCGCGCCGCCTGCGGCCACCTCGGCTGGTGCCCGGTCGACGAGGCCCGCGAGCGGCATCGCCAGCAGGCCCTGCGCCGCTGGTATCCGTGGCGCTAGGCATGGCCGGCTGGCTCCTGTTGCGCGGCCTGACCCGCGAGAGCGGTCACTGGGGCGACTTCCCCGCCCTGCTGGGCGCGCGTCTGCCGGGGGCCCGCGTCCTCGCCCTCGACCTGCCCGGCAACGGCGCACGCCATCGCGAGACCAGCCCGTGGCGGGTGGCGGACATGCTCGCCGCCTGCCGCCGGCAGCTGCCGGCGGAGGAGCTCGGGGGATCGCTGCACCTGCTGGCCATGTCGCTGGGCGCGATGGTGGCGCTGGAGTGGGCCGCCCGCTACCCGCGCGAACTGGCCGGCGCGGTGCTGATCAACGCCAGCGTCGCCGGCCTCAGCCCGCTGCACCGGCGCTTGCGCCCCTCCAGCTACCCGCAGCTGCTCGGCGTGCTGGCCGGCGGCGACGCGCGCGCCCGCGAAGCGGCCATCCTGCGCCTGACCAGCGCGCGCGCCGATCCCGCGGTGCTCGAACACTGGGTGGCGCTGCGCCGTCGTCATCCGGTCAGCGCGTGCAATACCCTGCGCCAGTTGGCCGCCGCGGCGCGCTTTCGCCTGCCGGAGCGACGGCCGTCGGTGCCGCTGCTGGTCCTCAGCGGCGCGCGCGATGCGCTGGTCGACCCGTGCTGTTCGGCCGCGCTGGCCGAGCGCTGGCGACTGCCCCACGCCCGCCACCCCGACGCCGGCCACGACCTGCCGCTGGACGACGGTGCCTGGGTCGTCGAGCGGATCGCCGCCTGGCTGGACGCGGAGGCCGAAGGGGACGATGCGCCGTCCTGAACGCCCCCCATCCCTGCATCGGTGCCGACCACGGATTTGACGCCAGAAAATACGTCAATAATTTGTCCAAAATCCGACCGAAAACCGGCGCCAGATCAACAAACGCAACGTTTCCGCCGGTAGAATCGCCGCCCCGAAGCAGGCCAGGGATGGCGAGCCCGCGAATCGACCGGTCGTCGTCAGATTTCAGGCGTCAACTTGACTTGCATGTGATCCACATCAAACTTGTCCATGTTGTTCGGCAGAACATCGGTGGCGGCAGAGGAGTCGTCTCCGCGCTCTGTCGTGGGAGGTTTCTACATGAGTGACGAAGACGCGGTACCCCTCCCGATCAAGCGCCCGGCCAACGACATCGAGCGTGCCCGCCGCGCCCGCGAGGAAGCCGAGATCGAGCATGCTCTGGCAGCACGCATGGCGCACTACGAACGCTGGCGCGCGGAACAGCACAGCATGCTTCCCAAGGCGCAGGAGGCCCTCGCCAGGCTGCTGGATGCGGCGCTGCACGGCACCGGCGACGGGCAGAGCGAGATCTGCCGGGATTTCCTGCTCGGCCTGTGGAACGGCCAGGAACACCTGTTCAACCTGTCCCGGCTGCGTCGCCTGGAGATCGACCAGTGGCAGGACTGCATGGCGGTGCTGCAGCTCTACCAGTGCTCGCATTCGCCGCTGCACCTGACCATCCAGAACGGCGAGCACATCTGGCAACAGCTCAAGGTCAGGGAGCCGCTCGGCCGTCTGCCCTGAACCCGCGCCGGCCTGCCGATCTGCCCCTCCAGCGGATACTCGATGCGCCAGTCGACGCGGCGAACTTCGCGCCCCCGCCGGCAACCAGCCGGCGCTCCGTGGCCTCCCCCGCGACGCTGCCGCCGATTGGACGCCTCGGCGCCGCGCGGCCTAGGATGAGCGGACCGAACTGCCGCGGAGGGCCAAGCCCATGCCACGCGCCACCGCTCCTCCCAGCACCCCGCCGATCGTCGCCCGCCCGGCGGACGGCTACGCCTACGTCGAGCTGGCGGCGGTCGCCGCCGTAGCCCACGCCCCGCTGGCCGAGGAGTGCGCCCTGGCGCTCGCCTACAACGGCCTCGGCCAGGCGGTGATGATGGTCACCCCGCAGGATCTCGAGGACTTCGTGCTCGGCTTCACCCTGAGCAGCGGGATCATCGACAGTCTCGATGAGATCTACGACCTCGGCCTCCATGGCGACGGCGCCGCGCGCCGCGCCGAGGTGCAGATTGCCAGCCGCGCCTTCTGGAACCTCAAGTGCCAGCGCCGCCAGTTGGCCGGCAGCAGCGGCTGCGGGCTGTGCGGCGTCGAGACGCTGGCGCAGGCGCTGCCGCCGCTCGCCGCGCTGCCGGGCCGGCCGCTGCCGCCGGCCGCGCACCTGAGCGGGCTGCGCGAGCGCATCGCCACTGCACAGACCCTGGCCCGCCACAGCGGCGCGCTGCACGCCGCACTGTACGTCGACGCCAGCGGCCGGATCGTCCTGTGCCGCGAGGACATCGGCCGCCACAACGCGCTGGACAAGCTGATCGGCGCCCTGCACGGCGCCGGTCTGGCGCCCGACGCGGGCTTCGTCGTGGTCACCAGCCGCTGCAGCCTGGAACTGATCCACAAGGCGGTGCGCGCGCGCCTCGCCAGCCTGGTGTGCCTGTCGGCGCCCACCGCGCTGACCGTGCAGTGGGCGCGCGCCCACCACCTCAACCTGATCCACCTGCCCCACCACAGCGCGCCGCGGGTCTACAGCCCCGCGCCCGCCGCCTGACCCACGCAAGGGAACCGCCATGGCCGACCGCTTCCACCCCGACGCCCGCTTCCAGCCCTACGCCGGCCCGGCCGGCGGCTGGGGCGCGCTGCGCAGCGTGACCCGCGCCTGGCTGGGCAGCGACAACGCGCTGAAGAACATCCGCACCCTGCTCAGGACCAACCAGAACGGCGGCTTCGACTGTCCGGGCTGCGCCTGGGGCGAGGCGCCCGGCCAGCACAGGGTGAACTTCTGCGAGAACGGCGCCAAGGCGGTGAACTGGGAAGCCACCCGGCGCGGCATCGGCGCCGAGTTCTTCGCCCGCTACAGCGTGCGCCAGCTCGCCGCGCAGAGCGACTACTGGCTGGAATACCAGGGCCGGCTGAGCGAGCCGCTGCGCTACGATGCCGCCACGGACCACTACGTGCCGATCGGCTGGGACGACGCCTTCGCGCTGATCGCCGGCGAACTCAAGGCCATGACGCAGCCCGACCAGCTCGAGCTGTACACCTCGGGACGGGCCAGCAACGAGGCGGCCTTCCTCTACCAGCTGCTGGGGCGCGCGCTGGGCAGCAACAACTTCCCCGACTGCTCGAACATGTGCCACGAGGCCAGCGGCGTCGGTCTCGGCCAGAGCCTCGGGGTCGGCAAGGGCAGCGTCACATACGCCGACTTCGAGCACGCCGACGCCATCTTCGTGATGGGCCAGAACCCCGGCACCAACCACCCGCGCATGCTCGAGCCGCTGCGCGAGGCGGTGCGCCGCGGCGCCCAGGTGGTGTGCTTCAACCCGCTGCGCGAGCGCGGCCTGGAGCGCTTCCAGCATCCGCAGAAGGCGCTGGAGATGCTCGCCAACGGCGCCGCGCCGACCCACAGCGCCTACTTCCGGCCGAGGCTCGGCGGCGATCTGGCGGCGCTGCGCGGCATGGCCAAGTTCCTCCTGCAGTGGGAGCGCGAGGCGCAGCAGCAGGGCCTGCCGGCGCTGTTCGACCACGCCTTCATCGCCGAGCACACACAGGGCGTCGACGACTACCTGGCGGCGGTGGACGCCACGCCGTGGACGCAGATCGAGCAGCAGTCGGGCCTTTCGCTGGCCGAGATCGAGCAGGCCGCGCGCCTGTACCGCGAGGCCGGGCGGACGATCGTCTGCTGGGCGATGGGTATCACCCAGCACCGTCATTCGGTGGCGACCATCCAGGAGATCGTCAACCTGCTGCTGCTACGCGGCAACCTTGGCAAGCCCGGCGCCGGCGCCTGCCCGGTGCGCGGCCACAGCAACGTGCAGGGCGACCGGACCATGGGCATCAACGAGCGGCCGCCGGCGGCGCTGCTCGATGCGCTGGAACAGCGCTTCGCCTTCCGCGTGCCGCGCCGCCACGGCCACAACACCGTGGAGGCCATCGAGGCGATGCTCGCCGGCCAGGTGCGGGTGTTCATCGGCCTGGGCGGCAACTTCGCCCAGGCCACCCCGGACACCCCGCGCACCCACCAGGCGCTGCGCAAGTGCGCGCTGACCGTGCAGATCAGCACCAAGCTCAACCGCAGCCACCTGGTCACCGGCCGCCAGGCGCTGATCCTGCCCTGCCTCGGGCGCACCGACATCGACCGCCAGGCGACGGGGCCGCAGGCGGTGACGGTGGAGGACTCGTTCAGCATGGTGCATGCGTCCTGGGGCCAGCTCGAACCGCTGTCGGCGCAGATGCGCTCGGAGCCGGCGATCGTCGCCGGCATCGCCGCGGCGACGCTGGGTCCGTGGCCGGTCGACTGGCGGTGGCTGGTCGAGGACTACGCGCGCATCCGCCAGCTGATCGGCGAAACCATCCCCGGCTTCGCCGACTTCGAGCAGCGCCTCGCCCAGCCCGGCGGCTTCTACCTGGGCAACGCCGCGGCACGCCGCCAGTGGCATACCGCCAGCGGCCGCGCCGAGTTCCGCGCCCACGCCCTGCCGGACGATCTGCTGCCGGAGCAGGTGCGCGGCCAGGACGAGAAGCCCGACCTGATCCTGCAGACGCTGCGCTCCCACGACCAGTACAACACCACGCTGTACGGCCTCGACGACCGCTATCGCGGCGTGCAGGGCATGCGCGAGGTAGTGTTCGTCAATCCGGACGACATCCGGCGCCTCGGCCTCACGCCGGGGCAGAAGGTCGACCTGGTTTCGCTGTGGGACGACGGCATCGAACGGCGGGTGGAGGGCTTCACCCTGCTCGCCTACGACACCCCGGCGGGCCAGGCCGCCGCCTACTACCCGGAGACCAACCCGCTGGTGCCGCTGGCAAGCGTCGGCGCGGGCAGCCACACGCCGACCTCGAAGTTCGTCGCCATCCGCGTGCTGCCGGCGCGCGCCCGCAGCGAGATCGCCCGCGCGCCGGCCTGAGGCTGGCTCAGCGCTGCGCCTGCAGCCACTGCCAGGTGGCCTCCAGCGCCAGGGCGAAGCGCTCGAGCAGCTGGGCCATCTCCGCCTCGGAGATGATCAGCGGCGGGCAGAAGGCCACCGCGTCGCCCATCGCGCGGGTGATCAGGCCGTGCTGCTGGGCGTTGGCGGCCATCTGCCGGCCGAGCACGCCCGGCGCCTGGAACGGTGCCTTGCTGGCCTTGTCGGCGACCAGCTCCACCGCGGCGATCAGCCCGCAGCCGCGTACCTCGCCGACCAGCGGGTGGTCGGCGTACCGGCGCAGGCCGTCCTGCAACAGGCGGCCCATGGCGGCGGCATGCTCGACCAGGCCTTCTTCCTCGATGACCTTGAGGTTCTCCAGCGCCACCGCGGTGGCCACCGGGTGGCCGCTGGCGGTGAAGCCGTGGCCGAGGGTGCCGAAGGCGCCGCTCTGCTCGGCGATCGGCTGGTACACCGCGTCATTGACCAGCACCGCGGCGATCGGCATGTACGAGGAGGACAGCTGCTTGGAGACCACCAGGATGTCCGGCTGGATGCCGAAGGTCTGGCTGCCGAACATCTGGCCGGTGCGACCGAAACCGCAGATCACCTCGTCGGCGATCACCAGGATGTCGTACTTGCGGCAGATCTGCTGGACCTTCTGCCAGTAGCCCTGGGGCGGCACGATGACGCCGCCGGCGCCCATCAGCGGCTCGCCGATGAAGGCGGCGATGGTTTCCGGGCCCTCGGCGAGGATGGTCTGCTCCAGCTCGGCGGCCAGGCGCTCGGCGAACTGCTCCTCGCTCTCGCCGGGCTGGGCGAAGCGGTAGTGGTGCGGGCAGCCGACGTGCAGGAAGCCCGGCAGCGGCAGGTCGAAGCCTGCGTGGTTGGCCGGCAGGCCGGTGAGGCTGGCGCTGGCCACGGTGACGCCGTGGTAGGCCTTGCTGCGGGCGATGAACTTCTTCTTCGCCGGGCGGCCGCGGGCGTTGTTGAGGAACCACACCAGCTTGACCACGGTGTCGTTGGCCTCGGAGCCGGAGTTGGTGAAGAACACCTTGCTCATCGGCACCGGCGCCATGTCGATCAGCTTCTGCGCCAGCTCGATGCTCGGCCGGTGCCCCTTGTGGCTGAACAGGTGGTAGAACGGCAGGGTGCGCAGCTGTTCCTCGGCGGCGCGGATCAGCCGCTGGTTGCTGAAGCCCAGCGCCACGCTCCACAGGCCGGACATCGCCTCGATGTACTGCTTGCCCTGCTCGTCGAAGACGAACACCCCCTCGCCGCGCTCGATCACCAGCGGTCCCTGCTCCTCGTGCAGGCGGGCGTTGGTGTAGGGGTGCAGCTGGTACTGGACGTCGGCGCTGGCCAGCGCGGAAAGCGGCTGTTTCATGGGGGTACTCTCGAAGGCAGGGCAGGCGCAGCGGCCCGCGTGACGCGAAGATGTCAATGATACGCCGCCCCCGCCGGCCGCGGAACGCCGCCGGCGGGGGCGCTGCTCAGCGCCGTTTGCCGCCGAGCAGCGAGCCCATCAGCCCGCGCACCAGCTCGCGGCCGAGCTGGTTGGCGGCCTGGCGCACCGCGCTCTTCATCGCCTGGCCGACCACCCCGCCGAGCAGCGTACCGGCCAGGTCGCCCGGCGACGGGTCCTGCGCCGCCGGCTGGCCTCTGCCGCTCGGCGCGGGCGCCTCGGCCTGCACGGCGCGGGCCGTGAGCAGCTCGTAGGCCGACTCGCGGTCCACCGCCCGGTCGTAGCGCCCAGCCAGCGGCGAAGCGCGCACCAGCGCGGCGCGCTCGGCCGGGTCGAGCGGGCCGATGCGCGACTGCGGCGGGGCGATGGCCACCCGCTGCACCATGGCCGGGGTGCCCTTGTCCTCCAAAGTGCCGACCAGCGCCTCGCCGATGCCCAGCTCGGTGAGCACGACCAGGCTGTCGAAGGCCGGATTGGGCCGGAAGCCGTCGGCCACCGCGCGCAGGGCCTTCTGCTCGCGGGCGGTGAAGGCGCGCAGGCCGTGCTGGATGCGCAGGCCGAGCTGGGCGAGGATGTCGTCCGGCAGGTCGCCGGGCGACTGGGTGACGAAGTAGACGCCGACGCCCTTGGAACGGATCAGCCGCACCACCTGCTCGAGACGCTCCTGCAGCGCCTTCGGCGTGCCGGCGAACAGCAGGTGCGCCTCGTCGAAGAACAGCGCCAGCAGCGGCTGGTCGGCGTCGCCGCGCTCGGGCAGCTGCTCGAACAGCTCGGCGAGCAGCCAGAGCAGGAAGGTGGCGTAGACCTTGGGCGCCTCGTGCACCAGGCGGCTGGCGTCGAGCAGGTGGATGCGCCCGCGGCCGTCGGCCGCCGGCTGCAGCAGGTCCTCCAGCTGCAGCGCCGGCTCGCCGAACAGCGCCTCGGCGCCCTGCTGCTCCAGGGTCGCCAGCTTGCGCAGCAGCGCCTGGGCGGACGGCCCGGTGAACAGCGCGCGGTCCTCGCCGAGCAGTTCCGGATTGCCCTGCAGGTGGTTGAGCAGCGCCTTGAGGTCCTTGAGGTCGAGCAGCAGCAGGCCCTCGCGGTCGGCCACCCGGAAGGCGGCGTAGAGGGCGGCCTGCTGGCTGTCGGTGAGTTCCAGCAGGGCGCCGAGCAGCAGCGGGCCCATCTCGCTGAGGGTGGTGCGCAGCGGGTGGCCGCTCTGCCCGGCGACGTCCCACAGGGTCACCGGGTAGGCCTGCGGCCGGTGGCCGAGCCAGGGCATGGCGGCGATGCGTTCGGCGATCTTGCCCTGCGGCGCGCCGGCGGCGCCGAGGCCGCACAGGTCGCCCTTGATGTCGGCGGCGAACACCGCGACACCGGCGTCGCTGAACAGCTCGGCGAGGCGCTGCAGGGTGACGGTCTTGCCGGTGCCGGTGGCGCCGGCGATCAGGCCGTGGCGGTTGGCCAGGCGCAGCGCCTGGCCGACGGGCTGCCCGGCCGGGTCGGCGCCGAGCAGCAGTTGACGATTCTCCGACATGCTTCCTTTCTCCGCGGGTGTTGGCGCTCGCGACCGCCACCACCCCGCGGGCGACCGGCCGCTCCTGCCGGTCGTGGTTCAGTCGTTCGGCTTGCCCTTGTCGTGCTGGGCGAACTCCTTGACCGCGCGCAGCACGTCGTGACGGCTGATCAGGCCGACCAGACGCTCGCCCTCCAGCACCGGCAGGCGGCGGCGGTGGCCGCGCAGGAAGGTTTCCGCGGCCTGGATGACGTCGTCGTCGGCGGCGATGGTATCCACCGCCGCCGTCATGTAGTTGCCGACCGTGCCGTGGGCGTCCTCGAAATAGGCCCCGGAGAGGATCGCTCGCAGGCAGTCGCTCTCCGACAGCATGCCGATCAGGTAGCCCTCGGAGTCCACCACCGGCGCACTGGCGATGGTGTGTTCGAGCAGACGGTTGATCGCGGTGAACAGGTCCATTTCCGGGCGGAAGGTCACCAGGTGACGGGTCATGTAGTCGCGCACCTTGATCGACTTGAGCATGGGCTTACTCCTTGATGTGAAACCTCGCATGTGTCCCTCCGGTGCAGACCTCGAGTCGGCGGGACGGGATCGCTACGTCGTCTCCGCGGCCCGGCCGACGGCCGCGCCGGATCGCTCAGTCGAAGACGACGGTCTTGTTGTCGTGCACCAGCACCCGGTCCTCCAAGTGATAGCGTAGTCCACGGGCCAGCACTCTCCGCTCCACGTCCTTGCCGATGCGCACCATGTCCTCGGCCTGCTGGCGATGGGTGACCCGCGCCACGTCCTGCTCGATGATCGGCCCGGCGTCGAGCTCCTCGGTGACGTAGTGGCAGGTGGCGCCGATCAGCTTGACGCCGCGCTTGGCCGCCTGGTGGTAGGGCTTGGCGCCGGCGAACGACGGCAGGAAGCTGTGGTGGATGTTGATCACCCGGCCGGCGTAGTCCTCGCACAGCGAGGGCGGCAGGATCTGCATGTAGCGCGCCAGCACCACGCAGTCGGCCTGGTGTTCGGCGATCAGCCGGCTGACCTCGGCGAAGGCCGGCGCCTTGTCCTTGGCATCGACCGGCACGTGGAAGTAGGGAATGCCGTGCCACTCGACCATGCTGCGCAGGTCGTCGTGGTTGGAGATCACGCAGGGGATCTCGCAGTCCAGCTCGCCGCTGTGCCAGCGGTGCAGCAGATCGGCCAGGCAGTGCGACTCGCGGCTGGCCATCAGCACCACGCGCTTCTTCACCGCCGAGTCGTACACCTGCCAGCGCATGCCGAACTCGCGGGCGATGGGCGCGAAGGCGTGGCGGAAGCCCTCGAGGTCGAACGGCAGCGAGTCGGCGCGGATTTCGTGGCGCATGAAGAACCAGCCGTTGTCCAGATCCGAATGATGGCTCGCCTCGGTGATCCAGCCGTTGTAGGTGGCCAGCAGGTTGCTGACCTTGGCCACGATGCCGACGCGGTCGGGGCAGGCGATGACCAACCGGAAAGTACGCATGGGGTGACTCCGCAAACTTCAAAAGGGGGCATTCTATCCAGCCGAACGGAAAACTACAGCCGCGCCGTTATCGCCTGCCGCGCACCGCGACCAAGGCGGTGCCGGCAAGGAACTGCACGGACCGCGCGAAACAACTTTCCCGCTTCGACGAAAGCCTGTCCGGCACATCCGCCACTGCCGGACGGGCCGGATGCGCGGAGTTCTCCGCGACATCGCCGCTACGCCCTCGTCGCATATTCCCACCAACATGACGAGACTGCACAGGCGATTTACCGCCAAATATTTCGGCGCCTTTCTGAAACTATTTACTTGGCATTAAGCACTGCCTATCATCCATTCAACGCTGCACTTCCTGCAGACCTTTTGCCAAGGATAAAAGACCATGTCCCTGATCAACGAATACCGCACGACCGAAGCTGCCATCAAGAAACTGCAGGACCGTCTGCAGGCCCTCCAGCAGGACGACAAACTGCAGAAGGAACTGGAGTTCGAAACCCGACTGCGCGAACTGATGGCTGAATACGGCAAGGCCCTGCCGGATATCCTCGCCCTGCTCGACGCCGAAGGCAAAGTTGCCAAAGCCGGCCGCCCGCCCCGCGCCGAAAAGACCGAAGCGCCGACCAAGCGTACCCGCAAGGTCAAGCAGTACCAGAATCCGCACACCGGCGAAACCATCCAGACCAAGGGCGGCAACCACAAGACCCTGAAAGAGTGGAAGGCCACCTGGGGCAACGAAACCGTGGAAAGCTGGGCGACCATCCTCGACTGAGGATTGCCGTTTCTCCGCACCCCACACGAACGAACGCCAGCACCGCTGGCGTTCGTTCGTTACGCCCGGCCGTCAGGGCAGCGCATAGCGCCGGCGCAGCGTCTCGGCGTGGCTGCGCCAGGCCCCGAGCAGGGCCTGCTGGGCCGGAGAGCAGCTTGCCAGAAGTTCGCCCAAGGCCCGTTCGAACTCGTCCAGGGTATTGGGCGCTCCGGCGCGCGGATCGCTCAGACGCAGCCGGCAGAACGCCTGCCAGCGCTGCTGTTCGCTCGCCGTCAGCGTATGCGGGAAGTTGCGCGCCCGATAACGGAACAGCAACTCTTCGAGGCGCTCGTCGGCAAACAGTCCGTGCCGCTCGCCAAGACGCTCGGGGTCGCTTTCGCGGACCTGCAAACATAGTCCACGGTCGCGGTCGCCAATGAAGCCGTCATAAAGTCGCTGCTCGGGATCCTCGCTGGCGGAAAAGCCGCCCTGCGCATAGATCGTCGGCAACTTGTCCTGCCACACGGCTGCCTGCCGTTGCAGCAACTGCGCCTGGCGCATGCATCCCGACATATCCAGGCCGAGCCGCTGGCAATCTTCCTCGCGCAGAACCTTGAGCGGCGCCAGCACCGGACAGCGATTGATGTGCACCAGTTTCAACGGCACCGGCAATTCGCCATCGCCGAGTTCCGCATGCCGGGTGTATAGCCGCCCGGCCAGAACTTCCGCCGGCAACTCCAGCAGCGGCGCGATATCGGCCTGCAGATCGCAGACGATCAGCGCATTGCGATTGTGCGGATGCCAGGCCAGCGGCAATACCACGGCGAGGAAGTGCCGCTCTGCGGAAAAGCGCCCGGATATATGCACCAGCGGTTGCAGCAGGCGGATCTGCTCCAGCACCCGCTGCTTGCTGCGCAACCGATAGCACCAGTCGTAAAGGCGCGGCTGCCGCTCGCGCAGCAGCCTGGCCAGGGCGATGGTCGCGCGCACGTCGGCCAGCGCGTCGTGGGCCTGACCATGCTCGATGCCGTTGGCCGCGGTCAGTCGCTCCAGCCTCAGGGTCACCCGGCCGTCCTCCTCCGGCCAGCAGAGGCCCTCAGGGCGCAGGGCGTAGGCGCTGCGCAGCAGGTCGATCAGGTCCCAGCGGCTGTTGCCGCCCTGCCATTCGCGGGCGTAGGGGTCGAAGAAGTTGCGGTACAGGCTGTAGCGGGTCACCTCGTCGTCGAAGCGCAGGCTGTTGTAGCCGGCCGTGCAGGTGCCCGGACGGGCCAGCTCGGCGTGCAGGCGAGTCATGAACTCGGCCTCGCCGAGTCCCTCGCGAGCCAGCCGCTCGGGAGCGATGCCGGTGATCAGGCAGGACTGCGGATGCGGCAGGATGTCGTCGCTGGGGCGGCAGTAGAGGTTGAGCGGCGTGCCGATTTCCGCGAGCGTCTCGTCGGTACGGATGCCGGCCACCTGCAGCGGTCGGTCGCAGCGCGGGTCGATGCCGGTGGTCTCGTAGTCGTACCAGAAGATGCTCGCGGTCACGGGGGCGGCTCCAGTCGGGGGTGGCCGCGCAGTCTAGCGCGAATCTCCCGCCGACCGGGATCTCGCCGCCGCCGCGGGAAAGCCGACCTGCCGCGCAAATCCGCCTGGCGGCGTGCCGCCTTGCTTGTTGGCGTGGCGGCAAGCGTCTAGCATCCCGGCTCCTCGTCACGCCTCGCAAGGACCCTGGCATGAGCAGCATTCCCACGCCCAATCCGTTCGCCCCGCCCAGCAGCGAGCTGCTGCAGCGGCCGGTCCCCGGAGCGGCGCCACCGAGCATCGAGGAAGCCCTCGCCCGCGGCTACGACTTCGCCATCGGCAGCCTGCTCGGCGAAGCCTGGCGCAACACCTGCGGCATCAAGTGGCCGATCGTCGCCGGTTTCCTGGCCTTCTATGCGCTGCTGTTCGTCACCGCCTTCATGCTGGCCTTCCTGCTGATCGCCGCCGGACTGCTCGGCCGCGACGGCCTGCTGGCCGGGCCGCTCGGGCAGTTGCTGCTCGCGGTGTCGGTCGGCGCGCTCACCTACCCGATCCTCGCCGGCATGCTGATGGTCGGCATCCGCCGGGCGGCCCGCCAGCCGGTCGATCCGGGCATGGTCTTCGGCTGCTTCGGCCAGGTCCTGCCGCTGGCCGTCACCGGGACGCTGGTCACGCTCTTCGTCTACCTGGGCTCGCTGCTGCTGATCCTCCCCGGCATCTATCTGGGCGTCGCCTACCTGCTGGCCATGCCCCTGGTGGCCGAGCGCGGCCTGAGCCCCTGGCAGGCCATGCAGGCCTCGCGCCGGGCGATCGCCCAGCACTGGCTCAAGGTCTTCGGCCTGCTCCTGCTGCTCGGCCTGATCCTGCTGGCCAGCGCCCTGCCGCTGGGCATCGGCCTGATCTGGAGCCTGCCCTGGGCGGTCGCCGCCATCGGCGTGCTGTACCGGGAGATCTTCGGCGTGCTGCCGGCCGACGCCTGACCGGCGCAGGGCAGCCTCTGCCGCGCCATGCTCCCGGCCGCCGCCGGTTGCCTGGCGCCACGCTGGCTCGCTAGCATCCCGTATTTCCCGTCGAGTCGCGTCCGCCATGCCGCCAGCCACCACCGTCAGCCCGCCGCTGGACACCCGCCTGCGGGTGGAAACCCCGGAAGGGGTGGACCTGCTGCTGTCGCCGGCCGGGCCGCTGGCCCGCGCGCGCGCCTTCGCCGTCGACCTCGCCCTGCGCGGCGCCCTGTCGCTGCTGGTCGTCGGTCTGCTCGGTCGGCTCGGCGAACTGGGCATCGGCCTCGGCCTGATCCTGCTGTTCCTGCTCAACTGGTGGTACATGGTGCTGTTCGAGGTGCTCAACCAGGGGCGCTCGCCAGGCAAGCAGCTGCTCGGCCTGCGCGTGGTGCACGAGGACGGCACTCCGGTGGGCTGGGGCGCCGCGCTGCTGCGCAACCTGCTGCGCTTCGTCGACATGCTCCCCGTCGGTTACTGCTGCGGCCTGCTGGCCAGCCTGGTCAGCCCGCGCTTCCAGCGCCTCGGCGATCTGGCCGCCGGCACCCTGGTGATCCACCAGCCGCGCCCGCCGGCAGCCGTGCCGGGCGAGCCGGTCGCACCGCTGCCGGCCCCCTTCGCGCTGAGCGCCGAGGAGCAGCGCGCCCTGCTGGCCTTCGACGAGCGCCAGCGCAGGCTGTCGCCGGCCCGCCGCGAGGAACTGGCCGGGCTGCTCGCCCCGCTCCTCGGCGTGCCGGCCGCCGAAGCCGCGCTGCGCCTGCAGCGCATCGCCGCCGGCCTCAGGGGTACACCATGAAGCAGACGCAGTTCGAGAGCCGCCACCGGGACGAATGGCTGGCGCTGGACGCGCAGCTCGCCCGCCTGGAAAAGGGCCGGCCGCTGGAAACCCCGCCCGCGGAGTTCGCCGCCGCCTACCGGCGCCTGTGCCAGCAACTGGCCCTGGCGGAGAGCCGCGCCTACGCACCGAGCCTGGTCGAGCGCCTGCAGCTGCTGGTGCTGCGCGCCCACCAGCAGCTCTACCGTCCGCGGCGCGGCCTCGGCCCGCGCCTGCTCGGCTTCCTGCTCGGCGGTTTCCCGCGCCAGGTGCGCGCCGCCTGGCGCAGCATCCTCCTCGCCAGCCTGCTGTTCTACGGCAGCCTGCTGGGCATGGGCCTGCTGGCCTACCTGTTCCCCGAACTGATCTACAGCCTGATGTCGCCGCAGCAAGTGGCGAAGATGGAGCTGATGTACGACCCGGACACCAGCCGCCTGGGCCCCTGGGCCGGCCGCGGCAGCGGCGATGACTGGCTGATGTTCGGCTACTACATCATGAACAACATCGGCATCGCCTTTCAGACCTTCGCCGGCGGCCTGCTGCTCGGCCTCGGCTCGCTGTTCTTCCTGCTCTACAACGGCCTCCACATCGGCGCCATCGCCGGCCACCTGCTGCGCATCGGCTACGAGGAAACCTTCCTCGGCTTCGTCGTCGGCCATGGCGCTTTCGAGCTGACTGCCATAACCTTCGCCGGCGCCGCCGGCCTGCAGCTCGGCGCCGCCCTGCTGATGCCCGGCCCGCGCAGCCGCCGTGCGGCGCTGCGCGGCGCGGCGCGCGGCTGCGTCGGCCTGCTCGCCGGGGTGATCGGCCTGCTGCTGATCGCCGCCTTCGTCGAGGCCTACTGGTCGTCGGTCGGCGCCTTTCCGGTGGCCGTCAAGTACGCGGTCGGCGCCGCGCTGTGGGCGCTGGTCGGCGCCTACTTCCTGCTCGGCGGGCGCCGCTGAACGGGACGAATCGAGCCAACACAGGGAGCCGCCGTGACCACCGAAGCACTCGCCCACCCACCCCGGGGCCGCACATGTCGCTGAGCGCCGCCGAGGTCGCCCTGCGCCCGCGCAGCCCCTGGGAAGCCGTCGACCTCGGCGTGCACCTGGCGCAGCGCCACGCCGGCCTGCTGCTGGGCAGCTGGGCGCTGCTCAGCCTGCCGCTGCTGGCGCTGCTCAGCCTGCTGCTCTGGGAGCATCCCGGCCTGGCCCTGCTGATCTTCTGGTGGCTGAAGCCGGCCCTCGAGCGTCTGCCGCTGCACATCCTCTCGCGCGCGCTGTTCGGCGCCGCACCGAGCCTCGGCCAGGCCTTGCGCGCCTTTCCCGGCCTGTTGCGCGGCGAGCTGCTGGCCAGCCTGACCTGGCGACGCTTCAGCCTGAGCCGCAGCTTCACCCTGCCGCTGACCCAGCTCGAGAACCTGAGCGGCGGCGCGCGATGCCGGCGCCTGCAGGTCCTCGGCCGGCGCAGCGGGGTGGCGCGCTGGCTGACCCTGCTCGGCATGCACGTCGAACTGCTGCTGTGGGGCGGCCTGCTGACGCTGATCTACCTGCTGCTCCCCGAGCCGCTGCGCGACCCGCTCGACCTCGCGCGCCTGGTGCTGCGCCCGGCCCATGAGCTGCTCTGGCTGGAGCACCTGAGCAACGCCTGCTACGCCCTGGTGCTGGTGGTCTGGGAGCCGATCTACGTCGCCTGCGGCTTCAGCCTCTATCTCAACCGGCGTAGCGAACTGGAAGCCTGGGACCTGGAGCTGGCCTTCCGGCGCCTGCTCGAGCGCCTCGGCCAGACCGGCCTGGTCGTGCTGTTCGGCCTCGCCCTGCTGCTCCCCGGCCAGCCGGCGCTGGCCGAGCCGTCGGCCGGCTCCGCCGAGTCCGTGGCGAACGGCGGCCTCTGCCCGCTGCCCGGCGCGGCGAGCGCCGGTCCCGCCGAGCCCCGCCTCGCCCGCCAGCCGCTGAGCAGCACCGAGGCGCAGCGGGAGATCCGCGACCTGCTCGCCGCGCCGCCGTTCCGCCGCGTCGAGGAGCGCTGGGACTGGGGCTGGCCGCACAGCGAACCCGCCGCGCGCCGCGCGCACCGAGCGGAGCCGCCGCCGGCCTGGGCCGACGCGCTGACCGCAATCCTCGAGGTTCTGCTCTGGGGCCTGCTGGCCGCCGGCCTGGCCGTGCTGGCCTGGCGCTACCGCGACTGGCTGGGCGCCTTCGTGCGCCGTCCGCCCGCCGCGCCCGAACACCAGACGCCGCCGCCTGCCGAGCTGTTCGGTCTGGCCGTCGATCCGCGCAGCCTGCCGGACGACCTGCCGGCCTGTGTCGAGCAGCTCTGGCCGAACGACCCGCGCGCCGCCCTCGGCCTGCTCTACCGCGGCCTGCTCAGCCATCTGCTGCATCGCCGCCGCCTGCCGCTCAAGGCCGCGCACACCGAGGGCGAGGTGCTGGTGCTGCTGCAGCGCCTCGACGACCCGCCGCTGGCCGCCTTCGCCACCCGCCTGCTCGACGCCTGGCAGGCACTGGCCTACGGCAGCCGCCCGCCGCCGGCCGAACTCGGCGCCGAGCTGTGCGCCGCCTGGCGCGCGCTGGATCTGAACAGCCGCCCGCCGAGCGAGGAAAGCCCATGACCGGACGCCAACGCCTGTGGGCCGCCCTCGCCGCCCTCTCGTTGCTCGCCGCGCTGGGCCTGTTCCTGCACGGCAACCTCGATCCGCAGAAACGCCGCATCGAGCTCGGTCCGGCGCCCGAGGCGCGCAGCAACCCCTGGCTGGCCGCCGAACTGTTCCTGCGCCAGCGCCAGGTACCGGTCAGCCGCGCCGACAGTCTCGCCCAGGTGCTCGCCGAAACCCCGCCGGCCGGCCATACCCTGGTGCTGCTCGACTCGCGCAAGGAACTGAGCGCCGCGCAGCACCAGCGGCTGCTCGACTGGACCGCCGGCGGCGGCCACCTGGTGGTGATCGCTCAGGCCAGCTGGGACGAGCGCCGCCAGCGCAGCGACGACCTGCTGCTCGACCTGCTGCAGGTCCGCCGCCTGCCCAGCAGCAGCCTGGAGGCCGTGCCCGAGGACGCCGCCACGGAGCCCTGGCCGGAGCTGACCAAGCTGTACCTGGAGAACGAGGAGGCGCCGGCCTACTTCGCCTTCGACACCCGCTACCATCTCGAGGACAGCGGCGACCGCGCCCATGCCTGGGCCGGCAGCGCCGCGGCCACCCACCTGCTGCAGCTCGGCCACGGCGACGGCCTGGTCAGCGTGCTCAGCGACGGCAGCCTGTGGCGCAACGGGCGCATCGGCGAGCTCGACCATGCCTGGCTGCTCTGGTACCTGACCCAGGACAGCCGGGTCGTGCTGCTCCAGCGCCTGGCCGGCGAGAGCCTGCCGGCCCTGCTGCTGCGCCACTTCGGCGCGGCGCTGGTCGCCCTCGCGCTGCTGATCGCCCTCGCCCTCTGGCACTTCGGCCTGCGCCACGGCCCGCTGCAGGCCGACCCGCCGCCGGCGCGCCGCCAGCTCGGCGAACACCTCGCGGCCTGCGCCGAATTCCTCTGCCGGCAGGGCGGCCACGCCGCCCTGCTCGCCCGTCTGCAGGCCGAGGTGCGCCAGCGCGCTCGCCAGCGTCATCCCGGCTTCGAGCGCCTGCCGGTCAGCGAGCAGTGGCAACTGCTCGGCCGCCTCGCCCGCCTCAGTCCCGGCCAGATCGGCCAGGCCATGCGCCCGCTCGGCGAGCAGCGCCTCCGGCCCCTCCAGTTCACCCGCCAGGTCGCCCACCTGCAACGACTCAGGAATGCCCTATGAGCGAAGAATCCGACGCCCAGCCCCTCGTACCCGCCAGCGACGCCCCGAGCAGCCTGGCGACGCCGGAAACCGATCCGCCCGCCGGGCCGCCGGCCGGCGACGAGCGCCCCGCCGCCAGCCAGCACCAGCGCGCCGTGCAGCTGATCCAGGCCGTGCGCGACGAGCTCGGTCGCGCGCTGATCGGCCAGCGGACGGTGATCGACGAGGTGCTCTGCGCTCTGCTCGCCGGCGGCCACGTGCTGATCGAGGGCGTCCCCGGCCTCGGCAAGACCCTGCTGGTGCGCGCCCTGGCGCGCTGCTTCGGCGGCCGTTTCGCACGCATCCAGTTCACCCCCGACCTGATGCCCAGCGACGTCACCGGCCACGCCGTCTACGACCTGGCCAGCGAGCAGTTCAGGCTGCGCCAGGGGCCGGTGTTCACCAACCTGCTGCTCGCCGACGAGATCAACCGCGCCCCGGCCAAGACCCAGGCGGCGCTGCTCGAGGTGATGCAGGAGCGCCAGGTCACCCTGGAGGGCAACGCCCTGGCCGTGCCGCGGCCGTTCATGGTACTGGCCACCCAGAACCCCATCGAGCAGGAGGGCACCTACCCGCTGCCCGAGGCCGAACTGGACCGTTTCATGCTCAAGCTGCGCATGGACTACCCCGCGCACGCCGAGGAGCTGGAGCTGGTTCGCCAGGTGACCCGCTCGGCGCGCGGCGACATGCTCGAGATCGCCGCCCTGCGCCCGCTGCTGCGCGAGCGCGACGTGCCGGTGCTGCAGAAGATCTGCGCCGAGCTGCCGATCGACGAGCAGGTCCTCGACTATGCGGTGCGCCTGGTGCGCAGCACCCGCGACTGGCCGGGCCTGGCGTGCGGCGCCGGTCCGCGCGCCTCCATCGCCCTGGTGCGCTGCGCCCGCGCCCGCGCGCTGCTGCGCGGCGGCGAGTTCGTCACCCCCGACGACCTCAAGGCCTGCGCGCCGGCGGTGCTGCGCCACCGCGTGCGCCTGGCGCCGGAGCTGGAGATCGAGGGCCTGGACGTCGACCGGGTGCTCGCCCAGCTGCTCGACCAGGTGGCCGCGCCGCGCTCATGAAGCCCTCGCCCCGCCTGCTCGGCCTGACCGCCGCCCTGCTGCTGGCGGCCATCCTGCTCGGCGCCGCGGCGCCGCTCGGCCTCGCCCCGCCCGCCTGGCTGCACGCGCTGTGGTGGGCGGCACTGCTGGCGCTGGCCGGCGTGGCCCTCGGCGACGCCCTCAGGCTGCAACGCCTGCCCTCGCCGACCCTGGAGCGCCAGTTGCCCGGCCAGCTGGCGCTGGACCGCTGGAGCGAGGTGGCGCTGCGCGTGACCCCGGCCGCCGCGACGCCCTGGCTGGAAGTGTTCGACCAGGTACCGGCCGAACTGGAGTTCCAGGGCCTGCCGCAGCGCCTCGCCCTGCCCGCCGGCCAGGGCGGCGAGCTGCGCTACCGGATCCGCCCGCGCCAGCGCGGCGACAGCGCTTTCGCCCGCTGCGAGATCGGCCTGCCCTCGCCGCTGGGCCTGTGGCAGGCGCGCCGCTACCTGGCGCTGCCCGGCCGCACGCGCATCTACCCCGACTTCGCCCGCCTGCACGGCGCGCGGCTGATGGCGGTGGAGAGCTGGCTGGGCCGTCTCGGCGTGCGCCAGAAGCCGCGCCGCGGCAGCGGCCGCGAGTTCCACCAGTTGCGCGAGTTCCGCGCCGGCGACAGCCTGCGGCAGATCGACTGGAAGGCCACCGCGCGCAAGCACCAGCCGATCGCCCGCGAATACCAGGAGGAACGCGACCAGCAGATCCTCTTCCTGCTCGACGGCGGCCGGCGCATGCGCAGCCAGGACGGCGACCTCAGCCACTTCGACCACGCGCTGAACGCCTGCCTGCTGCTCGCCCACGTCGCCCTGCGCCAGGGCGACGCGGTGGGTCTGCTGGCCTTCGGCGGCGAGACGCCACGCCACCTGCCGCCGGCCAAGGGCCAGCAGCAGCTCAACGCGCTGCTCAACGCCGTCTACGACCTGCAGCCCGGACGCCTGCCCGGCGACTACCTGGCCGCTGCCGGCGAGCTGCTCGCCCGCCAGCGGCGCCGCGCGCTGGTGGTGCTGGTCGGCAACCTGCGCGACGAGGACGACCAGCAACTGCCGCTGGCCGCGGCGCAGATCGCCCGCCACCACCGCCTGCTGATCGCCAGCCTGCGCGAGGAGGTGCTCGACCGCCTGCGCCGGCAGCCGGTGGACGGCTACCAGCAGGCCCTGGCCTACTGCGGCGCGGTCGACTACGCCGCCGCGCGCGGCGCGCTGCACGAGCGCCTGGCCGCCCAGGGGCTGCCGGTGCTCGACGTCCGTCCCGGCGAACTGGGCCCCGAGCTGGTCAACCGCTACCTGCAGTGGAAGGCGGCCGGCACCTTCTGAGCCTTCCTCGCCCGCCGGCGCGTGGCCGCCCTGCCGCGCCGGCCACACGCCCGTTGCCGGTTTGCATGTGGACTGGCGCTGGCGCTAGGCTGAACCAATCACGCCGCGCCCGGCACCACGCGGGCCACATCCCTTCCGGCCGAGGAGTCCGACATGCCACTCAAGCAGTTGCTGGTGATCATCGATCCCACCCAAACCCCGCAACCGGCGCTGGCCCGCGCGGCCTGGATCGCCCGCCGCAGCGGCGCCGCCCTCGAGCTGCTGATCTGCGAGTTCAACAGCACCCTCGACAGCGGCCTGCTGTTCGACGCGCCGGCGCTGGACAAGGCGCGCGCCTCTCTGCTCGCCCAGCGCCGCGAGTGGCTGGAGCAACTGGCTGCGCCGCTGCGCCAGGAGGGCCTGACGGTGGGCTGCGAGGTGCGCTGGGGCAAGCCGCTGCACAAGATGATCATCGTCCGCGCCGAGGAGCTGAAGCCCGACCTGGTGCTGAAGACCGCGCACAGCCACGGGCTGATCCGCCGCCTGCTGCTCAGCAACACCTGCTGGCAACTGCTCCGCTACTGCCCGGCGCCGCTGTGGCTGGTCAAGCCGGAGGGCGAGTGGCGCGGCCAGCGCCTGGCCGCCGCCCTCGACCCGACCCACAGCGCCGACAAGCCGGCCGCCCTCGACCACCAGCTGATCGCGGTGGCTCGGGAACTGAGCCAGACCCTCGGCCTCGAAGACCACTATCTGCACAGCTATGCGCCGCTGCCGCGCACCCTGGTGTTCGATGCCGAACTGGTCGCCGATTACGAGTACTATGTCGAGCGCACCGGCGAGCGCCACCGCGAGGCCTTCGAGCAGCTGCTCGAGGGCCATGCCATCGACAAGCCGCGCAGCCACCTGCTGCAGGGCTTCGCCGAGGAAACCCTGCCGCGCTTCGTCGAGGAGAACGCCGTCGACCTGCTGGTCATGGGGGCCATCGCCCGCGGCCACCTCGACACCGCACTGATCGGCCACACCGCCGAGCGGGTGCTGGAGAACGTCGACTGCGACCTGCTGGTGGTCAAGCCGCAGGGCGCACCCGCCCCGTGACCGCGAATTCCCGCCACGGACGGCGCCGGCTCCCACGAGCCGACCAAGACCGGCGCGTCCCGCCACAAGCGGGCGCGCCGGCGCTGTTCAGACCTTACCCAGGAGCAACCCGATGCCCTTTCGCCGTACCAAGATCGTCGCCACCCTCGGCCCGTCCAGCAGCTCGCCGCAGGTGCTGGAGCAGCTGATCCTCGCCGGGATGAACGTCGCCCGCCTGAACTTCTCCCACGGCAGCCCCGAGGAACACAAGGCCCGCGCCCGCCTGGTGCGCGAACTGGCCGCCAAGCACGATCGCCACGTCGCCCTGCTCGGCGACCTCCAGGGCCCGAAGATCCGCATCGCCAGGTTCGCCAACAAGCGCATCGAACTGCAGCAGGGCGACGAGTTCCGCTTCTCCATCAGCCACCCGCGCGACGCCGGCACCCAGGAAGTGGTCGGCATCGACTACCCGGACCTGGTCAAGGACTGCAAGGTCGGCGACGAGCTGCTGCTCGACGACGGCCGGGTGATCATGCAGGTCGAGCAGGTCACCGCCAGCGAGCTGCTGTGCCGGGTCACCGTCGGCGGCCCGCTGTCCGACCACAAGGGCATCAACCGCCGCGGCGGCGGCCTCACCGCACCGGCGCTGACCGACAAGGACAAGGCCGACATCAAGCTGGCCGCCGAGATGCAGCTGGACTACCTGGCGGTGTCCTTCCCGCGCGACGCCGAGGACATGCACTACGCCCGCCGCCTGCGCGACGAAGCCGGCAGCGACGCCTGGCTGATCGCCAAGATCGAGCGCGCCGAGGCGGTGGCCGACGACGAAGCCCTCGACGGCCTGATCCGCGCCAGCGACGGCGTGATGGTCGCCCGCGGCGACCTCGGCGTGGAGATCGGCGACGCCGAGCTGGTCGGCATCCAGAAGAAGATCATTGCCCACGCCCGGCGCCTGAACAAGGTGGTGATCACCGCCACGCAGATGATGGAGTCGATGATCCACAGCCCGATGCCGACCCGCGCCGAAGTCTCCGACGTGGCCAACGCCGCGCTGGACTACACCGACGCGGTGATGCTGTCGGCCGAGAGTGCCGCCGGCGACTACCCGGTGGAGGCGGTCAAGGCGATGGCGCGCGTCTGCGTCGGCGCCGAGAGGCACCCGACCAGCCAGCGCTCCAGCCACCGCATGGGCCTGACCTTCGAGCGCTGCGACGAGAGCATCGCGCTGGCCGCCATGTACACCGCCAACCACTTCCCCGGCGTCAAGGCGATCATCGCTCTCACCGAGAGCGGCTACACCCCGCTGATCATGTCGCGCATCCGTTCGGCGGTGCCGATCTTCGCCTACTCGCCGCACCGCGCCACCCAGGCCCGTGCGGCGCTGTTCCGCGGCGTGCAGACCATCCCCTTCGACGCCGCCGCGCTGCCGCCGGAGCAGGTCAGCCAGGCTGCGGTGGACGAGCTGCTCAAGCGCGGCGTGGTGCAGCCCGGCGACTGGGTGATCCTCACCAAGGGCGACAGCTACCACACCATCGGCGGCACCAACACCCTGAAGATCCTCCAGGTCGGCGAACCGCTGGCCTGACCGGCAGCGTGTGACGCAGAAGGCCGCTCATTCGAGCGGCCTTCTGCGTTCGTGGCGCCCCCCGCCGGCGCCGCCACGGTCCGCCAATCGACCAAGGTCGACGGCGGGCGGGTGTCCGCTGCGCCCCCTGCACGCTATACTTTGCCGCCGTTTTTTGCGCCGCCCTGCGCGGCGCGCCGTGAAGTTCCGCCTGTCTAGAGGACCGCGTTCCATGGCCGTGATCAAGCAAGACGACCTGATCCAGAGCGTCGCCGACGCCCTGCAGTACATCTCCTACTACCACCCCGTCGACTTCATCCAGGCCATGCACGAGGCCTACCTGCGCGAGGAATCGCCGGCGGCCCGCGACTCCATCGCCCAGATCCTGATCAACTCGCGGATGTGCGCCACCGGCCACCGCCCGATCTGCCAGGACACCGGCATCGTCACCGTGTTCGCCAAGGTCGGCATGAACGTCCAGTGGGACGGCGCTACCATGAGCCTGGACGACATGATCAACGAGGGCGTGCGCCGCGCCTACAACAACCCGGACAACGTCCTGCGCGCCTCGATCCTCGCCGACCCGGCCGGTGCCCGCAAGAACACCAAGGACAACACCCCGGCGGTGATCCACTACCAGATCGTCCCGGGCGACACCGTGGAGATCGACGTCGCGGCCAAGGGCGGCGGCTCGGAGAACAAGTCGAAGATGGGCATGCTCAACCCGTCCGACTCGATCGTCGACTGGGTGCTGAAGACCGTCCCGGAAATGGGCGCCGGCTGGTGCCCGCCGGGCATGCTCGGCATCGGCATCGGCGGCACCGCCGAGAAGGCCGCGCTGCTGGCCAAGGAATCGCTCATGGAGGAGATCGACATCCACGAGCTGAAGAAGCGCGGCGCGCAGAACCGCATCGAGGAGCTGCGCCTCGAGCTGTTCGACAAGGTCAACCAGCTGGGCATCGGCGCCCAGGGCCTGGGCGGCCTGACCACCGTGCTCGACGTGAAGATCAAGGACTACCCGACCCACGCCGCCTCGCTGCCGGTGTGCATCATCCCCAACTGCGCCGCCACCCGTCACGCCCACTTCGTGCTGGACGGCTCCGGCCCGGCCGTGCTGGAAGCGCCGCCGCTGGACGCCTACCCGGAAATCGTCTGGGAAGCCGGCCCGAGCGCCCGTCGCGTCAACCTCGACACCGTCACCCCCGAAGAGGTGCAGAGCTGGAAGCCGGGCGAGACCATCCTGCTCAACGGCAAGATGCTGACCGGCCGCGACGCCGCGCACAAGCGCATGGTCGACATGCTCAACGCCGGCGAAGAGCTGCCGGTGGACCTCAAGGGCCGCTTCATCTACTACGTCGGCCCGGTCGATCCGGTACGTGACGAAGTGGTCGGCCCGGCCGGCCCGACCACCGCGACCCGCATGGACAAGTTCACCCGCCAGATCCTCGAGCAGACCGGTCTGCTCGGCATGATCGGCAAGTCCGAGCGCGGCCCGATCGCCATCGACGCGATCCGCGACAACAAGGCCGTGTACCTGATGGCCGTCGGCGGCGCCGCCTATCTGGTCGCCCAGGCGATCAAGAAGGCCGAGGTGCTGGCCTTCCCGGAACTGGGCATGGAAGCGATCTACGAGTTCGAGGTCAAGGACATGCCGGTCACCGTGGCGGTCGACGCCAACGGCGAGTCGGTGCACATCACCGGCCCGCAGATCTGGAAGCAGAAGATCGCCGACAGCCTGGCGGTGGAAGTGAAGTAAGCTCCGCGCGCCCGAGCCGAAGGCCCGCTCCCTGCCCGGGGAGCGGGCCTTCGCGCATCGGGGCCAAGAGAAAATCCCGATCCGCCCCATAGCGACAATCCAGTTCCCTCCCCCCGCGGCCCGGCGCGATCATCGCACCACGTCACAGACAGCCACGGGAGAGTCCCCATGCAACAGCTCAAGCAACTGCTCCAGCAGATCCGCCGCCAGCCGCCGCAGAGCGTCGACGCCCCCGACGAGCGGCACCCCAACTTCTGGATGTACTGAGCCGCCGCTCAGCGCCAGCGGTCCATCAGGTTCACCACCAGACGATCCAGCCAGCCCCACAGACGCTGCGAGATGCGCATGGCCAGCGGCCGGGCACGCCAGTCGTCGAGGTCGATCTCGCGGCTGCGGGCGAAGTCGCTGGCGAAGCTCTGCAACAGCGCGGCGCTCAGTTCGGGGTCGTGGGCCTCGAGATTGGCCTCGAGGTTGAAGCGCAGGGTCCAGTGATCGAAGTTGCAGGAGCCGATGCTGGTCCAGTCGTCGACCAGCACCGCCTTGAGGTGCAGGAAGCACGGCTGGTACTCGAAGATCCGCACCCCGCTCCTCAGCAGCCGCGGATAGTAGCGCTGGCCGGCGTAGCGTACCGGCGCGTGGTCGGTGAGCCGACTGGCGAGCAGCAGGCGCACGTCCACGCCGCGCTCGGCGGCCTTGCGCAGCGCCTTGCGGACCCGCCAGCTGGGCAGGAAGTAGGGGGTGGCCAGCCAGATGCGCTCGCGGGCGTGGCCGAGGTTGCGCAGCAGCGAGCGCAGGATGTCGCGGTGCTGCACGGCATCGGCATAGGCCACCCGGCCGAGCCCTACCCCGGGCAGCGGTCGCGGCGGCAGCTGTGCAGGCGGCCGCACGTGCGGTCGCCAGGCGCAATCCTCGCCGCAGGCCTGCCACTGGCGCTCGAACAGGGTCTGCCAGTCGGCCACCAGCGGCCCGCCCACCTCCACCATCAGTTCGTGCCAGAGCGGCGCCGAGGGATGCGGCTGCCAGAAGTCGTCGGTCGCACCGGTGCCGCCGACCCAGGCGTGCTGCTGGTCGACCAGCAGCAGCTTGCGATGGTCGCGGTACAGGTTGCGCAGGCCCTGCCGCCAGCCGAGCGGATTGTAGAAGCGCAGCTCGACGCCGGCCTGGCGCAGCTGCGTCGCCAGCCGCGTACTCAGCCCGCGACAGCCGAAGGCGTCGAACAGACAGCGCACCGTCACGCCGCGGCCCGCCGCCCGTCCCAGGCACTCGAACAGCTGCTCGGCGCAGGCTCCGGACTCGACCAGATACAGCTCCAGCGCCACCTCGCGCTCGGCCCCCTCGATGGCCTCGAGCATGCGCGGGAAGAACCGCTCGCCGTCGATCAGCAGCTGGAAGCGGTTGCCGGCGCGCCAGGGGAAGACCGTCGGATTCATGACGCGCGGGGATCGGAACTGGACTGGCGGGACTCGCGGAGCATCGGCTTCTCGTGCGCTGACTGGCTCAGCGCACCATAGCCGGCCGTTCGTCGGGGCTCAAGGCGGACGGTCCAAAACGACGACGCCGGCGTGCCCGAGGGGCAGCGCCGGCGTCGCGACGGGAGCGCCGAGCGATCAGCGCGGCAGGGCGTAGTCGGCCGGCCCCATCAGGTCCAGACCGCACTCCAGCTGGCTGATCCAGTCGAGAAAGGCGTTGATCATCGCCTTGCCGATGAAGGGACGGCCGTGCTGCGGCACGATCATCTCCACGTCCATCTTGCGCACCATGTCGGCCCACAGGCGGCAGACCTTGTTGCTGGCCATGTAGCGGCGGTGGAAGCCCTCCATGCTCGACAGGTGGGCGGCGAAGTCGCTGACCGGCTGGGCGTCCTCGACCAGCGAGGCGCCCATGTCGCCGGAGAACAGGATCTTGCTGACCGGGTCGTAGAGCTGGAAGTTGCCCACCGAGTGCAGGAAGTGCGCCGGCACCGCCTTGAGCTGGCAGTTGCCCAGCGGCAGCGACTGGCCGCGGTCGGGCAGCGCGATGATCCGGTCGTAGGTGGAGATGCCGTGGCTGACGGCCAGGTAGTTGGCGGTCAGGTGCGGCAGGAAGCGCGCCCACAGGCGCGAGCAGATGACCTTGGCCTTGGTGTGCAGCAGCCACTTGTCCAGCGCGGCGATGATGTCCGGGTCCTGGTGCGAGGCGAAGATGTAGGTCAGCTCCTGCACCGGAATGTGCTTGGACAGCTCCAGCGACAGCGGGGTGTAGGTCAGGTCGCCGCCCGGATCGAGCAGCATGTATTGCTCGTTGTCGACGATCAGGAACTGGTTGGTCTGCACCCCTTCGCCGGTGACCAGATCATCGAAACACAGGCACTGGTGGGTGCCGTTATCAAACAGGACTATGGGCTCGCGACGCATGGCTACCTCGAATTCTTGGTTTGGCGGAGCTTAGCGGGGCCGTGCGGCAAGTTCACTGACTTGCATCAAACGCGCCTGCGCCGCGACTTCGCCGGCGGCCGGAGCACTCTACGCCGGCGTACGGCGGGCGCGTTGCGCGGCCGGTCACAGAAGCATCACCGCCGCGTCACCGCGCCGACATCCGGGCTTGCCAGCATGAGCCGGCACACAACAAGCCAGCGGCCGCCAAGGCTGCCCGGAGGTTCTGCATGTCCGCCCCTGCACTATCCCGCGATGCCAGCCCCACCCGTCGCCTGCAGGCCGAACGCCTGCACGGCACCGAAGCCCTGCTCGAAGCCCAGGCCCTGCGCTACCGGGTGTTCGGCGCGGAGTTCGGCGCCCGCCTGGAAGGCGCCGAGCTGGGCCTGGACTGCGACGGCTTCGACGTCCACTGCAGCCACCTGGGCGTGCGCGACCTCGCCAGCGGCGAGCTGGTCGCCACCACCCGCCTGCTCGACCATGCCACCGCGCGCAAGCTGGGCCGCTTCTACAGCGAGGACGAATTCCGCCTGCACGGCCTCGGCAGGCTCGACGGCCCGACCCTGGAGATCGGCCGCACCTGCGTCGCCGCCGCCTACCGCAACGGCGCCACCATCGCCGTGCTGTGGGGCGCGCTGGCGGAGATCCTCAACGAGGGCGGCTACCGCTACCTGATGGGTTGCGCCAGCATCCCCATGCGCGACGGCGGCATCCAGGCCCGTGCAGTGATGCAGCGCCTGCGCGAACGCCACCTGTGCACCGAGCACCTGCGCGCCGAGCCGCGCCAGCCGCTGCCGCCGCTGAGCGTGCCGGACAACCTCACCGCCGAGCTGCCGCCGCTGCTCAAGGCCTACATGCGTCTGGGCGCGAAGATCTGCGGCGAGCCGTGCTGGGACCCGGACTTCCAGGTCGCCGACGTGTTCATCCTGCTCAAGCGCGACGAACTCTGCCCGCGCTACGCCCGCCACTTCAAGGCGGCCGGCTGATGCGCCGCCTGCGCCTGTACCTGCGCCTGCTGCGCCTGGGCGCCGTGCTCGGCGAGGGCGCGCTGTTCGCCGCCTGGGTCGGCCTGCGCGAGCGCCTGGGCGGTGCGCCGCTGGCGCTGCGCCAGCGCCTGACCTGGCGCTTCATGCGCCACCTGCAGGCCGCCCTGCCGTTCGGCGTCCGGGTGCACGGCCGGCTGCCGGACACGCCGGTACTGTGGCTGGCCAACCACGTGTCCTGGGTCGACATCGCCGTGCTCGGCGCCCTGCGCCCGCTGTCGTTCCTCGCCAAGGCAGAGGTGGCCACCTGGCCGCTGGCCGGCTGGCTGGCCCGCCAGGCCGGCACCCTGTTCATCCGCCGCGGCGGCGGCGACAGCCTGGACCTCGGCCGCCAGATGGCCGGACACCTGCAGCACGGCTGCCACCTGGCGATCTTCCCCGAGGGCACCAGCTCCGATGGCAGCGGCGTGCTGCGCTTCCACCCGCGCCTGCTGGCCGCCGCCGTCGACAGCGGCGCCGCCGTGCAGCCGGTGGCGCTGCGTTACCGACGCGCCGGCGCGCGCGACGAACTGGTGCCCTTCGTCGGCGACGACGAGCTGCCCGCCCACCTGCTGCGCCTGCTGGCCGCCGAGCGCGCCGTGGTGGAGGTCACCCTGCTCGAACCGATCGCCGTGACCGGTCTCGCCCGCAGCGAACTGGCGCGCCGCGCCCATGCGGCCATCGCCGCGGTGGTCGACGGCGAGGCGGTGATGCGGCAGCAGGCGCAGGCGGCCTGAGTCAGCCCGCGCGCGCCGCCCGGGCGAAGGCGCTCAGTTCGGGGTAGAAGGTGCGGAAGTCGTCGAGCAGCCAGGGATACAGGCGCTCCAGCTCGGCCAACGCGCCGTCCAGCGCCGCGGGCCGCGACAGGCGCCGCTGCAGGTTGGCCAGTACCCGCTCGAGCACGGCGAACTCGCGGTAGCCGCCCAGCCAGTCCTGTTCGGCCATGCGCGGGGCGATCAGCGCCAGTCGCCCCGGCAGCTCGGTCTCGGTCGCCAGCACCGCGTACACCCGCGCGCTGAAGCACTGCAGCGGCTCGTCGGCGTAGTCGTCCCAGCGACTGGCCAGGCAGTGGTCGAAGAACAGGTCGAGGAGGATGCCGGCGTAGCGCCGACGCTCGGCGGGAAAGCGCGCCACCGCCACGCGCACCGCGGGATGCCGGTCGGTGAAGGCGTCGATGCGCCGGTGCAGGCGGATGGCCGCCTCGACCTCCGGGGCGAAGCGCCCGTCCAGCGGTCCCTTGACGAAATCGCCGTACAGGCTGCCGAGCAGTTGCCCCGGCCGCGGACCGCCGAGGTGCAGGTGGGCAAGGTAGTTCATGCGCCCAGCTTACCCCCCTGCCGCGGCTGTCGGTAGTATGGGCGATCCCTCCGCCGCGCAAGGATACCGACCATGCCGACCCTGTTCGATCCGCTCCAGCTGGGCGACCTGCAGCTGCCCAACCGTATCGTCATGGCCCCGCTGACCCGCTGCCGCGCCGAACCCGGACGGGTACCCGGCGCGCTGATGGCCGAGTACTACGCGCAGCGCGCCGGCGCCGGGCTGATCGTCAGCGAGGCCACCGCGGTGACGCCGATGGGCGTCGGCTATCCGGACACCCCCGGCATCTGGAGCGAGGCGCAGGTCCGCGGCTGGCAGCGGGTCACCGACGCGGTGCACGCCGCCGGCGGGCGCATCTTCCTGCAGCTGTGGCACGTCGGGCGCATCTCCGACCCCTGCTACCTCGGCGGCGCGCTGCCGGTGGCGCCGAGCGCGGTACGGCCGGCCGGGCATGTCAGCCTGGTCCGTCCCAAGCGCGAGTACGTCACCCCGCGCGCGCTGGAGACGGCCGAGATCGCCGGCGTCGTCGAGGCCTACCGCCAGGGCGCGGTCAACGCCAGGGCCGCCGGCTTCGACGGCGTGGAGATCCACGGCGCCAACGGCTACCTGCTCGACCAGTTCCTCCAGGACAGTACCAACCGGCGCAGCGACCAGTACGGCGGCTCGCTGGAAAACCGCGCACGGCTGCTGCTGGAAGTCACCGACGCCTGCATCGACGTGTGGGGCGCAGGGCGCGTCGGCATGCACCTGGCGCCGCGCGCCGACGCCCACGACATGGGCGACTCCGACCGCGCCGGGACCTTCGCCTACGTCGCCCGCGAGCTGGGCAGGCGCGGCATCGCCTTCATCTGCGTCCGCGAGCACGCGGGCGACGACAGCCTCGGCCCGCAGCTCAAGCGGGCCTTCGGCGGCGTGTACATCGCCAACGAGCGCTTCGACAAGGTGCAGGCCGAGCGTTGGCTGGCCGAGGGCCTGGCCGACGCGGTGGCCTTCGGCATCCCGTTCATCGCCAACCCCGACCTGCCGGCGCGCCTGGCCGCCGGCGCGCCGCTGAACGCGGCGGACAGCAGCACCTTCTACTCCGGCGGCCCGGCCGGCTACACCGACTATCCGACCCTGTGACCTCGCCGAGACGAGAAAGCCCCGGTCGCCATCGGCAGCCGGGGCTTTCTCGTCCGCGCTCGGCTCAGCGTGCGTCGAGCTGCCGCTGCAGGTCCTGCACCTGGGCCTGCAGGGTGGTGATGTTGCGGGTCATCTGTGCGCGGAAGGCATCCAGCTCGACGCCGCCGGCCGCCGGGCGGCTGTCCAGCTGGCTGCGCAGCACCAGCAGGTCGGCCTCCAGACGAGCGATCGCCGGGTTGGGGTTGCCCTGCTTCTTCACTGCCGCGACCTCGCCGGCGAGCCCCTGCAGACGCCCCTCGAGCCGGCCCAGCTCGTCCTGCGCGATCTTCAGCGCGGCCTGCGCGTCGGCCAGCGCGCCGAGCCGCCCCTGCAGCCCGGCGATGCTGCCCTGCTGCTCGCGCTGCGCGGCGAGCAGTTGCTCGTCCGCCCCTTGCTGACGCTGCAGCTCGCCGCCCAGCCGCTCGAGAAGGCGCGCCAGCTCGCCCATCCGCTCGTCACCGAGCTGCAGCCGCTTGCCCTGCTCGGCCAGTTGGCTCTCCAGCTGGCGGATGCGCAGCTTGAGCGCCTCGCTCTCGCTGGTGACGCTGGACTCGGTAGCCACCACCTTGCCGGAGATGTCCTTCAGCCGCCCGGCGGCATCCTCGCTGATCCGCGCGAAGCTTTCCTGGGTGGCCACCAGCTGCATCTCCAGACGCGCGACCTGCTGCTGGCTCCACCAGCCGAGCCCCGCCAGGGCCAACAGCAGTACGCCGCTCGACAGCCAGGGCAACGCGCCGCCCCGCGCCGCGGAACGCGGCAGCGTGCCCGCCGCGGCGGCGCCCGATGCGACATGGCTGCCGGCCGGCAGGCGGTCATCGGGGGTGAAGCTGGGCAACTGCTCCAGCTCGTCGAGGGCATCGTTACGCATGGCGGCACAACCTGTGGTGGGAAAGGACAAATCTCGGCTCGCCGCCATTATAAGGCCGCACGAGGCCGCCCGCCGGCGCCTCGTTGCGGTGCATGTTGCACCGCAACGAGGCCGGCCGGGCGCGACGGCGGCGGGAAAGGCGCACGACGGCGCTCGGGCAATCTGGTACGGGCCTTGCTTGGTATCGGTCGACGACAGGAAAGCCCCCAAGGAGACCCCCATGGAACTGAACAAGGCCACCCTCGACTGCATGCAGAAACTGCGCCGTCGCCTGCGCGAGGAACTGGGGACCGACATCCACCTCAGCCAGAGCGACGTGGTCAACGCCCTGCTCGCTGCCTGCGAACGGAGCGACTCCGCGGAAACCCGCCGCCTCGGCGCCCAGCTCGCCGAATTGGCCGGTGCGCCGGACGACGCCGACTCGCCGCGCAAGCGCCCGCTGTACCGCGGCCAGATCCCCACGCCGGAGACCGCCGACGTGCCGGCCCCCGCCGAGGAGCGCCAGGTGCGCGTCTACCGCGGCCAGCGCATCTACGTCTGAGCGCGCGGCGCTGCGTCCGCCGCCACCAGCCAACGCCGCGCCGCCCGCTCGACATGCCGGGTGAGCCGCTCCAGGCGCTCGCCCCCCAGCCGCCAGCTGTGCCAGTACAGCGGCACGTCGACCGGCCGCCCCGGCAGGACCTCCCGCAGCCGCCCGGCGGCCAGTTGCTCGGCCACCTGCAGCTCCGGAATCAGCCCCCAGCCGAGCCCGGCCTCGGCCATGCGCACGAAGCCCTCCGAGGACGGGCACAGGTGGTGGAGGAAACCGCCCTCCACGCCCAGCGCGGCCAGGTAGCGGTGCTGCAGACGATCGTCCGGGCCGTAGACGATCGCCGGCACCTGCGCCAGCCGCTCGCCGTCGAGCGCGCCGGGCAGATGGCGGGCGATGAACGCCGGACTGGCCAGCGCCCGGTAGCGCATCGCGCCCAGCGCCAGGGCACGCGCGCCGGCCACCGGACGGGCGCTGGCGCACAGGCAGGCCGCTACCTCGCCGGCGCGCATGCGCCTGAGACCGACCGCCTGATCCTCCACCAGCAGGTCGAGCAGCACGTCCGTCTCGTCGCAGAAGCCGCCGGCCGCTTCGCTCCACCAGGTCGCCAGGCTGTCGGCGTTCAGCGCCACGCGCAGCCGTTCGCGCTGCCCCTGCTCGTCCAGCGCCGGCACCCGCTGCAGCAGATCGCCCTCGAGCAGGCGCACCTGCTGCACGTGGTTGAGCAGCCGCTGGCCCAGCTCGGTCGGCTGCGGCGGCGTGCCGCGCACCAGCACCGGCTGGCCGAGGCGCATCTCCAGCAGCTTGATGCGCTGCGATACCGCCGACTGCGACAGCCCCAGGCGCTGCGCGGCGCGCTCGAAGCCGGCCTGTTCCACCACGCTGGCCAGGGCGCTCAGCAGCTTGTAGTCGAGCATATCTATTCACCTTATGGGTGATCAGGAGTATTCGTTTCTCTTATACATCCAGCCCGCCTAGAGTGGCCACCTCCCGATCCTCCCCGGAGTTCCCCGAGATGTGGCAGAGCTACAGCAACGGCCTGCTGGTCGCCGCCGGCCTGATCGTCGCCATCGGCGCGCAGAACGCCTTCGTCCTCGCCCAGAGCCTGCGCCGCGAGCACCACCTGAGCGTCGCCGCGCTCTGCGTGCTGTGCGATGCGCTGCTGATGAGCGCGGGAGTGTTCGGCCTGGCCGGCGCGCTGGCGCAGAGCCCGCCGCTGCTCGCCGCGGTGCGCTGGGGCGGCATCGTCTTCCTGCTCTGGTATGCCGTCCAGGCGCTGCGCCGGGCCTGGGCGCCGCAGGCCCTGCTCCGCCAGGCGCAGGACGCGCCGCGCTCGCGGCGCGCGGTGCTGCTGGCGGCACTCGCCGTGACCCTGCTCAATCCGCACGTCTACCTGGACACCGTGCTGCTGATCGGCTCGCTCGGCACCCAGCAGGCGGTACCCGCCGCCTATGCCCTCGGTGCGGCCAGCGCCTCCCTGCTGTGGTTCGCGACCCTGGCCCTGGGCGCCGCCCGGCTGGCCCCCTGGCTGGCGCGCCCGGCCACCTGGCGGCTGATCGAGCTGGGCGTGGCGGCGATGATGCTCGGCGTGGCGGCGCAGCTGGCGCGCCCGCTGTGGAGCGCATAACCCCACGGCGGCTGCGTGGATAAGGCAGGGGGTGGGTGCTATGATTCGGGGCCGACGGCGCGCCACAGCGCTGCGGCGGCTCCGCCGCACGGGAGCCGCCAGACCGGCACGGCAAGCCGGACCCGCGCGCCTTGCGCTCGCACACACCTGATGATGATAGGGAGAGAAACCATGGCTTTCGAACTGCCGCCGCTACCTTACGCGCAGAACGCCCTCGAGCCGCACATTTCCGCCGAGACCCTGGAATACCACCACGGCAAGCACCACAACGCCTACGTGGTCAACCTGAACAACCTGATCCCGGGCACCGAGTTCGAAGGCAAGAGCCTGGAAGAGATCGTCAAGACCTCCACCGGCGGCATCTTCAACAACGCGGCCCAGGTGTGGAACCACACCTTCTACTGGAACTGCATGAAGCCGAACGGCGGTGGCCAGCCCACCGGCGCCCTGGCCGACGCCATCAACGCAGCCTTCGGCTCCTTCGACAAGTTCAAGGAAGAGTTCACCAAGACCGCCATCGGCACCTTCGGCTCCGGCTGGGCCTGGCTGGTGAAGAAGGCCGACGGCTCCCTGGCCCTGGCCAGCACCATCGGCGCCGGCTGCCCGCTGACCAGCGGCGACACCCCGCTGCTGACCTGCGACGTCTGGGAACACGCCTACTACATCGACTACCGCAACCTGCGTCCGAAGTACGTCGAGGCGTTCTGGAGCCTGGTCAACTGGGACTTCGTGGCCGCCAACTACGCCGCCTGAGTCGCCTGACCGCTGCAGAGAAGCCCGGCCCTTGCCGGGCTTCTTCGTTTCGCCGGCCGCGCCAGAAAAGCGTGTTTCCGCACTCGCCGCGCCCGACGTCGCCCGGCCGCCATCGCACCCTTTGACGCCCCGCCGGGAAATCCCAATACTCTGCAGCGCTTCGCAGCTCCGCGAGCGCCAGCCAAGGGAAACCTCCCGTGCCGCCAGATGTCCAGAACAGCCTTTCGCAGCGCCTGCTCGGCCTCGTCCTCCTGGTGGCGACCGCGCTCGGCCTGCTGTTCAGCAGCGCACAGATCGCCCACGACCTGCAGCAAAGCCGCCAGGCCGTGCGCAGCGAGGGCCGGCGCCTGCTGGACATGTTCGCCGAGAGCGCCGCGCTGGCCAGCCTGCGCGACGACCGCCATCTCGCCGAGCAGGTGCTGCACGGCCTGCTGCAGCATCCGGGCGTGCTGCACGCCAGCCTCCACGACCGTCTCGGCCTGCCGCTGGCCGCGCCCGCCGGCGCACGGCCGGCCGCGCCGGTGCCGGCCCTGGGCGAGCGGCTGTTCGGCGCGCCGCAGTCGTTCAGCCGGCGGCTGAGCTGCCCGACCGCCCAGCACTCGCCGTGCGGCGAGCTGGCGCTGACCCTCGACGCCGGCTACCGGACGGAGCAGCTGTTCGCCTCCGCCCGTTTCCTGCTCGCCAGTTGCCTGGCCTTCGTCGCCAGCCTCGGCCTGGCCCTGTTCTGGCTGTGCCGCCGTCAGCTCACCCAGCCGCTGGCGCGTCTGCTCGGCGACCTGGCGCGCATCGACCCCGAACGCCCGGGCGCCCATCAGCTGCCGCCGCTGCGGGGCCACGAGCGCGACGAACTCGGCCAGTGGGTGGCACGCGCCAACCAGTTGCTCGCCGCCATCGCCCGCCACCAGAACCGGCAGCGCGAGGCGGAAAGCAACCTGCTGCGCATGAGCCAGTTCGACCCGCTCACCAGCCTGCCCGGCCGGCCGCTGCTGCTCCAGCAACTCGAACGTCTGCTGCGCGACGCCGGCCGCGACCAGCGGCGCGTGGCGGTGCTGTGCCTCGGCCTCGACGACTTCAACAGCCTCAACGAGAAATACGGCTACCAGGCCGGCGACCGCCTGCTGGCCGGCGTCGCCGAACGCCTGCGCGGTCTCGACAGCCGTCTGGCCGGTCTCGCGCGCCTGGGCGGCGACCAGTTCGCCCTGCTGCAGAGCGCCTTCGAACACGACTTCCAGGTCGCCGAACTGGCCCAGCAGGTGCTCGATGCACTGGCCCGTCCCCAGGAGATCGCCGGGCAGCCGATCCGCCTCGCCGCCAGCATCGGCATCGCCCTGTTCCCCGCGGACGGCGAGGACGGCGAGCGCCTGCTGCAACGCGCCGAGCAGACCCTGAGCCTGGCCAAGCGCAGCCAGGGCCAGCGCTTCCAGTTTTTCGTCGCCAGCCTCGACCGCGAGATCCGCCGCCGTCGCCAGCTCGAGCACGACCTGCGCCAGGCCCTGCACGACGAGCAACTGGAGCTCTACTACCAACCCCAGGTGTCGACCCTCGACCAGCGGGTGGTCGGCGTCGAGGCGCTGCTGCGCTGGCGCCATCCCCAGCTCGGCTTCGTACCGCCCGACCAGTTCATCCCGCTGGCCGAGCAGAGCGAGCTGATCCTCGCCATCGGCGACTGGGTGCTGGAGCGCGCCTGCCGCCAGTTGCGCGAATGGCACGCCCAGGGCCTCGCCGGCCTGCGCATGGCGGTCAACCTGTCCACCGCGCAGCTGCGCAGCGACACGCTGCCGCGCCAGGTGATCGGCCTGCTGCAGCGCCACGGCCTGCCGCCCTACAGCCTCGAGCTGGAGGTGACCGAGACCGGGCTGATGACCAACGTCGCCCAGGCCACCCGGCAGTTGCACAGCCTGCGCCTGGCCAAGGTGCTGCTGGCGGTGGACGACTTCGGCACCGGCTACTCGTCGCTCAGCTACCTGAAGAGCCTGCCGCTGGACAAGATCAAGATCGACCGCAGCTTCGTGCGCGAGCTGCCGGGCAACGCCGACGACGCCATCATCGCCCGCAGCATCATCCAGCTGGCCCACAACCTGGGCATGCAGGTGATCGCCGAGGGCGTGGAGACCGCCGAGCAGGAGGCCTACCTGCGCGCCCAGGGCTGCGACGAGGGCCAGGGCTACCTGTACTGCCGACCGCTGCCGGCCTTCGAGGTCAGCCAGTACCTCGGCAACTCGCTGCGCCGCGGCACGCTGCCGGCGCTGGCGCGCGAGCCGAGCCCGGTCGGCTGACTAGCCACCCGCGCCGAGCAGGCTGGCCAGCGCCAGCGCACCGCCCAGGCAAAGCAGCGCACCGCCGGCGGCCTGCCAGCGGAAGGTCCGCGCCAGCTCGTCCTCGCCCTTGCAGGAGAGCAGGAACGGCAGGCCCTCCGGCGGGCGACGCAGGTGGTTCCGCTCCGGCGCCCGGCTGTCCCGCGCGTGGCGGTCCTCGGCCTCGAGCTGGGCGGCCAGGCGTACCAGCCGCCACTCGTCGTCGCTGAGCTGGCCGTCGCCGTCGCGGTCGAAGCGCCCCAGCAGGCCCCGGAAGTCCTGCTTCCACTCGCGTACCACGGCGGCCTGCGCCGCCGCCAGGTCGAGTCCCTGGCGGCCGCCGCCGCTGGTGCGGAATTCGCCGAGCGCGTAGAGCGGATCGCCGGCGTGCAGGCGCTCCTCGGTGTAGCGGTAGCGCCGGCCCATCGCCAGCAGGCCGCCGAGCAGGCCGTGCACCTGCTCCCGGCGCGGATGACGGCGCTCGCCGTGCCAGACCTCGCGGTGCGCCGGACGCACCTCGGCCCCCAGCGGGTCGATCAGGCACTGTCCGGAAACGTCCTCGAGCACCAGCCAAGCCTCGCTGGCGGCCGATTCCACCACCCGCCAGGATTTGTGCTTGCCGTTCTGCCGGTACTCCTCGATGCGGTAGCGCCACCACAGGCACGGCCTGCCGGTCAGCGGCGCGGCCAGCGGTTCTCCCGGTCCCTCGCGCAGCACGCCGTACAGCTCGACGTACCCCTGCGCCGCCGAGCGGATCCGCGAGGTCGGCATGTCCTCCAGCAGGCGCGCCTGGGCGAGGCGCTGCAGGCACCACCAGCCGCCGCCGATGCTGGCCGCGCCGGCCATGCCGAGGGCCATCAGGAAGCCGGGATCGGCCGTCATCAGCCGAACAGCCGGCGCAGGTCGACGTCGGCCTTCTGCGCCTCGCTGAACTGCAGCAGCTCGGCGGCCTTGAAGCCGAACAGGCGGGCGATCAGCACGTCGGGAAACTGCTCGATGCGCACGTTGTTGAGGTTGACCGACTCGTTGTACAGCTCGCGACGGTCGGCGATGCCGTTCTCCAGACCGGTGATACGCTGCTGCAGGTGCTGGAAGCTCTCGTTGGCCTTGAGCTGCGGATAGTTCTCGGCGACCGCGAACAGCTGGCCGAGGCCGAGGCGCAGGCCGCTCTCGGCGCGACCGAGCGCGGCGATGTCGCCCTGCTCGCGCGCGCTGGCCACCGCGCCGCGCGCGGCGATCACCGCCTCCAGGGTGTTGCGCTCGTGCTGCATGTACTGCCGGCAGGTCTCCACCAGCTTGGGCAGCTCCTCGTGGCGCTGGCGCAGCAGCACGTCGATGTTCGACCAGGCCTTGCCCACCCCGTGCTTGAGACGCACCAGCGCGTTGTAGATCAGCACGGCATAACCGGCCAGCAGGACGATGGCCACCAGCGTGGCGACGCTACCCAGACTCATGTACGCAACTCCCGGTCAAATGGCCGCATTCTAGCCTCGGCCCGGCGCGCCTGCCGAGCGACAGCGCACAGCGGCACGGCAACTGCAAGAGCCTGCGAAAGGCCTTCCCAATGATGCGAATATTTCGCATTATTGCTCCGCTCAGACTCCGCCAGCCCCTCCGTCACACAAGGATTGCCGCATGACCCGCTTCCCCCTGGTCGCCACCAGCCTGCTCGCCCTGTCCATCGCCCTCGCCGGCTGCGGCGAGGACAAGAAAGCCGAAGCCCCCGCCCAGAGCGCCGCACCGGCCGCCGCACCGGCCGCCGCACCGGCTCCGGCCAGCGTCCAGGCCAGCGGCATCGACCAGGCCGCCGCCAAGGCGGTGGTCGGCCACTACGCCGACCTGGCCGCCGCGGTGTTCGGCGATGCCCTGTCCACCGCCAAGGCCCTGCAGCAGGCGGTCGACGCGCTGATCGCCGCGCCGAGCGAGGCCACCCTCGCCGCCGCCCGTCAGGCCTGGCTGGCCGCGCGCATCCCCTACATGCAGAGCGAGGTGTTCCGCTTCGGCAACCCGGTGGTCGACGACTGGGAAGGCCAGCTCAACGCCTGGCCGCTGGACGAGGGCCTGATCGACTACGTCGCCGCCGACTACCAGCACGCCCTCGGCAACCCCGGCGCCACCGCCAACATCATCGCCAACACCGAGATCCGGATCGGCGAGGACAAGCTCGACGTCGGCGTCATCAGCGGCGAGCTGCTGGCCAGCCTCAACGAGCTGGGCGGTTCGGAGGCCAACGTCGCCACCGGCTACCACGCCATCGAGTTCCTGCTCTGGGGCCAGGACCTCAACGGCAGCGGCCCCGGCGCCGGCCAGCGTCCGGCCAGCGACTACCTGCAGGGCGAGGGCTGCACCGGCGGCAACTGCGAGCGACGCGCCGCCTACCTGAAGGCCGCCACCGAACTGCTGGTCGGCGACCTCGAGTACATGGTCGGCCAGTGGCAGGCCGGCGTCGCCGACAACTACCGCGCCAGCCTGGAGGCCGAATCGGCCGAGAACGGCCTGCGCAAGATGCTCTTCGGCATGGGCAGCCTGTCGCTCGGCGAGCTGGCCGGCGAGCGCATGAAGGTCGCCCTGGAGGCCAACTCCACCGAGGACGAGCACGACTGCTTCAGCGACAACACCCACAACTCGCACTTCTACAACGCCCTGGGCATCCGCAACGTCTACCTCGGCGAGTACCGGAAGGCCGACGGCAGCCTGCTCGGCGGCCCGAGCCTGTCCGGCCTGGTCGCCAAGCTCGACGCCGCCGCCGACGCCAGCCTGAAGGCCGACCTGGACGCCACCCAGGCCGCCCTGCAGAAGCTGGTGGACAGCGCCGAAAGGGACGGCGTGCACTTCGACCAGCTGATCGCCGCCGACAACCCCGCCGGCCAGCAGCTCATCCGCGACGGCATCGCCGCCCTGGTCAAGCAGACCGCCAGCATCGAGCAGGCTGCCGCCAGACTGGGCATCGCCGACCTCAACCCGGACACCGCCGACCACAGCTTCTGAGTGCCCTCCGCGCGCCCGCAGCCGCGGGCGCCCTCCCGGGTGGGCTGCGGCCCTGCGCCGCACCCGCCCTGCAGGCCGCGCCAGGCGGCCCTCCGCAGGACCGCCACGCCCCGCAAATGAAAAAACCTCTTATTCGCACGGAAACACGCTGTTACACTGCGAGCCGTTTCGGTACTCCGGGGAGTTCCATCGCCATGCCTGCTCCGCCCGCCCTGCGCCCGCTCGCCCTTCTGACCCTGGGCCTCGCCCTGACCGCGCCGGTCCTCGCCGAGCCCGGCGAGCGCCTGTCCGGCGGCGCCACCACGGTCAACAAGGCCGACCACAATGCCTTCTCGCTGCCCTCGGCGAACCTCTCGCCCATGCGCCGTCTGGACTTCAGCGTCGGCAACAGCTTCTTCCGCAATCCCTGGGTGATCGCCCCCTCCTCCACCGACGCTCGCGACGGCCTCGGTCCGCTGTTCAACACCAACGCCTGCCAGAACTGCCACGTCAAGGACGGCCGCGGCCATCCGCCGGGCAGCCGCGGCGACAACGCGGTGTCCAGCCTGGTGCGCCTGTCGATTCCCCCCCGCCCCGGCCAGGAGGCGCTGCTCGAACGCCACGGGGTGATCGCCGAGCCGGTCTACGGCAGCCAGCTGCAGGACCTCGCCATCCCCGGCGTGCCCCCGGAAGGCAAGGTACGGGTCGACTACACCAGCGAATGGGTCACCCTCGCCGACGGCAGCCGCGTCGAGCTGCGGAAGCCGGTGCTGCAGCTGAGTCAGCTGGGCTACGGCGAGCTGCACCCGGATACCCTGTTTTCCCTGCGCGTGGCGCCGCCGATGATCGGACTGGGCCTGCTGGAGGCGATTCCCGAAGCGGCGATCCTCGCCAACGCCGACCCCGACGACGCCGACGGCGACGGCATCTCCGGGCGCGCCAACCGGGTCTGGGAGCACGCGAGCCAGAGCACCCGCCTCGGCCGCTTCGGCTGGAAGGCCGGCCAGCCGTCGCTCGACCAGCAGAACGCCGACGCCTTCTTCAACGACATGGGCCTGTCCTCCAGCCTGCTCGCCGGCAGCAGCTGCAGCGCGGCACAGCGCGACTGCCTGGCCGCGCCCCACGGCGGCGTCCCGGAGGTCGGCGACAACATCCTCGCCCAGGTGCTGTTCTACACCCGCAACCTCGCCGTGCCGGCGCGCCGCAACGTCGACGATCCGCAGGTGCTCGCCGGCAAGAGCCTGTTCCACCGGGCCGGCTGCCAGCTCTGCCACACGCCGAGCTTCCGCACCGCCGCCGACGCCGCCGAGCCGGAGCTGGCCAACCAGCTCATCCGCCCCTACAGCGACCTGCTGCTGCATGACATGGGCGACGGACTGGCGGACAATCGTCCCGAATTCCTCGCCAGCGGCCGCGAATGGCGCACTCCGCCGTTGTGGGGCATCGGCCTGACCGAGACGGTCAACGGCCACACCCGCTTCCTCCACGACGGCCGCGCGCGCAACCTGCTCGAGGCGATCCTCTGGCACGGCGGCGAAGCCGAAGCCGCCCGCCAGGCGGTGATGGCCTACGACGCCGAGCAGCGTGCCGCACTGCTGGCCTTCCTCAATTCCCTCTAAGGAGCGATAGATGCTGCGCCCCGCCCTGCTTTCCCTCGCCGCACTGGCCGTGCTGGCCGGCTGCTCGAACGGCGAGCCACCCAAGCCGAAGGTCGAGCCCTTCGCCGCCGCCAGCGCCGCGCTGACCGACGCCGTGCTGCTGCCCGCCTATACCCGCTGGATCGACAGCGACCGCCAACTGGCCGACAGCGCCCGCGCCTTCTGCGCCGGCGAGCAGGACCTGGCCGCCGCCCGCCAGGCATACCTGGAGGCACATCGCAGCTGGGCCGCCCTGCAGCCCCTGGCGATCGGCCCGCTCGGCGAAGGCAACCTGGCCTGGCAGGTGCAGTTCTGGCCGGACAAGAAGAACCTGGTGGCCCGCCAGGTCAACGCCCTGCTCGACAGGACCCCGCAGCTGCGCCAGGCCGACCTGGAGAAGGCCAGCGTGGTGGTGCAGGGGCTGACCGCCTACGAGTACCTGCTGTTCGATCCGGACATCGACCTGAGCGACCTCGAGCAGAAGCGCCGCTACTGCCCGCTGCTGGTGAGCATCGGCAGCCACCAGCAGGCGCTGGCCGCCGGCGTGCTGGCCGGCTGGCTCGGCGAGCAGGGCCTGGCCGCCCAGCTCAAGAGCTTCCCCAACGCCCGCTACGCCGAGGGGCGCGAGGCGGTCGCCGAACTGCTGCGCGCCCAGGTCGGCGCCCTCGACGGCCTGAAGCGCAAGCTCAACACCCCACTGCCGCTCGGCGGCAAGCCGCCGCAGCCCTACCAGGCCGAAGCCTGGCGCAGCGGCGCCTCGCTCGAGCTGATCGACGCCAGCCTGGCCAGTGCCGAGGCGCAGTGGCGCGAAGGCGTGCGCGAGCTGCTCGGCAAGGAGCAGGCCGACCTGGCCACCCGCATCGATGCCGCCTACAGCGAAACCCGCCAGCGCCTCAAGGCCCTCGGCCGACCGCTCGGCGATCTGCTCGGCGACGAGCCCGGCCGCACCGCCCTCGTCCAGCTGTACGACAGCCTGAACGGCCTGCACCGCCTGCACGAGGGCGAGCTGGCCAGGGCGCTGGACATCCAGCTCGGCTTCAACGCCCACGACGGCGACTGAGTTTCCCGCCGCACAGGGAGGTGCATTCCGTCCCCACCCCGGAGCCACCATGCACAGACGCACCTTTCTCGGCCTCGGCGGCGCCCTGCTGGCCGCCTCGGCCCTCGGCGGCTGGACCCTCGGCCGCAGCGCCGGCCAGACGCCGCTGCTGCTCTCTGCGCGCGACGACGCCGACGGCCGCCACTACGCGGTCGGCTACCGTCTCGACGGCACGCGCCAGTTCGCCACCCCGGTCGCCGAGCGCTGCCACGACGTGGTGTCGCATCCGGCACTGCCGCTGGCGCTGTTCGTCGGCCGCCGGCCGAGCCGCGAAAGCTACCTGATCGACACCCGCGACGGGCGCCTGCTGCAGACCGTCGCCAGCCCCGCCGAGCGGCACTTCCAGGGGCATGCGGTGTTCCACCGCGGCGGCGAGCGGCTCTATGCCACCGAGAACGACACCGGCGAGCCCGGCCGCGGAGTGATCGGCGTCTGGCGCCTGCAGGGGCACCGGCTGGTGCGCGAGACCGAGCTGTCGACCCACGGCATCGGCCCGCACCAGCTGCTGTGGCTGCCCGACGGCGAGACCCTGGTGGTGGCCAATGGCGGCATCCGCACCGAGGCCGACAGCCGCGAGAAGATGAACCTCGACGCCATGGAGCCGAGTCTGGTGCTGCTGCGCCGCGACGGTACGCTGCTCAGCAAGGAGCAGTTGCCCGAGTCGACGAACAGCGTGCGCCACCTGGCGGTGGCCAGCGACGGCACCGTGGTCAGCGGCCAGCAGTACGAGGGCGACCCGGCCGACGCCGCGCCCCTGGTGGCGATCAAGCGCCCCGGCGAGGCGTTCCGGCCCTTCCCGCTCGGCGAGGCGCAGCGCCAGGCGATGCGCCAGTACACCGCCAGCGTGGCGATCCACAGCGGCCTGCGCCTGCTGGCGATCACCGCGCCGCGCGGCAACCGGGTGTTCGTCTGGGACCTGGACAGCGGCGCCGTGCGCCTGGATGCGCCACTGCCCGACTGCGCCGGGGTCGCCGCCTGCGCCGAGGGCTTCGTGGTCAGTTCGGGGCAGGGCCGTTGTCGCCTCTACGACTGCCGCGGCGAGCGGATCGCCGTGCAAGCGCTGCAACTGCCGGCCGGCCTCTGGGACAACCACCTGCGCCTGGCCTGAGGCACGAACGAAAGCGGCCGCCCCGCACGCGGGACGGCCGCCCTGCCAGCGCGGACTTCAGCCGCGCATGCCCTGGACCAGTTGGTACAGCATCAGCAATCCTTGCGGGTCGGACTCCCTGCGCGCCTGCTGCGCGGCGCTCGGGGTACTCTGCGCCAGCGGTCGATGGGCCAGCTCGCTGCTGCGGATCACCGTCAGCCCGGGCTCCAGCCAGCCGATTGCCGCCTGCACGACCACGCCGAGCGCCGCCGCCATGAACAGACCGCGAAAGACTGACGGTGCCATGTCGGTTACCTCTCGATCTACGTGGTAGCGGAGCTACACCGATAACCGTAGTCGAGGCTCTCCCACTCCAGACTTCCCCACGACGAGTGGCGGCGCAGCTGGCGCAGGTCGTGACGCGCCGCACGCTGGCGGCTGAGCCGGCGGCGGCTCTTCTCCAGATCGAGCAGCGCCACCTCGACCTGCCCGGCCGCATCGGTGCGCACGAAGATGTGCTTGGGATACAGGCAGCCGTGCTGCCAGCGCGCCCGGTGCAGACGCGCCAGCAGGCTGCCCAGACGCCGGAACAGGCGGATCCTCAGCTCGTCGCTCCAGCCCTGCTGGTCGCCGCGCGCGTAGCAGGCTTCCAGACTCTCGTAGCCCTCCAGCGCCGCGGTGACCAGCAGCGCCTGCCGGCGGCCGGCGCAGCGCCGGGTGGCGCAGAACACCGCTTCCGGCACCGGCACGCCGAGGGCGGCGAAGGCACGCAGCGCCCGCTGCTCGCGCAGCACGGTCGGTTCGCCGAACGGATGCAGCCAGTCGCGGTAGCAATGGTCGACCTGCTGCTTGCGATACAGCAGACGCCCATCGGGCGCGCGCAGGCGCTGCACGCCGCTCAGCCCGCCGCGCCGGGCGTTGGGCGCCTCGACCCATTCGCCGGGCAGGGCCAGCCAGCGTTCGAACTCGTCCTGCTGCGACAGTCCCGGCAGCCCGCTCAGTACGCTGTCCATGGCTCAGCCCTTGCGCAGCACGTAGACCCGCCACATGGCGTAGCCGGGCAGGAAGTCGTAGTGGCCGTCGATGCGCAGTCCCGCAGCGCGGAACTCCTGCTCGATCTGCTGCCGGGGAATCACGAAGCGGTTCTGGTAATCGCCGACCTTGCCCGCCTCGCGGCGCCGGCGCTCGAGGCGTCGGCGCTTCCAGGCCTTGTAGTTGCCGTCCACCCACAGCGAGAGGATCACGCTGTCGCGACTCACCCGATGGAACTCGCGCAGCAGGACCGCCCGGTCGGCGGCCTCGCCGATGTGGTGCAGCAGGCGCATGCAGAAGATGCTGTCCACCGAGCCGTCGGGCAGATCGATGGCGAAGGCTGAGGTCTGCAGCGGCTTGACCCGCCGGACCACCTCGGCAGGCTGGGCGGCGCAGGCCACCTCCAGCATGTGCGCCGAGTTGTCGGCGCCGACGATCACCCGGTTGGCCTTCTCGGCCAGCATCGGCCAGAAACGTCCGGCCCCGCAGGGCAGATCGAGGACCAGACCGGGATCGCCGGCGCGCTCGAGCGCGCGCCGCGCCAGCTGCACGTCGCGCCAGTGCGACAGCCGTCGGGCCAGACCGTCCTGGTGCTTCTCGAAGTAGTCGCGGGCGTGCTGGGCGTCGTATTTACGGGAAAACTCGAGTTCGACGGGGGCGGGCATGAGGCGGTTTCCGACTTGATCTGACCCGTGCAGCCTAGATCTGCCGGCGTCATCCGCCCGTCATGCCGCCGTGAAAAATCCGTCAAGCGCCCTCACAGGCTCACCTCGAAGCGGCAGCCATGCGGCTCGACCGGCAGCAGACGGATCCGCCAGCCTTCCTGGGCGCAGATCCGCTGCACCAGCGACAGACCGAGGCCCAGGCCGTCGCCGCGCTCGCGGGTGCCGCGCACGAAGGGCTCGAACACCGACTCGCGCAGCGCCTCGGGAATCCCCGCGCCGCTGTCCTCGACGCTGGCGCCGTCGCGGCGCAGGCTCAGGCGGATGTAGCCGCTGTCGGTGTAGTGCCAGGCGTTGCGCAGCAGGTTGCCGAGCACCGCGCGCAGCAGCGCCGCGTTGTACAGGGGCGGAGCCTCGGCGCCCGACGCAGCGGCGCCCGACGCAACGGCGCCCGACGCGGCATCGGCGACGACATAGTCCAGACGCAGCCCCTTGGCCTCGACCGGTTCGCGCCACTGCGCCACCAGCTCGTCGGCCACCTCGCGCAGGGTCGCCTGCGGCGTGCCGTTGTCCTGCCCGGTCCGGGCGCGGGCCAGCTGCAGGAAGGTCTGCACCAGCTCGCGCATCTCCGCCGTGGCCCGGGCGATGCGCCGCACCTGGCGCCTGGCCGGTTCGTCGAGGCCGGGATTCTCCAGCAGCAGCTCGCAGGAGCTGGCCAGCACCATCAGCGGCGTGCGCAGTTCGTGGCTGACGTCGCTGGTGAACAGCTGCTCGCGCTCGAGCGCCTGGCGCAGCTGGCTGAGAGTCGAGTCGAAGGCGGCGGCCAGTTGGCCGACCTCGTCGGGCACGTAGTCCGGCGCCAGCGGCGGGGCCAGCGCCAGCAACTGGTCGCGATGGCGCACCTGGCGCGCCAGACGGATCACCGGCGACATCACCCGGCGCGCCAGCAGCCAGCCGAGCAGTGCGGCGAGCAGCAGGCTGAACAGGAAGCCGGTCGCCACCACCAGGTACATCAGCTGTTCGCGGCGCTCGAAATCGGTCTGGTCCTGCAGCAGCACGTAGCGGCGCCCGTCGACGATGCGCACCATGGCATGCCAGGCGCTGTCGCTGCGGAACACCTCGTGAAAGCCCTCGTCCAGACCCTCCAGATCGCCCGGCATGGCGAACTCCTCGAGCCCGTCGGTGAAGTGGAACAACTGGTCCGGGCGCGGCTGGGCGCGCCACTCGTCCATGGTCTCCATCTTCAGCAGACGATCGAGATCGCGGCCCAGCTGCGCCGAGAGCAGGCGCTCCTCGACCAGGTGCACGGTGACCACGGTGCCGACGGCGAAGGTGCCGGCGACCAGCAGGGTGACCAGCACGAAACCGATGACGATGCGCTGGGCGAGGCTGGGCTTAAAGCGCATCGGCGCTCTCGGCCAGGCGATAGCCGACGCCGTGCACGGTATGCAGCAGCGGGCGCGGGAAGGGCTTGTCGATCACTTGGCGCAACTGGTGGATATGGCTGCGCAGGCTGTCGCTGTCCGGGCAGTCGTCGCCCCACAGCGCCTCCTCCAGGACCTCGCGGCGCAGCACGTGCGGACTCTTCTGCATCAAGAGGGCGAGCAGCTTGAGCCCCAGCGGGTTGAGCTTGAGGCGCCGACCGCCACGGCTGACCTCGAGGGTATCGAGGTCGTAGTGCAGATCGCCGACCTGCAGCTCGCGCCGCGCCCCGCCGAGGCTGCGGCGCAGCACCGCCTCGATGCGCGCGGCCAGCTCGGACAGCGCGAACGGCTTGATCAGGTAGTCGTCGGCGCCGGACTGGAAGCCCTGCAGGCGGTCGTCGAGCTGGTCGCGGGCGGTGAGCATGATCACCGGCACCGCGCTGCGCGCCTCCTCGCGCAGACGCCGGCACAGGCTGTAGCCGTCGAGGCCGGGCAGCATGACGTCGAGCACCAGCAGGTCGTAGTGGCCCTTGACCGCCAGATGCAGGCCGGACAGGCCGTCCTGGGCGCAGTCGACGCTGTAGCCCTTGAGCGTCAGGTAGTCGGCCAGATTGGCCAGGATGTCGCGATTGTCTTCGACCAGCAGAATGCGCATCGGGTTTCCTCCTGCCAGTGGATGGCGGCAGGTTCGGGAGATTTTCAACGGAGTCGCCAAGATAGCGAATGACGCCGCACCTGGCACGCCCGTCTCGACCGCCAGCAGGCGAGCGGAAGGCCGTCATGAAAAAACCCCGGAGCCTTGCGGCACCGGGGTCCTTTCTCGGGCTGCGGGAGCCGGACGGCTTACATCATGCCGCCCATGCCGCCCATGCCGCCCATGTCCGGCATAGCCGGAGCGGCCTTGTCTTCCGGAATGTCGGCGACCATGGCTTCGGTGGTGACCATCAGGCCGGCGATCGAGGCGGCCGACTGCAGGGCAGTACGGGTGACCTTGGCCGGGTCGAGGATGCCCATCTCGATCATGTCGCCGTACACGCCGGTAGCGGCGTTGTAGCCGAAGTTGCCGGCACCCTGCTTGACCTTGTCGACCACCACGCTCGGCTCGTCGCCGGCGTTGGCGACGATCTGGCGCAGCGGCGCCTCGACGGCGCGACGCAGCAGGGCGATGCCGACGTTCTGGTCTTCGTTGTCGCCCTTCAGGCCTTCGATGGCCTGCAGGGAGCGCACCAGGGCGACACCGCCGCCAGGTACCACGCCTTCTTCCACGGCAGCGCGGGTGGCGTGCAGGGCGTCTTCGACGCGGGCCTTCTTCTCCTTCATCTCGACTTCGGTGGCAGCGCCGACCTTGATCACCGCAACACCGCCAGCCAGCTTGGCCAGGCGCTCCTGCAGCTTCTCGCGGTCGTAGTCGGAGGTGGTTTCCTCGACCTGCTTGCGGATCTGCGCCACGCGGGCTTCGATGTCGGCCTGGGCGCCGGCACCGTCGATGATGGTGGTGTTTTCCTTGTTCAGGACCACGCGCTTGGCGTTGCCCAGGTGCTCCAGGCCGGCGCCTTCCAGCGACAGGCCGACTTCCTCGGAGATCACGGTGCCGCCGGTCAGGATGGCGATGTCCTGCAGCATGGCCTTGCGGCGGTCGCCGAAGCCCGGAGCCTTGACGGCGGCGACCTTGACGATGCCGCGCATGTTGTTGACCACCAGGGTGGCCAGGGCTTCGCCTTCCACGTCCTCGGCGACGATCAGCAGCGGACGACCGGCCTTGGCGACGGCTTCCAGCACCGGCAGCATTTCGCGGATGTTGGAGATCTTCTTGTCGACCAGCAGCAGCAGCGGGTTTTCCAGCTCGGCGGACATGGTGTCCGGCTTGTTGACGAAGTAGGGCGACAGGTAGCCGCGGTCGAACTGCATGCCTTCGACGACCGACAGCTCGTTCTCCAGGCCCGAGCCTTCCTCGACGGTGATCACGCCTTCCTTGCCGACCTTGTCCATGGCTTCGGCAATGATGTTGCCGATGGACTCGTCGGAGTTGGCGGAGATGGTGCCGACCTGGGCGATGGCCTTGGAGTCGGCGCACGGCTTGGCCAGCTCCTTGAGCTGGGCGACGATGGCCACGGTGGCCTTGTCGATGCCGCGCTTCAGATCCATCGGGTTCATGCCGGCAGCGACGGCCTTCAGGCCTTCGTTGACGATGGCCTGGGCCAGCACGGTGGCGGTGGTGGTGCCGTCGCCGGCCTGGTCGTTGGCCTTGGAAGCCACGTCCTTGACCAGCTGGGCGCCCATGTTCTCGAACTTGTCCTTCAGCTCGATTTCCTTGGCCACGGACACGCCGTCCTTGGTGATCAGCGGCGCACCGAAGCTCTTGTCCAGCACCACGTTGCGGCCTTTCGGGCCGAGGGTGGCCTTGACGGCGTCGGCCAGGACGTTCACGCCGACCAGCATCTTCTTGCGAGCGGAATCGCCGAATTTGACTTCTTTAGCAGCCATGTTTCTCAAACCTCGAAATGGAATTCAGGAAATGCGCGAAAAGCGGCGGGAACTCAGTCTTCGACGATGGCGAGGATCTCGTTCTCGCCCATCACCAGCAGGTCTTCGCCGTCGACCTTGACGGTGTTGCTGCCCGAGTAGGGACCGAACACCACCTTGTCGCCGACCTTGACGGTCAGGGCACGCACTTCGCCGTTGTCCAGAACGCGACCGGCGCCGACAGCGACGACTTCACCGCGATTCGGCTTCTCGGCAGCGGAACCCGGCAGGACGATACCGCCTGCAGTCTTGGTTTCTTCTTCGCTGCGACGAATCACGACGCGGTCATGCAGAGGACGAAGCTTCATTGTCGATCTCTCCTAACAGGTTGTTTCCAGCGACCGATGAACTTCACCGGCGGGTTGGTAGTTTCCGGCTGGGCCGGGAGCGGCGCGCCGGGCGCACCGCGAAAGTCCGGGCAGCGATTGCGTGCTGCAATCCTGCGCTGACCGCTAGATGTGGGCCGGCAAGGGCATTTCAAGGGGCAGGACAAAAAAAATTTCAGTCGTCGTGGCGCCGCCACTCGCCCTCGATGACCTGCGGGCGCGACTGGCCCGGCTCGTGCGGCGCCGGGCCGGACTGCGGACGCCGCCGGGCGGCGCCGCGCAGCAGGCGCTGGCGCAGGCTGCGACGGGTGAAGGGCAGCAGACAGAGGATGCCGAGGGCATCGCTGACGAAGCCCGGCAGCAGCAGCAGGAAGCCGCCGAGGGCCAGCAGCAGGCCGTCGAGCATTTCCTGCTCCGGCGGCTCGCCGGCGAGCAGCCTGGCGCGCGCGCGCCAGGCGGTGGCCGGGCCGGCGATGCGCAGCAGGAAGCCGCCGGCCAGCGCACCGGCGATCACCAGCAGCAGGGTGGCCAGTACCCCGATGTGGCTGCCGACCACGATCAGCAGGGCCAGCTCGAGCAGGGGAAAGAGGATCAGGGCGGACAGCAGCAGAGGCATCTAAGCGGATTTCCTGAAGGGCGTGACAAGCCAATGTGACATGAGATGGCGCCGTCGTCAGGCGAATTCAAGCAGCGCCCCCGCCGCCCGTCGCTCCGCCACCGCCGCCGCGCCGCTGCGCCACGAGAAACTCCTTGACCTGCCCGGATGCCTATGCTGCACTTCAAAACACGCTCATGGAACGACTCCTCGTCCAGAATCCGCCGCAGCGGACAGCTCTCCCGGCAACCCCGAGGACAGCGGCGAGGCCCAACAAAACCAACGAAGCAGGGGGATTCCCTCATGCAACTCCAAGACAAGGTCATCATCATCACCGGCGGCGGCCAGGGCCTCGGCCGGGCGATGGCCGAATACCTTTCATGCCGCGGTGCAAAACTGGCGCTGGTCGATCTCAACCCGGAAAAACTCGAGCAGGCCGCGAGCGCCTGCCGGGCCAACGGCGTGGAAGCCCGCACCTACATCTGCAACGTCGCCGACGAGGCCCAGGTCGAAGGCATGGTCGCCCAGGTGGCCGTCGACTTCGGCGCCATCCACGGCCTGATCAACAACGCCGGCATCCTCCGCGACGGCATGCTGCTGAAACTGAAGGACGGCGCGGTCGAGAAACTGGCGCTGGCGCAGTGGCAGGCGGTGATCGACGTCAACCTCACCGGAGTGTTCCTGTGCACCCGCGAGGTGGCGGCGAAGATGCTCGAACTGCAGTGCCAGGGCGTCATCGTCAACATCTCCTCGGTATCGCGCGCCGGCAACATGGGCCAGAGCAACTACTCCGCGGCCAAGGCCGCCGTGGCCTCGCTCACCGTGGTGTGGGCCAAGGAACTGGCGCGCCACGGCATCCGCGTCGGCGCCATCGCCCCCGGCTTCATCGGCACCGAGATGGTCGCCAGCATGAAGGCCGAGGCTCTGGAGCGCATGGTTTCGGCCATTCCGCTCCGGCGCCTGGGCCAGCCCGAGGAGATCGCCCAGGCCGCCGCCTTCATCTTCGAGAGCGACTACTTCACTGGCCGAGTGCTCGAACTGGACGGCGGCATCCGCCTGTAAGGCCGGCCAGCGTCAGGCGGGCGCCAGCGCCCGCCTCACCAGCCGACGCCGAAACCGACGCTGTAGGTCGACTCGTCGACCTGGCCTTCCTCGCCGCGCAGCTGGTCCCACTCGCCCTTGAGGTGCAGCGAGGCCCAGCTGTTGAGCTTGTAGCGCAGCCCCAGATCGCTCTTCAGCTTGTAGTCGATGGCGTCGATGAACGGCGCGCCCAGTTCGCCGTGACTGAACAGTTCGAAGCGCTTGCCCGCCAGATAGCGGTTGTAGTCCCACTTGAAGCCGAGCGCATAGAAACGCTCGTCGCCAGCCGCGGCGAAGTCCAGCTCGTGGCGGTTGAGCAGCGATACCACCGAGAAGGCGCCCAGCTCGTTGTCCCAGAACTGGTAGCCGGGACCGCTGCCTAGGGTGCGCTGGATGGCCAGCTCGCCGATGCGGTCGCGCTGGTACTCGAACTTGCCCTGCCAGAACCAGTGCTCGTCGAGGAAACGATCGAGGGCGTACTCGGCGCCGACGCTGTCCTCAGTCTCCACCTCGTCCTTGGACTCGCGGTCGTAGCTGGCGCTCAGGTTGTGCCGCCACTGGCCGTGGCGCGCCTTGGTGCGCAGGTCGACGTCGAACTCCTCGACCTCCTTGGCGGCCCGTTCGTACTCGAAGGCGAAGTCGGCGCTGCCGCTCCACACCCAGTCCTCGACCAGCGGACGCGGCGGCAGGATCTGCCGCAGAGCCGCCAGCTCGACGCTGCGCGAGGCGCCGTTGACCAGCTCGACGCGACCGTCGGCGGCCCGACGCAGGCCGTGGGCGCGCTCGCCCGCGCCGTCGTCCAGCTTGACCAGCAGCGCCTGGTCGCTCTCCAGGCTGGCCACCTGCTTCCAGTCCAGGGTCAGGCTGCCGGCATAGTCGGTCCGGAACAGCAGCTTGCCGCCGTCGAGCAGCCGGATGCTACCGCTCAGACGGTCGCCGTTCTTCAGCCAGACGGTGTCGGCTCGCACCGGCGCGACGAGGGGGAACAGACAGAGGAGCGGCAGGAGGAGCTGAAGGCGCATGGGAAGCTGGCACGGACGGAAAGCGCGCCATTATCCGCAGCCGCACCGCCCGGGCAAGGCGCAGGCGCCGTACGGTACGCTGCGAAGCGCCGCATCCGGGAGTATGCTCGATACGACCCTCCAACCGCCGAGGAGCCAGCCGCATGCCCGCCCCCTCCGACGACCCGCGCCGCGCCGCGCTGTACGCCACGCTGTCCCGGGTGCCCGCGGGACAGGTGGTCAGCTACGGCCAGCTCGCCGAGCTGGCCGGGCTCGGCCGGGCGGCGCGCTGGGTCGGCCGCTGCCTCGCCCAGTTGCCCACGGACAGCCGACTGCCCTGGCATCGCGTGGTGGCCGCCGGCGGCCGGCTGAGCCTGCCGGCCGGTTCGCCCGCCGGCGACGAGCAGCGCCGCCGGCTGGTCGCGGAGGGCGTGACGCTGCGCGGCGGACGTCTCGACATCCGTCGCCATGGCTGGCATCCCGCCGGCCAGAGCGGTTAGAGTGCACCTTTTTCCCCGGACCCCCATGCAGCGCTCCATGCCCCGCCGTACCTGGCGCGAAGCCTTCGCCACCTACGCCAGCCCCTCCGCCCTGGCCCTGCTGCTGCTCGGCTTCGCCGCCGGCCTGCCGATGGTGCTGGTGTTCTCCACCCTGTCGGTGTGGCTGCGCGAGGCCGGCGTGGCCCGCGAGACCATCGGCTACGCCAGCCTGATCGGCCTGGCCTACGCCTTCAAGTGGGTGTGGTCGCCGCTGCTCGACCAGTGGCGCCTGCCGCTGCTCGGCAGGCTGGGCCGCCGGCGCTCCTGGCTGGCGCTGTCGCAGCTGCTGGTCGCCGGCGGCCTGGCCGGCATGGCGCTGTTCGACCCGCAGACCCACCTGGCCTGGCTGATCGGCGTGGCGGTGCTGGTGGCCTTCGCCTCGGCCACCCAGGACATCGCCCTCGACGCCTATCGCCTGGAGATCGCCGAGGACACCCAGCAGGCGGCCCTGGCGGCCTGCTACACCACCGGCTACCGGGTGGCCATGCTGCTGGCCACCGCCGGTGCGCTGTTCGTCGCCGAGGGCTTCGGCTCGGTCGCCGGCAGCTACCTGTATCCGGCCTGGGCGAGCACCTACCTGCTGTTCGCCCTGCTGATGCTGCCCGGCCTGCTCACCACCCTGTGGATGCGCGAACCCCCGGTGCCGCAGCAGACCCAGCAGGCCGCGGCGCGCTACGGCCTGACCCACCAGTTGCTCTCGGTGCTGGTGCTGATCGTGCTGCTGATCTCGGTGCCGGCGATGTTCACCCAGCTCTACCACAGCGGCGTGGAGGGCGTGTTCACCAGCCAGGTGACCCTGCTCGACCTGCTGCTCGACGACCGTGCCTTCCTGCGCTTCACCCTGTACACCGTGCTCACCCTGCTGTGCCTGTCGTCCTTCGGCCGCCGCGGCCTGGCGCCGGTGCTGACGCCGATCAGCGACTTCATCCACCGCTACCGCTGGCAGGCGCTGATCCTCCTCGGCCTGATCGCCACCTACCGCATGTCCGACACGGTGATGGGGGTGATGGCCAACGTGTTCTACGTCGACCTCGGCTTCAGCAAGGACGAGATCGCCAGCGTCAGCAAGCTGTTCGGCCTGGTGATGACCCTGCTCGGCGCCGGGGTCGGCGGCGTGCTGATCGCCCGCTTCGGCATCCTGCCGATCCTGTTCCTCGGCGGCCTGGCCTCGGCCGCCACCAACCTGCTGTTCGCCGTGCTGTCAGGCATGGGACCGAACCTGCAGATGCTGGTAGTGACCATCTCGGTGGACAACTTCAGCGGCGGCCTGGCCACCGCGGCCTTCGTCGCCTACCTGTCGAGCCTGACCAACCTGCAGTTCTCCGCGACCCAGTACGCCCTGCTCAGCTCGATCATGCTGCTGCTCCCGCGGCTGATCGGCGGCTACTCGGGGGTGATGGTGGAGAAGCTCGGCTACGCCGACTTCTTCCTGGCCACCGCCCTGATCGGCATTCCAACCCTGCTGCTGATCGGCCTGGAGTGGGGCCGCGAGCGGCGCCAGCCGGCTGCCGCGCCGGCCGGCGACACCCCGCCGGGCTCCTGAACCGACTACGGAAAAGGCCGGCCCGCGAGGGCCGGCCTTTCGCCTTGCGCCGCTTGCCGGCGAGCGCTCAGCCGTTGCCCTGCACCAGGTGCACCACCCGTTGCGGGAAGGGAATGCCGATGCCGGCCGCGCCCAGCTCCTCCTTGGCGCGTTCGGTGAACTCGAAGGTCACCGGCCAGAAGTCGGCGGTGTTCACCCAGGCGCGCAGCGACAGGTTCACCGCGCTGTCGCCCAGACCGGTGACCCACACCACCGGCGCCGGATCGGGCAGCACCCGCGGATCGGCGGCGATCGCCAGCAGCACCTCGCGGGCGCGCTTGATGTCGCTGGAATAGTCGATGCCGACGAGGATCTCGACACGCCGCCGCCCCTCGCGGGAATAGTTGACGATATTGCCGTTGGACAGGCTGCCGTTGGGCACGATCACCGTCTTGTTGTCGCCGGTCTTCAGCACCGTGTGGAAGATCTGGATGCTGTCCACGCTGCCGGCCACGCCCTGCGCCTCGATCCAGTCGCCGATGCGGAACGGGCGGAACAGCAGGATCAGCACCCCGCCGGCGAAGTTGGCCAGACTGCCCTGCAGGGCCAGACCGATGGCCAGACCGGCGGCACCGATGGCGGCGATGAACGAGGTGGTCTCCACGCCGACCATCGAGGCCACGCTGATCAGCAGCATCACCTTCAGGGCGATGCTCGCCAGGCTGCCGACGAAGCCGCTCAGCGCACGGTCGACGCTGCGCGCGGCGAACAGGTCGCCGATGCGCCGGGTCAGCTTGCCCACCAGCCACCAGCCGACCGCCAGGGTCAGCAGCGCCAGGGTCAGCTTGCTGCCATACTCGAGCAGGCGCGGAATCCAGCCTTCCGTGAGCCTGATCAGCTCCTGCACGTTCAGGTCCATGGGGTCCATGCGAATCTCCTTTCTGTAGTGAGCACCGCCTACGGCCCAGGCGACGCCAGAGAGACACGGACGCCACGCAGCCGGACGGCGGAGTGGGAACGGGGTGGACGCCTGCCGCCCGCGGAAGTTCCGAGCGGCAGGCTCGAGACGGGATCAGTCGCGGAAATTGTTGTACTGCAGCGGCATGCCCAGTTCCTGGCCGCGCAGCAGGGCGATGGCCTCCTGCAGATCGTCGCGCTTCTTGCCGGTGACGCGCACCTGTTCGCCCTGGATGGCGGCCTGGACCTTGAGCTTGGCGTCCTTGATGATCGCGACGATCTTCTTCGCCAGCTCCTTGTCGATGCCTTCGCGCAGCACCACCTCCTGCTTGACCACCTTGCCCGAGGCGTAGGAATCCTTGAGCTCCAGGCACTGGATGTCGATCTTGCGCTTGACCAGCGCCAGCTTGAGGATCTCGATCATCTGCTCGAGCATGAAGTCCGCTTCGGCGGTCAGGGTGACGGTCTTGTCCTTGAACTCGAAACTGCCCTTGCCGCGCAGGTCGTAGCGGCGATCCAGCTCCTTGATGGCGTTGTCGACGGCGTTGGTGACTTCGTGCTTGTCCAGCTCGGACACGATGTCGAACGAGGGCATGGCTACTCTCCGATGAACGGCGCGACCGGCTTCACGGATGGATCGCGCCTGGCTTGACGGTAAAAATGAGGCCTCATTATAACTGAGCACCCGTCCGGTGCCCGCAAGCGCACCGCCCCGACCTCCTGCCGAGCCTCATGCGACCATGCCCGATCCCAATCTCAGCATCATGGTGGTGGACGATGCCCGGTTCTCCAGCGCACTGATCTGCCGCGTCCTGCAGCAGGCCGGCTATCGCGACATCCGACTGGCCGGCAGCGCCCGCGAGGCTCTCGAGGCCCTCGACCTGCGTCCGGCCAACGTCCTGCTGGTCGACTGGATGATGCCGGAGATGGACGGCCTGCAGCTGACCGCCCGGGTCCGCCAGCTCGACGAGTCCAGCGAGCACTACACCTACGTCATCCTGCTCACCGGCAGCGACGCCAAGAACATCCTCGGCACCGCCTTCGACGGCGGCGTCGACGACTTCGTCAGCAAGGCCACGGTCAGCGAGCAGCTGCTGCCGCGGGTCCTGGCCGCCGACCGCATGAGCGCCACCCTGCAGCGCCTGCAGCGGGAAAAGCGCCAGCTCGCGGACAGTCTCAGCAACCTCGAGCAGCGCAACGTGATCGACCCGCTCACCGGGCTGGGCAACCTGCGCCTGCTGCGCCAGCACCTGGGCAGCGCCCTGCGCCAGCTCGAGGCGCGCGGCGGAGCCCTGTGCTATCTGCTGGTCGGCCTGGAGGACCTCGGCCGCAACCACGGCGAAGGCTTCCAGCGCGAACTGCTCTACCACGTCGCTCGCCGCATGCAGCAGATGCTCCGCCCGCTGGACATGGTCGCGCGCCTCGACGACCGCCACTTCGCCGCGGTCGCCATGGTCGAAGACCTCGACGAATGCAGCCACGCCAGTTTCCGCCGCCTGTACGAGGGCCTCAACCGCAAGGCGCTGAAGACCAGCGAGGGCTTCGTCACCCTGCAGGCGAGCATCGCCCTGATCAGCGTCGACAGCCGCGACTGCCCGCTGGGACTGGACCTGCTGATGAACCAGGCGGCCCGCCTGCTGGAGGAGGCGCGCGGCAGCGGCCGCATCGCCTGCAGCCGCCTGCAGCGCCCGCAAGCGTTGGCCCGGTGAACGTCTGGCACGTCCTCGGCAGCGGCAGCCTCGGCGGCCTGTGGGCCGCCCGTCTGCACGCCGCCGGCCTGCCGGTCGAGCTGCTGCTGCGCGACCGCCGGCGCCTCGCCCAGTACCGGGACGCCGGCGGCCTGACCTTCGAGCAGGCCGGCGCCTGCCGCCGACTAGACATCCCGGCCGCCGCCCTCGACGACGCCGCGCCGATCCGACGCCTGCTGCTGGCCAGCAAGGCCTACGATGCCGCCGCCGCCGCCCGCGCCCTGCGCCCGCGCCTGACCGGCGACGCCGAGGTGATCCTCCTGCAGAACGGCCTGGGCAGCCAGGACGAGGTGGCCGCCGCGCTGCCCGAGGCACGCTGCATCCTCGCCGCCAGCACCGAAGGCGCCTTTCGCCCGCGCGACTTCCATGTGGTGTTCGCCGGCGCCGGCCACACCTGGCTGGGCAGCTCGCCGCCCGCCCCTGCGCCGGCCTGGCTGGCCGAGCTGGAGCAGGCCGGCATCCCGGCGAGCTGGAGCGAAGACATCCTCGCCCGCCTGTGGCGCAAGCTGGCGCTGAACTGCGCGATCAATCCCCTCACCGTGCTCTGCGACTGCCGCAACGGCGGTCTGCAAGCCCATGCCGACGAGGTCGCGCAGCTGTGTCGGGAGCTGAGCGAACTGCTGATCGCCTGCGGCCAGCAGGGCGCGGCCGATGGCCTGCAGGCCGAGGTCGAACGGGTGATTGCCGCAACCGCGGCCAACTATTCGTCCATGTACCAGGACGTCGCCGCCGGCCGGCGCACCGAGGTCGCCTACCTGCTCGGCCACGCCTGCCGCGAAGCCGCACGGCTCGGCCTGAGACTGCCGCACCTGGCGGAACTGGCCGGGCGCCTGGACGCCCTGCTGGCCGCGCGCGGATTGCCGCGCGGCTGAAGGCCCGCTACCCTGCCGGCTCGCGCTTGCAGCCAACAGGACCAGCAGCATGGGTTACCGCCTGTCGAAGATCTACACCCGCACCGGCGACGCCGGCGAGACCGGCCTGGCCGACGGCCGCCGGGTGACCAAGGACCATCCGCGCATCGAGGCGATGGGCGAGGTCGACACCCTCAACAGCCAGCTCGGCCTGCTGCTCGCCGAACTGGCCGAGCAGCAGCACCCCGCCCTGGCCGAGATCGCCGACGTGCTCGCACCCTGCCAGCACCGCCTGTTCGACCTCGGCGGCGAACTGGCGATGCCCGCATACCAGGCGCTGGACGCTGACGAGATCGGCCGCCTGGAAAGCGCCATCGACGCCTGGAACGCCGAGGTCGGCCCGCTGGAAAACTTCATCCTCCCCGGCGGCTCGAAGCTGATCGCCCAGGCCCATGTCTGTCGCAGCTTCGCGCGCAGCGCCGAGCGCCGCTGCCAGCACCTCAACGCCGTCGAGCCGCTGCGCGGCGAATGCCTGGCCTACCTCAACCGCCTGTCCGACCTGCTGTTCGTCGGCGCGCGGCTGATCGCCCGTCGCCAGCAGGTCGGCGAACTGCTCTGGCAGGCCGCCGCCCGCGAGCCGCGAGGGTGAAGCCCGACGACCTGCTCCTGCTGGTGCAGCGGCAGATGCCGTTCGGCAAGTACCAGAGTCGCCTGCTCTGCGAGCTGCCCGGCCACTACCTGGCCTGGTTCGCCCGCCAGGGCTTCCCCGCCGGCGAGATCGGCCGCCTGCTGGCGCTGATGCACGAGATCGACCACAACGGCCTGCGCGCCCTGCTCGAGCCGCTGCGTGGGTCGAGGCGGGAATAGCTGCTGTCGATGAGCCTGGTGCTGCTCGGCTCGCGGCTAAGCCCGGTCGCCTGAGGGGCGGCGAGCGTACTTCTTCTCCAGGATCATCGATGCTTCGCTGTAGGCAGCCCGGAAGGCGGCGCCGCTGATCCAGTTCACTGCGCTGTCTTCGTCCTCCGCATGGAAGATCCCGCGATAGGCGATCAGCAGGCCCATCATGAAGTCGACGGCCGCCTCTTCCGATTCCTCGGCGACCACCAGCTCCAGCACCGGGTACTGCAGGAACACCAGGCACATTGCCAGCAGGCTGATGCCTTCGCCGACCTTCATTGCCTGGAACAGGTCGTCGAAGTCCGCCGGATCGAAACCGTTCTCTTCGATGTCCTGAAAGTCGAAGGTGCTCAGGTCGATTGCGACGTCATCGAAGGGCTCGTTGACCAGCGGGTTGGCCAGCAGCGGATGCACGACATGGGCCCTGGCTTTGCCCGATCGGTTTTGCTTGGCCTTGGCTTTGGCCCGCTGGGCACGTTTTTGCTGTTTATCCGGGGAGGCCATGGAGGCGGGTTCCTTGTTCGCTGCAGCCAAGTTCATGGCGCATGGGTAATCGGGCACCGATTGTATTGAGTCTTGGCCCACTGCGTCGGCCCGGGGGCATATTCGTGCGCCAAACCTGTGCTTTCGGTCAGCGGCAGCCCTTTGCCCAAGGCGGCTTCTGGCCGCAAGCGGGCATCCCGCTCACGCCTCAGCGCGGCCACAGCCCGCGAATCCCCGCCACGCCCTGGGCGCCGGCCTGCCAGGCGCGTTCGCGCTCGGCCGGGCCGAGGCCGCCGAGCAGGTAGACCGGCTGGTTGAAGCCGCGGATCAGCTCGGCGGCGCGCGGCCAGCCCAGCGGGGTGGCGTCGGGATGGCTCTGGGTGGCCTGGATTGGCGACAGGGTGGCGAAGTCGACGCCCAGTTGCGCGGCCAGCGCCAGCTCCTCGGCGTCGTGGCAGGAGGCGGCCAGCCAGCGGCCGGCGGGCAGCGGGCGCGGTGCGCCGGCCAGTTCGCGCAGCTGCGCGGCGCTGAGGTGCCAGCCGGCGGCGGGGAAGTCCGCCGCCCAGGCCAGCGGGCCCTTGAGCAGCACGGCCGCGCGGCCGGCACACCGCGCCAGCACCTCGTCGGCCAGGGCGCGGTAGGCCGACTTCGCCAGCTGCGGGGCGCGCAGCTGCAGCAGGCGGGTGCCGTTGTCCAGCGCCCGCCCGATGCCGGCCAGCAGCTCGGCGGCAGAGCCTTCGGCCGGGGTGATCAGGTAGTCGGCCGGCAGCCGCGCGGCGCTGACGATCGGCCGGTTGGCCGCGGGGAACTGGAAGTCGTCCAGCGCGCCCTCCTCGGCCCAGGCCAGCGGCTGGCCCTCCATGCCGCGCGGCGTGCCACTGAAGCGGCCGACCTCCCAGACGTCCAGCAGCACCGCGAGGTCGGGGTAGGCGTGGCGCACCTCGATCAGCGGGCGGGCCTGTTCGACGCGGATGTCCAGCTCCTCGTGCAGCTCGCGGGCCAGCGCCGCCTCGACCGGCTCGCCGGCCTCGACCTTGCCGCCGGGGAATTCCCACAGCCCGCCCTGGTGCTTGTCCGCCGGACGCTGCGCCAGCAGGATGCGTCCGTCCGTGCCGCGGATCACCGCGGCGACCACATGCAATGCCTTCACGTGTTCAGTCTCCACAATGCACGAGGGCGTGCAGCACTCGCGCGCTGCACGCCCCCGGTCCGTCACCGCCTGCCGATCAGGAACGGTACTCGGCGTTGATCCGCACGTACTCGTGGGACAGGTCGGTGGTCCAGATGGTCTCGCTGCAGTCGCCGCGGCCCAGTTCGATGCGGATGGTGATTTCCTCGCCGGCCATCACCGCCGCGCCCTGCTCCTCGGTGTAGGTCGCGGCGCGGCCGCCCTGGCGGGCGATGCACACGTCGCCGAGGAACACGTCGATCAGGCTGACGTCGAGGTTGGCCACGCCGGCATAGCCGACCGCGGCGAGGATGCGCCCCCAGTTCGGGTCGGAGGCGAACAGCGCGGTCTTGATCAGCGGCGAATGAGCCACCGCGTAGGCGACGTCCAGGCACTCCTGGTGGTTGCCGCCGCCGTTGACCTGCACGGTGACGAACTTGGTGGCGCCCTCGCCGTCGCGGACGATGGCCTGGGCGACTTCCATGAACACCTCGAACACCGCCTGCTTGAGCTGGGCGTACAGCTCGCCGGCCTTCTCGGTGACTTCCGGCAGGGCCGCCTGGCCGGTGGCGATCAGCATGCAGCAGTCGTTGGTCGAGGTGTCGCCGTCGATGGTGATGCGGTTGAACGACTTGTTGGCGGCGTCGCGCACCAGGTCCTGCAGCACCGGCTGGGCGACCTTGGCGTCGGTGGCGATGTAGCCGAGCATGGTGGCCATGTTCGGGCGGATCATCCCGGCGCCCTTGCTGATGCCGGTGACGGTGACGGTGACGCCGTCGTGCTGGAACTGGCGGCTGGCACCCTTGGGCAGGGTGTCGGTGGTCATGATGCCTTCGGCGGCCAGCGCCCAGTTGTCTTCCCTGAGGTCGGCCAGCGCGGCCGGCAGCGCGGCCTCGATCTTCTCCACCGGCAGCGGCTCGCCGATCACCCCGGTGGAGAACGGCAGGATCGCCTGTTCGGCGACGCCGGTCAGCGCGGCCAGCGCGGCGCAGGCGCGCCGGGCGTTGGCCAGGCCGTCGGCGCCGGTGCCGGCGTTGGCGTTGCCGGTGTTGGTCAGCAGGTAGCGCACCGCGCCGCCGAGGCGCTCGCGGGTGATCAGCACCGGCGCGGCGCAGAAGGCGTTGGTGGTGGTCACCCCCGCGATGGTCGAGCCTTCGGCGCAGCGCATCACCACCACGTCCTTGCGGCCGACGCGCTTGATGCCGGCCGAGGCGATGCCGAGTTCGAAACCGGGTACCGGGTGCAGGGTGGGCAGGGGGCCGAGACCGACAGCCATGGGGACGCTCCTTGAAATGCGCGCTGCGCGGAATGAAAGGGGAAACAGTATCAAAAACGCCGCGAGCGGCAAGGCCGGTCGCGGCGCGGGCAGAGCCTCGGTCGATCAGCCGATCTGGCCGTGGCAGTGCTTGTACTTCTTGCCGCTGCCGCACGGGCAGGGCTCGTTGCGGCCGACCTTGGGCTCCTGGCGCACCGGCGCCTGGGCCACCGCGGCGGCGGCGCCCGGAGCGTCCTCGTCGGACTGGGAGTCGTCCAGCGAGGGGGCGGCGGCATGCTGGAACTGCATCCGCGCGGCCAGCGCCTCGGCCTCGCGGCGCAGGCGTTCCTCCTCCTCGGCCGGATCCTCGCGGCGCACCTGCACGTGGCAGAGCACGCGGATGGCGTCGCGCTTGATGTTCTCCAGCAACTCCTGGAACAGGGCGAAGGACTCGCGCTTGTACTCCTGCTTGGGGTTCTTCTGCGCGTAGCCGCGCAGGTGGATGCCGTGGCGCAGGTGATCCATGGTGGACAGGTGCTCCTTCCACAGGTCGTCCAGCACGCGCAGGAGGATCTGCTTCTCGAAGCTGCGCAGAGCATCGCTGCCGGCCAGTTCCTCCTTCTCCTGGTAGGCCTTGATCAGCTCGGCGAGGATGCGCTCGCGCAGGGTTTCCTCGTAGAGCTTGTCGTCCTCGTCGAGCCACTGCTGGAGCGGCAGGTGGATGCCGAAGTCGGCCTGCAGGGCAGCCTCCAGGCCGGCGACGTCCCACTGCTCGGGCAGCGACTGCGGCGGGATGTGCGCGTCGATGGCGCGGGCCAGCACCTCGGCGCGGAACTCGGCGATGGTCTCGCCGACGTTCTCGGCGGCCAGCAGGCTGTTGCGCATGTGGTAGATCACCTTGCGCTGCTCGTTGGCCACGTCGTCGAACTCGAGCAACTGCTTGCGGATGTCGAAGTTGCGCCCCTCGACCTTGCGCTGCGCCTTCTCGATGGCGTTGGTGACCATGCGGTGCTCGATGGCCTCGCCGGACTGCATGCCGAGGGCCTTCATGAAGTTCTTCACCCGGTCGGAGGCGAAGATGCGCATCAGGTTGTCTTCCAGCGACAGGTAGAAGCGGCTGGAGCCCGGGTCGCCCTGGCGACCGGCACGACCGCGCAGCTGGTTGTCGATGCGCCGCGATTCGTGGCGCTCGGAGGCGATCACGTGCAGGCCGCCGGCCTCGATCACCTGCTGGTGGCGCTTCTGCCACTCGGCCTTGATCTGCGCGATCTGCTCGTCGGTGGGGTTCTCCAGGGCGGCGACTTCCACTTCCCAGTTACCGCCGAGCAGGATGTCGGTACCGCGGCCGGCCATGTTGGTGGCGATGGTCACCGCGCCGGGGCGGCCGGCCTGGGCGATGATCTCGGCTTCCTTGTCGTGGTACTTGGCGTTGAGCACCTTGTGCTCGATGCCGGCCTTGCCGAGCAGTTGGGAGACGTACTCGGAGCTGTCGATCGAGGCGGTGCCGACCAGCACCGGGCGGCCTTCGGCCTGGCACTGCTTGACGTCCTCGATCACCGCCGCGTACTTCTCCTCCTGGGTCAGGTAGACCAGGTCGTTGAAGTCCTTGCGCGCGATCGGCTTGTTGGTGGGAATCACCACCACGTCGAGGCCGTAGATCTGGCGGAACTCGAAGGCCTCGGTGTCGGCGGTGCCGGTCATCCCGGCGAGCTTCTTGTACAGGCGGAAGTAGTTCTGGAAGGTGGTCGAGGCGAGGGTCTGGCTCTCGGCCTGGATCTGCACGCCCTCCTTGGCCTCGATGGCCTGGTGCAGGCCCTCGGACAGGCGGCGGCCCTGCATGGTGCGCCCGGTGTGCTCGTCGATCAGCACCACCTGGCCGCCCTGCACGATGTACTCGACGTTGCGGTGGAACAGGGTGTGCGCGCGCAGCGCGGCATGGACGTGGGTCAGCAGGCCGAGGTTGTGCGCCGAATAGAGGCTCTCGCCCTCGGCGAGCAGGCCGGCCTGGGTGAGCATGTCCTCGATGAACTGGTGACCCTGCTCGGTGAGTTCGACCTGGCGGGCCTTCTCGTCGATGACGTAGTGGCCCTCCTGACCCTCGGCGCCCTCCTCCGCCTCGACCTGGCGCTTGAGCTGCGGGATCAGCTGGTTCATCTGCAGGTACAGGCGCGAGCTGTCCTCGGCCGGACCGGAGATGATCAGCGGGGTGCGCGCCTCGTCGATGAGGATCGAGTCCACCTCGTCGACCACGGCGAAGTTCAGCTCGCGCTGGAACTTGTCTTCCAGGCTGAAGGCCATGTTGTCGCGCAGGTAGTCGAAGCCGAACTCGTTGTTGGTGCCGTAGGTGATGTCGGCGGCGTAGGCGGCGCGCTTCTCGGTCGGGTCCTGGAACGGGCTGACCACGCCGACGGAGAGACCGAGGAACTCGTACAGCGGGCGCATCCAGTTGGCGTCGCGGCGCGCCAGGTAGTCGTTGACCGTGACCACGTGCACGCCCTTGCCCTCCAGGGCATTGAGGTACACCGCCAAGGTGCCCACCAGGGTCTTGCCCTCGCCGGTGCGCATCTCGGCGATCTTGCCCTCGTGCAGGGTCATGCCGCCGATCAGCTGCACGTCGAAGTGACGCATGCCCATCACCCGCTTGCCGGCCTCGCGGGCCACCGCGAAGGCCTCCGGCAGCAGCTTGTCGAGACTCTCGCCCTGGGCGATGCGCGCCTTGAACTCTTCGGTCTTGCCTCTGAGCTGCTCGTCGGACAGCGCGACCATCTGCTCTTCCAGGCCGTTGATCACCTGGACGACCTTGGTCATGCGCTTGACTTCACGCTCGTTCTTGCTTCCAAAGAGTTTCTTCAACAAAGGCGCAAACATATCGGGAGGGTCTTCCATCTGTGGAAATGGAGGGCACTCCCGGGGAGTGCCCAGTGCCGTCTGAGCGGCAGCGAAGGGGGCATTCTACTCGGAAATGCCCGCGTGAAAAGTCGCCTCAGTCATCCTTGCCGGCCCGCGCGATGTAGTGGGCCGGGTCGACATGGCGACCGTTCTTCTTCACCTCGAAGTGCAGATGCGGCCCCGTGGAGCGCCCGCTGCTGCCGACCAGGGCGATCACCTGGCCACGCTGCACCAGGTCGCCGACCTGCACCAGATTGCGCTGATTGTGCGCGTACAGGGTAGCGTAGCCGTCGGCGTGGCCGACCTCGACGGTCCAGCCGTAGCCCGGCTTGCGCCCGGACCAGGTGACCACCCCGGCGGCGACCGCGACGATCTCGGTGCCCGGCCGGGCGGCGAAGTCGATCCCCTTGTGATGACGGGCACGACCATGGAAGGGATCGCGACGCGGACCGAAGGACGAGGACTGGTAGCCGCCGAGCAGCGGGCGACCGGCGATCTGCCGGGCATCCTCGAGACGGCGCTCGGCGAGCAGTTGCTCGAGCACCTCGAGCTGCTGCTCGCGGCTGTCGATGCGCGCCACCAGGGCATCGAGACTGTCGAGCACCTCGCTGCCCGCGAAAGGCTCGCCCTCCAGCGGCTCGTCCGGCCCCCCCAGCCCCACCGGCTGGGAGAAGTCGAACTCGCTGCCGTCGAGGTCGGCCAGCTCGGCCAGGCGCTCGCCCAGGGCATCCAGGCGGGTCAGCCGCGCCTGCAGCTCGGCCAGGTGCACGCCGAGGGCGTCCAGCTGGCGCTGAGCCGTGGCGCGCGCCTCGAGGAGCTCCTCCGGCTGCACGCCGCTCGTCGCGGCGGATGCCGTCCCGGGCACCGCGGCGGCGCCTCCCGGTCCCATCCAGGAGCCCAGCACGACACCGGCGGCGAGGCTGCAGCCGAGCAGGAGAGCGGCCAGCAGCAGGCTGTGCCGGGGGCGGAGGGTCAGTGCGCGTGCCGCCCCGTGGCGGCGATTCATGAAGATGATATGCATGGAACATCCCGCAAGAAGAATCGCTGCGGCCGTTCTGCTACGATGGCCGCTCGGTTTTTTCCAGGCGTCCTGCCATGACGTATCGCCCCCTGCCGGCCCGCGCACCCGCGACCCTGTTGCGCGGTACGCGGACGCTGAAGACGCTGTTCGGCGAGGCACAGCGCCTCGCCCACCTGCAGCAGTTGCTGGAGAGCCAGCTGCAGCCGGCCGCCAGGCCGCACTGCAAGGTCGCCGCCTGGCGCGACGGCTGCCTGCTGCTGATCGTCACCGACGGCCAGTGGGCCACCCACCTGCGCTACCAGCAGAAACGCCTGCTGCGCCAGCTTCAGCAGTATCGGGAATTCGCCAACCTAGCGAAGATACTGTTCAAGATTCAACCACTTGCCGCCGAAAGGCGTGCCGCCGGTCGAAATCCCTGCCTGTCGGCTAGCGCCGCAGACACCCTGCGCACCGCCGCCAGCGGCATCGCCGATCCGCGCCTGCGCGCCGCTCTGGAGCGCCTGGCCAGCCACACCCGCCCGCAGGACTGAGAGGCGCGGAAGGCACGAAAGAAAAAGGCCACCGCAGGGGGTGGCCTCGAGAGAGAGGGAGAGTCTTGCCTCAGACGGCGGCAGCCGGGCGCATGTAGGAGATCGGCGCGGTGCTGGCGTCCTCGAAGGTCACCACCTCCCAGGCATCCGTCTCGGCCATCAGGGTGCGCAGGAGGCGGTTGTTCAGGGCATGGCCGGACTTGTGCCCGCGGAACTCGCCGATCAGGCTGTTGCCCAGCAGGTACAGGTCGCCGATGGCGTCGAGGATCTTGTGCTTGACGAACTCGTCCTCGTAGCGCAGGCCGTCCTCGTTGAGCACGCGGAACTCGTCGACCACGATGGCGTTGTCGACGCTGCCGCCGAGGGCGAGATTCTGCGAGCGCAGGAACTCGATGTCGCGCATGAAGCCGAAGGTCCGCGCACGGCTGACTTCCTTGACGAACGAGGTGCTGGAAAAGTCGACGCTGGCGGTCTGCGTGCGACCGCGGAACACCGGGTGGTCGAAGTCGATCTCGAAGGTCACCTTGAAGCCGTCGAACGGCACGAAGGTGGCACGCTTGTCGCCCTCCTCGACGCTGATCTCGCGCTTGATGCGGATGAACTTCTTCGCCGCCTCCTGCTCCTGCAGGCCGGCGGACTGGATCAGGAACACGAAGGGTCCGGCGCTGCCGTCCATGATCGGCACTTCCGGCGCCGACAGCTCGATGTAGGCGTTGTCGATACCCAGGCCGGCCATGGCCGAAAGCAGGTGCTCAACGGTATCCACCTTGACGTCACCCTTGACCAGCGTGGTCGACAGGGTGGTGTCGCCGACGTTCTCGGCCCGGGCCGGAATTTCCACCACCGGGTCGAGATCGGTGCGGCAGAACACGATGCCGGTATCCACCGGTGCCGGCTTCAGGGTGAGGTAGACCTTCTCCCCCGAGTGCAGGCCGACGCCGGTGGCACGGATGATGTTCTTCAAAGTGCGTTGTCTGATCATGGCTGTGGCCGTATCTGCACAAGTTGTGAACTGTTCTCAGCAATGGCGGGCATGATAGCAGAGCCCGCCCTTACTGAACACCAATCACGGCAATGCCGCTGATATAGCGCATCAATCGGCCTGACGACGCAGGAACGCCGGAATGTCCAGGTAGTCGAGATCCTCCTGGGTCGCGGCCTTGGGCAACGGTGCGGCGCCGCCGGCGCTCGGACGCGGGTCGCGCATCACGGTCGGCCGCTCCAGGTCGCGGTAGTTGACCGACGCCGCCTGCGGCGCGGGAGCCGCCGCCGGAGTGTTGTCGACCACCTTGGTCGGCTTCTCCATGCGCGCGCCGAGGCCGGTGGCGACCACGGTGACGTGCAGCTCGTCGCGCATCTCCGGATCGATCACCGCGCCGATCTTCACGGTGGCGTGCTCGGAGGTGAACTGCTCGATGATGCTGCCCACCTCGGTGTACTCGCCCAGCGACAGGTCGAGGCCGGCGGTGATGTTGACCAGGATGCCGCGCGCGCCCTGCAGGTTGATGTCCTCCAGCAGCGGGTTGCGGATCGCCGCCTCGGCCGCCTCGCGGGCGCGGTTCGGACCGCTGGCGTGGCCGGTGCCCATCATCGCCATGCCCATCTCGCTCATCACGGTGCGTACGTCGGCGAAGTCGACGTTCATCAGGCCCGGACGCTGCATGATGTCGGAGATGCCGCGCACGGCGCCGGCCAGCACGTCGTCGGCCTTGGCGAAGGCGGACAGCAGGCTGGCGTCCTTGCCGAGGATGGTCAGCAGCTTCTCGTTGGGGATGGTGATCAGCGAGTCGACGTGTTCGGACAGCGCGCGGATGCCCTCGTCGGCGATCTGCATGCGCTTGCGGCCCTCGAAGGGGAACGGCCGGGTGACCACCGCGACGGTGAGGATGCCCATCTCCTTGGCCACCTCGGCGATCACCGGCGCCGCGCCGGTACCGGTGCCGCCGCCCATGCCGGTGGTGATGAACACCATGTTGGCACCTTCCAGCACCTCGGCGATGCGCTCGCGGTCCTCCAGCGCGGCCTGGCGGCCGACGTCCGGATTGGTACCGGCACCCAGCCCCTTGGTGACGTTCATGCCCAGTTGCAGGATGGTCTTGGCATCGACCTTCTTCAGCGCCTGGGCGTCGGTGTTGGCACAGATGAAGTCGATGTCCTCGATATTGCAGCGCAGCATGTGGTTGACCGCATTGCCGCCGCCGCCGCCGACACCGATGACCTTGATTACCGCGTTCGATTGAACGTTATCGACCATTTCAAACATTTTCCCTCTCCTTTCCCTTGTTCCGACCCGTTGCCGTCTCGCGCGGCCCACCGGTCAGAAGTTGCCCTGCACCCAGCGCTTGAGGCGCACGAATACCGGCGGTTTGCTCTCTTCGCCGCTGCTGGCGCCGGCCGAATGGCCCGGCGCCCCCTGCTTGCGCAGGCCGTACAGCAGCAGTCCGACCCCGGTCGCATAGGCCGGGTTGCGCACGACATCCTCCAGGCCCCTGACCCCCTGCGGCAGGCCCAGACGTACCGGCATATGAAAGACTTCCTCGGCCAGCTCGACGGCGCCCTCCATCTTGGCGGTGCCACCGGTGAGAACGATGCCCGCGGGGAGCATGTCCTCGTAGCCGCTGCGGCGCAGCTCGCCCTGCACCAGAGCGAACAGTTCCTCGTAGCGCGGTTCGACCACCTCGGCCAGCGCCTGGCGCGACAGTTCGCGCGGCGGTCGGTCGCCGACGCTGGGAACCTTGATGGTCTGCCCGGCGCCGGCCAGCTTGGCCAACGCACAGGCGTAGCGGATCTTGATCTCCTCAGCATACTGAGTCGGCGTACGCAGGGCCATGGCGATGTCGTTGGTGACCTGGTCGCCGGCGATCGGGATGACCGCAGTGTGACGGATAGCACCCTCGGTGAAGATGGCGATGTCGGTGGTGCCGCCGCCGATGTCCACCAGGCACACGCCCAGCTCCTTCTCGTCGTCGGTCAGCACCGAATCGGAGGAGGCCAGTTGCTCGAGGATGATGTCGTCCACCTCCAGACCGCAGCGGCGCACGCATTTCTCGATGTTCTGCGCGGCATTGACCGCGCAGGTGACCACGTGCACCTTGGCCTCCAGGCGTACCCCGGACATGCCCAGCGGCTCGCGCACGCCGTCCTGGTGGTCGATCGCATAGTCCTGCGCCAGGGTGTGCAGCACCCGCTGGTCGGCGGGAATCGCCACCGCCTGGGCGGCGTCCAGCACGCGCTCGATGTCCGCCGGGCTCACCTCGCGGTCGCGGATCGCGACGATGCCGTGGGAGTTCAGGCTGCGGATGTGGCTGCCGGCTACCCCGACGAAGGCCGAGTGGATGCGGCAGCCGGCCATCTGCTGCGCCTCGTCGATGGCGTGCTGGATGGCCTGCACGGTGGACTCGATGTTGACCACCACCCCCTTCTTCAGACCCCGCGACGGATGGGTACCGACGCCGACGATTTCCAGCTGGCCGTCGGCCGTCACCTCGCCGACCAGCGCCACCACCTTGGAGGTGCCGATATCCAGACCGACGATCATCTTGCCGCTCTGCGCGCTTGCCATGATCAGTTCTCTCCTCAAGTCACTGCAGGGCCCCGGCGCTGCCGGGGACCGGCGCCGCCGGCATCTCGCGCCACGCCACGGCCAGGCCGTTGGGATAGCGCAGGTCGACGCGCGCAATGTTCGTGTTGTGCTCTTTCAGGGCCTTTTCGTAGACGCTGACGAAACGGCGCATCTTTTCCACCACATGGTCGCGACCGAGGAGCAGCTCGATCCCCTGTCCGGTGGTGAGGTACCAGCTGCCGCGCTCGCGCAGTTCCAGGCGCGTCACGGTGAAGTCCAGCGGCCGCAGCAACTGGCTGAGCAACTGGTACTGGCGCATGATCTGCTGCTGCGCTCGCTGCGGCCCGGACAGCTTGGGCAGATGCTCGTAGCCGCTCAGGTCGCCGGGAGCGAAGGCGATGCCCTGGTTGTTGAGCAGCGCCTCGTCGCCCCAGCGGGCCACCGGCAACTGCTCCTCCAGGCGGATCAGCACCTGGTCCGGCCAGACCCGCCGCACCTCGGCCTCGGCGATCCACGGCAACGCCTCCAGGGCGCTGCGCATCGCCGCCAGGTCGACGCTGAAGAAGCGCGCGTCGACGAAGGGGGCGACCTGCTCCGCCACCGCGGCCTTGCCGACGTAACGCAGGTCGCCTTCCACGCTGATCCGCGCGATCGGCTGATCGGCGTAGGGCAGCAGACGCTGAGCGAGGTCGTGCACGCCGAAGCCCAGCCCGAGCAGCAGCAACGGCCAGACGAGGCGCTTGAGACCGCTCAGCGACGGGCGCGGCAGGCGCTTGCGCAGCGGTTCGCGCACCACCAGACGGCTGGCCCCGCGAGGGACCGGCTTGCGCAGCGGACCCGCCGGGCCCGGACGCTGGTGACGCAGCAGCGCGATCATGGAATCAGCTCCTTGCCTCCAGACTGTCGGCGAGGATCGCCAGCACCAGTTGCTGGAAATCCAGGCCGGCGGCCCGGGCGGCCATCGGGACCAGGCTGTGGTCGGTCATCCCCGGCACGGTGTTGACCTCCAGCAGCCAGAACTGCCCGTCGGCGTCCTGCATCACGTCGGCGCGGGCCCAGCCGCGGGTGCCGACCGCTTCGCAGGCGCGCGCGACGAGCGCCTTGAGCTCCTCTTCCTTGTCCGCCGCCAGACCGCAGGGAATCTGGTAGCGGGTGTCGTCGGCCAGGTACTTGGCCTCGTAGTCGTAGAAACTGTGGCTGGTGCCCAGGCGGATCGGCGGCAGCACCTCGCCGCGCAGCATGGCGACGGTGAACTCAGGGCCGCTGATCCACTGCTCGACCAGCACCTGCGGGTCGTACTCGCGGGCGCTCTGCCAGGCGGCGAGCAACTGTTCAGGCGTCTCCACCCGCGCCATGCCGATGCTCGAGCCCTCGTGGGCCGGTTTGACGATCAGCGGGAAGCCCAGCTCGGCGGCGGCGCGCTCGCAATCGGCCGCGCAGGCCAGCACCGCATGCCGCGGAGTCGGCAGGCCGACGCTCTGCCAGACCTGCTTGGTGCGCAGCTTGTCCATGGCCAGCGCCGAGGCCAGCACGCCGCTGCCGGTGTAGGGAATGCCCAGGCACTCGAGCAGGCCCTGCATGCTACCGTCCTCGCCGCCGCGGCCGTGCAGGACGATGAAGGCGCGGTCGATCTTCTCGCCGGCCAGGCGCTGCAGCAGGTCGGCGCCGGCATCGATGCCGAAGGCGTCCACCCCGGCATCCTGCAGCGCGGCGAGCACCGCGGCGCCGGACTTCAGCGACACCGCACGCTCGGCGCTGCGCCCGCCGTAGAGCACGGCGACGCGGCCGAAGGCCCTGGGATCGAGGTTGGATGGCAGAATCATTGCGCCTCCCCTTGTGCGTCGAACAGCGGATGGTTGATCAGTTGCGGAGCGACGCCGCCGATGTCGCCGGCGCCCTGGCAGAGCAGGATGTCGTTCGGGCGCAGCAGCGGCTTGAGCAACGGCGCCAGGTCGGTGCCGCGCTCGACATAGATCGGATCGAGCACGCCGCGCTGGCGGATGCTGTGGCACAGCTGGCGGCTGTCGGCACCGGGAATCGGCTCCTCGCCGGCCGGGTAGACCTCCATCAGCAGCAGCACGCTGGCCTCGCCGAGCACCTGCACGAAGTCGTCGTAGAGGTCGCGGGTGCGGCTGTAGCGGTGCGGCTGGTAGACCATCACCAGACGGCGCTCCGGCCAGCCGTCGCGTACCGCCTTGATCACCGCGGCGACCTCGCGCGGGTGGTGGCCGTAGTCGTCGACCAGCATCGCGCTGCCGCCTGCGACCGGCAGCTCGCCGTAGACCTGGAAGCGCCGGCCGACGCCCTGGAAGCCGGACAGCCCGGCGAGGATGGCCGCGTCGTCGATGCCCTCGTCGCTGGCGACGGCGATGGTCGCCAGGGCGTTGAGCACGTTGTGCCGGCCGGGCATGTTGACCACCACGTCGAGCGGCTCGCGACCCTGGCGGAGCACGGTGAAGAAGGTGCGCATGCCCTCCTGGCGCAGGTTCACGGCGCGCAGGTCGGCGCCCTCGTCGAAGCCGTAGGTGACGATCGGCCGACTGACCTGCGGGAGGATCTCGCGCACCACCGGATCGTCGACGCAGAGCACCGCCAGGCCGTAGAACGGCAGGTTGTGCAGGAAGTCGACGAAGGTCTTCTTCAGCCGGTTGAAGTCGCCGCCGTAGGTGCTCATGTGGTCGGCGTCGATGTTGGTGACCACCGAGACCATCGGCTGCAGGTGCAGGAAGCTGGCGTCGCTCTCGTCGGCTTCGGCGACCAGATAGCGGCTCGCGCCGAGCTGGGCGTTGGTGCCGGCGGCGGTCAGCTTGCCGCCGATGACGAAGGTCGGGTCGAGGCCGGCGGCGGCGAACACCGAGGCGATCAGGCTGGTGGTGGTGGTCTTGCCATGGGTGCCGGCCACCGCGATGCCGTGGCGGTAGCGCATCAGCTCGGCGAGCATCTCGGCGCGCGGTACCACCGGGATGCGCCGCTCGAGCGCGCGGGCGACCTCCGGGTTGGCCGGATTGATGGCGCTGGACACCACCAGCACGTCGGCCGCGTCGGCGTTCTCGGCGCGGTGACCGACGAAGATCTCGGCGCCGAAGCTTTCCAGCCGCGCGGTCACCGGCGAGGCCTTGAGGTCGGAGCCGGATACCTGGTAGCCGAGGTTGAGCAGCACCTCGGCGATGCCGCACATCCCGACGCCGCCGATGCCGACGAAGTGGATGCGGCGGATGCGACGCATGCGCCGCAGCTCGGCCGGGTTGCCGCGCGGGGCGTCAGCCATGGGCCACCTCCAGACAGATGTCGACCACCGCGCGGGTGGCGTCGGGCTTGGCCAGGCGGCGCGCGATGGCGCCCATGGCCGCGAGTTTTTCGCTGTGCATCAGGACCTCGGTCAGCTGCGCGGCCAGTGCGGCAGCGTCAGTGGCATGTTGCGGCAGGAGCACGGCGGCGCCGGCTCCGGCCAGATATTCGGCGTTGCGGGTCTGGTGATCGTCGATGGCGTGCGGCAGCGGGATCAGCAGCGACGGCAGTCCGGCGGCGGCCAGTTCGCTGACGGTCAGCGCGCCGGCGCGGCAGATCACCAGGTCCGCCCAGGCGTAGGCTGCAGCCATGTCGGCGATGAACGGCAGCACCTCGGCGGCGACGCCGGCCTCGCGGTAGCGTTCGCGGGTCACCTCGGCGTGCTGGCGGCCGGCCTGGTGGCGCACCTCGGGGCGCCGCTCGGCGGGCACCTGCGCCAGCGCCGCCGGCAGCAGCTTGTTGAGCGGCTCGGCGCCCAGGCTGCCGCCCAGCACCAGCAGGCGCACCGGGCGCCCCGGCAGGCTTTGACGCGGCTCCGCCAGGAACAGTTCCGTGCGTACCGGATTGCCGGTGGTGCGCCGCCTGGCGGATGGCGCGAAGGTGTCCGGGAAGGCCTCGCAGACCCGCGCGGCGAACGGCGCCAGGGCGCGGTTGGCGGTACCGGCCACGGCGTTCTGCTCGTGGATCACCAGCGGGATGCCGGCCAGCCGCGCGGCCCAGCCGCCGGGGCCGGTGACGAAGCCGCCCATGCCCAGCACGCAGACCGGCTCGAGCTCGCGCAGCACCCGGCGCGCCTGCCACAGTGCCCTGCCCAGCAGGAACGGCGCCTTGGCCAGCGACAGCAGGCCCTTGCCGCGCAGGCCGCTCATCTCGATGCGGTGCAGCGGCAGGCCGGCCTGCGGCACCAGCTCGTTCTCGATGCCGCGCGGAGTGCCCAGCCAGTGCACCTGGTAGCCGCGCGCCTGGAACTCGCGGGCGCAGGCCAGCGCCGGGAACACGTGGCCGCCGGTACCGCCCGCCATGATCAGCACGTTACCGGACATGGCGCGGCTCCTCGTCGACGAAGTCTGCTTCGGTGAATTCGATTTCGGCATTGCCCAACAGGTTGCGCCGCTCCCAGTCGATGCGCAGCAGCAGGGCCAGGCTGACGCAGCAGACCACCAGCGAGCTGCCGCCGTAGCTGAGGAACGGCAGGGTCAGGCCCTTGGTCGGCAGCAGGCCGACGTTCACGCCGATGTTGATCAGGAACTGGCCGATCCACAGGATCGCCAGGCCGTAGGCCACGTAGGCGGAGAAGTACTGCTGGTCCTTCTCCGCCTGCAGGCCGAGATACAGGGCGCGCAGGGTGACCAGCACGAACAGCGCCACGGTGAGCAGTGCGCCGATCATCCCCAGCTCTTCGGCGAGCACGGCGAAGACGAAGTCGGTGTGCGCTTCGGGCAGGTAGAACTGCTTCTGCACGCTGTTGCCCAGGCCCACGCCCAGCCACTCGCCGCGGCCGAAGGCGATCAGCGCCTGGCTGAGCTGGTAGCCGGCGCCGAACTGGTCGGCCCAGGGGTCGATGAAGTTGGTCAGCCGCTTGAGACGGTAGGCCTGGCTCATCATCACCACCACGCCGATCGCCAGCACCCCGGCGACCATCGGCAGGAAGCGCAGCAGGCTGACTCCGCCGAGGAACAGCATGGTGATGCCGGCGCCGACCAGCACCACGGTGGCGCCGAAGTCCGGCTCGGCGAGCAGCAGGCCGGCCATCAGGCCGAGCACGATCAGTGGCATGAACAGCCCCTTCCAGCTGTTCTTCACGTCGGCCTGGCGGCGCACCAGGTAGCCGGCGAGGTAGAGCACGGTGAACAGCTTGGCCAGTTCCGAAGGCTGCAGGTTGGCGATGCCGAAGCCGATCCAGCGTCGCGCGCCGTTGACCTCGCGGCCGATGCCCGGCACCAGCACCAGCACCAGCAGGACGAAGGCGGCGATCAGCAGCTTGCCGCTGTGCTTCTGCCAGGCGCCGATCGGCACCAGCAGCACCACGCCGGCGGCGGCGCCGCCGATGATCAGATAGGCCAGATGGCGGATCGTGTAGTAGAGGACGTCACCCTGCGCCGCCGCGACCTCCGAAGAGGCCGAGGACACCATCACGAAGCCCAGGCCGAGCAGCGCCAGGCATCCCGCCAGCAGCGGGAAGTCCAGATCGACGCCGCGGCGGCTGAGCAGCGGGGATGGCGACAGGCGCAGGGGCAGGCGCATCAGGGCAGCTCCTCCACGGCGCGGGCGAACAGCCGGCCGCGCTCCTCGAAGTTCCTGAACATGTCGAGACTGGCGCAGGCCGGCGACAGCAGTACCGCGTCGCCGGACTCGGCCAGCGCCGCGGCGCGCTGCACCGCCTCGTCGAGGCTCGCCACGCGCAGCAGCGGCACCACCGGCTGGCCGTCGCTGCCGCTCAGCGCGCCGGCGAGCAACTCGGCATCGCGGCCGAGCAGCAGCACGGCACGGCAGTACCTCGCCACGCTGGCGCGCAGCGGGCCGAAGTCGGCGCCCTTGCCGTCGCCGCCGGCGACCAGCAGCAGCTTGCCGTCGACCTCCGCGCCCAGGCCGTCGATGGCGGCCAGCGCCGCGCCGACGTTGGTCGCCTTGGAGTCGTCGTAGAAGGTCACCCCGTCACGCTCGCGCAGCCACTGGCAGCGGTGCGCCAGGCCGGCGAAGCGGCGCAGGGTGTCGAGCATCGGCGCCAGCGGCAGGCCGACGGCATGGCCGAGAGCCAGCGCCGCCAGGGCGTTGGCCTGGTTGTGCGCGCCGCGGATCTTCAGCTCGCGCACCGGCATCAGCTTGCTGAACTCGAAGGCCAGATACTTCTCGCCGGCCTCCTCGAGGATGCCGAACGACTTGAAGTCCGGCTTGTCCAGCCCGAAGCTCCAGCACGGCAGCTGGTCGGCGACCAGCGGGCGCGACAGCGGATCCTGGCGGTTGACCACCACCTGGCGAGCGCCGCGGAAGATCCGGTGCTTGGCCAGGTGGTAGCTCTCCATGCCGCTGTAGCGGTCCATGTGGTCGTCGCTGACGTTCAGGCAGGTGGCCACCTCGGCGTTCAGCCGCTCGGTGCTCTCCAGCTGGAAGCTCGACAGCTCGAGCACGTACAGCTCGACGTCGTCGGCCAGCAGGTCCAGCGCCGGGGTACCGAGGTTGCCGCCCACCGCCACGCGCTTGCCGGCGGCCGCGGCCATCTCGCCGACCAGGGTGGTCACCGTGCTCTTGGCGTTGGAGCCGGTGATGGCAACGATCGGCGCCCTGGCGTGACGAGCGAACAGGTCGATGTCGCCGGACAGCTTCACCCCACGCGCCCTGGCTTCCTGCAGCGCGGCGGTGGCCAGCGGCAGGCCGGGGCTGACGTACAGCTCGCCGGCGCGGCAGAGGAAATCGACGTCCAGGGCGCCGCAGCGCACCTCGACCTGCGGGAACTCGGTCCGCAGCGTCTCCAGCTCCGGCGGGCTCTGACGGGTGTCGACCACCGCGAAGGGCAGCCCCTGGCGGGCCAGGAAGCGCACCAGCGACAGGCCGCTCTTGCCGAGACCCACGACGATGCGGAACTGGTCGGAAGCGATCAGCGTCATCTCGATTACCTCAGCTTCAGGGTGGACAGGCCGACCAGCACCAGAACCACGGTGATGATCCAGAAGCGCACGATCACCCGCGGCTCCGGCCAGCCCTTGAGTTCGAAGTGATGGTGGATCGGCGCCATGCGGAACACGCGGCGACCGGTGAGCTTGAACGAGGCCACCTGGATCACCACCGAGAGGGTTTCCATGACGAACACCCCGCCCATGATGAACAGCACCAGCTCCTGGCGGACGATCACCGCGATGGTGCCCAGCGCGGCGCCGAGCGCCAGCGCGCCGACGTCGCCCATGAACACCTGGGCCGGATAGGTGTTGAACCACAGGAAACCGAGGCCGGCGCCGATCAGTGCGGCGCAGAACACGATCAGCTCGCCCGCTCCCGGCACATAGGGGATCAGCAGGTACTCGGCGAAGCGCACGTTGCCGGCCAGGTAGCAGAAGATCCCCAGGGCGCCGCCGACCAGCACGGTGGGCATGATCGCCAGGCCGTCGAGGCCGTCGGTGAGATTGACCGCGTTGCTCGAGCCGACGATCACGAAGTAGGTCAGCACCACGAAGAAGATCCCCAGCGGGATCTCGATGTTCTTCAGCAGCGGCAGGAACAGGGTGGTCTCCACCGGCGTGCTGGCGGTCAGGTACAGGAACGCCGCGGCGCCGAGGCCGAACACCGACTGCCAGAAGTACTTCCAGCGGCTCGGCAGGCCGCGCGAGTTTTTCTCGATCACCTTGCGGTAGTCGTCGACCCAGCCGATCGCGCCGAACAGCAGGGTGACGCCGAGTACCACCCAGACGTAGCGGTTGGTCAGGTCCGCCCACAGCAGGGTGCTGATGGCGATGGCCGAGAGGATCAGCGCGCCGCCCATGGTCGGCGTGCCCTTCTTCGACAGGTGCGACTGCGGGCCGTCGTCGCGCACCGCCTGGCCGATCTGCCGGGTGCGCAGGGTGCGGATCATCCACGGCCCCAGCCACAGGGCCAGGGACAGGGCGGTGAGCACGCCGAGGATTCCGCGCAGGCTCAGGTACTGGAAGACCGCGAAGCCCTTGTGGAACTGTTGCAGATACTCGGCCAACAGCAGCAGCATTTAGTGTTCTCCAGCACGGGCACACAACGCAGCCACGACGTTTTCCATCGCCGCGCTGCGCGAGCCTTTGATCAACAGGGTGGTTTCCGGAGACTGTTCGGCAGCCAGGGCGGCGATCAGTTCAGCCTGATCGGCAAAATGCCGCCCGCCCGCGCCGAAGGCGGCGACGGCATGGGCCATCAGCGGACCTGTGGCGTACAGGGCAGCGACCTTGCCACGGGCATAGGCGCCCACCTCACGGTGGCCCGCCTCGGCCCAGGCACCCAGTTCGCCCATGTCGCCGAGCACCAGGACGGTGCGTCCGGAAAAGCCGGCAAGTATATCAATCGCCGCGCGGATTGACGCGGGGTTGGCGTTGTAACTATCGTCGATGACCCGCATGCCAGACGGCGCCAGCTGCGCCACGGCGCGGCCCTTGACCGGCTGCAGGGCCTCCAGCCCGGCGCGGATCGCCTCCAGGCCGACACCGAGGGCGTGGGCGGCCGCGGCGGCGGCCAGGGCGTTGGCGACGTTATGCTCGCCGAGCAGGCTGAGCTGGACCGGCGCTTCGCCGGCTGGGCCGACCAGGACGAAGCGCGGACAGCCGCGGGCATCGCAGGTCAGGTCGCGAGCGCTGAAGTCGGCAGCGGCGCGCAGGGCGAAGCTCAGCACCCGGCGGCCGGCGGCGCGCTTCGCCCAGATGGCGAAGGCTGCATCGTCGCGGTTGAGCACCGCCACGCCGTCGGCGTCCAGGCCCTCGAGGATCTCGCCCTTGGCCTCGATGATCTTCTCCGGACCGCCGAACTCGCCGACGTGGGCGCTGCCGGCGTTGGTGATGATCGCCACCTGCGGGCGGGTCAGGGCGACCGTGTAGGCGATCTCGCCGACGTGGTTGGCGCCCAGCTCGATCACCGCGCTCCGGTGCTGCGGCGCCAGCTCGAGCAGGGTCAGCGGTGCACCGAGGTCGTTGTTCAGATTGCCGCGGGTGGCCAGCACCGCCTCGGCATCGCCGCCATGGTCGGCGCGCAGGATGCTGGCGAGCATCTCCTTGACCGTGGTCTTGCCGCTGGAGCCGGTGACCGCCGCGACCCGCCCGCGGAAGGCGGCGCGGTTCAGCGCGCCGAGCTGGCCGAGGGCCTTGCGGGTGTCGGCGACCACCAGCTGCGGCAGCTCGACTTCCTCGACCTCGTGCTCGACCAGCGCCGCGGCGGCGCTCTTGCTGGCCGCCTGCTCGAGGTAGTCGTGGCCGTCGAAGCGTGCGCCACTCAGGGCGACGAACAGCTGGCCGGGCTCGATCGAGCGGCTGTCGATGCTCACGCCATCGAAGAAGGCATCCGCTCCCGCCAGACGCCCCTTCAGCGCGCCCAGCACACTGCTCAGCATCCAGGCTTCAAGCATCCTGCACCTCGCGTTCGGCCAGCGCTGCGGCGGCCTGTTCGATGTCGGAGAAGGGGTGACGCACCCCGTCGATTTCCTGGTAGTCCTCGTGGCCCTTGCCGGCCAGCAGGATCACGTCGTCCGCCTGCGCGCTGGCGATCAGTTGGCGGATCGCCGCACCGCGGCCGGGGACGAAGGCGACCCGCTCGGGCTGGCGGAAGCCGGCGCGGATGTCGGCGACGATCTGCGCGCTGGGCTCGCTGCGCGGGTTGTCGTCGGTGACCCAGACGCCATCGGCCAGTCCCTCGACGGCGGCGGCCATCAGCGGGCGCTTGCCGCGGTCGCGGTCGCCGCCGCAGCCGAACAGGCACAGCAGGCGACCGCGGGTGTGCGGGCGCAGCGCCTCGAGGACCTTTTCCAGGGCATCCGGGGTGTGCGCGTAGTCGACCACCACCAGCGGCCGGGCGCCGCCGCCGAGACGCTGCATGCGCCCGACCGGCCCCTGCAGCTGCGGCAGCACGCGGAGAATCTCGTCGAGCGGATGGTTGAGGCCCATCAGCGCGCCGACCACCGCCAGCAGGTTGCTCAGGTTGAAGCGGCCGAGCAGCGGGCTGACCAGCAGGCCGTCGCCCTGGGCGGTGATCAGCCGGGCGCGCACGCCCGCCTCGCCGAACTCGGCCTCGGTGCAGTACAGGGTGGCGGTGGGGTCGATCTGGCTGTAGCTGATCAGCCGCGACGGCGCCTCGCGTGCCGCCAGCTCGCGACCGAACAGGTCGTCGAGGTTGATCACCCGGGTGCACAGCCCCGGCCAGGCGAACAGCCGGGCCTTGGCCTCGCCGTAGGCCTGCATGTCGCCGTGGTAGTCGAGGTGGTCGCGCGACAGGTTGGTGAACACCGCCACGTCGAAGTCCAGCGCCTCGACCCGGCCCTGGTCGAGGCCGTGGGACGACACCTCCATGGCCACCGCGCGGGCTCCGGCCTGTTTCAGGCGCGCAAGCGCGGCCTGCACCGCCAGCGGATCGGGGGTGGTGTGCCGGCCGCACTGCAGGTCGTCGTGGAAACCGACGCCGAGGGTACCGATCAGCCCGCAGCGCTGGCCGAGCAGGTCGAGAGCCTGGGCCAGCAGTTGGCTGACGCTGGTCTTGCCGTTGGTGCCGGTGACGCCGATCAGCTCGAGGCTGCGGCTGGGGTCGCCGTAGAAGCGTCCGGCGATGGCCGACAGCTGGCCGGCCAGGCCCTTCACCGGGACCAGCACGGTCGCCGCCGCGTCGGGCAGCGGCGGAGCGCCCTCGGCCTCGTAGGCCACCGCCGCCGCACCACGGGCGATGGCGTCGGCGATATAGCCGCGACCGTCGCTGCGCGCGCCCGGCACGGCGAGGAACAGATCGCCCGGCAGCAGCGCCCGGCTGTCCAGGCTCAGCTCGCGGATCAGCGCGTCGCGACGCGCCTGGGGAAACATCTTGAGCAGACTCATCGGCATCAGCCGCGTCCTCCATTGCCGGGCACCGAGACCGTCTGCTGCCGTTCGGGCAGCGGCGGCAGGTTGTCCGGGGCTATGTTCATCAAGCGCAGGGTGCCTGACATCACCTTGCTGAATACCGGGGCGGAGACCAGGCCGCCGAAGTAGCCGTCGCCGCCCGGCTCGTCGATCACCACCACGGCGGCATAGCGCGGTCTGCTCACCGGGCCGAAGCCGGCGAACAGCGCGCGGTAGGCGTTCTGCTGGTAGCCCTTGCTGCCCGCGCTGGTCTTGCGCGCGGTGCCGCTCTTGCCGCCGACGTGATAGCCGGGTACCTGGGCGCGGTGGGCGCCGCCGGGGGCCTCGACCACCTGCTGAAGCATGCCCTGCATGGTCCTGGCCACCTCCGCCGGCACCACCTGGATGGCCGCCGCCGGCTGATCGACCCGCGCCAGACTGAGCGGCACCATGCGCCCGTCGTTGGCAATCGCCGCGTAGGCGTGCGCCAGCTGCAGCGCGGTGACCGACAGGCCGTAGCCGTAGGACAGGGTGGCGGTCTCTGCCTGCGGCCACTTGCGGTGGTTGGGCAGGTTGCCGACCTGCTCGCCGGGGAAACCCAGGCCGGTGTCCTGGCCGAGGCCGAGCTGCTGCATGATCCGATAGATGGATTCGCCACCGACGTCGAAGGCGACCTTGCTGATACCGACGTTGCTGGAGCGGATCAGGATGCCGGTCAGGTCGAGCACCGGACCGCCGCCGCGCGACACGTCGCGGATGGTGTAGCGGCCGATGCGCAGGCTGTGCGGCCAGACCTCGACGGTGTCGGTCGGCTTCCAGCGCCCGCTCTGCAGCGCCGCCATCATCGAGATCGGCTTCACGGTCGAGCCGGGCTCGAAGACGTCGATCATCGCCCGATTGCGCATCGCCGCCGGGTCGAGATTGCGCTTGTTGTTGGGGTTGTAGGTGGGCTGGTTGACCATCGCCAGCACCTCGCCGGTCTGCACGTCGAGAACGACCAGACTGCCGGCCTTGGCCTTGTTCTCCACCAGCGCGTTGCGCAGTTCGCGGTGCGCCAGGTACTGCAGGCGCAGGTCGATCGACAGCGCCAGCTCCTTGCCCGGCTTGGCGTTGCGCGCCACGCCGACGTCCTTGATCAGCCGGCCGCGGCGATCCTTGAGCACCTGACGGGCCCCCGGCACGCCGGCCAACCACTGGTCGAAGGCCAGCTCGACGCCTTCGCGGCCACGATCGTCGATGTCGGTGAAGCCGACCAGGTGGGCGGTCACCTCGCCGGCCGGGTAGAAGCGGCGGAACTCCTCGATGCTGTAGACGCCGGGAATCTTCTGCTCCAGCACCGCCTCGCCCTGCTCGGGAGTGAGGCCGCGCGCCAGGTAGATGAACTCGCGCCCGGCATTTTCCTGCAGGCGCCGGCCGAGCGCCTGGGCATCCTGGCCGAGGGCCGCGGCCAGGGTCGGCCAGTGCTCGCGCGCGGCCAGCATCTCCTTGGGATTGCCCCAGACGGTGGTGACCGGAGTGCTCACCGCCAGCGGCTCGCCGTTGCGGTCGGTGATCAGTCCGCGGTGCGCCGGAATCGGGATGTGCCGTACGCTGCGCGCATCGCCGTGGGCCTTGAGGAAGTCGTGGTCGAACACGTGCAGGTCGACGATGCGCCAGGCGATCACCCCGACCATGCCGAGCATGACCGCGATCACCAGGCGGAAGCGCCAGGGATAGAGGGCGCCGTCGAGGCCGATCATGGCGCCACCATCCGCACTTCGCCCGGCTCGGGAATGCGCATCTGCAGTTGCCCGCTGGCCAGCGCCTCGATCCGCCCATGGGCGGTCCAGGTGCTCTGCTCGAGGATCAGGCGCCCCCACTCGGCCTGCGCCTTGTCGCGCACGCTGAGCTCGGCATACAGCTGGTTGAGCAGCTTGCGGTTCCAGTGGGCGCTCCACGACACGGCCACGGCCGAACACAGCAGGAAGCCGAACAGCACCAGCATCAGCAGACTGCCGCTGGGCATGCCGCCGCGGGCGCCGCGGCTCATCTGAGCTTCTCCGCGACGCGCATCACCGCGCTGCGCGAGCGCGGGTTGGCCTTGAGCTCCTCGGCCGAAGCGTACTGCGGCTTGCCGAGCAGCTTCAGGCGCGGCTCGAAGCGGGCCACCTGCACCGGCAGGTCGCGCGGCAGGTTGTCGGCCTCGCCCTTTACCTGGCGGCGCATGAACTGCTTGACGATGCGATCCTCCAGCGAGTGGAAGCTGATCACCACCAGCCGGCCGCCGACGGCCAGTGCCTCGAGCGCCGCGTCGAGGCCGCGCTCGAGATCGCCCAGCTCGTTGTTGATGTGGATGCGCAGGCCCTGGAAGGCGCGGGTGGCCGGATGCTTGCCCTTCTCCCAAGCCGGGTTGGCCGCGGCGATCACCTCGGCCAGGTCGGCGGTGCGGGTGAACGGCCGCTCGCCGCGGCGCTGCACGATGGCCCGCGCCATGCGCCGCGAGAAGCGCTCCTCGCCGTACTCGTAGAACACCCGGGCGATTTCCTCTTCGGCGGCGCTGGCGATCCACTCGGCGGCGCCGATCCCGGCATCCGGGTTCATGCGCATGTCCAGCGGGCCGTCGTGCATGAAGCTGAAGCCGCGTGCCGGGTCGTCCAGCTGCGGCGAGGACACGCCGAGGTCGAGGAGGATGCCGTCGACCTTGCCGCTGAGGCCGCGCGCGGCGACCTCCTCGCCCAGCTCGGCGAAGCTGCGCTGGACGATCTGGAAGCGGCTGTCCTCGGCCGCCAGCTCGAGGCCGCTGGCGATCGCCAGCGGGTCCTTGTCGAAGCCCAGCAGGCGCCCCGCCGGGCCGAGGGCGTGCAGCAGCTCGCGGCTGTGTCCGCCGCGGCCGAAGGTGCCGTCCAGGTAGCAGCCGTCGGCCCGCACGGCGAGCGCCTCGACGGCTTCGCGGAGCAGGACGGTCACATGGCTGTAGGTGGCTGCGTTCATGTCAGAGTATCAGGCTGCGTAATTCTTCCGGCAGGCCGCCGGGTTCCTTGATGGCCTGGAGATCCTCGGCGCACCGCGCATCCCAGGCCGCTTCGTCCCACAACTGGAACTTGTTGAGCTGTCCGACCAGCACTGCGCGCTTGTCGAGCCGCGCATGCTCGCGCAGGCGCGGCGGCACCAGAAAGCGCCCGGCGCCGTCCAGCTCGAGATCCACCGCGTTGCCGATCAGCAGACGCTGCAGGCGGCGACTGTCCTCGCGCAGCGACGGCAGCTCGCGCAAGCGGGCTTCGATCAGCTCCCATTCGTTGAGGGGGTAGACGCACAGGCAGGGGTCGATGGCGTCGATGGTCACCACGAGCCGACCGGCGCAGGACGCCATGAACTCGTCGCGATACCGGCTCGGCATCGTCAGACGTCCCTTGGCGTCAAGACTTATGGCATTGGCTCCGCGAAACACGGCTGCGCATCCCCGTAGTGGTCAGCCGTAAATGGCTGTCTTCCATGGCTGGATATTCCCACTTTCGCCCACTTCCCCCCACACTTACACACTATAGGAACGCCCCATTGACCCAGTCAAGGCGACTGGAACAGGAAAAATCCTTACTGGACCGCAACTTAGAGAAGGTACCGACAGACGGGATTTAGCAGCAGGAAAAGCCGGAAGGAAAAATCAACGAGGCACGCCCGGAACTTAAAGTTCCTTATGAAGAGAAATAGCGATTCGACATTAAAGGCCGCGGGTAATAGCGATAGAGAAGAAAGATAGAAGGGAGAAAGGAGGAGAGCCGGCCTGTAAGCCGGGTTTTGTCGAGGACAGTCATTCCTCTAGGATCGCCATCGCTGACGACCTCAAGCAACCTACCCGGTTCCAGCGCGGGCCACGCCGATGGAACCCTATTTGGTCTTGCTCCGAGTGGGGTTTACCTAGCCACGAACTGTTGCCAGTCGTGCGGTGCGCTCTTACCGCACCTTTTCACCCTTACCGGCGCTTGCGCGCTTAGGCGGTTGTTTTCTGTGGCACTTTCCGTAGGCTCGCGCCTCCCAGGCGTTACCTGGCACTCTGCCCTATGGAGCCCGGACTTTCCTCCCCCCCGCAAGCGGGGCAGCGACTGTCCGGCCGACTCTCCGGCGCGCAGGGTACCCACTGCGGCCGCGGATAACAAGCTCAATCGGCGCCTTTCTGTCGCTCCAGCGCCTGCTGATAGAGCAGGTTCTTGCGCACTCCGGTGATCTCCGCAGCCAGCGCCGCGGCACGCTTGAGCGGCAGCTCAGCAAGCAGCAGGTCGAGCACCCGCAGCGCCTCGGCGCCGACAGCCTCCTCGCCCTGCGGCGCCTGCCAGCCCTCGACCAGCAGCACGCACTCGCCGCGCTGCTGGTTGGCGTCGCCCGCCACCCAGGCATGCAGCTCGCCGAGCGGCGCCCCCTTGAGCGTCTCGAAGGTCTTGGTCAGCTCGCGGGCCAGCAGCGCCGGGCGTTCGGCACCGAACAGCTCGCGCAGGTCGGCGAGACACTCGAGCAGACGGTGCGGCGCCTCGTAGAAGATCAGCGTGCGCGGCTCTTCGGCCAGCGCCTGCAGGCGCTGGCGCCGGCCGCTGCTGCGCGCCGGCAGGAAGCCCTCGAAGACGAAGCGGTCGGAGGCCAGTCCAGAGGCCGACAGCGCGGCGATCAGCGCACAGGCGCCGGGCACCGGAACGATCCGGACGCCGGCGGCGCGGGCGTTGCGCACCAGGTGGTAGCCGGGATCGGAGATCAGCGGCGTGCCGGCGTCGGAGATCAGCGCCAGATCCTCGCCCTCCAGCAGCCGCTGCACCAGCCGCGAGCCCTGCTCGCGCTCGTTGTGCTCGTGGCAGGCGGTCAGCGGGGTATCGATGCCGAAGTGCTGCAGCAGGCGGGCACTGTGGCGGGTGTCCTCGGCGGCGATCAGGCGGACTTCGCGCAGCACGCGCAGGGCGCGCGCGCTGATGTCTTCCAGATTGCCGATCGGCGTGGCCACTACATAAAGGGTACCCGGAGCGTTCACATCGCCATCCTGTTGCCAGTGCAAAGTGCGCATTGTAACGGGTTTCCGCGCGGCGAGATCGCACCGCCCGCAGGCCTTGGGTACAATTCCCGGCTTCACCGCTGCGAATCGGATTACTGACATGATCGCCCGACTGCGCCCCCTCTCCGCGCTCTGCCTGGCCGCCCTGCTGGCCGCCTGCGCCGGCCAGCCGACCTCCGGCCTCGGCGAGCTGCCGCCCCCCACCCAGGCCAGCCCCGAGCAGTTGCTGCAGCAGGCGGCCCAGAGCAAGCCGGCGCAGGCCGGTCTGCTGCGCCTGTCCGCCGCCGATCAGGCGTTGCGCGGCGGCGACCTGGCGCTGGCGCAGCAGATCCTCGACCCGCTGGCGCTGGCCGAGCTGCCCCCCGCCCAGCAAGTGTTCGCCGCCACCCTGCAGGCCGAACTGGCCCTGGCCCGCGACAAGCCCAAGGCCGCCCTGCAGGCCCTGCAGCATCCGAGCTTCGAACGCCTCGCCGAACTGCCGATCGGCCAGCAGGCGCGCAGCCAACTGACTCGCGCCAAGGCTCTGCAGGCCGACGGCCAGCCGCTGGCCGCGACCCGCGAGCGGGTCTTCGTCGCCCCGCTGCTGGAGGGGCAGGCCGCCGCCGCCAACCACGAGGCGATCTGGAGCCTGCTCGGCAACCTGCCCAATGCCCAACTGGCCAGCGCCACCAGCACCGACGCCGATCTTTCCGGCTGGCTGGAGCTGGCGCGCCTGGCGCGCAGCAACGCTACGCCCGCCCAGCAGGTGGCGCGCATCGCCGAATGGCAGACCGAGCATCCGCAGCATCCGGCTGCCCGCCAGCTGCCGCAGGCGCTGCTCCAGCTGCAGGAGATCGCCGCGCGGCCGCTGACCCGGGTCGCCCTGCTACTGCCTCAGCAGGGCCAGCTGGCCAGCGCCGCCCAGGCGCTGCGCGACGGCTTCCTCGCCGCCCACTACCAGGCCGGCCAGGACATGCACATCAGCCTGCACGACAGCAGCCAGCTGAGCGACCTCGACGCCTTCTACCGCCAGGCCCAGGCCGAGGGCGTACAGCTGGTGGTCGGACCGCTGGAGAAGCCGCTGGTCAACCAGCTCAGCCGCCGCGAGCAGCTGCCGATCGTCACCCTGGCCCTCAACTACAGCGAGGGCGGCGGCGAAGGCCCGGCGCAGCTGTTCCAGTTCGGCCTGGCCGCCGAGGACGAGGCGCGCGCGGTCGCCGAGCGCGCCTGGCAGGACGGCATGCGCCGCGCCGTGGCCCTGGTGCCCAGCGGCGAGTGGGGCACCCGCGTGCTGGCCGCCTTCCGCCAGGACTGGCAGGCTCGCGGCGGCAGCCTGATCGCCGCCGAGCACGTCGACCAGCCGGTGCGCCTGGCCCAGCAGATCGCCGACCTGCTCCAGCTGCGCGCCAGCGAGGAGCGTGCCCGGCGCCTGCGCGACAACCTGGGCGGGGCCGTCGAGGCGCAGCCGGCACGTCGCCAGGACATCGACTTCGTGTTCCTCGCCGCCACCCCGGCGCAGGCCCGACAGATCAAGCCGACCCTGGCCTTCCAGTACGCCGGCGACCTGCCGGTGTACGCCACCTCGCACCTGTTCACCGGCAGCAGCGATCCGACCCAGGACCTCGACCTGGACGGCATCCGCTTCTGCGAGACGCCCTGGCTGCTCGGCGAGCGCGACCCGCTGCGCGAGCAGGTGATAAGCCAGTGGCCGGCCGCCGCCGGGGGCCTCGGTCGCCTGTACGCCATGGGCATCGACGCCTATCGGCTGGCGCCGCGCCTGAACCAGCTGCAGAGCCTGCCGGGCAGCCGCCTGGAGGGGCTCTCCGGCAGCCTGCAGCTGGCCCCCGGCCAGCGCGTCGCACGCAGCCTGCCATGGGCCGAGTACCGCAACGGCCAGGTCCACCGCCTGGAAACCGTCGCGCGGTGAGCGAGCAGCAGCGCCGCGGCCAGGCCGCCGAAGGCTGGGCGCTGACCCATCTGGAGGAGCACGGCCTGCGCCTCGTGGCGCGCAACTGGCGCTGCCGCCTCGGCGAACTGGATCTGGTCATGCTCGACGGCGATACCTTAGTATTCGTCGAAGTGCGTTACCGGCGCCATGCGGCCTGGGGCGGCGCCGAGGCCAGCGTCGACGCGCGCAAGCGCAGCCGCGTCGCCGCCGCCGCCCAGGCCTACCTGCAACAGCATCCGCGCAGGGCCCAGAGCCCCTGTCGCTTCGACGTGGTGGCCATCGCTCCTGCCGAGCCGGGCGCCGCCGCGCGACTGAACTGGATCCGCAGCGCGTTCGACGCCTGAACAGCGCCCAACCGAAGGTCACCCCATGGACATGCAATCCCGTATCCGCCAGCTTTTCCTGGACAGCATCGAAACCAAGCGCCAGGCCATGGAAGTGCTGATCCCGCACATCGAACAGGCCAGCCAGGTGATGGTCCACGCCCTGCTCAGCGAGGGCAAGATCCTCTCCTGCGGCAACGGCGGCTCCGCCGGCGACGCCCAGCACTTCTCCTCCGAACTGCTCAACCGCTTCGAGCGCGAGCGGCCGAGCCTGCCGGCCGTGGCGCTGACCACCGACAGCTCGACCATCACCTCGATCGCCAACGACTACAGCTACAACGAGGTGTTCTCCAAGCAGATCCGCGCCCTCGGCCAGCCCGGCGACGTGCTGCTGGCGATCTCCACCAGCGGCAACTCCGGCAACGTGATCCAGGCCATCCAGGCCGCCCACGACCGCGAGATGACCGTGGTCGCCCTCACCGGCCGCGACGGCGGCGGCATGGCCTCGCTGCTGCTGCCCGAGGACGTCGAGATCCGCGTGCCGGCGCGCGTCACCGCGCGCATCCAGGAGGTCCACCTGCTGGCCATCCACTGCCTGTGCGACCTGATCGACCGTCAACTGTTCGGGAGTGAAGAATGAAGCGTACCCCCCTGTTCCTCGCCACCCTGGCCCTGAGCCTGCTGCTGGCCGGCTGCGGCTCACGCAGCATCGGCAACAAGCTCGACGACCAGTTCATCCCCGGCCGGGTCGCGAGCGAGATCCGCGCCAGCCACGCCGACCTCAACGACACCACCTCGCACATCGTGGTCACCAGCTACAACGGCGTGGTACTGCTCGCCGGCCAGACTCCGCGCGCCGAGCTGAAGAACCTCGCCGAGCAGGCCGCGCGCCGCGCCCAGGGCGTCAAGCTGGTGCACAACCACCTGCAGGTGCTGCCACCCTCCTCGCCGCTGGCGCGCAGCACCGACGCCGCGCTGACCACCCGGATCAAGACCGCCATGCTCGCCGACAACACCGTGCCGGCCAGCAAGATCAAGGTGGTCACCGAGAACGGCATGGTCTACCTGCTCGGCCTGGTCACCCGCGCCGAGGCCAACCGCGCCACCGCACTGGTACAGGGCGTCGGCGGCGTGCAGGGCATTGTCCGACTGTTCGAGTACGTCGACTGACGAGTCTCCCGCGAGCCACGAAAAAGGCGATCCTCGGATCGCCTTTTTCCTTTGCGGCTCGCCTACTTGACCACCTTGAGGCTGGGGCGGCCGCTGGGACGCGGCGGCTCGTCGTCGCCGGACGGCCCGTCGTCCTGCGCAGCCTCGGGCTCCTCCAGCTCGAAGGCCATGCCCTGGCCATTCTCGCGGGCGTAGATGGCCAGCACGGCAGCCACCGGCACATACAGGCTCTGCGCCACGCCACCGAAGCGGCCCTCGAAGGTCAACACCTCGTTGCCCATCTCCAGGTAGCGCACCGCACTGGGCGAGATGTTCAGGACGATCTGGCCGTCCTTGGCGTAGCCGGCGGGCACCCGGGTGCCCGGGTATTCGGCAGCCACCAGGATGTGCGGGGTGCAGTCGTTGTCGACGATCCACTCGTAGAGGGCGCGCAACAGGTAGGGACGGCTGGAATTCATCATCGGACTCCTCAGCGCATGGCGCGCTCGGTGGCGGTCAGGCTGGCCTGGAAGGCGGGGCGGGCGAACAGCCGCTCCATGTAGTCCAGCAGCGGTTTGGCCTGCCGCGGCAGCTCGATGCCGAGCAGCGGCAGGCGCCAGAGAATCGGCAGCAGGCAGCAGTCGACCAGGCTGAACTCCTCGCTGAGGAAGAACGGCCGGCCGGCGAACAGCGGCGCCACCGCGGCGAGGCTGTCGCGCAGCTCGCGACGCGCCTGCGAGCGGGCGCTTTCCGGCGTCTGCGCGGCGAGGATACGATCCAGCGGCGCACACCAGTCGCGCTGGATGCGGTACATCAGCAGGCGACTGTTGCCGCGCGCCACCGGGTAGACTGGCAACAGTGGTGGATGCGGATAGCGCTCGTCCAGATACTCCATCACCACGCCGGGCTCGTACAGGGCCAGGTCGCGGTCGACCAGCGTGGGCAGGCTGGCGTAGGGGTTGAGCTCGGCCAGGCGTGCCGGCAGTTGCCCGGGCAGCACCTCGATGAGTTCGGCCTCGACCGCCTTCTCGGCAAGGACGATGCGCACCCGGTGCGAGTAGTGATCGGCGGGATCGGTATAGCAGGCCAGGCGATTGAGCGCAGCCATGGGCTCCCTCCAGTCAGGACATTTTCAGGGGGCAGAAACACATGCGCGCCCCGAAGGGCGCGCATGGCTCAGGCAGGAAGCGCGCGCTTAGTGCACGTCTTTCCAGTACTCGCGCTTGAGCAGGTAGGCGAACACGAAGAAGAACGCCAGGAACAGCAGCACGTAGGTGCCGATGCGCTGGCTCTCCAGCTTCACCGGGTTGGCCGAGTAGGCCAGGAAGCTGACCAGGTTCTTGATCTTCTCGTCGAACTCGGCCTCGCTCAGCTCGCCGCTCTTCGGCACGATGGTCAGCTGGTCGCAGCCTTCCTCGGTCACCGGGGTGCCGGTCAGCGGATCGAAGACCTTCTTGCCGTTCTCGACCACCTGAACCTGCTTGCAGCCGATGACCTGACGGCCCTGCAGGCTGCTCAGCACGTTGGGCATGCCGACGTTCGGGAACACCATGTTGTTCACCCCGTACGGACGAGTCGGATCCTCGTAGAAGGTGCGCAGGTAGGTGTACAGCCAGTCGTTGCCGCGCACGCGGGCGACCAGGGTCAGATCCGGCGGTGCGGCGCCGAACCAGACCTTGGCTTCCTCGGGACGCATGGAGGTCTTCATGTGATCGCCGATCTTGGCGCCGGTGAAGACCAGATTCTCCATCATGATCTCTTCCGGAATACCCAGATCCTTGGCGACGCGCTCGTAGCGCTGGAACTGCGCGCCGTGGCAACCCATGCAGTAGTTGGCGAAGGTGCGCGCGCCGTCCTGCAGCGCCGCCTTGTCGGTCAGGTCGACGTCGACCTTGTCCAGCGGATAACCGGTCGCCGCGGCGAAGGAAAAGGTCGGCAGCAGCGCCAGAATCAGTGCAGCAAATTGCTTTTTCATCAGCCAGTCACCCTTTCCGGAACCGGTTTGGTCTTCTCCATCCGGGTGTAGAACGGCATCAGGATGAAGAAGGCGAAGTACAGAATGGTGCAGACCTGGGACAGCAGGGTGCGGCCCGGGGTCGGAGCCAGCACGCCCAGCACGCCGAGGATCACGAAGGACACCACGAAGATGGCCAGCCACAGCTTGCTCATCCAGCCCTTGTAGCGCATCGAGCGCACCGGGCTGCGATCCAGCCACGGCAGCACGAACAGCACGGCGATGGCGGCGCCCATGGCGATCACGCCGAGCAGCTTGTCCGGAACCGCGCGCAGGATGGCGTAGAACGGCGTGAAGTACCACACCGGGGCGATGTGATCCGGGGTCTTGAACGGGTTGGCCTGCTCGAAGTTCGGCTTCTCGAGGAAGTAGCCGCCCATCTCCGGGAAGAAGAACACCACGGTGCAGAACACGAACAGGAACACCACCACGCCGACGATGTCCTTGACGGTGTAGTAGGGGTGGAACGGGATGCCGTCCAGCGGGATGCCGTTCTCGTCCTTCTTCTTCTTGATGTCGATGCCGTCGGGGTTGTTCGAACCGACTTCGTGCAGGGCGATGATGTGCAGCACGACCAGGCCGAGGATGACGATCGGCAGGGCGATCACGTGCAGGGCGAAGAAGCGGTTCAGGGTGATGCCGGAGATCAGGTAGTCACCGCGGATCCACTGGGTCAGGTCGGCACCGATCACCGGGATGGCACCGAACAGCGAGATGATCACCTGGGCGCCCCAGTAGGACATCTGGCCCCACGGCAGCAGGTAGCCCATGAAGGCCTCGGCCATCAGCGCCAGGTAGATCAGCATGCCGAAGATCCACACCAGCTCGCGCGGCTTCTGGTAGGAGCCGTACATCAGGCCGCGGAACATGTGCAGGTAGACCACCACGAAGAACGCCGAGGCGCCGGTGGAGTGCAGGTAGCGCAGGATCCAGCCGTATTCCACATCGCGCATGATGTATTCGACGGAGGCGAAGGCGCCTTCGGCGGACGGCTCGAAGCTCATGGTCAGCCAGATGCCGGTGAGGATCTGGTTGACCAGTACCAGCAGGGCCAGGGAGCCGAAGAAGTACCAGAAGTTGAAGTTCTTCGGGGCGTAGTACTTGGAGAGATGGTCTTCCCACATCTTGGTGGCGGGGAAGCGGGCATCCACCCATTCCATGAATTTGCTCATCAGGCTTTCTCCGGATCCACACCGACGATGATCACATCATCGGATTCGTAGGAGTGCGGCGGCACCGGCAGGTTCAGCGGCGCAGGCTGCGCCCTGTACACGCGGCCAGCCAGGTCATAGCGGGAACCGTGGCACGGGCAGAAGTAGCCGCCCAGCCAGTCGGCGCCCAGATCGGCCGGGGCCACTTCGGGACGGAAGGACGGCGCGCAACCCAGGTGGGTGCACAGGCCTTCGACGACCAGCAGTTCCGGCTTGATCGAGCGGACCTTGGGATCCACGTAGGTCGGTTGCTCGGAGGCCTTGGACTCCGGATCTGCCACGGCACCCTCGAGCTTGACCAGGTTGGCCAGGATCTCCTCGTTGCGGCGCAGGATGAACACGGGCTTGCCGCGCCATTCGGCAACGATCTGCTGCCCCGGCTCGATCTTGCTCACGTTCACCTTCACCGGAGCACCGGCGGCCTTGGCCTTGGCACTGGGGAACCATGACCCCACGAACGGGACCGCAGCACCGACAGCTCCAGCCGCCCCCACCACCGAAGTGGCGGCGACGAGGAACCGACGCCGGCCCACATTCACGCCGTCATTACTCATTCAGTCGTCTCCCATCAGCTTTCTGTGACCTGCCCGGGCAGGCACTTTAGTTAAAACCAGCTGCGCAAAAAATCCGCCAGATGGTAATGAAAAGCCCCTTTTCTGACAAGGTAATAACTGGCAACAAACGCCGCCAACCCCTTGCCACACAAGGCCTTCCAGTCTGCGACAGACTGTCGCAGACAAAATCCGAACATAAAAAAACGCCCAGATCCCGAAGGAGCCTGGGCGTTTTCCACAAGCGCTGAAATTAACGCTTGGAGTACTGCGGACGCTTGCGCGCCTTGCGCAGACCGATCTTCTTGCGCTCGACCTCGCGGGCGTCGCGAGTGACGTAGCCGGCCTTGCGCAGCGGGCTGCGCAGGGTCTCGTCGTACTCGATCAGGGCGCGGGTGATGCCGTGACGGATCGCACCGGCCTGGCCGCTGACGCCGCCACCGGCGACGGTGACGTAGACGTCGAACTTCTCGACGTTCTCGGTCAGTTCCAGTGGCTGGCGAACCACCATGCGGGCGGTTTCACGGCCGAAGAACTGCTCCAGGCTGCGGTTGTTGATGGAGATCTTGCCAGTACCCGGACGCAGGAATACGCGCGCGGTAGCGGTCTTGCGACGGCCGGTGCCGTAGTTTTGAGTCGCCGACATTTGAGCCTACTCCCTTAAATCTTCAGTTCTTGGGGCTGCTGAGCGGTGTGCGGGTGGCTGGCACCGGCATAGACTTTCAGCTTGCGATACATCTCGCGACCCAGCGGGTTCTTCGGCAGCATGCCCTTGACGGCGGTCTCGATCACGCGCTCGGGAGCACGGGCGATCAGCTTCTCGAAGTTGATCGACTTGATGCCACCCGGGAAACCGGAGTGATGGTAGTACATCTTGTCGGAGCTCTTGGCACCGGTGACACGCACCTGCTCGGCGTTGATCACGACGATGTAGTCGCCGGTATCGACGTGCGGGGTGTACTCGGCCTTGTGCTTGCCGCGCAGACGGCTGGCGATCTCAGTGGCAAGACGACCCAGGGTCTTGCCAGCAGCGTCGACAACGTACCAGTCGCGCTTGACGGTTTCCGGTTTCGCAGAGAAAGTTTTCATTCGTTATAGCCTCAGAGGCCGTCTGATAATCAGGCGGCGAATCTTACTGGACAGTACTTGCCTCTAACAAGGCAACGGCAGCCGCGGCAGACACTAATCGGGGGCTCGGGTCAGTGCGTCCGCCTTGGCAAAACCGACGGGCTAGGCATTCCCGCCGGGCAGGACGGGCTAGGCATCCCCCGTCACGAAAGCCGGGAGATTTTACCGATTCCCGGCAAAAAAACAACCGTCAATCAGCGTTGCCCGCGCGCCTGCTGATAGAGCGGCATCACCCGCGGGATCGCCGCGCGCAGGTTGGCGGTGCGGGTCGCCGACGACGGGTGGGTGCTCATGAACTCCGGCGGCGCGCCGTTGCCGGCACGGGCCATCTTCTCCCACAGGGTCAGCGCGGCGTTGGGGTCGAAACCGGCGCGCGCCGCCAGCTCCAGACCGATCAGGTCCGCCTCGTTCTCGTGACCGCGGCTGTTGGGCAGGGTCATACCATACTGCACGGCGGCATCGGCCATCTGGCCGCCGAGCTGACCGAGACCGAGCAGCGCCACCGCGCCCTGCTTGGCCAGCTCGGCACCGTAGGCCTTGGAGATCGCCTCGCGACTGTGCTCGCGCAGGGCGTGGGCGATCTCGTGACCGAGCACCGCAGCCAGTTCGTCGTCGGTCAGCGCCAGCTTCTCGATCAACCCGCTGTAGACGATGATCTTGCCTCCAGGCCCGACGTTGGCGTTCAGTTCGTCGCTGCGGATCAGCGCGGTTTCCCAGTTCCAGCCCGCGGCGTCCGGACGGAATACCGGCGTCTGCGCGATCAGCCGGCGGGTGATGGCGTCGACGCGCCGGGCCAGGGCGCTGCTGCGGTCCAGCTGGCCGGTCTCGGCGGCCTTGCCCAGGGTCTGCTGATAGGACTGCGCGTACATCTGGTTGAGCTGTTCGCTGGACAGCATGCTGAACATGTACTGCTGGCGGTTGACGCCGACCGCCCCGCCGCTGGTGGTATTCACCGCCTGGCAGCCGACCAGCAGCAGGGCGCCGGCCAGGCCGGCAAGACGAAGAACGGATTTCATCGCTGACACTCCCGAAGGCACTGGACTCTCATCGTAACATCGGCCCGGCATCAGACCAGCAGGCGCGCGGCGAGTTCAGGCCGGAGTCAGGCACTGCGGCCCCTCCTCCTGCGGGCTGTTGCCCAGCCCGGCCAGGGGACGCTCGCGCAGCGGCTGCGGCGCAGACGCCAGCAACGCCTGCAGGTCCTCGCGCCCGGCCGCGGCATCCAGCCACAACGCCTCGCCCGCGGCATCCAGCAGCAGCGGCCGGCGCTGAGCGCCGGCCGCCACGGTGACCACCGCCGCGCTCAGGTAGACTCGCTCACCGACCGGATAGGCTTCCCACAGCGCCGCCAGCGACAGCAGGGGCCGCTGCTCGCCGCCGCTCATCCAGAACGGCCGCCGCCGCGGACCGCGCCACTCGTAGAAACCGTTGGCCGGCAGCAGGCCGCGACGCAGGGCGAAGGCCTCGCGAAACAGCGGCTGCTCGGCCAGGGTTTCCGCGCGTGCCTGCGCCGGAGCCCGCGACAGGTCGCGGAGCCAGGCCGGGGTCAGCCCCCAGTGCACCAGCGCGGCCTCGCGCCCGGCGGAGCCGCCGCGCACCAGCAGCACCTGCTGCCCGGGCGCGATGTTCCAGCGCGACTCGAGGCGCGCAGGGAAACCGGGCAGCGCGGCCAGGGCCGGCGACCAGCGAAACAGGGCGAAGCGTCCGCACATGGGAGAGATGTCACCTGCAGAAGGAGGGATTCAGCACACCAGCACGCCCGGCCGGGCGCCGCCGTCGTCGTCGCTGCCCGGCGCATCGTCCGCCAGCGGCCTGGCGGCATTGTACGCGGCGATCAGCGCCTGCGCCCGCGGCGCATCGGCATCCTCCACGCCGATCGCCAGCAGACCGCCCACCGGCAGCTCGCCCAGCGCGCCGAGCAGATGCTGGCCGAACAGATGTGCGCGGATCCCCTCGCTCGCCAGCATGGCGACCAGCAGCTCGCCTTCGCCCAGATTGGCCGGCTCGTGAATCCGTCGCATCAGTCCCCCTCGCGACGCAGTTCCAGGCGCCATCGGATGCCGTCGGTATGCAGCTCGAAGATGATCGGCCGGCAACATACCGAGCAATCCTCGACGTAGCACTGGTCGCCGCCCGACAGGTCGAGCAGCGCATCCCCCGGCTCGCCGCACCAGGGGCACAGGTAGGACTGACTCTGCAGCATCCTCGTCCCTCCATGCTCTTCGTTTATAATTGTCGCCCCACCGGGCGCAAGCGCCAGTCGCCGCCCCCACGATTCCCTGGTCAAGAGACACCAATGGGCGAGTTCGAAGCCATCCGACCCTATGCCGACGCGGAAGTGCGTCCCGTCCTCGAACGCCTGCTCGGCGACGAGGCCTTCCTCTCCACCCTCACCCGCTACCGCTTCCCGCAGCTGGCCGGGCCGCTCGGCTGGCTGCTGCGGCCGATCCTCGCCCACTACCTGCGCCGCGAGATCCGCGGAGTGGACAGCGTCGCCGCGCTGCAGTCGCGCATCGAGCCCTACGTCGACCGCAGCATCGAGAAGGCCAGCGACGGCATCAGCTACTCGGGCCTCGAGCAGCTGCACAAGGGCCGCGCCTACCTGTTCCTCAGCAACCACCGCGACATCGTCATGGATCCGGCGTTCGTCAACTACGCGCTGTACCACGCCGGGCACCCGACGCCGCGCCTGGCGATCGGCGACAACCTGCTGCAAAAGCCGTTCGTCAGCGACCTGATGCGCCTGAACAAGAGCTTCATCGTGCACCGCTCGATCAGCGGCCGACGCGAGAAGCTGGCGGCGTTCCAGACCCTCTCCGCCTACATCAACCACTCGATCCGCGCCGAGCAGGCGTCGATCTGGATCGCCCAGGCCGAGGGCCGCGCCAAGGACGGCGACGACCGCACCGACTCGGCGATCCTCAAGATGTTCCACATGAGCCGCAAGGACGAGAGCTTCGCCGCGGTGATGGGCGAGCTGCACCTGGTGCCGATCTCGATCAGCTACGAGTACGACCCCTGCGACCTGGCCAAGGCCCGCGAGCTGTACGTCCGCGCCAGCACCGGCAGCTACAGCAAGGCACCAGGCGAGGACGACGCGAGCATCGCCCAGGGCATCACCGGCCACAAGGGCCGCGTGCACCTGCACTTCTGCGCCGAGGTCGCCGCCCCCGAGGACGACGCCAAGCTGCTCGCCCAGCGCATCGACCGCGAGATCCTCGGCCACTACCGGCTGTTCCCGGTCAACTACCTGGCCTACGCCATGTGGGAAGAGCGCGACGCGCAGCTCGAGATGCCCGCCGCCGAGACGCTGTTCGACGCCGAGGAGCTGGCCCGCGCCCGCACCGAGTGGCAGCGCCGCCTGGACGCCTGCCCGGCCGAGCACCGCCCGTATCTGGTGATGCAGTACGCCACGCCGGTGCGCAACCAGTACCGCTGCCGCGCCGGCCTGTTGTAGGAAGGAAACGGCGCGGCGCTGGCCGCGCCGCAGACCTCAGTGCGCGGCGTGCAGGCCGGTGCTCAGCCAGGAAAGCCCCAGCGCCGCCAGCAGACAGGCGCCGCCGAAGGCGCAGAAAAAGCGGTTGAGACGGGCGACCTGGAGATCCTCGGTCGACGCCGCCTCGGCCATCTCGAGCGCCTCGCCGTCGAGCAGCAGACGCGCCGCCGCGCGCTGCTCGCGCATCCGGGTGGCCAGCAGCAGCCAGCCGCCGGCCAGCGCGAGGAACAGCGCCAGCCCGTTGACCGCCTGCGACGGATGGCTCTGAAACAACGACCACAACACCTGCAACGACATCCACGACCTCCGGCGAGTTGGCAATCGGGGCGACCGGCGGGCGCGCGGTCGCAAGGAACGCCGCAGTCTAATACCGCCGCCCTGCTCCGCTCAGCGCCTTTCCGACCGCCGGACAGAAAAAAGGCGGTGGGAGCGCCACCGCCTCGCCTTCACGTCAGCGGCATCACTGGTTGTTGAGCAGTTGACCGACGGTCGGGTCCTTGAACACCCGGGTCAGCGCGTCGCTGAGCACCTCGCTGACCAGCTTGGTGTTGGTCTGCTGGTTGGGCGCCATGCCGAAGCGCTGGTTGAGAGTCGCGCCGTAGCGACCGCTGTAGCGGCGCACGCTGTTCTGCACGTCGGCGCGGATGCTGGCGCTGATGTTGGCCTCGGTGACGTAGCTGCCGTCCTTGGGCGACTGGTATTTCATGTCGGTCACCGTCAGGGTCAGCTGCGGCGCGTTGTAGGCGTTGGGCGTCGGCGTGAAGCCGAGCAGGCGCACCGCCGCCTCGGCCTGGCCCTGCAGCTTGGGCACCAGGTCCTGGCTGCTGACGCTGATGGTGCTGGTTTCCGGATAGAGACCGCCGCGGGTGCCGAGCACCGGCGAGGGGCGCCCGTCGACCACCCGCACCACCACCGGCTGCCCCTGGCCGATCGGGTTGAGCTGGGCGGTGACCATGGGTTGCAGGCTCAGGTGTTGCGGGCTGTGGGCACAGCCGACCAGGGCCAGGCTGGCGGCGGCGAGCAGGCCAAGCAGCAGACGGGGCAGCATGTCGATCTCTCCGGAAGTTGGACGGGAAATGCGCCGCAGTATACCCAGCCGAGTCGGCGGCGGAAACGACGAGGGCGCCTCGCGGCGCCCTCGTCGTTTCGCTCACGGCTTGTGCGGCCGGGCGAGGAACTCGTGGGACTGCATCTCCAGCAGGCGGCTGAGGGTACGCTGGAACTCGAACTCCAGGCGGCCGCCGGTGTAGAGATCCTTGAGCTCCACCTCGGCGGAGATGATCAGCTTGACGTTGCGGTCGTAGAACTCGTCCACCAGGTTGATGAAGCGCCGCGCCATGTCGTCCTTGGCGACGTTCATCTGCTCGACGTTGGCCAGCAGCACGGCACCGAAGATCTTGCCCAGCTCGATGTAGTCGTTCTGGCTGCGCGGGCCGTCGCACAGCTCGCGGAACTCGAACCAGGCCACGTCGTTGGCGGTCTTCACCGCGCGGATCTCACGGTTCTCGATCAGCAGCACCTCGCCATCCTTCACCGTGCAGTGCTCGGTGAGCAGGCTCTTGAAGCTGCGCTGCAGGCTCAGCTCGGCCTCGGCGTCCAGCGGGAAGTGATACAGCTCGGCCTGCTCGAGGGCGCGCAGGCGGTAGTCGATGCCGCTGTCGACGTTGACGATCTCGGTGTGCTCCTTGAGCAGGGCGATCGCCGGCAGGAAGCGCGCGCGCTGCAGGCCGTCCTTGTACAGGCCGTCCGGGACAATGTTGGAGGTGGCCACCAGGCTGACGCCGTTCTTGAACAGCTCCTCGAGCAGGGTGGCGAGGATCATCGCGTCGGTGATGTCGGAGACGAAGAACTCGTCGAAGCAGATCACCCGCGCCTCGTCGGCGAAACGCCTGGCGATGATGGTCAGCGGGTTCTTCTCGCCCTTGAGGGTCTTCATCTCCTCGTGCACGCGCTTCATGAAGCGGTGGAAGTGCGTGCGCATCTTCTGCTCGAACGGCAGGGCGTCGAAGAAGGTGTCGACCAGGTAGGTCTTGCCGCGACCCACGCCACCCCAGAAGTAGATGCCCTTGACCGGCCCCTGCGGTTTCTTGCGGCCGAACAGCTTGCCCAGCAGCCCCGCGTCCCGCTGCCCGCCGTGGACCAGATCGTCGTACAGGCGCTGCAGGTGGCGCACGGCGTTTTCCTGTGCGGCATCGTGGAAGAAGTCGGGACGTTTCAGATCGGCCTGGTAGCGTTCGAGCGGGGTCATGGCGGCGTCGGGGTAGGAAAACGGGGTCGACACTTTAGCGGCGCCCTCGGCCGTTGGCAATTTGCACAGATCGTTCAACACGGGCTCCTCATGCAGGGCTCGAAGGTACGGAGCGCCCCTCCCCGGGCGCAGCGGCGAATCCCGGCGGCGGACCGCCGCCGGGAGAATGGGATGCTCAGCCGTCCTGCGACGCCAGCGCCTCGGCCAGGCGCGCCATGGCCGCTTCGCGGGCGGCGCCGTCGGCATAGGCCGGACTGTGCGCCACCGCGGCGTCGTCCAGCCACAGGGCAAACCCTTCGCCCTCGGCGCGCAGGTCCAGCTCGCCGGCCTGCAGGCGCTTGCTCGCCGCGCCGGCGCTCTTGCCGTCGGCGAAGCTCACCGAAAGCAGCAGCTGGCTGCCGTCGGCGTCCAGCAGGCGGAAGCGGAAGCTGCCGTCGGCGTCGCGGAAGCTGACGAAGCGCGCGCCCTTGGCGGCCTTCTTCCTGGCTCCGCCGGCCACCTGCACCTCGTTGCGGAACGAGCGCAGGCCGACCGCCTCGCGCAGCTCGCCGAGGAACGGCGTGGCGATCTTGCGCGCCTTGGCGGCGCCGGCCAGCAGGATGTCCTCGAGGTCGGCGGGACGGGCGATCAGCGCGTTGTAGCGCTCGCGGGCCTCGCCCAGCTCGGCCTCGAGCAGCGCGGTCAGCTGCTGCTTGGCTTCGCCCCAGGCCAGACCGCCCTCCAGCGCGGCGCGGAACGTGGCGCTCTGCGCGGGCGTGGCGAAGGCCTGGTAGAGGGTGAACAGGTGCGAGGCGTCGGCATCCTTCGGCTCGCCGGGCAGGCGCGAGTCGGTGACGATGCGCGCCACCGCGTCCTTGAGCTGCTTGCTGGTGCCGAACAGCGGGATGGTGTTGTCGTAGCTCTTCGACATCTTGCGCCCGTCGAGGCCCGGCAGGGTCGCCACGCTCTCCTCGATCACCGCTTCGGGCAGGGCGAACAGCTCGCGGCCCTGGCCGAACAGGTGGTTGAAGCGCTGGCCGATGTCGCGGGCCATCTCGACGTGCTGGATCTGGTCGCGGCCGACCGGCACCCGGTGGGCGTTGAACATCAGGATGTCGGCGGCCATCAGCACCGGATAGCTGAACAGGCCCATGGTCACGCCGGCGTCCGGGTCCTCGCCGGCCTCGACGTTCTTGTCCACCGCCGCCTTGTAGGCGTGCGCGCGGTTGAGCAACCCCTTGGCGCTGACGCAGGTGAGCAGCCAGGTCAGTTCGGGAATCTCGGGAATGTCCGACTGCCGGTAGAAGGTCACCCGCTCGGGGTCCAGGCCGCAGGCCAGCCAGGTGGCGGCGATCTCCAGACGCGAACGCTGGATGCGCTGCGGGTCGTCGCACTTGATCAGCGCGTGGTAGTCGGCGAGGAAGTAGAAGGAGTCCACGTCGTCCGCGCGGCTGGCGAGGATCGCCGGGCGGATGGCGCCGGCGTAGTTGCCCAGGTGCGGGGCGCCGGTGGTGGTGATGCCGGTGAGGATACGGGTGGTCATGGTCGATCGCTTGTCGGACTGCATCAGGATTGGAGGCGCGGCAGCACCAGCGCTTTCAGCTCGGTCAGCCGGCCGTGGAAGAAGTGCCCGCATTCTGCCACTTCGAGCAGCTCGTGGGGACGCGCAAGCTGCGCCGACCAGGCGTGCACTGCCGCCGGCTCGACCACCTCGTCGCTCGCCGGCTGGATCACCGTCAGCGCCCCCCGCCCGGGCAGCCGGCCGTCCACGGCGAAGCGCATCACCGGCGGGGCCAGCATGAGCAGGCGCTCGACGGCGACGCCCTGCCCCTCCAGGCGTCCGCCCAGACAGGCTGCCACGCAGGCGCCGAAGGAGAAGCCCATCAGGGTCAACGGCAGACCGGGATGGCGCGCCAGCAGCCAGCGCGCAGCCGCCTCGGCGTCGTCGATCTCGCCCTCGCCGTGGGCGTGCTCGCCGACGCTCCGGCCGACGCCGCGGAAGTTGAAGCGCAGGGTGGCGTAACCGGCATCGCGCGCACTGCGCTGCAGGGTGGCGACCACCTTGTTGTGCATGCTGCCGGCATGCAGCGGATGGGGATGACAGATCAGCGCCACGCCGCGCGCGGCGGGATTGTCCAGGTAGAGGGTCTCGAGCGGGCCGCAGGGCCCGTCGAGCAGTTGGGGGATTTCGGTCAAGGACACAGGAACTCCGTGACCCCGCAGCGCGGGGGCTCGTCTAGCATTGCACCGCCGGCGCTATACAGCGCAGACACAAGTCGCTAACGTAATGCAAATACCGTCTATAGAGGAAGGATCTGTGGAACAGTCATTCGCCGCCTGGTTGCTGCCAGCCCTGGCCCTGGTCGTCGGGGTTGCCATCGGTTTCCTGCTGGCCCGCCTGCTGCCCGGCGCCGCCCCCGGGGGCGTCCAGCACAAGCTGGACGAGATGCAGGAGCGCTTCGAGAGCTATCAGAGCGAAGTGGTCAGCCACTTCAACACCACCGCCAACCTGATGCAGAAGCTCACCCAGAACTACCAGGATATCCAGTCGCACCTCTCCGAGGGCGCCAACCGCCTGGCGCTCGACGAACTGACCCGCCAGCGCCTGCTGGCCGCCCTCAGCGAGTCCGGCCAGCAGACCCGCGAACGCCTGAGCGCCGCCCCCAGCACCGAGCCGCCGAAGGACTACGCGCCCGGCCACTCCGGCGTGCTGAGCGACGAGGAAGTACTGAAGAAGGCCTGAGCCACTGCCGGCAGAACAGCCCCGCCAGCGTGCGGGGCTTCTTTTTGCCGCCGCGAAAACGCCAGGGCCCCGGCATCGCTGCCGGGGCCCTGGCGTTTCGGTCGGAGGATCAGATCGCGCCGCGCGAGCGCAGCAGCGCCAGCACCTGCCTGACGCCCTCTTCCACCGAGGTGGACTGGGTGTCGATCACCAGATCGGCGTCCAGCGGCACGTCGTAGGCGAACGACTCGCCGGGGATGTTGTCGCCGCCGGCGGCATACAGGCCCTGCGGATCGCGCTCGCGGCAGGCCTGCGGCGAGGCCTGCACGTAGACGGTGATCAGCCGCTCGGCGCCGATCACCGCGCGCGCCTGCTCGCGCCCCTCGGCATCCGGGGCGACGAAGGCGGCGAGGGTCAGCAGACCCGCCTCGTTGAACTGCCTGGCCACCTGGGCGGCGCGGCGCCAGTTCTCGGCGCGACCGGCGCGATCCAGCGGCAGGCCCTTGTTCAGGTCGTGGCGCAGGTTCTGGCCGTCCAGCACGTACACCGCACGGCCGCTGTCGAACAGCTTGCGCTCCACGGCGTAGGCCAGGGTGCTCTTGCCGGCGCCGGACAGGCCGGAGAACAGCACGGTGGCCGGCAACTGGCCGAAGCGCGCGGCGCGCTCGTCGCTGCTGACGTGGGCCAGGCGGCCGTGGTGGCCGACGGTGTTCTGCCCGGCCAGCGGCTCGGCGACGATCATCCCGGCGCCGACCGTGCCATTGGTCAGGCGGTCGATGACGATGAACGCACCGGTGGTGCGGTTGTGCGCGTAACCGTCGAGGGCAATCGGCGCATCCAGGCTGACGCGCACCTTGCCGATCTCGTTGAGCTTCAGCTCGCTGGCGGCCAGTTGCTCGAGGCTGTTGACGTCGACGCGGTGCTCGATGGCCACCACGTTGCCCGGCACATAGCTGGTAGCGCGCTTGATGTCGTACTTCTTGCCCGGCAGCATCGGCTCCTCGGCCATCCACACCAGCATGGCGTCGAAGCTGTCGGCGACCTGCGGACGGTTGTCGGCGTGCACCAGCATGTCGCCGCGCGACACGTCGATCTCGTCTTCCAGGGTCAGGGTGATCGCCTGGCCGGGGATCGCCTGTTCCAGCTCGCCGTCGAAGGTGACGATCGACTTGACCTTGCTGGTCTTGCCCGAGGGCAGCGCCAGCACCTCGTCGCCCTTGTGCACGATGCCGCTGGCCAGGGTGCCGGCGAAACCGCGGAAGTTCAGGTTCGGCCGGTTGACGTACTGCACCGGGAAGCGCATGTCGGTCAGGTTGCGGTCGGCGGCGATCTCGACGGTCTCGAGGATCTCCATCAGCGCCGGGCCCAGGTACCAGGGCGCCCGCTCGCTGCGATTGACCACGTTGTCGCCCTTGAGCGCCGACATCGGCACGAAGTGCAGCGAGCTCGGCTGCATGCCGATGCGCTCGGCGAACTGCAGGTAGTCGGCGCGGATCGCCTCGAACACGCCCTGATCGAAGTCCATCAGGTCCATCTTGTTGATGGCGACCACGATGTGCTTGATGCCCAGCAGCGAGGCGATGTAGCTGTGCCGGCGGGTCTGGGTCTGCACGCCGTAGCGGGCGTCGACCAGGATGATCGCCAGGTCGCAGGTCGAGGCGCCGGTGGCCATGTTGCGGGTGTACTGCTCGTGGCCCGGGGTGTCGGCGATGATGAACTTGCGCCTGGCGGTGCTGAAGTAGCGGTAGGCCACGTCGATGGTGATGCCCTGCTCGCGCTCGGCCTGCAGGCCGTCGACCAGCAGCGCCAGGTCGACGTCGTCGCCGGTGGTGCCGACCTTCTTCGAGTCGCGGGTGATCGCCTCCAGGTGATCCTCGTAGATCATCTTGGAATCGTGCAGCAGGCGGCCGATCAGGGTGCTCTTGCCGTCGTCGACGTTGCCGCAGGTCAGGAAACGCAGCAGTTCCTTGCGCTCGTGCTGGGCCAGGTAGGCGAGGATGTCCTCGCTGATCAGATCAGATTGATGCGACATGATGCGGAAACCTTAGAAGTAGCCCTGACGTTTCTTTTCTTCCATCGAGCCGGCCTGGTCGTGGTCGATCACCCGGCCCTGGCGCTCGGAGGTGCGGGTCAGCAGCATCTCCTGGATGATTTCCGGCAAGGTGGTGGAGGTGGACTCGACGGCGCCGGTCAGCGGGTAGCAGCCCAGGGTGCGGAAGCGCACCATCTTCTTCTGGATGCTGGCCTTCTGCTCCGGGGTCAGGTGCTCGAGGATGCGCTCGTCGTCGATCATCACCAGGGTGCCGTTGAGCTCGACCACCTCGCGCTCGGCGGCGAAGTACAGCGGCACGATCGGGATCTGCTCGAGGTAGATGTACTGCCAGATGTCCAGTTCGGTCCAGTTGGACAGCGGGAACACGCGGATCGACTCGCCCTTCTTGACCTTGCCGTTGTAGACGTTCCACAGCTCGGGGCGCTGGTTCTTCGGGTCCCAGCGGTGCTTGCTGTCGCGGAACGAGTAGACGCGCTCCTTGGCCCGCGACTTCTCCTCGTCGCGGCGCGCACCGCCGAAGGCGGCGTCGAAGCCGTACTTGTCCAGCGCCTGCTTGAGACCCTCGGTCTTCATCACGTCGGTGTGCTTGGCACTGCCGTAGGTGAAGGGGTTCATGTCCTGGGCGACGCCGTCCGGGTTGATGTGGGTGATCAGCTCCAGGCCCATCTCCTCGACCATCTTGCTGCGGAACTCGTACATCTCGCGGAATTTCCAGCGGGTGTCGACGTGCAGGACCGGGAACGGCAGCTTGCCGGGGAAGAACGCCTTGCGGGCCAGATGCAGCATCACCGCGGAGTCCTTGCCGATGGAGTACAGCATCACCGGATTGTCGAATTCGGCGGCCACCTCACGGATGATGTGGATGCTTTCCGCCTCCAGCTGCTTCAGATGCGTCAGTTTGTCGACCATGGCTACTCACATAAGACAGACGGATTGCGGCCAGCGGGCCGCGGACGTGCGCGCACGATAGCACGCTACCCCACTTCTAATAAGCCGGCACACTAGAACCAATCATTCTATAAATATACCGGTTGCTCCCACCCTCAGACCGGATTGTCGCAGTCGACGAAGCGGTGCTCGATGCCGAAGCGCGTGGCGATCCACTCGCCCAGCGCCTGCACGCCGTAGCGCTCGGTGGCGTGGTGGCCGGCGGCCAGGAAACTGATGCCGTTCTCGCGGGCGCTGTGCACGGTGGATTCGGAAACCTCGCCGCTCAGGTAGGCGTCCAGCCCCGCGGCGACGGCCTGCTCGATGTAGCCCTGGGCCGCGCCGGTGCACCAGCCGACCCGGAGGATCGGCCGGCCGGCATCGACCAGCAGCGGCTCGCGGCCCAGCGCCGCGGCGACCCGCGCGGCGAACTCGGCAGGCGCCAGCGGCTCGGCCAGGCGGCCCTGCAGCCCCACCGAGCGCGGATTGCCCGGCTCCAGCGGCCCCTCGACACACAGGCCGAGGCGGCGGGCCAGCTGCACGTTGTTGCCCAGTTCGGGGTGCAGGTCCAGCGGCAGGTGGTAGGCGACCAGGCTGATGTCGTGGGCCAGCAGGGTCTTCAGCCGGCGCTGCTTCATGCCGGTGATGCAGGGATTCTCGCTCTTCCAGAAGTAGCCGTGATGGACCAGCACCAGGTCGGCGCCCCACTCGACCGCGGCATCCAGCAGCGCCTGGCTGGCGGTCACCCCGCTGACGATGCGGCGCACCTCGCTGCGCCCCTCGACCTGCAGGCCGTTGGGGCAGTAGTCGGCGATGCGCGCGGCATCCAGGTGGCGGTCGAGTTCGGCGACCAGGGTGGGCAGGGCGATGGCCATGGTGAAGCTCCGTAACAGTTGCCGACTGCGTCCGACGCGCCGGCCTCGTATAATGCCGGCCACCTTAATGGCCGCTCCCGGCCCCCGCAACCCCAAGGATTTCCCGATGCACAAGGCGCTGCGCTTTCTCGGCTGGCCGGTGGTGGCCGGCCTGCTGCTGGCCCTGCTGCTGATCCAGCTGTTCCCCGAGTGGGTCGGCCGCGAGCGGCAGGATCTCGGCCTGCGCCAGGCGCCGCCACTCGGCCTGCCGACCCACGGCCCGGTGTCCTACAGCGACGCCGTCGAGCTGGCCGCGCCGGCGGTGGCCAACCTCTACACCACCAAGCTGGTCGACAAGCCCAGCCACCCGCTGTTCGACGACCCGCAGTTCCGCCGCTTCTTCGGCGACAACCTGCCGCGCCAGCGACGCATGGAGTCGAGCCTCGGCTCGGCGGTGATCATGAGCCCCAGGGGTTACCTGCTGACCAACAACCACGTGGTGACCGGCGCCGACCAGATCGTGGTGGCGCTCAAGGACGGCCGCGAAACCCTGGCGCGGCTGGTCGGCAGCGATCCGGAGACCGACCTCGCGGTGTTGAAGATCGACCTGCCGGATCTGCCGGCGATCGTGCTCGGCCGCTCCGACGAGATCCGCATCGGCGACGTTTCCCTGGCCATCGGCAACCCGTTCGGCGTCGGCCAGACGGTGACCATGGGCATCATCAGCGCCACCGGGCGCAACCAGCTGGGCCTCAACACCTACGAGGACTTCATCCAGACCGACGCGGCGATCAATCCCGGCAACTCCGGCGGTGCACTGGTCGATGCCCACGGCAACCTGATCGGCATCAACACGGCGATCTTCTCCCGCTCCGGCGGCTCGCAGGGCATCGGCTTCGCCATCCCGACCCGACTGGCGCTGGAGGTCATGGAGGCGATCATCGCCCACGGCCAGGTGATCCGTGGCTGGCTGGGCCTCGAGGTGCAGACGCTGACGCCCGAACTGGCCGAATCCCTGGGCCTGCAGGGCCGCGGCGGGGTGATAGTCGCCGGCGTGTACCGCGACAGCCCGGCACTGCGCGCCGGCCTGCAACCGGGCGACGTGATCCTCGCCATCGACGGCGAGCCGGCCAGCGACGGCCGTCGGGCGATGAACCAGATGGCCCGCAAGCGCCCCGGAGAGAGCGTCAGCATCGAGGTGATGCGCGGAGGCGAGAACCACCGACTGCGCGCCGAGGTCGGCGTGCGCCCGCCGGTGAGCAGTTGAGGCCCTGAACGGCAACGGCGCCCGTGGGCGCCGTTGCCGTTCAGGGCCGCGCGACCGTCACTTGAGCAGCGGCAGCAGCGCCTCCTGCAGCGCCATGTTCTGCTCGGCGGTGCCGATGGTGATGCGCAGGAACTGGCTGATGCGCTCCTGCCTGAAGTGGCGGACGATCACCCCCTGCTCGCGCAGGCCGGCGGCCAGCGTAGCGGCATCGTGCCGCGGATGGCGGGCGAACACGAAGTTGGCCGCCGAGGGCAGCACCTCGAAGCCCATGTCCTGCAGCTCGCTGACCAACTGCTCGCGGCTGGCGATCACCGCCTGGCAGGTCTGCTCGAAGTAGTCCTGATCCTCGAACGCCGCCACCGCGCCGACCAGTGCCAGACGATCCAGCGGATAGGAGTTGAAGCTGTTCTTGATCCGCTCCAGCGCCTCGATCAGCTCGGCATTACCGACCGCCAGACCGACGCGCAGGCCGGCCAGCGAGCGCGACTTGGACAGGGTCTGGGTGACCAGCAGGTTGGGGTACTGGTCGACCAGGCTGATCGCGCTCTCCCCGCCGAAGTCGACGTAGGCCTCGTCGACCACCACCACCGACTCGGTATTCGCCTCGAGCAGCTGGCGGATCGCGCTCAGCGGCAGCAGGCAGCCGGTCGGCGCGTTGGGGTTGGGGAAGATGATGCCGCCGTTGGGGCGCGCGTAGTCGGCCACCGCGATGCGGAACTGCGCATCCAGCGCCACCGTCTCGAAGGGAATGCCGTACAGACCGCAGTACACCGGGTAGAAGCTGTAGCTGATGTCGGGGAACAGCAGCGGCCTGCCGTGCTGGAACAGGCCATGGAACACGTGGGCCAGCACCTCGTCGGAGCCGTTGCCGACGAACACCTGGCTGGCCTGCACGCCGTAGTAGTCGGCGATGGCCTGCTTCAGGCGCTCGCCGTTGGGGTCCGGATACAGGCGCAGGCTGTCGTCCAGCTCGGCGCGGATCGCCTCGAGCACCTTCGGCGACGGGCCGTAGGGGTTCTCGTTGGTGTTCAGCTTGACCAGCCGGCTCATCTTCGGCTGCTCGCCCGGCACGTAGGGCACCAGGTCCTTGACGAAGGGGCTCCAGAATTTGCTCACGCCCTTCTCTCCTCGCATGTTTTGCGTAGGGTGGGTCAGCCGTGCAACGGCGTAACCCACCGAGATGTCCTCGATCCCGCCGTGGTGGGTTACGGCCTGCGGCCTGACCCACCCTACGGGTTTACTTGATGCGGTACTCGGCGCTGCGCGCGTGGGCGGTCAGCGACTCGCCGCGGGCCAGCACCGAGGCGGTCTTGCCCAGCTCGGAAGCGCCGTCGGCCGAACAGAAGATGATCGACGAGCGCTTCTGGAAATCGTAGACCCCCAGCGGCGAGGAGAAGCGCGCGGTGCCGGAGGTCGGCAGCACGTGGTTGGGGCCGGCGCAGTAGTCGCCCAGCGCTTCCGCCGTGTAACGGCCCATGAAGATCGCCCCGGCGTGGCGGATCTGCGGCAGCAGCGCCTGCGGGTCGGCCACCGACAGCTCGAGGTGCTCGGGAGCGATGCGGTTGGTCACGCGCATCGCCTCGTCCATGTCGGCGACCTTGATCAGCGCGCCACGGCCTTGCAGCGAAGTACGGATGATCTCGGCGCGCTCCATGGTCGGCAGCAGCCTGGCGATGCTCTCGGCCACTTGGTCGAGGAAGGCGGCGTCCGGACTGACCAGGATCGACTGGGCGTCCTCGTCGTGCTCGGCCTGGGAGAACAGGTCCATGGCGATCCAGTCCGGATCGGTCTGGCCGTCGCAGACCACGAGGATCTCCGAGGGGCCGGCGATCATGTCGATGCCGACCTGACCGAACACGTGGCGCTTGGCGGTGGCCACGTAGATGTTGCCCGGACCGACGATCTTGTCGACCTGCGGCACGCTCTCGGTGCCGTAGGCCAGCGCGGCCACCGCCTGGGCGCCGCCGATGGTGAACACCCGGTCGACGCCGGCCACGCAGGCGGCGGCCAGCACCAGCTCGTTGAGTTCGCCGCGCGGGGTCGGCACCACCATCACCACCTCGGCGACACCGGCGACCTTGGCCGGGATGGCGTTCATCAGCACCGAGGACGGGTAGGCGGCCTTGCCGCCGGGCACGTAGAGGCCGGCGCGGTCCAGCGCGGTGACCTGCTGGCCGAGCACGGTGCCGTCGGCCTCGGTGTAGGTCCAGGAGTCCTGCTTCTGCCGCTCGTGGTACAGGCGCACGCGCTCGGCGGCCTGCTCCAGCGCCGCGCGCTGCTCGGGGCTGATGCGGGTCAGCGCCAGCTCGAGACGCTCGCGCGGCAGGATCAGCTCGCTCATCGCGGTGGCCTCGACGCCGTCGAAGCGCCGGGTGAACTCCACCACCGCCGCATCGCCGCGCTCGCGCACGGCCTGGATGATCTCCAGCACGCGCTGGTTGACCGCCTCGTCCGACACGCTTTCCCAGCTCAGCAGATGATCCAGATGACGGGCGAACTGCGGATCGGCGGCGTCGAGTCGGCGGATGGCGAGCGGTGCGGTCATAACGGGCCTCATGTTTGGCTGATTCGGGCGCCGCTAGATTAGCAGGCCTTCCGCGCGGGCACCCGGCAATTGTGGCTATGACGCGGATAGGCGTTCGCGACCGGAAGTCGCAGGCATTGCGCAGCAAGCCGGCGCTCGGTGCCGGCTTGCTGCAGCGGCATCAGGTGCCCTGGCGGGCAGCCACTGCCTGGCGCAGGGTGTCGATCAGCGCCTGGATGCGCGCATGCTGCATCTTCATCGACGCCTTGTTGACCACCAGTCGCGAGGTCACGTGGCAGATCAGCTCCTGCGGCTCCAGGCCGTTGGCGCGCAGGGTGTTGCCGGTGTCGACCACGTCGATGATCTTGTCGGCCAGACCGACCAGCGGCGCCAGCTCCATCGAGCCGTACAGCTTGATGATGTCGACCTGGCGGCCCTGCTCGGCGTAGTAGCGCTTGGCGACGTTGACGAACTTGGTGGCCACCCGCAGGCGCCCGGCAGGCTCCGGCGCGCCGACCTTGCCGGCGGTCATCAGCTTGCAGCGGGCGATCTGCAGGTCGAGCGGCTCGTAGAGGCCCTGGCCGCCGTACTCGAGCAGCACGTCCTTGCCGGCCACGCCGAGGTCGGCGGCGCCGTGCTCGACGTAGGTCGGCACGTCGGTGGCGCGCACGATCAGCAGGCGCACGTCTTCCTGGCTGGTCGGGATGATCAGCTTGCGGCTCTTGTCCGGATTCTCGGTCGGCACGATGCCGGCCGCGGCCAGCAGCGGCAGGGTGTCGTCGAGGATGCGGCCCTTGGACAGCGCGATGGTCAGCATGAGTTATCCCTAGCCCGGCACGCGGCGGATCTTGGCGCCGAGCAGTTGCAGTTTCTCCTCGATGCACTCGTAGCCGCGGTCGATGTGGTAGATGCGGTCGATCAGGGTATCGCCGTCGGCGACCAGCGCGGCGATCACCAGACTGGCGGAGGCGCGCAGGTCGGTGGCCATCACCGGGGCGGCCTTCAGGCGCGGCACGCCGGTGACGATGGCGGTGTTGCCCTCGATCTGGATCTGCGCCCCCATGCGCTGCATCTCCAGCACGTGCATGAAGCGGTTCTCGAAGATGGTCTCGATCACCGTGCCGGTGCCCTCGGCCACCGCGTTCATGGCGATGAACTGCGCCTGCATGTCGGTGGGGAACGCCGGGTACGGTGCGGTGCGGATGTTGACCGCCTTCGGCCGCTTGCCGTGCATGTCCAGCTCGATCCAGTCCTCGCCGGTGACGATCTCGGCGCCGGCCTCCTGCAGCTTGAGCAGCACGGCCTCGAGGATGGTCGGATCGGTGTCCTTGAGCTTGACCCGGCCGCGGCTGGCGGCAGCCGCCACCAGGTAGGTGCCGGTCTCGATGCGGTCGGGCATCACCGCGTAGCTGGTGCCGCCGAGGCGCTCGACGCCGTCGACGACGATGGTCGAGGTTCCGGCGCCCTGGATCCTGGCGCCCATGGCGATCAGCATGTTGGCCAGGTCGACCACCTCCGGCTCGCGCGCGGCGTTCTCCAGCACGCTGCGGCCGTTGGCCAGGGTCGCGGCCATCAGGATGTTCTCGGTGCCGGTGACGCTGACGGTGTCGAAGCAGAAGTGCGCGCCGCGCAGGCCGCCTTCGGGGGCGCGGGCCTTGATGTAGCCGCCCTCGACCTCGATGATCGCGCCCATCGCCTCGAGCCCGCGGATGTGCAGGTCGACCGGCCGGGTGCCGATCGCGCAGCCGCCGGGCAGGGCCACCTCGGCCTGGCCGAAACGGGCGACCATCGGACCGAGCACCAGGATCGAGGCACGCATGGTCTTGACCAGCTCGTAGGGCGCCACCAGGGTCCTGATGGTGGTGGCGTCGACCTCGACGTCGAGCTTCTCGTTGATCACCGGCTGCACGCCCATGCGACCGAACAGCTCGATCATGGTGGTGATGTCGTGCAGGTGCGGCAGGTTGCGCACGGTGACCGGCTGGTCGGCCAGCAGGGTGGCGGCGAGGATCGGCAGCGCCGAGTTCTTCGCGCCGGAAATGCGGATCTCCCCGTCGAGCGGGGCGCCACCGGTAATGATCAGTTTGTCCATGGGGTATCTCGGGCCTCGGGCGCTCAGGCGCGCTCGGCCCAGGCGGCCTGGGAGAAGAATTTCATGGTCACGGCGTGGATGCTGCCGTCGGCGATCCAGTCGTTGAGGTGGGCGTAGACCTGCTGCTGGCGCTTGACCGGGCTGAGACCGGCCAGCTCGTCGCCGATCAGGTTCAGCTGGAAGTCACAGCCCTGGCCCTCGACCACCACGGTGGTGCCGGGCAGGTTTGCTTCAAGATGGCGTTTGACGTCTTCGGCCTGCATAACTCAACCTCGCTTGGGGACCGGCACGGGAGCCGGCCATCATACAAAAAAGCCCGCGCCCTGCGAACCCTGCGCCCGAGCGTCACTCGGCCAGCGGCAGCAGCTCGAGCAGGCCGTACACCTCGGCGATCTGGCGCATGTCCGCCGGCAAGTTGCGCACCTCGAGGGTCTTGCCGACCGCCCGGGCGTCGCGCAGCAGGCACAGCAGCAGCGACAGCCCGACGCTGCTGCTGTGGGTGATGCCCGCGCAGTCGACCGCCACGCTGGCGGCCGGACTGGCGGCCAGCAGGCGGCGCCCGTCCTCGCGCAGCTCGGCGCCGACGCGCAGGTCGATCACCCCCTCCAGCGCCAGGCCGCCGCCGGCAACCGCACGCAGTGCGCCCTGGCTCACTGCTGGCCGCCCTTGACGTCGGCGCTTTCCTGGGCGCGCGCGACCGTGTCGCCCCAGGTGGCGATCACCCGATCCAGGTCGTTGCCGTTGCGCCGCATGGCGTCGGCGAACTGGTCGCGGAACAGCTTGCCGACGTTGATGCCGTTGATGATCACGTTGCGCACCTTCCAGGCGCCGCCCTTCCGCTCGAGGGTGTAGCTCACCGGGTAGACGGCGCCGCTGCGACCGACCACCTCCATGTTCACGGTGGCGCGGTCCGGCTCGCGCTGGGGCACCGCCGGCAACATGCGGATCTCCTGGTTCTCGTACTCGAGCAGGGCACCGCCGTAGAAGCGCACCAGGCTGCGCTTGAAGCTGTCCTGGAAGGCCTGCATCTGTACCGGCGAGGCCTGGCGGCTGTAGCGCACGGTCATCACCCCGCGGGCGAAGCCGTCGAAGTCGATCACCGGATCGAGGATGCCGTCGAGGGCCCGATAGAAGGCCTCGGGGTCTTGGCGGAAGCGTTCGCGATTGCTGTTCAGCTCGCCGATCACCCGGTCGGTGGTGGCCTGCACCACCTGTTGAGGAGTGGCCGCGGCGTGGCCGGCGAAGGGCAGGCAGGCCAGCAGCACCAGCAGGCTGCGTCGCAGGAGCTTGAGCATGATTGAGTGTCCTATCTTACTGGGCGGGTTCTTTGTTGACTGTGTTGAGCAGGAACTTGCCGATCAGATCCTCCAGCACCAGCGCCGACTGGGTATCGCGGATCACCCCGCCGTCGGCCAGCACCTCCTCCTCGCCACCGATACTGATGCCGATGTACTTCTCGCCGAGCAGGCCGGCGGTGAGGATCGATGCGGTGGAGTCCACCGGTAGATTGTCGACGCGCCGGTCGAGTTCCATGGTCACCCGCCCCATGAAACTGTCGTGATCGAGATCGACCGCCACCACCTTGCCGATGGTCACCCCGGCCATGGTTACCTTGGCACGCGGACTGACCCCGGCGGTGTTGTCGAAGTAGGCGTAGACGCGGTAGGTGTCCTGCGCCGAGCCGATGGTCAGGCCGCTGACGCGCAGGGCCAGCAGCAGCAAGGCCAGCAGGCCGGCGAGGAGGAACAGGCCGACGCCGATTTCCATGGAACGCGATTGCATCAGAAATCTCCAAACATCAGGGCGGTGAGGATGAAGTCGAGGCCCAGCACGGCCAGCGAGGCGTAGACCACGGTACGGGTGGTGGCGCGACTGATGCCTTCCGAGGTCGGCTCGCAGTCGTAGCCCTGGAACACCGCGATCCAGGTCACCACCACGGCGAACACCAGGCTCTTGATCACGCCGTTGAGCACGTCGCCGTAAAACTCCACGCTGCGCTGCATGTTGCCCCAGTAGGAGCCCTCGTAGACGCCCAGCCAGTCGACGGCGACCATCGCCCCGCCCCAGATGCCGACCACGGTGAAGATCGCGGCGAGCAGCGGCATGCAGATGAAGCCGGCCCACAGCCGCGGGGCGATGATGTACTTGAGCGGGTCGACGCCGATCATCTCCAGGCTGGAGAGCTGCTCGGTGGACTTCATGTTGCCGATCTCGGCGGTCAGCGCCGAACCGGCGCGCCCGGCGAACAGCAGCGCGGTGACCACCGGCCCGAGCTCGCGCAGCAGGGTCAGCGCGACCATCTGGCCGACCGCCTCCTCGGAGGCGAAGTCGACCAGGATGTTGTAACCCTGCAGGGCCAGCACCATGCCGATGAAGATGCCGGAGACGATGATGATCGCCAGCGACAGCACGCCAACCGCGTAGAGCTGCTTGACCAGCAGCTGCAGGAAGCTGCCGGCGCCGCTGCGCCCCAGCAGCGCGTGGATCAGGAACAGGCTCGAGCGACCGAGCGCCTCGACCACGTCGAGACCGGAGCGACCGAGCAGGCGCACGCGCTCGATGAGCGGAGTCTTGCGCATCAGGCATCCCCCAGCAGATCGCGGCGGTAGTCAGCCGCGGGGAAATGGAACGGCACCGGTCCGTCGGCGATCCCCTGCATGAACTGGCGGATGCGCGGATTGTCGGACTCCATCAGCTCGGCCGGAGTGCCGTGGCCGAGCACCTGGCTGTCGCCGACCACGTACAGGTAGTCGGCGATGCTGGCGGTCTCCACCAGATCGTGGGAAACCACGATGCTGGTCAGCCCCAGCGCGTCGTTGAGCTGACGGATCAGGCGCACCAGCACACCCATGGCGATCGGGTCCTGACCGACGAAGGGCTCGTCGTACATGAGGATCTGCGGATCCAGAGCGATCGCCCGAGCCAGCGCCACGCGGCGCTTCATGCCGCCGGACAGCTCGTCGGGCATCAGCTCGATGGCGCCGCGCAGACCGACCGCCTGCAGCTTCATCAGCACGATGTCGCGGATCATCTCCTCCGGCAGACGGGTGTGCACGCGCAGCGGGAAGGCAACGTTCTCGAACACGTCGAGATCGGTGAACAGCGCGCCGCTCTGGAACAGCACGCCCATCTGCTTGCGCATGTCGAACAACTCGCCGCGCGACAGCTCGGGCAGGTTCTGGCCGTTGACGACCACCCGGCCGCTGGCCGGACGCAGCTGGGCGCCGATCAGGCGCAGCAGGGTGGTCTTGCCGCAGCCGGACGGCCCCATGATGCCGGTCACCTTGCCGCGCGGAATCGCCAGATCCACGTTGTCGAAGATGGTGCGCGTGCCGCGCCTGAAGGTCACGCCCTTCAGCTCGACGGCAAACGCCTTGTCGCTAGTCATCGGAACTCCTTGTTGGCCGGCCTTCCCGAGCAGACACCGGCCACCACAGCGGTCCATCCGGCGGCCGCTGGCCGAACAGCCGCGCACTATACACCCGCGACCGGCGCCTCCCAAGCATCGCTCGACGGCAAGCTGTGACAACTGATGAGCAGGCCGCGGTTTGTCGGTATAATCGGTCGCTTGACCAGCCACGTGTCCCGACGCCCATGACCCACAAGCCGTCCTTCGTCGAATCCGCCCAGTGCACCATCCGCATGGAGCTGGACGCCGTGAACGATCTGCTGGCGCGGATCGACGGCGACTTCGAGCGCGCCTGCGAACTGCTGCTGGCCTGCCGTGGCCGCGTGGTGGTGGTCGGCATGGGCAAGTCCGGCCACATCGGCCGCAAGATCGCCGCCACCCTGGCCAGCACCGGGACCACCGCGTTCTTCGTCCACCCCGCCGAGGCCAGCCACGGCGACATGGGCATGATCACCCGCGACGACGTGGTCCTGGCGCTGTCCAACTCCGGCTCCACCGCCGAGATCGTCACCCTGCTGCCGCTGATCAAGCGCCTCGGCATCACCCTGATCAGCATGACCGGCAACCCCGAGTCGCCGCTGGCCAAGGCCGCCGCGGTCAACCTCGACGCCAGCGTGGCCCAGGAGGCCTGCCCGCTGAACCTCGCGCCGACCTCCTCGACCACCGTCTCGCTGGTGCTCGGCGACGCCCTGGCCATCGCCCTGCTCGAGGCGCGCGGGTTCACCGCCGAGGACTTCGCCTTCTCGCATCCCGGCGGTGCCCTGGGCCGCCGCCTGCTGCTCAAGGTGGAGAATATCATGCACGCCGGCGACGGCCTGCCGCAGGTCCGCCGCGGCACCCAGCTGCGCGAGGCGCTGCTGGAGATGACCCGCAAGGGGCTGGGCATGACGGTGATCACCGAGGCCGACGGCCGCTTGGCCGGCATCTTCACCGACGGCGACCTGCGCCGCGCCCTGGATCGCGGCGTCGACGTTCGCCACGCGACCATCGACGAGCTGATGACCGCCGGCGGCAAGACCGCACGCCCGGACATGCTCGCCGCCGAGGCGCTGAAGATCATGGAGGACAACCGCATCAGCGCCCTGGTGGTGGTCGATGCCGACAGCCGCGCCATCGGCGCCCTGAACATGCACGACCTGTTGCGTGCCGGAGTGATGTGATGAACGAGGAACTGCAGGAACGCGCCCGCGCCATCCGCCTGGCGATCTTCGACGTCGACGGCGTGCTGACCGACGGCAAGCTGTACTTCCTGCCCGAGGGCGGCGAGTTCAAGACCTTCAACACCCTCGACGGCCACGGCATCAAGATGCTGATCGCCTCGGGAGTGCGCACCGCGATCATCAGCGGGCGCAGCACCCCGGTGGTCGAGCGCCGAGCCAGGAACCTCGGCATCCAGCACCTGGTGCAGGGACGCGAGGACAAGCTGGCGGCGCTCGATGAACTGCTCGCCGAACTGGGACTCTCATACGCACAGGTCGCCTACCTGGGCGACGACCTGCCCGACCTGCCGGTGATCCGCCGGGTCGGCCTCGGCATGGCGGTGGCCAGCGCCGATCCCTTCGTCCGCCGCCACGCCGCGGCGGTGACCCAGGCGCGCGGTGGCGAAGGTGCCGCCCGCGAGTTCTGCGAGCTGATCATGCGCGCCCAGGGCACGCTGGAGGCGGCCCAGGCCGCCTACCTGTGACGGTAGCCCGATGAGCCCCACGCTGCGCACCTTCCTGCCCTTCGCCCTGCTGGCCGCCCTGCTGGTCGCCATCGGCTACTGGAACATCCGCCCGGAAAGCTTCCTGCAAGGCAGCGCCCCGGCGACCGACGACCCCGTCGACTTCTACGCCGAGAATGCCCGCAGCGTGCAGTTCCAGACCGACGGCCGCCTGCACTACCGCATGCGCGCCGAACGCCTCGAGCATCGTCAGGACAGCGACGTCACCCACCTGACCCGTCCGGAACTGCTCCTGCACAGAGGCAGCGACTATCCTTGGCAGGTGCGCAGCGAGCGCGGCGCAGTGTCACCCGGCGGCGTGCAGGTCGACCTGATCGACGCGGTGCGAATCGAGCGCAGCGACGCCAAGGGACGCCCCACCGTGCTGACCACCAGCCACCTGAGCGTGTTCCCCGAGCGCGAATACGCGGAAACCGACCAACCTGTACGCATCGAGGCCGCCAACGGCGTGACCACCGCTTCCGGCCTGCAGGCCTACTTCAACGAAAGCAGGATGCTCCTGAAATCCAATGTGCGAGGACAGCATGAGGTTCGCTAACCCCCTTCCCCTCCTCTTCGGTCTGGGCCTCCTGCTCGCCGGCGCGAGCGCCTGGGCATTGCCCTCCGACCGCGACCAGCCGATCCGCGTACAGGCCGACAGCGCCGAACTGGACGACGCCAAGGGCGTGGCCGTCTACCGCGGCGGCGTGGTGATCACCCAGGGCAGCCTGAAGATCACCGGCGACACCGTGACCATCACCCAGGACCGCAACGGCGACATCGACGTGTTCACCGCCGTCGGCAAGCCGGCCTACTACGAGCAGCAGCCGGCCGCCGAGCGCCCGGTGGTCAAGGCCTACGGCCTGACCATCCAGTACTTCGCCGCCAACGAGCGCATCGTGCTGATCGACCAGGCCAAGGTAGTGCAGGAAGGCAACACCTTCGAGGGCGAGAAGATCGTCTACGACACCCGCCGGCAGATCGTCAGCGCCGGCCGCGCCAGCGACGCGCGGGTGACCACCCCGCGTCCGCGCATCGACATGGTGATCCAGCCGCGCAAGCGCGGCGATGCGGAGCCGAACACCCCATGAGCACCCTGATCGCCCAGCACTTGGCCAAGAGCTACAAGGGCCGCCAGGTGGTCCGCGACGTCAGCCTGTCGATCGACAGCGGCCAGATCGTCGGCCTGCTCGGCCCCAACGGCGCCGGCAAGACCACCTGTTTCTACATGATCGTCGGCCTGGTGCGCGCCGATCAGGGCCGCGTCCTGATCGACGAACTCGACGTCACCCACCAGCCGATGCACGGCCGCGCCCGCGCCGGCATCGGCTACCTGCCGCAGGAAGCCTCGATCTTCCGCAAGCTGACGGTGGCCGACAACATCATGGCGATCCTCGAGACCCGCAAGGACCTCGACCGCGCCGGACGCCGCGAGGCGCTGGAAGGACTGCTCCAGGAGTTCCACATCAGCCACATCCGCGACAGTCTCGGCATGAGCCTGTCCGGCGGCGAGCGACGCCGGGTGGAGATCGCCCGTGCGCTGGCCAGCGATCCCAAGTTCATCCTCCTCGACGAACCCTTCGCCGGGGTCGACCCGATCTCGGTGGGCGACATCAAGCAGATCATCCAGCACCTCAAGAGCCGCGGCATCGGCGTGCTGATCACCGACCACAACGTGCGCGAAACCCTGGATATCTGCGAGACCGCCTACATCGTCAACGCCGGCCAGCTGATCGCCGAAGGCGACGCCGAGAGCATCCTCGCCAACCAGTTGGTCAAGGACGTCTACCTGGGCCACGAGTTCCGCCTGTAAGCCTGCTCCGCCGCCCGCGCGGGCAGCCATGCCCGGCGGCACCCGCCCTGTCAAGCCCTAGGCAAGGGCACAAAATTCGGGCATATAATTTGCTATCGCGGCGCCCAGCAGCGGACAGCGCGCAGGCGCTGGCAGACCCAAGGTGCCAACTCCCCAGCCATGAAACACTCGCTAGTCCTCAAGATGGGCCAGCAGCTGACGATGACCCCGCAGCTGCAACAGGCCATACGGCTGCTGCAACTATCGACCCTCGACCTGCAGCAGGAAATCCAGGAAGCCCTCGACTCCAACCCGATGCTCGAGCGACAGGAAGACGGCGACGACTTCGACAGCAGCGACCCGCTGGCGGAGAGCGAAGGCCCATCCTCCGGCGCCAGCCACGACAGCACGGTCGCCACCACCGAGCGCGACCCCGACAGTCTCGACGAGGGCCAGTGGGAGGAGCGCATCCCCAGCGAGCTGCCGGTGGATACCGCCTGGGAGGACATCTACCAGACCAGCGCCAGCAGCCTGCCGAGCAGCGAGGACGACGAGTGGGACTTCACCGCCCGCACCTCCTCCGGCGAGAGCCTGCACAGCCACCTGCTCTGGCAGCTCAACCTGGCTCCGATGAGCGACCATGACCGGCTGATCGCCATGTCGATCATCGACGGCATCAACAGCGACGGCTACCTCGAGGAAAGTCTCGAGGAGATCCTCGCCTCCCTCGACCCGGAGCTGGACATCGAGCTGGACGAGGTGGAAATGGTCCTGCACCGCGTCCAGCAGTTCGAACCGCTGGGCATCGGCGCCCGCGACCTCAGCGAGTGCCTGCTGCTGCAGCTCGCTCAGTTGCCGCCCGACACGCCCTGGCTGACCGAGGCGCGACGCGTCGCCCGCGACCACCTCGACCAGCTCGGCAGCCGCGACTACGCCCAACTGATGCGGCGCCTGCGCCTCAAGGAGGACGAGCTCAAGCAGGTAGTCGAACTGATCCAGCGCCTCAACCCGCGGCCGGGGGCGCAGATCGAGGCTGGCGAGGCCGAGTACGTGGTACCCGACGTGATCGTGCGCAAGGACAACGAGCGCTGGCTGGTCGAGCTCAACCCCGACGCCATGCCGCGCCTGCGGGTCAACCCGCACTATGCGGGTCTGGTACGGCGCGCCGACAGCAGCGCCGACAACACCTACATGCGCAACCAGCTGCAGGAAGCGCGCTGGTTCATCAAGAGCCTGCTCAGCCGCAACGAGACGCTGATGAAGGTCGCCACCCAGATCGTCGAGCAGCAGCGCGGCTTCCTCGAATACGGCGAGGAGGCGATGAAGCCGCTGGTCCTGCACGACATCGCCGAGGCGGTGGGCATGCACGAGTCGACCATCTCGCGGGTCACCACCCAGAAATACATGCACACCCCGCGCGGCATCTACGAGCTCAAGTACTTCTTTTCCAGCCACGTCAGCACCGCCGAGGGCGGCGAATGCTCGTCGACGGCGATCCGCGCCATCATCAAGAAACTGGTCGCGGCGGAAAACCCGAAAAAGCCATTGAGTGACAGCAAGATCGCTGGTTTACTGGAAGAGCAGGGGATTCAAGTGGCCCGCCGGACCATTGCCAAGTACTGGGAATCCCTCGGCATTGCGCCCTCCAGCGAACGCAAGCGATTGGTGTAGTGTTCCTGCAATAAAAACTCAAGATGGCGGGAGTTTCCGCCGGTAACAAGGAGAAGCGGTATGCAAGTCAACATCAGCGGCCAACACCTGGAAGTGACCGACGCCCTGCGCGACTACGTCCACGAGAAATTCGACCGACTGGCGCGCCATTTCGACAAGATCACCAACGTCCAGGTGATCATGCAGGTGGAGAAACTCAAGCAGAAGATCGAAGCGACCCTGCACATCGCCGGCGGCGAAGTGGTCGCCAACGCCGAGCACGAGGACATGTACGCCGCCATCGACCTGCTGGCCGACAAGCTGGATCGCCAGCTGATCAAGCACAAGGAAAAACAGATCGAGCGCGAGCAGGGCGCCGCCGCCCGCTGATCATTCCCCGATGATTCGACTAGAGCACATCCTGACCCCCGGCCGTTCCCAGGTGAACGTGCCGGGAGGCAGCAAGAAGCGCGTTCTCGAGCAGATCGCCAACCTCGTGGCCCGGGACATTCCCGGGCTCGACGCACATGACATCTTCGAAAACCTGGTGGCGCGCGAGAAGCTCGGCTCCACCGGCTTCGGCAACGGCATCGCCATCCCCCACTGCCGCCTGGCCGGCTGCTCGGTACCGGTCAGCGCCCTGCTGCGCCTGGACACCCCGGTGGACTTCGACGCCCTCGACGGCGCGCCGGTCGACCTGCTGTTCGTCCTGCTGGTGCCCGAAGCCGCCACCGAGGAGCACCTCGAGCTGCTGCGCCAGATCGCCGGCCTGCTCGACCGCGCCGACGTGCGCGAGCGCCTGCGCCAGGCCCGGGACGGCTTCGACCTCTACCAGGTGGTGCTCGACACCGTGGACGGGCGCTGAGCCATGCGCCTGGTGATCGTCAGCGGCCGCTCCGGCTCGGGCAAGAGCACCGCGCTGGCCGTGCTCGAAGACAACGGTTTCTACTGCATCGACAACCTGCCAGCCAGCCTGCTGCCGGACCTCAGCGAGCGCGCGCTGCTGCAGACCGAACTGCTGCAGCCCAAGGTCGCCGTGTCCATCGACGCGCGCAACCTGCTCAGCCAGCTCAAGCGCTTTCCCGAGCTGCTGGCGCAGTTGCGCCAGCACAACATCCAGTGCGACGTGCTGTACCTCGACGCCGACAACGCCACCCTGCTCAAGCGCTTCTCGGAAACCCGTCGTCGCCACCCGCTGACCAGCGAAACCCGCTCGCTGAGCGAGGCGATCGACGACGAGCGTCAGTTGCTGGCGCCGATCGCCGACCTGGCCGACCTGAAGATCGACACCGCCAACCTCAATCTCTACCAGCTCGCCGACAGCCTCAAGCTGCGCCTGCTCGACAAGCCGCAGGCCGGCACCGCCTTCCTCCTCGAGTCCTTCGGCTTCAAGCGCGGCATGCCGGTGGACGCCGATCTGGTGTTCGACGTGCGCTGCCTGCCCAATCCCTATTGGAAACCGGACCTGCGCGAGCACAGCGGCCTGGAGCAACCGGTGCGCGACTACCTGGACGCCCAGCCCGACGTCGAGGAGATGTATCGCGATCTGCTCGCCTACCTGAGCAAGTGGCTGCCGCGTTTCGCCGCCAGCAACCGCGCCTACGTCACCGTGGCCATCGGCTGCACCGGCGGCCACCACCGCTCGGTGTATCTGGCCGAGCGTCTGGGCGCCGCGCTGCGCGACAGCCTCGGCAACGTGCAGATCCGTCACCGCGACCTCAAGTAACAGGACCACGCCCGCCCCGATGCCAGCCTGCGACGTCACCATCATCAACAAGCTCGGCCTGCACGCCCGCGCCGCCGCCAAGTTCGTCGGCGTGGCCGGGCGCTTCCCCTGCCAGGTACGGGTCGGCCGCTCGGCCGACAGCCTGGTCGACGGCAAGAGCATCATGTCGGTGATGATGCTGGCCGCCGGCAAGGGCACCTCGATCCACCTGCGCACCGAGGGCGAGCAGGAGCACGAAGCCCTGCAGGCGCTGGTCGAACTGATCGGCAACTACTTCGACGAAGGCGAGTGATCCCCGGGGCAACGCCCCTGCCACGGCCAAGCTGGAAAAGACCTGCGCTCGTTTTCCACCCTACCGGGCTGCCGCGGGGTAGACAGCGGCGCAGCCTTGTCTACCGAGCGCAGTCCAGCTGGCAGATCGCTGCGCGAGTCTCCCGGGGTGGCCGTCGACCCTACGGGCGTTTCCCCGCCTCGCAGCTGCCTCAGCTGCCGCCGACCATCATCCTGTCGATCAGCACCGAGCCGCTGCGCACGTTGCCGCGCGTCTCCACATCGCTGCCGACCGCGACGATGCCCTTGAACATCTCGCGCAGGTTGCCGGCGATGGTCACCTCCTGCACCGGGAACTGGATCACCCCGTTCTCCACCCAGAAACCGGCGGCGCCGCGCGAGTAGTCGCCGGTGACCAGGTTGAGGCCCTGGCCCATCAGTTCGGTGACCAGCAGGCCACGATCCATGCGGCGGATCAGCGCGGCCTGGTCCTCGCTGCCGTGGCTGACGAACAGGTTGTGCACCCCGCCGGCGTTGGCGGTGCTCGGCAGGCCCAGCTTGCGCCCGGAATAGGTGCCCAGCGCGTAGGAGACCAGCCGGCCGCTGTCGACGAAGGGCTTGGCGTAGGTGGCCAGGCCGTCGCCGTCGAAGCTGGCGCTGCCCATGCCGCGCGGCAGGTGCGGACGCTCGTCGAGGCTCAGCCAGCCGGGGAACAGGGTCTGGCCCAGCGCCCCCTCGAGGAAGGAGGACTTGCGGTACAGGTTGCCGCCGGAGATCGCCGCGAGGAAGTGGCCGAACAGCCCGGTGGCCAGCTCGGCGGCGAACAGCACCGGTACCTCGCAGGTCGCTACCGGTCGCGCCCCCAGGCGCGCCACCGCGCGCTCGGCGGCGCGCCGGCCGATCGACTCGGCGCTGGCCAGCTCGCCGCCGATCCGGCCGACGTCGTACCAGTAGTCGCGCTGCATCTGCCCCTCGCCCTCGGCGATCATCACGCAGCTGAGGCTATGCCGGCTGGAGGCATAGCCGCCGACGAAGCCGTGGCTGTTGGCGTAGACCCGGCAGCCCAGATGGGTGTTGAGGGTGGTGCCGTCGGCGCGGGTCACCCTGGGGTCGGCGGCGAAGGCCGCTGCCTCGCAGGCCAACGCCTGCTCGATGGCCTGCTCCGGGGTGATCGCCCAGGGATGGTACAGATCGAGATCGGGCAGTTCGCGGGCCATCAGCGCGGCATCGGCCAGCCCCGCGCAGTCGTCCTCGGAGGCGTGCCGGGCGATGGCCAGCGCCGCCGCCACCGTCTCGCGGATCGCCTCCGGCCCCTGCGCCGAGGTGCTCGCCGAACCCTTGCACTGCCCCAGGTAGAGGGTGATGCCGAAGCCGCGGTCGCGGTTGAACTCCACCGTCTCCACCTCGCCCTGACGCACGCTGGTCGACAGCCCCTGCTCCAGCGACACCGCCACCTCGCAGGCGCTGGCGCCCTGCTGGCGCGCCTCGGCGAGGATCGCCTCGACCTGCTCCTGCAATCCCGGCAGGGCCTGCGGCCCCACGCTTTCCACGGTTGAACTCATGTCCTGCTCCTGTTTTGCCGCCGGCAACGCCGGCCGGGCCGGACAAGCGGCCCCTGAGTGGTTATCATGCGGCGATTTCCCAGCGGAACCGCCCCATGGCTGAACAATTCGACGACTCCTTCTCCGGGGAGAAGAGCAAATCCCAGGTCAAGCGCGAGCTGCACGCGCTGCAGGACCTCGGCGAGCGGCTGACCACGCTCAAGCCCGAGCAGCTCGAGCGCCTGCCGCTCTCCGACATGCTGCTCAAGGCCCTGCTCGAGGCGCCCAAGCACAAGGCCCACGCCGCCCGCAAGCGCCACATCCAGTACATCGGCAAGCTGATGCGCAGCCAGGATATCGAGGCGATCGTCGCCCTGCTCGACCAGATGGACGCCTCCACCCGCCAGTACAACGAGCGCTTCCACGCCCTCGAGCGCTGGCGCGACCGCCTGGTCGGCGGCAGCGACGCCGACCTCGAGGCACTGCTCGGCGAGTATCCCGAGGCCGACGTCCAGCACCTGCGCCAGCTGATCCGCCACGCCCAGCACGAGGCGGCGCACGACAAGCCGCCGGCCGCGGCGCGCAAGGTGTTCAAGTACCTGCGCGAGCTGGACGAGATCAAGCGCGGCCTGCGCTGAGTACCGCCCCATCCGCAGGGCAATCGCTGCGCGAGTTGCCCTGCCCATCCATCAGCCGCCGGTGCCGCCGACGGTGATCGCCTCGATCTTCAGGGTCGGCTGGCCGACCCCGACCGGCACCGACTGGCCGTCCTTGCCGCAGGTACCCACACCGCTGTCGAGCGCCAGGTCGTTGCCGACCATCGACACCCGGCTCATCGCCTCCGGGCCGTTGCCGATCAGCGTGGCGCCCTTGACCGGCGCGGTGATCCGGCCGTCCTCGATCAGGTAGGCCTCGCTGGTGGAGAACACGAACTTGCCGCTGGTGATGTCCACCTGACCGCCGCCGAGGCTGGCGCAGTACAGGCCGCGCTTGACCGAGCGGACGATCTCCTCCGGCTCGCTCTGCCCGGCGAGCATGTAGGTGTTGGTCATCCGCGGCATCGGCAGGTGCGCGTAGGACTCGCGGCGACCGTTGCCGGTCGGCGCCACGCCCATCAGACGGGCGTTGAGCTTGTCCTGCATGTAGCCGCGCAGCACGCCGTTCTCGATCAGCGTGGTGCACTGGGTCCGCGTGCCCTCGTCGTCGAGGCTCAGCGAGCCGCGGCGCCCCGGCAGGGTGCCGTCGTCGACGATGGTGCACAGACTGGAAGCCACCCGCTCGCCGATCCGCCCGCTGTAGGCCGAGCTGCCCTTGCGGTTGAAGTCGCCCTCCAGACCGTGGCCGACCGCCTCGTGCAGCAGCACCCCGCTCCAGCCGTTGCCGAGCACCACCGGCAGGCTGCCGGCCGGCGCCGGGATGGCCTCGAGGTTGACCAGCGCCTGGCGCACAGCCTCGCGGGCGTAGTCCATCGCGCGGTCGCCTTCCAGGAAGTAGCGGTAGTCGGTGCGACCGCCGCCGCCATGGGCGCCGCGCTCGCGGCGACCGCCCTGCTCGACGATCACCCCGACGTTGAAACGCACCAGCGGACGCACGTCGGCGCCCAGACTGCCGTCGGCGGCGGCGACCAGCACCTGCTCCCAGGTGCCGGCCAGGCTCACGGTGACCCGGCTGATGCGCGGATCGAGGGCGCGGGTGGCCCGGTCGATGCGCTTGAGCAGCTCGACCTTCTCGGCGCGGCTGAGCACCTCCAGCGGGTTGCCGGCGCCGTACAGGCGCGCCGGCACCTGCACCGCCGGGCTCCGCACGCGGCCCTGCTGGCCGGCGCGGGCGATCGAGCGCGCCGCGCCGATGGCCTGGCGCAGGGCATGCTCCTCGATGCTGTTGCTGTAGGCGAAACCGGTCTTCTCGCCGGACTGGGCGCGCACGCCGACGCCCTGGTCGAGGTGGAAGCTGCCTTCCTTGACGATGCCGTCCTCGAGCAGCCACGACTCGGACACCTGGCTCTGGAAGTACAGGTCGGCGGCATCGATGCCGGGACCGGCCAGCTCGCCGAGCAGCGCCGGCAGGCGCTCCAGGCTCAGGCCGCCGGGGGTCAGCAGCTGGTCGCTGACGGAGGACAGGGTGTTCATGAGGACTCCTTGGTCGAAGGTTGCAGCGCCCCCGGACGTAGGCGGCGATGGGCATGCACAGGCATGCGCTGACGGATCGCCGCCTGCGCCGAGCGGTCGACCTGCGCCAGCAGCACCGCCTCGCCGCGCGGCTGGCGGGCCAACGGCTCGCCCCAGGGGTCGACGATCAGCGAATGGCCGAAGGTCTCCCGCGGTCCCGGGTGCAGGCCGCCCTGGTTGGCGGCCAGCAGATAGCACTGGGTCTCGATGGCCCGCGCGCGCACCAGGATCTCCCAGTGCGCCGCGCCGGTCACCGCAGTGAACGCCGAAGGGGCGCTGATCAGCTCGGCGCCGGCCGCACGAAGGGCGCCGTACAGTTCGGGAAAGCGCAGATCGTAGCAGACGGTCAGCCCCAGCCGCCCCACCGGCGTGTCGGCCAGCACCAGACGCTCGCCGTGCAGGAAGTCGTCGGACTCGCGGTAGCTGCCGCGGCTGTCGGCCACCTCGACGTCGAACAGGTGCAGCTTGTCGTAGCGCGCGGCGATCCGCCCGTCGCTGTCGATCAGCAGCGAGCAGGCGTGCGGCTTGCCATCCGGCCGGCCCTCCGGCGGCAGCGGCAGGGTGCCGGCGACCAGCCACAGGCCCAGCTCGCGGGCGCAGGCCGTCAGCCAGGGCAGCAGCGGCCCCTCCCCGGCGAGCTCGGCGCGCCCGAGCGCCGCCAGGTCGCGCCGGCCCATGGCGGCGAAGTTTTCCGGCAGCACGGCCAGGCGTGCGCCGGCGGCGGCCGCCTCCTCGAGCAAGGCCCGCGCCCGCGCCAGGTTGGCGAGCACCTCGGACTGACTGACCATCTGGATGACCGCCACCGTAGCCATCGTCATCTCCCGCAAAGCGACGGGCTCATGCTAACCCGGATCGCCCTCAACGCGCTTCCCCGGAGGGCCGGCCGAACAGGCTGATCTGCGGATCCTGCCAGGGGCCGTCGACCCGGTAGTCGACGCTGGCCACCCGCGAGAGGCGATCGCCGACCAGTTGGTCGACGATGAACAGCGCCCCGGCCACCGGCGCGGCGCCGGCCAGCAGGGCGGCCAGCGGCAGGTTGTTGGACAGCGGCAGGGTCACCCGCAGGCGGGCGGCAATGCGATCCTGCGCCATGTCCAGCTGGCCGTCCAGCTCCAGGCGGGTGGAAGGCCCGTCGAGCACCAGCGGACCACGGGTCAGCAGCACGCCGTCGGTACCGATCAGGGTTCCCTCGATGCGGTCGTAGGCCAGGCCGCGACCGAGCAGGTCGGAGAAGTCCAGGCGCAGCCGCCGGCCCAGGGCATTGAAGTTGAGCAGGCCGAACACCCGCAGCGCGGCGGCACCGCCCTCGACCTCGACCAGCTGTCCCTGGCGTGCCCGCGCCACCAGGCGGCCGCTGAAGTGCTTGAGGCCGGCCAGCGCCGGCGAGCCGGGCCAGCCGCCGTCGATGTCGACCCGGAAGTCGCGGCTGCTGATACTCGGCGCATAGCCCCAGGCCAGCAGTACCTCGGCCAGGTCGGCCCCCGAGAGGCGTCCGCGGTATTCGCTGCGCGCCGCGGCGCCGACGCCCTGCCAGTCCAGAGTGCCGTCCAGGCGCAGGCCCTTGAGGTCCAGATCGAGCTGGTCGAAGCGCGCGCCGCTGCCGCTCGGCCGACTGCGGAAACGCCAGCGGCCGAGGCGCTCTTCGCCGAACGACAGCCCGTGGATGGTCACGTCCATGGCCGGCAGGCTGCGCGGGTCGACCTCGGCCAGCGGGTCGCCGACGGCGATCTCCGCCGCCTCGCGGCGGGCGCGCTCCGCGCTCGTCTCGCGCGCCGGCAGCCGCAGGCGCTCCAGCTCGATGCGCAGCGGCGCCCCGCCCGGCGGGATCAGCACCTCGCCGAACAGCTGCGGATTGTCCAGCAGCAGGCGCCAGTTGCGCCCGCTGCGCTGCAGGCCTACCTTGAGCCGCTCCAGGTTCAGGCTGCCGGCGCTGAAGCGCCCGATCTCCAGGTCCACCGACTGCAGCAGCTCGCCGGCCTCGGCCGCGCCGGCCTGGCGCGTCTGCAGGGCCTGCCAGGCCGGCCAGTCGAACTCCTCCAGCTCGCCGCGGACCTGCAGCCCCGGCTGCCGCGGCAGCACCGCCGCGGCGCCGCCCAGGCGCAGCTCGCCGCGTCCGCCGGACAGACGGCCGGGCGGCGCCGCGAAGGCGAGGCTGGCCAGCCCCGCGTAGTTCAGCGTGTAGCGGCGCTCGGCACCGTCCAGGGTCATCCGCCAGCTGGCGCTGCGCGTCTCGCCGGCCGGCTTGCCCAGCGGCGCCGGCAGGTCGATGCGCGTGCCCTGCAGATCGGAAGTCAGGCGCAGCCGGCTGCCTTCGCCGGCGATATCCAGCCAGAGCCGATAGGGCAGCTCGCCGCTGGCCGGAATCTGCGCGGGGTCGCCGCCCAGCCAGCGCACCAGCCGCTCCACGGCGATACTGCCGCGCAGGTCGAGCTCGGACTGCGGCCGGCCGGCCCGGCCCAGGGCGCGGATCGAGCCGCGCAGCGGGCGGCCGAAGGCCTGGGCGCGGACATCCGCCGCGCTCAGCCCGCGCGCGCTGTCGTAGCGGAAGGCGCCGCCGAGCTGCTCCAGCTCCAGGGCCGGCTGCGGCAGCGCAAGGCGTGCGTCCGCGGTGGCGAAGTCGACCAGCACGTGCGCCTCGGCGCCACCGCGGGCCAGCGGAATGTCCAGCTGCAGGCGGCCGTCCAGCGGGCCATCGCCCTGCCAGCCGGCGAAGCTGCCGCTGCGCCCGAGCGGGGTGTCCTGGAGGATCTTCAGGCCGTCGCCGAGACTGCTGCGGAGCTGCCCGTCCACCTTGAGGCGCGGCATCTGCGCGGTGCCCAACGCCACCTCGGCGCGCACCTCGCTCAGCCGGCTGTCCAGCACCCGCGCCTGTGCCGCGTGCACGCGTACGCCGCGATCCTCGATGAACACCTCGCCGGCGAGCTGGCGCAGCGGCGGCCAGGCGCTCTGGTAGTCCAGCTCGGCGTCGCGCACCTGGAAGTACAGCCCCAGCGCCCGCGCCTGCGCCGCCGCCCCCTTGTTCAGCGAGCCCTGGTAGACGAACACGCCCTGCTCGATGCGTCCGCCGCGGATCGCCGTCTGCAGCCAGTCGGCCAGCGCCGGACTCAGGCCCGCCGAGCGGGTCGGCAGGTAGCGCGCGGTGTAGCGCGCATCGCCCTCGCGCAGGCCGACCTGCAGGTCCATGTAGTCCTCGGCCGCCGGGTCGCGGCGCAGGCGGATCAGCATGTTGCCGGCCAGTTCGCCCTCCTCGCCGGACAGCCGCATCAGCGCGCTGGACAGGGTGAAAGCCTCGGCATCCAGGCTCCAGCGCAACCGCGCCTGGGCCTTGTGGTAGCGCCAGGGCTCGGGAAACAGGGTGTCGAGGTGCAGCATGAAGTCCTCGGCATCCAGGCGCAGTTCGCCGCCCTCGAGACTGCCGCCGAGACTGCCGCTGACGTTGTCCAGCGCCGGTACCCCGTGCCAGGCGCCGACCCCGACCCGTTCCAGGCGCAGCTGGTACTCGACCTCGGGCAGGCCCTCCGCGCGCGGGCGGATCTCCGCGCGCAGGTCGCGCAGGCGGCCATGCGGCGCCAGGGCGACCAGCCCCTCGAGCGCCGGCTCCGGCAGCGGCGCCAGCTGGCCGACCAGCGCGGCCAGCGGTTCCAGCTCGAGGCGTTCGGCCTGCAGCAGCCAGACACCGGCCGCCGTGTCTCGGTAGCTCAACTGCAACTGCCCGGGGTTGAGACGCCGGCCGTCCAGGCTGCCGGCCAGCTCCGTGACCTGCAGGCGCCAGCCGTCGGCCGCGCGCCGGAAGTGGCCGCTCAGCGCCAGGTCGCGGAACGCCAGCGCCGTGCGCTGCGGCGCCGCCAGGCTCGCCTGCGCGGCGTGCAGGCGGGCGGCGGCGCGCTGCAGCGCACCGCGCGACCAGTCCAGCCACAGCTCGCCGCCGGCCTGCAGCTGCGGCAGCCGCCAGCCGCCGGGCAGGCGCTGGTCCAGCCAGGCGGCCCAGTCGCTCTGCGGCAGACTGAGATAGAGCCGCGCCTGCGCCTCGCGCCAGCGCTGCGGCTCCAGGCGGGCGTCGATGCGCCAGCTCAGCGGCTGGCCGTCGGGCAGCAGCAGGCGACCGTCGAGGCGCTGCTCGGCGCCGCGGTTTTCCAGGCTCATGCCCAGGTAATTGAAGACCAGCACCTCGCCCGTGCGGGTCTCGACGCTCAGCCGGCTGTCCTGCACCAGCAGCTCGCGCGGCGCCAGCAGCAGAGCGAGGACCTGCGCCGGGTCGCCGGCCGCCGGGTCGCCGGCCGCCGGAGCGGTCGGGCGCAGGCCCTTCAGGCGCCAGCGGCCGTCGGCCTGCTCCTGCAGGCCGAGCTGCAGGCCCTCCAGTTCGAGGCGCGCGATGCGCAGGCTGCCCGCCCGCAGGCTGCCCGGCAGGTCGGGGACCAGGCGCAGCCGGTCGAGGTACAGCGCCTCGCCGTCCAGTTCCAGCTGCACGTCGCGCAGCACCAGCAGCGGCGCCAGGCCCTGCCAGCGCCCCTCGAGGGCGCCGAGCCGCAGCGGCTGGCCGAGCGCGGCGCCGACCCGGCGCTCCAGTTCGTCGCGGTACTCGGCCACCAGCGGCACCAGCGCCCGACCGAGACTGACGTACAGCGCCGTCAGCACCAGCAACAGGGCCACGCCGACGAACAGGGCGTCCAGCAGCCGGGCGAGCCAACGGCCGCCGGCGGCCATCTCAGGCGCTCCGCTCAGAGCAGCACCACATCGAACTGCTCCTGGGAGTACTCGCTTTCCACCTGGAAGCGGATCGGCCGACCGATGAAGGCCTCGAGGTCGGCGACGTTGCCCGACTCCTCGTCGAGCAGGCGGCCGACCACCTTGTCGCTGGCCAGCACCATGTAGCCCTCGGCCTGGTAGGCGCGCGCCTCGCGGAGGATCTCGCGGAAGATCTCATAGCAGACGGTCTCCGCGGTCTTCAGCTGGCCGCGGCCCTGGCAGCTCGGGCAGGGCTCGCAGAGCACCTGCTGGAGACTCTCGCGGGTGCGCTTGCGGGTCATCTGCACCAGGCCCAGCTCGGTGATGCCGATGATGTTGGTCTTGGCGTGGTCGCGCTCGAGCATCTTCTCCAGGGTGCGCAGCACCTGGCGGCGGTGCTCCTCGTCCTCCATGTCGATGAAGTCGATGATGATGATCCCGCCGAGATTGCGCAGGCGCAGCTGGCGGGCGATGGCGGTGGCCGCCTCGAGGTTGGTCTTGAAGATGGTTTCCTCGAGGTTGCGGTGGCCGACGAAGGCACCGGTGTTGACGTCGATGGTGGTCATCGCCTCGGCCGGATCGACGATCAGGTAGCCGCCGGACTTGAGCAGCACCTTGCGCTCCAGGGCCTTCTGGATCTCGTCCTCGACGCCGTAGAGATCGAAGATCGGCCGCTCGCCGGGGTAGTGCTCGAGACGGTCGGCCACCTCGGGCATCAGTTCGGCGACGAACAGGCCGACCTTCTGGAAGGTCTCCCGCGAGTCGATGCGGATCTTCTCGGTGCGCGGGCTGACCAGGTCGCGCAGGGTGCGCAGGGCCAGCGAAAGGTCCTCGTAGATCACCGAGGGCGCCGGCGCGCTCTGCGTCTGCGCGCCGATCTGCTCCCACAGGCGGCGCAGGTAGCGGATGTCGGCGAGGATCTCGTCGGCACCTGCGCCCTCGGCGGCGGTGCGCAGGATGAAGCCGCCCTGCTCCTCGATGCCCTCGGCGGCCACGCAGGAGGCCACCACCTGCTTGAGCCGTTCGCGCTCGGACTCGCCCTCGATCTTCAGCGAGATGCCGACGTGGCAGGTGCGCGGCATGTACACCAGGTAGCGCGAGGGGATCGACAGCTGGGTGGTCAGCCGCGCACCCTTGGTGCCGATCGGATCCTTGGTCACCTGGACCACCAGGCTCTGCCCCTCGTGGACCAGCGCGCTGATGCTCTCCACCGCATGACCCTCGCGGCTGGAGATCTCCGAGGCGTGGATGAAGGCGGCGCGCTCCAGACCGATGTCGACGAAGGCCGCCTGCATCCCCGGCAGCACGCGCACCACCTTGCCCTTGTAGATGTTGCCGACGATGCCGCGGCGCAGGGTGCGCTCGACATGCACCTCCTGCAGCACGCCGTTTTCCACCACCGCGACGCGCGACTCCATCGGGGTGATGTTGATCAGGATCTCTTCGCTCATGTAGTTGTCGTTCTCGTGGCGGGATAGGAAGGGGCGAGACGCTTCAATTATCCGCAACGTCCTGCCAGCAGGCGACCCCGAATCCGCCCAGCAGCGCGGCGGTCTCGGCCAGCGGCAGACCGACCACCGCGGAATAGCTGCCCTCCAGACGCTCGACGAAGATCGCCGCCAGGCCCTGGATGGCATAACCGCCGGCCTTGTCCTGCGGCTCGCCGCTGTCCCAGTATGCCTCCGCCTCGGCGGGCGCGATCGGGCGCAAGCGCACAGTGCTGCACACCACCTGCGCCGCGCAGCGCGCGACGTCGGCCACCGCCACCGCGGTGAGCACCTGGTGGTCGCGCCCGGACAGCGCGGCGAGCATGGCCAGGCCGTCGGCGCGGCTTTCCGGCTTGCCGAGGATGCGCCCGTCGAGCACCACCGCGGTGTCGGCGCCGAGCACGCAGCCCTGGCCGCCCAGCACGGCCAGACCGGCGGCGGCCTTGGCGCGGGCCAGCCGCTCGACATAGGCGGCCGGCGTCTCGCCGGGCAGCACGCTTTCGTCGATGGGCGCGTCGACGCGGCGGTGGGGCACGCCGATCTGCAGCAGCAGTTCGCGGCGGCGCGGGGAGGCGGAAGCGAGATGGAGCGAAGTCACGTGGGAAATCCCTCTGCGAGACGAGTGGGCGCCCGGCCGACCTCAGGACACGTGCAACCGCAGGCTGAACCAGCGCATCACGGTGAACACCCAGGGCCAGAGCAGCGCACTGACCAGCGCCGGGAAGAGGAACAGCAGGGTCGGCGGACGGTTGCCGGTCAGGGTGTTGAGCCACAGCTGCACCAGCTGCACCAGGCCGAACACCACCAGCAAGACCAGGCTCTGCTGCCAGACCGGGAACATGCGCAGGCGCTGGTGCAGCGACATCAGCATGAACACGATCAGCGCCAGGACCAGGGCATTCTGCCCCAGCGGCGTACCGTAGAGCACGTCGGCGGCCAGGCCGAGCAGCCACAGGCGGGTCATACCGATGCGCTGCGGTGCCGCCAGCGACCAGTAGGCCACCAGCAGGCCGAGCCACAGCGGCCGACCGACCGCCATGAACTCGGGCATCGGCGCCACGCTCAGCAGCAGGCCGAGCAGCAGGGTGAACCAGACGAACCAGCCGTTGCTGGAACGGGCGACCACCACCATCAGCGGTTTCCTCCGGCGGGAGCCGCAGGAGCGGCAGGGACGACGGTCGAAGCCGCGGCCTCGGCGGGCTTCGCAGCCGGCCCGTCAGCGGCCTGCGCCGCCTCGCGGTCGGCCGCCTCCTGGGCCAGCGCGGCGTCCATCGCGCGCTGCTCCGGGGTGCGCTGGTCGCTGAACACCAGCAGCAGGTAGCGGCTGCGGTTGAGCCGCGCGGTGGGCACCGCGCGCACCACCGCGAACGGCTGGCCGGAGTCGTGGATCACTTCCTTGACCGTGGCCACCGGGTAGCCGGCCGGGAAGCGCTGGCCGAGGCCGGAGCTGACCAGCAGGTCGCCTTCCTTGATGTCGGCGGTGTCGGCGACATGGCGCAGTTCGAGCTGCTCGGGGTTGCCGGTGCCGACCGCGATGGCGCGCAGGCCGTTGCGGTTGACCTGCACCGGGATGCTGTGGGTGGTGTCGGTGAGCAGCAGCACCCGCGCGGTGTAGGGCATCACCTCGACCACCTGGCCCATCAGACCGAGGGCGTCGAGCACCGGCTGGCCGAGGGTCACGCCGTCCTTCTCGCCCTTGTCGATGAGGATGCGGTGGGTGAAAGGATTGGGGTCGATGCCGATCAGCTCGCCGACCAGCACCTCGTCGTCGACCAGCGCGGCGGAGTTGAGCAGCTCGCGCAGACGCACGTTCTGCTCGGTGAGGGTGGCCAGCTTCTGCAGGCGGCGCTGCAGCAGCAGCGCCTCGGCCTTGAGCTTCTCGTTCTCGGCGATCAGCTCGTCGCGGCTGCTGAACTGCTGACCGACGCTCTCCCACCAACGCAGCGGCCGCTCGGCCAGCCAGTACAGCGGGGTGAGCACTTGGCCCAGCTGGCCGCGCAGCGGCTTGAGGGTGTCGAAACGGGCGTCCACCACCATCAGCGCCACCGACAGCACGGTGAGCACCAGCAGACGCACGCCCAGCGAGGGGCCCTTGGCAAAAAGCGGTTTGATGGCGAGCTCCTCGCAGCGGCTGGCCTCAAGCCACAAGCTTCAAGCCGTCTGACGGCAAGCCGGGGCTGCCTCGCCTTCCGGCCTGCCGCCTGCAGCTTGCCGCCTGGGGCTCATTCGGTGGACAGCAGATCCATGGCGTGGCGGTCGATCATCTCCAGGGCGCGACCGCCGCCGCGGGCCACGCAGGTCAGCGGGTCCTCGGCGACGATCACCGGCAGGCCGGTCTCCTGGGCCAGCAGCTTGTCCAGGTCGCGCAGCAGCGCGCCGCCGCCGGTCAGCACCAAGCCGCGCTCGGCGATGTCCGAGGCCAGCTCCGGCGGCGACTGCTCCAGGGCGCTCTTCACCGCCTGGACGATGGCCGCCAGCGACTCCTGCAGCGCCTCGAGCACCTCGGCGGAATTGAGGGTGAAGCTGCGCGGCACGCCTTCGGCCAGGTTGCGGCCGCGCACGTCGATCTCGCGCACCTCGCTGCCCGGATAGGCGGTGCCGATCTCCTGCTTGATCCGCTCGGCGGTGGCCTCGCCGATCAGGCTGCCGTAGTTGCGCCGCACGTAGGTGACGATGGCCTCGTCGAAGCGGTCGCCGCCGACCCGCACGGACTCGGCGTAGACCACGCCGTTCAGCGAGATCAGGGCGATCTCGGTGGTGCCGCCGCCGATGTCGACCACCATCGAGCCGCGCGCCTCATCCACCGGCAGGCCGGCGCCGATGGCCGCGGCCATCGGCTCCTCGATCAGGAACACCTCGCGGGCGCCGGCGCCGAGGGCCGACTCGCGGATCGCCCGGCGCTCGACCTGGGTCGACTTGCACGGCACGCAGATCAGCACGCGCGGCGAAGGCTGCAGGAAGCTGTTCTCGTGCACCTTGTTGATGAAGTACTGCAGCATCTTCTCGCAGACGCTGAAGTCGGCGATCACCCCGTCCTTCATCGGACGGATGGCGGAGATGTTGCCCGGGGTACGCCCCAGCATACGCTTGGCGTCGGTCCCGACAGCCACCACGCTCTTCTGGTTGCCCTGGTTGCGGATGGCCACCACGGACGGTTCGTTGAGCACAATCCCGCGCTCACGCACATAAATAAGGGTGTTGGCGGTTCCCAGGTCGATCGACAGATCGCTGGAAAACATGCCGCGCAGTTTTTTCAACATGGGACAGGAACCCTGGGGGGGAACGCGTGGGAAAAAGTGCGGCGAACTCTAACAACGGCAGGGATTTTGGGCAAGGCGCACATATGTTAGATTGCTCGCTTTTCCGGGCCGCCTTGGCCCTTCATCGCGGCCTTTGACCGCCGTTTCGCGGCTTTCGTTCCCTGCCCCTGCCTCGCGGTCATTCGTCGCTTTTCCGCTGGAGACCCCCGATGGCGCTCGAACGCTCCGACGTGGAAAAGATCGCCCACCTGGCCCGCCTGGGGCTGGAGGAGGCGGAGATTCCGCGCACCACCGAGACCCTCAACAACATCCTCGGCCTGATCGACCGCATGCAGGCGGTCGACACCGACGGCATCGAGCCGCTGGCCCACCCGCTGGAGACCACCCAGCGCCTGCGTGCCGACGTGGTGAGCGAGGAAAACCACCGCGACGACTACCAGGCCATCGCCCCGGCGGTGGAAAACGGCCTGTATCTGGTTCCCAAGGTGATCGAGTGATGCATCGACTGACTCTGGCGCAAATCGCCCGCGGCCTGGCCGCCAAGGACTTCTCCGCCGTCGAGCTGAGCGACGCCCTGCTGGCGCGCATCGCGCAGCTCGACCCGCAGCTCAACAGCTTCATCAGCGTCACCGCCGACCAGGCGCGCGCCCAGGCGGCGGCCGCCGACGCGCGCCGCGCGAGCGGCGAGAACGGCGCGCTGCTCGGCGCGCCGATCGCCCACAAGGACCTGTTCTGCACCAAGGATGTGCTGACCACCTGCGCCTCGAAGATCCTCCACAACTTCAAGGCGCCCTACGACGCCACCGTGGTCGACAAGCTCGCCAGCGCCGGTGCGGTCAGCCTCGGCAAGCTGAACATGGACGAGTTCGCCATGGGCTCGGCCAACGAATCCAGCCACTACGGCGCAGTGAAGAATCCCTGGGATCTCTCCCGCGTGCCGGGCGGCTCCTCGGGCGGCTCGGCCGCCGCGGTCGCCGCCGGGCTGATCCCGGCCGCCACCGGCAGCGACACCGGCGGCTCGATCCGCCAGCCGGCGGCGCTGACCAACCTCACCGGCCTCAAGCCGACCTACGGGCGGGTGTCGCGCTGGGGCATGATCGCCTACGCCTCCAGCCTCGACCAGGGCGGCCCGCTGGCCCGCACCGCCGAGGACTGCGCCCTGCTGCTCGGCGCCATGGCCGGCTTCGATCCGAAGGACTCCACCTGCGTCGATCAGCCGGTCGACGACTACCTGGCCGCGCTGAACCAGCCGCTCGCCGGCCTGCGCATCGGCCTGCCGAAGGAATACTTCGGCGCCGGCCTCGACGCGCGCATCGGCGACAAGGTACTGGCCGTCGTCGAGGAGCTGAAGAAGCTCGGCGCCACGGTCAGGGACATCTCGCTGCCGAACCTGCAGCACGCGATTCCCGCCTACTACGTGATCGCCCCGGCCGAGGCCAGCTCCAACCTGTCGCGCTTCGACGGCGTGCGCTTCGGCTACCGCTGCGCGGACCCGGTCAACCTCGAGGACCTGTACAAGCGCTCGCGCGGCGAGGGCTTCGGCGCCGAGGTCAAGCGCCGGATCATGGTCGGCACCTACGCCCTGTCGGCCGGCTACTACGACGCCTACTACCTGAAGGCGCAGAAGATCCGCCGGCTGATCAAGAACGACTTCGTCGCCGCGTTCAACGAGGTCGACCTGATCCTCGGCCCGACCACCCCGAACCCGGCGTGGAAGCTCGGCGCGAAGAGCGCCGATCCGGTGTCGGCCTACCTGGAAGACATCTACACCATCACCGCCAACCTCGCCGGCATCCCCGGCCTGTCCATGCCGGCCGGCTTCGTCGACGGCCTGCCGGTGGGCGTGCAGCTCTTGGCGCCGTACTTCCAGGAGGCGCGCCTGCTCAACGTGGCGCACCAGTACCAGCAGGTGAGCGACTGGCACACCCGCACCCCGGCCGGATTCTGAGGAACACGCACTATGCAATGGGAAGCCGTGATCGGGCTGGAAATCCACGCCCAGCTCTCCACCCAATCGAAGATCTTCTCCGGCAGCGCCACCACCTTCGGGGCCGAGCCGAACACCCAGGCCAGCCTGATCGACCTGGGCATGCCCGGCACCCTGCCGGTCCTGAATGAGCAAGCCGTGCGCATGGCGGTGAAGTTCGGCCTGGCGATCGACGCCGAGCTGGGCAAGACCAACGTGTTCGCGCGCAAGAACTACTTCTACCCGGACCTGCCCAAGGGCTACCAGACCAGCCAGATGGACCAGCCCATCGTCGGCCGCGGCCACCTGGACATCACCCTCGAGGACGGCACGGTCAAGCGCATCGGCATCACCCGCGCGCACCTGGAAGAGGACGCCGGCAAGAGCCTGCACGAGGACTTCCACGGCATGTCCGGGATCGACCTCAACCGCGCCGGTACCCCGCTCCTGGAGATCGTCTCCGAGCCGGACATCCGTAGCGCCAAGGAGGCGGTCGCCTACGTCAAGGCGATCCACGCGCTGGTGCGCTATCTCGGCATCTGCGACGGCAACATGGCCGAAGGCTCGCTGCGCTGCGACTGCAACGTCTCGGTGCGCCCCAAGGGCCAGGAAGCCTTCGGCACCCGCGCCGAGATCAAGAACGTCAACTCGTTCCGCTTCATCGAGAAGGCGATCAACCACGAGATCCAGCGGCAGATCGAGCTGATCGAGGACGGCGGCAAGGTGGTGCAGGAAACCCGCCTGTACGACCCGAACAAGGACGAGACCCGCTCGATGCGCGGCAAGGAAGAGGCCAACGACTACCGCTACTTCCCCTGCCCCGACCTGCTGCCGGTGGTGCTGGAAGACAGCTTCGTCGAAGAGGTGCGCGGCGAGCTGCCGGAGCTGCCGGGCGAGAAGCGCGCGCGCTTCGAGAGCCAGTATGGCCTGTCCGCCTACGACGCCAGCGTGCTGTCGGCCAGCCGCGAGCTGGCCGAGTACTTCGAAGCCGCGCAGGCTGCCTGCGGCGACGCCAAGCTGGCCGCCAACTGGGTGATGGGCGAGCTGTCCAGCCTGCTGAACGAGCAGGGCATCGACATCGAGCAGTCGCCGGTCTCGGCCGGGCAGCTCGGCGGGCTGATCCTGCGCATCATGGACAACACCATCTCCGGCAAGATCGCCAAGGATGTCTTCAAGTTCCTCGCCGCCGGCGAGGGTGCTTCTGCCGACGAGATCATCGAGCAGAAGGGCCTGAAACAGGTCACCGACACCGGCGCCATCGAAGCGATGCTCAAGGAGGTGCTGGACGCCAACGCCGCCCAGGTCGAACAGTACCGCGCCAGCGACGAAGCCAAGCGCGGCAAGATGTTCGGCTTCTTCGTCGGCCAGGCGATGAAGGCCTCCAAGGGCAAGGCCAACCCCGGCCAGGTCAACGAGCTGCTGAAGAAGCTGCTCGAGGGCTGAGCCGGCCTGCCGCCCGGCCAGGGATGGTCGGGCGGGAGCGCGCAGGTTCCCGCCCCGGACTCGAACGCCCCGGCTTCTCGCCGAACGGCGCAGAACCAAATAGCGCCGCAAGACTCGAAGGACAGGTTCAACGATGCCGGCTGCCCGCCCGGAGCTGCCCGCCCGGAGCTGCCCGGCGTCGCGCCATCCACGGGGACCCGCGATGAAACACCTGCTCCTCAGCGCCCTGCTCCTGCTCGCCGGCTGCGCCGGCCAGGCACCGCAGCCCGCGCCCCCGCCCGCCGAGAGCGGCGGCTACCGCAGCGAAGGCCGAGCCTCCTGGTACGGCAGCCGCCACCACGGCCGGCGCACCGCCAGCGGCGAGCGCTTCGACCAGCACGCGCTGACCGCCGCCCACCGCAGCCTGCCGTTCGGCAGCCGGGTGCGGGTCACCAACCTGCACAACCGGCGCAGCGTGGTGGTGCGCATCAACGACCGCGGCCCCTACGCCGGCGGGCGGATCGTCGACCTGTCGCGCGCCGCCGCCGAGCGCCTCGGCATGCTGCAACGCGGCGTCGCCGAAGTCCGCCTGGAGCTGCTCGCCGACTGAGCCCCGGCCACGAAAAATCCCTGCGCCAGACAGCTGCCGACCGCGCGGCAAACCGCTAAGCTTGCGCAGTTTTTTCCCGGAGCCTTTCCATGACCCTGATGACCTTCGTCTACCTGATCGCCGGCCTGGTGCTGCTGGTCGCCGGCGCCGAGGTGCTGGTGCGCGGCGCCGCGCGCCTGGCCGCCCAATTCGGCATCCCCCCGCTGATCATCGGCCTGACCGTGGTGGCCTTCGGCACCAGCGCGCCGGAAACCGCGGTGAGCGTGCAGGCCGCCCTGAACGGCAGCGGCGACATCGCCATCGGCAACGTGGTCGGCAGCAACATCGCCAACGTGCTGCTGATCCTCGGCCTGTCGGCACTGGTCGCGCCGCTGATCGTCTCGCGCCAGCTGATCCGCCTCGATGTGCCGCTGATGATCGGCGCCAGCCTGGTGACCTGGGCGCTGGCCATGGACGGGCAGCTCGGCCGCCTCGACGGCGCGCTGCTGTTCGGCGGCGTGGTCGCCTACACCCTGTTCCTGATCGTCAGCAGCCGCAAGGACAAGGCGGCCGCCGACGGCGACGAGTTCGCCGAGGAATTCGGTCTGCACGAGGCGCCCAAGCCGTACGCCTGGGCGGTCAACCTCGGCCTGCTGGTCGCCGGCCTGGCGCTGCTGGTCGGTGGCTCCAACCTGCTGGTCGAGGGCGCGGTGAGCCTGGCCAAGGCGCTGGGCCTGTCCGAGCTGGTGATCGGCCTCACCGTGATCGCCATCGGCACCTCGCTGCCCGAACTGGCCACCTCGATGATCGCCGCCTTCAAGGGCGAACGCGACATCGCCGTGGGCAACGTGGTCGGCAGCAACATCTTCAACCTGCTCTGCGTGCTCGGCCTGGCCTCGCTGGTCTCGCCGCTGCCGATCAACGTCTCGGCCAATGCGCTGTCCTTCGACTTCCCGGTGATGATCGCGGTGGCCGTGGCCTGCCTGCCGATCTTCTTCGCCGGCTACCGGATCAACCGCTGGGAAGGCGCGCTGTTCGCCGGCTACTACGTGATCTACACCGTCTGGCTGATCATGCACAGCACTGCCGCACCGGGGCTGGGCCTGTTCAACCAGGCGATGATCTGGTTCGTGCTGCCGCTGACCGCGATCACCCTCGCGGTGATCGGCGTGCGCGCCTGGAAGCTGCAGCGCTGACCTCCGCCGTGCGCCCGCCCAGACGGGCGCACGGCTCCCAGCGGCTCAGCCCTCCTGGGCCTGCAGGCGCGGCAGCTCGAGCACCTGGGCGAGCCCCTCGTCGTCGCCCAGGCGGCTGAGCTTGCCCTCCACCACCGCGCCGTTCTCCATGCTCAGCTGGCGGTAGCTGATGTTGCCGCGCACCCGCGCGTTGGAGTGCAGCTCGAGCAGATGCTCGACCAGCAGATCGCCGACGATGGTGCCGTCGATCAGCGCATCGTAGCTGCTCACGTTGCCCTCGATGCGCCCTTCGGCGCTCAGCGCCAGCAGGCTGTGGGTGCCCGGCTTGTGGCGGATGTCGCCCCTGACCACCCCGCTGACCTTCAGCCCCTCCTCGAACTCCAGGTCGCCGACCATCGACAGGTTGCCGGAGATCAGGCTGGAGAACTGGTCGATGCTCACCCGCGAAACCGCTTTCTTCTTGTTGCCGAACATTCCCTTACTCCCGAACGATTATTGGCGCTTCTTCTGCTGGCGGAAAAAAGCCAGATCCGTCTTCAGGCGCTTGGTCTGCGCCGACAGTTCCTCGATGCGGCGCAGCAACTGCGCCTCGCTGGCCTGCGCCTCGCGCAGCTGCAGCTGGCTGCGCTGCAGATCGGCCGCAAGGCTGCTGATCTCCGCGCGCAGCGCCGCCTGTTGCCGTTCGTGTCCGGCGCGCTCGTCGAGACGCAGCCAGAACGCCGCGGCGATCAGCGCGAGGAGCAGCAGCAGCGATCCACGCCACAGGTTTCCGCCCCCCGCGAGCCGGGGACGGTGCTCGGCACGCAGCAGCTCGCGGGTGGAGGGTCTTCTAGTCGCCGGCCAGCGCATCGGAATCGCGCTCCATGTCCGCCAGGGCCAGGAAGCGCTGCGGGTCGACGAAACGCCCCCGATGCAACACTTCGAAATGCAGGTGCGGCCCGGTCGAGCGTCCGCTCGAGCCGACCGCAGCGATCCGCTGTCCCGGCGTCACCACCTCGCCGGCCCGCACGTGGAAGCGCGAGAGGTGGGCGTAGCGGGTCACCAGGCCATTGCCGTGGTCGATCTCCAGCAACTTGCCGTAGGCGCCATGGCTGGCGGCGCGCGTGACCCGGCCGCCGGCCGCCGCAAGCACCGCGGCGCCGGTGCCGATCGAGAAGTCGACGCCGGAGTGGAAGGCCAGACGACGGTCGAACGGATCGACCCGGTTGCCGAAGGCCGAGCCCAGGCGGGCCTGCGCCGGCACCGGACGCAGCGACGGAATCGCCATCAGCGCCGCGTTGCGCCTGGCCACGCCGTCCATCAGGCGGTCCAGCTCGCCACGCAGGCAGCGCGCGACCGCCTCGCTGCGCGGCAGATCCTCGAGCGATGCCGCGAGACCGGCCTCCGCCTCGCCGGAGCAGCCCCGCGGCGGCAGCAGCAGGCCGCCCCGGCCATGCTCGGCAGCGCCATCGGGCACCAGCTCCGGCAGCAGCGTCGGATCCAGGGCCGACACCTGGCGGGTGAGCGTCTCGTGCTCGCTGAGCATCCTGCGCAGCGAGAGCACATCCGATTCCAGCGATTTCAAGCGGCCGACGAGTCCTCCCACGCGGTCGATGGCGAAGTGCTGGTCGGCGGGCGGCGCGGCCTCCGCCGGGGCAGCCGGCGGCAGCGGCTGGTTCAGGCCCCGGCCGACCCAGATGCCGCCGGCGAAGGTTGCCAGATTCAGCACGAGCAGGACGAGCAGCGCGGGAACCAGCAGGCGCCGCGGGTTGACGACCCTGATGGTCTCGCGCGTCAGGGCGCGGCTCGATGGCGAGAACAACTTCATGGAGGACTCCCCGGAAAACAGAGCGGCCTGCCCGGCAGGGGCAAGCCGTCGATCCTAGTAGCACAATTTTGCGCAACTGGAAGTTTTTTTCTGAGGACTGCTGGGCGCTTGAGGGCGATGGCCGCCGATTTCCGCCGCAGCTCCGCTCAGCGCCGCACCGGGCGTTTCTGCAGCTTGCGCTGCAGGGTACGCCGGTGCATGCCGAGGGCGCGGGCGGTGGCGGAGATGTTGCCGTCGTGCTCGGCGAGCACGCGCTGGATGTGCTCCCACTGCAGGCGGTCCACCGACATCGGGTTCTCGGGCACCAGACTGTCGAGGTCGGCGTGCTCGGAAAGCAGCGCGGCCAGCACGTCGTCGGCGTCGGCCGGCTTGCACAGGTAGTTGCAGGCGCCGCGCTTGATCGCCTCCACCGCGGTGGCGATGCTCGAGTAGCCGGTGAGGATCACCACGCGCATCTCGCTGTCCAGCGCCAGCAGCTTGGGCAGCAGGACCAGCCCGGAGTCGCCCTCCATCTTCAGGTCGAGCACCGCGTAGTCGGGGGTATCGCGCTCGGCCAGGGCCAGGCCCTCGTCGGCCGAATTGGCCACCGACACGCGCAGGCCGCGGCGCCCCATCGCGCGTGCCAGCACGCGGGTGAAGGTTTCGTCGTCGTCGACCAGCAGCAGATGCGGCTGCTCGTCCGCATCGAACAGGAGTTCTTCGCTCATCTCATTCCTCGCACAAGGCAGAAGCGGCGTTCAAGCGACGCCGTAATTGCGTGGCAGACGCAGCTCGGTCAGCGTGCCGCCCTCTTCGTGGTTGTAGAGCTTCACTGTACCACCGAGCCGGGTGACGCTGGCCTGACTGAGGAACAGCCCCAGGCCGAACCCCTTGCCGCCCTTGCCCTTGGTGGTGAAGAACGGCTTGCCGAGCTGCTCGGCGATGGCCAGCGGTACGCCCACGCCGTGGTCGCGGATGCTCAGGCAGATCTCCCGGGCGTCCCAGTCCAGACGAATGTCGAGGTTCTCCGGACAGGCGTCGGCGGCGTTGTTGAGCAGGTTGAGCAGCGCCTGGCTGAGGTCGGTCGGCGGCATCAGTCGCGGCGGCGCGCCGCGGCCCAGGCACTGGAACCGGTAGCTGGCCTCCGGACGCATCAGGTGCCAGCGCTGCAGCACCGCCTCCAGCCACTCGCTGGCCGTCTGCTCGACGATCGACTGGCGGCGCTCGGCTTCGGCGGCGCGCACCAGCTGCTGCAGGGTGTCCTTGCACAGCTTGACCTGCTCCTGCAGCAGCGCCAGGTCCTCCTGCAGCGCCGGCTGGCCGCGGTGTTCCTGGCGCAGCTCCTTGAGCAGCACGCTCATGGTCGCCAGCGGCGTACCCAGCTCGTGGGCAGCACCGGCCGCCTGGGTGGCCACGGCGAGCAGCTGCTGGTCGCGCATGCCCTCCTCGCGGCGCTGGGCACGCAGTTGCTCCTGGCGGCGCAGCTCCTCGGCCATCTTGGCGACAAAGAAGGTGACCAGTCCGGCAGCCAGCGCGAAGCTCAGCCACATGCCGTAGACCAGCAGGGTCTCCTGGGTGCCGGGAGGGATGTCCAGCGGGTGCGACCAGAACAGCAGCAACGTGTAGCTGGCCAGCGCCAGGCCGGCCAGCGACAGGGTGTGCAGCCAGGGCAGGGTCGCCGCGGCGATGGTCAGCGGCACCAGGTAGTAGGAGACGAAGGGGTTGCTCGAACCGCCGGTGTAGTAGAGCAGCACGCTGTGGATCACCAGATCGCAGCCGAGCTGCACCGCGTACTCCAGTTCGGTGACCGGCCATGAAGCGCGCAGGCGCAGGGCGGTGAACACGCTGAGCAGGCCGGACACGGCGAGGACGATGCCCAGTTCGGTCCACGGCAGCGGCAGACGGTCGGACCACCAGGCGAAGCCGACCGAACCGGCCTGGGCGGCCAGCACGAGCAGACGGATGAGAACCAGCCGACCGAGGTTCTGCAGGCTGGCGGAAAGCAACTGGACGGGCGCTTGCATGGCGTATTCCGAAAACTTGGGGGAGTATAACCGGACTGCCGCTCGCTCCGCTGCGGCAAATACGCGCGCGGCACGCCGGGAACCCGCCGCGGCGCGCCCGGTCCGAAGGCCCGGCAGCCCGGCTATCCTTGACCGGCATTCCACCGACAGGAGTCTCCCGATGATCCCGCTTTCCCGCTGCGCCCCCCTGCTCGCCCTCGCCGCCGCGCTCTGGCTGTCCCCCGCCCAGGCCGAGGAACCGCGCTACAACCAGGTCGGCCTGCGCGCCGAGGTCGGCCGCGAGGTCGCCCACGACCGCATGCACCTCATCCTCTACGCCGAGGCCCAGCACAGCGATCCGGGCAGGCTGGCCGCGCAGATCACCGAGACGCTCAACCGCGCCGTGCAGCGCGCGCGCGCCGTCAAGGGCGTCGAGGTCAGCCTGGGCAACCGCTACAGCAACCCGCTCCACGACGACAAGGGACGACGGATCGTCGCCTGGCGCGAGCGCGCCGAACTGCGCCTGGAGAGCGCCGACTTCGCCGCCCTCGCCAGCCTCGGTGCCGGACTGCTCGACGAACTGCAGATGGCCGGCATGCACTTCAGCCTGTCTCCGGCCGGCCGCCGACAGCACGAGGAACAGCTGCTCAAGGACGCGGTGGCCGCCTTCCGCGAGCGCGCCCAACTGGTCAGCGAAGCCATGGGCGGACGCAGCTACCGGGTGGTGCGCCTCGACCTGCACAGCGGCGCCGGCATGCGTCCGCCGCTGCTGCGCGGCATGGCCGCCAAGACGATGAGCATGGACAGCGCGCCGGTGCCGGAGATCGAGGGCGGCTCCAGCGAACTGACCGTCAACGCCGACGGCGTGATCGAGGTGCAGCTGCCCTGATGCTCGCGTAAGGGCGAATTCATTCGCCGACGGCGCCCGGGCAGGCGAAGGAGTTCGCCCCTACAGGCGCCGCCGCGCCCCTGCACGCTACAGATGCGCCTCGGCGTACTCGGCCAGCAGCGAGCGCGGCACGCCCTGCAGGGTGATGTGCACGCCGTGGGGGAAGTCCTTGAAGCGCTCGGTCAGGTAGGTCAGCCCGGAACTGGTCGCCGACAGGTAGGGCGTGTCGATCTGCGCCAGGTTGCCCAGGCAGATCACCTTGGAGCCGTTGCCGGCGCGGGTGATGATGGTCTTCATCTGGTGCGGGGTGAGGTTCTGGCACTCGTCGATGAGGATCAGGCTCTGCTGGAAGCTGCGCCCGCGGATGTAGTTGAGCGACTTGAACTGCAGCGGCACGCGCTGGAGGATGTAGTCGACGCTGCCGTGGGTGCTCTCGTCGTCGCTGTGCAGCGCCTCCAGGTTGTCGGTGATAGCGCCCAGCCAGGGCTCCATCTTCTCCGCCTCGGTGCCCGGCAGGAAGCCGATGTCCTCGTCCAGGCCCTGCACGCTGCGGGTGGCGATGATCCGCCGGTAGCGCTTGCTGACCATGGTCTGCTCGATGGCCGCGGCCAGCGCGAGGATGGTCTTGCCCGAGCCTGCCGCGCCGGTCAGGTTGACCAGGTGGATGTCCGGATCGAGCAGCGCGTAGAGCGCCAGCGCCTGGTAGATGTCGCGCGGGCGCAGGCCCCAGGCCTCCTGGTGCATCAGCGGCTCCTGGTGCAGGTCGAGCAGCAGCAGGTGGCGCTTGTCGACCTCCTTGACCCAGCCGACGAAGCCCTGCTCGTCGACCACGAACTCGTTGACGTGCATGGCCGGCAGCGCGTTGCCGTTGAGCGGTACCCGGTGCAAGGTGCGGCCGATCTCCTGACGGGTGTCGACCTTGCTGACCTTCTGCCAGAACGAGCCGGGGAAACTGTGATAGCCGCGCGGCAGCAACGCCACGTCGTCGACCAACTGGTCGGTGTGGTAGTCCTCGGCGGCCACCCCGCAGGCGCGCGCCTTCAGGCGCATGTTGATGTCCTTGCTGACCAGCACCACCTCGACGTCCGGCCGGCGGCCCTGCAGCTCGACCAGCTGGTTGATGATCTTGTTGTCGTTGAGATGCTCGGGCAGGCCGCTCAGGCTGGTATCCAGGCGGCTCATGAGGATCGACAGGCTGCCGCGCGGCGCGGCCTTGCCGCGCTGGATCGGCACGCCCCGCTCGACCTGCGCCGGCGTCGCCTCGCCGAGCAACTGGTCGATCAGCCGGATCGCCTGACGGCACTCGGCGGCCACGCTGTGCTTGCCGGTCTTCAGATGATCGAGCTCCTCGAGCACGGTCATCGGGATCGCCACCTGATGCTCCTGGAAGTTCAGCAAGGCATTCGGGTCGTGAATCAGGACGTTGGTATCGAGCACATACAGCCGGGGATGCGTGTTCTTGCTGGCGCTTTTGTCCATGGTCGGTCACCTCGATCCTGTCGGTCGTGCGACGGAATGCCCACAGGCGCTCCGCCCTCAGAGGCCGTCGTCCGGGTCGCTGCTCGCTCCGCGACGACCTGTCTCCCACTTAGCGTCCCAACGATTACCACCAGGTTACTGCAACGAACCGACCTCCTCTCCCGGCACGTGTCGCTGTCCTCAGTCTAGCCACCGGCCTGGCGACCGGACCAACGCCCGGAGCCCTGCACCCTGAGCCTACTGCTAGAATCGCCCGACAGCCAGAGGAGAGCCGTAATGCTGATGGTGATTTCCCCCGCCAAGACACTCGACTACAGCACGCCGCCGACGATCGCCCGCCACACCCTGCCCGAGCATCTCGACCACGCCGCCGAGCTGGTCGCCCAGCTGCGCGAGCTGACCCCGGCACAGATCGCCGAACTGATGCACCTCTCCGACAAGCTCGCCGGCCTCAACGCCGCGCGCTTCGCCCAGTGGTCGACGGACTGCACCCTCGACAACGCCAAGCAGGCCCTGCTCGCCTTCAAGGGCGACGTCTACACCGGGCTGGACGCGGAAAGCTTCGACGAGGGCGACTTCGACTTCGCCCAGCGCCACCTGCGCATGCTCTCTGGCCTCTACGGCGTGCTGCGCCCGCTCGACCTGATGCAGCCCTACCGTCTGGAGATGGGCACCCGCCTCGCCAACGCCCGCGGCAAGGACCTCTACGCCTTCTGGGGCGAGCGCATCGGCCAGTGGTTGAGCCAGGCGCTGGCCGAACAGGGCGACGACGTCCTGCTCAACCTCGCCTCCAACGAATACTTCGCCGCGGTCAAGCGCCCGGCGCTCGCCGCGCGGGTCGTCGACACCGAGTTCCGCGACCTGAAGAACGGTCAGTACAAGATCGTCAGCTTCTACGCCAAGAAGGCCCGCGGCCTGATGGCCCGCTACGCGATCCAGAACCGCCTGCGCGACCCCGAAGCGCTCAAGGCCTTCGACCTGGCCGGCTACTACTATGCAGAACAGCACTCGGCGCCGGACAGGCTGGTGTTCCTGCGCGACCATCCCGAAGGCTGAAACGAGGAAACCCGCATGCTGATCGGCGCCCTGCTCGCCCTCACCTGGCTGGTCCTGCTGGTGCGTTACCCGACCCGCGCCGTGCCGATCAACCTGCTGGCGCTGCTGGCCCTCGGCCTGGTGGCGCTGGGAGTGATCTGGCAGGAGCAGCGCGAACAGGGCCGCCTGGAGCGCCTCGAGCTGGGCATCGGCTGGGACCCCGCCTGCCCCGCCGACCGGCCGTTGCGCGCTCGGCTGCGCAACGGCGCCGACCGCCCGCTGGCCGAGCTGAACTGGCGGATCGGCGCCTACCGGAGCGGCGACAGCATCGATCTCGCCGACAGCCGCTACGACAGCCCGCACTACCGCATCCCGCAGCGACTGCTGCCCGGCAGCGCCTGGAGCGAGTGCCTGCCGCTGCCGCTGTTGCGCAGCGGCTACCGCGCCGGCAGCCTGGAGTATCGCGCCGAACGGCTGCGCGGGCGGTTCGCGGATTGAGCTGCCCGGTGCCGCCCCGGAGCGCTCCTGGCGCGCCGCTCAGGGCCTGTCCCCCTGGCTCTCCAGCGCCTCCCCGCCCTTGCGCCCCGACGCCTCCGCCGCCGGGAAGCGCGCCGAACTGTAGCGCACCACCAGGTTGGCCAGCGCCAGCAGCAGGATCGCCCCGCAGACCATGACGATGCCCATGTTCGGCTTGTGGGTGTGCTGGATGTCGCCGATCAAGAGCCGGGTCAGCGCGGTGATCGACACATAGATCAGGAAGCGCACCGGCATGTGGTTGGTCTTGAAGTAGATCCCGACCATCGCGCCCAGTTCGAGGTAGATGAACAGCAGCAGGATGTCGTCGATGGTCGCCTCGCCGCGCTCGAACATGCCGAGGAAGGTATGCCCCGCCGCCCAGGCCACCGCGCCGCCGATGGCGAACAGCGCCAGGTAGTGGAAGCCCTCGACCAGCAGGTTGCCGAGGGAATCGGCGTGGCGGTGCATGGCATGGCGCAGACGTTCGGCGCGGTGAAGGGGCATGCTGGCGACTCCGGAAATCAGAAAGGCCTATCAAGCCATGGCGACGAGCGGCAGGGCAAGCCGAAAGGCGCACCGCAGACGGCTCTGCGGCCGCCTGCAATGGTCGGCGCCTCAGTGCATCGCGGCTTTCAGCAGCTGTATCGCGTTGCGGGCGTCGGCCTGCGCGGTCGCATCGTTGCTGCGCGCCCGCAGCTCGTTGAACTGCGGAATGGCAATGCTCGCGAGAATGCCGACGATCGCGACCACGACCATCAGCTCGATCAGGGTGAAACCGGCGCTCCTGGCTCTCATGTTGTTCTGCTCGTTGGAAAGACGGACAAAGCCGGGCGAGGCGCAGGGCTCCTTGCCCTTGCCGCTGCGGCTTTCCGACAGCCTTTGGGGGCAACCCCGGGGTCCAGTCCTGTGACGCCGGTACGCTGCCGCTATCCTGGAAATCGTCGCTTGGCGCGACGCTCCGGATATCGCCAAGCAATTCACATACCAAATGTGAGATTCGCCACACTGCCGCCGTCTTTCGCACCGTCGAACCGGGCGGGCGGCACGCCCGTCCTCAGCCGCGCAGCGCCGCCGCATCCTCGAGGGTGCGGAAGAACACGGTCTCCAGCGATACCGCCGGCCGGACGCCGAGCAGTTGGCCGCCGCCGGCATCGAGGCGGGCGATGAAGCCGGGCAGCTCGCGCTGGGCGAGCTCGCACTCGAACTCGCCGGCGCGGCACTCCACGCAGGCCGGCGTCAGCGCCGCCGCGGCCTGATAGCGCAGGCGATGGAAGTCGGCGCGCTCGGCGGCCAGTTCGCGCGGCGAGCGCACGGTGAGCAGCTCGCCCTTGTTGATGAAGCCGAAGCGGTCGGCGATGCGCTCGACGTCGTGCAGCACGTGCGAGGTGAAGAAGATCGCCCCGCCGGCGTTCTTGTAGTCGTTGAGGATGTCCACCACGTCCTTGCGGCCGACCGGGTCGAGGCCGGACAGCGGCTCGTCGAGCACCAGCAGGCGCGGCTCCACCACCATGGCATGGGCCAGGGCGACCCGCTGCACGTTGCCCTTGGACAGCTCGCGGATGCGCCTTTTCGCGTTCATGTCGACAGAAAAACGCTCCAGCCAGCCCATGCACCAGACGTCGGCATCCTTGCGGCTGATGCCGTACATCGACAACGCCATGCGCAGGATTTCCAGCGGAGTGAACTGCTCGTAGAGCGCCGGCGCCTCCGGCACGTAGGCGATGCCGCGACGCGACTCGGCCTCGCGCGCCGAGCGGCCGTACAGGCTCACCTCGCCCTGGTAGTCGTTGATCACGTCGAGCATGATCTTGATGGTGGTCGACTTGCCGGCGCCGTTGGGGCCGACGAAACCGAACACCTCGCCCTCGCCCACCGCGAAGCTGACCTCGCGCAGCGCCTGGACGGTCTTGCCCTTGGCGCGAAAGGCCTTACTGACGCCGCGAAACTCCAGTGCTGCACTCACGGCTGCTCCTCCATACCGGCAATCTTCAGTTTCTTCAGCACGATCCGCCCGTCGCGCAGTTCGTAGCCCAGGCGCAGCGGGTCGACCGGCAGGCTGCCCAGCACGCCCTGCGCCACCAGCTGCTGCAGGTCGCCGAGCGGGCCATGGCCGGCCTCGTAACGGCGCTGTGCGTCGCGCAGTGCGAGCAGGCCCTGCAGGCGCTGCACGCGCTTGTCGAGCATCGCCTTGAGCGCCGGGTCGGTCGTGGTATCGCGCTGCTGGATCAGGTAGTTCAGCGCCAGGCGCTCGTCGGCGAAGCTCTCGGCCTGCAGCATCACCGCCAGCTTGCGCAGCGGCGCGGCGTTCTCCGGCCAGCGCCGGGCGCCCAACTCCAGCACGCGCTGGGCCTCGGGAATATCACGCTGGAAGAACGCCAGGTTGAGGCCGTAGAAGAACGCCGGGATGCCGTCCCAGAACCGGCAGTCCAGCGCCGCGCGCAATACCCGGTTGCCCTCCTCGACCGCACCGCCCCAGGTCAGCAGACCGTTGGCCAGGAAGTAGTTGTCCTCGTGGCAGGCGTTCAGACGGGCTACCTCGGCCTGGGCGCGAACCAGATAGCCGGTATCCACGCCGCGGTCATCCATGCCGGTGGCGGACAGACGCATGGTCTCCAGATTGGCCGCCAGGAAACGGTCGCCGCCATACAGCGCCACCAGAATGGGCGCCGCGACGACCACCCGATCGCCGGGTATCTGCGGGCGCAAATGCAGTGGCTGCTGGGCGCGCCAGAAGGCGATGCCGGCGAACAGGGCAAAGCCCAGCAGGGCCAGCGGCAGGGCCGGGGAACGGCGCGCCATGTTCAGACGAACCGCTTGCGCTGCAAGGCCCAGATCGCCAGGGCCAGAAAGCCGCCGGCATAGGCCAGGCTGCTCAGCACCAGCCAGGGCCAGTCGGCGGGCAGGAACTGCCACTGGCCGTACAGGGCCAGCATGCGCACGTCGAGGGCGCCCAGGTCGGGCAGCAAATAGCCGAGCACGCCCAGCCCGGAGCGGTAGGTTTCGGCATCGCTAACCAGCGTGACTTCACGGGTTAGAAGCTCGACGATAGCGGCAAAAGAGCGCGCCACCAGCATGAAGCCTAAGGTGCCGATCAGCACGAAACTGGGCGTCGAGGCGACGATGGCGAGAAATGCCGCCAGCGCCGCCAGCACCAGCAGATCGAGCCCGAAAAAGGCCATGCTGAGCACATAGGGAGCGCCAAGCGATACCGGCGTAGCCTGCTGATAACCTTTGGCAATCAACGCGACCGTTGCCACGAGCGCCAGCGCGGCAGCCAGCAGCAAGGCGAACACCAGCACCAGCACGGCAGCGAAACGCCCCAGCAACAGGCCATGCCGGGGACGGGGATAGGTCAGCGAAGACAGGAAATAGCGGCGGTCGAACTCGCGCGACAACAGTTCCTGGGTCATCAGCACCAGGACCAGCGGCAGCAACAGACGCAGAACGGAAAAGCCGACATCCAGAGCCACCGTTGCCGGCTGGCGACCGCTGAACTGCCCTGCCATCCAAGAAGCAAGTATCAGTATCAGCAGCACTCCAACTGACAGCCAGAGAAAACGGGCACGAATTGCCAGGCGGATACCGGAAATAGAGTCGGCAGGTAGAAGCATCGGCAGATTTAGCAGCGCAGGAGAATTAGTTATCTAGGAAGGACCGGAGACATTACCGCATGTACAGCAACATGACCATTATCGACCAATCCAGCCATCAAATCATGAGCTCCTGATACCAAGGCAGCACAAGATACACAAGCCCACTCGGCCTCATCGTTAGCTTTTACCGTGAAGCCTGCCAGATTGCGAGACAAAAAATACCACAAACATTGAGCACTACGCCTTGCGCGAAGAAAGGCGTGCTTCCGCGAAAAACAGGCGCCCCTGAACAAGAAAGCAGGGGCGAGGTATTCACCTCGCCCCTGCTTGATCGCCCGTCGTTACAGCAGACCGGTGACAGTACCGGTTGCACAGGCACCGCCCAGTGCTTCGGTAGCGATGGAGCCACCGTTGCTGCCCGCCTTGTAACCGACATAGTCAGTGATAGGTACAGACTCACCCACGGTGCAGCCAGCCGGGATGGTAGCGGAAGCGTCATCCGGGTCGGCCACACAGACGACGTTCCTCTCGCTGCGGCTGCCACCCTTGTGGCAAGCAGCTACGGTGATGATGCTGTTGGCTTCGTTGCAGTTGTAAGCACCAACCACGTTCTTGGACAGGTTCAGGGTGACCGGGTCGGCCAGCAGGGTGCAGGCAGTGATGCTAACGTCACCGGACCCCTCGAAGCCGGTATTGGCAGCAACAGGCGCGGCAGTAGCCACGAAGGAAGCACCCATGCCAGCGAAGAACAGAGCAGCCAGAATATTCTTTTTCATCATTTCAATCCTCGATCCTGAGCTAGCGAAACTTACAGCTGGGCTGCAGTCATTACGCTGATGTTGTTCTTGACATCGGCCTGGGCAACCGTGTCGTTGGACTTGGCGCGATACTCGTTGAACTGCGGAATGGCGATGGCAGCGAGGATACCGATGATGGCGACCACGATCATCAGTTCGATCAGGGTGAAGCCCTTCTGGGCCTTTTTCTGCAGTGCTTTCATGGATGCTTCTCCTTGAAGAGTGTGTCGGTCGTTGGACCTGAATGGATCAATGCAGGTCGCGTGCCAACTTCGAAAAGCCGTCGCCCAGCGGGATCCGCGGCGACTTTCCGACAGTACGAGGGAGCATCAGCGGCAGGATGTGCCGTTTTTTGTCACACGAAGTGCAGGGGTTTGGCAGCATCGCGGCATTGCGCTATAAGGCAGCCACCGGAACCTGCAGGTTGCTCCCCCCCATGAACGACTCCATCCCTCTTACCGGCCTGGCCCGCCAGCTGGTGCTGGCCGAACTGCTGGACGCCAGGACGGCGCAGCAGGCCCAGGCCGAAGCCCAGCGCAACAAGATCCCGCTGGTCAGCCACCTGGTGCAGAACAAGCTGGTCAAGCCGCGGGCGCTGGCCGAGATGGCCGCCGAACAGTTCGGCCTGCCGTTGCTGGAGCTGAAGGCGCTGGACAAGGAGGTGCAGCCGAAGGAACTGGTCAGCGAGAAGCTGATCCGCCAGCACCGCGTGCTGCCGCTGCTCAAGCGCGGCAACCTGCTGTTCGTCGGCGTTTCCGACCCCACCAACCAGCAGGCCCTCCGCGACATCCAGTTCAGCACCGGGCTGACCGTCGAGGCCCTGCTGGTGGAAGACGACAAGCTCGGCGAAGCCATCGAGAAGTTCTTCGACAACGGCAACAGCGGCATGGAGGATCTGGGCGACGTCGACCTCGACGGCGTGGAGATGGAGCAGGGCGGCGAGAAGAAGGAGGAAGCCGCCGCCAACGAGGCCGACGACTCGCCGGTGGTCAAGTTCGTCAACAAGATGCTGCTGGACGCCATCCGCGGCGGCGCCTCGGACCTGCACTTCGAGCCCTACGAGAAGAGCTACCGGGTGCGCTTCCGTACCGACGGCATGCTCCACGAGGTGGCCAGGCCGCCGATCCAGCTGGCCAGCCGCATCGCCGCGCGCCTCAAGGTGATGTCCGCCATGGACATCTCCGAGCGACGCAAGCCGCAGGACGGGCGGATCAAGCTGAAGATCTCCGCCAACAAGGCCATCGACTTCCGGGTCAACACCTGCCCGACCCTGTGGGGCGAGAAGATCGTCATGCGGATCCTCGACCCGTCCAGCGCGCAGATGGGTATCGACGCCCTCGGTTACGAGGAGGCTCAGAAGGAGCTGTATCTCAAGGCGCTCAGCCAGCCGCAGGGGATGATCCTGGTCACCGGTCCGACCGGCTCGGGCAAGACGGTGTCGCTGTACACCGGCCTGAACATCCTCAACACCCCGGACATCAACATCTCCACCGCCGAGGACCCGGTGGAGATCAACCTGGAGGGCATCAACCAGGTCAACGTCAACCCCAAGCAGGGCATGGACTTCTCCCAGGCGCTGCGCGCCTTCCTGCGCCAGGATCCGGACGTGATCATGGTCGGCGAGATCCGCGACCTGGAAACCGCCGAGATCGCCGTCAAGGCGGCGCAGACCGGCCACATGGTGATGTCCACCCTGCACACCAACAGCGCCGCGGAAACCCTGACCCGCCTGCGCAACATGGGCGTGCCGTCGTTCAACATCGCCACTTCGGTCAACCTGATCATCGCCCAGCGCCTGGCCCGGCGCCTGTGCCCGCAATGCAAGAAGGTCCACGACCTGCCGAAGGAGGTGCTGCTCAAGGAAGGCTTCCCGGAGGAGCAGATCGGCAGGTTCAAGCTCTACCAGCCGGTGGGCTGCGACGCCTGCAAGGGCGGCTACAAGGGCCGAGTAGGTATTTATGAAGTGGTTAAAATCACCCCGGCCCTTCAGCGGATTATCATGGAGGAAGGCAACTCCATCCAAATCTCGGACAAGGCTCGCGAGGAAGGCTTCAACGACCTGCGCACCTCGGGCCTGCTCAAGGCCATGCAGGGCCTGACCAGCCTCGAGGAAGTCAACCGCGTGACCAAGGACTAACCATGGCGGAAAAAGCGTTACAGAACAGCACCTTCGTCTGGGAAGGGACCGACCGCAAGGGCGCCAGGATCAAGGGCGAGATCAGCGGCCTGAACCCCAACCTGGTCAAGGCGCAGTTGCGCAAGCAGGGCATCAACCCGCTCAAGGTCCGCAAGAAGGCCAAGCCGCTGTTCGGTGCCGGCAAGCCGATCAAGCCGCTGGACATCGCCTTCTTCACCCGGCAGATGGCCACCATGATGAAGTCCGGCGTGCCGCTGCTGCAGTCGTTCGACATCATCGCCGAGGGGGTGGAAAACCCCAACATGCGCACCTTGGTACTGGACATCAAGCAGGAGGTGGCCGCCGGCAACAGCCTAGCCAGCGCGCTGCGCAAGAAGCCCAAGTACTTCGACGACCTCTACTGCAACCTGGTGGAGTCCGGCGAGCAGTCCGGCGCGCTGGAAACCCTGCTCGACCGCATCGCCACCTACAAGGAAAAGACCGAGGCGCTCAAGGCCAAGGTGAAGAAGGCGATGACCTACCCCATCGCGGTGATCGTGGTAGCGGTCATCGTCACCGCGATCCTGCTGATCAAGGTGGTGCCGCAGTTCGAGGATGTGTTCGCCGGCTTCGGCGCCGAACTGCCGGGCTTCACCCAGATGGTGGTCAACCTGTCGCGGGGCCTGCAGGAGTGGTGGTTCGTCCTCCTGGCGGGGCTGTTCGCCTTCGCCTTCGGCTTCAAGCAGATCTACGGCCGCTCGGCGAAGTTCCGCGACCAGATGGACCGCGCCATCCTCAAGCTGCCGCTGGTCGGCGACATCACCTACAAGAGCGCGGTGGCGCGCTATGCGCGGACCCTGTCGACCACCTTCTCGGCCGGCGTGCCGCTGGTCGAGGCGCTCGACTCGGTGGCCGGCGCCGCCGGCAACGTGGTGTTCCGCAACGCGGTCGGCCGCATCAAGCAGGACGTGTCCAGCGGCATGCAGCTGAACTTCTCGATGAAGGCCACCAACGTCTTCCCGGCCCTGGCCGTGCAGATGACCTCGATCGGCGAGGAAGCCGGTTCGCTGGACTACATGCTCGACAAGGTGGCAGAGTTCTACGAGGGCGAAGTGGACAACATGGTGGACAACCTGACCACGCTGATGGAGCCGATGATCATGGCCGTGCTCGGCGTGCTGGTCGGCGGCCTGATCATCGCCATGTACCTGCCAATCTTCACCCTGGGCTCCGTCGTCGGCTGAATGAACATCGTCGAATTCCTGGCCGGCGACGCGCTGGCCTTCGTCCTCTGCGCCGGCTTCCTCGGCCTGCTGGTCGGCAGCTTCCTCAACGTGGTGGTCTATCGCCTGCCGATCATGATGCAGCGCGAGTGGCAGGCCCAGGCGCGCGAGGTGCTGGAGCTGCCCGAGGCCGAGCCGGTCGAGCGCTTCAACCTGCTGCTGCCGGACTCCAGCTGCCCGCACTGCGGGCACCGGATCAGGCCGTGGGAGAACGTCCCGCTGCTCAGCTGGCTGGCCCTGCGCGGGCGCTGTGCGGCCTGCCGGGCGCCGATCGGCAAGCGCTATCCGCTGGTGGAACTGGCCTGCGGCCTGCTCTCCGGGTTCGTCGCCTGGCACTTCGGCTTCACCTGGCAGGCCGGCGCGGCGCTGCTGCTGAGCTGGGGGCTGCTGGCGATGAGCCTGATCGACGCCGACCACCAGTTGCTGCCGGACGTGCTGGTGCTGCCGCTGCTGTGGCTGGGGCTGATCGTCAACCAGAGCGGGCTGTTCGCCAGCCCGTCCGATGCCTTCTGGGGCGCGGTGGCCGGCTACCTGAGCCTGTGGTCGGTGTACTGGTTGTTCAAGCTGGCGACCGGCAAGGAGGGCATGGGCCACGGCGACTTCAAGCTGCTGGCGATGCTCGGCGCCTGGGGCGGCTGGCAGATCCTGCCGCTGACCATCCTGCTGTCCTCGGTGGTCGGCGCGGTGCTCGGCATCCTGATCCTGCGCCTGCGCGGCGCCGAGAGCGGCACCCCCCTGCCCTTCGGCCCCTACCTGGCCGTCGCCGGCTGGATCGCGCTGCTGTGGGGCGAGCAGATCACCAGCGGCTATCTGCAGTTTGCCGGCTTCGGCGGCTGACCTTCCGCCCCTCTCCGCCACGGCGAGGGGCTACCTGTGGAGCCCCGTCGGCAACCGGGCGATAATGCGCCCATCGCGGCAACGGAGCCTCCCCCATGAAACCCTGGACCCTCGGCCTGACCGGCGGCATCGGCAGCGGCAAGAGCGCCGCCGCCGACCACTTCGCCAGCCTCGGCGTGCATCTGGTGGATGCCGACCAGGCGGCGCGCTGGGTGGTGGAGCCCGGGCGGCCGGCGCTGACCCACATCGTCGACCGCTTCGGCGCGCAGATCCTCCAGGAAGATGGCGCGCTGGACCGGGCGGCGCTGCGCGCGCGGATCTTCCAGGCCCCGGAGGAGCGCCGGTGGCTGGAGCAGCTGTTGCACCCGCTGATCCGCGCGGAGATGCGCTGTGCGCTGGAGGAGGCCCGTTCGCCCTATGCCATCCTGGTCTCGCCGCTGCTGGTGGAGTCGGCCGCGCAGCGGCAGATGAGCCAGCGCGTGCTGGTGGTGGACGTTCCGCAAGAGGTGCAGATCCAGCGTACCGTCCAGCGCGACCGGGTGCCGGAGGAGCAGGTGCGCGCCATCCTGCAGGCCCAGGCCAGCCGCGAGGAGCGCCTGAGCCATGCCCACGACGTGCTGGTCAACGACCGCGACCTGGCCTGGCTGCAGCGCGAGGTGGAACGCCTGCACGACTTCTATCTGACCCTGCGAGGAGGCCGGCGATGACCGAGACCAACAAGCCCCTGAGCGTCGCCTGCCCGACCTGCGCTGCGCAGGTCGAGTGGAGCGCCGACAACCCGTTCCGGCCCTTCTGCTGCGAGCGCTGCAAGCTGATCGACCTCGGCGCCTGGGCCGCCGAGGAGCACGCGATTCCCGGCGACGGCCTGGAAGACGAGCTGTTCGGCGACGAACTGGACGGCTCGCGGCACTGACCCATGAACAACGATCGCCACTTCGACGAGCTGGCCAGCCGTTTCGCCGAGAAGATCTACGGCGGCGCCAAGGGCGCCATCCGCCTCGCCGTGTTGCAGGCCGACCTCGAGGAGGCGCTGCCCGAGCGACGCCTGCGGGTGCTCGACGTCGGCGCCGGGCTCGGCCACATGAGCCTGTGGCTGGCCAGCCACGGCCACGCCGTGACCCTCGCCGAGCCGGCCGCACCGATGCTCGATGGCGCCCGCGCGCGCTTCGCCGCGGCCGGCCTGCCGGCCAGCTTCGTCCAGGCGCCCTGGCAGGAGCTGCTCGGCCAGTTCCGCGAGCCCTTCGATCTGGTGCTCTGCCACGCGGTACTCGAGTGGCTGGCCGAACCGCCGGCGATCCTGCCGGTGCTGCACCAGCTGGTAGCCGCCGACGGCTGGCTGTCGCTGGCCTTCTACAACCGCGACGCGCTGATCTACCGCAACCTGCTCAAGGGACACTTCCGCAAGCTGCGCCGCGAACGCTTCGCCGGCGAAGGGCGGAGCCTGACGCCCCAGCAGCCGCTCGACCCGCGCGAGCTGGCCGGACAGTTGGCGGCGTGGTTCCGCATCGAGCAGCAGAGCGGCGTGCGGGTGTTCCACGACTACATGCCGGGCGAGTTCCAGGCCCGCGCCGATGCGACCGAGCTCGTCGAGATGGAGCTGGCCTACCGCCGCCATCCGGCCTTCGCCGGGCTCGGCCGCTACCTGCACTGGCTGTGCCGGCCGCAGCCGGACGGGGGTTGAAAGCCCAGCCGCACGGCCGCAAGCTGAACGCCAGGCCCGCCCTCCGGAGCTGAAGCCATGCCCGTGCGCCCCGCAGTCCTGATCCTCTGCGCCGCCCTCGCCGGCTGCCAGGCCAACCCCTACTCGGCCAGCCGAGTGCCCTACCCGCCGCCGCCCACGGATCCCGGCACGGCGCGCATGCTCGATCCGGGCAGCTATCCGGCCGGCACGCCCAGCTTCGCCCGGCACCGCAACTGGCAGTGGCACGCGCCGCTCGATGCGACGCTGGCCGAGATCGTCGGCGGCGAACTCGAGCGGCGCGGCCTGCGTCCGGCCACTGCGAGCAACCCGGCCACCCTGAGCCTGCTGGTGCACCAGCGCAGCGTCATCCGTCAACGCCTGGTGTACGACGATCCCTGGCTCGACGTCGGCTACCGCCGCTTCCACCGCCGCTACGGCTACTGGGCCGGCGCGCCCTATCCGCCGACGCGCAGCGTCACCTACCGGGTCGTCGAGGTCGAGCTGGTGTTCTTCGACGCCAGCGGCGGCGAGCCGCTCTGGCGCGGCACGGGCAGTGCCACGCTCGATGGCCGGCGACAGGCCGACGCCCTGCGCCAGGCGCTGCGCCGGGCGCTGGACGGTTTTCCGCCGCCTTGACCTGTGCCCGGCGCGGGCCCACTGTTATCGACACGACGCCGATCCCGGCGCCCATCGCCCCCGGGAGACCAGCATGTTCCGCCGTCCGTTTCTCATCGTCGCGCTGCTCGGCCTGGCCGCCTGCCAGAGCATCCAGCTCGACCAGGACTACGACCCCCAGCGCGACTTCGCCGTCCTGCGGACCTGGAGCTGGCTGGAGCCGGCCGTGCAGTACCGGCCGGACGATCCGCGCCTGATCAGCGACCTCACCGAGCAGCGCCTGCGCCAGGCCGTCGCCCGACAGCTGGAGCAGCGCGGCCTGCACCAGGCGCCGCCCGGCGCGGCGGCCGACGTCCGGGTGCAGGCCTTCCTGATCGTCGACCAGCGCCAGCAGCAGGTCGCCACCTACTACGGTGGCGGCCTGCTGGCCGATCGTCATGACCGGCTGTGGGCCTCGCCTGGCGTCGCCGAGGTACGCACCCTCGACTACCGGGTCGGCACCTTGCAACTGGACTTCCTCGACCGGGAAGGCCGGCTGGTCTGGCGCGGCAGCGGCACGCAGACCCTGCGCCGCGCCCCCGGCTCGCCGCAGGAGCGCGCCGCCGCCCTGCACGAGACGGTAGCGAGGATCCTCGAACAGTACCCGCCGCGGCGGCGCTGAAGCATGGCGCAGCGCATCCTGATCCTGGTCGCCAGCGGCCCGAGCACGCCCCTGCGCTGCGCCACACCCTTCCACATCGCCACCCTGCTGGCCTGCATGGACGCCGAGGTGACCCTGTTTCTCACCGGCGAGGGCGTGCAGCTGGCGCGCGCGGAGATCGCCGACACGCTGTGCGCCGTCGACGGCGGCGAGCCGCTGCGCCACTTCATCCGCCAGGCCAGGAGCGCCGGGGCGCGCCTGCTGATGTGCCGCGCGCCCGGTGTGCCGCTGCACGCATACCGGCTGATTGAGGAGGTCGAGACGGCCACCAGCGGCGGCGAGCTGGCGCAGATGATCCTCGAATACGACCGCGTGCTGACCCTCTGAGCGACTCGACCAGCAAGGAGCGCCCATGAGCGAGATCCTCACCCTCAACGGCCTGCCCTTCCCCGCCGAGCTGCTCTACGCCCCGGCCTACAACCTGTGGTTGCGCGAGGAGCCCGACGGCAGCGTCACCCTAGGCCTGAGCGCCTACGGCTGCGCGCTGTACGGGCAGATCTTCGCCTTCACTCCCAGGCGCGCCGGCCTGCATGTCGAGGCCGACCGCAGCTTCGGCGTGGTCGAGTTCGCCAAGGCCGCCAGCTCGGCGCGCAGCCCGCTGGCCGGCGTGCTGGTCGAGGGCAATGCACGCGTGCAGGAGCAACCGGCGCTGATCGACCGCGACTGCTATGGCGAGGGCTGGCTGGCAAGGATCAGGCCCGACGACTGGCCGGCGGCCCGCACCGGCTTCGTCAGCGGTGCGGCAGCGCTGGCCGCCTTCGCCGAGCAGATGCGTCTGGACAATTTCGACCCGCAGGCACTCGGAGTGCAGGCGCTGCAGTGGAAAACCTGAAGGGAAGAAAAGTGGCGGAAGGCAGTGAGAGTCGAACTCACCCGGGAACGGCTGCCGTCCCCAACCGGGTTTGAAGCCCGGCCGCGCCACCGGGCGCGAATGCCTTCCCTGTCTCGCGGGCGGCGTGCCGGATGGCACGCCAGTAGAGCTCATGCGGCGACCGCGGTGGCCTGCTGCGCCAGGGCGTTGTCGTGACGCACCCTGCGCTCGTTGCCGCTGCGGCGGGTCAGGCCGAGGCGGTCGAAATGCTCGAGGATCTGGATGCAGCGTTTGCGGCCGATACCGATACGGTCACGGAAGTCGGCCACCCGGATGATCCCGGCTTTGCCCTCCAGCTGCAAGACGATACGCGCCAGTTGCTGCAGGGTTTCCTGGGGATAGAACAGATCCCTGACCACCTGCTGCAACAGGCCGAGGCGCGCCAGCTTGCGCAGCAGCAGGCGCATCGCCCCCTCCTCCACGTTCAGCTCCGCCGCCAGCTCGCGCACCCAGGGCGGATCGAAACCGCCCTCCAGCAGCAACGGCCAGATCTGCGTGCGCAGTCTCTCGTCGCTCTCGCCGAGCTGCACGCGATGCGCCGCCAGGTGCAGCCAGGGACCGCTGGCCTGCACGCTGCCGCGCGCCAGCGCCTGGTCGAGCAGGGCGACGAACAGCGGCCGCTCCAGTTCGGCGAAGGCGTAGCGGCGCAGACGGTCGCGGTCGGGGCCGAGTTCGTCGGGCTGCTCTGCGTGGAAGCGCGCCAGCGCCGCCAGCAGCTGCTCGCCGAGCGCCAGCCAGCGCGCCTCGGGAAGCAGGCGCAGACCGCCGCGGGTGGCGATCTCCAGCACCCGCGCCGGCATCCGCCACAACGCGCGCGGGCGGTTGAACTGGCGCTCCAGCGCCTGCGGGTCGATGCCGTCGAGCGCCGTCTCCAGCAACTGCGGCAACGCCTGCTCCAGGCCGCCGGCGCGCAGCGCGGCGAGCTGGGCGAGGCGCTGCGGCGTACGCCGCTGGCGGGCCGGGGCGAACGGGTCGAGCACCCGCCCGCCGCCCAGGGTGCGCTGCGCCGACTGGTCGCGCAGCACCAGCGCATCGCCGTGCACGGCGTGCAGCGGCGCGTTGAGCACCAGCTGGGCGAACGCCCGCGCCCCCGGTGCCAGGCTGTCGCCCTCGAGCAGGGCGACCCGGCCGGTGACATCGGCGGCGCCCAGATGCACGTGCACGGGGGTCCAGTGCGGCAGTGCGCGCGCCTCGCCGGGCAGCAGGCGCAGGTCGATATCGATGCGCGTGGTCGGCGCGTGCAGTGCGGCGCCGAGCAGCCAGTCGCCGCGATGCAGCAGCTCAACGGCCAGCCGCTCGCCGGCGAGGTTCAGCGCCACCCGCTGGCCGGCGCAGGCGGCCATGGCCTCGCGGTTCTGCGCATGCAGGCCGCGCACCCGCACGCGGCGCCCGCTCGGGCTGAGCAGCAGCTCGTCACCCACCGCCACCCGCCCGGCCAGCGCGGTGCCGGTGACCACCACGCCGGCGCCGGCGACGCTGAAGGCGCGGTCGATGGCCAGACGGAAATGGCCGTCGGCGGCGCGCGCCGCCACCGCCCGCGCCTCGTCGAGCAGCGCCGCGCGCAGCGCCTCCAGGCCCGCGCCACTGACGCTGGACACCGGCAGCAGCGGCGCCTCGGCATAGGGGCCGTCGGCCAGCAGGCAGACCACCTGCTGCTCCACCTGTGCCAGGCGCGCCGGCTCGACGCGATCGATCTTGGTCAACGCCACCAGCGCGCGCGGGATGCCGAGCAGCGTGACTATGGCCAGGTGCTCGCGGGTCTGCGGCATCACCCCGTCGTCGGCGGCCACCGCCAGCAGCACGCAGTCGATGCCGCCGGCCCCGGCCAGCATGTTGTGCACGAAGCGCTCGTGGCCGGGCACGTCGATGAAACCGGTCAAGGCACCGTCGCCCAGATCCGCATAGCTGTAGCCCAGATCGATGGTGATGCCGCGTTCGCGCTCCTCGCGGCGGCGGTCGCCGGCCGTCCCGGTCAGCGCGCGCAGCAGCGCGGTCTTGCCGTGGTCGATGTGCCCGGCAGTGCCGACGATCACGACGCGACTCCGGCCAGTTGCGCCAGCTGGGCGACGAAGGCCGGCTCGTCGTCGAGCTGGCGCAGGTCGAGCCACAGGGCGTCGGCGTCGAGACGGCCGATCACCGGCAGCGGCAGCAGGCGCAGCGCCTCCTCCAGCTGGCGCAGGGCGCGGCCGCGCAGGCGCCTGGGCTGCACGGGACGCAGGCACAGCGCGGCGCTGGGCAGGCGCGCCACCGGCTGGGCGCCGCTGCCGATCATGCCCAGCGCGTCCGCGACGCTCACCTGCCAGCTCGGCCCCAGGGCGGCCTGCAGCTGCGGCTCCAGGCGCTCGGCCTGGGCGCGGATCTCCGCCTGCGGGCGGCTGAGCAGGCGCAGGGTCGGCAGCCGCTCGGCGAGACGCTCGGGATCGCGGTACAGGCCGAGCACCGCCTCCAGCGCGGCGAGGGTCAGCTTGTCGACGCGCAGGGCGCGCTTGAGCGGGTGCTTCTTGATCTTGGCGATCAGCTCGCGGCGGCCGACGATGATCCCCGCCTGCGGGCCGCCGAGCAGCTTGTCGCCGCTGAAGGTGACGATATCGGCGCCGGCGGCCAGCGCCTCCTGCACGGTCGGCTCGGCCGGCAGCCCCCAGCGGGTCAGGTCGACCAGGGTGCCGCTGCCCAGGTCCTCGAGCAGCGGCAGGCCGTGGCCATGGGCGATGGCCGCCAGTTGCCCGGTGGCCACGCTGGCGGTGAAGCCCTGCACGCAGTAGTTGCTGGTGTGCACGCGCAGCAGCAGGCCGCTGCGCGGACCGATGGCCGCCTGGTAGTCGCGCGCATGGGTGCGGTTGGTGGTGCCGACCTCGACCAGCTTCACTCCCGCGCGGGCCATGATGTCGGTGATGCGGAAGGCGCCGCCGATCTCGATCAGCTCGCCGCGCGAGATGATGCCCTCCTTGCGCGCGCCGAGCGCGGCCAGCGCCAGCAGCACGGCGGCGGCGTTGTTGTTGACCACGGTGACCGCCTCGGCGCCGGTCAGCTCGCGCAGCAGGCCCTCGACCAGCTCGTCGCGGTCGCCGCGCCGGCCGCTGGCCAGGTCGTACTCGAGGTTGAGCGGATAGCGCGCGGCCTCCACCACCGCGTCGATCGCTGCCTGCGGCAGCAGGGCGCGGCCGAGGTTGGTGTGCAGCACGGTGCCGGTGAGGTTGAACACCCGGCGCACGCGGCTCTGGTGGCGCGCGGCCAGACGCTCGCCGACGCGCCCGGCGAGCACCGCCTCGGAGAGTTCGACCTCCGCCAATTGGCCATGGCGGGCCGGCTCGCGCAGCTCGTCGAGCAGGTCGCGCAGGGTGGCGAGCAGCGCCTCACGGCCATAGCGGCGCTGCAGCGGTTCCACCGCCGGGCTGCGCAGCAGCCTGTCCACCGAGGGCAGGCGCAGGGCGGTCATCCCTCGCCCCCCGGGATCAGCAGCAGGTTGGGCGCCTGGCGCAGGTAGCCGGCGCCGTCCAGCAGCAGGTCGAGGTCGAGGCTGGCCAGGTCGGCGGACAGCGCCTCGCCGGCCGGCTCCAGTTCCAGGTAGAGCTGCTTGAGGTAGTGGCGGCACTCCGGGCAAGCCTCGGCGCGCACGCCATGCGGCGAGTGATCGAGGTGCAGATGATCGAGGCGCTTGGTGCTGCGGCAGTGGCTGCACTTGAGGCGCACGTAGTGCCATTCGCAGGCGCACAGCGAGCAGACCAGGTAGCGCAGGCCGTTGCGCGAACCCTGGCCGTGGATCACCCCGGCCACCGGCAGCGCGCCGCAGGCCGGACAGGTCTGCTGGTCCTCGACCTCGACGACGGCGGACAGGTCGAGGCCGAGCAGCGAGTGGCTCCAGGCCAGTTGCAGGGCGGCGCCGACGAAGGGCGCCACGCCGGCCGGCACGCCGGCGAATTGGCCGCCGAGCAGCGCCACGCCCCAGGCCTTGCGCTGGCCGGCGGCGGCGCCACGCAGCTGGTCGAGGGCGGCATCCAGCGCCGGATTGGCCGGCTCGGGCGGCACGAAGGCGGTCAGCCAGGCGTCGAGCAGCGCCAGCCAGGCCTCCTCGCGCACCCCGCTGTCGCAGGCCAGCGGCGGCAGGCCGTGGGCGATGGCCTGGGCGCAGCGCTGCGGATCGGGGGCGGCAACGGCCGGCGGCGCGTCCAACACCTGCTGCTGGGTTCGACACACGGCGGCGAGCAATCGGAGGTAGTCGCCCAACACATGGCCTTCGGCGAGATGGGCGAGGCGTTCGGCGCGCAGGGCGAACAGCTGGCGCGGCGGCAACTGGAGGAAGGCGGGCTTGCTGGCCGCGGCGGCGATCTGGCCGGGCTCGAGAATGGTGCCTGGCACGCAGGACTCCTTCTGGGCTTGTTGTGGTTTTTCGGGGCCTGAAAGGAAGCGTAGACGTTGAGGGCGGGATTGCACGTCCGCGCCATGGGCCTGGTGGACAAGACCTGCGGTCGTTGTCCACCCTATCCGGCTCGGGCATGCACGTCTGCGGCATTGCCCGTGGTCACAGGGTTGACCAGGGATGGTGCGCACGGCGCACCCTACGCAGTGGATTGCCCCGCCGTAGGGTGCACCGCCGGCCTACTTGCGGCCGATCTCCTTGAACCAGCCCGGATGGTGCTTGCGCGCCCAGGCGCGGCTGACCTTGCCGGTGAGCATGGCGCCCACCGAGCCCTTGACCCAGATGGCGGCGTAGACGTGCACGATGATGCTGGTCACCAGCACGAAGGCCGCCAGGGCATGCGCCAGCGCGGCCAGGCGGATCAGCTCGATGCCGAACACATGGCCGAAGTACTGCCGCCAGATGACGATGCCGCTGGCCAGCAGCACCAGCATGCACAGCACCAGCACCCAGAACAGCAGTTTCTGCCCGGCGTTGTAGCGGCCGACTTCCGGCAGCTTGTCCTCGCGGTTGCACAGCACGTCGTTCAGTTGCCCCAGCCACTGGCGGTCGTTGGCGTTCAGGCGGTTATGCCCGGCGAAGCGCAGCGCCATGATCAGGAACAGCGCGAACATCGCCAGGCCGAGGAAGGGGTGCAGGATGCGCGTCCACACCCCGCCGCCGAACAGCCCGGACAGCCAGAACAGTGCCGGATGGAACAGCGCCAGCCCGGACAGCCCGGCGAGGACGAACAGGATGGCCACGGCCCAGTGGTTGGACCGTTCCGAGGGGGTGTAGCGCTGGATCTCGTGTTTCATGTTGGGCTCCCGGAAGAGGCTTGCCTCTCTCCCTGCGGAAGGATTCACGGCTGCCCCGGCCAGAGGCCGGGGTACGGCCGGTTCAGGGCTGCTTGTTCGGATCCACCACGTGCACCGACGGATCGACCTGATGCACCGTCGGCTCGCCGGGGTCCTGCTCCTCGTCGACCTTGTTCGGCCCGACCCGCACGTAGTGGAAGAAACCGGCCAGCACGGTGGCGCCCATGGCCAGCAGCGCCAGCGGCTTGGCGATGCCCTTCCACAGGCTGACCAGCGGGCTGATCACCGGCTGATCGGGCAGTCCCGCGTACAGCGACGGCTGATCGGCGTGGTGCAGCACGTACATCACGTGGGTGCCGCCGACGCCGTCCGGGTCGTACAGCCCGGCCTGGTCGAAGCCGCGTTCCTTGAGGTCGGCGATGCGCCCGGCGGCATGCACCTGCATGTCCTCCTTGCTGCCGAACACGATGGCGCCGGTCGGGCAGGTCTTCACGCAGGCCGGCTCCAGGCCCACGGCCACGCGGTCGGAACACAGGGTGCACTTGTAGGCCTTGTGGTCCTTCTGCGAGATGCGCGGGATGTCGAACGGGCAGCCGGTGATGCAGTAGCCGCAGCCGATGCACTTGTCCTGGTTGAAGTCGACGATGCCGTTGGCGTACTTGACGATCGCCCCCGGGCTTGGACAGGCCTTGAGGCAGCCGGGGTCGGCACAATGCATGCAGCCGTCCTTGCGGATCAGCCATTCGAGGTTGCCGGTTCCGGGGTTCTCGTACTCGGTGAAACGCATCAACGTCCAGGAGTCGGCGCTGAGGTCGTTGGGGTTGTCGTAGGTGCCGGCGTTGCCGCCGACCTGGTCGCGCAGCTCGTTCCACTCCGAGCAGGCCACCTGGCAGGCCTTGCAGCCGATGCACTTGGAGGTGTCGATCAGCTTGGCCACCTCGCCGACCTGGCGAACCTGCGACATCGGCGTGGTGGTGGCGGAACGGGCGATGATGTCCTGGCTGGCCATGTCACACCTTCTCCACGTTCACGAGGAACGACTTGAACTCCGGCGTCTGCGTGTTGCCGTCGCCGACGAAGGGCGTCAGGGTGTTGGTGATGAAGCCGTTCTTGGCCACCCCGGTGAAGCCCCAGTGGATCGGGATGCCGACGTGGTGCACGGTCTTGCCGTCCACCGTCAGCGGCCGCAGGCGCTTGGTCACCACCGCCACCGCCTTGATGTAGCCGCGGTTGGAGGACACCCTGACGCGGTCGCCGGCCTTGATGCCCAGCTCCTTCGCCAGCGTTTCGCCGATCTCGACGAACTGCTCGGGCTGGGTGATGGCGGCGAGCCGGCAGTGCTTGGTCCAGTAGTGGAAGTGCTCGGTGAGCCGGTAGGTGGTGGCGGCGTAGGGGAATTCCTCCGCCTTGCCGAACAGCTCCAGGTCGTTCTTGAACACCCGTGCCGCCGGATTGCTCACCGCCTGGGCGTTGCCATGCAGCGGGTTGCGCCCGATCGGCGTCTCGAAGGGCTCGTAGTGCTCGGGGAACGGCCCTTCGGCCATCCGGTCGACGGCGAAGAAGCGCGCCACCCCTTCGGGGTTCATGATGAACGGGTTCATGCCGTCTTCCGGTGCCGAGTCGGCCTTGAAGTCGGGCACGTCGGTGCCACCCCAGCTCTTGCCGTTCCACCACACCAGGCGCTTCTTCACCGGATCCCACGGCCGGCCCGAAGGATCGGCCGAGGCGCGGTTGTAGAGGATGCGCCGGTTGGCCGGCCAGGCCCAGGCCCAGCCGAGGGTCTGGCCCATGCCGTAGGGGTCGGCGTTGTCGCGCCGCGCCATCTGGTTGCCGGCCTGCGTCCAGCTGCCGCTGAAGATCCAGCAGCCGCTGGCGGTCGTGCCGTCGGCGCGCAGTTGGGCGAAACCGGCCAGCTGCTCGCCGGCCTTGGCCAGCACGGCGCCGGTGGCAGGATCCGTGACGTCGGCCAGCGCCTTGCCGCTGAACTCGCGGGCCAGTTCGTCCGGCCCCGGCTCATCCGGGCGCAGGTACGGCCAGTCGAGGCCGAGGATCGGCGCGGCGAAGGCGCCACCCTCCTTCTGGTACAGCTCGCGCAGACGGTGGAACAGCCCGGCCATGATGGCGATGTCGGTGCGCGCCTCGCCCGGCGGTTCGGCGGCCTTCCAGTGCCACTGCAGCCAGCGTCCGCTGTTGACCAGGGAGCCGTCCTCCTCGGCGAAACAGGTGGTCGGCAGGCGGAACACCGTGGTCTGGATGCTCGCCGTGTCGACGTCGTTGAACTCGCCGGCGTTGCGCCAGAACTCCGAGGTGTCGGTGACCAGCGGGTCCATGATCACCAGGTACTTGAGCCTGGCCAGCGCCGCGCCGACCTTGGCCTTGTTGGGGAAGGCGGCGATCGGGTTGAAGCCCTGGCAGAAGTAGCCGTTGATCTGCCCCTGGAACATCATGTCGAACACCTTGAGCACGTCGTAGCCGGGCACGTCCAGCTTGGGCAGCCAGTGGTAGGCCCAGTCGTTCTCCGCCGTGGCGGCCTTGCCGAACCAGGCCTTCATCAGGCTGACGTGGAACTTCTCGTAGTTCTGCCAGTAGGACAGCTGCCCGGGGCGCAGCGGTTTCTGCGTGCGTTTGGCGATGTAGGCGGCATAGTCCTGCTCGGCGTCGCCGGCCAGGGTCAGGTAGCCCGGCAGCAGGTTCGACAGCAGGCCCAGGTCGGTGAGGCCCTGGATGTTGGAGTGGCCGCGCAGGGCGTTCATGCCGCCGCCGGGCATGCCGATGTTGCCGAGCAGCAACTGCACCATGGCACCGGTACGGATCATCTGCGAGCCCACGCTGTGCTGGGTCCAGCCGAGGGCGTACATGATGGTCATCGCCTTGCCGGGCGCCGAGGTTTCGGCGATGGCCTCCCAGACCTTGAGCATGGTTTCCTGCGGCGTGCCGCAGATGCGGCTGACCAGCTCCGGGGTGTAGCGGCTGTAGTGCTGCCGGAGCAGGTTGTAGACGCAGCGCGGATGGCTGAGGGTCGGGTCGACCACCGCGTAGCCGTCCGCGCCGATCTCGTAGCCCCAGGCGGACTTGTCCGGGTAGCCGCGCCTGTCCGCGTCGTAGCCGTTGAACAGGCCGTCCGCGAAGGCGAAGCCCTCCTTCACCACGAACGCCAGGTCGGTGTAGTTGCGCACGTATTCGTGCTGGATCCTGTCGTTCTCCAGCAGGTAGTTGATCAGCCCGCCGAGGAAGGCGATGTCCGTGCCGGTGCGGATCGGCGCGTACAGGTCGGCCACCGAGGCGGAACGGTTGAAGCGCGGGTCGACCACGATCAGGCGCGCCTTGTTGTGCGCCTTCGCTTCGGTCACCCACTTGAAGCCGCAGGGGTGGGCTTCGGCGGCGTTACCGCCCATGATCAGCACCAGGTCCGCATTCTTGATGTCGGACCAGTGATTGGTCATGGCGCCACGGCCAAACGTCGGGGCAAGACCTGCCACCGTCGGGCCGTGTCAGACACGCGCCTGGTTGTCGAACGCCAGCATGCCCAGCGAACGCACCACCTTGTGGGTGATGTAGCCCGCTTCGTTGGAGGACGCCGAGGCGGCGAGGAAACCGGTGGTCAGCCAGCGGTTGACCGTCTGCCCGCTCGCATTCCGCTCGACGAAGTTGGCGTCGCGGTCATCCTTCATCAGCCGGGCGATGCGCTCCAGCGCCTCGTCCCAGCCGATGCGCTTCCACGCGTTGCTGCCGGCTTCGCGCACCTCGGGGTATCTGAGGCGGTTGGGGCTGTGCACGAAGTCGAGCAGGCCGGCGCCCTTCGGGCACAGGGTGCCGCGGTTGACCGGGTGGTCGGCGTCGCCCTCGATGTGGATGATCTCCTGGACCACGTTCTTGCCGCCATCACCACGGCTGTACATGATCAGGCCACAGCCGACCGAGCAGTACGGGCAGGTGTTGCGCGTCTCGCGGGTGCTGGCCAGCTTGAAGTGGCGGATCGTCTCGGCGTAGGCCGGCGGCGGCGCCATGCCCAGAGCCGCCAGGCTCGAGGCACCCAGGCCGACACCGCAGACCTTGAAGAATTGCCGACGGTTCATGTCCATCGTGCGCTCCTCGTCAGGCAGGGAAAGGCCGCCCGGCGGGCCGGGCGACCGCTTCGCCTTAACCATAGTCCAGCCGGCGGGCACTGCCAGTTGCGGCATACTATGCGGCGTTCCCGCTCACCGGAGTCCGCCATGTCGCTGCCCAGTTGGTTCCTGCTCGCCCTGCCGCTGCTCTCCGGCGCCATGATGCCCGTGCAGGCCGGCGTCAACGCCCAGCTGGCGCGGCACATCGACAGCGTGCTGGCGGCCTCGCTGATCTCCTTCGTGGTCGGCAGCCTGGCGCTGCTGTTCGTCACCCTCGCCCAGCGTGAGCTGCCCACGAGCCTGGCGCCGTTCCGCGGGCTGAGCTGGTGGCACTGGACCGGCGGCCTGCTCGGCGTGCTGTTCGTGGTCAGCGCCGCCTTCGCCGCACCGCGCGTCGGCGCCCTGCTGTTCATGTCGCTGATCCTCGCCGGCCAGCTCACCGCCGCCGTGGTCCTCGATCACTTCGGCTGGGCCGGCTTTCCGCAGTCCTCGCTGAGTCTCGGCAAGGTCGCCGGCCTGGTGCTGGTCGTCGCCGGGGTGTGGCTGATCCGCCGCGGCTGAGCGTCGATAGCGTGACGCTCGCCCCCGATGCCCTGCGGGCAGAGCCGCATAATCGGTGTTTTCGTCTGCCCGCCCGCCGCGGCAGGCGCGCCCCGCTCCGGGGCAGCGATGGATGTCAGTCCCGACGACAAGGAGTTTCCGATGAGCAACGTGATGGCCTGTATCGACGGCTCGGCCAGCGCCCCGGCGGTCTGCGACTACGCGGCCTGGGCCAGCCTGAGCCTGGACGCGCCGCTGACCTTCCTGCACATGCTCGACAGCGCCCGCTACCCGACCAGCAGCGCCCTGCCCAGCGATACCGGCCTGGGCCGCCGCGAGCAGCTGCAGGCGGAGCTGGCGGCGCTCGACGCGCAGCGCGCGCAGCTGGCGCTGGAGGAAGGCCGGCTGATGCTGGACGCGGCGAGCCGACGCGCCTGCGCGGCCGGGGTGATCGCCCCGCAGCTGCGCCAGCAGCAGGGCGAGCTGGTGGACGCGCTGCGCGAGCTGGAGAACGACATCCGCCTGCTGGTGATCGGCCGCCAGGGCGAGGCCAGCGGCAATCTCGGCCTGCTGGTCGGCAGCCAGCTGGAGAGCGTGATCCGCACCCTGCAGCGGCCGATCCTGGTCAGCCCGACGCGGTTCCGGACGCCGGAAAGCCTGCTGCTGGCCTGGGACGGCAGTGCCACCAGCCGCCGCGCCGTCGCGCAGCTGAGCGGCAGCCCGCTGCTGGCCGGCCTGTCCTGCCACCTGGTGCTGGTCGGCGAGCCCGACGCCGCCACCCGGGCACAGCTGGACGCCGACTGTGCGACCCTGCAGCAGGCCGGCTACCCGGTGACGGCCAGCCTGCGCACGGGCGAGGTGGACGAGGCCCTGCTCGACTACCAGGCCGAATACGACCTCGACCTGCTGGTGATGGGTGCCTACGGCCATTCGCGGATCCGTCAGTATCTGGTCGGCAGCACCACCAGCCACCTGCTGCGCGCCTGTTCCTCGCCGCTGCTGATCCTGCGCTGAAACGCGCCCCCGATCCCTTGGCGTGCCGAGCCCTTCCGGGCCTCGCCGGCCCCGCCTGTCGCGGAATGAGCCGATGAGCGTCTGGTGCGACGCCTGGCGGCACGCCCCCACCCAGCGCCGGGTGTGGGCGCTGGCCGGGCCGATGATCCTCTCCAACCTGTCGGTGCCGCTGGTGGCGCTGGTCGACAGCGCGGTGGTCGGCCACCTGCCGCACGCCCACCAGCTCGGCGCCGCCGCGGTCGGCGGCAGCCTGTACAGCCTGCTGGTGTGGACCTTCGGCTTCCTGCGCATGGGCACCACCGGCTTCGCCGCCCAGGCCAGCGGGCGCGGCGACGGCGGCGCGCTGCGCGCCCTGCTGATCCAGGGCCTGCTGCTGGCCGGACTGTTGGCCCTGCTCTGCAGCCTGCTGGCGCTGCCGCTGCTCCCGGCGCTGCTCGGCCTGATGCAGCCGGGCGCCGAACTGGATGCCCTGGCCCGCGACTACCTGCACATCCGCCTGCTCGGCCTGCCGGCGGCGCTGGCCAGCTACGCGCTGATCGGCTGGCTGCTCGGCAGCCAGAACGCCCGCGCGCCGCTGGCCATGCTGCTGGTAGCCAACCTGCTCAACGTCGCGCTCGACCTGTGGTTCGTCCTCGGCCTCGGCTGGGGCGTGGCCGGCGCCGCCTGGGCCTCGGTGCTCGCCGAATGGAGCGGCGCGCTGCTCGGCCTTTGGCTCGCCCGCCGCCGCCTGGGCGAATACGCCGGCCGCAGCGACTGGCCGGCGCTGCGCCGCTGGGCCGCCTGGCGACCGCTGCTGGCGGTCAACCGCGACATCCTGCTGCGCACCCTGGCGCTGCAGAGCGTGTTCTTCCTGATGACCGTGCAGGGTACCCGCCTGGGCGACGCCACGGTGGCGGCCAATGCCCTGCTGCTCAACGGTCTGCTGCTCACCGCGCACGCCCTCGATGGCCTGGCCCATGCCGTCGAGGCGCTGTGCGGCCACGCCCTGGGCGCGCGCGACCGCCTGGCGCTGCGCCGCGGCCTGTGGGTGGCGGGGCTCTGGTCGCTGCTCGCCAGCCTCGGCTTCGCCGCCTTCTTCCTGCTCGCCGGTACCTGGTTCGTCGACCTGCAGACCGACATCGCCGCGGTGCGCGCCATCGCCCACGCCCATCTGCCGTTCCTCGCCGCCCTGCCGCTGCTGGCGGTGTGGAGCTACCTGCTGGACGGCCTGTTCATCGGCGCCACCCGGGCGCGGGAGATGCGCGACGCCATGCTGCTGGCGCTGGCCCTCGCCCTGCCGCTGGCCTGGTGGCTGCAGGGCCTCGGCAACGCCGGGCTGTGGCTGGCCTTCCTCGCCTTCATGGCGCTGCGCAGCCTGATCCTCGGCGCCTGCGCCTGGCGCATCGCGCGGCGCGGCGGCTGGGTCGCAGCGTTGTAGGTTGGCCGGTGCGCGCGGCGCCCCCTAGCGCACGGCATCCGCCCGTAGGGTGCGCCGTGTGCACCGCTGGGGCTGGCGAGCTGGGCGTCGCTGCAGCGGCATGCCGGCCTGCTGCTAGAATGCCGGCCCCGTTTCCCAGTCCGCCGCCCGCCATGTCCAGCTCCCCGCTTCCCGCTTGCCCCCGCGTCGCCGTGATCGGCGGCGGCCCCGCCGGCCTGATGGCCGCCGAAATGCTCGCCGCCGGCGGCGCGCAGGTCGAGCTGTTCGACGCCATGCCCTCGCTGGGCCGCAAGTTCCTGCTCGCCGGGGTCGGCGGCATGAACATCACCCATGCCGAGCCGAAGCCGGCCTTCGTGCAGCGCTACGGCGCACGCGCCGGCGAGATCGGCCGCCTGCTCGAAGACTTCGACGCCGACGCGCTGCGCGCGTGGATCCATGGCCTGGGCATCGACACCTTCGTCGGCAGCTCCGGGCGGGTGTTCCCCACCGACATGAAGGCCGCGCCGCTGCTGCGCGCCTGGCTCAGGCGCCTGCGCGAGGCGGGCGTTGCGCTGCATACCCGCGCGCGCTGGCTGGGCTGGGACGCGTCCGGCGCGCTGCGCATCGCCACGAGCGAGGGCGAGCGGCGAGTGCAGGCCGATGCCACGGTGCTGGCGCTCGGTGGCGGCAGCTGGGCGCGCCTGGGCTCGGACGGCGCCTGGATACCGCTGCTGGCGCAGCGCGGCGTCGTGGTGGCGCCGCTGCAGCCGAGCAACTGCGGCTTCGAGGTGGCCGGCTGGAGCGCCTTGTTCGCCGGCAAGTTCGCCGGCGCGCCGGTCAAGCCGGTGGCGCTCCGCCTGGATGGCCAGGCGCCGCGCCAGGGCGAGTTCGTGGTCACCGACAAGGGCGTGGAAGGCAGCCTGATCTACGCGCTGTCGGCGCCGATCCGCGAGCGCATCGCCCGCGACGGCCGCGCCGTCGTCCATCTCGACCTGCTGCCCAGTCGCTCCCGCGAGCAGGTCGCTGCCGCGCTGAACAAGCCGCGCGGCTCACGCTCGATGGCCCGCCACCTGGCCGGCCTCGGCATCGACGGCGTGCGCGCGGGTCTCTTGCGCGAGCTGACCGACGCCGCCACCTTCCAGGACATGGAGCGGCTGGCGGCGGCGATCAAGGCGCTGCCACTCACGCTGGTGCGCCCGCGGCCGCTCGACGAGGCGATCAGCAGCGCCGGCGGCGTGCCGTTCGCGGCACTGGACGATAATCTGATGCTGCAGGCGTTGCCCGGGGTGTTCTGCGCCGGCGAGATGCTCGACTGGGAGGCGCCGACCGGCGGCTACCTGCTCACCGCCTGCTTCGCCAGCGGCCGGGCGGCGGGGCTGGGCGCGCTGCGCTGGCTGAAAGAGCAGCGCTGAAGCGCAGGGTGGACAACGGCGCAGCCTTGTCCACCGATCTGGCCTGGCACCGGTGGGCAATCGCTGCGCGAGTTGTCCACCCTACAGAACCGCGCCGGCGCCATGAAAAACGCCGCCGCCCTGGCGGGCCGGCGGCGTCTTTCACTGCAGGACAGGGCCTCAGCGGCGCTTGTCCTTCTTCTTCTTCTCGGCCTTCTTGTGGTGGCTCATCAGCCGGCGCTTCTTGTTCACCTGGCGGACGGTGAGGGTGTTCTTCTTGCCCTCGTAGGGGTTCTCGCCGCCCTTGAACTCGATGCGGATCGGCGTACCGACCAGCTTGAGCACCCGCCGGTAGGTGTTCTCCAGGTAGCGCGCGTAGGCGCGCGGCACCGCGTCCACCTGGTTGCCGTGGATCACGATCAGCGGCGGGTTGGCGCCGCCGAGGTGGGCGTAGCGCAGCTTGATCCGGCGGCCGTTGACCAGCGGCGGCTGGTGGGTGCTGACCGCGTCCTCGAGGACCTGGGTGAGGAAGCTGGTCGGCCAGCGGGTCACTGCCGAGCGGAACGACTCCTGCACCGACTTGTACAGGTGGCCGACGCCGGTGCCGTGCAGCGCGGAGATGAAGTGGATGTCGGCGAAGTCGACGAACTGCAGGCGCCGTTCCAGCTCGGACTTCACCCGCTCGCGCTCGTGGCTGTCCATGCCGTCCCACTTGTTGAGGGCGATGACCAGCGCGCGGCCGGTCTCCAGCACGAAGCCGAGCAGGTTGAGGTCGTGGTCGACCACGCCTTCGCGGGCGTCCATGACGAAGATCACCACGTTGGCGTCCTGGATCGCCTGCAGGGTCTTCACCACCGAGAACTTTTCCACCGCTTCGAAGATCTTGCCGCGGCGGCGCACGCCGGCGGTATCGATCAGGGTGTACTTGTGCTCGTCGCGCTCGAAGGGGATGTAGATGCTGTCGCGGGTAGTGCCGGCCTGGTCGTAGACGATCACCCGCTCCTCGCCGAGCATGCGGTTGACCAGGGTCGACTTGCCGACGTTGGGCCGGCCGATGATGGCGATCTTGATTCCGGCGTGCTCGTCGGGGCCGGGGATGCGCTGCTTCGGTTCGGCGGCGGCGCCCTCCTCGCCAGCTTCGCCCTCGGCGAACTCGTCCTCCTCGCCCTCGTCCCTGGGGAACACCCCCAGCGCCGCCTGCAGCAGGGCGTTGACGCCGCGACCGTGGGCGGCGGCGACCGGGAAGGCGTCGCCGATCGCCAGCGGGCTGAACTCGGCGCGAGCGATCTCGGGGTCGACGGTGTCGACCTTGTTGGCGACCAGGAAGGTGCGCTTGTTGTTCTTGCGCAGGTGCTCGGCGATCATCTGGTCGGCGGCGGTCATCCCGGCGCGCGAGTCGACCATGAACAGCACGGCGTCGGCTTCCTCGATGGCCTGCAGCGACTGCTCGGCCATCTTCGCGTCGATGCCTTCCTCGTCGCCGGAGATGCCTCCGGTGTCGATGACGATGTAGGTGCGGCCCTGCCACTTGGCCTCGCCGTACTTGCGGTCGCGGGTCAGGCCGGCGTAGTCGGCGACGATGGCGTCGCGGCTCTTGGTCAGGCGGTTGAACAGGGTGGACTTGCCGACGTTGGGGCGTCCCACCAGAGCGATAACGGGAACCATGCGGCTCTCCATAGGGTAATTCGTGAAAAACGCAACGGCCGCTGCAGTCTAGTTGCAGCGGCCGCTGATGGGTATGTACCGCCTCCCGGCGGTACGCTCGGCAGCGGCCCGCCAGCGCAGGCCGGACACCGAGAGGCGCCTCAGCGCAGGGTGTAGGCCACCAGCTTGCCGCTGTTGCCGTAGGCGTACAGCCAGTCGCCGACCACCAGCGGACGGGCGCGCAGGCCGTCGCTGTCGACCCGCACGCGGCCGACGAAACGGCCGTCCACCTGGCTCAGCAGGTGCAGGTAGCCTTCCAGATCGCCTACCGCCACGTTGCTGGAGAACACCGCCGGGGTGGTCAGCTGGCGGCGCGCCAGGGCGTCGTTGCTCCACAGCGCCGAGGTCGAGCGCTCGTCGATGCCCTCGACGCTGCCGCCGGCCTGGCTGAGGTAGATGTTGCCGAAGCCGCTGGACAGGCCGACGTAGCTGGACGCCTGGCGCTGCCACAGCGGGCGACCGCTCATCAGGTCGATGGCGGCCAGCTGGCCCTGGTAGGTCACCACGTACAGAGTACCGCCGGACAGCAGCAGACCGCCGTCGATGTCGACCATGCGCTCCAGCTCGGTACGCCCCTGCGGCACGGCCACACGCTGCTCCCACACCGGGATGCCGCGCTGCACGTCGAGGGCGATCACCTTGCCGCTGGACAGGCCGGCCACCGCCAGCTGGTTGGTCACCACCGGCGCGCCGGTGCCGCGCAGGGTCAGCACCGCCGGGGTGCTGTCGTAGCTCCACAGGCGCTCGCCGCTGTCGGCGTCGAGGCCGAACAGGCGGTCGTCCTGGGTCTGCACCACCACCACGCTGCCGTTGCTGGCCGGCGCGGCGAGCACCTCGCTGCCGACCCGCGCACGCCAGCGGATCTCGCCGTCGAGCGCGTCGAGGGCGATCACTTCGCCCTTGAGAGTGCCGACCAGCACCAGCCCGTAGCCGGCGCCGACGCCGCCGGAAACCGGCTTGTCGAGCTCGCGCTTCCACAGCACCTTGCCGGTCTCGCGGTGCATCGCCACCACCAGGCCTTCGACGTCGGCGGCGAACAGACTGTCGCCCTCGACCGCCAGCTCCAGCTGGTTCCAGGTCTTGCCCTGGCCCTTGCCGATGGAGCGGCTCCACTGCTTGTCCAGGCGCACTTCCTCGGCGAACTTCTCCAGTTCGGCCGGCGGCAGTTCCTTGCTCGAATTGCTGCTGCAACCGACGGCGAGCACCGCCGCCGCCAGCATTACCGCATGAGTCCAGCGCATCATCAGGCGTCTCCGTCGGCCAGGTCGTCCAGCTTGATCTGCAGCGTGCCGAGGCCCGCCTCCTGCGGCAGCGCCGCGCGCGCCTTCTCGTAGGCGCTGCGCGCCTCGCCGCTGCGGCCCAGGCGCGCCAGCAGGTCGCCGCGCAGCTCCTCGCGGCCGGCGACGAAGGCCGCCGCGGCCTCGCCGGCGAGCAGCGCCAGGGCCTCCTCGGTCTTCTCTTGGGCGGCCAGCACGCGGGCCAGGCGCTGACGCGCCACCTCGCCGAGAGTCGCGTCGGCCGGCTTGTCGAGCACCTTGCGCAGCTCGGCGGCGGCCTCGTCGAGGCGCCCGCTGTCCACCGCCACGCGCGCCAGCAGCAGGCTGGCGTACTGGGCGTAGTGGCTGCCGGCGAAGTCCTTGCCGAGACGCCCGGCCAGTTCGCCGACCTTGGCCACATCCGGCTCGGCCGGGCTGTTCAGGGTGATCTCCACCAGTTGCTGGTAGAGCACCGAGGCGGCATGGGTCTGGTTGGTCTGGTGGTTCTGCCAGAACTGCCAGCCGAACATGCCGACCAGCGCCAGGGCGCCGCCGGCCAGCAACGGCTTGCCGTTGCGCTGCCACCAGTCCTTGATCGCCGCCAGTTGTTCTTCTTCGGTCTGCGAGGTCACCGCGGTCACTCCCTAGATCTTGTTCAGGTTCAGGCCTGCGCCAGGCAGGCAGCGAGATGCGCGGGCAGCGCATCCCAGGCGATGGTCTGCTGGGCGGCGTCGCCGCGCAGCGGCTTGACGCCGACCACCTGCTGGCCGAGTTCGTCCTCGCCGAGGATCAGCGCGAACAGCGCGCCGCTCTTGTCGGCCTTCTTCAGCTGGCTCTTGAAGCTACCGGCGCCGGCGTTGACCGCCAGGCGCAGACCGGGGACGGCATCGCGCAACTGCTCGGAGAGCTTGAGCGCGGCCAGTTCGGCGCGCTCGCCGAAGGCGGCCAGGTAGACGTCGACCTGGCGGGCCAGCTCGGCCGGCACCTGCTCCAGGGTCTCGATCAGCAGCACCAGGCGCTCGATGCCCATGGCGAAGCCCACCGCCGGGGTCGGCTTGCCGCCGAGCTGTTCGACCAGGCCATCGTAGCGGCCGCCCGCACAGACGGTGCCCTGGGCGCCGAGCCGGTCGGTGGTCCACTCGAACACGGTCTTGCCGTAGTAGTCGAGGCCGCGCACCAGCTTGGGATTGAGCACGTAGGGGATGCCGGCGGCGTCCAGGCGCGCGGTGAGGCCCGCGAAGTGCAGGCGCGACTCGTCGGAGAGGTAGTCGGCCAGCTTCGGCGCGTCGACCAGCAGCGCCTGGGTGTCGGGGTTCTTGCTGTCGAGGATGCGCAGCGGGTTGCTGGCCAGGCGGCGCTGGCTGTCCTCGTCGAGCCGCTCGAAGCGCACCGACAGGTACTCGACCAGCGCCTCGCGGTAGCGCGCGCGGTCGTCGCTGCTGCCCAGGCTGTTGAGTTCCAGCCGCACCGCGTCGCGGATGCCGAGGATGCCCCACAGGCGCCAGGTCAGCACGATCAGTTCGGCGTCGACGTCCGGGCCGTCGAAGTTGAACAGCTCCACGCCGATCTGGTGGAACTGCCGGTAGCGGCCCTTCTGCGGGCGCTCGTGGCGGAACATCGGGCCGATGTACCAGAGCTTCTGCGGCTGGCCGCCGCCGATCAGGCCGTGCTCCTGTACCGCGCGCACGCAGGAGGCGGTGCCCTCCGGGCGCAGGGTCAGCGAGTCGCCGTTGCGGTCGGCGAAGGTGTACATCTCCTTCTCGACGATGTCGGTGACCTCGCCGATCGAGCGCTTGAACAGGTCGGTGGACTCGACGATCGGCATGCGGATCTGCCGGTAGCCGTAGCCGTCGAGCAGGCCGGCGACGCTGCTCTCGAGATGGCGCCAGAGCGGGGTCTGCTCCGGCAGGATGTCGTTCATGCCACGGATGGCCTGGATGTTCTTGCTCACGCGAATTCCTTAGCTGCGGGCGATCAGGCGGGCGTCGGCCGCCGCCTTCTCCGCCGCTTTCCGGCGGATCAGCCTTTCCAGCTCGTCCACCAGGTTGTCGTTGTCCAGCTTGTGCGCCGGCTTGCCGTCGATGTAGACCAGGTTGGGCGTGCCGCCGGTGAGGCCGACGTGGGCCTCCTTGGCTTCGCCCGGGCCGTTGACCACGCAGCCGATCACCGCCACGTCGAGCGGCACCAGCAGGTCCTCGACGCGCTGCTCCAGCTCGTTCATGGTCTTCACCACGTCGAAGTTCTGCCGCGAGCAGCTCGGGCAGGCGATGAAGTTGATGCCCCGCGAGCGCAGGCGCAGCGACTTGAGGATGTCGAAGCCGACCTTGATCTCCTCGACCGGATCGGCGGCCAGCGACACGCGGAGGGTGTCGCCGATGCCCTCGGCGAGCAGCATGCCGAGGCCCACCGCAGACTTGACGGTGCCGGAACGCAGGCCGCCGGCCTCGGTGATGCCCAGGTGCAGCGGCTGCTCGATCTGCGCGGCGAGCAGGCGGTAGGCGGCGACCGCCATGAACACGTCGGAGGCCTTGACGCTGACCTTGAAGTCCTGGAAGTCCAGACGGTCGAGGTGCTCGACATGGCGCAAGGCGGATTCCAGCAGCGCCTCGGGGGTCGGCTCGCCGTACTTCTTCTGCAGGTCCTTCTCCAGCGAACCGGCGTTGACACCGATGCGGATCGGGATGCCCTTGTCACGGGCGCAGTCGACCACCGCGCGCACGCGGTCTTCGCGGCCGATGTTGCCCGGATTGATGCGCAGGCAGTCGACGCCCAGTTCGGCGACGCGCAGGGCGATCTTGTAGTCGAAATGGATGTCGGCGACCAGCGGCACCTGCACCTGCTGCTTGATGCGGCCGAAGGCTTCGGCGGCGTCCATGTCCGGCACCGAGACGCGCACGATGTCGGCGCCGGCCTGCTCGAGGCGGCGGATCTGCGCCACGGTGGCGTCAACGTCGCAGGTATCGGTGTTGGTCATGCTCTGCACCGAGATCGGCGCATCGCCGCCGACCAGTACCGAGCCGACGCGGATCTGCCGCGACAGGCGACGTTTGATCGGGGATTGGCAGTGCATCTTACTGTCCCAGGGTGAGGCGGGCGGTGCCGCCGCTGCTGATGGTGCCAAGACTCACCGGCTCGGCGTTGTAGCGCACCGTGGCAGCGCGGGCATTGCCCAGACGCAGCTCGAGCGGCGCCTTGCCGGCAACCTGCAGGGTCTCGCCGGCGCGCTTGACCACGCTGACCAGCACGCGACCGTTGGCGTCGGTGACCTGGGTCCAGCAGTCGGCGCTGAAGGTGACCTGCACCAGGCCCTCCCCCGCGGCGAGCGACGGAGTCGCCGGCGCGGCGTCGGCCGGCGCGACAGCGGCCGCCGCAGCCGGCGCGTCGGGCACGGCACTCGCCGCAGCCACTGCCGAAGCGACCGGCGCGGCCTGCGGGGCCGGGGCGGCGGTGCCGGTCGGCGCCGGAGCTGCGGCCGGGGGCGTGGCGACGACCGTAGCGCCGAGCGGAGCGGCTGCCGGCGGGAACGGCGCGGCGGCGGGCTCCGCCGGGGTTGCGGCGTCAGCCGCGGTACCTTCGGCGAGCCGCAACGGCTCGCCGTCCTGCAAGGCCTCGGCGACCGCCTGATCCTCGGGCTCCTCCAGCGGATGCAGCTCGGTGGTGCCGTCGGCGCTCTCCACCTCGATGTGCTTGAGGCCGAACACGCCCAGCTCGCTGAGACGCTCCGGACGCTCCTGCCACCAGAAGTAGCCGAGCAGCAGCAACAGCAGCAGCAGCACGGCGCTGACCAGGCGCAGCAGGGTACGCGACAGGCGCAGCGGCTCGGGCACCTGGCCCAGGCTGTGCACGGTGCTGCCGCTGGCGTCGGTACCGGTGTAACGGTCGAAGGCGCCGACCAGTTCGGCCTGATCGAGGCCGAGCAGCTTGGCGTAGGCCCTGATGTAGCCACGGGCGAAGGTATGCCCCGGCAGCCGCTCGAACTCGCCGGCCTCCAGCTGGCTCAGGGCATGGGCGGTCAGGTTGAGCTGAGCGGCCACTTCGGCCAGTTGCCAGCCCCGCTCCTCCCGCGCCTGACGGAGGGTCTCGCCAGGATTGCTGCACGAGGCCACGGCCACCGCTTCGATCTGCGACATGCTCATTGTTGCTCCGCGAGGTATTGGCGGTACTCAGCCGTGCCGGGGTACAGGCGGCGCAGCTGCAAGGCGTAGTTGGAGGCCCGGTCACGGTCTTCGAAGATCGTCGCCAGACGGATGCCGAGCAGCAGGCTGCGGGCATCCTGAGCGCCGCGGGAGGCACCCAGGAAGCGCTCGTAGTAGCCGCGGGCCGGCACGTAGTGGCGTTCTTCGAAGGACAGCTGGGCCATTTCCAGCAGCACGCGCGGCTGGTTGCGGTTCAGTCGCAGGGACTTCTCGAAGTGCTCCAGCGCCTGCTCGCGCTGGCCGAGCCGCAGCGAGGTCAGGCCGAGGTTCTCGTAGACCCGCGAGCGCTCCGGATAGAGGTGATCTTCGGCGGCCTGCTCGAAACGCTCGTAGGCCTCCCGGTAGCGCTGCTGTTCGAACAGGAAGCTGCCGTAGTTGTTGAGGATGCGCGCGTCGCGTCGCGCCGCCAGCGCCTTGCGGTAGTGCTCGTCGGCCAGCTTGGGCTCCAGCTCGGTCTGGAACACCAGGGCCAGCGCGGCGTGCGCATCGGCATTGGCGGGGTCGAGCGTCAGCGCCTGCTTGAGCGGCACCTTGGCCTGCTCGGTGCTGCCGGCCTGCAGGTAGCCGATGCCCAGCTGGATGTAGGCGTCACGGGCGCCGCTGCGCCCCTCGGAGGTCTTCAGCGGATCCTGGTTGCCGGTGGTCACGCAGCCGCCGAGCAGGCCGCCGAGCAGCAGGAACATGGTGGTACGCAACAGCATGCACGGACTCCCTCGTCAGTTTCACGCGCCGGCGGAACCGGGCTGTTCGCCTTCGGCGTCCAGCTGGCGCACGGCGATGTAGCGTTCGCTGCGCCGGGTACGGTCCTGTACCTGGCCGACCAGCTGGCCGCAGGCGGCGTCGATGTCGTCGCCGCGGGTGGTACGCACCGTAACGTTGTAGCCGGCCTTCCACAACAGGTCCTGGAAGCGCCGGATGGCGTTGTTGCTCGGCCGCTGGTAGCCGGAGTGCGGGAAGGGGTTGAACGGAATCAGATTGATCTTGCACGGCGTGTCGCGCAGCAGCTCGGCCATCTGCAAGGCGTGCTCGGGCTGGTCGTTGACGTCCTTGAGCAGGGTGTACTCGACGGTCAGCACGCGCTCCTTGCCGAGCCCGGAGATGTAGCGGTTGCAGGCGGCCAGCACCACCTCCAGCGGATACTTCCGGTTCAGCGGGATCAGCTGGCTGCGCAGCTCGTCGTTGGGCGCGTGCAGCGACAGTGCCAGCGACACGTCGATCACCTTGCCCAGCTCGTCGATCATCGGCGCCACGCCCGAGGTGGACAGGGTCACCTTGCGCTTGGAGATGCCGTAGCCGAGGTCGTCCATCATGATGCTCATGGCGGACACGACGTTGTCGAAGTTCAGCAGCGGCTCGCCCATGCCCATCATCACCACGTTGGTGATGGCGCGATCGATCTTCGCCGGCACGGTGCCGAAGGATTTGTTGGCGATCCACACCTGGCCGATGATCTCGGCGGCGGTCAGGTCGCTGTTGAAGCCCTGCTTGCCGGTGGAGCAGAAGCTGCAGTCCAGCGAGCAGCCGGCCTGCGAGGACACGCACAGGGTGCCGCGTCCATCGACCGGGATGTACACGGTCTCGACGCAGCTGCCGGACGCCACGCGCACCACCCACTTGCGGGTGCCGTCGCTGGAGATGTCCTGGCTGACGATCTCGGGACCGCGGATCTCGGCACAGGCCTTGAGCTTTTCGCGCAGGGCCTTGCCGAGATTGGTCATGGCGTCGAAGTCTTCGGCGCCAAAGTGGTGAATCCATTTCATCACCTGGCCGGCACGGAAGCGCTTCTCGCCGATGGCCTCGAAGAACTGTTCCAGCTGCGGCTGGGTCAGCCCCAGCAGGTTGACCTTGCCAGTCGTTTCGCTCATGGATTCACCCTCACCGTTCCGCGCTTAGCGGATGCGGTTGCACAGCTCGGTAGCGGAGAAGAAGTAGGCGATCTCGCGGGCAGCGGAGGCCTCGGAGTCGGAACCGTGCACGGCGTTCTCGTCGATGGACACGGCGAAGTCGGCGCGGATGGTGCCCGGAGCGGCTTCCTTCGGATTGGTGGCGCCCATCAGCTCGCGGTTCTTCAGGACGGCGTCTTCGCCTTCCAGCACCTGGACGATGACCGGACCGGAGGTCATGAAGGCCACCAGGTCCTTGAAGAAGCCGCGCTCGCTGTGCTCGGCGTAGAAGCCGGCCGCTTCGCGCTCGGACAGCTGGACCATCTTGGAGGCGACGACGCGCAGGCCGGCCTTCTCGAAACGGGTGGTGATTTCGCCGATCACGTTCTTGGCGACGGCATCGGGCTTGATGATGGAGAAGGTGCGTTGCAGGGCCATGGAAAAACTCCGGAAGGCAGGTTGACGGTTAAACCAATGCGCGCCGCCATCGGCAGGCGAGGCAGCGCGCAGAAAGTCCGATAAACGAAACCCGCGGATTATACGCGGGTTGGGATGAAATGCGTACCGGCGCGCCGGGCGGCGCCGGCAGACCCAGACAGGCGCAGGGTGGAAAACGACCGCAGGTCTTTTCCAGCACCTGCGCAGGGTCAACGGTGGAAAATCGCGATGCGCGTTTTCCACCCTACCGGCTGCAGGGGCATTGGCGCGCTTACTCGGCCTCTTCGATCCAGGCCGCCTGGATGGCCTCCAGCACCTTCTCGCCGCCGCGCTGCGGGTCGTCGGCGAACTCCGGCAGGCCGACCACCCAGTTGTGCAGGTCGACGAAGTTGACGAAGCGCGGATCGACGTCCGGCTTGCTGTCGGCGAGCTGGATGGCGATCTCCAGCACATCGGTCCATTTCAGGCTCATGGGCGGCTCCGCAGTCAGTGGCTCTCGTTGACCTGGTTGATGGTGTACTTGGGAATCTCCACCACCAGGTCCTCCTTGCCGACCCGCGCCTGGCAGGACAGCCGCGACTCCGGCTCCAGGCCCCAGGCCTTGTCGAGCATGTCGTCCTCCAGCTCGTCGGACGGCTCCAGCGAAGCGAAGCCCTCGCGCACGATCACGTGGCAGGTGGTGCAGGCGCAGGACATCTCGCAGGCGTGGACGATGTCGATGTCGTTGCGCAGCGCGGCCTCGATGATGGTCTCGCCGGTCTTGGCCTCGACCACCGCACCTTCCGGGCAGTGTTCGGCGTTGGGCAGAAAGACGATCTGCGGCATGGCTTATTCCTCGATTTCGTTGAGCTGGCGACCGGCCAGGGCGGCCTTGACGCTGGCGTCCATGCGCCGGGCGGCGAAGGCGTCGGTGACCTGGGACAGACGACGCACCTGGCGCTCGATGGCGGCGGTATCTGAGCCTGCGGCCAGTTCGCGCAGCACCTGCATTTCGTGGTCGATCATCGCGCGCTCGTCGGCCTCCAGCAGGCGCTCGCCGTCGGCGGCCAGCGCCGCCTGCACGGCCTCGAGCAGACGCTCGGCCTCGACCTGCTGCTCGCGCAGGGCGCGGGCGGCCTTGTCCTCGCCGGCGTGGGCGAAGGAGTCCTGCAGCATGCGGGCGATCTCGCCGTCGCTGAGGCCGTAGGACGGCTTGACCTGGATGCTCGCCTCGACGCCGGAGCTCAGCTCGCGGGCGGAGACGCTGAGCAGACCGTCGGCGTCGACCTGGAAGGTCACGCGGATCTTCGCCGCGCCGGCGACCATCGGCGGGATGCCGCGCAGCTCGAAGCGCGCCAGCGAACGGCAGTCGCTGACCAGCTCGCGCTCGCCCTGCAGCACGTGGATCATCATGGCCGTCTGGCCATCCTTGTAGGTGGTGAACTCCTGGCCGCGCGCCACCGGGATGGTGGTGTTGCGCGCGATCACCTTCTCCATCAGCCCGCCCATGGTCTCGAGACCGAGCGACAGCGGGATGACGTCGAGCAGCAGGAGTTCCTCGCCCTGCTTGTTGCCGGCCAGGGTGTCGGCCTGGATGGCGGCGCCGATGGCCACCACCTCGTCGGGGTCGATGTCGGTCAGCGGGGTGCGACCGAACAGCTCGCCCACCGCCTCGCGCACGCGCGGCACGCGGGTCGAGCCGCCGACCATGACCACCGCCTCGACCTCGTCCAGCTCGATGCCGGCGTCGCGCACCGCGCGGCGGCAGGCCTTCAGGCTGCGCGCCAGCAGCGGCTCGATCAGCGCGTCGAACTGCGCGCGGCTCAGCGTGCCGGACCAGTCGCCGTGACTGACGGTCACTTCTCCGGCATCGGTCAGCGCTTCCTTGGCGGCGCAGGCGACCTGCAGCAGGTGGCGCTGGGCGCCCGGATCGAGATCGGCGGACAGCCCGGCCTGCTCGATGATCCAGCCGGCGATGGCGTGGTCGAAGTCGTCGCCGCCGAGGGCGCTGTCGCCGCCGGTGGCCAGCACCTCGAACACGCCGCGGGTCAGGCGCAGGATGGAGATGTCGAAGGTCCCGCCGCCCAGGTCGTAGATGGCGATCACCCCTTCGGCACCCTTGTCGAGGCCGTAGGCCACCGCCGCGGCGGTCGGCTCGTTGAGCAGGCGCAACACGTTGAGGCCGGCCAGGCGCGCGGCGTCCTTGGTGGCCTGGCGCTGGGCGTCATCGAAGTAGGCCGGCACGGTGATCACCGCGCCGACCAGCTCGCCGCCGAGGCTCGCCTCGGCGCGCTCGCGCAGGGCGCGCAGGATGTCGGCGGAGACCTCCACCGGACTCTTCGGCCCCTGCACGGTGTCGAGGAACGGCATCTGCGAGTCGCCGGCGACGAAGCGGTAGGGCAGCTGCTGGCCGAGCTGCTTGACGTCGGCCAGGCCGCGGCCCATCAGGCGCTTGACCGAAATGATGCTGTTCAGCGGATCGCCGGCGGCGGCGGCGACGGCGGCATGGCCGACCTCGAGGCCATCGGCCAGGTAGCGCACCGCGGAAGGCAGGATGACCCGCCCCTGCGCATCCGGCAGCGGCGCGGTACGACCGCTGCGCACGGCAGCGACCAGGGAATTGGTGGTGCCGAGGTCGATGCCCACCGCCAGGCGACGCTGGTGCGGCTGGGGGCTCTGTCCCGGTTCGGCAATCTGCAGTAGGGCCATGGTCTTCGCGTTATCAGGCGCCTCCCTCGCAGGAGGCGCGGGTTAATCGTCGAGGCGCTCTTCCAGCTCGCGGACCTCGAAGGCCAGCTTGTCGAGGAACTGCATGCGGCGCATCAGGCGCTCGGCCTGCTCGCGTTCGGCGGGAGCGTCCCAGCAGGCGGCGAAGCCCCGCTCCAGCTCGGCCTGGGCAGCCTTGAGGCGGCGCTTGAAGGCGGCCACCCCAGCCAGGTCGGCGCTGTCCTGCAGCTCCTCCAGCTCTTCGCGCAGCTGCATCTGCTGCAGGAGGAACGCCGGATCCTGCACCGTGGCCTCCAGCGGCACGTCCGCGCCGCGCAGGCCGAGCAGGTAGTGTGCGCGGCGGCTCGGGCTCTTCAGCGTCTGGTAGGCGTCGTTGAGCTGCGCGGCACGCCCCAGCGCCTGGCGCTGCTCGGCGGCCGAAGCGTCGGCGAAACGGTCCGGATGGGTCTCGCGGGCCAGCTCGCGGTAGCGCACCGCCAGCCGCTCGAGATCGATGTCGAAGCTCGGCTGCAGGTCGAACAGGGCGAAGTGGCAGGTGCTCACGGCGATCCTCAGACGTTGAAGCTTTCGCCGCAGCCGCACTCGCCGCGCACGTTGGGATTGTTGAACTTGAAGCCCTCGTTCAACCCCTCGCGGGTGAAGTCCAGCTCGGTGCCGTCCAGGTAGGCCAGACTCTTCGGGTCGATGAACACCTTGACCCCGAAGCTCTCGAACACCAGATCCTCGGGCGCCTGCTCGTCGACGAACTCCAGCACGTAGGCCAGACCGGAGCAGCCGGTGGTGCGCACCCCGAGACGGATGCCCTCGCCCTTGCCGCGCCCTTCCAGCGAGCGGCGAACGTGCTGTGCGGCGGCTTCGGTCATGCTGATGGCCATGGGCGTGCTCCTCAGATCAGGCCTTTCTTCTGCTTGTAGTCGCGCACGGCCGCCTTGATGGCGTCCTCGGCGAGCACCGAGCAGTGGATCTTCACCGGCGGCAGGGCCAGCTCCTCGGCCAGCTGGGTGTTCTTGATCGCCTCGGCCTCGTCGAGGGTCTTGCCCTTCATCCACTCGGTGGCGAGGGAGCTGGAGGCGATCGCCGAACCGCAGCCGTAGGTCTTGAACTTGGCGTCCTCGATGACGCCCTCGTCGTTGACCTTGATCTGCAGGCGCATCACGTCGCCGCAGGCCGGCGCGCCGACCATGCCGGTGCCGACGTCCGGGTCCTCGGCGTCGAGCTTGCCGACGTTGCGCGGGTTTTCGTAGTGGTCGATGACCTTGTCGCTGTATGCCATGGCGGTAATCCTCGCTGAATCTTGGGCGTCAGTGCGCCTGCCACTCGACCTTGGACAGGTCGACGCCTTCTTTGAACATGTCCCACAGCGGCGACAGCTCGCGCAGCTTGGTCACCGCCTCGCGCACCTTGGCGGCGGCGTAGTCGACCTCTGCCTCGCTGGTGAAGCGGCCGAAGGTGAAGCGGATCGAGCTGTGCGCCAGCTCGTCGTTGCGACCCAGGGCGCGCAGCACGTAGGACGGCTCCAGGGAGGCCGAGGTGCACGCCGAGCCGGAGGACACGGCGAGGTCCTTGAGCGCCATGATCAGCGACTCGCCCTCGACGTAGTTGAAGCTGAGGTTGAGGTTGTGCGGCACGCGCTGCTCGCGACTGCCGTTGAGGTAGACCTCTTCCATGCCTTCCAGGTGGGCCAGGAAACGCTCGGCCAGCGCCTTGATGCGCAGGTTCTCGGCGACCATCTCTTCCTTGGCGATGCGGAAGGCCTCGCCCATGCCGACGATCTGGTGGGTGGCCAGGGTGCCCGAGCGCATGCCGCGCTCGTGGCCGCCGCCGTGCATCTGCGCCTCGAGGCGCACGCGCGGCTTGCGGCGCACGTAGAGGGCGCCGATGCCCTTGGGACCGTAGGTCTTGTGCGCCGAGAACGACATCAGGTCGACCTTCATGGCCTCCAGGTCGATCTCCACCTTGCCGGTGGACTGGGCGGCGTCGACGTGGAACAGGATGCCGCGGGAGCGGGTCAGCTCGCCGATGGCGGCGATGTCGTTGATGGTGCCGATCTCGTTGTTGACGTGCATCACCGAGACCAGGATGGTGTCGTCGCGCAGCGCCGCCTCGACCATCGCCGGGGTGATGATGCCGTCCTCGCCGGGCTCCAGGTAGGTGACCTCGAAACCTTCGCGCTCCAGCTGGCGGGTGGTGTCCAGCACCGCCTTGTGCTCGATCTTCGAGGTGACGATGTGCTTGCCCTTGCCGCTGTAGAAGTGCGCGACGCCCTTGATCGCCAGGTTGTCGGACTCGGTGGCGCCGGAGGTCCAGACGATCTCGCGCGGGTCGGCGTTGACCAGCTCGGCGACCTGGCGACGGGCGTTCTCCACCGCCTCCTCGGCCTTCCAGCCGAACAGGTGCGAGCGCGAGGCCGGGTTGCCGAAGTTGCCGTCCATGGTCAGGCACTCGCACAGCTTCTGCGCCACGCGCGGATCGGCCGGCGTGGTCGCGGAATAATCCAGGTAGATCGGCAATTTCATCAGGTCTCTCCTGTCAGGCTGGCGACCGCGGCATCAGTCGATGGCGGACGCTTCGATCTTTTCAAGCTGGGGCGACAGCGACCTGCCAGTCTGCTGGCAGCGCTGGTCCTGGCGCTGGGCTACGCTCTGCACCTCCTGGTTGTTGACCAGGTCGGCCAGGCTGATGCCGCTGAGGAACTCGTGGATCCGATCGCTCAGACCGCACCACAGGTGGTGGGTCAGGCAGGTGTCGCCTTCGTGGCAGCCGCCCAGCCCCTGGCAGCGGGTGGCGTCGACCGACTCGTTGACCGCGTCGATAACCTGGGCCACGTCGATGCTGGCCATCTCGCGCGACAGCTGGTAGCCGCCGCCGGGACCGCGCACGCTGGTGACCAGACTGCCGCGACGGAGCTTGGCGAACAGCTGCTCGAGATAGGACAGGGAAATGCCCTGACGCTCGGAGATGTCGGCGAGGGACACCGGCCCGTTCTGCGCGTGCAGCGCGAGATCGAGCATGGCAGTCACGGCGTAACGGCCCTTGGTGGTCAGTCGCATGAGCTTGCACCACGATGATTCGGAAAGTGCGCAGAGTATGCAGTTTTCCGAGCAAAGCAGTCAACTATAAGACCGAGCATTTCAGTCGGAATAGGCCGACCGGCCTTGCGAGCGGGCGATCTTATAGCAGATCCCCGCTGCGCGCACCTCAATCCTCGGCCCGCGACGGCGCCGCGCCGCCCTTGCCGTCCGCCGCGGCGGGCGCCGGCTTGACCCCGGCGAAGTCCTCGTCGCGCAGGGCCGGCAGCTCCTTGGCGCAGTAGTCGCTGCCCAGCGCGGTAAGCGCCTTGCACATGCCCTCCAGGCGACCGTCGACCGCCTGCAGATGATCGAGCAGCTGGCCGATGGCGCGTGCCACCGGGTCGGGCATGTCCTCGCCGACGCCGTAGGCGTCGAAGCCGATCTTCTCGGCCATCGCCTTGCGCCGCGCCTCCTGCTCGTCGTCGGCCTTGACGATGATCCGCCCGGGGATGCCCACCGCAGTGGCGCCGGCCGGCACCGCGCGGGTGACCACCGCGTTGGAGCCGACCTTGGCGCCGGCGCCGACGGTGAACGGGCCGAGGATCTTCGCCCCGGCACCGACGATCACCCCGTCCTCCAGGGTCGGGTGGCGCTTGCCCTTGTTCCAGCTGGTGCCGCCGAGGGTCACGCCGTGGTAGAGGGTGACGTCGTCGCCGATCTCGGCGGTCTCGCCGATCACCACGCCCATGCCGTGGTCGATGAAGAAGCGCCGGCCGATCTTCGCCCCCGGATGGATCTCGATGCCGGTCAGCCAGCGGCTGAGGTGCGAGACGAAGCGCGCCAGCAGTTTCCACTCGGCGCACCACAGCCAGTGCGCCACGCGGTGCAGCCAGATGGCGTGCAGGCCAGGGTAGCAGACCAGCACCTCGAGGGTGCCGCGCGCCGCCGGATCGCGATGGAACACGCTCTGGATGTCTTCTCGCATGCGCTCGAACATCAGTCATTTCTCCGCTGTGGCAGCTCGCCGCGGGCCGCCTTCTGGGTTTCGGTGAGGATACCGCGCAGGATGTTCATTTCCAGCTTGCTGATCCCGGCTCGGCCGTACAGGCGCCGCAGGCGGGCCATCAGGTGGCGCGGCTTCGCGGGGTCGAGGAAGTCGATCGCCACCAGGGTCTCCTCGAGGTGCCTATAGTACAGCTCCAGTTCGTCGGCGGTGACCGGCACCGCGTCGAGCATGGCGGTGGTCTCCAGCTTCTCCACCTTGGTCGGCCGGCCCTCGCGGGCCAGCCAGTCCATGCGCACCTCGTAGGCCAGCACCTGCACCGCGGTGGCCAGGTTCAGCGAGCTGAACTCGGGATTGGCCGGAATGTGCACGTGGTACTGGCAGCGCTGCAGCTCCTCGTTGGTCAGCCCGGCGTACTCGCGGCCGAACACCAGCGCCACCTCGCCGCCCAGCTCGGCGTGCTCGAGACTCTTCTGCGCGCACTCGCGCGGATCGAGCAGCGGCCAGGGGATGCGCCGGTCGCGCGCACTGGTGCCGAGCACCAGACTGCAGCCGGCCAGCGCCTGCTCCAGCGTGTCGACCACCAGCGCCGCCTCGAGGATGTCGGTGGCGCCGGAGGCCCGCGCATTGGCCTCGCCGCTGGGGAACTCCTCGGGCTGCACCAGCACCAGTTTCGACAGGCCCATGTTCTTCATGGCCCGCGCCGTCCCGCCGATGTTGCCCGGATGGCTGGTATTGACCAGCACCACGCGAATCCTGTCGAGCACGCTCGCTCTCCCGCCCTGAACCTGAAAAGGAGCCGAATCTTACCCAAGCGTCGCCGTCGGCGCCACGCGCGCTTCATGACAGGGGCTTTTCTGCTAGAATGGCCGGCTTTCTTTAACAGCCCAGGTGACCCCTCCATGCAGCCCATGCTGAATATCGCGCTGCGCGCGGCCCGCAGTGCCGGCGAACTCATCTTCCGCTCGATCGAACGCCTGGATGCACTCTCGGTCAACGAGAAGGACGCCAAGGACTACGTGACCGAGGTCGACCGCGCGGCCGAGCAGACCATCATCAGCGTGCTGCGCAAGGCCTACCCCAACCACGGCATCCTCGCCGAGGAAAGCGGACTGCAGCCGGGTCAGGGCGACGGCGCCGACTACCTGTGGGTGATCGACCCGCTGGACGGCACCACCAATTTCATCCATGGCCTGCCGCACTTCGCGGTGAGCATCGCCTGCAAGTACCGCGGCCGCGTCGAGCACGCCGTGGTGCTCGACCCGGTGCGCCAGGAGGAGTTCACCGCCAGCCGCGGGCGCGGCGCGGCACTCAACGGCCGGCGCATCCGCGTCAGCAACCGCAAGGGCCTGGAAGGCGCGCTGCTCGGCACCGGCTTCCCGTTCCGCGACAGTCAGCTCGACCACCTGGACAGCTACCTGGGCATGTTCCGCAGCCTGGTCGGCCAGACCGCCGGCATCCGCCGCGCCGGCGCCGCCAGCCTGGACCTGGCCTACGTCGCCGCCGGGCGCTTCGACGCCTTCTGGGAATTCGGCCTGTCCGAGTGGGACATGGCGGCCGGCGCGCTGCTGGTGCAGGAAGCCGGCGGCCTGACCAGCGACTTCACCGGCGGCCACGAGTTCCTCGACAAGGGCCACATCGTCGCCGGCAACACCAAGTGCTTCAAGGCTGTGCTGACCGCCATCCAGCCGCACCTGCCGCCGGCGCTCAAGCGCTGATCGACGGATCGCAGGCACACAAGACCCGGCTCTCGCGCCGGGTTTTTTTATTGCGCGCACCCCGCAGGGTGGATTGGCCTCGCAGCGGCGGGCCCCATCAAGGACGCCCCAGGCATCCGCCTTGCCGGACTGGCGGCCGGTCGGTGGTACGGCCTGCGCCCTCCCCACGCAACCGAGGAGCCGCGACGACGAGGGCGCCCGCAGGCGCCCTCGTCGTCGCCGCCGGGATCAGGGCGTCTCGTCGACGACCTCCTCGACCACCGGCGGGATCAGGTCCTCGCGGGTCAGCTTCAGCCAGATCAGCAGGATCGCGGCGATGTACACCGACGAGTAGGTGCCCACGCCGACGCCGATGAACAGCGCCAACGAGAAGCCCCACAGGCTCTCGCCGCCGAACGCCAGCAACGCACCGACCGCCAGCAGGGTGGAGATCGAGGTGGCCAGGGTGCGCAGCAGGGTCTGGGTGGTGGAAATGTTGATGTTGTCGATCAGTTCGGTCTTGCGCAGCAGGCGGAAGTTCTCGCGGATGCGGTCGAACACCACGATGGTGTCGTTCAGCGAATAGCCGATGATCGCCAGCACCGCGGCCAGCACGGTCAGGTCGAAGGGGATCTGGAAGAAGCTGAACACGCCGAGGGTGACGATCACGTCGTGCACCAGCGAGAGGATCGCACCGACGCCGAACTTCCACTGGAAGCGGAAGGCCACGTAGACCAGCACCCCGGCCAGCGCCAGCAGCATGCCCAGGCCACCCTGGTCGCGCAGCTCCTCGCCCACCTGCGGACCGACGAACTCGACGCGCTTGAGGACGAAGGGACTGTCGGCGCTGACCCGGCGCAGAGCCTCGGCCAGCTGGTTGCCCAGCTCCGGATCGTCGCCCTGCATGCGCACCAGCACGTCGGTGCTGGCGCCGAAGCTCTGCACCACGGCGTCGCCGTAGCCGACCTCGCGCAGCTGGCCGCGCACCCGCTCGAGCTGCGCCGGCTGCTCGTAGGACAGCTCGATCAGCGTGCCGCCGGTGAAGTCGAGGCCGAAGTTCAGCCCCTTGACCGCCAGGCTGGCCAGCGAAGCCAGGGTCAGCAGCACGGTCAGCGCGAAGGCGACGTGCCGGATGCCCATGAAGTTGATCACACGTTTCATTCAGGCGGTCCTCAGATCCACAGCTTCTTGACGTTGCGGCCACCGTAGATCAGGTTGACCATCGCGCGGGTCACGTAGATCGCGGTGAACATCGAGGTGACGATGCCCAGCGACAGGGTCACGGCGAAGCCCTTGACCGGCCCGGTCCCCATGGCGAACAGGATGGCGCCGACCAGCAGGGTGGTCAGGTTGCCGTCGAGGATCGCCGACAGGGCGCGATCGAAACCTTCGTGGATGGCACGCTGGATGCTCATGCCGTTGCCGATCTCCTCGCGGATCCGCGAGAAGATCAGCACGTTGGCATCTACCGCCATACCCATGGTCAGCACGATACCGGCGATGCCGGGCAGGGTCAGGGTGGCACCGAGCAGCGACATCAGCGCAAGCAGCACCACCATGTTGAAGCACAGCGCGACGGTGGCCAGCACGCCGAAGAACTTGTAGATAGCGACGATGAACAGGGCGACGAACAGGAAGCCCCACAGCGCCGCCTGCACGCCGAGCTGGATGTTCTCCGCGCCCAGGCTCGGGCCGATGGTGCGTTCCTCGGCGAAGTACATCGGCGCGGCCAGGCCGCCGGCGCGCAGCAGCAGGGCCAGCTCGGAGGACTCGCCCGGGCCGTCGAGGCCGGTGATGCGGAAGCTGTTGCCCAGCGGCGACTGGATGGTCGCCAGGCTGATCACCTGCTTCTCCTCGCGGAAGGCCTGTACCGCGACCTCCTTTTCCTCGCCGTCGACCAGCTGGCGCACGTAGCGGGTCACCGGCTTCTGCTCGATGAACACCACCGCCATGCTGCGGCCGACGTTGCTGCGGGTGGCGCGGCTCATCAGCTCGCCGCCGTGGCCGTCGAGACGGATGTTGACCTGCGGGCGGCCGTTCTCGTCGAAGCTGGCCTGGGCGTCGGTCACCTGGTCGCCGGTGATGATCACGCTGCGCTCCAGGGCCACCGGAGCGCGGCCCTGCTGGCGGAACTCGAAGGTCTCGGTGCTGGCTCGCGGCGCGTCCAGCTCGGCGGCCAGACGGAACTCCAGGTTGGCGGTCTTGCCGAGGATGCGCTTGGCCTCGGCGGTGTCCTGCACGCCGGGCAGCTCGACCACGATGCGGTTGGCGCCCTGGCGCTGCACCAGCGGCTCGGCGACGCCCAGCTCGTTGACCCGGTTGCGCACGGTGGTGAGGTTCTGCTTGATCGAGTATTCGCGGATCTCGACCAGCTTGGCCTGGCTCAGGGTCAGGCGCAGCACCTGCAGGCCGTTGCGCTCGCCGGCCTGCAGCTCGAAGTCGGGGAAGTCCTTGCGGATCAGCCGCTGGGCCTGGGCCAGCAGTTCGGCGTCGGCGAAGCCGAGCGCGATGGCGCCCTCCTGCGGGGGCAGCGAGCGGTAGCGCACGCGCTCCTTGCGCAGCAGGCTCTTCACCTCGCTCTCGTAGACCTTCAGGCGCGCGGTGACCGCTTTGTCCATGTCCACCTCGAGCAGGAAGTGCACGCCGCCGGAGAGATCGAGCCCCAGCTTCATCGGGCTGGCGCCGAGGCTGCGCAGCCAGTCGGGGGTGGTCTGCGCCAGGTTCAGCGCCACCACGTAGTCGTCGCCGAGCGCGCGGCGCACCACGTCCTTGGCCGGCAACTGGTCTTCCTGGCGGGTCAGGCGCAGCAGCGCGCCCTTGTCGCCCAGGCTGCTGGCCTTGACCTCGATGCCGGCCTCGCGCAGCGCCCGCTCGGCGCGCGCGACGTCGGCCTGCTCGACCTTCAGCGCCGTGCTGGCGCCGCTGAGCTGGATGGCCGGATCGTCGGGATAGAGGTTGGGCGCGGAATAGACGAGGCCGATCCCGAGCACCACGAGGATCAGCAGATATTTCCACAGGGGATACTTGTTGAGCATGACACAGCCCGTTTGCGACACGGGGCACCTTGCGTGCCCCGTGATTCAGGAAGGAAGAGAACTCAGATCGCCTTCAGGGTGCCCTTGGGCAGGGTGGCGGCGACGGCCATCTTCTGGAACTTCAGCTCGACGTTGTCGGAGACCTCGAGCACCACGAAGTCGTCGGCGACCTTGACCACCTTGCCGGCGATGCCGCCGCTGGTCACCACCTCGTCGCCCTTCTGCAGGCCGGAGATCAGGTTCTTGTGCTCCTTGGCGCGCTTGGCCTGCGGACGCCAGATCAGCAGGTAGAAGATGACCACGAAGCCGGCCAGCATCAGGAACTGGACGTACTCGCCTCCCGGCGGGGCTCCGGCCGGTGCGGCGTCGGCGGCATGGGCGGCGGCGATCAGAAAGCTCATGTACTACTCCTGTAGCGGGATCTGCAAAGGGGTGGAATCAGTCCAGCGGCGGCACGGGCAGGCCGCGTCGCGCGTAGAAGTCTTCGACAAAGGCGGCCAATGTACCTTGGCCGATGGCATCGCGTAAACCGGCCATCAGACGCTGATAATGTCGCAAGTTGTGAATGGTATTGAGCATGCTGCCCAGCATTTCGCCGCACTTGTCCAGATGGTGCAGGTAGGCGCGGGAGAAATGCCGGCAGGTGTAGCAGTCGCAGGCCGGATCCAGCGGCGCATCGTCGTGCTTGTGCACGGCGTTGCGGATCTTGATCACCCCGCTGTCGATGAACAGGTGGCCGTTGCGCGCGTTGCGGGTCGGCATCACGCAGTCGAACATGTCGACACCGCGGCGCACGCCCTCGACCAGATCCTCCGGCTTGCCGACGCCCATCAGGTAGCGCGGCTTGTCGGCCGGAAGTCTCGGCGGCAGGAAGTCGAGGATGCGGATCATGTCCTCCTTGGGCTCGCCGACCGACAGGCCGCCGATCGCCAGGCCGTCGAAGCCGATCTCCAGCAGCCCCTCCAGCGAGCGCAGGCGCAGCTCCTCGTGCATGCCGCCCTGGACGATGCCGAACAGCGCCGCGGGGTTGCCCTCATGGGCGACCTTCGAGCGCCTGGCCCAGCGCAGCGACAGCTCCATGGACTGCCGCGCGGTGTCGAAGTCGGCCGGATACGGCGTGCACTCGTCGAAGATCATCACGATGTCCGAGCCCAGCTCGCGCTGCACCTGCATCGACTCCTCGGGGCCCATGAACACCTTGGCGCCGTCCACCGGCGAGGCGAAGTAAACGCCCTCCTCCTTGATCTTGCGCATCGCGCCGAGGCTGAACACCTGGAAACCGCCGGAGTCGGTGAGGATCGGCCCCTGCCACTGCATGAAGTCGTGCAGGTCGCCGTGCCTCCTGATCACCTCGGTGCCCGGGCGCAGCCACAGGTGGAAGGTGTTGCCGAGGATGATCTGCGCGCCGATCGCCTCGATGTCGCGCGGCAGCATGCCCTTGACCGTGCCGTAGGTGCCCACCGGCATGAACGCCGGGGTCTCGACAACCCCGCGCGGGAAGCTCAGCCGCCCGCGACGGGCCTTGCCGTCGGTGGCCAGCAGCTCGAAGGACATGTGACTCATCGGGTTTCCTCGGGGCCGCGCGCAGCGGGGTTGCGGGTGATGAACATGGCGTCGCCGTAGCTGAAGAAGCGGTAGCCCTCGGCCACCGCCGCGCGGTAGGCGGCCATGGTTTCCGGATAGCCGGCGAAGGCCGAGACCAGCATCAGCAGGGTCGACTCGGGCAGGTGGAAGTTGGTGACCAGGGCGTCGACCACGTGGAACGGCCGCCCCGGATAGAGAAAGATGTCGGTGTCGCCGGAAAACGGCTTGAGCACGCCGTCGCGCGCCGCCGACTCCAGCGAGCGCACGCTGGTGGTGCCCACCGCGATCACCCTGCCGCCGCGCGCCTTGCAGGCCTGCACCGCGTCCACCACGTCCTGGCCGACCTGCAGCCACTCGCTGTGCATGTGGTGGTCCTCGATGCGCTCGACGCGCACCGGCTGGAAGGTCCCGGCGCCGACGTGCAGGGTGACGAAGGCGGTGTCCACGCCCTTGGCGCGGATCGCCGCCAGCAGCGCCTCGTCGAAGTGCAGCCCGGCGGTCGGCGCGGCCACCGCCCCGGCCTTGCCCTTGTCGGAGTAGACCGTCTGGTAACGCTCGCGGTCGGCCGCCTCGTCGGGACGGTCGATGTACGGCGGCAGCGGCATGTGGCCGACCCGCTCGAGCAGTTCGAGCGCCGGCTCGGCGAAGCGCAGCTCGAACAGCGCGTCGTGGCGGGCGAGCATCTCGGCCGCGCCGCCGCCGTCGAGGTGGATCAGGCTGCCCGGCTTGGGCGACTTGCTGGCGCGCACGTGGGCCAGCACGCGGTGCTCGTCGAGCAGCCGCTCGACGAGGATCTCCAGGCGGCCGCCGGAGGCCTTCTGGCCGAACAGCCGCGCCGGGATCACCCGGGTATCGTTGAACACCATCAGGTCGCCGGGACGCAGGTAGCCCAGCAGATCGGGGAACTGGCGATGGCTCAGCTGGCCGCTCGGACCGTCCAGCACCAGCAGGCGACTGGCGCGTCGCTCGGCCAGCGGATGACGGGCGATCAGTTCGTCGGGAAGCTCGAAGTGGAAGTCGGCAACACGCATCGGAGGACTCTCGAAGGGCCGCACAGCTTACCGGAAAGCCTCCCGCGCCGCCACGCGGGGCGCGCGCCGGACAGGCGGACAAGCCCCCTGCTTTCCGGGGGTTTTGATTCGACTAAATGAAGAACGGCGGGTACCCCACCTGCGTGTCAGGATACCGGCATCCCTGATCAGTCCATGTTCCACAAGAACGCCGGGCACCCCAACCATAAAAAGCCAACTTGAGGTGACCTTCGCGTGTGCGCGGTCCCTCGCGACACGATTTCAGGAGCCCCAATGTCCGCCCGCAACATTCTGGTGATCAACTGCGGCAGCTCGTCGATCAAGTTCGCCCTGGTGAACGAAGCGCAGAGCAGCTTCCCCCTGCAGGGCCTGGCCGAGCGCCTCGGCAGCCCGGAAGCCGTCATCCACTTCGAGAACGCCAGCGGCAAGGAAAGCGTGAACGTGCCGGATGCCGACCACCAGGCAGCCCTCGCCCAGATCCTCCCGCGCGTGGAAGAGGCCGCCGGCGGCCACCTGGACGGCATCGGCCACCGCGTGGTGCACGGCGGCGAGAAGTTCTTCGCCTCCACCCTGCTCAACGATGAGACCCTGGCCGGCATCGAGGCCAACATCCAGCTGGCTCCGCTGCACAACCCGGCCAACCTCAGCGGCATCCACGCCGCCATGAACCTGTTCCCGGAACTGCCGCAGGTCGGCGTGTTCGACACCGCCTTCCACCAGAGCATGCCCGAGCACGCCTACCGCTACGCGGTGCCGGACTTCCTCTACAAGGAGCATGGCGTACGCCGCTACGGCTTCCACGGCACCAGCCACCGCTTCGTCAGCAAGCGCGCCGCCGAGCTGGCCGGCCTGCCGGTGGAAAACTCCAGCTGGCTGGTCGCCCACCTGGGCAACGGCTGCTCGACCTGCGCCGTGGTCAACGGCGAGAGCCGCGACACCAGCATGGGCCTGACCCCGCTGGAAGGCCTGGTGATGGGCACCCGCAGCGGCGACGTCGACCCGAGCCTGCACAACTTCCTGCACAACACCCTGGGCTGGGACCTGGCCAAGATCGACTCCATGCTCAACAAGGAGAGCGGCCTGAAAGGCCTGTCCGGCCTGTCCAACGACATGCGCACCCTGACCGAGGCCCGCCAGGCCGGCCACCCGGGTGCGGTGCTGGCCTTCGAGGTGTTCTGCTACCGCCTGGCCAAGTCGCTGGCCGCCATGGGCTGCGCCCTGCCGCAACTGGACGGCCTGGTGTTCACCGGCGGCATCGGCGAAAACTCCGCAGTGGTCCGCGAGCGCACCCTGGAGCACCTCAAGCTGCTCGGCTTCAAGGTCGACGGCGAAGCCAACGCCCGCTGCACCCGCGGCGTGGCCGGCGAGATCCAGGCCGCGGGCAGCCCGCGCGTGATGGTGGTGCCGACCAACGAGGAGCGCCAGATCGCCCTCGACACCCTCGCCCTGCTCGACGCCTGAGCCGTCCGACTCCGTATGCGGAGCAGAGAGTGACCACCCGCCGAAACCCGACGACCGCCCCGGCGTCGGGTTTCGTCATCCTGGCCTCCGCCCGCAACCCGCTTCCCAGAGTCCGAGCTCCCAGCTCCCCCAAGGAGAAACCATGCACACCCTGTTCCTCGCTCCCACCGGCTTCGGCGGTGGTCTCAACTCCGTCAGCCTCGGCCTGATCCGCGCCCTCGAGCAGGCCGGCCTGAAGGTCGGCTTCTTCAAGCCGATCGCCCAGCCCTTCCCGATCGACCAGGGCCAGGAGCGCTCCTGCCTGCTGGTCGAGCGCACCCTGAACCTGGCCAGCCCCGAGCCGCTGCCGCTGGAGCAGGTCGAGCGCCAGCTGGCCGACGGCGAACTGGACCTGCTGCTCGAGGAAGTGGTCAGCCGCTTCCAGCAGGCCTCCGCCGGCAAGGACGTGGTGATCGTCGAAGGCATGGTGCCGACCCGCGGCTCCGACTACGCCGCACGGATCAACGCCCAGCTGGCCAAGAGCCTGGACGCCGAGGTGATCCTGGTCGCCGCCCAGGGCAGCGACAGCCTCAAGCAGCTGGCCGAGCGCATCGAGATCCAGGCGCAGATGTTCGGCGGAGCCAGGGACGCCAAGGTGCTCGGCACCATCCTCAACAAGGTCGACAGCGACGAGGGCGTGCCGGCCTTCGTCGAGGCCCTCAAGCAGCAGCTGCCGCTGCTCGGCAGCGAGACCTTCCAGCTGCTCGGCGCCGTGCCGTTCGCCGCCGAGCTCAACGCCCTGCGCACCAGCGACGTCGCCGAGGCTCTCGGCGCCCGCGTGCTGAGCGCCGGCGAAGCCACCCAGCGCCGCGTGGAGAAGATCATCCTCGCCGCGCGCACCGTGCCGAACATGGCGCACCTGCTGCAGCCGGGCGTGCTGGTGGTCACCCCGGGCGACCGCGACGACATCATCCTCGCCGCCTGCCTGGCCTCGCTGAACGGCGTCAAGCTGGCCGGTCTGCTGCTGACCGGCGACTTCGGTCCGGACCAGCGCATCCTCGAGCTGTGCAAGGCCGCGCTGGACGGCGGCCTGCCGCTGCTGGGCGTGGCCACCGGCTCCTTCGACACCGCCAGCAACCTGTCCGGCCTGAACAAGGAAACCCCGGCCGACGACATCGAGCGCGCCACCCGCGTCACCGAGCACGTCGCCCGGCACCTGCACCCGGAGTTCCTGCACACCCGCTGCAGCCTGCCGCGCGAGCTGCGCATGTCGCCGGCGGCGTTCCGCTACCAGCTGGTCAAGCGCGCCCAGGACGCCAACAAGCGCATCGTCCTGCCCGAAGGCGACGAGCCGCGCACCGTGCGCGCCGCCGCCATCTGCCAGGAGCGCGGCATCGCCCGCTGCGTGCTGCTGGCCAAGCCGGAAGCCGTCGAGGCGGTGGCCCGCGAGCAGGGCATCAATCTGCCGGCCGGCCTGGAGATCCTCGATCCGGAGGTGATCGCCGAGCGCTACGTCGCGCCGATGTGCGAGCTGCGCAAGTCCAAGGGCCTCACTCCCGAGCAGGCCCGCGAGCAGCTCAAGGACACCGTGGTGATCGGCACCATGATGCTGGCCCTCGACGAGGTCGACGGACTGGTCTCCGGTGCGGTGCACACCACCGCCAACACCATCCGCCCGGCCCTGCAGCTGATCAAGACCGCGCCGGGCTACAACCTGGTGTCCTCGGTGTTCTTCATGCTGCTGCCCGACCAGGTGCTGGTCTACGGCGACTGCGCGGTGAACCCCAACCCGAATGCCACCGAGCTGGCCGAGATCGCCCTGCAGAGCGCCGAGTCCGCCGTGGCCCTGGGCGTCAACCCGCGCGTGGCGATGATCAGCTACTCGACCGGCAGCTCCGGCGCCGGCGCCGAGGTGGAGAAAGTCGCCGAGGCCACCCGCATCGCCCAGGAGCGTGCGCCGCAGCTGCCGATCGACGGCCCGCTGCAGTACGACGCCGCCTCGGTGCTCAGCGTCGGCAAGCAGAAGGCGCCGAACAGCAAGGTCGCCGGGCAGGCCACGGTGTTCGTGTTCCCCGACCTGAACACCGGCAACACCACCTACAAGGCGGTGCAGCGCAACGCCAATTGCCTGAGCGTCGGCCCGATGCTGCAGGGCCTGGCCAAGCCGGTGAACGACCTGTCGCGCGGCGCGCTGGTGGACGACATCGTCTTCACCATCGCCCTCACCGCCCTGCAGGCCGCCAGCCAGGCCGCGCAGAAGGCGGCCGCCCAGGGCGAGCTGATCGAGGCCTGATCCGCCCCGGCCGACGGAGCCCGGGGTTGGCGCAACGGTCGATTGACCACCCGTCGCGCCAACCCTATACTCCGCGGCCATTGCCTCGATGGCGGAATCGGTAGACGCAGCGGATTCAAAATCCGCCGCTGGCGACAGCGTAAGAGTTCGAGTCTCTTTCGGGGCACCACATAGTAGAAAAACCCGCTCAGGCGGGTTTTTTTACGCCTGCACCCCTTGCAAGCGAGCCCGCCATGTCCAGACACCAGCTGCGCCCGCAGGGCGATTTCCCCCGCGCCGGCCTGACCCGCCGCCTGGCGGCGATGTTCTACGACTTCCTGCTCTGCGTGGCCATGGTCATGGTGGTCGGCCTGATCTACCAGCAGGGCATCCTGCGCCTGGTCTACGGCAGCGAGGAGCTGCTGGCCCTGTCCCAGGCCGGCGCCCTCGACAACGACCCGATCCTCGCCAGCCTGGTGCTGGTCTGCCTGTTCGCCTTCTTCGCCAAGTTCTGGACCCACAACGGCCAGACCCTCGGCATGCAGGTGTGGGGCGTGCGCATCCAGAACCGCGACGGCAGCGCCATCGACCTGTGGCAGGCGCTGCTGCGCTTCTTCATCGCCATCTTCTCCTGGCTGTTCTGCGGCCTCGGCTACCTGTGGATGCTCTGGGACAAGGACAGGCTGACCTGGCACGACCGCTACTCGGAAAGCGTCGTGGTGCAGCTGCCCAAGCGCAAGAAGGACTGATCGCCTAGACTGCCGGCAGGCGCCGCCTGACGGCCTCTTCCGTCGGCGGACCGCCCGGAGGTCCGCCATGCCCCCTTCGCCGCGCTGGCCCCTCGTGCCGGCCCTGCTCCTGCTGGCCGCCTGCGCGCAGCGTCCGGCGCCTGCCGTCGACGACTGCTCCGCACTGTTCGCCGCCTTCCACGCGGCGACCGCCGCGCGACGCGACGCCCAGCAGCACCGCCTGAAGCGCTTCCCCGGCCTGCGCAGCGACCGCACCCTGGCCGCTCTCGGCACCGAGCTGCAGACACCCGCCGCACGTCGGCTGTGGCTGCAGCGTCTGGCCGCCAACGACCGTGCCGCCAGTGCCGTCGAGCGCGACAACCTCCCCGCAGCGCGGCGCGACGCAGCGCCCGCCGAGGCCGCCCTGGAAACCTGCCGGCGACGCCAGATCGAGCGCCTGGAAAGCGACCCTCGGGCCTTCGCCAGTGCCGTCGCCGACGCCCGCGTGCCCTCCGCCTACCGCCGCCGGGCGCGCGCCCTCGGCCTCTATCCGCTGGCCCGTCCCTTCTACCGCCGCACCATCGCCGCCTGGCAGGCCGAATCCGCGGCACGGCAGGCGCCGGCCGACTCGGCCGCCTGGCTGACCCTGCGCCCGCCCGAGTCGGCCACCGCGGCTCCCGGAGCGCTGGTGCACGACGCCCTCGGCCTGCCGCAGCCCTCGGCCGAGCAGCTCGAGCGACTGTTCGCCCGCCATGCGCCGCAGTTGCGCATCGAACAGCGCGGGCCGGGCGACCGCCCCGGCGCTCCCTACTTCGCCGCCGACGGTCGGCGCCTGTTCGTCCACACCCCCGCCGCCTTTCTCCAGCACGGCTGGAGCCGGCTGGACGGCCGCTGGCACCTGCAACTGGTCTATCAGTGGTGGTTCCGCGAACGTCCTGCGCAGGGCTGGCCGGACATCTACGCCGGCGCGCTGGACGGCCTGCTCTGGCGGGCGACCCTCGACGCCCGCGGCAACGCCCTGCTCTACGACGCCATCCACCCCTGCGGCTGCTGGCACGCCTTCTTCCTGCCGGCGGACTCGCCGCTACGCTTCCGCCAACCGGCCGGCGAGGAGCAACGTCAGGCCCGTCGCCTCGCCCACTCCGGCGGACAGGCGCCGACCCTGTGGCTCGGCGCCGGAGAACATGCCCTGCTGTGGGTGGACGGGCGCGATTCGCCCTGGCCGGCCGCCGTCTACCGTTTCGCCGCGCTCGACGAGCTGCGCAGCCTGCCCCACCCCGAGGGCCGGCGCAGCCTGTACGGCCGCGACGGCCTGGTGCCCGGCACCCGGCGCCTGGAGCGCTGGCTGCTCTGGCCGTCGGGGGTGCGTTCGCCGGGCGCCATGCGCCAGTGGGGGCGGCACGCCACGGCTTTCGTCGGCGAGGCGCACTTCGACGACCCGGACCTGCTCGGACGCTATTTCACACGGCCGGAATGAACGGGGCCGACGAAGGCCGGCCCCGGGGATGCAACGAGGAAGGGCGTCAGCCGGCGCGACGCAGCAGCCAGACCCCGGCCAGCGCGCAGATGCCCGCCGGCACCAGCACGGCAAACAGTGGCGAGAAACCGAACACCAGGCTGGACGGGCCGAGCAGATCCTGAGCGATACGGAACACGAAGCCGACCAGCACGCCGGTGAAGATGCGCTGGCCGAGGGTCACCGAGCGCAACGGGCCGAAGATGAAGGAGATCGCCAGCAACACCAGGGTGGCGGTGACCAGCGGTTGCAGCACCTTGGTCCAGAACGCCAGCCAGTAGCGGCTGTTGTTCAGCCCCTGCTCGCCGAGATAGTGGATGTAGCCCCACAGGCCGGTGATCGACAGTGCATCCGGCGACAGCACCACAGTGCCGAGCAGTTGCGGACTCAGCTCGATGTCCCAGCGCTCCTCGGCGGTCCTCAGCACCTCGCTGCGATCGGCGTGCAGCACGGTGGTGGCGACGTCCTCCAGCTGCCAGTGGCCGCCCTCGTAGCGGGCGCGGCGGGCGAAGCTGGCGCTCAGCAGCACGCGCTGGTCGTCGAAGCGGTAGCGGGTCACGCCGAGCAGCACGCCGCTGGGCTGCACCGAGTTGATGTGGATGTACTCGTTGCCCTGGCGGTGCCACAGGCCGCGCCGGGTGCTCTGCGCCTCGCCGCCTCCCTGGGCCAGCGAACGGCCGCTCTGCGCCAGGTTCTCGGTATGCGGCACCACGTACTCGCCGATCAGCACGCCGGCCAGCATCAGCACCAGCAGCGGCTTCATCACCGCCCAGACGATGCGCCCCAGCGACACCCCGGCGGCGCGCATGATGGTCAGCTCGCTGCTGCTGGCCAGGGTGCCGAGGCCGATCAGGCAGCCGATCAGCGCGGCCATCGGCAGCAGCTCGTAGAGCTGCGCCGGGGTGGTCAGCAGCACGTAGCGGGTCGCCTCGGCGAGGCCGTAGCCGCCGCCCAGATCGCCCAGCTCGTCGATGAAGGAGAACAGCAGGGCCAGGCCGACGATCACCCCCAGCACGGCGAGGATGGCGAGGAACACGCTGGTGCCGATGTAGCGGTCGAGGCGGCTCACGGGCGGACCTCCCCATGGGCGCGGCGCGCCTGCCACCTCAGGCGCAGCGGCTCCCAGTAGAGCAGCAGCAGGCCGATGGCGAGGAACAGGCCGTGCACCCACCACAGGCCGAGGGCGACCGGCAGGCGGCCCTTCTCCAGTTGCCCGCGCATGGCGATCAGCAGCGCCAGGTAGGCCATGTACAGGAGGATCGCCGGCAGCAGCTTGAGGAAGCGTCCCTGGCGCGGATTGACCTGGGCCAGCGGCACCGCCAGCACGGTGACGACGAACACCAGCAGCGGGATCGACAGGCGCCACTGCAGCTCGGCCTGGTGACGCAGGTTGTCGCTGCCGAACAGCTGCATGGTGGGGATGCCCTCGCGCTCGTTCAGCTCGCCGGCCACCTCCGGCTTGGGCAGCAGCACGCCGTAGCGCTCGTACTGGATCGCCCGGTAGTCGGCCTGGCCGGGCTGGCCGTCGTAGCGGTAGCCGTTCTCGAGGATCAGGTAGCGGCTGCCGTCGGGGAGGATCTCCTGGCGGCCGGTCTCGGCCACCAGCACACTGATGCCGCGCTTCCGGTCGCCGTCGCGCGACAGCTGCAGCTCGGAAATGAACACCCCGTCCAGCTCGCGGCGGTCGTCGGACAGGCGCTCGGTGTAGGTCACCCGCGAACCGCTCTTCAGCGACTGGAAGCGACCCGGCACCAGGGTGTCGAACTCGGTGAGGGCGGCCTGGCTATTGAGGATCTGCTCGACCCGGTTGACCCCCTGTGGCGCCAGCGCCAGGCTCAGCCAGGCCACCAGCAGGGCGACCAGCGCGGCCGGCGCCAGGGTGTAGGCGAGCAGCCGCTGACGGCTCATCCCGGCGGCCGACAACACGCTCATCTCCGACTCGAGGTACAGGCGTCCGTAGGCGAGCAGGATGCCGAGGAACAGCCCCAGCGGCAGGATCAGCTGCAGGAAGCCGGGCAGGCGAAAGCCCATGATCATGAACAGCACGCCCGGATCGAGCACGCCCTGGGCCGCCTGCGCCAGGTACTTGATGAAGCGCCCGCTCATGATGATCACCAGCAGGACGGCGCTCACCGCACTGAGGGTCACCAGCACTTCGCGGGACAGGTAACGGAAGATGATCAAACCGGGACTACTCCAGGGTTGTCAGGCTCGGGCGGCAACGCTCAAACTAGCCGCCAGCCGCGCCGGCCGCGGAGGCACTGTGCCCGATGAAGTAAAAGTAGGCCGGCATTATCCTGCAATACCGCCTGTTTGTCTTGGGGACCCCCGTCCATGCAATTCCTGGTCAAGAGCGCTCGTCCGGAAACCCTGAAAACCGCCACCCTGGTGCTCGCCGTGGGCGAGGGCCGCAAGCTGGGCGCCGCCGCCCGCGCCGTCGATGCCGCCAGCGAGGGCGCGCTGAGCGCCCTGCTCAAGCGCGGCGACCTGGCCGGCAAGCCCGGGCAGACCCTGCTGCTGCACGATCTGCCGGGGATCAAGGCCGAGCGCGTGCTGCTGGTCGGCTGCGGCAAGGAGCGCGAACTCTCCGAGCGCAACTACCGCAAGGTGGTTTCCGCCGCGCTCGGCGTGCTCAAGACCCTCGGCGGCGGCGATGCCGCGCTGACCATCGGCGAGCTGATGGTCAAGGGCCGCGACCTCTACGCCAAGACCCGCCTGCTGGTCGAGGTGTTGGTCGACGGCCGCTACGTGTTCGACCGCTTCAAGAGCGAGAAGGCCGACAAGCCGGCGCTGAAGAAGCTCGCCCTGCTCGCCGAGGACACCGAGGTGGCCGAGGTCGAGCGCGCTATCGCCCATGGCCAGGCCATCGCCAACGGCATGGCGCTGACCCGCGATCTGGGCAACCTGCCGCCGAACCTCTGCCACCCGAGCTTCCTCGCCGAGGAGGCCCGCGCGCTGGCCAAGCAGCACAAGAGCCTCAAGGTCGAGGTGCTCGACGAGAAGCAGCTCGGGGAGCTGGGCATGGGTGCCTTCCTCGCCGTGGCCCAGGGCAGCGACCAGCCGCCGCGCCTGATCGTCCTCGAATACAAGGGCGGCAAGAAGGACGAGGCGCCCTACGCGCTGGTCGGCAAGGGCATCACCTTCGACACCGGCGGCATCAGCCTCAAGCCGGGCGCCGGCATGGACGAGATGAAGTACGACATGTGCGGCGCCGCCAGCGTGCTCGGCACCTTCCGCGCACTGGTCGAGATGCAGCTGCCGATCAACGTGGTGGGCCTGCTGGCCTGCGCCGAGAACATGCCCAGCGGCGGCGCCACCCGTCCCGGCGACATCGTCACCACCATGAGCGGGCAGACCGTGGAGATCCTCAACACCGACGCCGAAGGCCGTCTGGTGCTGTGCGACACCCTGACCTACGCCGAGCGCTTCAAGCCGCAGGCGGTGATCGACGTCGCCACCCTGACCGGGGCCTGCATAGTCGCCCTCGGCAGCCACACCTCCGGCCTGCTCGGCAACCACGACGGTCTGATCAAGCAGATCCTCAAGGCCGGCGAGACGGCCGGCGACCGCGCCTGGCAGCTGCCGCTGTTCGACGAATACCAGGAGCAGCTGGACAGCCCGTTCGCCGACATCGCCAACATCGGTGGCCCCAAGGCCGGCACCATCACCGCCGCGTGCTTCCTGTCGCGCTTCGCCAAGAAGTTCCACTGGGCGCACCTCGACATCGCCGGTACCGCCTGGATCAGCGGGGGCAAGGAGAAGGGCGCCACCGGTCGCCCGGTGCCGCTGCTGAGCCAGTACCTGCTGGATCGCGCCAAGGCGTGAGTCCCGCCCGGTCGGCGTTCGCGCCGGCCGGGGTCGACCGATGAAGCGCATCGACTTCTACATCCTGCCGAGCAGCGACGCCGAGGCGCGGCTGACCTACGCCTGTCGCCTGGCCGCCAAGGCCTGGCGCGAAGGGCACCGCATCTACCTCAACTGCCAGGCGCGGACGCAGGCCGAGGCGCTCGACGCACGCCTGTGGTCGTTCGCCGCCGCCAGCTTCGTGCCGCACCAACTGGCCGACGAAGGACCGGAGGCGCCGCTGCTGCTGGCCTGGGGGGGCGACGCTGGCGGCGAGCAGAGCCTGCTGATCAATCTGGCCGACAGCGTCCCGGCGTTCTTCGAGCGCTTCCCGCGCATCGCCGAGGTGGTCGACCAGGAGCCGCAGCGGCGGGCCGCCCTGCGCAGCAGTTACCGCTTCTACAAGGAACGCGGCTATGCTCCCACGCATCTGCACCTGTAACGCGCGAGCCGCCGATGGACACTCCGCCCAAACCCAGCCATCTGCCCGAATGGGCCAGTGACGAACTGCCGCTGCTGACCGAGACGGTCGGCGAACCGCCGATCCCGCTGCTCCGCGAGCCGTTGCTCCGCGAGCCGCCGCTCCGCGAGCCGCCGCTCCGGGAGCCGCAGGCCCCGCTGCCGCCACCGGACGGACGCGAGACGCCCCCGCCGGCGGCCGTCGCCCCGCGCCCGTCCGCCCCTCCCCCCAGGGGCGAGCCGCTGGCGCAGATCGAGCGCGAACTGCACGCCGCGGCGCAGTTGATCATGCAGGAAGTGATCGACGACTACATGCTGAAGATCGAGGCCGAGCTGCACCGCCGTCTGGAAGATCATCTGGCCAGCATCCTGCGCGCAGGAAGGCGCTGAGCGGGAACACCAATCCCCCCCAGCCCCCCTTTTGCAAAGGGGGGAGTGGGTCCGGTGGGTTGCTGATGCTCTGCTGACTTCCGATGCTCTGCTACTGACACCGGCCCGCCAAACACCACCAGACCATCCCCCCTTTGCAAAAGGGGGGGGGCAGGGGGGATTCCGCTCTACCCTACGCCCCTGCGCCGATCCCCGTTATACTTCGCGGTTTTCCGATCAGCCGCCGCAGGGGTCCCGCCGCGCATGGACAAGACCTACCAACCCCACGAAATCGAATCCCGCTGGTACGCCGAGTGGGAGGCGAAGAACTACTTCGCGCCGCAAGGTTCCGGCGAGTCCTACACCATCGCCCTGCCGCCGCCGAACGTCACCGGCAGCCTGCACATGGGTCACGGCTTCAACAACGCGATCATGGACGCGCTGATCCGCTTCCGCCGCATGCAGGGCCGCAACACCCTGTGGCAGCCGGGCACCGACCACGCCGGCATCGCCACCCAGATGGTGGTGGAGCGCCAGCTGGCGGCGCAGAACCTGTCGCGCCACGACCTCGGCCGCGAGAAGTTCCTGGAGAAGGTCTGGGAGTGGAAGGAAGAGTCCGGCGGCACCATCACCCGGCAGATCCGTCGCCTCGGCTCCTCGGTGGACTGGTCGCGCGAGCGCTTCACCATGGACGACGGCCTGTCCGAGGCGGTCAAGGAAGCCTTCGTGCGCCTGCACGAGGACGGCCTGATCTACCGCGGCAAGCGCCTGGTCAACTGGGACCCGAAGCTGCACACCGCGATCTCCGACCTGGAAGTGGAGAACCACGACGAGAAGGGCAGCCTGTGGAACCTGCGCTACCCGCTGGCCGACGGCGCGAAGACCGCCGACGGCAAGGACTACCTGATCGTCGCCACCACCCGCCCGGAAACCATGCTCGGCGACTCCGCGGTGGCCGTGCATCCCGAGGACGAGCGCTACAAGGCGCTGATCGGCCAGTTCGTCGAGCTGCCCCTGGTCGGCCGGCGCATCCCCATCGTCGGCGACGACTACTGCGACCCCGAGTTCGGCACCGGCTGCGTGAAGATCACCCCGGCCCACGACTTCAACGACTACGAGGTCGGCAAGCGCCACAACCTGCCGCTGATCAACGTGCTCGACAAGAATGCCGCGATCCTCGCCAGCGCCCAGGTGTTCAACCTCGACGGCAGCGTCAACGCCGAATTCGACGCCGCCCTGCCGGCGCAGTTCGCCGGCCTCGACCGCTTCGAGGCGCGCAAGCAGATCGTCGCCGCCTTCGACGCTCTGGGCCTGCTGGAGAAGATCGACGAGCACGCGCTCAAGGTGCCCAAGGGCGACCGCTCCGGCGTGGTCATCGAGCCGTGGCTGACCGACCAGTGGTACGTCTCCACCAAGCCGCTGGCCGAGAAGGCCATCGCCGCGGTGGAGGACGGCTCCATCCAGTTCGTGCCCAAGCAGTACGAGAACATGTACTTCAGCTGGATGCGCGACATCCAGGACTGGTGCATCAGCCGCCAGCTGTGGTGGGGCCACCGCATCCCTGCCTGGTACGACGAGGCCGGCAACGTCTACGTCGGCCGCGACGAGGCCGAAGTGCGCGCCAAGCACAACCTCGGCGACATCGCCCTGCGCCAGGACGACGACGTGCTGGACACCTGGTTCAGCTCGGGGCTGTGGACCTTCTCGACCCTCGGCTGGCCGGAGCAGACCGAGTTCCTGAAGACCTTCCACCCCACCGACGTGCTGGTCACCGGCTTCGACATCATCTTCTTCTGGGTCGCCCGGATGATCATGATGAGCCTGCACCTGACCGGACAGATCCCGTTCAAGACCGTCTACGTCCACGGCCTGGTGCGCGACAGCCAGGGCCACAAGATGTCCAAGTCCAAGGGCAACGTGCTCGACCCGCTGGACATCGTCGACGGCATCGACCTGGAAACCCTGGTGGCCAAGCGCACCAGCGGCATGATGCAGCCCAAGCTGGCCGAGAAGATCGCCAAGCAGACCCGCGCCGAGTTCCCCGAGGGCATCGCCAGCTACGGCACCGACGCCCTGCGCTTCACCTTCTGCTCCCTCGCGTCGACGGGCCGCGACATCAAGTTCGACATGGGCCGCGTCGAGGGCTACCGCAACTTCTGCAACAAGCTGTGGAACGCCACCAACTTCGTGCTGGAGAACACCGACGGCCAGGACTGCGGCGCCCATGACGAGCCGGTCGAGCTGTCCGCGGTCGACCGCTGGATCATCTCCGCCCTGCAGCGCTGCGAGCAGGACGTCACCCGTCACCTCGACCAGTTCCGCTTCGACCTCGCCGCGCAGTCGCTCTACGAATTCGTCTGGGACGAGTACTGCGCCTGGTACCTGGAGCTGGTCAAGCCGGTGCTGTGGGACGAAGCCGCCTCCACCGAGCGCCAGCGCGGCACCCGCCGCACCCTGGTGCGCGTGCTGGAGGTCATCCTGCGCCTGGCCCACCCGTTCATGCCGTTCATCACCGAGGAGATCTGGCAGCGCATCAAGGCCCTGGCCGGCAAGAGCGGCCCGACCCTGATGCTGCAGCCGTGGCCGGTGGCGAATGATGCGCGCATCGACGCGGCGGCCGAGGCCGACATCGAGTGGGTCAAGCAGCTGATGCTCGGCGTGCGGCAGATCCGCGGCGAGATGAAGATCTCCATGGCCAAGCGCATCGACGTGGTGCTGGCCAACGCCAGTGACGAGGACCAGCGCCGGCTGGCCGCCTTCGAGCCGCTGCTGGCCAAGCTGGCCAAGCTGGAGTCGGTGCGCGTGCTGGCTAGCGGCGAGGAAGCGCCGCTGGCCGCCACCGCGCTGGTCGGCGAGATGGAAGTGCTGGTACCGATGGCCGGGCTGATCGACAAGGACGCCGAGCTGGCGCGCCTGGACAAGGAGCTGGCGCGCCTCGACGGCGAGGTCAAGCGCGTGGGCGGCAAGCTGGCCAACGAGGGCTTCGTCGCCAAGGCGCCGGAAGCGGTGCTGGACAAGGAGCGCGCCAAGCTGGCCGAAGCCGAGCAGGCGCTGGCCAAGCTGGCCGAGCAGCGCGCACGCATCGCCGCGCTGTAAACCGCCGCGCCTCCGCCAGGCCCGCTACCTGCACCAAGGTAGCGGGCCTTTTTTCTATCCGCAGTGACAGGAAGGCGGCTTTTACTGGAGCCCCACATCAGGCATGCTCGCCGACTACCGGAAAGATTCGGTAACAACAATCCTACCAATAGACCTGCCGGAATTTCTCCCATGTACGCCTGGATGGCCCTGATCTTCGTAGTCGGCTACCTCTGCATCGCCCTCGAACACCCGCTGAAAATCGACAAGGCCGCCTCGGCCATCCTCACCGCCGTGCTCTGCTGGACCGCCCTGGTGATGGGCGAAGCCAGCATCCTGCCGACCACCGCGGGCGGTCACGGCGTGGTCGGCGAACTGCGCCACCATCTCGGCGAAATCTCCGAGATCCTGTTCTTCCTGCTCGGCGCGATGACCATCGTCGAACTGATCGACTCCCACGAAGGCTTCCGCGCCATCACCGACCGCATCCAGACCCGCAAGCGCGTGCACCTGCTATGGATCGTCGGCGTGCTGACCTTCTTCCTCTCCGCAGTGCTCGACAACCTGACCACCACCATCGTCATGGTCTCGCTGCTGCGCAAGCTGGTGCGCGGCCGCACCGAACGCTGGATGTACGTCGGCATGGTGGTGATCGCCGCCAACGCCGGCGGCGCCTGGTCGCCGATCGGCGACGTGACCACCACCATGCTGTGGATCGGCAACCAGATCACCGCTCCCGGGGTGATCGTCGGCCTGTTCCTGCCCAGCCTGGTCTGCCTGCTGGTGCCGCTGACCATCCTCAGCTTCCGCCTCAAGGGCGAGGCGCCGCGGCCCAGCCAGCGCAGCCACCTCGGCGAGGAAGCGCGCAGCACCACCAGCGACTTCGAGCGCAACCTGGTGCTGGCCCTGGGCATCGGCTCGCTGCTGTTCGTGCCGGTGTTCAAGACCGTCACCCATCTGCCGCCGTACATGGGCATCCTGTTCGGCCTCGGCGTGCTCTGGGTGGTCACCGAGGTGCTGCACCGCGGCAAGAACGCCGAGGACAAGCACCCGCTGTCGGTGGTCGGCGTGCTGCGCAAGGTCGACACCCCCAGCGTGCTGTTCTTCCTCGGCATCCTCCTCGCGGTGTCCAGCCTGGCCACCGCCGGCCACCTGACCCAGGTCGCCACCCTGCTGCGCGACAGCCTGGGCAACGTCTACGCCATCAACTACGCCATCGGCCTGCTCTCGGCGGTGGTCGACAACGTGCCGCTGGTGGCCGGCGCCATGAAGATGTATCCGCTGGCCAGCCCCGCCGCGGTGGCGGCCGCCGGCGACGAGAGCGCCTGGCTGGGCCTGTTCGTGGTCGACGGCACTTTCTGGGAGATGCTCGCCTACTGCGCCGGCACCGGCGGCAGCAGCCTGATCATCGGCTCGGCGGCCGGCGTCGCCGCCATGGGCATGGAGAAGATCGGCTTCGTCTGGTACCTGCGCAAGATCAGCCTGCTGGCCTTCCTCGGCTACACCGCCGGCGCCGCCACCTACCTCGCCATGCTGGCGCTCGGCTGAGGAGCCTGCCCATGGAACTCAGCAAGACCCGCAGCAGCTTCTACCGCCGCCTGTACGTCGCCTGGCTGATCGACAGCGGCACCGCCACCAGCGTGCCGGCGCTGATGGCGGCCACCGGCATGCCGCGGCGCACCGCCCAGGACACCCTGGCGGCGCTGGCCGAACTGGACATCGACTGCACCTTCGAGCAGGAGGCCGGCGAGCGCCACAACGCCGGGCGCTACGCGATCCGCGACTGGGGGCCGATCGACCGCGACTGGGTCGCCGCCCAGCTGCCGCGCCTGAAGAGCGCGCTGGGCTACCCGTGAGCGCGAATCCGCAGCTGTGGCTGGTCCTCGGCCTGCTGCTGCTCGCCGTGCTGCTGTTCGTGCGCAACCGTCCGCGCATGGACGCCGTCGGCCTGCTGATGCTGGTCGCCCTGCCGCTGAGCGGCGTGCTGGAGGTCGACGAGGCGCTGCGCGGCTTCGCCGATCCGGCGGTGGTGCTGATCGCCGCGATGTTCGTGGTCGGCGAGGCGCTGGTGCGCACCGGCGTCGCCTACCGCCTCGGCGAATGGCTGACCCGCCGCGCCGGCGCCAGCGAGGCGCGCCTGCTGGCGCTGCTGATGCTCTGCGTGGCCGGCCTCGGCTCGCTGATGAGTTCCACCGGGGTGGTCGCCATCTTCATTCCGGTGGTGCTGAGCATCGCCGCCCGCCAGCGGATCGCCCCGGGCCGCCTGTTGATGCCGCTGGCCTTCGCCGGACTGATCAGCGGCATGCTCACCCTGGTCGCCACCCCGCCCAACCTGGTGGTGCACGGCGAACTGCTGCGCGCCGGCCATCCCGGCTTCGGCTTCCTCAGCTTCACCCCGATCGGCCTGGCCGTCCTCGCCCTCGGCATCGGCTACCTGTTGCTGGTGCGCCGCTGGCTGGGCGGCGCCGACTGCCGCAGCGGCGGCGACGAGCCGCGCAGCAGCATCGCCGAACTGGTGCGGGACTACCGCCTGACCGGCCGCGAGCGGCGCCTGCGCCTGCGTCTGCGCCACGACTCGCCGCTGGCCGGGCAGGCGCTGGACGGCCTGCACCTGCGCAAGCAGCACGGCATCAACGTGATCGGCATCGAGCGCCAGCGCCCGTTCGGCCGCGAGCTGCTGGCCGCCAGCGCCGACAGCGACCTGCGCGGCGGCGACGTGCTGCTGGTCGATCTGGTCAGCCCGGCCATCGCCGCGGCCGGCGAGTACCGCGACCTCGGCCTCGAACCGGTCGCCCTGCCGATCTCCTACTACGCCGAGCATGCCCGCGAGCTGGGCCTGGCCGAGGTGGTGCTGCCGCCGGAGTCGCGCCTGCCCGGCCGGAGCATCCAGGAGCTGGGTTTCCGCAGCCGCTACCGGCTCAACGTGATCGGCCTGCGCCGCAACCGCCAGGCGCTGGAGGGCCTGCTGGTCGACGAGACGCTGAAACCCGCCGACACCCTGCTGGTCGCCGGCAAGTGGAAGGATATCCGCCGCCTGCAGGGACTCAGCCGCGACTTCCTGGTGCTCGGCCTGCCGGCCGAGGTCGACGAGGTGGCGCCGGCGCAGAGCCGCGCGCCGCACGCCCTGTTCAGCCTCGCCGTGATGGTCGCGCTGATGGTCGGCGGCCTGCTGCCCAACGTGCTGGCCGCGCTGATCGGCTGCCTGCTGCTCGGTGCCTTCCGCTGCATCGACCTGGACGGTGCCTACCGCGCCATCCACTGGCCGAGCCTGCTGCTGATCGTCGGCATGCTGCCCTTCGCCCACGCCCTGCAGAAGACCGGCGGCATCGACCTGGCGGTACAGGGCCTGCTCGCCGTGCTCGGCGACGCCGGGCCGCGGGCGATCCTCGCCATCCTCTTCGCGGTCACCGCGCTGGTCGGCCTGTTCATCTCCAACACCGCCACCGCGGTGCTGATGGCTCCGGTGGCCATCGCCTGCGCCGAGGCGCTCGGCGCCGCGCCGGCGCCCTTCGCCATGACCGTGGCGCTGGCCGCCTCGGCGGCGTTCATGACGCCGATCTCCTCGCCGGTCAACACCCTGGTGCTCGGCCCCGGCGAATACCGCTTCGCCGACTTCGTGCGCATCGGCGTACCCTTCACCCTGCTGGTGATGGCGGTCAGCGTGCTGCTGGTACCCTGGCTGTTCCCGTTCTGACAGACGCCGCCAAGGAGGCGCAATGACAATCGAATGGTGGTACTGGGCGATCGGCGGCATCCTGCTGGTCCTGCTGGAGCTGGCGATCCCGTCGTTCTTCATCCTCTGGTTCGGTCTCGGCGCCCTGCTGGTAGCCGGCGTGGCGCTGCTCGCCGAACTGCCGCTGAGCGGCCAGCTGCTGCTGTGGATCGCCGCCTCGCTGGCCATGGTGGTGCTCTGGTTCCGGGTGTTCAGTCCGCGCCGGCACCGGACCCTGGTCGGCACCGCCGACGGCGCGGTGATCGGCGAGGTCGGCCTGCTGGTCGACAGCGTCGCGCCCTTCGCGCGCGGCAGGGTACGCTTCCAGCGGCCGATCCTCGGCGCCGAGGAGTGGGCCTGCGTCGCCGAGGCGGACATCGCCGCCGGCGAGCGGGTGAAAGTGGTATCCATCGAAGGCAGCTACCTGAAGGTAGCCAGGGCCTGAACAGCGCAAGTTCAAGGAGAGCAACATGAGTGCAGGATTGGCCATCAGCATCGCCCTGCTGGTCTTCGTCGTCGTCACCATCGCCCAGGGCGTGCGCCTGGTCGCCCAGGGCGAGGAATGGGTGGTCGAGCGTCTCGGCAAGTACCACAGCACCCTGCGCCCGGGGCTGAACATCCTCATCCCCTACCTGGACAAGGTCGCCTACAAGCTGGTGACCAAGGACATCATCCTCGACGTGCAGGAACAGGAGGTGATCACCCGCGACAACGCGGTGATCCTCACCAACGCCATCGCCTTCATCAAGATCACCGACCCGGTCAAGGCGGTCTACGGCGTCACCGACTTCTCCGAAGCGATCCGCAACCTGATCATGACCACCCTGCGCTCGATCGTCGGCGAGATGGAGCTGGACGAGGCGCTGTCCTCGCGCGACAAGATCAAGGCGCGGCTGCGCGAGAGCATCGCCGACGAGGCGGTGGACTGGGGCCTGACCGTCAAGTCGGTGGAGATCCAGGACATCAAGCCGTCGGAGTCCATGCAGGGCGCCATGGAGCTGCAGGCCGCCGCCGAGCGCGAGCGCAAGGCGGTGGTGACCAAGGCCGAGGGTGCCAAGCAGGCGGCGATCCTCGAGGCCGAGGCGCGCCTGGAGTCGGCCAAGCGCGACGCCAGCGCCCAGGTGATGCTCGCCGAGGCCAGCGCCGAGGCGATCCGCCGGGTGACCAGCGCGGTCGGCAACGAGCCGGGGCCGATGATGTACCTGCTCGGCGAGAAGTACGTCGCCGCGCTGGAGAAGCTCGGCGAGAGCGACAACGCCAAGATCGTGCTGCTGCCGGCCGACCTGCAGGAAACCCTGCGCGGCGTGCTCGGCAAGCTGGGCGGGCGCTGAGGGCCGCACTCCTCCGGCGATCAACCCACTGTAGGGGCGAATTCATTCGCCAGCATGCCACGCTAGGGCGAATGAATTCGCCCCTACAGGCCGGAAACCACCCCATCCACTGCACCGCTGTGGGAAAATGCCGGGCTTTCCGCCCGATGCACCGCCCCGTCATGACCCAGCCACCGCAACGCCCCGCCCGCCCCCGGCCCAGCGCCAGCAAGCCCGCCGCCCCGCCGCGCCCGGCGGTCGCCAAGGGCGAGCTGCACCCGCGCAACCGCCACCAGGGCCGCTACGACTTCCCGGCGCTGATCCAAGGCTGCCCGGAGCTGGCGCAGTTCGTCATCCGCAACCCCTACGGCAAGCAGAGCATCGACTTCGCCGACCCGGCGGCGGTACGGGTGTTCAACCGCGCCCTGCTCAAGCAGTTCTACGCCATCCAGTACTGGGACATCCCCCCCGGCTACCTGTGCCCGCCGGTACCGGGGCGCGCCGACTACGTGCATGCGCTGGCCGACCTGCTGGCCGAGGACTGCGCCGGCGCCATCCCGCGCGGCGCGCGGGTGCGCGTGCTGGACGTCGGCAGCGGCGCCAACTGCATCTACCCGCTGATCGGCCACCACGAGTACGGCTGGCGCTTCCTCGGCGCGGACATCGACGCCACCGCGCTGGCCTCGGCACGCGCCATCGTCCGCGCCAACCGTCTCGACAAGGCCATCGAGCTGCGCCAGCAGGCGGACGCCAGCCACATCTTCCACGGCCTGCTGCAGGCCGGCGAGCGCTTCGCCCTGAGCCTGTGCAACCCGCCGTTCCACGCCTCGGCCGCCGAGGCCAGCGCCGGCAGCCGGCGCAAATGGAAGAACCTCGGCAAGCTCGACCCCAAGCGCACGCTGCCGGCGCTCAACTTCGGCGGCCAGTCCAACGAGCTGTGGTGCCCGGGCGGCGAGATCGCCTTCGTCCGCCGGATGGTGCGCGAGAGCCGCGAGGTCGCCGGCCAGGTGCTGTGGTTCAGCTGCCTGGTGTCCAAGGCCGGCAACCTGCCGCTCATCGAGCAGGCGCTCAGGCACAGCGGTGCCGTGACGACCCGCACGGTGGCGATGAGCCAGGGCCAGAAGCAGAGCCGCTTCATCGCCTGGAGCTTCCACGACGCCGCCGCGCGCGCCGCCTGGCTGGCCGCCGAGCAACAGCCGGACTGAGCCATGGCCTTCACCCTGGCCGCGCCCTGCGAGTACCGCGAGGAGATCCGCAAGAGCCGCTTCCTCGCCCTCGCCGCACCGGCGGACAGCCCGGCCGCGGCGCAGGCGTTCATCGCCGCGCACAGCGAGCGCGCCGCCTCGCACAACTGCTGGGCGTGGAAGTGCGGCGCGCAGTACCGCTTCAGCGACGACGGCGAACCGGGCGGCAGCGCCGGCCGGCCGATCCTCGCCGCCATCGAGGGCCAGGACTGCGACCGGGTGGCGGTGCTGGTGATCCGCTGGTACGGCGGCATCCAGCTTGGCACCGGCGGCCTGGCGCGCGCCTACGGCGGCAGCGCGGCGAAATGCCTGCAGGGCGGCGAGCGCATCGCGCTGGTCGAGCGAGTGCAGGCCTGCTGCCAGGTGCCCTTCGCCGAACTGGCGCGCATCCGCGCGCGGCTGGCCGAGTGGCAGGTGAGCATCGAGGGCGAGGCGTTCGACGCCACTGGCGCCCTGCTGCAGCTCGCGCTGCCGGCCGGACAGCTGGAAGCGGTAAGCCGGCAGCTCGCCGACCTCAGCCGCGGGCAGGTGCAGCTGATCGCGGCCGAGTGAGGCTCACATCGCCCACTCCTGCACCACCACGTGGGTCTTGATCCGCTGGATGCCGGGGAAGCGCTCGATCTCGGCGCGCACTTCGCTGAGGCGGGCCATGCTCGGCGCCTCGACCAGCACGAGCATGTCGGTCTCGCCGCTGATCCCGCAGCACTGGCGCACCTCGGCGAAGCCGCGCAGGCGCTCGACGTACTCCTGGCAGCGGCTGTCCTTGTAGAACAGCTCGAGATAGGCCTTGACCCCGGCGCCGGCCGGATCGCTCACCTGGGCGTGATAGCCGCGGATCACCCCGCTCTGCTCCAGCTGGCGCACCCGCTCGCCCACCGCCGAGCGCGACAGGTTGACCGTACGGGCAATCTGGCTGATGGGGGTGCGCGCATCCTCGCGCAGCAGGGCGATGATCTGGCGATCGAACTTGTCCATGCGGGTATCTCGACAACAGGCGATTTGACGGGCAAAGGCGGCGATGTGCCGGGCAAACACGACGGTTCGCCAGCGACGCCCAGGCGCGCGCAGGCCTAACATGGCGCCATCTCCCAAGGGCTGCGAGCATACCCCATGAGTCGTCTGAACAAGGAACTGGGCCTGCTGCAGGGCATCGCCCTGCTCAGCACCTCGCTGCTCGGCACCGGCATCTTCGCCGTGCCGGCGCTGGCCGCCACGGCAGCCGGGCCGGCCTCGCTGTGGGCCTGGCTGGTCCTCATCGTGCTGGTGCTGCCGGTGGCCTTCACCTTCGCCCAGCTGGGCCGGCGCTTCCCGCATGCCGGCGGCGCGCCGCACCTGATCGGCCGCGCCTTCGGCGCGCGCCTGGAGCGGCTGGTGGCGTTCATGTTCCTCGCCGTGCTGCCGGTCGGCCTGCCGGCGGCGCTGCAGATCGCCACCGGCTTCTGGCAGGCGCTGTTCGACCTCGACCGCGGCGCGATCCTCGCCATCCAGCTGGCCACCCTCGCCGCCATGCTGGCCCTCGGCCAGCGCCCGGCGCGCGCCTCCGGCATCGTGCAGCGCCCTGGCCATCCTCGCCAGCGTGGCGCTGATCTGGTGGGCCGGCGAGCTGCCGCGCGCCGACCATCCGCTGCTGCCGCCGCTCGGCGAGCACTGGTCGCGCATTCCGGCGGCGCTGGCGGTGATGTTCTGGTGCTTCGTCGGCATCGAGGCCTTCACCCACCTGGGCGAGGAGTTCCGCAACCCGCGCCGCGACTTCCCGCTGGCGCTGCTGCTCGGCGTGCTGCTCGCCGGCCTGGTGTACTGGGCCTGCTCGGCGGCGGTGCTGAGCTTCGACGCCTACGGCGACGCGCAGCGCAACGCCACCTCGCTGCCCTGGCTGCTGGAGCGGCTGCTCGGCCCGCAGGCCAAGCTGCTGGTGGCGGTGGTCGGCTACCTGGCCTGCTTCGCCTCGATGAACGTCTACGTGCAGGGCTTCGCCCGGCTGCTCTGGAGCCTGGCCGACGAGGGCAAGCTGCCCGCCGCCCTCGCCCGGCGCAACCGCCACGGCGTGCCCGGCACCGCGCTGCTGCTGGTGGTGCTGGCCTGCGCGCTGTGCGCGGTCGGCGCCGCCCTGCTGCAGCTGTCCACCGACGCGCTGATCCGCTACGCCAACGGCAACTTCGTGCTGGTCTACCTGCTCAGCATGGCCGCCGGCGTGGTGCTGCTGCGCGGCGTCTGGCGGATCGTCGCCGCGCTCGCCGGCCTGCTCTGCGCGGCGGTGCTGGCCATGCTCGGTGCGAATGCCTTCTATGCCCTCGGCCTGCTGGCACTGCTCGCCCTGCTCGACGCCGGCCGCCGCCACTGCCGCGCCGCGGCCTGAGCTGCGGCGCGCTGTCCGCACGCGCAGGTCCTTGGCTATGCTGCGCGCTGAGCCACGAAAGGAAGCCCCATGCGCCGATTGTTCCAGGACCTGTCGATCATGCTGCGCGCCAACCTCTGGCTGGTGCCGGTCTGCGCCGCGCTGGTGACGGCGCTGTTCTACTTCGTCGCGCCGCCGCCGCCGATGCAGCTGCGCATGAGCAGCGGCTTCGACGGCGGCGGCTACGCGGCCTTCGCCGAGCGGCTCAGGGACGAGCTGGCCAGGGAGGGTTTCGAGCTGCAGCTGGTGCCGAGCAGCGGTGCCCGCGAGAACCTCGCCCGGCTGCTCGAGCCGGGCAGTGACGTGCAGATCGGCCTGGTGCAGAGCGGCCTGGAATTGCAGCTGGGCGACGAGGAGCGCTCACGCCTGCGCAGCCTCGGCAGCGTCTACCAGGAACCGCTGTGGCTGTTCCAGCGTCGCGGCATGGGCATCGACGGCCTGCGCGAGCTGCTGGGGCTGCGCGTAGCGCTGGGCAGCGCGGGCAGCGGTACCGCGGCGGTCAGCGGGGCGATCCTCGCCGCCAACGGCATCGAGCAGGAGGACTACCCCGAGCAGTGGCAGCTGCGCGGCGGCAGCAAGGCCGCCGACGCCCTGCTGGCCGGCGAGCTGGACGCCGCCTTCTTCATCGGCCCGGCGGAGAATGCGCTGATCCAGCGCCTGGCCGCCGCGCCGCAGCTGGAGCCGGTGAACTTCCGCCGCGCCGCCGCCTACCGTGCGCGGCTGCCGTTCGTCAGTGCCATCGAGGTCGGCGAGGGCCTGCTCGACCTGGCCGCCAACAGCCCGCCGCAGGACATGCTGACCCTCGCCCCGGCCGCCACCCTGGTGGTCAACGAAGGCTTCCACCCGGCGCTGACCCCGCTGGTGCTGGCCGCGGCGCGCGCGGTGATGCACGACGGCAGCCTGCTCGACGCTCCCGGCGCCTACCCGCGCGCCGAGCCGGCGACCTTCGCCCTGCTCGACGAGGCGGCCTACTTCCACGCCAACGGACTGCCGCTGCTGCAGCGCTTCCTGCCGTTCCGCATCGCCTCGCTGGCCGACCGCTACATCATCCTGGTGATCCCGCTGCTGGTGGTGCTGATCCCGCTGCTCAAGGCGGTCGGCCCGCTGTACCGCTGGCGCATCCGCGCGCGCATCTACCGCTGGTACAAGCACCTGCGCGAGATCGACCGCCAGCTCGACGCTGGCACCCTGCCGGCGCGCCTGGACGCGGAGATCGAGCATCTGGAGCGACTGGAGGAGCAGCTGGCGCGGGTCGAGGTGCCGCTGGCCTACTCCAACGAGCTGTACCAGCTGCACCTGCACCTGCGCTACGTGATCGAGCGCCTGCAGGCGCTGCAGCAGCGTCGTGCGCTGGACAGCCCGGAATAATCTACCTGCAGGGGCGAATTCATTCGCCAAGACACGCCGCCAAGGCGAATGAATTCGCCCCTACGCGCAGGTGGCCCTCAGCAGACGCCCATGCCCTGCATCAGCAGCGCCAGCCCGCCCTGCTGCCAGCCCCACCAGGCCAGCGCCAGCAGCGCGCCGAGCGCCAGCAGGGCCGCCAGGACCAGCAGCGCGCGGCGCATCAGGCCGCGCCCGCCTGCTGCAGGCGCGCCACCGGCTGCTCGCGCACCGGCCAGTTGAGCAGCGCGGCCATCAGGCTCAGGCCGACGCAGATCTGCCAGACCAGCGCGTAGCTGCCGGTGCGGTCGTACAGCCAGCCGCCCAGCCAGCCGCCGAAGAACGAGCCGATCTGGTGGAACAGGAAGACGATGCCGCCGAGCATCGACAGGTTGCGCACGCCGAACAGGGTGGCCACCGTGCCGTTGGTCAGCGGCACCGTGGACAGCCAGAGGAAGCCCATGGCCATGCCGAAGGCGTAGGCGCTCCACTCGCTCAGCGGCGCCCAGAGGAAGGCGACGATCACCACGCCGCGGATCAGGTACAGGCCGGCGAGCAGCTTCGGCTTCGAATAGCAGCTGCCCAGCCAGCCTGCCGTGTAGGTGCCGAACACGTTGAACAGTCCGACCAGCGCCAGCACCGTGGTGCCGACCTGGGCCGGCAGCTGCTGGTCGACCAGGTAGGCCGGCAGGTGCACGCCGATGAACACCACCTGGAAGCCGCAGACGAAGAAGCCCAGCGCCAGCAGCCAGAAACCGGAATGCCCGGCCGCCTCGCGCAGCGCCTCGGCCAAACTCTGCGCCGGGCCGTGGGCGACCGGCTGCGCCGGCGCGCGCAGCATGCTCGCCAGCGGCAGGATCAGGGCGATCAGCAGCGCCAGCGCCAGCAGCGCGCCGGACCAGCCGAGCCAGGTGATCAGGCCGAGGCTGCCGGGCAGCATGACGAACTGGCCGAACGAGCCGGCCGCCGCGGCGACGCCCATCGCCATGCTGCGCTTCTCCACCGGGGCGGCCTGCCCCACCGCGCCGAGCAGCACCGAGAACGAGGTGCCGGACAGGCCGAGGCCGATCAAGAGGCCGGCGCTCAGCGACAGCGAGGCCGGGCTGTCGGAGAAGGCCATCAGCGCCAGGCCGGCGACGTACAGCACGCCGCCGATCAGCACCGTGCGCCTGACCCCGAAGCGGTCGGCGAAGGCGCCGGTGAACGGCTGGATCAGGCCCCAGATCAGGTTCTGCAGGGCGATGGCGAAGGCGAACACCTCGCGGCCCCAGCCGAACTCGGCGCTCATCGGCGGCAGGAACAGGCCGAAGCCGTGGCGCACGCCCAGCGACAGGGCGAGGATCAGCGAGCTGCCCAGCAGCATCCAGCCGCAGTGGCGCCAGAGCGAGGTCATGACGGTCTCCATCGGTAAAAGGGTGAGGATATCACTCGGGTATCGCTTGCGGGCCGTCCGCGCCGGCCATCGGTTAAACTGCTCCCCTCCGTCCGCCGCCCCGAGACCGCCATGCCGATCCGTCACGCCATCGTCCACCTGATCGACAAGAAGCCCGACGGCAGCCCCGCCGTGCTGCATGCCCGCGACAGCGAGCTGGCCGAGTCGCAGGCCATCGACAACCTGCTGGCCGACCTCAACGACAGCTACAACGCCAAGCCGAACAAGGTCTGGGGCTTCTTCCAGGCCGAGTCCGGCGCCTACCCGCTGAGCGGCTGGCTGGCCGAGTACCTCGACGGCGCCCTCGGCTTCGTCGCCTTCAGCCGCCGCGCGGTCGAGCACCTGCAGAAGCTGATGGAGGAGTCCAACCTGTCCACCGGCGGCCACGTGCTGCTCGCCCACTACCAGCAGGGCATGACCGACTACCTGGCCATCGCCCTGCTGCACCACAGCGAGGGCGTGGCGGTCACCGACAGCCTCGACGTCACCCCGGCCAAGCACCTCGACCTCGGCCAGCTGCACCTGGCCGCGCGCATCAACCTGTCCGAGTGGCGCAACAACCAGGCCTCGAAACAGTACATCTCGCTGATCAAGGGCAAGGGCGGCAAGAAGGTCTCCGAGTACTTCCGCGAGTTCCTCGGCTGCCAGGAGGGCGTCGATGCGCCGGGCGAGACGCGAACCCTGCTCAAGGCGTTCAGCGACTTCGTCGAGAGCGAGGACCTGGCCGAGGAGCAGGCCCGCGAGAAGACCGAGGCGCTGGTCGACTACGCCAGCAGCCAGGCGCGGCGCGGCGAACCGATCGCCCTCGAGGAGCTGTCCGAGCTGCTCGACGAGGAACAGCCGCGCGCCTTCTACGAGCACATCCGCAACAAGGACTACGGCCTGGCCCCGGAGATCCCCGCCGACAAGCGCACCCTCAACCAGTTCCGCCGCTTCACCGGGCGCGCCGAGGGCCTGTCGATCAGCTTCGAGGCGCACCTGCTCGGCTCGAAGATCGAGTACGACGAGGCCCAGGACACCCTGATCATCCGCCAGCTGCCGAGCCAGCTGAAGGACCAGCTCAAGCGGCGCAAGGACTGAGCGCCATGCCGCGCCTGCCCGACAGCCGGCTCGACGCCTGCCTCGGCGACCCGCACGCGCCGCTGCCGCTGGCTGCCGAGCGCCGGTGCGGCCTCGACCGCGCCGGTGCGCGCGCGCAGCTGGAGGGTCTGAAACCCTGGCTGGTCGAGCAGCAGGCGCTGCTCTGGGCGCGCCGCCGGGAGGCGCTGCTGGTCTGGCTGCAGGGTCCGGACTGCGCCGGCAAGGACGGCGCGATCCGCCGGGTGTTCGGCGGCTTCAATCCGCTCGGCCTGCACGTGCACTGCTTCCGCCAGCCGAGTCCGGCCGAGCGCGCCGAGGGCTTCCTCGCCCGCTACCGGCGCTGCCTGCCGGCGCCGGGGGAGATCGTGCTGTTCAACCGCAGCCCCTACGAGGCGGTGGCCAGCGACCTGTTCGACGGCTTCATCGACGCCGCCGCCATCCCCTCCCGCCTGGCGCAACTGGCCGCCTTCGAGGACGAGCTGGCCGGGCGCGGCATCCGCCTGCTCAAGGTCTATCTGCAGATCTCCCGCGTCGAGCAGCAGGCGCGCCTGCGCAAGCGCCTGCTCGATCCGCGCAAGCACTGGAAGGTCGGCGCCGAGGATCTCGCGGCGCACCGCCAGTTCGCTGCCCGCGAGGCACACTGGGCACAGATCCTCGCCGCCAGCCAGCGCCCCGAGGCGCCCTGGCAGCTGCTGCCGGCCAACCACAAGTGGCTGCGCGACCTGCTGCTGGCCAGCTTGGTCGCCCGCGAGTTCGAGCGCCTCGACCAGCACTGGCCGAACCCGCCGCTGCCCTTCGGCCTCGACGAGCTGGAGCGGGCCTGAACAGCGCGTCCTAGCCGAAAGCCGCCGCCCAGTCGCTCACCAGCCGCTCCTTGGCCGGCTTGCCCAGGCGCTTGATCGCCCGCTCGCGCGACAGCGCCGCGCCCTTGCCGGCGCAGGCCTCGACGTAGACCAGCGCCTGCGCCGGGCTGCTGTGGAAGAAGCGCGCGCCCTTGCCGCTCTGGTGCACGGCGAAGCGCCGCTGCGGGTCGTCGCTGATCCCGCAGTACAGCGCGCCGTTCTCGGCGCGCACCAGGTAGACGAACCACGGCTTGTCGGTCCCGCTCATCGCTGTCCTCCCGCTCGGCAAGGCCGGCGATTATCGCGTCTTTCGCCGCCCGCCGCGCCACGGCGATAATCGCCAGTTCCATGTCCCTTCGACGGAATGCCCATGCACGACACCCCGCCCCTGATCCTCGAACCCGCCGAGCCGGCCCGCGCCTGCGTGATCTGGCTGCACGGCCTCGGCGCCGACCGCTTCGACTTCCAGCCGGTGGCCGAGGCGCTGCAGGGCGTGCTGCCCGGCGTGCGCTTCGTGCTGCCGCAGGCGCCGAGCCGCCCGGTGACCATCAACGGCGGCTGGAGCATGCCGTCCTGGTACGACATCCTCGCCATGGCCCCGGAACGCGCCATCGACCAGGCACAGCTGGAGGAATCCGCCGGCACCGTGCTGGCGCTGATCGAGGCGCAGCGCGCCGCCGGCATCCCCGCCGCGCGCATCTATCTGGCCGGCTTCTCCCAGGGCGGCGCGGTGGTGTTGCACGCCGCCTTCCGCCGCTGGGCCGGCGAGCTGGGCGGGGTGCTGGCGCTGTCCACCTACGCACCGACCTTCGAGGACGACCAGCAGCTCGGCGCCATCCAGCAGGCCCACCCGGTACTCTGCCTGCACGGCCGCGACGACGCGGTGGTGCCGCCCCTGCTCGGCCGCCGCGCCCACGACTGGCTGGCCGCACGCGGCGTCGACGTGGCCTGGCGCGACTACCCGATGGGCCACGAGGTGCTCGACGAGGAGCTGCGCGACATCGCCCTGTGGCTGCGCGAGCGTCTGGCCGGCTGAGAAACGCGGCCGGGCGCAATCGCCTCGCGGCTTCGCCCGGCCCCCATCTTGCATTACACTGCAGTTTGTTGTTTCTCACCAAGATCGAGACCACCGTGCTCAAGGCACCCACGAACATCGTCAGCAAAGACCCGGAGAACCAGTTGGCCCAGAACGCCAGCCCGGCCCATGGCCAGGGCGAAAGCCAGGCGGACGCCGCCCAGCCCATCGAGACCACCGCCACCGCCGGCGAACAGCGCCCGACCCCGCAGGGCGAGCGCCCGCGCAAACCGCGCAAGCCCCGCGGCGACAAGGCCGAAGGCCAGCCGCGCAGCGAACAGGGCGACGACAGCCAGCCGAAGAGCGAACGGCCGCGCCACGAGCGCAGCCCGCGCAAGCCCGTCGCCGGCGACTGGAAACTCGACGACTTCGTGGTCGAGCCGGCCGAAGGCAAGACCCGCTTCCACGACTTCGCCCTGGATGCGCGGCTGATGCACGCCATCCACGACCTCGGCTTCACCTACTGCACGCCGATCCAGGCCCAGGTGCTCGGCCACACCCTGCGCGGCAAGGACGCCATCGGCCGTGCACAGACCGGCACCGGCAAGACCGCCGCGTTCCTGATCTCCATCATCACCCAGCTGCTGATCACCCCGCCGCCCAAGGAACGCTACATGGGCGAGCCGCGTGCGCTGATCATCGCGCCGACCCGCGAGCTGGTGGTGCAGATCGCCAAGGACGCCGCGGAACTGACCAAGTACCTGCCGCTCAACGTGATGAGCTTCGTCGGCGGCATGGACTTCGACAAGCAGCTCAAGCAGCTGGAAGCGCGCTACTGCGACATCCTGGTCGCCACCCCCGGCCGCCTGCTGGACTTCAACCAGCGCGGCGAGGTGCACCTGGACATGGTCGAGGTGATGGTCCTCGACGAAGCCGACCGCATGCTCGACATGGGCTTCATCCCGCAGGTGCGGCAGATCATCCGCCAGACCCCGTACAAGGGCGAGCGGCAGACCCTGCTGTTCTCGGCGACCTTCACCGACGACGTGATGAACCTCGCCAAGCAGTGGACCACCAACCCGGCGATCGTCGAGATCGAGCCGGAGAACGTCGCCAGCGACACCGTCGAGCAGCACGTCTACGCGGTCTCCGAGGGCGACAAGTACAAGCTGCTCTACAACCTGATCGCCCAGAACGACTGGAACCGGGTGATGGTCTTCGCCAACCGCAAGGACCAGGTGCGGCGCATCGAGGAGAAGCTGACCCGCGACGGCATCAGCGCCGCGCAGATGTCCGGCGACGTGCCGCAGCACAAGCGCATCAAGGTGCTGGAAGGCTTCCGCGAGGGCAAGATCCGCGTGCTGGTGGCCACCGACGTGGCTGGCCGCGGCATCCACGTCGACGCCATCAGCCACGTGATCAACTTCACCCTGCCGGAGGACCCGGACGACTACGTGCACCGCATCGGCCGCACCGGTCGCGCCGGCTCGAGCGGCACCTCGATCAGCTTCGCCGGCGAGGACGACGCCTTCGCCCTGCCGCCGATCGAGGAGCTGATCGGCCGCAAGATCCACTGCGAGATGCCGCCGGACGAGCTGCTCAAGCCGGTGCCGCGCAAGCGCTGAAGCCCGCCCGCCGCTCTCCCCGCGGAGAGCGGCGCCATGCCCTGCCCCACGTCTGCCCATGTCCCGAACCGCCCGCCTGCTGTCCGCCCTGTTCCTCGCCCTGTGCGCCCCGCTGACGCTGGCCGAGGGCTTCCTCACCCGCCTGCTCGACAAGCCGGTGCCCGGCGGCGTGGCGGTGGTCGACCTCGGCGCCGGCGCCGAGCGGCCGGGCGCCCGCTTCCAGGGCCAGCCGGTGCTGGTGGTCAGGGAAGAGGGCCGGCGCTGGATCGCCGTGGTCGGCGTGCCGCTGACGGTCAAGCCCGGCCGGCAGCAGATCGAGCTGGACGACGGCAGCCGGCGCAGCTTCGCGGTCGCCAGCCGCCACTACAAGGAACAGCACATCACCCTGAAGAACCGGGAGCAGGTCAGTCCGAGCCCGGCCAACCTCGCACGCATCGAGCGCGAGCTGGCCGAGCAGACGGCCGCCTACCGCCGCTTCAGCCCGCGCCAGCCGAGCAACCTGCTGTTCGACCGGCCGGTCGCCGGACCGCTGTCCAGCCCGTTCGGCCTGCGCCGCTTCTTCAACGGCGAGGAGCGCAACCCGCACTCGGGCCTCGACTTCGCCGTGCCGTCCGGCACCCCGGTGAAGGCGCCGGCGGCCGGCACCGTGATCCTGGTCGGCGACTACTTCTTCAACGGCAAGACCGTGTTCGTCGACCACGGCCAGGGCCTGATCAGCATGTTCTGCCACCTGTCGCAGATCGGCGTGAAGGTCGGCGACGAACTGGCCCGCGGCGCCGTGCTCGGCAAGGTCGGCGCCACCGGCCGCGCCACCGGGCCGCACCTGCACTGGAACGTCAGCCTCAACGATGCCCGGGTCGACCCGAGCATCTTCATCGGTGCCTTCCGCCCCTGAGCGGCGGATGTTCTCGCTCGGCGGGCCCGCCCCGCCATCCGGGCCGCGCCACACCCGCTGCCACCCTGCCCGAGAGGCACTCATCGGGAACCGAAGCGCTCCCCCGCTCGCGACAAGGAGAAGCCAATGCCCAGCGAACTCGCCCCCACCCTCGACTGGCTGCAGGCGCAGCCGCAGCTGTTCGCCGCCGCCTGCGCGATCCTGCTGGCCGGCGTCGCCTGGCTGGCCAACTGGATCGTCAAGCACCTGCTGGTGCGCGGCATCCACCGCGCCCTAGGCGCCACCGCCATCGGCCGGCACATCGTCACCGGCGAGCAGAGCATCGTCCGCCGGCTGTCCAACATCGTCCCCGCGCTGGTGCTGTCCAGCGGCATCAAGCTGATCCCGCAGCTGCCGCAGGCCGCGGTGACCGTGGTGGAGAACGTCTGCCAGGCGTTCGTCGTGCTGACCGTGGCGCTGGCCATCGGCGGCCTGCTCAAGGTCGCCAACGCGCTCTACCAGCAGCGTCCCGACGCCCACCTCAAGCCGATCAAGGGCTACCTGCAGGTGGTGCAGATCGTCGTCTACGCCATCGCCAGCATCCTGATCGTCGCCAGCCTGATCGACCGCTCGCCGCTGATCCTGCTCTCCGGCCTCGGCGCCATGGCCGCGGTGCTGATGCTGATCTTCCAGGACACCCTGCTGTCGCTGGTGGCCAGCGTGCAGATCAGCTCCAGCGACATCGTCCGGGTCGGCGACTGGGTGGAGATGCCGGCGCTGAACGCCGACGGCGACGTGATCGACATCGCCCTGCACACCGTCAAGGTGCAGAACTGGGACAAGACCATCACCTGCATCCCGACCAAACGCTTCATCAGCGACCCGTTCAAGAACTGGCGCGGCATGCAGGAATCGGGCGGCCGGCGGATCATGCGCAACCTGTACCTGGACCAGAACAGCGTGCGCTTCCTGGACAGCGAGGAAATCGCCCGGCTCGGCCGCTTCGCCCTGCTGCACGACTATCTGGAGCACAAGCAGGACGAGCTGGGCGAATGGAACCGTCGTCTCGGCGAAAAGGGCCTGGCGCCGCTCAACCAGCGCCGGCTGACCAACCTCGGCACCTTCCGCGTCTACGTGGAGAACTACCTGCGCCACAACCCGCGCATCCGCCAGGACATGACCCTGCTGGTGCGCCAGCTCGCCCCCGGCGCCGACGGCCTGCCGCTGCAGCTGTACTGCTTCACCGCAACCACCGCCTGGGCCGAGTACGAGGCCATCCAGGGCGACCTCTTCGACCACCTGCTGGCGATCCTTCCGGAGTTCGGCCTGCGCGTGTTCCAGCACCCGAGCGGCGCGGACCTGCGCGACTGGCGAGTGCCGGCGCCGGAGCGCCGCGAGCGGCAGGCCGAGCACGCCTGAGGGACAGTGCTTGCCTCCCCTCTCCCGCCAGCGGGAGAGGGGGCCAACAGCCGCGCACAGCGATTTTCCTCCCGGCGACCGCCGCTCAGAAACTCACCGTCACCCCGGTGTAGAAGGTGCGGCCCATGCCCGGCACGCCGATGCCCGACGGGATGCCGTTGATGCTCATGGTGCGGCCCTGGGCGGTGTAGGCGCCGCCGGTCGGCAGGTAGTAGAACTTGTCGGCGAGGTTCTCGACGCCCGCATCCACCCGCACCTGGTCCCAGCTGTGGCTCAGGCGCAGGTTGAACAGCGTGTAGCCGGCTGTTTCGATTTCGTTGCGCACGTCCGAGCCGTCGTTCTTGGCCGTCACGCTGAGCATCTCCAGGCTGTTGCTCCAGCCGCCCAGCTGCTGGGTCAGGGCCACGGTCGTGTTGAGCGGCATGATGTTGTACAGCTCGTCGTCGCTGTCGCGGTTCTTGCCGTCGCTGTAGTTGAGCAGCGCCTCCAGCCCCCACTGGCCGAGTGCGTTGCGCAGCAGCGGCATGCGCCCCGCAACGTCCACGCCGTAGATGCGCGCGGTCTGGTTGGCGTACTGCAGCACGTTGAACTGGCCGGCGCTCCAGCCCGGCCGCGCGACCGCGTCGATGTAGTCGTCGACATGGGTGTAGAACGGGGTGACCTTCAGCTCGTGGCGCCGATCCGCGCTGTGCCAGTCGAAGGTCGCGGAAACCGTATGGGCGGTTTCCGGCTCGAGGCCGACATCGCCCACGTAACCGTTGCCGTCGCCCACCAGGTTGTTCATGGTGGCGGCCATCGGCCAGCTCGACCAGGTGTAGCGCTCGTACAGGTTGGGCGAGCGCACCTTGCGGGCGTAGCCGAACTCGATGTCCAGGTTGGCGTCGTGGTGGTAGCGGGCCAGTGCGGTGAAATCCCAGTTGTGGTCGGTCTGGCTGCGATCACTGGCATTGAAGGCCGTCGCCTCGGGAATCTGGTTGCCCATGGCATTGCCGTAGCCGTGCACCACGCCGGCGCTGCTGGAAACGTGCTCGTAACGCAGGCCGACCAGCGTCAGCCAGGCCGGATCGATCTCGCGCTCCCACTCGCCGAACAGCGCCAGACGGTCACGCTCGCCGTCGTTGATGTTCTCGAAGGTGCCCGGCCACATGCCGGCACCGGAAGCCGGCCAGAAATCGTCCAGCCGGTAGCGCTGGTACTCGCTGCCCACCCGCAGCAGGTCGCGCTCACTGAGGTCGATGCTGGCCTTGACGCTGGCCCCCAGCGTCCGGCTCTCGCTGCTCATCGGCATGCCGGCGGCGCAGGTCGCGCCGATCGGGGCGCAGGGATAGCCGTCCGTCGAGCCGGGAACCATCGACTGCGCGCCGTACCAGAACCGCCGGTCGGGGCCGAAGTCCATCTCGTGATCGACGCGCTCGTGGTACAGCCGGGTTTCCAGGCTGCCCCAGGCGAAGTTGCCGAGGTAGCGCAGGTTGACCCGGGTCTGGGTGTTGTCGGTCATGTCCATGCGCTGGTTCGGGAACAGCTCCTGCGGCACCTCCTGGCGTCCCAGGGACAGCTCCAGCAGGTCCTCGCCCAGCCGGTAGGCCAGGGTCAGCTGGTGGTTGCGGGTCTCGTAGGCCGTGGAGGCGACCTCGTCCAGCGCCGCCGACTCGCCCGGGCGCCCTGTCGCGGTGCTGGTCTTGAAGTCGTCGCCGGCCATGTAGTTGTTGGCCTTGCTGTAGCTGCCGGCGTAACGGATGTTGAACGCGTCGTTGGCGTGCATCAGCGACAGGTTGCCGCCGCGCGCATCGTTGTTGCTGCGCAGGAAGGCCCCTGCCGAGCCCTTGTCCAGGGTTTCGCCCTTGCCGGCGAACTCCGGCGCCACGCTCTCGGCGACGATGGTGCCGCCGATGCTGTCGCCGCCCAGACTCACCGGCGTGATGCCGGCGAAGACCTGCAGCCTGCCCAGGTTGCTGGGGTCGATGTAGGAAAGCGGCGGGTTCATGTGGTTCGGGCAGGCGGCCACCAGATCCATGCCGTCCACCTTGATGCGCAGACGGTCGTCGGCCAGACCGCGGATCGACGGCAGGCTGGAAATGCCGCCCGCATTGTTCAGGCTGACCCCCGCCGCACCACGCAGCAGAGCGGCGCTGTCCGAGGTGCTGGCGCCGGCCGCGGAGCGGGCCCGCACGTCGATCTCGGTGGCCGCCGGGCTCGCCGCGGCGGGACGGCCAAGCACCTTCACCGGCCGGAAGGTCAGCACCAGCGGCGCGACTTCCTCTTCGGCACTCTCGACACCCTCCGGCTCGGCGGCGTGCAGCGGCAGGGCCAGGGCGCCGAGCAGCGCGGCATGCGCCGGCCACCAGCGGCGCCGGAACGGAGCGAGGGCAAACGGACGGGACGGGCGCGACTGCGCCAGGGACGGACGAACGAAAACGGACATGTAGGTATTCCACGCAGAAAGTCGGAGTGCAGGTCGCCGCGGCGCGCAACGAGGCGCCGGCAGGCGGACGACCGGTCGGGACGGTTCAGGCGTGGCGGAAGGGAGGGGCGCGCGGCTGGCTGGTCGCCGGCGGCGCCTGGGGCAGGTTCGGGTGCGGCGGAAGGAACTGGTGGACCAGGCTGGACGGCGCCGGCAGCGCCAGCTGCACGGCCGGCGGCAGCGCCGGGCTGCCGGCCAGCAGGCCGCAGTAGCCGCACTGGTCGAGGCACTTGACCCACTCGGGCGGGCCGTCGTCGAGCAGGCTCTGGCCCTCGCCGCAGTGCAGCGCGTCCAGGTCGATGGCGAGCGCCAGCTGCAGGCTGTCGAGTGCCCGCAGCTGCGAGTACAGCGGGCCGGCGAACGCCATGAACATGGCGAACAGACCGAGCCAGGCTGCAATGCGCGTGCGCCCCTGCCGAATCACCCGCTGCCGCCTCCCTGGAAAAGTCGAAACGGCGGCGATCATCGCACAACGTCACGCGAGCCACCTAGTGCGACACGGCGCCGCATGCACGCCGGCACGGAGGCGCTCGGCCTGACTTGCCGCGGGGTTGACGGCGAAAAATGCACCGCGCAACAGAATCAAATAAATAGCCACGAAATGCGCACAAAAAATCGCCGACAATCGTTTATTGGTCGAAAATTCCAATTTTCCGGCAATGCTTGCCATCTATGCGCAGGGCGCTCTAGGCTTGACGCCATGAACGCACCCCACACCCTCATCCTGCTGCGGCAATACCTCAGCCTGCGCCTGGTCAGTCCGCGACTGCGCAGCTGAATACCGCCTCGCCGACCCCGTATTGCCCGCCGCCCCGCGGCCCCGTTTCCAGGAAATCCGCCATGCCCATGCTGAAGAATCCGTCGACCAAGTACCGTCCGTTCCCGCAGATCGACATCCCCGACCGCACCTGGCCGAGCAAGGTGATCGACAAGGCGCCGATCTGGCTGTCCTCCGACCTGCGCGACGGCAACCAGTCGCTGATCGAGCCGATGGACGCCGACAAGAAGCTGCGCTTCTTCCAGTGCCTGGTCGCCGTGGGCGTCAAGGAGATCGAGGTGGGCTTCCCCTCGGCCTCGCAGACCGACTTCGACTTCGTGCGCACCCTGATCGAGGGCGGCCACATCCCGGACGACACCACCATCCAGGTGCTGACCCAGGCCCGCGAGGACCTGATCGTCCGCACCTTCGAGGCGCTCAAGGGCGCGAAGAAGGCCATCGTCCACTACTACAACGCCACCGCGCCGAGCTTCCGCCGCATCGTCTTCAACCAGGACAAGGCCGGGGTGATCCAGATCGCCGTCAACGCCGGGCAGATCATCAAGCGCCTGGCCGCGGAGAATCCGGAAACCGAGTGGCGCTTCGAGTACTCGCCGGAGATCTTCAGCTCCACCGAGCCGGAGTTCGCCGTCGAGGTGTGCAACGCGGTGATCGAGGTGTTCCAGCCGACCCCGGCCAACAAGCTGATCCTCAACCTGCCGGCGACCGTCGAGGCGGCCACCCCGAACGTCTACGCCGACCAGATCGAGTGGTTCTGCCGGCACGTCGCCAAGCGCGACAGCGTGCTGGTCAGCCTGCACACCCACAACGACCGCGGCACCGGCGTGGCCGCCACCGAGCTGGGCCTCTTGGCCGGCGCCGACCGCGTGGAAGGCTGCCTGTTCGGCAACGGCGAGCGCACCGGCAACGTCGACCTGGTCACCGTGGCGCTGAACCTGTACACCCAGGGCGTCGACCCCGAGCTGGACTTCTCCGACATCGACGGCGTGCGCAAGGTGGTCGAGGAGTGCAACCAGCTGCCGGTGCACCCGCGCCACCCCTACGTCGGCGACCTGGTGCACACCGCCTTCTCCGGCTCGCACCAGGACGCGATCCGCAAGGGCTTCGCCCAGCAGGACCCGGACGGCGTCTGGGAAGTGCCCTACCTGCCGATCGACCCGGCCGACATCGGCCGCAGCTACGAGGCGGTGATCCGCGTCAACAGCCAGTCCGGCAAGGGCGGCATCACCTTCCTGCTCGAGCAGGAGTACGGCATCAGCCTGCCGCGGCGCATGCAGATCGAGTTCAGCCAGGTGGTGCAGCGCGAGACCGACCGCCACGGCCTGGAGATGAGCGCGCGGCAGATCCACGAGCTGCTGGTCGCCGAATACCTCGACGGCCCGGCGACCTACAGCCTCAAGGGCCATCGCCTGCAGGAAGCGGACGGCATCACCAGCGTCGAGGTGGAAGTCGAGCACGACGGTCGCAGCCAGACCCTGAAAGGCACCGGCAACGGCCCGCTGGAGGCGCTGGTCGCCGCCCTGCCGGTCGCCGTCGAGGTGATGGACTACAGCGAGCACGCCATCGGCGGCGGCAGCAACGCCAAGGCCGCGGCCTACATCGAGCTGCGCGTCGACGGCGGCCGCCCGCTGCACGGCGTCGGCATCGACGGCAACCTGACCACGGCGAGCTTCCGCGCCCTGTTCAGCGCGCTGAACCGCGCCCTGCGCCAGAGCGCGGCGCAGGCGGCCTGAGGCTGACCCGAGCGCTACCCCGAACGCCCCGGCCCGCCAGGTCCGGGGCGTTTTTCATTCGCTCAGAAATCCACCTTGCCGCGCCCGGCCTTGATCGCCCCGCGCTTGCTCTTGCCCTCCAGGCGGCGCTTCTTCGAGCCGAGGGTCGGCTTGGTCGGCCGCCGCGCCTTCTCGACCTTGGCCACGCTGCGGATCAGCTCGGCCAGGCGCGCCAGGGCATCGGCGCGGTTCTGCTCCTGGGTGCGGTACTGCTGCGCCTTGATCACGATCACCCCCTCGCCGGTGATGCGGCTGTCACGCAGCGCCAGCAGCCGTGCCTTGTAGAACTCCGGCAACGACGAGGCGCGGATGTCGAAGCGCAGGTGCAAGGCGCTGGACACCTTGTTGACGTTCTGCCCGCCGGCGCCCTGGGCGCGGATCGCGGTGAGCTCGATCTCGCTGTCGGGCAGGTGGACGGCATTGGAGATTTCCAGCATGGCGGTCTCGCTGCGAGGAGTACTCGAACAGGATACCCCCGTAGGGGCGAATCCATTCGCCTTACCAAGTGTCTGGCGAATGAATTCGCCCCTGCAGGAAATCTCCGGAGCCGCGCACATCCTTCGCAAGCAACTGTTTTGACTGACTTTTCGATCAGCCGCGGTAGAATCCCCGGCAACCGCATGGATGCGTTTCTCAGTTCGTCGTCGAGATTGCCATGCGTCGCCTGCTCGTTCTCCTGCTCGCCCTCCTCCCGCTCGCCAGCGTCCATGCCGAAGCCCCGCGCACCTTCCGCGAAGCGAAGAAGATCGCCTGGAAGCTGTATGCCGACCGTCCGGTGGACTTCTACTGCGGCTGCGCCTATCAGGGCAACCGCGTCGACCTGGACAGCTGCGGCTACCAGCCACGCAAGAACGCCAACCGCGCCAGTCGCATCGAATGGGAGCATGTGGTGCCGGCCTGGGTGATCGGCCACCAGCGCCAGTGCTGGCAGCACGGCGGGCGCAAGAACTGCACCAGCAACGACCCGCTGTTCAGCCAGGCCGAGGCCGACCTGCACAACCTGGTGCCGGCGGTCGGCGAGGTCAACGGCGACCGCAGCAACTTCGGCTTCGGCATGCTCAGCGCCAAGCCCACCCAGTACGGCGCCTGTCCGTTCGTGGTCGACTTCAAGCAGCGCACCGCGATGCCGCCGGAGTACACCCGCGGCGCCATCGCACGCATCTACCTGTACATGAGCGAGCGCTACCAGCTGCGCCTGTCGAAGCAGGACCGCCGCCTGTACGACATCTGGAACCACCAGTACCCGGTCAGCGAGTGGGAACGCTGGCGCAACCGGCGCATCGCCTGCGTGCAGGGCAACGCCAACCCCTACGTCGGCGAGGTGGACCTCCAGCGCTGCGAACGGCGCGAGAGGCAGCTGGCCTTCAACTGAGCCGGCGGCGTCCGATGGACGCCGCCGGGCGCTGCGGGCTAAGGTGGCGACGAACGGCCAAGGGAGAAGAGGATGCGCCATACCACCCTGCATGCAGCCCTGGGCCTGATCGTCCTCGTCGCCCTGGCGATTTCCGGCATCGCCCCCTACGACCGCGCCACCTGGTGGCTGGAGGTCTCGCCAGTGCTGATCGCCGCCCCCGTACTGCTGGCCAGCTACCGGCGCTTTCCGCTCACCGACCTGCTCTACTGGCTGATCGCCCTGCACTGCCTGGTGCTGATCCTCGGCGGCGCGCACACCTACGCGCGGGTGCCGGCCGGCTTCTGGGTGCAGGAGCTGCTGGATCTCGCGCGCAATCCCTACGACAAGCTCGGCCACTTCATGCAGGGCCTGGTGCCGGCGCTGGTCGCCCGCGAGATCCTCCTGCGCGGCGGCTTCGTCGCCGCCGGACGGATGCTGGCCTTCCTCTCGCTGTGCGTGGCGATGGCCATCAGCGCGGTCTACGAGCTGATCGAGTGGGCGGTGGCGCTGATCGCCGGCGGCGGCGCCATCGACTTCCTCGGCACCCAGGGCGACCCCTGGGACACCCAGGCCGACATGTTCTGGGCGCTGCTCGGCGCCAGCGCCGGACTGCTCGGCCTCGCCCGCCTGCAGGACCGGCAGATCGCCGCGCTGGAGAGCGCCGCAGGCCGCCGAGCGTAGCCCACCGAGCGGCTGCCAGACCGGCAAGGGGATGCCTGCCGGCCTACTCTTTACGGCAGAGGCACAGCGGATGAGGAGGAGACGATGCCCTATCGACTGGCCGCCGACGCCGTCCTGCTGGTGCACCTGGGCTTCGTGCTGTTCGCCCTGTTCGGCGGGCTGCTGGCAGGCTGGTGGCGGATCTTCCTGCTGCTGCATCCGCCGGCGGCAGGCTGGGCGATCTTCGTCGAGCTGACCGGCCATGGCTGCCCGCTCACCGGCTGGGAGCAGCAGCTGCGCCTGCGCGCCGGCGAGGCCGGCTACAGCGGCGGCTTCGTCGAACACTACCTGCTGCCGCTGCTCTATCCGGACTGGCTGAGCCTGCCGGTGCAGTACGTGCTGGCGGCCTTCGTGCTGGCGGTGAACCTGGCGGTGTACGCCTGGGTCTGGCGCCGACGGCACGCCCGCTAGCGCATCTTCGAGCCGGTCTGCACTTCCTCGCCGGCGATCATGAAGCGGCCGTAGCCGCGATGGTGCAGGGTGCGCGGCGCGCTCACCGCCGGATCGTGCCAGGCCTGCAGCACCTCGAGGACGAAGAAGTCGTAGCTGCGGACCAGCTGGCGATCGACCACCCGGCATTCGAGGTTCGCCCAGCACTCCTCCACCCGCGGCACCGCCACCTGCGCCGAGGGCAGCGCGGTGAGGCCGAACTTGGCGAACTTGTCGACCTGGTCGCCATGGCTGTTGCCGCAGGCCACCAGCTGGTCGAGCAGCTCGGCGGTCGGTACGTTGAGCACGCACTCGCCGGTCGCCTCCAGCGCCTTGAAGGAATGGTTGGCCGCGCTGACCACGCAGCCGACCAGCGGCGGCTCGAACTCCATCATCGTGTGCCAGGACATCGGCATCAGGTTGACCCGCCCCGCCTGCGCGGTGCTGAGCAGCACCACCGGGCCGGGTTCGAGGATGGCGTAGACTTCGGCCAGGGGCAGGAACTCTTTCATCGGGCAGCTCCGGGCAGGGGAGGATACTGGCCCGATCAACCATAGCCCGGCGGGAGGCATGGCGCGTGGACGACTCGACAGACGCAGCCCCGGAGCGAGAGCGCTGGCTGCTCTACCGCATCGACGACAACGGCAACGAGGTGGCGATGCGCCGCTTCGCCACCCGCGACGACGCCGAGGCGGCGATGCGCGACTACGAGGCACGCGGGCACAAGCAGGCGTATCTGGTGCGCGAGGAGCAGAAGGAGGCGTAGGGTGGCTCAGGCCGCAGGCCGTGAGCCGACGACCAGCCCGCAGGGCCGGCCCCCCCACAACAGGCGACCAGCCGGCCGCCATGGCGGGTTGCGCCGCGTTGCGGCCAACCCGCCCTGCGCAAGCTCCGGCGTCAGATCTTCAGCTCGAACTCGTCGGCATCCCGGTACGCCGGGAAGCGCGTGCGGAACCTGGCCAGCGCGGCGGCGGACAGGGTGACGTGGAACACCCCCTCGGCCTCGCCGGCGTCCAGCAGGCTGTCGCCCATGAAGTCGAGCACCTGGCTGTCGCCGGCGTGCGGGTAGCCGTTGCCGTCGGCGCCGATGCGGTTGACCGCCGCCACGTAGCAGAGGTTCTCGATGCCGCGCGCCGGCAGCAGGCGGTTCCACGGATTGCGCCGCGCCGCCGGCCAACTGGCGATGTACAGCAGCAGGTCGGTGTCGTGCGGATCGCGGCTCCACACCGGGAAGCGCAGGTCGTAGCAGACCAGCGGGCGCACCTGCCAGCCCTTCAGCTCGAGCAGCACGCGCTCGCTGCCCGCCGCGTAGTGTTCGTGCTCGCCGGCCATGCGGAACAGGTGGCGCTTGTCGTAGTGCGCGCAGCTGCCGTCCGGGCGCGCCCAGTACAGGCGGTTGCGGTAGCTGCCGTCGGCCGCCTGGGTGATCACGCTGCCGACCACCACGGCGTTCAGCCGCGCGGCCTGTTCAAGCAGCCAGGCGCGGCTCGGGCCGTCCTCGGCCTCGGCCAGCGCCGCAGCGTCCATGGAGAAGCCGGTGGCGAACATCTCCGGGAGGATCACCAGGTCGGCACCCTCGGCCTGGTCGAGCAGGCGGGCGAAGTGGACATGGTTGGCGGCCGGGTCCTGCCAGACCGGGGCGGTCTGCACCAGGGCCAGCTTGAGGTCGGGCAAGGCGGTCAGGTCACGCATGGGAATCTCTCCGAAAATGGTCCATCACACCCGGCACAGCTTGTCGGCGGCCTGGCGCAGGGTCTCCTCGCGCTTGGCGAAGCAGAAGCGCACCAGGCGCAGGTCCTTGGGCGCATCCTGGTAGAACACCGACACCGGGATGGTCGCCACGCCATGCTCGCGGGTCAGCCACAGCGACATCTCGACGTCGTTCAGGTCGTCGCGGATCGCTGAGTAGTCGGCCAGTTGGAAGTAGGTGCCGGGGGTGCGCTTGAAGGTGAAGCGCGAGCCCTGCAGCAGGTCGCAGAACAGGTCGCGCTTGGCCTGGTAGAAGGCCGGCAGCTCGGCGACGTGCTCGGGATGGGCGGTCATGTAGTCGGCCAGCGCCCACTGCAGCGGGGTGATGCCGCAGAAGGTGACGAACTGGTGGACCTTGCGCAGCTCGGCGGACAGCGCCGGCGGCGCCACCACGTAGCCGGTCTTCCAGCCGGTGACGTGGTAGGTCTTGCCGAACGAGCTGACCACGCAGGCGCGCTGGTACAGCTCCTCGTGGGCCAGCACGCTGGCGTGGGCTACGCCGTCGAACACCAGGTGCTCGTAGACCTCGTCGCTGATGAGGAAGATCTCGCGCTCGCGGATCAGCGCGGCCAGCTGGTCCAGCTCGGCAGAGGAAATCAGCGCGCCGCTGGGGTTGTGCGGGCTGTTGAGGATGATCAGCCGGGTGCGTGGGCTGATGGCGTCCTGCAGGCGCTGCCAGTCGATGGCGAAGTCCGGCAGGGCCAGCGGCACGTGCACGCAGCGCCCGCCGGCCAGCTGCACCGAGGGCTCGTAGCTGTCGTAGCAGGGGTCGAAGACGATCACCTCGTCGCCCGGGCGCACCAGCGCCTGCACCGCGCAGAAGATCGCCTCGGTGGCGCCGGGGGTGATGGTCACCTCGCTGTCCATGTCCACCTGGCGGCCGTAGCTGCGGGCGATCTTCGCCGCCACCTGCTCGCGCAGGGCCGGCAGGCCGGTCATCGGCGCGTATTGATTGTGCCCGGCCATCACGTGGCGGCCGACCGCCTCGCGCAGCGCCTGCGGGCCGTCGAAGTCGGGGAAGCCCTGCGACAGGTTGAGCGCGCCGGTCTGCGCGGCGAGCTGGGACATGGTGGTGAAGATGGTGGTGCCGACGTTGGGCAGTTTGCTGACGATCATCGGAGTTCCTGGACGAAGACGGAGCGCGAAGGCAAGCGGCGAGGATAGCCGATCCGCCGTCCCGAGGCAGCCGCCGCATGCCGGCGAAACTGCCGGCGCGGTCCGTCCGGCGCCAGCGGCGCTGCGCTATGCTGAGGCCCGGTCCAGCGAGAAAGGATGCTCCCCATGAACAAGGCCCAGCGCCGCTCCGAGAAGTTCTTCCGCCTCGCCCTGTGGGCGGTGGCGGTGGTGTTCGCCGGCTTCCTGGTCAACCTCGGCGGCGCGGTGGTGAGGAACCTGCCGCTGGTCGAGCAGCGCTTCACGGTCGAGGACTTCCTCGACCGGGAGGCCGCCGAACGCAGCGAGGCGGAGATCAGGCGCCACGGCGAACTGGCCGAGGAAGCCCAGGATGCGCTCGAGCAGGCCCGCCTCAGGCTGGAGGCGGCGCGGCAGAACAGCCAGACCGCCCGCGACAGCCTGAGCGCCTGGCTGGCCAGCCGCCAGGCGACCCGGCAGGCCGAGCGCGACGCCGAGCTGATCCAGCGTACCGAGGCGCTGGAGCACCTGCGCCTGGCCGAGCGCCAGGTGCGCGCCGCGCTGGAGACCGAGCAGCAGCGCCTGCTCGACGCCCGGCAGGCGCAGCAGCGCGCCCAGCGCCAGCTCGACGGGCTGCGCAGCGACGCCCAGCAGCGACTGCGCAGCGAGCAGAGCGCCGAGGAGCTCAAGATATTCCTGATCCGCCTGGCGATCACCCTGCCGCTGCTGCTGCTCGCCGGCTGGCTGTTTGCCCGTCGGCGCAAGAGCACCTGGTGGCCCTTCGTCTGGGGGTACATCTACTTTGCGCTGTTCGCGTTCTTCGTCGAGCTGGTGCCCTACCTGCCGAGCTACGGCGGCTACGTGCGCAACGGTGTCGGCGTGCTGATCACCGTGCTGGTCGGCCGCCAGGCGATCCTCGCCTTCAACCGCTACCGGCAGCGCCAGCTGGAGGCCGAGGCCAAGCCCGAGCAGGAGCGGCGGCGGGAAATCGCCTACGACACCTCGCTGCTGCGCCTGGCCAAGAAGGTCTGCCCCGGCTGCGAGCGGCCGGTGGAGCTGGACAACCCGCAGATCGACTTCTGCCCGCACTGCGGTCTGTGCCTGTTCGACCGCTGCGGCCACTGCCAGACGCGCAAGAGCACCTTCGCGCACTTCTGCTTCGCCTGCGGCAGCCCGGCGCGCGAGGCGCAGCCGCCGGCCGCCTAGTCGCTACTTGCTCTTCGTCGGACGCTTGGCGCCGCCGGACAACCCAGGCATCTTGCGCACTGCCTTGACCTTCGGCGCACTGCTGTCGATCCAGTTGCCCAGCGGCCTGGCCTTGCCCGGCTTGCCGAATTCGACCTTGGGCTGCTTGGGCTTCTTCGGCTTCTTCAGCACGGTGCCGTCGATGGTGGTCTGCGGCACGCGGTGGTCGGGGACGAAGCCCGGCTCGTCGCGGCGCGGCAGCAGCTGGCGGATCAGCGCCTCGATGGCGGCCAGTTGCTGCACCTCGTCGGCGCAGACCAGCGAGATGGCCTCGCCGCTGGCGCCGGCGCGGCCGGTGCGGCCGATGCGGTGCACGTAGTCCTCGGCGACGATCGGCAGGTCGAAGTTGACCACCAGCGGCAGCTCGACGATGTCCAGCCCGCGCGCCGCCACATCGGTGGCCACCAGCACCTGCACCTCGCCGGCCTTGAACCGCTCCAGGGCGCGCAGGCGCGCCGGCTGCGGCTTGTCGCCGTGGATCGCATCGGCGCTCACGCCCAACTGCTGCAGCTCGCCGACCAGTTGCTCGACGCCCTTGCGGGTCTTGACGAACACCAGCACCTGGCCCCAGCGCCGGCTCTCGAGCAGGTGGCAGAACAGCTCGCCCTTGCGCTTCTTGTCGACCGGGACCAGCCACTGCTTGACCGTCTGCGCGGCGCTGTTGCGCGGGGCGACCTCGAGCGACAGCGGGTCGCGCAGCAGCACTTTCGCCATCTGGCGGATGCTCTCGGAGAAGGTCGCGGAGAACAGCAGGGTCTGCCGGCGCCGCGGCAGGATGACGAACAGCTCGTTGAGTTCGCGGGCGAAGCCGAGGTCGAGCATGCGGTCGGCCTCGTCGAGCACCAGGGCCTGCAGCTGGTCGAAACGCACCGCATTCTGGCGGTACAGGTCGAGCAGCCGGCCGGGAGTGGCCACCAGCACGTCGACGCCCTTGCGCAGGCGCATCATCTGCGGGTTGATGCTCACCCCGCCGTAGGCCGCCAGGGTGCGCAGCGGCAGGTGCTGGCCGTAGGCGCGGAAGCTCTCGTGGACCTGCTCGGCCAGCTCGCGGGTCGGCGCCAGCACCAGCGCGCGCACCGAGTTGGGCGCCACCTGCGGGCCTTCGGTGACCAGCCGCTGCAGCAGCGGCAGGGCGAAGCCGGCGGTCTTGCCGGTGCCGGTCTGCGCCGCCGCCAGCAGGTCGCGGCCCTTGAGCACGGCGGGGATCGCCTGCCGCTGGATCGGGGTGGGCGTCTGGTAGTCGAGGGCCTCGAGGGCGCGCAGCAGCGGCTCGATCAGGCCGAGGGAAGCGAAGGTCATGGCGGGCAACCGACTGGGAAAAACCGCCATTCTACCCGCAATGGCCAGCTACGAGGCCTTCACCCCGGACAGCCGCGGCACCAGCAGCCGCTCGAACAGCCGCGGCGCGAAGCGCGCCAGCAGGCGGGCGGTCCAGTTGACGTTGGACAGCACCAGCAGGCGCCGGCGGCGCACCGCGCCGTGGTAGATCGTCTCGGCGGTGTCCTGCGGCGCGTAGACCTTGCCGCCGAAGGGCAGCGGCGACGGGGTCACCGAGCCGTCGCCGACCAGCGCGTGCTTGCGCAGGTCGGTGGCGGTGAAGCCGGGGCACACCAGCATGACGTTGACCCCGCTGCCGTCCAGCTCCAGGCGCAGGGTGTCGAACAGCCCGTGCAGGGCGTGCTTGCTGGCGTTGTAGGCGCTGCGGTTGAGCATCGGCGCGAAGCCCGACAGCGAGCTCATCACGATGATCTGCCCGCGGCGAGCGAGGATGCTCGGCAGCGCCGCCTGGGTGCAGTGCAGCGCGCCGAAGAAGTTGACCGCCATGACCCGCTGGAACACCGCCAGGTCGGTGCCGGCGAACGGGCTGCTCTGGGCGATGGCGGCGTTGTTGACCAGCACGTCGACGCCGCCGAACTGCTCCACCGCCAGCGCCACCGCGGCGTTGACCGCCTGGGCGTCGGAGATGTCGCAGCGCAGGGCCAGGGTTTCGGCATTGTGATGGTCGGCCAGGTGCTGGGCCAGGCCGTCCAGCGCCGCCTGGTCGAGGTCGAACAGCACCAGCCGCGCGCCGCCCTGGGCGAAGCGGATGGCCAGGGCGCGACCGATGCCCGCGCAGGCGCCGGTGATCAGCACCACCTTGCGGTCGAACACCTTGTTGCGGAATACCTTGCGGATGACTCGGCGCATGGGCCCTCCCGGCTGGCAGGTTCGCGGATGCCCTCCAGACTACAGCCGCTTGTGGCTGCCGTCACACAGCGGCGGCGAGGCGGTGTGCTTGCAGGCGCAAAAGTACAGGGTCTCGCTGCGCGGCGCGAGGTAGCGCAGCGGGCGGAAGGGGCCGACACGGTGCGAGCCGTCGCAGAACGGCTGGCTGGCGCTCAGCCCGCAGCGGCACCACCAGTACTCCTTGCCGGCCTCGACCTCGACTGCGCAGGGACCGCGCTGGGCGATATGGGGATCGGGCATGACGCACCTCCTTCGGCTGCTGTGCCCTTCCAGCATAGCCGCCCGCCGACCGGCGGTCGGACCTCACAGGCCGCTGGCCTGCCACAGCAGACGCAGCGCCAGCAGGGTGACGACCCAGGCGAAGATGCGCTTGAACTGCGTCGCCGGAATCCGGTCGAGCAGCTTCAGGCCGAGCCAGCTGCCAGCCACCCCGGCGAGGATCATCGCCGCCACCAGCGGCAGCCAGTCCCAGAAGGCGAAGCCCACCGCCGAGAACACCGCCATCTTCAGCAGGTGCTGGGCGCTCATGCAGGCGGCGAAGGTCGCGGTGGTGGCCAGCTTGTCCATGTCGTGGCGATGGAGGAAACCGGCCACCAGCGGCCCGGTGGCGCCGACGAACATCGACACCAGGGTGGTGAAGCCGCCGGCCAGCAGCTGACCGCCGGCGCCCAGGCTGTGACGGCCCGGCTTGGGCCCCCAGACCAGGTAGAGGATGAAGGCAGCGACGCTGAACTGGATCCACTGCAGCGGCAGCTGCACCACGATCAGCGAGGCGAGCAGCGCCCCGCCCAGCGCGCCAAGGGCGAAGCGCCCGAGCAGGCGGCGGTCGATGTGCCGGCGGGTCATCCAGGCGCGGTTGCCGTTGGAGCCCAGCTGCACCAGGCCGTGCACCGGGATCAGCGCGGCTGCCGGCACGATGCCGGCCATGATCGCCAGCAGCAGCACCCCGCCGCCGATGCCCATGGCGGCGGTGAGCAGCGAGGTGAAGCCGGCGGTGACGATCAGGACGCCGGCGTCCAGCAGGGAAAGGGAGGCGGGCAGCAGGTCCATGGCATGGCTCGAGACAGGAAAGGAGCGGGCATTGTAGGAAGCTGCCGGGGAAAGGGGATAGCGAGAGCGCCTGCCTCCCCGCTCCCGATTGATGGCTCCTACGCTCTGCGTGGGAGCCCGAGCCATGGACGCTCCGCGTCCAGCCGCAGGAGCGGCTCCGGCGTGCGTGCCCACGCGGAGCGTGGGCACGATCAACCCTCCCTCAGGTCGCCTTGCGCGGCTTGGCCCGCGCGGTGGGTTCGGCGACCAGCGGGTCGTCCGGCCAGTAGTGCTTGGGATAGCGGCCCTTGAGGTCCTTCTTCACCTCGGCGTAGGTGTTGGCCCAGAAGCTGGCCAGGTCCTGGGTGACCTGCACCGGGCGCTGCGCCGGGGAGAGCAGGTGCAGCTTGACGCCGAGGCGCCCGCCGGCGATGCGCGGCGTGGCGGCCAGGCCGAACAGCTCCTGCAGGCGCACCGCCAGCACCGGCGGCTCCTCGCTGTAGTCGAGGCGGATCCTCGAGCCGGACGGCACTTCCAGCGCCTTCGGCGCCAGTTCGTCGAGGCGTTGCGGCAGCGGCCAGGGCAGCAGGCCGGCGAGGATCGCGGCGAGATCCAGCGCGGCGAAGTGGCTGAGCCGGCTGACCCTGCCGAGGTACGGCAGCAGCCAGTCCTCCAGCGTGGCGAGCAGCGCCGCATCCGACACGTCCGGCCACTCGCTGGCGCCCGTCCCGGCCAGATCGAGGCGGCGCAGCAGCAGGATGCGTGCCTGCCACTGGCGCAGTTCGGGCGTCCACGGCAGCAGTTCGAGGCCCTTGCGCCGTACCAGGGCGACCAGCGCCCGGCCGCGCGCCGTCTCGTCCAGCCCGCCCAGCGCCTCACTGGACAGCACCAGCTCGCCGACCTTGCGCTGGCGCTCGGCGCGCAGCACGCCCTCGCGCTCGTCCCAGTCGAGCACTTCGCTGGCGCTGACCTGCTCGGCCAGCGGGCCGTCGAACAGCGCCGGGTCGAGGTCGGCGGCCAGGTAGATGCGCTCCTCGCGCTGGCCCTGGCGGCTGCCCAGGTCGGCGATCACCAGCCACTCGTGCTTCATCAGCGCGTCGGCTTCGCCGAACTGCGCGGCGCGGCCGTTGGCCAGGCGGTAGTCGGCTGCGCCTGCGCGGCGCTGGCGGGCGATGCGGTCGGGATAGGCGAAGGCCAGCAGGCAGCCCAGCCAGCGCGGGTGTTCGGGATCGGCCAGCGCCTGCTCCACGGTCCTCGGCAGCAGGCTGCGGAACTGCCGGGCCAGCTGGCGGGCGCGCTGCACGCCGCCCTGGGCTGTGCGCGGGCCGCGCGACTCGCCGGACAGCAGGGCCAGCCGGCCATGCAGGTCGGCACCCGACTGGCCTGCGCGCAGGATGTCGCGCTCGGAGAGCAGCGCAGCCAGGTCGGCGGCCAGCGCGCCGAGGCCCAGCGCCTGACCGCGCAGCAGCAGGTGGGCGAGGCGCGGATGCGTCGGCAGGCTGGCCATCGCCTGGCCGTGGGCGGTCAGCGTCCAGCCGCTGCCGCGCGGCTGCAGGGCGCCGAGGCGCTGCAGCAGCTCGCGGGCCTGGCTGAGTGCGGCGGCCGGCGGCGGATCGAGCCAGAGCAACTCGTTCACATCGTCGACGCCCCAGCGCGCCAGCTGCAGGGCCAGGCCGGCGAGGTCGGCCTGGAGGATCTCGGCGCCGGCGTGGCCGGCCAGCTGCTCGTGCTGGGTCTGCGACCACAGCCGGTAGCACACCCCCGGCTCGAGGCGCCCGGCGCGGCCGGCGCGCTGGGTCGCCGAGGCGCGCGAGATGCGCTGGGTGTCCAGGCGGGTCATGCCGCTGGCCGGGTCGAAGCGCGGCACCCGCTCGAGGCCGGCGTCGACCACCACGCGCACGCCGTCGATGGTCAGGCTGGTCTCGGCGATGTTGGTGGCCAGCACGATCTTGCGCTGCCCCGCCGGCGCCGGCTCGATGGCGGCGCGCTGGGCGGCCAGCTCCAGCTCGCCGTGCAGCGGGCAGAGCAGCACGTCGGCGCGCCCGGCGAGATGCTCCTCCAGCGCCGCCTGCACGCGGCGGATCTCCGCCAGGCCGGGGAGGAACACCAGCAGGCTGCCGGCCTGCTCGGCCAGCGCCTGCAGCACGGTCTGCACCACCCGCGGCTCCAGCGCCTCGCCGGGCTGGGCGGCGCGCCCCCAGTGGATGTCCACCGGATGCATGCGCCCCTCGCTGCGCACCCGCGGGGCATCGCCCAATAGCGCGGCCAGACGCTCGCCGTCGAGGGTAGCCGACATCGGCAGCACCCTGAGCGGCGGGCCGTCGCGCAGCAGCTCGCGGCCATTGAGGGTCAGCGCCAGGGCCAGGTCGGCGTCCAGGCTGCGCTCGTGGAATTCGTCGAGGATCACCAGGCCGACGCCCTCCAGGCCGGGATCGTCCTGCAGGCGGCGGGCGAGGATGCCCTCGGTGACCACCTCGATGCGCGTGCGCGGGCCGACCCGGCTGTCCAGGCGGATGCGGTAGCCGACCGTCTCGCCGACCGGCTCGCCCAGCTCGCTGGCCAGCCGCTCGGCGGCGGCGCGCGCGGCCAGGCGGCGCGGCTCGAGCATGACGATGGTCTGCCCGGCCAGCCACGGCTCGTCGAGCAGCGCCAGCGGCACGCGGGTGGTCTTGCCGGCGCCGGGCGGCGCCTCCAGCACCGCCTCGTGGCGGGCGGCGAGCGCGGCGCGCAGTTCGGGCAGCACGGCATCGATGGGCAGGGCGGTGGACAGGCTCATGGGCACTCGCAACGGCAACGGGCAAGGGCGGCGATTATAGCGGCGAAGCGGCCAGCGCCTTTCGGCCGTCACGCCCGAACGCTTAGACTGTGCGCCGCTGTCTGGAACCGGGCGGCGGCGCCACCGGCCGCCCCGCCCCCTCAAGGAGAACCTGCATGCATATTTCCCAGCGGATCGTCGGCGGCCTGCTCGCCGCCAGCCTGCTCGCCCAGCTCGCCGGCTGCGGCACCCTGTTCTATCCAGAGCGCCGCGGCCAGCTGAAAGGCCAGATCGACCCGGCCGTCGCCGCCCTCAACGGCATCGGCATCCTGTTCTTCGTGATTCCGGGACTGATCGCCTTCGCCATCGACTTCGCCACCGGCGCGATCTACCTGCCCGAGGGGCGCTACTCGGTCGCCCCCGAGCGCCTGCAGGACGCCCTGGACGCCGCCGGCCGCGTCGACCCCGCCCGCCTGCGCGCCATCCTCCGCGAGGAACTGGCCCGCGACCTGCCGCTGGACGACCTGCGGCTGATCCAGCATGCCGGCGGCCTCGAACAACTGGCCGCCCACGGCCTGCGCCCGACCGCCTGAGGAGTCCGTCGATGAACCTGAGCCGCGAACACGGCCGCCTGATGCGCCTGGCCTCGGCCGCCGCCCTGGCCACCGCGCTGACCCTGGTGGCTGCCAAGGCCGTCGCCTGGTGGCTGAGCGGCTCGGTCAGCCTGCTCGCCGGCCTGACCGACTCGCTGCTCGACGGCGCCGCCTCGCTGGTCAACCTGATCGCGGTCAACTACGCGCTGCGCCCGGCCGACGAGAACCACCGCTACGGCCACGGCAAGGCCGAGGCGCTGGCCGGCCTCGGTCAGGCCGCGTTCATCGCGGTCAGTGCGGTGCTGGTCGGCATCAGCGGTTTCGAGCGCCTGCAACGGCCGCAGCCGATCGAGGCCACCGAGATCGGCGTGGCGGTGATCCTGCTGTCGCTGGCGATGACCTTCGCCCTGCTGCTGTTCCAGCGCCACGTGGTCAAGGTCACCGGCTCCACGGCGATCCGCGCCGACTCGCTGCACTACGCCTCGGACCTGCTGCTCAACGCCAGCATCCTGGTCGCCCTGCTGCTCGCCGCCTGGGGCTGGACCCGCGCCGACGCACTGTTCGGCATCGCCATCGCCCTGTACATCCTGTGGAGCGCGCTGGGCATCGTCCGCGAATCGGCCTCGGTGCTGATGGACGAGGAACTACCGCTGGAAACCAGCGAGCGCATGCTGCAGCTGGCGCTGAGCATCCCCGGGGTGCTCGGCGCCCACGACCTGCGCACGCGCATGTCCGGCACCCACTGGTTCGTCCAGCTGCACCTGGACCTGCCGGCCAGCCTGACCCTGCAGCAGGCCCACGACCTCTGCGAGGCCGCCGAGCTGGCGATCCGCGCCGAGTTCCCGCGCGCCGAGGTGCTGGTGCACGCCGACCCGCAGCACTGAGCCGCGGAAAAGAAGAAGGGGCCTGGCGGCCCCTTCGAGATGGTTTCTTCCGGAGTGCGGCGGCGGTGGCCGCCTGCCCTGCGCAACGCCTGGTGGGCGATGCGGGCCTGGGACCGCGACCTCGTGGGTCGACGGTGGCGCGCTGCCTGGTTGGGCACCGCGCGGGAGAGCGTCCGGGCCGTGAAACTGATTCAAACTGTACGCCCCCCGGCCCGGCAGACGCTTGCGAAAATTGCCCGGAAATGCACCTCTTGCGCAACGATCCACCAATCGGTAAAAGATTGAAGCAATATTTACACGGCGAACCTTCCCCATGAGCAAGCTGGACCGCTACGACCTGCGCATCCTCGCCGAACTGCAGCGCGATGCGCGGATCTCCAACCAGGAGCTGGCCGAACGCATCGGCCTGTCGCCCTCGCCCTGCTCGCGGCGGGTCAGACAGCTCGAGGACGAGGGCTACATCCTGCGCCAGGTCGCTCTGCTCGACCGCAAGAAGCTCGGCCTGACCCTCACCGTGTACGTGCTGGTAGGCATGGACCGCCACACCCCGGAACGTTTCGCCCACTTCGAGTCGGTGATCCGCCAGTGCCCGCAGGTGCTGGAGTGCAGCCTGGTCACCGGCATGGAGGCCGACTACCAGCTCAAGGTGGTGGTGCCGGACATGGACCACTACCAGCAGTTCCTGCTCGGCACCCTGACCCGCATCGAGGGGGTCTCCAGCGTGCGCTCGAGCTTCGTCCTCAACCAGGTGCTGGCCGGCACCGAACTGCCGCTGGAGCATCTGCGCTGACGAACGGCACCACCCGTCGACAAAAATGTGACATTGTCGCGTTTCTGAATTTGCCTGCGGGCAGGCAGGGCCTATAATCCGCCCGCGTTTTTTTGCTGCATGCCTGCGTGGCCGAACACATAACTACATCGCCGCCCCCTGAGCGCTTCACGACACTCCCTGCAGGAGGGATGATGGATCCCGAAGTATTCGAACACTGGATGATGACCGGCCTGATCGTGGCCCTGGTTTCGTTCATGGCTTTCATCGTCTGGGATCTGGCGAAAAAATCCAATGCCGGCAAGTTCGGCACCGCGATTCTCTTCTTTGCCCTCGGTTTGGGCGTACTTGGCTTCGTCATCAAGAGCCTGGTGATCGGCAGCCTCGAAGGCATGTAACCCCCAGAAGCTTCTGCAACGCCCCTCGTCGCCAGGATGTCGCGACGGGAAGCGCGCCTATTGCCCCGAAGGATAATCATGACCCCCGCCAACCGTGTGATGCAGAGTTACGGGCGCTGCTGCGCCAGCCCCAACTTCTTCGATACCTTCTACCAGCATTTCCTCGCCAGTTCGCCGGCGATCCGCGAGAAGTTCGTCAACACCGACATGACCGCGCAGAAGCATCTGCTGCGCGCGGGCATCCTCAACCTGGTGCTCTACGCCCGCGGCATGTCCGACACCAAGCTGCGCGCCCTCGGCCAGAGCCACTCGCGCGAAGGCTTCGACATCCGCCCCGAGCTCTACGACCTGTGGCTCGACGCGCTGCTGCTGGCCGTCAAGCAGCACGACGCCGAAGCCACCCAGGAAGACCTGATCGCCTGGCGCGAGGTGCTCGGCAAGGGCATCAACCTGATCAAGTCGTTCTACTGATCCACCCGCCGGCGGCCGCCACTGGCCGCCGGCCACCCTCCCCCGCCGCGACTCACAGCCGCGCAGGCACCTCCCTCCATTCTCCGGGCGCCAGCCCGTCCAGACTCCACGGCCCGATGCGTACCCGCACCAGACGCAGGGTCGGCAGGCCCACCGCCGCGGTCATCCGCCGCACCTGGCGGTTGCGTCCCTCGCGAATCGTCAGCTCCAGCCAGCAGGTCGGCACGCTCTTGCGAAAGCGCACCGGCGGATCGCGCTGCCACAGCGCAGGCTCCGCGATGCGCCGCGCCTCGGCCGGCAGGGTCGGCCCGTCGTTGAGTTCGACGCCGGCGCGCAGGCGCGCCAGCTGCGCCTCGCTCGCCTCGCCCTCCACCTGCACCCAGTAGGTCTTGGCCAGCTTGTGCCTCGGGTCGGCGATGCGCGCCTGCAGGCGACCGTCGTTGGTGAGCAGCAGCAGCCCCTCGCTGTCGCGGTCCAGCCGCCCGGCCGGGTAGACGCCGGGCACCGGCAGGTAGTCCTTGAGGGTCGCGCGGCCGTCGGCGGCGGCGAACTGGGTGAGCACGTCGAACGGCTTGTTGAGCAGGATCAGTCGCGGCTCGGCCGGCGGCGCCTTGGCCTGGCGGCGCGGCGGCGGCTGGGTGGCGCCCGGACGCGCGGCGGAGCGGCTGCGTCCCGCGCCGGCGGGCGGCTTGCGCGGCGGACGGGCCATCACAGGCTCTCGCGCAGGCGGCGGCTGCAGCAGTTCCGGTAGCGCTTGCCGCTCCGGCACGGGCACTGATCGCCCCCGCAGCCGCCCTGCGCCAGCCAGCCCTCCAGGCGCTCGCGGGTCTGCTGCAGGGTCTGCCAGGCGGCCTCATCCAGCCCCGGCCGGCCGAGGGCCTCGCAGACCTTCAGGTAGTCCACCAGCAGGGTGTCGCGCGTCAGGCTCTGGTGGCGCGGGGCGATCGGCGCGCCTTCGTGGCGGCGCGCCGGATCGGGCAGGAACAGCAGGGTGCGGCGATCCGGCAGCACGTTCCACAGGCGCCCGCCAGCGTCGCGCCAGCAGGCGGTGAAGCTGGCGCGCAGCGCCTGGCCCGGCCACTCCTCCAGACTCCAGCCGTCGACCCGCGCGCCACCGAGCGCGCTCACCGCGCGGCCGACCGAATACCAGGGCTCGCCGGCGAGGCTCTCCGGCAGCGGCAGCGGCGCCGCCACCAGGGGATCGCCGCCGGGCACCAGGGTACGGGCGAAGCGGCGCAGGGGATTGCTGTAGCGGGCGGGGTCGACAAAGGCCATGGGTGATTCGCTGGACGACGCCCCACGGCTCGCGGGAAGCCGCCTCGGGGCAGGAGGCGGCATTCTAGCAGCGCGGAGCCCTCATTCGAACGCCTGCAGGCGGCTGCGCGCCAGCAGCGCCGCCGCCTCCACGCCGCACGGCAGACAGCCGTAGAGCGCCGCCGGAGCGTCCAGCCGCGCCGCCATGAAGGCGTCGCCGACCGCCTGCGGCGCGCCCTGCAGCAGCAGACCGGCCTGCAGCGCCACGGCGATCTCGCCGGCCAGCTGGCGGGCGCGGTACTCGAGGCCGTCGCGATCCCGCAGGGCGTGCTTGAGGCGCAGCACCAGCGCCTTCAGGCGCGCCTCGCCGTGGCCGTCGGCCAGCTCGGCGAACAGCGCCTCGGCCACCTCGGGCGCCTTCAGCGCGCGCAGCACGTCCAGGCACTGCACGTTGCCCGAGCCCTCCCAGATCGAGTTGACCGGCGCCTCGCGGTACAACCGCGGCAGGATGCTCTCCTCGACGTAGCCGGCGCCGCCCAGACACTCCTGGGCCTCGTTGACGAAGGCCGGCGCGCGCTTGCACACCCAGTACTTGCCGACTGCGGTGAGCAGGCGGGCGAAGTGGCGCTCCTGCTCGTCCGCGGGACGATCCAGGGCATGCCCCAGGCGCAGGGACAGCGCCAGCGCCGCCTCGGACTCCAGCGCCAGGTCGGCCAGCACGTTCTGCATCAGCGGCTGGGCCGCCAGCGCGCGGCCGCCGACCTGGCGCTGCGCGCAGTGGTGCAGGGCCTGGCTGAGCGCCTGGCGCATCAGCGCCGCCGAGCCGGTCATGCAGTCGAAGCGGGTCAGCGCGACCATCTCCAGCACGGTGGCGATGCCGCGCCCCTCCTCGCCGACCATCCAGGCCAGCGCGCCGTGCAGCTCGAGTTCCGCCGAAGCGTTGCTGCGGTTGCCCAGCTTGTCCTTGAGCCGCTGGATGTGGATGCGGTTGTGGCCGCCGTCGGGGCGCAGGCGCGGCAGCAGGAAGCAGCTCAGCCCGCCCTCGCTGTGCGCCAGGGCGAGGAAAGCGTCGGACATCGGCGCGGAGCAGAACCACTTGTGGCCGAGCAGCTCGTAGGCCTGCCCAGGCCCGCGCGCGTCGACGGCGAAGGCCCGCGTACTGTTGGTGCGCAGGTCCGAGCCGCCCTGCTTCTCGGTCAGCGCCATGCCCAGGGTCAGGCCGCGCTTCTCGCCCATCGGCAGCGGCCGCGGGTCGTAGTCGAGGCTGAGCAGCCCGGGCAGCCAGGCCTCGCCCAGCGCGCCCTGGCGGCGCAGCACGGTGACCCCGGCGTGGGTCATGGTCAGCGGGCAGGCGCTGCCGGCCTCGGCCTGGTTGTGCAGGTAGAACAGCCCGGCGCGCAGCACCTGGGCGCCGGGCCGCGGCTCGCGCCAGGGCAGCGCGTGCAGACCGTGGGCGACTCCGGCCTGCATGAGGCGGTGCCAGTTGGGATGGAACTCCACCTGGTCGAGGCGGTAGCCGTAGCGGTCGTGGCTGTGCAGTTCGGGCGGATGGCGGTTGGCGGCGAAGCCGGCGGCCAGCAGCGGCCCGCCGGCCAGCTCGCCGTACTCGGCCAGACGCGCCTCGCCCCAGTCGGCGCCGAAGCGCCGCAGCCACTCCTGCAGCGGCCGGTCGCCGCGGTACAGGTTGGCGCCGTCCAGCGGGGTCGGCTGGTTGCTCACCTCGTGGGTTTGCGCGTAGTGCTCGAGACTCATCGTCCACCTCCCGGCATGGCATCCCTAGCAGTGAAGCAGAAGCGCGGCGACCTGCCCGCGAGCGACTTTGGTGGTAAGCTCGGCGCCCATGAACAGATACCCTTCCCGTCCCGTCGTCCTCTGCCTGTCCGGCCACGACCCATCCGGTGGCGCCGGCCTGCAGGCGGACATCGAGGCCCTGCTCGCCCAGGGCTGCCACGCCGCGCCGGCGGTCACCGCGCTGACCGTGCAGGACACCGTCGACGTCAGCGACTTCCGCGTCCTCGACCGCGCCTGGGTGCTCGCCCAGGCCGACGCGGTGATCCGCGATCTGCCGGTCGCCGCGGTCAAGCTGGGCATGCTCGGCTCGCTGGAGATGGTCGACACCGTGGTCGAGATCATGGCTCGCCTGCCCGGCGTGCCGCTGGTCTGCGACCCGGTGCTGCGCGCCGGCGGCGGCGGCGCGCTGGGCAAGGACGAGGTCGGCTACGCGATCCGCGAGCGGCTGCTGCCGCTGTGCCGGATCGCCACGCCGAACCTGCCCGAGGCGCGCATCCTCGCCGAGCTGCCCGAAGGCAGCGCCGACGAATGCGCCGACAGGCTGCTGCCGCTGTGCGAGCACCTGCTGATCACCGGCGGCCACGGCGACGAGCAGGCGGTGCACAACCGCCTGTACGGCCGCGATGGCAGCCGCCACGACTTCACCTGCGTGCGCCTGCCCGGCAGCTACCACGGCTCCGGCTGCACCCTGGCCAGCACCCTGGCCGGACGCCTGGCTCTCGGCCAGGACCTGCCCGGCGCGGTGAGGTCGGCGCTCGACTACACCTGGCGCACCCTGCGCGACGCCGAGCAGCCCGGCCACGGCCAGTACGTGCCGCGCCGCCTGCCGCTGGACTTCTGCTCCTGACCGCCTGCCCCCTATCGCCTGCCCGAGGAAGCCCGTCGATGAAGCCGCTGCGCGGACTCTACGCCATCACCGACAGCCAGTTGCTGGCTGACGGCCGCCTGCTCCCCTACGTCGAGGCCGCGCTGCGCGGCGGCGCCCGGCTGCTGCAGTACCGCGACAAGTCCACGGATGCCGCCCGGCGCCTGCGCGAGGCCGAGGCGCTGGCCGAACTGTGCCTGCGCCACGGCGCCCGGCTGATCGTCAACGACGACCTGGAGCTGGCCACCCGTCTGGGCGTCGGCCTGCACCTGGGCCAGGACGACGGCTCGCTGTCCGCCGCGCGGGCGCTGCTCGGCCGCGAAGCGATCGTCGGCGCCACCTGCCACGCCCGCCTCGAGCTGGCCGAGCAGGCGCGCCGCGACGGCGCCAGCTACCTGGCCTTCGGTCGCTTCTTCACCTCGCAGACCAAGCCCGGCGCAGCGCTCGCCACCCCGGAACTGCTCGACGAGGCGCGCGCGCGCTTCCGCCTGCCGCTGGTGGCCATCGGCGGGGTGACCCTGGACAACGCCCCCGGCCTGATCGCCCGCGGCGCCAGCATGGTCGCCGTGATCCACGCCCTGTTCGCCGCCCCGAATGCCGCCGAAGTCGAGCGCCGCGCGCGCGCCTTCGGCCAACTGTTCGCCGACACCTGACCCATCTTTCGAGAGACCTTTCCATGTCCCGCTCCGAGATCCTGTTCAGCAACGCCCAGAAGCACATCCCCGGCGGCGTCAACTCGCCGGTGCGCGCCTTCAAGAGCGTCGGCGGCACCCCGCTGTTCTTCAAGCACGCCGAGGGCGCCTACGTCATCGACGAGGACGACCAGCGCTACGTCGACTACGTCGGCTCCTGGGGACCGATGATCCTCGGTCACGGCCACCCCGAGGTGCTCGACGCGGTGCGCAGGCAGCTCGAGCACGGCCTGTCCTACGGCGCGCCGACCGCGCTGGAAGTGGAGATGGCCGAGCTGGTCTGCCAGCTGGTGCCGTCCATGGAGCTGGTACGCATGGTCAGCTCCGGCACCGAGGCGACCATGAGCGCGATCCGCCTGGCGCGCGGCTACACCGGCCGCGACGCGATCATCAAGTTCGAGGGCTGCTACCACGGCCACTCCGACAGCCTGCTGGTCAAGGCCGGCTCCGGCGCGCTGACCCAGGGCGTGCCCAGCTCGGCCGGCGTGCCGGCGGACTTCGCCAGGCACACCCTGACCCTGCCCTACAACGACATCGCCGCGGTCGAGCGGACCCTCGCCGAGGTCGGCCAGAGCGTGGCGTGCATCATCGTCGAGCCGGTGGCCGGCAACATGAACTGCGTGCCGCCGGCGCCGGGCTTCCTCGAGGGCCTGCGCGCGCTGTGCGATGCGCACGGCGTGGTGCTGATCTTCGACGAGGTGATGACCGGCTTCCGCGTCGCCCTCGGCGGCGCCCAGGCCCACTACGGGGTGACCCCGGACCTGTCGACCTTCGGCAAGATCGTCGGCGGCGGCATGCCGGTCGGCTGCTTCGGCGGCAAGCGGGCGATCATGGAGTGCATCGCCCCGCTCGGCCCGGTCTACCAGGCCGGCACCCTGTCCGGCAATCCGCTGGCCATGGCCGCCGGCCTGGCCACCCTCCGGCTGATCGGCCGCCCGGGCTTCCACCAGCAACTGAGCGACTACACCGGCCGCATGCTCGACGGCCTGCGCGAGCGCGCCGCCGCCGCCGGCATCCCCTTCGTCACCACCCAGGTGGGCGGCATGTTCGGCCTGTACTTCAGCGCGGCGGAGAACGTCGTCACCTTCGCCGACGTGATGGCCAGCGACGCCGAGCGCTTCAAGCGCTTCTTCCACCTGATGCTGGAGGGCGGCGTGTACCTGGCGCCCAGCGCCTACGAGGCCGGCTTCACCTCCATCGCCCACGGCGACGCCGAGCTGGCGCTGACCCTCGACGCCGCCGAGCGCGCCTTCGCCGCGCTGGCCAGAGGCTGAGCGCCGCCGCCGGGACGACGGCCGCCGTCTGCACCGGACGGCGGATACTGGCCAATGGCCGGCAGGAAAACCCGCCGGCCCCCTGTCACGACCCGGCGGGTTACTCCATAATGGGAAAGGTCGGCCCAGAGCCGGCCGAGCCTCCGCCCGCCGAACCAGGAGAAGTCCGGATCGCCATGAACCGTGCTGGCCGCACCCTGCTGATGGGCTGCCTGTTGTCGATCAATCCGCTGCTCGGCCATGCCGAGAGCAACTCCCTGCTGATCCCGGCGACCACCCGCTGCGTGCTCGACAGCCTCCCCGCGGAACTCGACCAGGCGCTCGCCGACTGCCGCGGCCTGGCCGAGGGCGGCGACGCCCAGGCGCAGTTCGAGCTCGGCGAATACTTCCATGCCGGCCAGCCGCCGCGCGACCTGCCCGAGGCACTGCGCTGGTACGAGCGGGCCTCGCTGCAGGGCCACGCCGAGGCGCAGCTGCGCCTCGGCACCCTGTTCTGGCATGGCGAGGGCGTGCCGGCCAACGCGGTGCAGGCCTACGTGGTGCTGAAGATGGCCGCGGTCAACGGCGCCGAGGAGGCGCTGGACAGCGCCGACATGGTGGCCGAGGAGATGAGCCGCGAGCAGCTCGAACAGGCCAACCGGGTGCTCGGCGAGATCTTCCGCAACTACCTGCAGGAATTGCAGGCCAGCGAACTCGGCCCGCCGTTCGCACCGCTGCGCTGAAGTCCTGCGCCGGGCGCGGCGGAGGGGCGCGGAAAATCGCGGCGCGCCCCCTCCGACTACAGGCGCCCTCGACCACTCAGCGCTCCGGCATCGGCGGCATGGGGAACGGCATCACGTTGCCGCCGCCCCTGGCCTCGCTGATCTTCGCCGTGCCCAGGCGCTCCACCTCGTCGATGCGGACGATCGCGTGCATCGGCACGAAGCTGCGCAGCACACCCTCGAACTGCGCCTTGAGCTTCTCCTCGCTGGGATCGACCACCACCTGGGTGCGCTCGCCGAAGACGAACTCCTCGACCTCCAGGAATCCCCACAGGTCGCTCTGGTAGATCGACTTGGCGTACATCTCGTACACCTGACCCTGATTGAGAAAGATGACCCTGAAGATGGGGGCGGGCTTGTTCATGACTCGACAGTCCGACGCAGTGGCTGGAGGGGCGCGCATCCTAGCATATCCCCCCGCCCGACCATGGAGCCTAGGAAGGCCGGGCGACGACGCCTATAATGCGCGATTTCCCCGATTCGCCGACGATCCCCCCATGGCCAAGAAGCTTTTCATCGAAACCCACGGCTGCCAGATGAACGAGTACGACAGCTCGCGCATGGCCGACCTGCTGGGCGAACACCAGGCCCTCGAACTCACCGAGGATCCGGCCGAAGCCGACGTGATCCTCATCAACACCTGCTCGATCCGCGAAAAGGCCCAGGAGAAGGTGTTCTCCGAACTGGGCCGCTGGCGGCCGCTGAAGGACAAGAACCCCCAGCTGGTGATCGGCGTCGGCGGCTGCGTGGCCAGCCAGGAAGGCGCGGCGATCCGCGAGCGCGCGCCCTACGTCGACGTGGTGTTCGGCCCGCAGACCCTGCACCGCCTGCCGGAGATGATCGACGCCGCGCGCACCACCAGGAAGCCGCAGGTGGACATCTCCTTCCCGGAGATCGAGAAATTCGACCGCCTGCCCGAGCCGCGCGTCGACGGCCCCAGCGCCTTCGTCTCGGTGATGGAGGGCTGCAGCAAGTACTGCACCTTCTGCGTGGTGCCCTACACCCGCGGCGAGGAGGTCAGCCGGCCGCTGGCCGACGTGCTCGCCGAGATCCTCCACCTGGCCGACAACGGCGTGCGCGAGGTGACCCTGCTCGGCCAGAACGTCAACGGCTACCGCGGCGATGCCGGCGACGGGCGCATCGCCGACTTCGCCGAGCTGCTGCACGCGGTGGCGGCGATCGACGGCATCGAGCGCATCCGCTACACCACCAGCCACCCGCTGGAGTTCTCCGACGCCATCATCCAGGCCCACGCCGAGATCCCCAAACTGGTCAGGTTCGTCCACCTGCCGGTGCAGTCGGGCTCCGACCGCATCCTCGCGGCGATGAAGCGCAACCACACCGCGCTGGAGTACAAGTCGCGGATCCGCAAGCTCAAGGCCGCGGTGCCGGACATGTGCATCAGCTCGGACTTCATCGTCGGCTTCCCCGGCGAGACCGACAGGGATTTCGAGCAGACCATGAAGCTGATCGAGGAGGTCGGCTTCGACTTCTCCTTCTCCTTCGTCTACAGCGCGCGCCCCGGCACCCCGGCGGCGGACCTCGCCGACGATACCCCGGAGGAGGTCAAGAAGCAGCGCTTGCAGATCCTCCAGGCGCGCATCGCCCAGCAGGGCTTCGAGATCAGCCGGCGCATGGTCGGCAGCGTGCAGCGCATCCTGGTCAGCGACTACTCGAAGAAGGATCCGGGCATGCTGCAGGGCCGCACCGAGAACAACCGCATCGTCAACTTCCGCTGCGCCAATCCGCGGCTGATCGGCCAGTTCGTCGACGTGCGCATCGACGAGGCGCTGCCGCATTCGCTGCGCGGCACCCTGCTCGAGTGAAGACACGACGCCTTCGCCGGCGCCTCGCCCTGCCACCAATCGCCAGTATCGCGGCGCTTTCCCCCCGGAAGCGCTGCGGTTATTCTTCGTCCATCACCCCCAGCCGAACGGCGGCCGACAGAAGACCTTGAACGCACCCCTGGAACACCATCGCTTCATCCTCGAACCCCTCGAAGCCCGGCGCTTCGCCAACCTCTGCGGCCAATTCGACGAGCACCTGCGGCTGATCGAGCAGCGCCTGGGCATCGAGATCCGCAACCGCGGCAACCAGTTCGAACTGGTCGGCGACGCCCAGCGCAGCCACACCGCCGAACGCCTGCTGCGCCGCCTGTACCGCGAGACCCACGCCACCGAGCTGACCCCGGAACTGGTCCACCTGTTCCTCCAGGAGTCCGGCCTCGAGGATCTGGCCGTGCCCGGCCAGGCGCCGGGCATCACCCTGAAGACCCGCAAGGCGCACATCACCCCGCGCGGCGCCAACCAGCAGCGCTACGTCAAGGCGATCCTCGACAACGACATCAACTTCGGCATCGGCCCGGCCGGCACCGGCAAGACCTATCTGGCCGTGGCCTGCGCGGTCGACGCCCTGGAGCGCGAGCAGGTGCGGCGCATCCTGCTGGTGCGCCCGGCGGTGGAGGCCGGCGAGAAGCTCGGCTTTTTGCCCGGCGACCTGGCGCAGAAGATCGACCCCTACCTGCGCCCGCTGTACGACGCCCTCTACGAGATGCTCGGCTTCGAGCAGGTGGCCAAGCTGATCGAGAAGCAGGTCATCGAGATCGCCCCGCTGGCCTACATGCGCGGGCGCACCCTGAACAACAGCTTCATCATCCTCGACGAGAGCCAGAACACCACCCTCGAGCAGATGAAGATGTTCCTCACCCGCATCGGCTTCGGCTCCACCGCGGTGATCACCGGCGACGTCACCCAGGTCGACCTGCCGCGCGGCACCCGCTCGGGCCTGGCCCACGTCATCGAGGTGCTGCGCGACGTGCCGGGGATCAGCTTCACCCACTTCAAGGCCAAGGACGTGGTGCGCCATCCGCTGGTGCAGCGCATCGTCGAAGCCTACGACCGCCACGAGCAGCGCCTGCAGGGCAAGGCCGAAATGCAGGAGAGCCGCGATGCCGGTTGAACTGGATCTGCAACTGGCCAGCGCGGCCGAGGACCTGCCCGGCGAGGCGCAACTGCGCCAGTGGTGCGAGCTGGCCCTGCGCCAGCGCACGGCGCCTTCGGAGCTGACCATCCGCATCGTCGACGAGGTCGAGGGCCGCGAACTGAACCGCACCTGGCGCGGCAAGGACTACGCCACCAACGTGCTGTCCTTCCCCGCCGAGATCCCCGAAGGCATCCTCGACATCCCGCTGCTCGGCGATCTGGTGATCTGCGCGCCGGTGGTGGAGCGCGAGGCCGCCGAACAGGGCAAGGCCCGCGACGCCCACTGGGCGCACCTGACCCTGCATGGCTGCCTGCACCTGCTCGGCTACGATCACATCGACGACGCCGAGGCCGAGGAGATGGAGGCGCTGGAGCGCCAGCTGCTGGCCGAACTCGGCTACCCCGACCCCTACGCGAGCGACGAAGAGTAAGGAAACATGAGCGACGACCGATCGAGCCAGGGGCAGAAGTCCTGGCTGGAAAGAATCATCCAGACTTTTGCCCATGAGCCCAGGAACCGCCAGGAGCTGATCGAGGTCCTGCGCGACGCCCACGACAACAAGCTGCTCGACACCGAGGCGCTGTCGATCGTCGAGGGCGCCATCCAGGTCGTCGACCTGCAGGTGCGCGACATCATGATCCCGCGCTCGCAGATCATCAGCATCAAGGCCAGCCAGAGCCCGCAGGAGTTCCTCCCGGCGATCATCGAGGCGGCCCACTCGCGCTATCCGGTGATCGGCGAGAACCTCGACGAGGTGCTCGGCATCCTGCTCGCCAAGGACCTGCTGCCGCTGCTGCTGGAGGACCGCCGCGGCTCCTTCGACATGCAGAAGCTGCTGCGCCCGGCCACCTACGTGCCCGAATCCAAGCGCCTCAACGTGCTGCTGCGCGAGTTCCGCAGCACCCACAACCACATGGCCATCGTCATCGACGAGTACGGCGGCGTCGCCGGCCTGGTGACCATCGAGGACGTGCTCGAGCAGATCGTCGGCGAGATCGAGGACGAACACGACGTCGAGGAGGACAGCTTCATCAAGGCGCTGCCCAGCGGCGACTTCATCGTCAAGGCGCTGACTCCGGTGGACGAGTTCAACGAGTTCTTCGAGGCCGGCTTCTCCGAGGAGGAATTCGACACCATCGGCGGCGTGGTGATGAGCGCCTTCGGCCACCTGCCCAAGCGCAACGAGAGCATCGAGCTGGGCGACTTCCGTTTCCGCGTGCTCAACGCCGACAGCCGGCGCATCCACCTGCTGCGCCTGACCCCGCGGGCGCGCTGAGGCAGCGCCCTCATCCTCCGCCCCTCCCCCGACTCCGGGAGAGGGGCGACAAGCGGCTTGCACCCTACCCGCCCGCGCCCGGCTCCGCTAAGCTGCCGGCGCCTGTTTCTGCCAAGGAATCTTCATGCGCTGGATCTCCCGCCCGGGCTGGCCGGGCCACCTGCTGGCCCTGGCCGCCGGCGCCCTCACCCCGCTGGCTCTTGCGCCCTTCGACCTGTGGCCGCTCGCCCTGCTGTCGCTGGCGCTGTTCTACCTCGGCCTGCGCGGCCTGACGCCCGGCGCCGCCGCTGGCCGCGGCTGGCTCTACGGCTTCGGCGCCTTCGCCGCCGGCACCAGCTGGGTCTACGTCAGCATCCACGACTACGGCGCCGCTGCGCCGCCGCTGGCCGGCCTGCTGACCCTGGCGTTCTGCGCCGGCCTCGCGCTGTTCTTCGCCCTGCAGGCCTGGGCCTGGGCGAAATGGCTGCGCCGCGAGCGCGCGCCGCTGGCCGACCCGCTGACCTTCGCCGCCCTGTGGCTGGCCCAGGAAGGCCTGCGCGGCTGGCTGTTCACCGGCTTCCCCTGGCTGTACGTCGGCTACAGCCAGCTCGACGGACCGCTGGCCGGCCTGGCGCCGCTCGGCGGCGTCTGGCTGCTGTCCTTCGCCCTGGCCCTCAGCGCCGCCCTGCTCGCCAACCTGCCGGCGCTGCTGATGCGCGGCCGTTGCCTGCTCGGCGCCGCCGCGCTGCTCGCCGCCCTGTGGGGCGGCGGCCTGTGGTTCAAGGACCACCCCTGGACCCGCCCGGCCGGCGCATCGCTGACGGTCGCCGCGGTGCAGGGCAACGTCGAGCAGAACCTCAAGTGGGCCCCCGAGCAGCTCGAGGCACAGCTCGCCCTGTACCGCGACCTGACCTTCGCCAGCCGCCCGGCCGACCTCTACGTCTGGCCGGAGACCGCGGTGCCGGTGCTCAGGGAGTACGCCGAGGGCTATCTGCAGGTGATGGGCCGCTTCGCCGGCGACAACGGCGCCGCGCTGATCACCGGCCTGCCGCTGCGCCAGCCGGACGACAGCGGCAGGCCGCGCTACTACAACGCCCTGCAGGTGGTCGGCGCGGGCAACGGCAGCTATCTCAAGCAGAAGCTGGTGCCGTTCGGCGAATACGTGCCGCTGCAGGAGCTGCTGCGCGGGCTGATCGCCTTCTTCGACCTGCCGATGTCCGACTTCGCCCGCGGCCCGGCCGAGCAGCCGCTGCTGCAGGCGCGCGGCTACCGCATCGCCCCGTACATCTGCTACGAGGTGGTCTATCCGGAGTTCGCCGCAAGCCTCGCCGCGCGCAGCGAGCTGCTGCTGACGGTGAGCAACGACGCCTGGTTCGGCACCTCGATCGGTCCGCTGCAGCACCTGCAGATGGCCCAGATGCGCGCCCTGGAGAGCGGCCGCTGGATGATCCGCGCCACCAACAACGGCGTCACCGCGCTGATCGACCCGTTCGGCCGGGTGCAGACGCAGGTGCCGCAGTTCCAGCGCAGCGTGCTGCACGGCGAGGTGGTGCCGATGCAGGGGCTGACGCCCTACCTGCAGTGGCGCGCCTGGCCGCTGGCCGGCGTCTGCGCCCTGCTGCTCGGCTGGACGCTGCTCACCGCGCGGCGCCAGCGCCGGCTGTTCGGCGCACTGGGCTGAGGACAGACAGCGAAAAGGGCGACCCGCGGGTCGCCCTTTGCATTCCAGCGGTGACCGTAGGGTGGGTCAGGCCGCAGGCCGTAACCCACCAACCGGCCACCAGGCCGGCCATGGCGATGCCTGACGGCACCGGTGGCGGGTTACGCCAGGCTCAGCCGATCTTGTGGCCGTGGGCCTGCTGGTCGGCGTGGTAGGAGGAGCGCACCAGCGGGCCGGAGGCGACGTTCTTGAAGCCCATCTTCTCGCCCTGCTCGGCGAACCAGGCGAAGGTGTCCGGATGGACGAAACGCTGCACCGGCAGGTGGTTGCGCGAGGGCTGCAGGTACTGGCCGAGGGTCAGCATGTCGATGTCGTGCTCGCGCATGCGCTGCATTACCTCGATCACCTCCTCGTCGGTCTCGCCGAGGCCGAGCATCAGACCCGACTTGGTCGGCACGCCCGGCACGCGCTTCTTGAACTCCTCGAGCAGGTCCAGCGACCACTCGAAGTCCGAGCCCGGGCGCGACGACCGGTACAGGCGCGGCACGGTCTCGAGGTTGTGGTTGAACACGTCCGGCGGCTCGCTGGCGGTGATGTCGAGGGCGATCTCCATGCGCCCGCGGTAGTCGGGCACCAGGGTCTCCAGCTGCACGCTGGGCGACAGCGCGCGGATCTCGCGCAGGCAGTCGGCGAAGTGCTGGGCGCCGCCGTCGCGCAGGTCGTCGCGGTCCACCGAGGTGATCACCACGTACTTCAGGCGCAGGTCGGCGATCGCCAGCGCCAGGTTCTTCGGCTCGTCGGGGTCGAGCGGCTTGGGCCGGCCGTGGCCGACGTCGCAGAACGGGCAGCGGCGGGTGCAGATGTCGCCCATGATCATGAAGGTCGCGGTGCCGCCGGAGAAGCACTCGCCGAGGTTCGGGCAGGAAGCCTCCTCGCAGACGCTGTGCAGCTTGTGCTGGCGCAGCAGCTGCTTGATGCGCTCGACCTCGGGGGTAACCGGGATGCGCACGCGGATCCAGTCCGGCTTGCGCGGCAATTCCTCGGTGGGAATGATCTTCACCGGGATCCGCGCGACCTTCTCGGCGCCACGCAGCTTGACCCCGGCCTCGACCTTGCCCGGCTTGTTGTCGTCGACAGTGCTCATCTGTGCTCCAGCCCTCCCGCGAGGGTCTCGTGTTCAGCGTAGCCGAGCGCGACGACCAGCTGGCGCAGCAGCCGCTCGCGCACTTCGGCGAAATCGATGGGTCCGGCCAGGTCGCGCAGCTGGGTCATCGCCAGCCCGGCGTAGCCGCAGGGGTTGATGCGTCGGAACGGCGCCAGGTCCATGTCGACGTTCAGCGCCAGCCCGTGGAAGGAGCAGCCGCGGCGGATCCGCAAGCCCAGCGAGGCGATCTTCGCCGCGCCGACGTAGACGCCGGGCGCGTCGGGCCTGGCGTAGGCTTCGACGCCGTATTCGGCGAGCAGCGCGACCAGCACCCGCTCCATGCAGCTGACCAGCTCGCGCACGCCGAGGCCCGAGCGACGCACGTCGAGCAGCAGGTAGGCGACCAGCTGGCCGGGGCCGTGATAGGTCACCTGGCCGCCGCGGTCGACCTGCACCACCGGGATGTCGCCGGGCATCAGCAGGTGCTCGGGCTTGCCGGCCTGGCCCTGGGTGAACACCGGCTCGTGCTCGAGCAGCCAGACCTCGTCGGGCGTGTCGGCGCCGCGTTCGTCGGTGAAGCGCTGCATGGCCTGCCAGGTCGGCAGGTAGGGCTGCAGGCCGAGCTGGCGCACCCGCAGGGCGCCCATCACAGCACCATGTGCACGCGGCCGGTGGCGCGCAGGTCGACGTGGATCGCCTGCAGCTGCTCGACGCCGGTGGCGCGGATCGCCAGCTGCACCGAGACGAAGCGGCCGTTGCTGCTGTCGCGCAGGGTCAGGGTGGCGACGTCCAGATCCGGCGCATGGCGGCGGACGATGTCGATCACCAGGTCGGCGAAGCCCTCGCCGGCGTCGCCGATCACCTTGATCGGGTAGCCGTGGCAGGGGAATTCGATCTTCGGCGCCTGGACTTCGGAAGCGGAGGTCTTGGTATCGGTCATGGTCTCGACGGGCTTGTGGCCCGCAATGCCGACGCCCCGGGTCGGGGCGCCGCGCTCAGGTCAATGGATCAGTTGAACAATCCGTAGAAAAACAGTCGGATACTATCCCACAGGCGGCGGAAGAAGCCACCCTCCTCGACCGCCTCGAGGGCCACCAGCGGGGCGCTGTGGACGACCGTCTCGCCGAGACGGACCTCGACCCTGCCGACTTCCTGGCCGGCGGCCACCGGCGCCTCGATCATCGGCTGCAGGCTCATGCTGGCCTGCAGCTTGTCCATCTGGCCGCGCGGCAGGGTCAGGGTCAGGTCGTCGGCGAGGCCGGCCCTGAGCTGGCGCGCGGCGCCCTTCCACACCGGAGCCTGGGTCAGCTCGGCGCCCTTGGCGTAGAACTGGCGGGTCTCGAAGAAGCGGAAACCGTAGGTCAGCAGCTTCTGGGTCTCGGCGGCGCGGGCCTGCTCGCTGCTGGTGCCGAACACCACGGCGATCAGCCGCTGGCCGTCGCGTACCGCGGAGGCTACCAGGCAGTAGCCGGCCTCCTCGGTGTGGCCGGTCTTCAGGCCGTCGACGGTCTTGTCGCGCCACAGCAGCAGGTTGCGGTTGGGCTGCTTGATGTTGTTCCAGAGGAACTCCTTCTGCGCGTAGATGGCGTAGTGGGCCGGATCCTCGCGGATGATCGCGCGGGCCAGGATGGCCATGTCGCGCGCCGAGGAGAAGTGCTCCGGGTGCGGCAGGCCGGTGGAGTTCATGAACTGGCTGTTGGCCATGCCGAGCTTGCCGGCCGTGGTGTTCATCAGGTCGGCGAAGGCGTCCTCGCTGCCGGCGATGTACTCGGCCACCGCCACGCTGGCGTCGTTGCCGGACTGGATGATGATGCCGTGCAGCAGATCGCTCATGCTCACCTGGGTGTTGACCTTGACGAACATGCGCGAACCGCCGGTCCGCCAGGCCCGCTCGCTGATCGGCACCATGTCCTGCTCGCCGATCTGGCCGCGGTTGATCTCCAGGGTGGCGATGTAGGCGGTCATCAGCTTGGTCAGGCTGGCCGGCGGCAGGCGCTCGTCGGCGTTCTGCTCGACCAGCACGTTGCCGCTGTCGGCATCCATCAGCAGCCAGGCCTTGGCCGCCAGCTGCGGCGGCGCCGGAACGACCGGCGCCGCCGCCCAGGCGGCGGGCGCCAGGACGAGCAGGGCCAGCAGGAACACGCGGTGCACTAGGGTGGTGATGTTCATCCGTCTCTCGAATAGCTAGGTAGGTCGAATCGGGCCCTTGCGGGCATTGCCACGGGGTGCCGGGCGGCCTCAGTCCGGCCGCACCAGCGTCGGCTGGCCGAGACTGGCCAGCCGCAGGGTGTCCTGCAGCTGCAGGACCTCATCCTGAGTGTCGATCGGTCCCAGGCGCACCCGGTGCAGCACCTGCTGGTTGCGCACGACCGAGCTGACGAATACCGGCGCAGTCCCCACCAGCGAGCTCAGCTTGGCCCTGAGGAGTTCCGCAGCGTCCGGGTTGGCGAAGGCGCCCACCTGGAGATACAGCCCAGCGGGTTGGGCAGAAGCGTTTTTTTTTACCGCCAGCTCGACCGGCAGGACGGCGGCGGCGTGCTGGGCCGGCGGCGGCGTCCAGCTCTCGATGGGCGCCGCCGCCGGCTGGGCGACCGCGCGCGGCGCCGGCAGGTTCAACGGCTTGGCGGCGGCGTTGGCGGCCAGCACCATCGGCACCGGCCGGCCCTGCTGGGCCCACCACTGGTGCGGATCGATGCCTTCGACCTTGACCCGCGCGGTGCCGCTCTCGGCGTAGCCGAGCTTCTTCGCCGCGGCGAAGGACAGGTCGATGATCCGATCGGAATAGAACGGCCCGCGGTCGTTGACCCGCAGGATCACGCTGCGGCCGTTCTCCAGGTTGGTCACCCGCACGTAGCTGGGCAGCGGCAGGGTCTTGTGCGCCGCGGTCATGCCGTACAGATCGTAGGTCTCGCCGTTGGCGGTGGCCTGGCCGTGGAACTTGGTGCCGTACCAGGAGGCGATGCCCACCGCCTGGTAGTTGCGCGCATCCTGGATCGGGTAGTAGGGCTTGCCGAACACCGTGTAGGGACTGGCCTTGACCGGACCGTTGTGCGGCATCGGCACGGCGTCGGGGATGCGCGACACGTCGACGTCCCACCAGGGCGCGCCGTCCTTGAGCGGGCGGACGTAGCTGCCCGGGCCGGAGATCGGCTGGGCGCCGCTCTCGACCGGCGCGCGCGAGGTGGTGCAGCTGCTCAGCAGCAGCGCGGCGCCGAGCGCCGCCAGCGGCAGCAGCGGATGGACCGGACGCATCTCAGAACTCCCGGCGCTGTGCCTGCAGCGCGCTGGAGAGCTGGTGCACGGCCATGGCGTACATCACGCTGCGGTTGTAGCGGGTGATCACGTAGAAGTTCGGCAGGCCCATCCAGAACTCGTCGCCCTGCTCGCCCTCGAGACGGAAGGCGGTTACCGCGTAGCGTTCGTCGACCGCATCCAGTGGCGTCCAGCCCAGCCTACGCAGGTCGCCGACCGACTTGACCGGCTCCAGGCCCTGGGTCAGGCCGTCGGCGAAACGCGTGCCGGCGACTCGCGCGCGGGTCACCACCGGGTCGCCGGCCACCCAGCCGTGGCGCTGGAAGTAGTTGGCCACGCTGCCGATGGCGTCCACCGGGTTGTTCCAGATGTCGATCCGGCCGTCGCCGTCGAAGTCCACCGCGTAGGCACGGAAGCTGCTCGGCATGAACTGCGGCAGGCCCATGGCCCCGGCGTAGGAGCCCTTCAGGGCCAGCGGGTCGACCTGCTGCTCGCGGGTCAGCAGGAGGAACTCGCGCAGCTCCTTGCGGAAGAAGTCGGCGCGCGGCGGATAGTCGAAGCCGAGGGTGGCCAGCGCGTCGATCACCCGCCAGCTGCCGGTGTTGCGGCCGAAGAAGGTCTCCACGCCGATGATCGCCACGATCACCTGGGCCGGCACGCCGTAGTCGCGCTCGGCGCGCGCCAGCGCCTCGGCGTGGCGGTTCCAGAACTCCACGCCCTGGTCGATGCGCGCCTGGGTGATGAAGATCGGCCGATACTCCTTCCACGGCTTGACCCGCTCGGCCGGCCGCGAGATGGCGTCGAGGATCGCCTGCTTGCGCTCGGCGCCGGCCAGCAGCTGGCGCAGCTGGGCCTCGGCGAAGCCGTGATCGCGAGTCATCTCGGCGACGAAGGCGTCGACCTGTGCCGGATTCTCGTAGGCGCCGGCCAGACCCGGCGCGACGCCGATGGCGCCGAGCAGCCCGATGGCCGACAGCCCCGCCCACTTTCGCAGTTTGTGCATTGTGCTCTTCACTCTCGGCCTCAAACCTGGGCGATCCATTTGCGGTGCGTATGGATCGCCATCAAAATTCCAAACCCTGACATCAGCGTGACCAGGGAGGTTCCCCCGTAGCTGATGAAAGGCAGCGGTACCCCCACCACCGGCAACAGGCCGCTGACCATGCCGATGTTGACGAACACGTAGACGAAGAAGGTCAGGGTGATGCTGCCGGCGAGCAGCTTGCCGAACAGCGTCTGCGCCTGCACGGTGATCGCCAGCCCGCGGGCGATCAGCAACAGGTAGACCAGCAGCAGCAGGCATACCCCCACCATGCCGAACTCCTCGCTGAGCACGGCAATGATAAAGTCCGTGTGGCTTTCCGGCAAAAAATCCAGGTGCGACTGGGTGCCTTGCAGCCAGCCCTTGCCGAACACCCCGCCCGAGCCGATCGCCGCCTTGGACTGGATGATGTTCCAGCCGGCGCCGAGCGGATCCTTCTCCGGGTCGAGGAAGGTCAGCACGCGGCGCTTCTGGTAGTCGTGCAGGACGAAGTACCACATGGCCACGGCGACCGGCACCGCGGCGGCCACCGCCGCGCCGATCCACCACCAGCGCAGCCCGGCGAGGAACAGCACGAAGGCGCCGGGAACCAGCACCATCAGCGCGGTGCCGAGATCCGGCTGCTTGAGGATCAGCACGAAGGGCACGCCGATCAGCGCCAGGGCGATGGCCAGGTGCTTGAAGCTCGGCGGCAGGTTGCGCGTCGACAGGTACCAGGCGATGGTCGCCGGCATGATCAGCTTCATGAACTCCGAGGGCTGGAAGCGCACCACCCCGGGGATGTTGATCCAGCGCGTGGCGCCCATCGCCGTGTAGCCGAACAGCTCGACCCAGAGCAGCAGCAGCACGCCGCCGGCGTAGGCCAGCGGTGCCCAGCGCGCCATGAAGCGCGGCTCCAGCTGGGCGATGGCGACCATCGCCACCAGGCCGATGCCGAACGAGGTAGCCTGCTTGAGCAGCAGCTCCCAGTGCTTGCCGCCGGCCGACCAGAGCACGAACAGGCCGACCACGCCGAGGGTGACCAGCAGCAGCAGCAGCGGGCCGTCGATGTGCAGGCGCTGCAGCAGGCTGGCGCGGCGGCGCAGCACGTCCTCGCCGGACAGGGTGCGGTCGAAGCCGGGACCGGTATTCACGGGACAACCTCCGCCGTCTTGGGCGCGAACTCGGGCTTGAGCCGGCCGTGCTCGTCGAGCAGCCAGGCGTCGAGCACCTGCTTGGCCACCGGGCCGGCCACCCCGGAGCCGGACTCGCCGTTCTCCACCATCACCGCCACGGCGATCTTCGGCTCGGCGGCCGGCGCGAAGGCGACGAACAGCGCGTGGTCACGATGCCGCTCGCGGACCTTGTTGCGGTCGTACTTCTCGCCCTGACGGATCGCCACCACCTGCGCGGTGCCGCTCTTGCCGGCGATGGTGTAGGCCGCCGACTGGCCGAGCTTGTGCGCCGTACCGCGCGGGCCGTGGACCACCTCGATCATGCCGCGGGCGACCTGGTCCCAGTAGCGCGGATCCTTGACCCGGATGTCCGGCGGGGTGGCACGGTCCTCGAGCAGGTCGGCGGCCATCAGCTGTTCGGGGGTCATGCCGTCGGCGTCCCTGAGCAGCCGCGGACGCACCCACCTGCCGCGGTTGGCGACCAGCGCGGTGGCCTGAGCCAGCTGCAGCGGAGTGGTCAGCATGTAGCCCTGGCCGATGCCGGTGATCACCGTCTCGCCGGGGAACCAGGCCTGACGACGGTTGGCGCGCTTCCACTCGCGCGAGGGCATGAGACCGGCGGCCTCCTCGAACAGGTCGAGCGACACCCGCTGGCCGAGGCCGAAGGCGCTCATGTACTGGTGCAGCCGGTCGATACCGAGCTTGATCGCCAGGTCGTAGTAATAGGTGTCGTTGGAGCGCGCCAGCGACAGGTTGAGGTCCACCCAGCCGTCGCCGCTGCGGTTCCAGTTGCGGTACTTGTGGCTGTTGCCGGGCAGCTGGAAGAACCCCGGGTCCCAGACCCGCGAGCTCTGGGTGATCACCCCGGCGTCGAGGCCGGCCAGCGCCATCTGCGGCTTGATCGTCGAGCCCGGCGGATACAGGCCGCGCAGCACCCGGTTGTACAGCGGGCGGTCGATGGAGTCGCGCAGCTCGGCGTATTCCTTGAAACCGATGCCGGTGACGAACAGGTTGGGATTGAAGCTCGGCTGGCTGACCATCGCCAGCACCCCGCCGGTCGAGGGTTCGATGGCGATCACCGCGCCGCGCCGCCCGCCGAGCGCCGCCTCGGCGGCCTCCTGCAGGTCGAGGTCGAGGTGCAGGTGGATGTCCCGCCCCGGGGTCGGGTCGGTGCGCTTGAGCACCCGCAGCACGCGGCCGCGGGCGTTGGTCTCGACCTCCTCGTAGCCGACCTGACCGTGCAGCACGTCCTCGTAGAACTTCTCCGCGCCGGTCTTGCCGATGTGGTGGGTGCCGCTGTAGTTGACCGGGTCGAGACGCTTGAGCTCCTGCTCGTTGATCCGCCCGACGTAGCCGACCGAGTGGGCGAAATGCTCGCCCTGCGGGTAGTGGCGCACCAGCTGGGCGACCACCTCGACCCCGGGCAGACGGAACTGGTTGACCGCGACGCGGGCGATCTGCTCCTCGGACAGCTCGAAGAGGATCGGCACCGGCTCGAACGGTCGCCGGCCCTGACGCACGCGCTTCTCGAACAGCGCGCGCTCGTCGGCATCCAGCTCGAGCACCTCGACGATGGTGTCGAGCACCGCCTGCCAGTCGCCGGCGCGCTCGCGGGTCACCGTCAGGCTGAAGCTCGGCCGGTTGTCGGCGATGATCACCCCGTTGCGGTCGTAGATCAGCCCGCGGGTCGGCGGCAGCGGCTGCACGTGGATGCGGTTGTTCTCGGCCAGGGTCGAGTGGTGCTCGTGCTGGATCACCTGCAGGTAGTACATGCGCGCCACCAGCACGCCGGTGAGCAGCAGCACGAACAGCGCACCGACGAACGCCCGGCCGCGCACCAGGCGGGCGTCGCGTTCGTGGTCCTTGAGCTGGATCGGCTGCGGCATGGAGGGCGGCGGGGCACGCTACTTGTGGTACGGGTGCCCGGACAGCACGGTCCAGGCGCGGTAGATCTGCTCGCCGAGCAGCACCCGCACCAGCGGGTGCGGCAGGGTCAAGGGCGACAGCGACCAGCGCTGCTCGCTGCGCGCGCAGACCTCCGGCGCCAGCCCCTCGGGGCCGCCGACCATCAGGTTGACGGTGCGCGCGTCGAGGCGCCAGCGGTCCAGCTCGGCGGCCAGCTGCTCGGTGCTCCACGGCTTGCCATGGACCTCGAGGGTGACCACGCGTTCCCCGGGCTGCACCCGCGCCAGCATCGCCTCGCCCTCCTGACGGATCAGCCGGGCGACGTCGGCGTTCTTGCCGCGGGTATTCAGCGGAATCTCCACCAGTTCGAGGGACAGCTCGGGCGGCAGGCGCTTGACGTACTCCTGCCAGCCCTCCTCGACCCAGCGCGGCATCCGCGAGCCGACGGCGATCAGTCGGATGCGCATGCCGGAGGTTACTCCCGGGCCTGCTGGGCGCGGTTCTGCTCGGCGCCCTGCCAGAGGCGCTCGAGGTCGTAGAACTGGCGGGTGGCGGCCTGCATCACGTGCACCACCACGTTGCCGAGGTCGATCAGGCCCCACTCGCCGCTTTCCAGGCCCTCGCTGCCGATCGGCCGCACGCCCTGCTCCTTGGTCTTCTCCAGCACGGTGTCGCACAGCGACTTGACGTGGCGACTGGAGCTGCCGGTGGCGATCACCATGAAGTCGGTGATGCTGGTCTTCTCGCGCACGTCGATGCTGAGGATGTCCTGACCTTTCAGTTCTTCCAGGGCGGCGATCACCACCTGGACCAGTTGTTCGGCTTGCATTGTCGGTTGTTCACTCTTGGGTAGATGAGGTGGCACGGTAGAGACCGTGCGCATCGATGTAGGCCAGCACCGCGTCCGGCACCAGGAAGCGGATCGAGCGGCCGCTGGCCAGGCGTTCGCGGATCCCGGTGGCGGAGATCGCCAGCGGCATCTGCCAGACGAAGGCGATCTGCCCGGCCGGTCCCCTGAGCGCCTGCGGGTCGGCCACGCTGCGCGCGGCCAGCAGGTCGCGCAGGGTCTCCGGAGCGTCGCTGTCGGCGTCCGGGCGCTGCAGGACGAGGATGTGGCAGTGCTCGAGCAGCTCCTGCCAGCGGTGCCAGCTCGGCAGGCCGCAGAAGGCGTCCCAGCCGACCAGCAGCAGCAGCTGGACCTCGCCGCCCAGCTCGGCGCGCAGCGACTCCAGGGTCTCGATGGTCCACGACGGCCGCTCGCGCCACAGCTCGCGGTCGTCGACCGTGAGCGGCGGCACCCCCTCGACCGCCAGGCGCGCCATGTCCAGGCGCTGCCGGGCGCCGACCTGCGGCGTGCCGCGGTGCGGCGGACGGGCGCTGGGGATCAGGCGCAGCTCGTCGAGGGCGAACTGCTCGGCCACCTCCAGCGCGGCGCGCAGGTGGCCGATGTGGATGGGGTCGAAGGTGCCGCCGAGCAGACCGATGCGCCGGGTCATCAGGTGCGCACGTGCCCGTCGCCGAACACCACGTACTTCTCGCTGGTCAGCCCCTCCAGGCCGACCGGCCCGCGGGCGTGCAGCTTGTCGGTGGAGATGCCGATCTCGGCGCCCAGGCCGTACTCGAAGCCGTCGGCGAAACGGGTCGAGGCGTTGACCATCACCGAGCTGGAGTCCACCTCGGTGAGGAAGCGCCGCGCGTCGGTGAAGCTTTCGGTGACGATCGCGTCGGTGTGGTGCGAGCCGTAGCGGTTGATGTGCTCCATCGCGGCGTCCTGCGAGTCGACCACGCGGATCGACAGGATCGGCGCGTTGTACTCGGTGTGCCAGTCTTCCTCGCTGGCCGCCAGCACCTCGGCGCCGAGCAGCGCGCGGGTCGCCGCGCAGCCGCGCAGCTCGACGCCCTTGGCGCGGTAGATCTCGGCCAAGGGCGGCAGCACGCGCTCGGCGATGGCCGCGTGGACCAGCAGGGTCTCCATGGTGTTGCACGGCGCGAAGCGCTGGGTCTTGGCGTTGTCGGCGATGCGGATCGCCTTGTCCACATCGGCGGCGACGTCGATGTAGACGTGGCAGATGCCGTCCAGGTGCTTGATCACCGGCACCCGCGCGTCGCGGCTGATCCGTTCGATCAGGCCCTTGCCGCCGCGCGGCACGATGACGTCGACGAACTCGGGCATGGCGATCAGCTGGCCCACCGCGGCGCGGTCGGTGGTTTCCACCACCTGCACGCAGGCCGCCGGCAGGCCGGCCTCGGCCAGGCCCTGCTGGATGCAGGCGGCAATCGCGCGGTTGGAGTGGATCGCCTCGGAGCCGCCGCGCAGGATGGTGGCGTTGCCGGACTTCAGGCACAGGCTGGCGGCGTCGATGGTCACGTTCGGCCGCGACTCGTAGATGATGCCGATCACGCCGAGCGGCACGCGCATCTTGCCGACCTGGATGCCCGACGGCAGGTAGCGCATGTCGCGGATGGTGCCGATCGGATCGGGCAGGCCGGCGACCTGGCGCAGGCCCTCGATCATGTCGTCGATGCGCGCCGGGGTCAGCGCCAGGCGGTCGAGCATGGCCTCGTCGAGGCCGCTGGCGCGGCCGTTGTCGAGATCCAGGGCGTTGGCGCGGATCAGCGCCTCGCGCGCGGCGTCGAGGGCCCGGGCGGCGGCCAGCAGGGCGTGGTTCTTCTGCGCGGTGGTGGCGCGCGCGGTGACGCGCGAGGCCTCGCGCGCAGCGCGACCCAGGCGGGTCATGTAGTCGAGTACGGACTCGGTCATGGTCTCGGCGATCCGGCGGCTGGAAAAAGTCGATGATTATAGCCCTGCCGCCAGCGCATAGCCCAGCGCCGCGGACGGCCGGAAGCCCGGCTTGCTATGCTGGGGATCGGATCCCCCGCTGCGCCATCGCCCATGCCCGACGCCACCACCGCCCCGCTGCCCTGGCCCGCCGCCCGCCCGCTGGCCGACGCCTTCTTCGACCGCGACGCCTGCCTGGTCGCCCGCGAGCTGCTCGGCAAGGTGATCCGCCACCGGGTCGACGAGCTGTGGCTGAGCGCGCGGATCATCGAGACCGAGGCCTACTACCTGGAGGACCGGGGCAGCCACGCCTCGCTCGGCTATACCCACAAGCGCCGCGCGCTGTTCGCCGACGGCGGGCACATCTACATGTACTACGCGCGCGGCGGCGACTCGCTGAACTTCAGCGCCCACGGCGCCGGCAACGCGGTGCTGATCAAGTCCGCCTTCCCCTGGCTGGATGCGCCGAGCGGCGCCGCGGCGCTGGCGCGCATGCAGGCCAACAACCCCGACCGCCAGGGCCGGCCGCGCCCGCCGGAGAAACTGTGTGCCGGTCAGACCCTGCTGTGCCGTGCCCTCGCCCTGCGGGTGCCGGATTGGGACGCCCGACGCTTCGACTGGCAGCGGCTGTTCGTCGAGGACGTCGGCGAGCGGCCGACGGAGATCCTGCAGACCACCCGCCTGGGCATCCCCCGCGGGCGCGACGAGCACCTCGCGTACCGTTTCGTCGACGCCGCCTACGCCCGCCACTGCACGCGCAACCCGCTGCGCCGCGGCCAGCTCGAGGGCGTCCACTTCCGGCGCCTGATCGGTGCGGAGCGCCCCCCGTGTCCGGCTGGCTCGACGCCCTGACCGCCTGGCTGGGCGCCCACCCGCAGTGGCTGGGCCTGGCCGTGCTGGTCATCGCCTGCATCGAGTGTCTGGCCATCGTCGGCTTGCTGGTGCCCGGCGTGCTGCTGCTGTTCGCCGTCGCCGCATTGGCCGGCGGCGGCGCCCTGCCGCTGTGGCAGACCCTGCTGCTCGGCTACCTAGGCGCCCTGCTCGGCGACGCGCTGTCCTACGCCCTGGGCCGCCACTTCCACCGCGACATCCGCCGCCTGCCGCTGCTGCGCCGCCACCCGGAGTGGCTGGCCCAGGCCGAGTTCTACTTCCGCCGCTACGGCGCCATCGGCCTGCTGCTCGGCCGCTTCGTCGGTCCGCTGCGGCCGATGCTGCCGGCGGTGGCCGGCATGCTCGACATGCCGCTGCCGCGCTTCGCCGCGGTCAGCCTGCTGGCCTCGGCCGGCTGGAGCCTGGCCTACCTGCTGCCCGGCTGGATGGCCGGCGCCGCCCTGCGCCTGCCGCTGCCGGCCGAACTCTGGCGGCAGAGCGCCCTGCTGGCCGGCAGCCTGGGCGCCCTGCTCCTCTACCTGGCCCTGCGCCGCCGGCCGGCGGCCCGACGCTGGGCGCTGCTGATCGCCCTGACCCTCGCCGTCCTGCTCGCCTTCGCCGCCTGAGCGCCTCAGGCGACCGTGGCCACCACCAGCGGCAGCAGGATCGCCGTGGCGCCGCCCATCAGGCTCATCGCCAGCGCCGAGAAGGCGCCGGTCTCCTCGCCCTCCTGCAGCGCCTGGGCGGTGCCCACCGCGTGGGCGGTGATGCCGAGGGCCATGCCGCGCGCCGCCGGGCTGCGCACGCCGATGCGGGTGAGCAGTCCCGGGCCGAGGATGGCGCCGATCACCCCGGTGATCAGCACGAACACCGCGGCCAGCGCGGCGATGCCGCCGAGCTGCTCGGCCACCAGCATGGCGATCGGCGAGGTCACCGACTTGGGCAGCAGGGTCATCTGCATCACCCGGTCGGCGCCGAGCAGCCAGGCGAAGCCGATGCCCAGCGCGGTGGCCAGGCTGCCGGCCAGCGCCAGGGTGATCAGGATCGGCCAGAGCAGTTGGCGGATGCGCTTGAGGTTGAGGAACAGCGGGATGGCCAGCGCCACCGTGGCCGGGCCGAGGAACACGCTGAGCATGCTCACGCTGGCACGGTACTCGGCGTAGTCGATGCCGCACAGCAGCAGCACGCCGATCACCAGGGTCATCGACAGCAGCACCGGCTGCAGGAACACCAGGCGGCTGCGCTCGAACAGCGCCAGCGCCAGTTGGTAGGCGCCGAGGGTGATGCCGAAGCCGAACAGCGGATGGTCGAGGATGGCCTGCAGGGCGGCCGCGAAGCTGCCGCTCATGCCTCGCCTCCCTTGCGCTGCTGCCGGTCGATCAGCTTCTGCATCAGCCAGCCGGCGAACAGCAGGGCGATCAGCAGCGACAGCACCAGGGTGGCGGCCAGCGCCCAGAAATCGGCGGCGATCGCCTCGGCGTAGGCCATTACCCCCACCGCCGGCGGCACCAGCAGCAGCGGCAGATAGCGCAGCAGCGCCGAACCGGCCTCGCCCACCGGCGCCGGCACCTCGCCGCGCCAGACCAGGAAGGCGAACAGCAGCAGCATGCCGACGATCGGCCCCGGCAGCATCGGCAACAGCAGCACGTTCAGCCCCGTGCCCAGCAGCTGGAACAGCACCAGCCAGCTAATTCCTCGCAACAGCATCGCAATATCTCCATGAACCCGGCCGCATTATAGGGCCTCCGCCGGCTACTACACTTTGGATGAGCTTGACCCTGCACGGAGGCCCGTGCTCATCTAGGGCCGTTGCCACCGGCGCGGGAATGCGCCGGCACGAATAACAAGCAGAACGAGCAGCCCATGCCGCACCACCAAAGTCCCCACAACCTGCTGATCTTCGGCGCCAGCGGCCTGGTCGGCGAGCACCTGCTCGACCGCGCGCTCAGCGAACCGACCGTGCAGCGGGTCCAGGCTCCGTCGCGGCGAGCCCTGTCGGCTCACCCGCACCTGGACAATCCCCGCGGCAACCTGTTGGAAATCCTCCCCCGCCTGCAGGCGCCCGTCGACACCGCCTTCTGCTGCCTGGGCACCACCCTGCGCCAGGCCGGCTCCGAATCCGCCTTCCGCGCCATCGACCACGACCTGGTGCTCGCCTGCGCCAGGCGCGCCCGCGAACTGGGCGCCCGCCACTTCGTGGTGCTCAGCACGCTGGGCGCCGACCCGCAGTCGCGGCTGTTCTACAGCCGGGTCAAGGGCGAGATGGAGGAGGCGCTCAAGGCCCAGGACTGGCCGCAGCTGACCATCGCCCGGCCTTCCCTGCTGCTCGGCCCGCGCCGCGAGCAAAGGCCTCTGGAACAGGCCTTCGCGCCAATGGCACGTCTATTGCTTGGAAAATGGCGCGCCATCCCGGTGTGCGTGCTCGCCCGTGCGCTGTGGCGCCTGGCCCTCGAGGAAGGGCACGGCGTGCGCGTCGTCGAATCCGACGAACTGCGCCGCCTGGGGCGCTGACCGCCGCATCACCGAGCTGTCACACCCGGCCTGTAGGCTGGAGCAAGCGTTGTACCGACAAGCCGCGAGAACAGCGGCACAACCGCAAAACGACCCGAGGGACACGACATGACCGCATTCACCCCCTGGCAGGCTCAAGGACTTCAAGGCCGCGCCGTCATCGAGGCGCAGCGCTGCTGGCTGAGCCAGCTGGCGGAAACCCTCAGCGCGCGCCTGCACCAGGACAGCTCGCACCCAGCCATCGGCGAATGCCTGGAGCGCCTGATGAGCGGCCTGCTGCAGTCGCTGGTCAGCGAAGAGGAGGCCTATCTGGAACTGGGCCGCCCCGCCGACGACAGCCATGTCGAGGCCCACAACCAGCTGTGCATGAGCGTGCTCGAGCTGATCAAGCGCCACGAACGCGGCGAGCCGGTCGGCCTGCAGCTGCTGCAGCTGCTGCAGGGCTGGCTGGCCCGCCACTGCGCGCAGGACGCCCGCCTGGCCCTGCACTGAGACCCGCCCGGCGGCCGCTCCCGAGCGGCGCGCCGGTTTTCCTCAGCGCGCGCCGGGGCGCTTGCCGCCCGGCTTCTTCTTGCCGCCGCGGGCGAAGGCCTGCGCCTTGCCCTCCTCGCCCTTGCTCCACGGCTTGCCCCCGTCGCTGGCGCGCGGCGGCAGGCCGCTGTGCTGGGTGAGCAGCGGCTTGCCGGCGGCGGCTCCGCCGACCTTCTTGCTGCCGACCGGCGTGGAGTTCTTGCGCCGCGCGCTCTGGTAGCTGCCGTCGCCCACCGGCTGGGTGGCCGGCACCAACTGGTGCTTGCCGGGACCGATCAGGTCGGCGCGGCCCATGGCCTTGAGCGCCTCGCGCAGCACCGGCCAGTTGTTCGGGTCGTGGTAGCGCAGGAACGCCTTGTGCAGGCGGCGCTGGCGCTCGCCCTTGACGATGTAGACGTCCTCGCTCTTGTAGGTGACCTTGTGCAGCGGGTTCTTCCTGCTGTGGTACATCGCCGTGGCGCTGGCCATCGGCGAGGGGTAGAAGGCCTGCACCTGATCGGCGCGGAAACCGTTGCGCTTGAGCCACAGGGCGAGGTTCATCATGTCCTCGTCGGTGGTGCCCGGGTGCGCGGCGATGAAGTAGGGGATCAGGTACTGCTCCTTGCCCGCCTCCTTCGAGAACTTCTCGAACATCTTCTTGAAGCGGTCGTAGGTGCCGATGCCCGGCTTCATCATCTTGTCCAGCGGGCCGCGCTCGGTGTGCTCCGGGGCGATCTTCAGGTAGCCGCCGACGTGGTGGGTGACCAGCTCGCGGACGTACTCCGGCGACTCCACGGCGAGGTCGTAGCGCAGGCCGGAGGCGATCAGGATCTTCTTCACCCCGGGCAGCGCGCGGGCGTCGCGGTACAGCTGGATCAGCGCCGAGTGGTCGGTATTCAGGTTCTGGCAGATGCCCGGATACACGCAGGACGGCTTGCGGCAGGCCGCCTCGATCTCGCGGCTCTTGCAGGCGATGCGGTACATGTTGGCGGTCGGCCCGCCGAGGTCGGAGATCACCCCGGTGAAGCCCGGCACCTTGTCGCGGATCTCCTCGATCTCGCGCAGGATCGACTCCTCGGAACGGTTCTGGATGATCCGGCCTTCGTGCTCGGTGATCGAGCAGAAGGTGCAGCCGCCGAAGCAGCCGCGCATGATGTTCACCGAGAAGCGGATCATCTCGTAGGCCGGGATCTTCTCGCCCCGGTAGGCCGGATGCGGCACCCGGGCGTAGGGCAGGCCGAACACGTAGTCCATCTCCTCGGTGGTCAGCGGGATCGGCGGCGGATTCAGCCAGACGTCCTGCTCGCCGTGGCGCTGCACCAGCGCGCGGGCGTTGCCGGGGTTGGTCTCCAGGTGCAGCACGCGGTTGGCGTGGGCGTAGAGCACCGCGTCGCCCTTGACCTTCTCGTAGGACGGCAGGCGAATCACCGTGCGCTCGCGGCTCAGCGCCGGGTGCGGCAGCAGCTCGACCGGCCGGGCCGCGTCGGGATCCTCGCCCGCACCCTTCGCCTGCTCGATGGCGCAGGCCGCGCTGTCCTGGGTGTTGACGTAGGGGTTGATGATCCTGTCGATGCGCCCCGGGCGGTCGATGCGCGTGGAGTCGATCTCGAACCAGCCCTCGGGAGTGTCGCGGCGCACGAAGGCGGTGCCGCGCACGTCGTCGATCGACTGGATCGACTGGCCGGCGGCCAGGCGCTGGGCGACCTCGACGATGGCGCGCTCGGCGTTGCCGTAGAGCAGGATGTCGGCCTTGGCGTCCATCAGGATCGAGTGGCGCACCTTGTCCTGCCAGTAGTCGTAGTGGGCGATGCGGCGCAGCGAGGCCTCGATGCCGCCGAGCACGATCGGCACGCCCTTGTAGGCCTCGCGGCAGCGCTGGCTGTAGACCATGCTGGCGCGGTCCGGACGCTTGCCGGCCACGCCGCCGGGGGTGTAGGCATCGTCGGAGCGGATCTTGCGATCGGCGGTGTAGCGGTTGATCATCGAATCCATGTTGCCCGCCGCCACGCCGAAGAACAGATTCGGCTGGCCGAGCTTCATGAAGTCGTCCTTCGACTGCCAGTCCGGCTGGCTGATGATGCCGACGCGGAAGCCCTGCGCTTCCAGCAGGCGGCCGATGATCGCCATGCCAAACGACGGGTGGTCGACGTAGGCGTCGCCGGTGACGATGATCACGTCGCAGGAGTCCCAGCCCAGCAGGTCCATCTCCTCCCGGCTCATCGGCAGGAAGGGCGCGGGCCCGAAACATTCGGCCCAGTACTTGGGATAGTCGAACAGCGGCTTGACGGCTTGCATGGGTATGACCAGGAAATCTCGGCGGGAATGGCGCGGGCGCGGAGGATAGCACAAAAAGTGTACAAGTCCGACGTGCAAGGTCGGGATTGCCCCACCCGGGATCGCCTGCCGCCCCCGGACCCGGCCGCTAGGCGGTGCCCACCCGCAGCAGGCCGGTATCGATGGCCAGGTGCACCAGCTCGCTCTGGCTGCTCACCTGCAACTTGTTCTTCAGCAGGGTCTGGTAGTTGGAAACCGTCTTGGCGCTGATGCACAGCCTCTCGGCGATCTGCCGCGGGCCGACGCCGCGGGCCAGCATCACGAAGATCTCCAGTTCGCGCTGGGTCATGCCGCGCAGGCGCGGGTCCTGGCCCTCCTGGCCGGCGCAGGCCAGCGCGGTGGCCAGGCCGTGCTCGAGATAGGTCTGCCCGGCCAGCACCTTGCGCACCGCCTCGAGCAGCACCTGCGGCGCCGCGCTCTTGGTCAGGTAGCCGCAGGCGCCCGCCTCCAGCGCCTTGCGCACCACCGGCAGCTCGTCATGCATGCTGAAGAACAGCACGCGCAGCTGCGGCTGGCGCGCCAGCAGCCGCCGCGCGGTCTCCAGGCCACTGATGCCGGGCAGGCCGACGTCGAGGATCGCCAGGTCCGGACACTCGCGGGCGACCCGCTGCAGGGCCTCCTCGCCACTGGCCGCCTCGCTCACGGTCACATCATCGAGCAGGGTCGCCAGCAGGCTGGCGTAGCCCTGGCGTACCACCGCATGGTCGTCGACGATCAGGATATGCATGACCTCTCCTTCGGATGGGCGGCGGCGGGCGCACTCAGGCCGCCCAGTCCCGCCAGGGAATCTCCACGCTGAGCCGCAGGCCGCGCGGTTCGACGCCGTTCAGTTGCAGGACGCTGCCCAGGCAGCGTGCCCGCTCGCGCATCGAGCGCAACCCGACGCCCTCGCGCAGCGCCGCCGGCAAGCCGCGGCCGTCGTCGCACACCTCCAGGCGCAGCACGCCGCCCCGGCAGGCCAGCACGACCCGCACCTGCCGGGCCTCGGCATGCCGGGCGACATTGGTCAGCGCCTCCTGCAGCAGCCGGAACAGGTGCGCGCGCGCCTCCTCGCGCAGCAGCGGCAAGGCCGCATCCAGCTCCAGCGTGCAGGCCACGCCCTGCTGCGCCTGCCACTGCTCGACGTGCTGGCGCACCGCATCGCCGAGCCCCAGGCGCTCCAGCACCACCGGATAGAGGTCGCGCACCAGGCTGCGGAAGCTCTGCTGCATCTGTTCGCTGTTGTCCAGCAGGCGTCGGCTGATCGTCTCGACCTGCTGCGGATGGTCGCGGCAGGCGCCGAGCAGGTAGAGCTGGGCGCGCATGCCGGCGAGGATCTGCCCAAGGTCGTCGTGCAGCGCCTGGGCCAGGCGGGTGCGCTCGCGCTCCTGGGTTTCCAGCAGCGCGGCGGTCAGCGCCCGGTTGTCGGCGCCGGCCTGCTGCAGGGCCTGGGCCATGGCGTTGACCTGCCCGGCCAGCCGCCGCGCCTCGGGCTGAGCGTAGTCCGGCAGGCGGGTGTCCAGCGCGCCGCCGGCGATGGCCTGCAGGGCGCGCAGGATGGCGGTGAGCAGATCGAGGCCACGACGCACCAGCCAGGCGCTGGCGCCCAGGCACAGCAGCCAGGCCACGCCGAACAGCGCCAGCAGCTGCAGCAGCGACTCCCAGACCTCGTCCAGCTCGTCGGCGGGGCTGACGCGGATGCTCAGGCTGCGGCCGTCGGCCAGTGCCAGCCGGTACACCGGCAGGTCGGCGAAACGCCCGGCGGCCCACAGCGCCAGCGGGTTGCCGCCCAGCGGATTGCCGCCCAGCGGGAGGGCCTGGGCGTCGCTGCCGGAGCCGACGCCCCAGTCCAGCTCGAGGTGGCGCAGGTTGGCGGTCAGGCTCTCGTCGAGCAGCGCCGGGTCGTCCGCCGCGCGCAGGGCGAGGAAGCGCGCCACGCTGTCGGCGGCCTGCAGCTCGCGGCGGATGTCCAGCTCGGCCTGGCGCAGCACCAGCGCCAGGCAGATCAGCAGCACGGCGAGGAACAGGCCGCTGACCAGCAGGCTGGCGCGACCGAGAGCGGAAAGCGGCGCGGTCATCGCTCAGGCCTCGGCAGCCAGGCTCTCAGCGCACCACGAAGGTGCCCTGCATCCCCTTGCCTTCCAGCCCCTTGTTGAAGAAGCGGTACTTGCCCGGCTTGATCGGCACGAAGTAGATCTCCGCCTCGCCGGCGTCCTCGAACTCCAGCTCGACGAGGGTCACCGCCTTGATCTCCACGCCGCCGGCCTCGACCTTGCGCAGGTAGATGGCGGTGGCGAACTCCGGCGCCTGGAAGGCGTACTCCTTGCGCCCGCTGGAGACGATCTTCAACTGGTAGGCCTTGCCGGTCTCCAGCGCGTACTCGGTCTGCGACAGGCTGTAGTCGCTGTCCTCCGACCCCATCACCAGGTCGGGCAGCGCCTCGGGCCGGCGGGTCAGGTCGCCGGCCGCCTGGGCGCCATCGAAGCCCAGCATGGAAAGGATCAGCACGGCCGGCAGGGCCAGGGCTCTGAACGGGGACATGGGCAAGGCTCCTGTACTTGTTGTTGTCGGAGCCCATGCTAAGAGCTGCACCCCGCCGCCGGACCAGTACCTTGGTACCGGTGCGACGGTACTTTCTGCATATTTGCCCGCTCCGCCGAGCTTCCTAAGCTGGCAGCAATCCCCGAGGAGACTGCCATGCGCCCACTGCTGCCCTGCCTGCTCACCGCCCTCGGCCTGCTCGTGGCCGGTGCGGCCCATGCCGAGCTGGACATCCGCATCGGCTACCTGGAGCACAGCCCCGAGCGCGGCCCGGTACTGTCCAACGTCATCCCCGAACCGGAGGACGCCGGCCGGCGCGGCGCCGAGCTGGCGATCGCCGACAGCAACAGCACCGGGCGCTTCCTCAAGCACAGTTACCGACTGGAGAGCGCCAAGGCCGACAGCGGCGCGGTGCTGCTGGAACAGGCGCGCGCCCTGCACGCGACCGGTCTGCGCCTGTTCGTGGTCAACGCCCCGGTCGACAGCCTGCGTCAGCTGGCCGACGCGCTGCCGGACAGCCTGCTGTTCAACGCCGGCAGCGCCGACGACGCCCTGCGCACCGACAGCTGCGCGGCCAACCTGCTGCATACCCTGCCCAGCCGCGCCATGCTCGCCGACGCCCTCGGCCAGTTCCTCGCCGTGCGCAAGTGGCAGCGCGCCCTGCTGATCGTCGGCCCGACCGCCGACGACCGGGCCTACGCCGACGCCCTGCGTCGCGCCGCCAGGCGCTTCGGAGTGAAGATCGTCGCCGAGAAGCCGTGGAGCTTCGACAACGACCAGCGGCGCAGCGCCCAGGCCGAGATGCCGCTGTTCACCCAGACCGCCGAGTACGACGTGGTGCTGGTCGCCGACGAGCGCGGCGACTTCGGCGAGTACGTGCCCTACCACACCTGGTACCCGCGCCCGGTGGCCGGCACCCAGGGCCTGACCCCGACCGGCTGGCACAAGACCGTGGAGACCTACGGCGCCGCCCAGCTGCAGAAGCGCTTCGAGGCGCACGCCGGGCGCTGGATGAACGACCGCGACTTCGCCGCCTGGATCGCCGTGCGCAGCGTCGCCGCCGCGGTCGGCCGGCTGAAGAGCGCCGACCCGGCGGCGATCCGCCAGCTGGCGCTGTCCGGCGAACTGCCGCTGGACGGCTTCAAGGGCCGCAAGCTGAGCTACCGCGACTGGAACGGCCAGCTGCGCCAGCCGATCCCCGTGGTGCACCCGCGCGCGCTGGTCAGCACCTCGCCGCAGGACGGCTTCCTGCACCCGCTCACCGACCTCGACAGCCTGGGCTTCGACCGCCCGGAAAGCCGCTGCAACCTGGCAGCCGCCGGCGGCTAAAGGTACCTCGGCCATATGGTGCGCGCGGCGCACCAGAGAGCCATCCGACAACCACGACAAGAGGCCCACCATGCACAAGACCTTGCTCGCCAGCCTGATCGCCACCCCGCTGCTGCTCGCCGCCGGCAGCGGTTTCGCCGCTACCGCCTACGTCTCCAACGAGAAGGACAACAGCATCAGCGTGATCGACCTCGACAAGCTGGAGACGGTGGAGACCCTCGAGGTCGGCATGCGCCCGCGCGGCCTGACCCTGTCCAGCGACAACAAGCTGCTGTACATCTGCGCCAGCGACTCCGACCGCGTGCAGGTGATGGACCTGGCGACCCGCCGGATCGTCAAGGAGCTGCCTTCCGGCGCCGATCCCGAGCAGTTCGCCCTGCACCCCAACGACCGCTGGCTGTACATCTCCAACGAGGACGACGCGCTGGTCACCGTGGTCGACGTGCAGACCGAGGAGGTGCTGGCGCAGATCGACGTCGGCGTCGAGCCGGAAGGCATGGCGGTCAGCCCCGACGGCAAGTGGGCGGTGAACACCAGCGAAACCACCAACATGCTGCACTGGATCGACACCACCAGCCACGAGCTGATCGACAACACCCCGGTCGACCAGCGCCCGCGCCACGTCGAGTTCAGCCACGACGGCAAGCTGCTCTGGGCCTCGGCGGAGATCGGCGGCACCGTCAGCGTGATCGACGTCGCCACCCGCCAGCCGCTCAAGACCCTGAACTTCGCCATCAAGGGCGTGCACCCCGACAAGGTACAGCCGGTGGGCATCAAGCTGACCTCGGACGGCAAGTACGCCTTCGTCGCCCTCGGCCCGGCCAACCACGTCGCGGTGGTCGACGCGCAAACCTACGAGGTGCTCGACTACCTGCTGGTCGGCCGGCGCGTCTGGCACATGGCGCTGACCCCGGACGAGAAACGGTTGCTGACCACCAACGGGGTCAGCGGCGACGTCTCGGTGATCGACGTGGCCAGCCTCAAGGTCAGCAAGTCGATCAAGGTCGGCCGCTACCCGTGGGGCGTGGTGGTCACGCCATGATCGGCCTCGAAGTGTCCGGGCTGGGTTTTGCCTACGGTGCGCGCCAGGCGCTGGCCGGGCTGGACTTCGCCCTGCAGCCCGGACGCTTCAACGCCCTGCTCGGCCCCAACGGCGCCGGCAAGTCGACCCTGATCGCCCTGCTCACCCGCCTCTACGACCTGCAGGAAGGCGACATCCGCATCGGCGACTGCTCGATCCGCACGCAGCCGCGCCGCGCGCTGGCGCAGATCGGCGTGGTGTTCCAGCAGAGCACCCTCGACCTCGACCTGTCGGTGGAGCAGAACCTGCGCTACCACGCCGCCCTGCACGGCCTGCCGCGCGGCGTGGCGAGCGAGCGCATCGAGCTGGAGCTGGCCCGCCAGCAGCTCGCCGAACGCCGCCGCGAGCCGGTGCGCGCGCTCAACGGCGGGCATCGACGGCGGGTGGAGATCGCCCGCGCGCTGCTGCACCGACCGCAGCTGCTGCTGCTCGACGAGGCCAGCGCCGGCCTCGACCCGGCCAGCCGCCGGGCGCTCAACCAGCATGTGCGCACGCTCTGCGCCGAGGACGGCCTGAGCGTGCTGTGGACCACCCACCTGTTCGACGAGGTGCAGGCCGACGACCCGCTGCTGATCCTCCATCGCGGCCGTCTGGTGGCGCGTGGCACCGCGGCGAGCCTGGCCGAAGGCGGCGAGGACCTGTCCGCCAGCTTCGCCCGCCTCACCGAGGTTGCCGCATGACCGCCTACCTGGAATGCCTGCGCGGCATCGTGCTGCGCGAGTGGCTGCGCTTCGTCCAGCAGCGCTCGCGTTTCCTCAGCGCGCTGGTGCGCCCGCTGCTGTGGCTCTTGGTGTTCGCCGCCGGCTTCCGGGCCGCGCTGGGCATCTCGATCATCGAGCCCTACGACACCTACATCACCTACGAGACCTACATCGTCCCGGGTCTGGCCTGCATGATCCTGCTGTTCAACGGCATGCAGGGCTCGCTGTCGATGGTCTACGACCGCGAGATGGGCAGCATGCGCGTGCTGCTGATGAGCCCGCTGCCGCGGCCGTTCCTGCTCGCCGCCAAGCTCTTGGCCACCAGCCTGCTGTCGCTGCTGCAGGTCTACGCCTTCCTCGCCATCGCCTGGCTGTACGGCGTGCAGCCGCCGCTCTGGGGACTCGCATATGCGCTGCCGGCGCTGCTGCTCGCCGCGCTGATGCTCGCCGCGCTGGGCCTCTTGCTGTCCAACGGCATCCGCCAGCTGGAGAACTTCGCCGGGGTGATGAACTTCGTGATCTTCCCGCTGTTCTTCCTGTCCTCGGCGCTCTACCCGCTGTGGAAGATGCGCGAGGCCAGCGAGTGGCTGTACTGGCTGTGCGCGCTCAACCCGTTCAGCCACGCGGTGGAGCTGGTGCGCTTCGCCCTCTACCAGCGCCTGAGCGTCACCGCCCTGCTGGTCTGCCTGGGCGTCACCGCGCTGTGCAGCCTGCTCGCCGTGCTGACCTTCAACCCGCAGCACGCCGCGCTGCGCCGCAATGCCTGAGGGACTTTCCGCCAAATTGCTACTTTGGTACCGCCCATCGCCCTCCATCGCAGGATACCCAAGGCACTGCGACTGACCGATAAATAGTCGCAAACGACAAGGGGAATCCCTGCCATGCCGCGACTGCTCGCCGCCATGCTCTGCCTGCCGCTGCTGCTCGCCCTGCCGCCCGCCCTGGCCGGCGAGGCAGCGCTGTTCTCCGCCGACGGCTATCGCCTGGACCGCTACCGCAGCCCGACGCCGGCCTCGGTGGACGGCGCGCAGACCATCGACACCGCCACCCTGCAGCGCCTGCTCGAAGGCGACCGGCCGCCGGTGCTGATCGACGTGTTCCGCCGCCCCTGGCTGCACGGCCGCTTCGCCAGCGACGAGCCCCACCAGAACATCCCCGGCAGCCTGTGGCTGGCCAACGTCGGCGACGGGCAGCCCGAAGCGCCGTGGCTGGACTACTTCGCCCACTACCTGCAGCAGGCCAGCGGCGGCGACCGCGACCGGCCGCTGGTGATCTACTGCAAGTCCGACTGCTGGCTGTCGTGGAACGCCAGCAAGCGCGCCGCGGCACTGGGCTATACCCGGCTGTACTGGTACCGTGACGGCGTCGATGCCTGGCAGCAGGCCGGCCTGCCGCTGCAGAGCGCCACCCCCGAGCCGCTGCCCTGAGTGCAGTTCCGACGACAATTACAAGAACCCAGGTGAAGGCCATGTACAAGATTCTGATCGCCGATGACCACCCGCTGTTCCGCGAGGCCATCCACAACGTCATCGCCGACGGCTTTCCCGGCAGCGAGGTGATGGAAACCTCCGACCTCGACAGCGCCCTGGCCCTGACCCAGGAGCACGACGACCTCGACCTGATCCTGCTCGACCTGAACATGCCGGGCATGCACGGCCTCAACGGCCTGATCACCCTGCGCAACGAGGCGCCGACCATCCCGGTGGTGATCGTCTCGGCCGAGGAGGACAAGCAGATCGTCCTGCAGGCGATCACCTACGGCGCGGTCGGCTTCATCACCAAGTCCTCGCCGCGCGCGCAGATGACCGAGGCCATCGAGCAGATCCTCAACGGCAACGTCTACCTGCCCTCGGACATCATCCGCTCCAGCAAGCAGAGCCCGCGGCGCACCAGCCACGAGGAACCGGGCATCCCGCCGGAACTGCTGCAGGCGCTGACCCGCAAGCAGCTCCTGGTGCTCGAGCGCATGACCAAGGGCGAGTCCAACAAGCAGATCGCCTACAACCTCGACATCGCCGAAACCACGGTCAAGGCCCACGTCTCCGCCATCCTGCGCAAGCTCGGCGTGCACAACCGCGTGCAAGCCATCCTCAGCGCCGGCGACATCGACTTCAGCGCCTACCTGCGCCGCTGAGGCTCTCGCTTTCCTCCCTGCCCACATGGATGTGGGCGCCCGCCCTCAATCCGCCGCGAAGCAGTACAGCAAGCCCGACCCGCCCGACGAGGCCAGCGCCTCGTTGCTGCAGCCACCCCGCGAGGGGTGCGAGGAATTCCACGAGCGCGCCGCAGCACTGTCGTCCAGGCCCACCCGGTCGTGGTGGCCGACCATGGCCGCGCCGGTGGTGCTGCTGGTCCAGTTGCCGCAGGTGCGGTCCTCCGTGCCGGCAAAGGCGGTGCCGTCGGCCTGCGAGCCGGTGAGGATGTCGTGCATGTTCGGCGCATCGCCGCGGCCCTTGACCGGCATGCCGCGCTCGTCGAGGCCGGTTTCCTTGTTCAGGTGGTTGTCGCCGTGCAGCTGGGCGACGTCGCCGGCGATCAGCACGCCCCTGGCGTTGTGCCAGGGCCCCGAGCCGATGCGCTCGCGGGCATGGACCGCCGGCTGGCCGTCGCGGGCGCTGGCGCTCAGGTAGGCGCGCCAGGTGTGAGCGCCGGCACCGACGGCCGCGGCGAGCTTCTGGCAGTGCGCATCGGCGCCGGCCAGGCCGCCGAGATCGGCGCCCTTGCCCATCCCGGTGCTGGTGATGAAGAAGGTCATCTCGGCTTGGGCGAAGGCGCTGCAGCCGAGGGTCAGGGCGGCCAGCGCCAGGCCGCGCTTGAGGGAGGTCGGGAGCATGGGGCGGCGTCTCCTGTGGACGGTGGAGGAACGACCACCTCAGCCTAGTCGAGGTCCCGCAGCGCAGGCGTCCTCCCGTCGCGCTCCGCGTCGACGGCGTCCCTACCCCCTGCCCCGCTCGAGCAGATGGCTCATCGCCGTCTTCAGCTTCATCGGCCGCACCGGCTTGTGCATCAGCACCTGGCCCAGGTCGCGCATCTGCTGCTTGAGGTCGTTGCTGTAGTTGGCGGTGATCATCAGCACCGGCACCGGCAGCGGCGCGCTGCGCCGGGCGTTGAGTTCCTCGACCAGTTCGGCGCCGGTGTGGCCGTTGTCGAGGTGGTAGTCGACGATCAGGATGTCGGCCTCGCCCTGTACGGTGTCGACCTGGCGCGCCAGGTCGTCGCCGGACAGCGCGGTGACCACCTGGCAGCCCCAGCCCTCGAGCAGGGTGCGCATGCCGGCGCAGATCGCCGCGTCGTTGTCGACCACCCAGACCCGCGCGCCCTGCAGGTGCTCGCCGGGCGGCAGCGGCAGCTCGCTCTGCTCGCGCGCGCGCGACACGCTGCGCGCGTAGGGCACCTCGACGGCGAAGCAGGAACCGATGCCCTCGCGCGAGTGCACGCGGATGCGGTGGCCGAGCATGCGCACGATCTTCTCGACGATGGCCAGGCCGAGGCCCAGGCCGCGGTCCTGGGTGGCGCGCACCGGGGCGCCACGCTTGAACTCCTGGAAGATCTCGCCGAGCTTGTCCGGGGCGATGCCGGCGCCGGTGTCCCACACCTCGATGGACAGCCCGCCCGGGCGGCGCCGGCAGCCGAGCAGCACGCGGCCGCTGGCGGTGTAGCGGATGGCGTTGCTGAGGAAGTTGCGCAGCACCCGCGCCAGCAGCTGGGTGTCGCTCTTGACCAGCGCCGAGCTGGGCACGAAGTCGAGGCTCAGGCCCTCGCTGGCGGCGATCTGCCGGTACTCGGCGGCCAGGTTGTCGAGCAGGTCGGCGACGGCGAAGGCGCCGACGTCGGGCTTGATCACCCCGGCGTCGAGCTTGGACACGTCGACCAGGGTGCCGAGCAGGCTCTCCACGTCCTCCAGCGAGTTGCTGACGTTGCGGATCAGCCCGGCGCTGGCCGCCGGCACCGGCTGTTCGAGCAGCGCGCCGGTGAACAGCCGCGCGGCATTCAGCGGCTGCAGCAGGTCGTGGCTGACCGCGGCGAGGAACTTGGTCTTCGACAGGTTGGCCTGCTCGGCCTCGCGCTTGGCCTCGCGCAGGCGCGCCTCGGCGCGCGCACGCTCGTCGATCTCCTCGCGCAGCTGGCGGTTCACCGCGGTCAGCTCGGCGGTGCGCTCGCGCACCCGCTTCTCGAGGTTCTGGTAGGCCTGGTGCAGCGCCTCGGCGGTGCGCCGGCGCTCGGTGATGTCGCGGATCAGCACGAAGATGCCGAGCACCTCGCCGCCCGGCTGACGGTTCGGCACGTAGGAGCGCAGCATGTAGCGCTCCTGGCCGCTCTGGTTGCGCTCGGCGACCTCGAAGGTGACGCTCTCGCCGGCGAAGGCGCGCTCGATGTACGGCTCGAGCAGGCGGCAGTGCTCCTCGCTGTGCACCGCGTGGATGCTCTGTCCGAGCATGGCGCCGCGCGGCCAGCTGTACCACTCGTCGTAGACGCGGTTGGTGAACTCGTAGGTGAGTTCGCCGCTGATGTAGGCGATCAGCGCCGGCATCTGGTCGGTGATCAGCCGCACCCAGCGCTCGCTCTCGCGCAGGGTCTCGGCGTAGCGGTAGCGCTCGGTGATGTCGGTGTAGGTGTTGACGAAGCCGCCGGTGGGCATCGGATGGGTGCGCACCTCGAGCACGCGGCCGTCGCCGAGGCGCTGCTCGCGCTCGCGCAGCGGCGCGCCGCGGGCGTCGCGACTGGCCGGGGTGAGCAGCTCCAGCTCGCTGCCGTCCATCACCTCGGCGAACGGCCGGTGCGCCTCGATCGGCGCCAGACCGGCGAGCTCGAGGAAGCGGCCGTTCCACAGCTCCAGCTCGCCCTCGGCGTTGATCACCGCGACGCCCTGGGACAGGTTGTCCATGGTCCGCTGCAGCAGGCGCGACTTCTGCGCCACCGCCTGCTCGCGGCGCGCGGTCTCGTGGATCTTCACCTCGGTGATGTCGGTGTAGAGGATCACCAGGCCGCCCTCGCGGGTCGGCCGCTCGCTGACCTGCACCCAGCGGCCGTCGTGCAGGCGGTAGAGGGTGCGTTCCTGGTCGGCGCCGCCGTGCTCTTCGACCACCAGCCCGGAGCTGATCGCCAGGCGGCGCACCTCGGTCAGCCGCATGCCGCGGCGGATGCGCTTCTGCAGGTCGCCCCAAAGCGCCTGGAAGCGGCGATTGAACAGCAGGATGCGCTGCTCGCGGTCGAACAGCACGAAGGCGTCGGAAATGCTCTCGATGGCGTCGATCAGGTGCTGGTGGGCGGTCTCGGCGCGGCCGCGCGCCTCGCTGAGCAGCGCGTTGCTGGTCTGCAGCTCGGTCATCGCCCGGTTCAGCGCGTCGGTGCGCTCGCGCACCTGCTCGGCGAGCACCGCCGAGTGCTGGAAGGCGGCGTAGGACTCGGCGCCCTGCGGGCCCGAGGACTCGACCCGCTCGATCAGCGCGGCGTTGATCCGCTCCAGCTTGCGGTTGCGCGCCTCGAGTTCGGCGAGCCGCGCGCGCAGCTCAGCGACACAGGCCCCGTCCGGGGCGGCCGATGGCGACTCCGGTGAAGGTCTGGTTGATGTGCATGCCATTGAACTGCTCCCCGTAGGTGTTGAAGCCGATCACCCGCTGGTCGACCAGCAGGGCGGCGGTATCGGCGACCAGCCCGCGCGCCTCGACCTCCAGGCGGCGCAGGAAGCAGTCGCAGCCGATGGTCAGCAGCAGCGGGCCGAGGCGCCGCTCGAGGCCGTCGAACAGCGCCTGCAGGTTGGGCAGCAAGGGCCCAGGCTGCATGGCGGTGAGGACGATGCCGTTCTCCACCGCACAGTAGAAGGTCAGGCTGAGATCCGGGTTGACCCGCTGGATCGAGCGCACGTAGTGCTGCTCGCCGAGACGCACCGCCAGCGGATGCAGGGCGAAGGTCTCGAGGTCGAGCTGCTGCGGGTCGACGCCGAGCAGGCGCGCGTACTCCAGCGCCGCCGGTTCGGCGTTGAGCTCGAACACCGTGCGGCTGGCCGGGTCGGCGGCGGTGACCACCAGCTTCTCCTCGCGCGGCTGGATGTGGTGGGTGGTGAACACCTCGAAATCCAGCGCGGTGTGCACCAGCACCACCACCGCGGCGCCGGTGTGGAAGCGGCCGTCGTGGTAGACGTGGGTACGGGTCAGGTGGTTGTCGTCGCCGGCCGAGCCGCCGAAGTGCGGGATGCGCCCGAAGGCGGCGTTGAGCGCGGAGAGCACCAGCTCCTCGCGGCTGGACAGGCCGTCGAGCAGGGTCAGCGCGAAGCTGCGCCCGGCCACCGGCTCCAGGCGGCTGCCGCGGCACTCCTCGACCAGTTGGGCGACCACCTGCTGGGCGTCGAGCAGGCTGAAGCTGTCCAGCGCGTCGATGCGCGCGGCGGAGATGGAGAAGCTGCGGTGGTCGAAGCCGACCGCGCTGACGCAGCCGCGGCCATAGCCCTGCGGGGTGATCTCGCCGGCGGTGGTGCAGCCGACCAGGCGCACGCCGCCGAAGTACTGCTCGAGCGCCGCGGCCAGCGCCGGCAGATCGTATTCGGCGCTGCAGAAGAACAGCACGCAACCCAGGTGCGGATGCATCAGCTGGCGGGCCAGGTCCTGGGCCACGCTTTCCGGATCGCTCGACTCGGACAGGGCCGTGCGGACGACGTCGTTCAGATCTTCTTCCACGTCGCCTCCGGAACGGTAGAACAGACAGACGGGATCATTCTAGAAAGGCGCGCCCGGGCGGCTAATGCTACTTGGGTACTGGCCGCGCCCCCCTCTTTGGTCGGGTCCGCCGCCGTGCGCGACAGGGCTGCCCAAAAGCACGAAGAGGAAAGCCTCGCGGCTTTCCTCTTCGGCAGTCGATGTGGAGTCCGGGACGGCGCGGGCGGGTTGCGCCGCCGCCCGCGCACCGGCTCAGAAGGCCAGTACCGCGCCCACCGCGAAGGTGCGGGTGTCCTCGTCGAGGGCCGGGTTGCTCTTGCCGTCGATCTCGAAGCGATTCAGCTCGGCGACCAGCTTGAGGTTGTCGTTGATGTCGCGGAAGTAGGCGATGCCGCGGGTCTCGTAGTCGGCGGCACTGCCCAGACCGTTGCCGTCGTCCTTGGTCTTGCCGTAGGACAGCGCCACGCGGTTCTTGCCGAAGCGGTAGGAGCCCTGCAGCAGGTAGCCGTCGCTGTCGACCTCGCGCAGGGTCGGCTCGGTCAGGTTGTTGGTGAAGAACGGGTTGATGCCTTCGGCCTGGAAGCCCGAGGCGCTCAGGCTCAGGCCGCCCAGCTTGGCCTGCACGCCGTAGCCGAGGCCCTTGGAGGTCACGTCGTCGACGCTGCTGTCGGTGTTCTTCGAGGTCTGCTGCATGCCGTTGACCCACGAGTAGATCTGCGCGCCGCCGACCTCGAACTGGTAGGTGACCTCGGTCTCGAAGCGCGGGCTTTCCTGGTAGGCCTTGCCGGTCGGGCTGCTGTCGTTGGTGTCGACCGGGTCCATGATGCCGGCGGCGATGCGCAGGCCGCCCATCAGCGGCGAGCGGTAGGTGATCTGCGAGGTCGGGAACGGGTAGGGATAGCCGCTGCCGATATTGCCGAACGACACGCCGCCGCCGTCGACCAGGCCGGTGTCGCTGACCTGGCCGTAGCCGGCGAGCAGCTCGTCGAGCAGGATGTTGGAGCGGGCGAACAGACCGAAGTCCTTGCCGAACAGCACCTCGCCCCAGGCATCGTTGGACACGGTGGCGTAGAACTGACGGACGTCGATGGCGGTGCCGGTGCCGTTCTGCTCGCTGTCGTTGATGGTCACCCAGAACGAGGAGCGGCCGCCGAGCTTGAGGTCGTCGACCTGCTTGCCGAAGTTGAAACCGATGTAGTTGGGCAGGAAGCCCATCTTGACCCGCGACTGCTCGCGGTCGAACTGCTCGCCGGCGCGATCCACATCGCTGTTGACGTAGAAGGCGTTGAAGTAGCCGTCGGTGGAGAAGGTCATGCCGTCCTTGTCGTAGAGGACGATTTCTGCCGAGGCCGGCAGGCTGAATGCCAGGGCGGTGGCGGCTGCCAGCAGGGAATAGCAGGCTTTGTTCTTGTTGTTCATCTTGATCTCCGCGGTGCGTCAGGACGACTGCCTGAATCCAACAGTCGCGGCGATTATCCGAAGCGCACCGGCGCCGCCCGTATTCTGCGCAGGCAGCGGTGGACTCGTGCTTTGGCAGGTCGGGACGGCGCGCGCCGAAAGCCGCTCATCCCGGCAGGGCGAAAGTCGTGCTACCTGCGCACGCCATCCGATGCTTTCGGAGTAATCCGCGCCCTTCATGGAACCTTTCGTGCGCTGATCGCCCGGAAAACGGCACGCCCGTCCGCCCTGCCTTCCGCCCCCGACCGGCGCCGCGGATAATGCCCGCTGGCCGTTCTGCCGCGGCCCTTCCCGCCACCGGACAATATCCCCGTGCTCGACATCCTCAGCATCACCGCGCCCATCTTCCTGCTCATCGGCCTCGGCTTCCTGTCCGTGCAGCGCCAACTGCTCGACCGCGAGCAGATCCGCGGCATCGGCAGCTTCGTCATCCGCTTCGCCCTGCCCGCCCTGCTGATCCACTCGCTGGCCACCCGCCCGGTCGAGGAGATCCTCAACGCCGGCTACCTGCTGGCCTACGGCCTGGCCTCGCTGACGGCCTTCGCCGCGGGCTTCGCGCTGGCGCGCTGGGGGCGCCGGGAGGGGCTGGCCGGCGCGGCCATGACCGGCCTCGGCATGTCGGCCTCGAACAGCGGCTTCATCGGCTATCCGGTGGTGGTGATGGTGATCGGCCCGCTGGCGGCGCTGCCGATGGCGCTGTGCATGCTGGTGGAGAGCCTGCTGATGGTGCCGCTGGCGCTGAGCCTGGCCGAGGCCGGCCGGCAGCGCGGCGGCTCGCCGCGCCAGCTGGCGCTGGAGATCGGCCGCCGCCTGGCGGGCAACCCGGTGCTGATCGGCATCCTCGTCGGCCTCGGACTGTCGCTGTTCGAGCTGCGCCTGCCGCCGATCCTGTTGCGGCCCCTCGAGATGATGGCCCAGGCCGCAGCGCCGGCGGCGCTGTTCGTGATCGGCGGCACCCTGCACGGCATCCGGCCCGCGGGGATGCTGGCGGACGCCGCCCCGGTGGCGCTGGGCAAGCTGCTGCTGCACCCGCTGGCGGTCTACCTCGCCTTCGCCCTCGCCCCGGGCGTGGCGGCCGAGCTGAAGGTCGCCGCCCTGCTGTTCGCCAGCGCGCCGATGTTCACCGTCTACCCGCTGCTCGCCCAGCAGTACGGCCAGGAGGAACGCTGCGCGGCCGCGCTGGTGGTCACCACCGTGCTGTCGTTCTTCAGCATGAGCCTGCTGCTCGCCCTGCTGCCGCTGCTCAGCGGCTGAACAGCCAGCGCCACTCCGCCGCGTCCAGCGCGGCGGCGGCGCGACGCAGCTCGGCTACGTCGAGCCGCTGCAGCGCCGCTGCGACCGCACCGGCATGCGCGGCGGGACGCCCGCCCAGCCAGTCGCCGCAGGCCTGCAGCAGCCGCGCCTGGCGGCTGGCGCCGGCGAGGCCGTCGAGCGCCGCTTGGCGGGCCTGCTCCAGACGCCCGCCATCCAGCCCCGCGAGGACGGCGCCGCCGGCGCCGACGAAGGCGCGCAGCGCCTGCTGCAAGCGCGGCCCGTCGGCGTGCGGCGACTGCACGCCGAACTGCAGTTCGGCGCCCTCCTCGCCGGCCAGGAAGCGGCTGAACAGCGCGTAGCCCAGGCCCTGCTCGACGCGCAGCGCCTGGTAAAAGGCGTTCTGCCAGAGCACCGCCAGCAGCCGCCAGGCGGCTTCCCGCTCGGGCGCGCCGGGCGGCGCCAGCAGGCGCAGCAGCACGGCGTTCTCGCCGCCCACCAGGCCCAGATGCTGGCGATGCTCGCCGCCTTGCCAGCGCGACGCCGCGCTCGCCCGCGCGTCGAGCGGTGCGAAGCCCGCCGGCAGCGCCGCCGCGCCGAACGGCCGGGCCAGGCGCAGACCGGCGGCGAGGAAGCCGTCCAGCCGGCGGCGCAGCTCGGCAGCGTCCAGCGTCTCACACGGCGGCTCGCCCAGCTCGTCGTCGGCGAGCCGCCACTGCGCCGCCGGATGGGCCAGCAACCGGCGCAGCAGCAGCTGTCGCGCCTCGCCGGCACGGCGCTGCCGCAGGAGGGCACGCCATTGCCCCGGCTCCCCCGCCTGCAGCTCCGCCAGCAGGCACTCGAGCACCGTCGGCAGGCTGGCGGCCGGGCCGCTCAGGCAACCGCGCAGCCGCCCGGGTCGCGGCAGCGGCTGCCAGGCGTGGCCGAGACGGGCGGCCGCATGCAGCGTCTGCTGCCAGCAAGTCTCCAGCGCCGCCGCGGCCAGTTCGGCGCCCAGCCGGTGGTCGCCGCCGTCGTCCGGCTGCCAGGCCAGCAGCAGCGCGGCATGGCCGGGGCGCAGCAGGGCCGGATCGGCGGCGACCGCTGCCGGCGCGGCGCGGCCAGCGAGGAAGGGGTTGGCCGGCGGCGCCTGCCAGACCGGCGCCGCCACGCGCGGCAGTCCGTCCAGCGCGCGGACCTGCCGGCGCACCGCAAACCAGGGGGTCGGCTCGCCCGCCGTCAGACGCACGCGGGCGACCTGCAGGATCAGCCGCGTACCGTCCAGCGCCGCCAGCGCCGCCAGCAGCGACGCCGGGGTCGCGGCCGGCGGCCAGGGCCGCCAGTCGCCGCCGGCCTGGCGCGGCCAGCGCTCCAGCCACAGCGCGGCGCGCTCCATGGGCGCCAGCTCGAGTTCCCGCCAGGCCTGTTCGCCCTGCAGCGCCGGCCATTCGTCCGCCGCCACCGCCAGCGCCGGACGGACGGCCAGGCGCCGTAGCCAGGCCAGGCACAGTGCGGCGATCTCGCCCTCGCGGCCGACGCCTTCGGCCGCCAGCTCGAGGCGCAGACCCAGCAGCCCCTCGCCGGCGCCGCCATCCAGCCAGTCGATGCCGGGCCGCTGCGCCCAGCCGCGCGCCCGCAGCTCGGCCGCCAGGCCGCCGGCCGCCGGCTGCCCGGCGGCCTGACGCAACAGGGCGAGCAGGCCGTCGCGGCGGCTCGCCGGCAGCTCCAGCGGCAGCCACAGGCTCATGCGCTGCAGCGCCTGCGGCTGCTCGAGGGCCAGTTCGACCGGCCCCCGGCCGGCCGGCCACAGCGGCACGCCCGGCTCGGCGGGCGGCGGCGCCCCGCCCGGCAGAGCCGCCCCCAGCGTGCGGGCCAGGCGCTCCAGCTCGTCGAGCGGCTGCGGCCCCTCGATCAGCAGGCGCAACCCGCCGCCGCGGTAGTGGCGGGCATGCCAGGTACGCAGCGCGGCGTGCAGGGCCGGGTCGTCGGTATCGAGGCTGGCGCGATTGCCGGCGGCGAAACGCGCCAGCGGATGGGCCGGATGCAGCACGCCGGCCAGCGCGGCGTGCAGCTGGCAGTCCGGATCGGCACAGCGCGCCCGGTATTCGGCGTCGATCACCTCGCGCTCGGCGCGCAGGCGCTCCGCGTCCAGCAGCGGCCGGCCCAGCAGCTCGACCAGCCGCGCCAGTCCGCTCGCCAGCTCGCGCGCCGGCAGCTCCAGGAAGTAGAGGGTCTGTCCGGCGAGGGTGCGCGCGTTGTAGCGCCCGCCGCAGCCGTGCACGTAGTCGGCGAAGGCGCCGGCCTCGGGATGGTCGACGCTGCCGAGGAACAGCGCATGTTCGAGGAAGTGCGCCAGCCCCGGCCAGGCTGCCGGCTCGGCGGCGCTGCCGGCCGCCACGCCGGCGGCGATGGCCACCCGGCGGGCGTCCGGACAGTGATGGAGGGCGACGGTCACGCCGTTGTCCAGGCGCAGGGTGCGCCGCGACAGCTGGGGGTATGGACAGTCCATGGGCCTGGGCGATCGGGGGGACGAATCCGCAGCATCGACCCATGCGGCGCTTCCGGCAAGCCTGCGCAGGTCGCAGAACGTTGCGACCAAGGTAGCGGATACGCGAAAGGCGCCGCATCGCTGCGGCGCCTTTCCGTCTGTCCGCTGGCGCGGTCGTTTACTGCGGGTAGCCCTGGGCGCCCGGCAGCGGACGCAGGTTCACTTCCACGCGGCGGTTCTGCTGGCGGCCGGACTCGCTGGCGTTGCTGGCGATCGGCTGGTCCGGGCCGACGCCGCGGGTGGTCACCCGGGCCGGATTGACGCCCTGGGAGATCAGGTAGTTGGCCACGCTCTGCGCCCGGCGCTGGGACAGCCCCATGTTGTACTGGTAGCCGCCAGTGCTGTCGGTGTGGCCGACGATCTCGATGCTGTTCTGGTCGAACTGCTTGAAGGAGTTGGCCAGGTTGTTCAGCGGGGCGTAGAAGCCGCTGGAGATGTCCGCCGAGTCGGTGGCGAAGGTGATGTTGCCGGGCATGATCAGCTGGATGTTGTCGCCCTGGCGCTGTACCTCGACGCCGGTGCCCTGCATCTGCTGGCGCAGCTGGGCCTCCTGCCGGTCGGCGTAGTAGCCGTAGCCGGCGCCGCTGGCGCCGCCGATGGCCGCACCGATCAGCGCGCCCTTGCCGCGGTCGTCGTGGCTGATCAGCGCTCCGGCGGCGGCGCCGGCCAGGGCGCCCAGGCCGCCGTACTTGGCGGTCTTGCTCATGCCGGCATCGGTCTGCGCGCTCTGATCGTAGGGGTTCTGCGCGCAGCCGCTCAGCACGGCCATGGCGGCAGCGGACAGGATCAGACGACTCGACAGTTTCATGGATGACTCTCCTTGGATGATTCGAGCCCGCCGATGCGGGCATGTGGCCATTAGAGGACGACGGCGCCGATAAATTCCCGACGACCGGCCTCTTCAGGCACGGACGAAGGGATTCTCGCGCATTTCCTCACCCAGCGTAGTCTGCGGGCCATGACCTGTGATCACGGTCGCGTCTTCGTCGAGGCGGTACAGCCGCTGGCGGATCGAACGCTCGATGGTCGCCTGGTCGCCGCCCCACAGGTCGGTGCGGCCGATGCCGCGCCGGAACAGGGTGTCGCCGGCGATCAGCAGCTTGGCGTCTTCGAACCAGAAGCTCATCGATCCCGGCGAGTGCCCCGGGGTGTGCAGCGCCACGCCGCAGCCGCAGGCCAGCTCCTCATCGTCCTGCAGGTAGTGATCGGGGGCCGGCACCGGCGTGTAGGGCACGCCGAACATCCGGCACTGCAGCTCCAGGCCGTCCCAGAGGAAACGGTCGGCCTCGTGCAGGTGCAGGGTCGCGCCGGTCTTCTCCTTCAACTGCCCGCTGGCGAGGAAATGGTCGAGATGGGCATGGGTGTGGACGATGCTGACCACCTTGAGGCCGTGCTTCTCCAGGCGCGTCATGATCAGCTCGGGATCGCCGCCCGGGTCGACGACGATGGCCTTTTTCGTCACGGGATCGCCGACGATGGTGCAGTTGCACTGCAAGGGACCTACGGGGAAGGTTTCGCGGATCAGCGCGGGCTGGACGGTCATGGGAGGACTCCGAAGCGGCGGATGGCCGCATCTTGGCACAGAGCGCCCCCGCCCAGGAACGCCGCCCGCCGCAGCTCGCCGGCGCCGGACGGGCACACCGGACTCCCGGCGCGCGGGCTGCCATCGCCCGGTCCTTTCCGCTAGGCTGCGGCGATGATCGCGCGGCAGACGACCGCGCCGCCCCAGCCCAAGGATTGCCCCATGCCCCGAGCCGTATTCCTCGACCATCCCTCCCTCGACCTCGGCGACCTCGACCTGGCGCCGCTGCGTGCGCTGTTCGCCGAGCTGGTGCTGCACGCGCAGAGCGCGCCGGAGCAGGTCGCCGAGCGCCTCAGGGGCGCGCAGGTGGCGATCAGCAACAAGGTGAAACTGGACGCCGCCACCTTCGCCGCCTGCCCCGAGCTGAAGCTGGTGCTGATCGCCGCCACCGGCACCAACAACGTCGATCTGGCCGCTGCGCGCGCCCACGGCGTGACCGTGTGCAATTGCCAGGGCTACGGCACCCCCTCGGTGGCCCAGCACACCCTGATGCTGCTGCTCGCCCTGGCCACCCGCCTGCCCGACTACCAGGCGGCGGTGCGCGCCGGGCGCTGGCAGCGGGCCAGCCAGTTCTGCCTGCTGGATTTCCCCATCGTCGAGCTGGAGGGCAAGACCCTCGGCCTGCTCGGCCACGGCGAGCTGGGCAGCGCGGTGGCGCAGCTGGCGCGCGCCTTCGGCATGCGCGTGCTGCTCGGCCTGCTGCCCGGCCGCCCGGCGCTGGACGGTCGCCTGCCGCTGGACGAGCTGCTGCCGCAGATCGACGCGCTGACCCTGCACTGCCCGCTGACCGCAGAGACCCGCCACCTGATCGGCGCCCGCGAGATCGCCCTGATGAAGCCGACGGCCTTCCTGATCAACACCGCGCGCGGCGGCCTGGTCGACGAGCAGGCGCTGGCCGACGCCCTGCGCGCCGGTCAGCTGGGCGGCGCGGCCAGCGACGTGCTCAGCGTCGAGCCGCCCAAGGACGGCAATCCGCTGCTCGCCGCGGACGTGCCGCGGCTGATCGTCACCCCCCACAGCGCCTGGGGCAGCCGCGAGGCGCGCCAGCGCATCGTCGGCCAGCTGGCGGAAAACGCCGCGGCGTTCCTCGCCGGCGAACCGATGCGCGTCGTCTCGTAGGGGCGCCGTGGGCATCCATGGTGCCCACGGCGCCCACGGCGGCTTGCGGATTTGCCAGCCGCCGGGGCTTTGCCTAAGCTGCCCGCCCTTTTGTTCCGGAGGTGTCCATGGATCCGCGTAGCGAAGTGCTGTTGCGTCAGGCCGAACTGTTCGCCGGCCGCGTGCTGCTCGCCGGCCTGCCGGCCGACGGCCTGCTCGACGAACTGCCCGAGGCGCAGGGCTGGAGCTGGCAGTGGGACGCGCACAGCGCCATCGCGGCGCGCCATCCGGGGCGCTGCCGGTTCGCCACCGAGGTGCCGGATGCGCCGTTCGGCGGCGCGGTGCTGTTCCTGCCCAAGTCGCGCGAGCTGACCGACTACCTGCTCGCCGCCCTGGCCGCGCGCCTGCCCGGCGCGCCACTGTGGCTGGTCGGCGAGAAGCGCGCCGGCATCGAGCGCGCCGCCAGGCAGCTGCAGCCGTTCGGCCGCCCGCGCAAGCTGGACAGCGCGCGGCACTGCCAGCTGTGGCAGGTGACGGTCGACCATGCGCCGGCGGCGCCGCAGCTCGACGCCCTCGCCCGCCGCTACCCGCTGGCCACGGCGGACGGCGAGCTGCAGGTGGTCAGCCTGCCCGGGGTGTTCAGCCACGGTCGCCTGGACGTCGGCTCGCGCCTGCTGCTCGAACACCTCGACGGCCTGCCCGAGGGCGCGGTGCTCGACTTCGGCTGCGGCGCCGGGGTGCTCGGCGCCGCCTTGCTGCGCCGCTACCCGGCCAGCCGCCTGCACCTGCTCGACGTCGACGCCTTCGCCCTGGCCAGCAGCCGCCTGACCCTGGCGGCCAACGGCCTGGCCGGCGCAGTCATCGCCGGGCGCGGCATCGCCGATGCGCCGCACGATCTGGCCGCCATCGTCAGCAACCCGCCGTTCCACCAGGGCGTGCACACCGACTACCAGGCCACCGAGCAGCTGCTGCGCGACGCCGCCCTGCACCTGCGCCCCGGCGGCGAGCTGCGCCTGGTGGCCAACAGCTTCCTCAGGTACGCGCCGCTGATCGAGCAGCACCTCGGCCCCTGCACGGTGCTGGCCGAGCGCGACGGCTTCCGCATCTATTCGGCGCGCCGACGCTGAGCCCGTGATGGTGCGCACGGCGCACCCTACGGAAGCGCCGGACCCGGCGTAGGGTGCGCCATGCGCACCGGCACCCCGCCGATGCCTTGCCTCTCGCGCCGCCCTTGGGCACAATGCGCGCCGTCCTGAGGGAGTAGTCCGCCGCCGAGCGCTTCGGCGGCGTGCGCGTCAACACACTTGGTCCGCAGACCATGGCGCGCACAACCGGCACCGGCCAGCCCGGCGCCACGGTTCGACAAGACTCATGACACTCACAGCCGACCCGGGGCGGGCAGGCCGTGCGTGTCATGCCGTCGTTGTCCCGCCCCTCTGGAATCTCCGATGGAAGCCCTGCAATCGCTGTTCGTCCCCACCGGCCTGGTGGCCCTCGCCGAGATCGGCGACAAGACCCAGCTGCTCGCCCTGCTGCTCGCCGCCCGGTTCCGCCGGCCCTGGCCGATCATCTGGGGCATCCTGGTCGCCACCGTCGCCAACCACTTCGCCGCCGGCGCCGTGGGCAAGTGGGTCGCCTCGTTCTTCAGCGAAGCCGCGCTGAGCTGGATCCTCGCCGTCTCCTTCCTCGCCGTCGCCGCCTGGATGCTGGTGCCGGACCAGATCGACGAGGAAGAGGAAGCCTCGCACTTCAAGCGCTACGGGCCGTTCCTCACCACCCTGATCGCCTTCTTCATCGCCGAGATGGGCGACAAGACGCAGATCGCCACGGTGATGCTGGCCGCGCAGTACGAGTACTTCTGGCTGGTGGTCGCCGGCACCACCCTGGGCATGCTGATCGCCAACGTGCCGGTGGTGCTGGCCGCGCACTTCTCCGCCGACAAGCTGCCGATGACCCTGATCCACCGCATCTCCGCGCTGTGCTTCGTCGCCCTGGCCGGCTACGCCGCCTGGAACGCCGCGACGCTGAGCGGCTGGCTGGGCTGACGAAGCGGCCAGCCCGGGCATGCCCCTGTCCGGGCTGGCCGCCCGGGTCTTCCACCTCCGTCCCATAGCCGAACCCCGACGAACGGCTTACCCTCAGGATCTCTGGGGGAAATACAACGGAGAACAAGCATGTCCCGGCTCGCGCGCATCCCGCTGTTCACCGCCTGGCGCCAGGCCCTGCAGGCCGGCTACGGTCGCCAGGCCTTGCGCGGCGACCTGCTCGCCGGCCTCACCGTCGGCATCATCGCCATCCCGCTGGCCATGGCGCTGGCCATCGCGGTCGGCGCGCCGCCGCAGCACGGCCTCTACACCGTGCTGATCGCCGCGCCGCTGATCGCCCTGACCGGCGGCTCGCGCTTCAACATCTCCGGCCCCACCGCGGCCTTCGTGGTGATCCTCCTGCCGATCGTCCAGCAGCACGGCCTGTCCGGCCTGCTGCTGTGCACGATGCTCGCCGGGGCGATCCTGGTCGCCCTCGGCCTGCTCAAGGCCGGCCGGCTGATCCAGTTCGTGCCCTACCCGGTGACCCTCGGCTTCACCGCCGGCATCGGCATCGTCATCGCCGGGCTGCAGCTCAAGGACGCCCTCGGCCTGACGGTGACCGGCAGCGCCACGCACTTCCCCGAGCAGATGTACGACCTGGCGCTGGCCCTGCCGACCGCCCACCTGGGCGATGCGCTGGTCGCCGCCGCCACCCTCGGCGTGCTGATCGCCTGGCCGCGGCTGGTGCCGAAGGTGCCCGGGCATCTGGCGGCGCTGGCGGTCGGCACCCTGCTCGGCCTGCTGCTGGAGTTCGGCGGCCTGGCGGTGGCCACCCTCGGCGAGCGCTTCAGCTACACGGTCGACGGCGTCAGCCAGCCGGGCATCCCGCCCTACCTGCCGGACTTCGCGCTGCCCTGGCTGCTGCCGGAGGCCACGCCGCTGAGTCTGGCGCTGATCCGCGAACTGCTCGCTCCGGCGATGGCCATCGCCATGCTCGGCGCCATCGAGTCGCTGCTCTGCGCGGTGGTCGCCGACGGCATGAGCGGCAGCAAGCACGATCCCAACGGCGAGCTGATCGGCCAGGGCCTCGGCAACCTGATCGCCCCGCTGTTCGGCGGCATCACCGCCACCGCGGCGATCGCCCGCACCGCCGCCAGCGTGCGCGCCGGCGCCTTCTCGCCGCTGGCGGCGCTCGTCCATGCCGGCGTGGTGCTGGCCGCCATGCTGCTGCTCGCGCCGCTGTTCAGCTACCTGCCGATGGCCGCGCTGGCCGCGCTGCTGCTGATGGTGGCGTGGAACATGGCCGAGGCGCCGCACGTGGTGCACACCCTGCGCATCGCCCCGCGCAGCGACGTGCTGGTGCTGCTCACCTGCCTGGTGCTGACCGTGGCCTTCGACATGGTGCTGGCGGTGGGCGCCGGCCTGCTGCTGGCCGCCGGCCTGTTCATCCGCCAGATGAGTGCGCTGACCGACGCCGCACCGCTGCCGCGCCAGTTCCACCAGGCCCTCGGCGACCTGCCCGAACACGTCGCCGCCTATGCGATCCGCGGCCCGCTGTTCTTCGGCGCGGCGGAGAAGGCGCTGAACACCCTGCGCCGCTTCACCCCGGAGGTGAAGGTGGTGATCGTCGATCTGAGCGCGGTGCCGCTGCTCGACATGACCGCGCTGGCGTCGCTGGAAACCGTGCTGCGCGACTACCGCCAGCACAGCGTGGGCCTGATCCTCAGCGGCACCAGCTCGCGGGTGCGCCTGCAGCTGCGCCGCGCCGGCATCCACCGCAGCCAGCAGCGGCTGGCCTATGTGCGCGATCTGGGGCAGGCACGCGGCAAGGCGCTGAGGTGGCTGGAGGAGAGGGGGGAAGCGGCCGTTGCCAGCGAGTCCGCGTAGGGTGGATTAGGCCGCAGGCCGTAATCCACCGACCAGGCCGCAGGCCTGGCATTGCCATGCGCGACCTCGCGGTCGCGATGGTGGGTTACGCCGCTGCGCGGCTCACCCACCCTACCAAAGGCCTCACATGCCCTTGACGGCATAGATCCCTGGCGCGTTGCGCCAGTAGCCCTTGTAGTCCATGCCGTAGCCGAAGATGTAGCGGTCGATGCAGGGCAGGCCGACGTAGTCGGCGCGCATCTCCGGGGTCTTGCGGTCGTGGTCCTTGTCGATCAGCACCGCGGTGTGCACCGAGCTGGCGCCGGCGTGCCGGCAGTAGTCGACGATGGCGGCCAGGGTGTGGCCCTCGTCGAAGATGTCGTCGACGATCAGCACGTCGCGGTCGACCAGCGACACCTCCGGCTTGGCCTTCCAGAACAGCTCGCCGCCGCTGGTCTCGCCGCGGTAGCGGGTGGCGTGCAGGTAGGAGACTTCCAGCGGGAAATTCAGCAGCGGCAGCAGCTTGCCGGCGAAGATCAGTCCGCCGTTCATCACGCAGAATACCAGCGGGTCGCGCTCGGCAAGGTCGGCGCCGATCCGCTCGGCCATCCGCGCGATGGCGGCGTCCAGCTGGTCGGCGGTATACAGGCAGTCGGCTTCCGCCATCACCTGGCGGATGTGGGCGAGATCGACGGACATGACAGGTCTCCGGAGGTGGGCCCGGCTGGGCAAAGGGGCGAAAGGTACCGAGCAGCCGGCCGTCCGGCAAGCGCCACTCGGCCGCACGGCGGCGAATGCTTTACTCTATGCCACCGTCCCATTTTCCCGCCGGAGAACCCAGGCCATGCCCGTGCACGAAATTCGCCACCCGCTGATCCGCCACAAGCTCGGCCTGATGCGCCGCGCCGACATCAGCACGAAGAATTTCCGCGAGCTGGCCCAGGAGCTGGGCGCCCTGCTCACCTACGAGGCCACCCAGGACCTGCCGCTGGAGGACGAGCACATCGAGGGCTGGTGCGGCACGGTCAAGGTCGAGCGCATCGCCGGCAAGAAGATCACCGTGGTGCCGATCCTGCGCGCCGGCATCGGCATGCTCGACGGCGTGCTCAGCCTGATCCCCAGCGCCAAGGTCAGCGTCATCGGCCTGGCGCGCAACGAGGAGACCCTCGAGGCGCACACCTACCTGGAGAAGCTGGTGCCGGAGATCGACCGCCGCCTGGCGATGATCGTCGATCCGATGCTGGCCACCGGCGGCTCGCTGATCGCCACCATCGACATGCTCAAGCAGGCCGGCTGCAAGGAGATCCGCGCCCTGGTGCTGGTCGCCGCGCCCGAGGGCATCAAAGCGGTGGCGGCCGCCCACCCGGAGGTGCGCATCTACACCGCCTCGATCGACGAGCGCCTCAACGAGCACGGCTACATCATCCCCGGCCTCGGCGACGCCGGCGACAAGATCTTCGGCACCCGCCAGAAGGACGCCTGAACATGGCCACCCCGCCCATCGCGCCGGCGGCCGAACCGGCCTGGCGCCAGGCGCTGGCCGGCGCGCAGATGCTCTTCGTGGCCTTCGGCGCGCTGGTGCTGATGCCGCTGATCACCGGCCTGGATCCCAACGTCGCGCTGTTCACCGCCGGCGCCGGCACCCTGCTGTTCCACCTCGTCACCGGCGGCCAGGTGCCGGTGTTCCTCGCCTCCAGCTTCGCCTTCATCGCGCCGATCCTCGCCGCCAAGGGCGAGTTCGGCCTGCCGGCGGCCATGGGCGGGCTGGTCGCCGCCGGAGTGATGTACATGCTGCTGGCCGGCGCGGTGCGCCTCAGGGGCACCGGCTTCATCGACCGCCTGCTGCCGCCGGTGGTGATCGGCCCGGTGATCATGGCCATCGGCCTGGGCCTGGCGCCGGTGGCGGCGAACATGGCGATGGGCAAGAGCGGCGACGGCAGCCTCGAGCTGGTGCCCTACGCCACCGCGCTGTGGATCTCCCTGCCGGCGCTGGCCACCACGCTGATCGTCGCGGTGCTCGGCCGCGGCCTGCTGCGACTGATCCCGATCCTGTTCGGCGTCGCGGTCGGCTACCTGATGGCCTTCCTGCTCGGCGCGGTCGACAGCGCCGGCATCGCCGCGGCGCCCTGGCTGGCGATGCCGGCCTTCGTCGCCCCGGAGCTGCACTGGGGCGCCATCCTGTTCATGCTGCCGGTGGCCATCGCCCCGGCCATCGAGCACATCGGCGACGTGCTGGCGATCGGCAGCGTGACCGGCAAGAACTACCTGAAGAAGCCCGGCCTGCACCGCACCCTGCTCGGCGACGGCCTGGCCACCAGCGGCGCCGCGCTGCTCGGCGGGCCGCCCAACACCACCTACTCGGAGGTGACCGGCGCGGTGATGCTGACCCGCAACTTCAACCCGCGGATCATGCTGTGGGCGGCGCTGATCGCCATGGCGCTGGCCTTCGTCGGCAAGTTCGGCGCGGCGCTGCAGAGCATCCCGGTGCCGGTGATGGGCGGTATCCTCTGCCTGCTGTTCGGCTCGATCGCGGTGGTCGGCATGAACACCCTGATCCGCAACCAGATCGACCTGTCCGAGCCGCGCAACCTGGTGATCGTCGCGGTGACCCTGGTATTCGGCATCGGCGGCATGGTGATCGGCGACAGCGGCATGGGCCTCAAGGGCATCTCGCTGTGCGGCATCGTCGCGATTCTTCTCAACCTGCTGCTGCCCGGCGCCGCCGGCTGGCACATCAAGGCCCTCGATGGACAAGACGCAAAGCATGACTGACGCAAGCCGCCCCACCCACAAGCCGCGCCCGCTGATCGACCTGCTGGTGAGCATCCTGCTGCCCTCGGCGGTGCTGATGAAGCTGAGCAGCCCCGAGCGCCTCGGCGCCGACGGTGCGCTGATCCTCGCCCTGGCCTTCCCGCTCGGCTGGGGCGCCTTCGAGCTGCTGCGCTACCGCAAGTTCAACTTCATCGCCCTGCTCGGCCTGGTCAGCGTGCTGCTCACCGGCGGCATCGGCCTGCTGCAGCTGGACAGCCAGTGGCTGGCGGTCAAGGAGGCGACCATCCCGGGCATCATCGGCCTGGCCGTGCTGTTCTCCGCGCGCACCCGCAAGCCGCTGATCCACAGCCTGCTGTACAACGACAAGGTGCTCGACGTGGCGCGCATCAGGCAGCAGCTCGAGGAGCGCGGGCACAGCGCGCTGTTCGAGCGGCGCCTGCTCAACGCCACCTACTTCCTCAGCGCCACCTTCTTCTTCTCGGCGACGATGAACTACATCCTCGCCCGCTGGCTGGTCACCAGCCCGGCCGGCAGCGAGGCGTTCAACGCCGAGCTGGCGAAGATGAACCTGCTCAGCTACCCGATGATCGCCATTCCCTCGATGCTGATGATGCTGGCGATCTTCTACTACCTGTGGCGCACCATCCACGACCTGACCGGGCTGGGCCTCGAGGAGATCATGGCGCAGCAGCATCGCGACAAGTGACAAAGTGACCGAGCGGCGCCCATTCGGCGCCGCTCTCGCATAGAATGCGCGGCCGTTTTTCCCGGAGCCGCGTATCCCATGACCCTCGCCTCGCCCGCCCGCGCCTGCGGCATCGACTTCGGCACCTCCAACTCCACGGTCGGCTGGCTGCGTCCCGGCGCCGGCAACCTGATCGCCCTGGAGGACGGCAAGGACACCCTGCCCTCGGTACTGTTCTTCAACTTCGAGGAGCAGCGTCCGGCGTTCGGCCGCCAGGCCCTCGGCGAATACCTGGACGGCTACGAGGGGCGCCTGATGCGCTCGCTGAAGAGCCTGCTCGGCTCGCCGCTGCTGGCCAGCGCCACCACCGTGCTGGGCAGTGCCATGCCGTTCACCCGGATCCTCGGCCTGTTCCTCGGCGAGCTGAAGCGGCGCGCCGAGGCCGCGGCCGGCCGCGAGTTCGAGCAGGTGGTGCTCGGCCGCCCGGTGTTCTTCGTCGACGACGACCCGGCCGCCGACCGCGAGGCCGCCGACACCCTGGTCGAGGTGGCCCGCACGCTGGGCTTCAAGGACGTGTCCTTCCAGTACGAGCCGATCGCCGCGGCCTTCGACTACGAGGCCGGCATCGACCGCGAGGAGCTGGTGCTGATCGTCGACATCGGCGGCGGTACCTCGGACTTCTCGCTGGTGCGCCTGTCGCCCGAGCGCCGCGCGCTGGCCGAGCGCCAGGCCGACATCCTCGCCACCGGCGGCGTGCACGTCGGCGGCACCGACTTCGACCGCCAGCTCAGCCTCGAGGGGGTGATGCCGCTGTTCGGCTACGGCAGCCGGATGAAGAGCGACGCGCCGATGCCGACCAGCCAGCACATCAACCTGGCCACCTGGCACACCATCAACGCGGTCTACGCGCAGAAGTCGCGGATCGCCCTGGAGAGCATGCGCTACGACATCCAGGACCCGACCGGCATCGACCGCCTGCTGCGCCTGATCGAGCAGCGCGCCGGCCACTGGCTGGCGATCGAGGTGGAAGCCAGCAAGATCGCCCTGACCGAACAGCAGGCCCGCACCATCGACTTCGCGCGCATCGAGCCGGGCCTCACCGCCACGCTGACCCGACCGCTGTTCGAGGCGGCCATCGCCGCTTCGCTGGCGCGCATCGACGCCGGCATCGAACGGCTGCTGGGCGACGCCGGGGTGCGCGCCGAGCAGGTCGACACGCTGTTCTTCACCGGCGGCTCCAGCGGCATCCCGGCGCTGCGCCAGAGCGTCGCGCGCCTGCTGCCGGCCGCCCGCGGCGTCGAAGGCAACCGCTTCGGCGGCATCGGCAGCGGCCTGGCCATCGAGGCGCACAAGCGCTACGGCTGAACAGGCGACCATCGGCCGCTGGGCGGATGGCGCTCGGCGGACTAGAATGTGATCCTCGACACAAAAGCGCCAACCGTTCGTCGGTCGAGACGTCCGGCACTGGCCGCCCCGCCGAACACCGGCTACCGCTCTGGCCCGCAGCCGTCCAGGGACAGGAAACCTCTCGAGCAAGGTACGCTCATGGCGATGACCGAAAACAACCTCCTGCGCCTGCAGCTGTTCGGCATGCTGGCGCTGGTGTTCGTCCTGACCCTGGCCCTGGGCGGCTACTTCACCCTGCAGCAGACGCGCAACTTCCGCGAGGACAGCCGCGTGCTCGAGGCCGCCGAGCTGCGCCAGCAGGAAGCCATGCTGGCGTCCTCGCTGAGCACCCTGCACGACCAGCTCGACCAGTTGCGGCGCAGCAGCGAGGCGGTACTCAAGCGCGACCTGCGCCAGCAGGTCGCGCATGCCGTGCAGATCGCCGAAGCCATCCACGCCCGCGAACACGGCCGCCGCCCGGAGGCCGAGATCCGCCGGTTGATCGTCGAGACGCTGCGCCCGCTGCGCTTCTTCGACGGCAGCGGCTACTTCTTCATCGACGACCTGGCCGGCAACTGCGTGCTGCTGCCGATCAACCCCGAGCACGAGGGCGCCTCGCTGCTCGACAACCGCGACGTCGACGGCCGCTACATCATGCGCGACCTGCTCGCCGCGGTGGACAACCCGCAGCGCAGCGGCTTCACCCGCTACCGCTGGTACGCCCCGGAGCGCCCCGAGGAGATGGCCGAGAAGATCGCCTACGCCCGGGTGTTCGAGCCGCTCGGCTGGCTGATCGGCACCGGCGAGTACCTCTACAAGGTCGAGCAGCAGCTGCAGCAGCAGGCCCTGCAGCAGCTGCGCGCCACGCGCATCGGCGACAACGGCTACATCGCGGTGATCCACCGCGACGGCCGGGTGCTGCTGTCGCCGAGCAACCCGGCCGCCGAAGGCCGCTACGTCGACACCCTGCCGGTCGAGGAGCAGGCGGTGATCCGCCGCATCCTCGAAACCAGCCGCAACGGCGGCGGCTTCACCCGCTACCAGTGGCGCAGCCTCAGCGATCCGCGCCTGGTCAACAAGCTGTCGCTGGTCAGCAACCTCGACGAGTGGGGCTGGATCCTGATCAGCGGCGTCTACCTCGACGATCTGGAAAGCGGCCTGGCCGAGCGCCAGCGCAAGCTCGAGGACAACCTGCACGAGGACTTCCGCACCACCGCGCTGGCCCTGCTGCTGGTGATGGGGCTCGCCCTGAGCCTGGCCATCGGCCTGTCGCGCTGGCTGGCGTACCGCTTCGCCCGCTACCAGCAGGACATCGACGCCGGCCATACCCGCCTGCGCCTGCTGGCCGAAACCGACCCGCTGACCCAGCTGCCCAACCGCGCCCGGCTGTACACCCGCCTGGGCGAGGCCATCGAGCGAGCGGAGCGCGACGGCCTGCAGCTGGCGGTGCTGTTCATCGACCTCGACCGCTTCAAGAACATCAACGACTCGCTCGGCCATGCGGTCGGCGACGGCCTGCTGACCCAGGTAGCGCAGCGCCTGTCCGCCGCGGTGCGCACCGGCGACACGGTGAGCCGCCTGGGCGGCGACGAGTTCGTGATTCTCCTCGAGGGCCTCGGCGAGGGCACCCAGGCCGCCCAGGTGGCGCAGAACCTGCTGAATGCCTGCAGCGGCCACTACTGCGTGGCCGAGCACGAGCTGGCGGTCACCCCCAGCATCGGCATCGCCCTCTGCCCGGCCGATGGCCGCGATGCGGAAACCCTGCTGAAGAACGCCGACACGGCCATGTACCACGCCAAGTCGGCGGGGCGGAACAACTACCAGTTCTTCGCCCCGGCGATGAACACCCGGGTCCGCGAGCACCTCGAGCTGGAGAACCGCCTGCGCCAGGCGCTGGCGCGCGACGAGCTGAGCCTGCACTACCAGCCGCAGTACGACCTGGCCAGCGGCCGGCTGAGCGGCTGCGAGGCGCTGCTGCGCTGGCACAACCCGGTGCTCGGCCAGGTGCCGCCGAGCAAGTTCATCCCCATCGCCGAGGACAGCGGGTTGATCCTGCCGCTGGGCGCCTGGGTGCTCAACGAGGCCTGCCGCCAGGCCATGGCCTGGCGGGCCGCCGGACTGCCGCCGCTGCGCGTCGCGGTGAACGTCTCGGCCTTGCAGTTCCGCCACGGCGACCTCGCCGAGGTGGTACAGCGCGCCCTGGCGCGCAGCGGCCTGCCGGCGGAGCTGCTCGAGCTGGAGCTGACCGAGAGCGTGCTGGCGGAAAACCTCGAGCAGGTCAACGCCACCCTGCAGCGCCTCAAGGAGATCGGCGTGCGCCTGGCGATGGACGACTTCGGCACCGGCTACTCGTCGCTGAGCTACCTCAAGCACTTCAAGCTCGACACCCTGAAGATCGACCGCTCGTTCGTCAGCGACCTGCCGGACTGCGAGGACTACGCCGCGCTGACCGTGGCGATCATCGGCATGGCCCACTCGCTGGGCATGACCTGCATCGCCGAGGGCATCGAGACCGCCGCCCAGCACGACTTCCTGCGCTGGCACGGCTGCGGCCACGGCCAGGGCTACCGGCTGTCGAAGCCGCTCGACGCCGAGGCGCTGGCCGAGCTGCTGGCCCGCAGCGAGGTGGCCGAGGCCTGCGCCGCGGACTCGTTCAGTATCTGATGAAATGCTCGCGGTAGTGGCGCAGCTCGGCGATCGACTCGCGGATGTCGTCCAGCGCCAGGTGGCAGCCCCGCTTGACGAACGCCTCCTTGACCTCCGGCGCCCAGCGCGCGGCCAGCTCCTTGACGGTCGAGACGTCGAGGTTGCGGTAGTGGAAGTAGGCCTCCAGCTGCGGCATGTAGCGCACCAGGAAGCGGCGGTCCTGGCCGATGCTGTTGCCGCACATCGGCGAGGCGCGCTCCGGTACCCACTGGCGGAGGAACTCGAGGGTCTGGCGCTCGGCCTCGGCCTCGTCGATGCGGCTGGCGCGCACCCGTTCGGTCAGCCCGCTCTTGCCGTGTTGCTCGACGCACCAGGGATTCATCCCGGCCAGCACCGCATCGCTCTGATGGACGACCAGCGAGGGTCCCTCGGCCAGCACGTTGAGCTGGGCGTCGGTGACGATGGTGGCGATCTCCAGGATGACGTCGCTGTCCGGCTCCAGGCCGGTCATTTCCAGGTCGATCCAGATCAGGTTCTGCGGGTTCTGCATGGCGGTGCTCCTCGAGGTCTGGCGGCATTCTAGCAGGCGGCATGCGTGCTAGACTCGCCGCCGGAGTCCACCCACGGAAGCATCATGGCCAAACGCCAACTGACCCGCCGGCAGAGCTGGCGCATCGAGAAGATCCAGGAAGAACGCGCCGCCCGCGCCGCCCGCCGCGAATCGCGCGCCATGGAGGAGCTGGAGGGCGGCGACCTCGGCACCGAGCAGCGCGGTCTGGTGATCGCCCACTTCGGCGTGCAGGTCGAGGTCGAGGCGCTGGAGGGCGAACTGGCCGGCCAGGTGTTCCGCTGCCACCTGCGCGCCAACCTGCCGACGCTGGTCACCGGCGACCGGGTGGTCTGGCGACCGGGCAACCAGGGCATCGGCGTGATCGTCGCCCAGCTGCCGCGCAGCTCCGAGCTGTGCCGCCCGGACATGCGCGGCGTGCTCAAGCCGGTGGCGGCCAACGTCGACCAGATCGTCGTCGTCTTCGCCCCGCTGCCCGAGCCGCACGCCAACCTGATCGACCGCTACCTGATCGCCGCCGACCACGCCGGCATCGCCCCGCTGCTGCTGATGAACAAGGCCGACCTGGTCGACGAACAGAATGCGGCGAAACTGGACGCCCTGCTCGACGTCTACCGCGCCCTCGGCTATCCGCTGCTGGAGGTCTCGGCGCACCACGGCAGCGCCATGGACGAGCTGCGCGCCCGCCTCGACGGCCACGTCAGCGTGTTCGTCGGCCAGTCCGGAGTGGGCAAGTCGTCGCTGGTCAACACCCTGCTGCCCGGCGTCGACCTGCGCGTCGGCGCCCTCTCGGAACTGACCGGCAAGGGCACCCATACCACCACCACCGCACGGCTGTTCCACTTCCCCGGCGGCGGCGAGCTGATCGACTCGCCCGGCATCCGCGAATTCAGCCTCGGCCACGTCAGCCGCGCCGACGTCGAGGACGGCTTCGTCGAGTTCCGCGAACTCATCGGCCGCTGCCGCTTCCGCGACTGCCAGCACGACCGCGAGCCCGGCTGCGCGCTGCTGCAGGCGCTGGCGGACGGACGCATCCACCCGCAGCGCCTGGCCAGCTACCGGCACATCCTCGCCAGCCTGCCCAAGGACGAGTACTGAGCCCGGGTGGACGCGCCATGAGCAGGCCGTAGGGCAGAAAGTCCGCGCAGCGGTTTTCTACCGAACCGCGCCGCCCGAACGGTGGACAAGCCCTGTCCACCCTACGGCGCGCCGGCGCATTTCAGTACACTCCCCGTTCAACCCCTTTTCCGGAGCCCGCCATGTCCGCCTTTTCCGACCTGCCGTTGCTGATCGAGCCGGCCGAGCTGGCCAGCCGTCTCGACGCGCCGGAGCTGATCCTCGTCGACCTGACGCCCGTCGCCCGCTACGCCGAGGGCCACATTCCCGGCGCCCGCCACGTCGACACCCGGCGCACCCAGCTCGGCCAGCCGCCGGCTCCCGGCCTGCTGCCGGAGTGGAGCGACTTCCAGGCCCTGCTCGGCGAGCTGGGCCATCGCCCGGAAGCCGTCTACGTGCTCTACGACGACGAGGGCGGCCCCTGGGCCGGGCGTTTCGGCTGGCTGCTCGACCTCATCGGCCATCGCACCTGGCACCACCTGAACGGCGGCCTGCAGGCCTGGCTGGCCGACGGCCGCGAACTGTCCACGGAGCTACCGGCAGCGGTCGGCGGTCCGGTCGCGGTGCGGCCGGTGGCCGACGTGCTGGCCAGCCGCGAGTACCTGCTCGAGCACCTGCACGACGACAAGCTGCTGATCTGGGACGCCCGTTCGCCCGAGGAGTACCGCGGCGAAAAGGTCCTGGCGGCCAGGGGCGGCCACATCCCCGGCGCCGTCAACCTGGAATGGACCGACTGCCTGGACCGCCGGCGCGCCCTGCGCCTGCGCACGGACCTGGCCGAACTGCTCGCCGCCCGCGGCATCGGCGCGGAACGGGAGATCGTCACCCACTGCCAGACCCACCGCCGCTCCGGGCTCACCTATCTGGCGATGCGCGCGCTCGGCTACCCGAACATCAAGGCCTACGCCGGCTCCTGGTCGGAGTGGGGCAACCATCCCGACACCCCGGTGGAACGCTAAGGACCTGTCATGAACCTCAAAGAACGCCTGTTCCTCGCCGGCCAGTACCTGCTGCCGCACCACGCCCTGTCGCGACTGATCGGCAGCGCCGCCGAATGCCGCGCCGACTGGTTCAAGAACCCGCTGATCAGCTGGTTCGTCAAGCGCTACCAGGTCGACATGAGCGAGGCGGAGATCGGCAACCCGCACGCCTACGAGCACTTCAACGCCTTCTTCACCCGCGCCCTGCGCGCCGATACCCGACCGCTCGACCCGACACCCGGCGCCATCCTCAGCCCGGCCGACGGTGCCATCAGCCAGCTCGGGCGCATCGACCACGGCCGCATCTTCCAGGCCAAGGGCCACAGCTTCAGCGTGCTGGAGCTGCTCGGCGGCGACGCCGAGATGGCCGCGCCGTTCATGGGCGGCCAGTTCGCCACCGTCTACCTGTCGCCGAAGGACTACCACCGCGTGCACATGCCGCTGGCCGGCACCCTGAGGGAAATGGTCTACGTGCCGGGCCGGCTGTTCTCGGTGAACGCCTTCACCGCCGAGAACGTCCCCGACCTGTTCGCCCGCAACGAGCGGGTGGTCTGCCTGTTCGACACCGAGCGCGGGCCGATGGCCGTGGTGCTGGTCGGCGCGATGATCGTCGCCAGCGTGGAGACCGTGTGGGCCGGCCTGGTCACCCCGCAGAAGCGGGCGCTGAAGCACTTCCGCTACGGCCCCGCCGCCCAGCAGCCGATCCGCCTGGAGAAGGGTGCCGAACTCGGGCGCTTCAAGCTGGGCTCCACCGCCATCGTGCTGTTCGGCCCCGAGCAGGTGCGCTGGGCCGAGGAACTGGCCGCCGGGTCGCCGCTGCGCATGGGCCAGCGCCTGGGGCTGCCGCAGGCCTGAGACCGTCGCCGCAGCGGCAGTGCCGCTCGGCGGCCTGCCGTCGCGGATCGACGGCACGAGAGCTTTTTCGGCTAGACTGGACCGCCGCCTCCGGCAAGCACACGCGGGGTCGAGCCCGCTTCGCTTCCCGTTCCGAGCGAGACACCATGGACCTGCACTCCTCCTACGACCTGCTGCGCGTCACACCGCCGGACCTGGCCAGCCTGTCCTTCGCCGCGCCGCAGCCGGCGGCCGTGCGCGCCTGGATCGCCGAGCTGCCCAAGGCCAACCTCGGCGAGACCGCCCGCCGCCTGTACACCGCGCTGCAGGAACTCAACCGCCTGCGCACCCCGCCGGCCAATCGCCAGCTGCTGCTCGAACTGCTGGAGCCCGAGACGCAGTTCGTCTGCAGCCAGCTGCAGAAACACCTGCGCAGCCCGGTGGTGATCCTCGACGAGCGCCGCCAGCAGATCGCCGCCCTCTGCCAGACCCTCCAGCAGCAACTGGCCCGCGCCGCCAAGCTGACCGCCAGCGAGGCCCTGCGCCTGCCGGTCGGCGACGACAGCCGGCAGCTCTGCGCACGGTCCCTGCTGCTCGCCGAGCACGCCCTCTACCAGATGCTCTGCCAGTTCAGCCTGCTCTATACCCCGCCGACCCAGGGCTTCTGGCTGGAGCTGCACCAGCTCTACCGGGTCGCCGCCAGCCGCCGCCTCGAGCGCCTGGCGCTGCCGGCGATCGGCGGCGGCGAGCAGACCATCGAACAGTGCTACCTGGCCAGCCTGCTGCTCGGCAGCGCGCGCTGCAACCAGCTGCGCCAGCAAGCCATCGCCCAGCTCGGCGAAGCCCTGCCGGCCTGGAGCGGCCGCGCCCTCCTGCGCGAAGCCGACCACCCGCAGAGCCTGTTCGCCTTCGCCCCGGCCACCGACAGTCCGCCGCGCTACACCAGCCTGCTGCAGGAGGAGAATCCGGCGCAGCTGCTCGGTCTCGACCCCCAGGACCTGGTGCGCGACCTGCGCGGCTACCTCAGGCTCGGTGCCCAGCAGCGCGAGCGCGCGCACCTCTGCGTGCCCCAGGGCATCGGCGACGACCTGCTGAACCACCTGTGCACGGCCTGGAGCGCCCCGGCCGAGCGGGCCTTCGGCCGCATGCCGGGCAGCGGCACCCTGAGCGCCTGCCTGGGCATCCGCGCCCTGCACTACCAGCTCGCCGAGCGGCGCAGCTTCGCCGAAACCCTGCAACTGCCGGCCACTGCGGTCAGCCCCGACTTCCAGCGCCACGAGCGCGAGCGCGACCCCTGGAACCGCGCCTTCGACGCCTCCCGCAACGAGGCCCTGCTGCGCCGCCCACACCAGCGCATCGACTACACCCCGCACAAGACCGGCGCCGCCGAGCACGAGCAGTACCCCTGCCACCAGCTGCAGGTGATCAACCACAGCCCCGGCGGCTACTGCCTGGCCTGGGACGACAGCCCGCCGGACCAGTTGCAGACCGGCGACCTGATCGGCCTGCAGCATCCCGGCGAACGCGGCTGGAACATCGCCATCATCCGCTGGATCCGCCAGCCGCGCGGCAGCGGCCTGCAGCTGGGCATCGAGCTGCTCGCCCCGCGTGCCCAGCCCTGCGGCCTGCGCCCGCAAGGCGAAGGGCGCAGCCAGGGCCAGTACCTGCGCGCCCTGCTGCTCGCCGCCATCCCCGCGCTGGGCCGCCCGGCCCTGCTGATCGCCCCGCACCTGCCCTTCCAGCAGGGCCAGAAGGTGCTGCTCAACCTCGACGGCCGCGAGCAGCCGGTGCAGCTCACCCGCCGCCACGGCCTCAGCGGCAGCTTCAACCAGTTCGAGTACCGCCCGCTCGAGGCGCAACCGGCGCCGCCGCCCACCAGCGGGACCTCGGTCACAACCCTGCGCCTGGTCGGCGACGGCGAGCCGCTCGGCTTTGACTCGCTGTGGGAGTCCTTGTAAATTCGCGGGAATCTCCCTCTGCCGCGTTAGTGCGCCCCGCCGGCGCCGACTACTGGTCCCCCATGCCCACCGACAAGAAGACCGTACGCCTGCTGCTCCTAGAGGACTCGCAGAACGAGGCCGAGCGCCTCATCAGCCTGTTCCGCAACGCCGGGCACGCCACCCGCGCCCACCGCCTGACCTCCAGCGACGATCTCGCCGAGACCCTGCAGCAGACCTGGGACCTGCTGATCGCCGCCCCGCACAGCGAGAACCTCGAGCCGAGCGACGCCCTCAACGCCATCCGTCGTCAGGGCAAGGATCTGCCGTTCCTGCAACTGGTCGTCGGCAACGACGCCGAGGCGATCACCGAAGCCATGCTGCTGGGCGCCCAGGACGGCGTGCCGCAGGGCGACGACGAACGCCTGCTGCTGGTCGCCGAACGCGAACTGAAGAACCTCGAGGAACGCCGCGCCCGCCGCAACTCCGAGGTGGCCCTGCGCGAGGCCGAGAAACGCTGCCAGCTGCTGCTGGACAGCTCGGTGGACGCCATCGCCTACGTCCACGACGGCATGCACATCTACGTCAACCGCGCCTACGTCGAACTGTTCGGCTACGCCGACGCCGACGACATCGCCGGCATGCCGATGATCGACCTGATCCAGGGCGGCGACCAGCCCCAGTTCAAGGAGTTCCTCAAGGCCTACCAGCAGAACGGCAGCGAGCATGCCGAGCTGCGCTGCGGCGGCGTACGCGACGACGGCAGCCGCTTCGGCGCGCGCATGACCTTCTCTCCGGCCAGCTACGACGGCGAACCCTGCACCCAGGTGGTGATCCGCGCCGAGAGCGACAACACCGAGCTGGAGGAGAAGCTGCGCGAGATCAGCAGCCAGGATCTGGTCACCGGCCTGTACAACCGCGCGCACTTCCTAGAACGGCTCGACCATGCCGTCGAGCAGGCGGTGAAGAGCGGCAGCCCGGCGACCCTGGCGCTGCTGCGCATCGACCGCTACGCCGGCCTGCTCGGCGAGATCGGCCTGGCCGACAGCGACCTGCTGCTCGCCGACTGCGCCAGCCTGCTGCGCGAGCACTTCGGCGAGCACGCCCAGCTGGCGCGCTTCGCCGACGACAGCTTCGCCGCCCTGCTGCCGCTGGCCCCGGAACAAGCCGAGGACGGCCTGCGGAGCCTGCTGAAGAAGGCCGAAGGCCACCTGTTCGACGTCGGCGGACGCAGCGTGCAGATCACCCTCAGCATCGGCGCCGCCGGCATCAGCGAGCAGTGCGCCCAGAGCCAGCTGGTGGTCGAGCGCGCGCTGCGCTGCGCCGACCAGCTCGGCGACGGCAACGCCCTCAAGGTCTACGACCCGGCCGAGGAGCTGGCCGCCGCCGCCAGCCGCGGCAGCCTGGTCGCCATGGTCCAGCAGGCCATCGACAGCAACGGCTTCCAGTTGCTGTTCCAGCCGATCATCAGCCTGCACGGCGACGAGCGCGAGCACTACGAGGCGAGCCTGCTGCTGCGCAACCCGCAGGGCGAGATCGTCCCGCCGGGCGAGTTCCTCGCCGCCGCCGAGCAGGCCGGACTGGCCGCCAGGGTCGACCGCTGGCTGCTGCTCAACGCCATCCGCCAGCTCGCCGAGCACCGCGCCAAGGGCCACAACACCCGCCTGTTCGTCGGCCTCGGCGCCTCCAGCCTGCAGGATCCGGCGCTGCTGCCCTGGCTCAGCGCGGCGCTCAAGGCCGCCCGTCTGCCGGCCGACGCGCTGATCCTGCAGTTCGGCGAGCCGGACGCCATCGCCTACCTCAAGCAGGCGAAACTCCTCGCCAAGGGCCTCGCCGAGCTGCACTGCAAGGTCTGCCTCGACCGCTTCGGCGGGGCGCTCAACCCGTTCAACACCCTGCGTCACCTGCACGCCGACTTCGTCAGGATCGACGGCGAACTGCTCCGCGAGCTGAACGACGCCGAGCAGCAGGAAAAGCTCAAGAGCCTGATCGGCGGCCTGCACAACGAGGCCAAGCTGACCGTGGTGCCCAACGTCGACAACGCCAGCGTGCTGACCACCCTGTGGCAGACCGGCGTCAACTACGTGCAGGGCCTGTACCTGCAGGGGCCGAGCCCGCGGATGGACTACGAGTTCTCCTCCGGGGAAGAGTGACGGCGGCGCGGAAACGCGGAAACCGCCCTGCGGCGGTTTCCGCTTTCGGTGGAGCGTTTCAGTCGCGGCCTTCGCGGTCGCGATGGCCCAGCAGGTAGAGGATGCCGTCCAGTCCCAGGGTGGAGATCGCCTGCTTGGCCGACTGCTTGACCAGCGGCTTGGCACGGAAGGCCACGCCGAGACCGGCGATCGCCAGCATCGGCAGATCGTTGGCGCCGTCGCCGACGGCGATGGTCTGCTCCAGGCGCAACCCCTCGCGCTCGGTGAGCTCGCGCAGCAGATCGGCCTTGCGCTGGGCGTCGACGATCGGCTCCACCGCCCGCCCGGTGACCTTGCCGTCGGCGATCTCCAGCTCGTTGGCGAACACGTAGTCGATGCCGAGCTTGTCCTGCAGCTGGCGGGCGAAGTAGCTGAAGCCGCCGGAGAGGATGGCGGTCTTGTAGCCCAGGCGCTTGAGTTCGGCGAACAGGGTCTCGGCGCCCTCGGTCAGCCGCAGCGAGGCGCCGATACCCTCCAGCACCGTCTCGGACAGCCCCTGCAGCAGCGCCAGGCGCTCCTTGAAGCTGGCGCGGAAGTCCAGCTCGCCACGCATCGCCCGCTCGGTGATCTCGGCGACCTGCGCACCGACCCCGGCGGCCTTGGCCAGCTCGTCGATCACCTCGGCCTCGATCAGCGTCGAGTCCATGTCGAACACCGCCAGGCGGCGGTTGCGACGGAAGATGGTGTCCTGCTGGAAGGCGATGTCGACGCTCAGCTCCTGGGCGACGCTGAGGAACTCGGCGCGCAGCGCCGCCGGATCGGCCGGCTCGCCGCGTACCGAGAACTCGATGCAGCCCTTGCCGCGCTCGGCCGGGGTGTCCAGCGGCATGCGCCCGGACAGGCGGTCGATATGGTCGATGTTCAGCCCGTACTTGGCGGTGATCGAGCTGACCCGGTGCAACTGCTCGGCGGTCACCTTGCGGGTCAGCAGGGTGACGATGTGGCGCGCCTTGCCCTGGCCGCCGACCCACTGCTGGTAGTCGGCCTCGGACACCGGGGTGAAACGTACCTGCTGGTCCAGCTCGTAGCCGGTGAACAGCACGTCCTTGAGCACCGCGGAAGCCTGGCCGCCGTGCGGGATCTCCACCAGGATGCCGAACGACAAGGTGTCGTGGATCACCGCCTGGCCGATGTCGAGAATGTTCACCCCCGCCCGGGCGAGCACCCCGGTGATGGCGGCGGTCAGACCCGGACGATCCTCGCCGGTGATGTTGATCAGGACGATTTCGCGCACGGCGCACCTCGCGGAACTGAAAGTGCGGCATTCTACCCGCAATGCGCTCCTTCTGGCAGCGCGCTTTGCCGGCCCGACGGCGCCACCGCTATACTTCCACTCCCTTTTCCCAGAGCCGAGCCCCTCTCGTGAACCGGCCCGCGCCCGTCCCCTCCGACAACATCTTCATCCAGCTGCTGCAGGCCCTGCGCCGCCGGCGGGTGCCCATCGCCCTGCGCATCGTCAGCCACAGCCTGGTGCTGGTGAGCGTGGTGATGTTGACCTTCGCCTGGCTGTTCAACCTGCAGGTGCGCGAGGTCATGCAGCAGCAGTCCGCGGCCGTCGGCGAGAGCCTCAAGCGGCAGACCGTGGCCTCGGCCACCGAGCTGCTGGCGATCAACGACCTGCTCAGCCTCAAGGTGATGCTCGACAAGCTCGCCGAGAACCCGCTGGTCGCCCACGTGGTGATCCACGGCGTCGACAAGCGCATCATCGCCGAGGCCGGCCGCCGGCCGCCGCAGGGCGCCTTCGGCACCGCGGAGGGCGTGTTCACCGCAGCCATCGCCTTCCAGGAAGTGGCCGCCGGCCAGTTGCACCTGACCCTCGACATGCAGCAGTTCCGCCAGCCGCTGACCATCGGCCTGCAGAACTTCGGCCTGCTCGGACTGATCGCGCTGCTGGTGACCCTCACCGTAAGCCTGCGCCTCGGCGGCCATCTGACCCGACCGCTGCAGGAGCTGCGCCTGTGGCTGCGCGCCCCCGACGATCCGGCGCCGGCCAGCGAGCGCCAGGACGAGCTCGGCGACCTTGCCCGCCAGTTGCAGCAACGCCTGGTTCCGCCCCGCCCGCCGGCCGAGGAGGACCCCGACCTGCTCGCCGAGGACGACGCCACGCTGCTCGAGGGGCTGGACAACCTGCTCGACGAACGCCGCCCGGCCGCCACGCGCGCCGTGGGCGACGAAGCGGAGCTGGACGCCGAAGCCCTCGGCCTCGACCTCGACGACCTGCAGCAGGGCCCTGCGACCGCCCTGCCGCCGGTACCCAGCGCCGTGCTGGCCACCCGCCTCGGCGCCCAGGAGGAGCTGCAGCGTCGCCTGCCGCAGGCGCGCCTGGCCGAGCTGCTGCAGCGCTACCGCGACTGCGTGGAGCAGGCCGCGCGCCTGCACCACGGCCACCTGCTGCGCCTGGCCGACGGCAGCAGCCTGATCCTGTTCCACGGCAACCAGTCCGGCGAGGACTACCTGACCCGCGCGCTGTGCTGCGGCGAACTGCTGCGCGCCCTCGGCCATGCCCTGCAGGTCGAGGTCGCCGACAGCGGCCTGACCCTGCAGCTGCAGCTCGCCCTGAGCCGCGGCGAGGGCCTCTACGGCCTGCCGCCGGAGGCGTTGCTGCAGCACCCCGCCTGCCAGAGCGCCTTCGGCCTCAGCCAGCACAGCCGCAACCTGCTGCTGCTCGACCAGGCCCTCGGCGCGGAGCCGACACTGCGCCAGCGCGCCCGTCTGCGCACCCTCGCCTCGCCGGCCGGCGCCAGCTGCATCGAACGCCTGCAGGATCCGCTGCCGGCGCGTCTCGAGCGGCAACTGGGGCAACTGCTCCAGCACGCCTGAACCGGCCTGCCCCGCCCGGACACGACAGGGCCGCAGCGGCAACCCGCTGCGGCCCTGTCGTGTCCGGCAGTCGCCCAGCGCACCGCTAGAAGCGGTAGACCTCCGCAGCCGGCGCCGGCAGCGGCGCGGCCTGCGGAATACGCGGCTCCGCCTGGCGGGGCGCGACGGCCCGACGCGGCGGCGGAGTCGGCGCAGCGGCAGCCGGCCGCGGCATGGCCTGCACTGCGCCGGCCAGTTGCCCGGCCAGCTGCTGCAGCAGCTGGCTCTGCGCCCGCACCTGATCGGTCAGCTCGCCGTTGTGCGGCTCCTCGAGCCGCACGACGCGGCTGTCGAGCATCTTGCCGGCGCCGTCGAGCAGGCGCCACTGCGCCTCCAGCACCGCCGGGCGGAAGGGGCCGGAATCCATCCGGCCGATGCTGACCAGCAGCTGCGCCTCGGGCTTGAAGCCGACCCGGTCCGGGTACAGGGCCAGACGGCTGCTGTCCAGCCGACCGGCCAACTGGCGCAGCAGCAGCTGGGCCACGTCGTCCTGCAGGCTGCCGACCCAGCGCGCCTGCTGGGCGATCACCAGGGTGTCGTCGCCCTGCCGCTGCACCAGGGTCTCGCGCTGCAGGTAATCGGCCAGCTTGAGCGGCCCGAGCAGCACCGCCACGCCGCGGTCGGCCTGCGGCAGGCCCGGATTGCCCTGCTGCAGCTGGTAGAACTGCGCCGGAGGCGTCGCCGCGCAGCCCGCCATGGCGAGCAGGCCGGCGAGGCCCAGCATTCGGATCAGCCGTGGAACACCCATGAAAAGATCACCGTCTATTGCCAAAAATAAGCGACTCTGGCCGCTGCTCGAGGCTTTCCGCCGTGCGCTGCAGGGCCTTGCTGGCCCGCCCCAGCTCCTCCAGCGCCTGCAGCAGCTGGAACTGCGCCTCGGACTCGGGGCCGAGGCTGCGCCGGGTTTCGCCGGCCAGCGCCTGCATCTGCTGCAGGGCCTGGTCGGCGCTGCGCGCGGCCTGACGCAGCTCGCCGATCGCCACGCGCAACTCCACGCTGCCTTGGCGCGCATTATCCAGCATTGGCGGGAGTTGTCGCTGCAGTTGTTGAGTCAAATTCTCAAGATTGTGCAGAGACTGTCCCAGGCTGGTCAGGCCGGCACGCAGCTCGGGCGACTCGCTCAGCCGCTCCAGCGCCTGCAGGGTATTGCCGGCCGACACGACCATCTCGCGCAGCGGCAGCTCGCGCAGGGTGGCGACCAGGTCGCGCAGCACATCGGCGGCCTGGTCGACCCGCGACGGCACGCTGGGAATGGTCGGCAGGCCCAGGTCGTGCGGCTCGCGCACGTAGCCGGCCTGGCCGGGGAACAGGTCCAGCGCGACGATCGACTTGCCGGTCAGCAGGCTCTGGGTCTGCAGCTGGGCGCGCAGGCCGCGCTCGACCAGGCGCTCGACCACCTTGTCGAAGCGGCCGCCTTCGCGGCCGGCGGCCGGATTGATGCGCAGCACCACCGGGATCACCACGTCCTTGAGCTCGCGGTCGTAGGCCAGACGGATCTCGCGCACGGTGCCGACCTTGACCCCGCGATAGGTCACGTCGGCGCCGACGTCCAGGCCGTCCAGGGTGCCGGTGAAGTACACCACGTAGTCGCTGGGCTGGCTGAACCAGCTGTCGCGGCCGAGCAGCAGCAGTCCGCCAGCCAGCAGGGCGATGCCGCCGAGCAGGAAGGCGCCGATCCAGAAGGGCTTGCGGGTTTCGCTCATGGTGACTCCTTGTAGGTCTCCTGGCCGCGGCGCAGGAAGCGCTGCACGGTCGGCGGCCCCTCCTCCAGCAGCTGCCGCAGCGGGCCGAGGGCGATCTGGGTACGGGTCCGGGCGTCGAGGAACAGGCAGGTGTCGGCCACCCGGTAGATGCTCGGCAGCTCGTGGGTGACCAGCACGATGCTGGCGCCCAGGCTGTCGCGCAACTGCAGGATCAGTTCGTCAAGGGCCATGGAACTGAGCGGGTCGAGACCGGCCGAAGGCTCGTCGAAGAACAGCACCTCGGGGTCGAGGGCCAACGCACGGGCGAGGCCGGCGCGCTTGCGCATGCCGCCGGACAGCTCGGCCGGATACAGATCGTCGCAGCCCGGCAGGCCGACCAGCGCCAGCTTGAGAGCGGCCAGTTCGTCGAGTTCGGCCTGGCCGAGGTCGGGGTGGTAGGCGGCCAGTGGCAGGACGATGTTCTCGCGCAGGGTCATGCCGCTCCACAGCGCACCGCTCTGGTAGAGCACGCCGAAGTGGCGCTGCAGGACCGCGCGACGATCCGCGTCGCCGGCCCAGAAGTCCTCGCCGTGCAGCAGCACCCGCCCGGCCAGCGGCGCCTGCAGGCCGATCAGGTGGCGCAGCAGGGTGCTCTTGCCGCAGCCGCTGCCGCCCATCACCACGAACACCTCGCCACGGCGGATGGAGAAATTGAGGTCGCGCTGGATCACCTTGCGGCCGTAGCCGGCGCTGAGGTTTTCCGCTGCGAGGACGATGTCGTCCATGCTCAGATCCCCAGCTGGGTACAGATCAGGGTGATCAGCGCATCGCTGACCACCAGCGCGACGATGATGCTGACCACCGCCCGGGTGGTGGCCTGGCCGACCGCCTGGGCGTTGCGTCCGCAGCTCAGGCCGTAGTGGCAGCCGATCAGGCCGATCAGCACGGCGAACACCAGGCTCTTGAACACGCCGAGCAGGAAGTCGGTGAGACCGAGCATTTCCAGGCTCTGGTTGAGGTACAGCGGCGCGGAGATGTCGAACAGCCCGGCGCCGATCACGAAGCCGCCGAGGATGCCGAGGGCGTCGGCGAACACGCAGAGCAGCGGCATGCTGACCAGCAGCGCCAAGAGGCGCGGCAGCACCAGGAACTCCAGCGGCGGGAAGCCGAAGGTCTTCAGCGCGTCGATCTCCTCGTTGGCCTGCATGCTGCCGAGTTCCGCGGCGTAGGCCGCGCCGGTGCGCCCGGCCATGATCACCGCGGTCATCAGCGCGCCCATCTCGCGGGTCATGCCGATGGCCACCATGTTGGCGATGTACAGCTGGGCGCCGAAGGCCTGCAGCTGGGCGGCGCCGACGAAGGCGAGGATCAGGCCGACCAGGGTCGCGATCAGCGCGACGATCGGCAGCGCGCCGGGACCGCACTGCTGCAGCGCGGCCCAGAAGTCGCCGCCGCGCATCCGCGCGCGACCGCGCAGCAGACGGCCGAGGGCCAGTGCCACCTCGCCGCAGAAGGTGCTGGCCTGCACCAGCGCGTCGTGGACCTGCAGCACCAGCAGGCCCAGGCGCGACACCGGGCCGTGCCGCAAAGGCTCCTCCTCCTCGCGTGCCGAGGGCGCGGCGGCCATCGCCAGCAGGCGTTCGACGCCGGCGGGCAGCTCGTCATGCTCCAGGGTGCGCCGCTCGGCCTCGGCCAGCCGCTGCAGGCGGCGCAGCAGCGCCAGCAGGCTGCTGTCCCAGTCCTGCAGCCCGTCCACCTGCAGGCGCAGGCGCGGCGGCTTGTCGGCCAGGCTGCGCCACACCGTGTCCAGGTCGGGCTTGCCGGCCGCCAGGGTCCAGTGCCCGGACAGGCGCAGCAGCGCCGCGCCGTCCTGCTCGCCAGCCCAGGCCAGTTGGGCCTGCGCTCTTTCCGCCTTCGCCATCCACACTCCTTGCCAGCCTCGGCTCGTCACACTGCGAGTAGGAAGGTCACTCGCGCAGCGATTGTCCACCCTGCGGACCATGCTGGCCAGGCGGGCCGTCCGTCACTCCACCAGCAGCGCATCGACCCGCTGGAAGCCGCGCGGCAGCAGACTGCCGCGCTGGCTGCGCTTGCCGCTGTAGTGGGCCAGGTCCTCGGCACGCAGCGACAGGGTGCGCTTGCCGGCCTGCAGCACCAGGGTGCGCCCCGCGGGCAGCACCGCCAGATCGACCAGCCGCTCGCCAGCGGCGATGCCGATGATCTTGTTGCCCTTGCCCTTGGCCAGTTGCGGCAGGTCGGCCACCGGGAACAGCAGCAGGCGTCCTTCGCTGGTCACCGAGACCAGCCGGTCGCCGGCCGGATCGCCGACCGGGCGCGGGGTCATTGCCTTCGCGCCTTCCGGCAGGCTGAGCAATGCCTTGCCGGCCTTGTTCTTGGCCAGCAGATCCTCGCCCCTGGTCACGAAACCATAGCCGGCATCCGAGGCCAGCAGGTACAGGGCGTTCTCCTCGGGCAGCAGCACGGTCTCGAAGACCGCTCCGGCCGGCGGCGCGAGGCGGCCGGTGAGCGGTTCGCCCTGGCCGCGCGCCGAGGGCAGCGAGTGGGCCGGCAGCGAGTAGCTGCGCCCGGTCGAGTCGAGGAACACCGCCTGCTGGTTGGAGCGTCCGGGCGCGGCAGCCTTGAAGGCGTCGCCGGCCTTGTAGGACAGCCCGGCGGCGTCGATGTCGTGGCCCTTGGCGCAGCGCACCCAGCCCTTCTCGGAGAGCACCACGGTGACCGGCTCGGTGGGCAGCAGGTCGGTCTCGGACAGCGCCTTGGCCTCAGCGCGCTCGACCAGCGGCGAGCGACGCTCGTCGCCGTACTTCTCGGCGTCCTCGAGCAGTTCCTTGCGCACCAGCTTCTTCAGCCTGCTCTCGCTGCCGAGCAGGGCCTGCAGCTTGTCGCGCTCCTTGACCAGCGCGTCCTGCTCGCCGCGGATCTTCATTTCCTCGAGGCGCGCCAGCTGGCGCAGGCGGGTGTCGAGGATGTAGTCGGCCTGGATCTCGGTCAGACCGAAGCGCTCCATCAGCACCGCCCGGGGCTGGTCCTCCTCGCGGATGATGCGGATCACCTCGTCGAGGTTGAGGAAGGCGACCAGCAGGCCGTCGAGCAGGTGCAGGCGCTTCTCCACCTTGTCGAGGCGGAACTGCAGGCGGCGGCGCACCGTCTGCACGCGGAACACCAGCCACTCGCCGAGCAGGGTGCGCAGGTCCTTGACCTGCGGCTTGCCGTCCAGGCCGATGACGTTGAGGTTGACCCGGTAGGAGCTTTCCAGCTCGGTGGTGGCGAACAGGTGCTGCATCAGCTCGTCGAGATCGACGCGCCCCGAACGCGGCACTATGACGATGCGGCAGGGATTCTCGTGGTCGGACTCGTCGCGCAGGTCGGCGACCATCGGCAGCTTCTTGGCCTGCATCTGCGCGGCGATCTGCTCGAGCACCTTGGCCCCGGAGACCTGGTGCGGCAGCGCGGTGACGACGATCTCGCCGTCTTCCTTGCGGTACACCGCGCGCATGCGCACCGAGCCGCGTCCGCTCTGGTAGATCTTCAGCAGATCGCTGCGCGGGGTGACGATCTCCGCCTCGGTCGGGTAGTCCGGCCCCGGCAGCAGCTCGCACAGGCGCTCGACCGTGGCGCCCGGTTCGTCGAGCAGGTGCACGCAGGCGAAGGCCACCTCGCGCAGGTTGTGCGGCGGCACGTCGGTGGCCATGCCCACGGCGATCCCGGTGGTGCCGTTGAGCAGCAGGTTGGGCAGCCGCGCCGGCAGCACCGCCGGCTCGTCGAGGGTGCCGTCGAAGTTCGGCACCCAGTCGGCGGTGCCCTGGCCCAGCTCGGCGAGCAGCACCTCGGAATAGCGCGACAGGCGCGCCTCGGTGTAGCGCATCGCGGCGAACGACTTGGGATCGTCCGGCGCCCCCCAGTTGCCCTGGCCGTCGACCAGGGTGTAGCGGTAGCTGAACGGCTGGGCCATCAGCACCATGGCCTCGTAGCAGGCGCTGTCGCCGTGCGGGTGGAACTTGCCCAGCACGTCGCCGACGGTACGCGCCGACTTCTTGTGCTTGGCGTCGGCATCCAGGCCCAGCTCGCTCATCGCGTAGACGATGCGCCGCTGCACCGGCTTGAGGCCGTCGCCGATGTGCGGCAGGGCGCGGTCCATGATCACGTACATGGAGTAGTTGAGATAGGCCTGTTCGGTGAACTCGGCCAGCGGGCGGCGTTCGACACCGTCCAGGCTCAGATCGAGGGATTCGCTCATCTGCGTCCTCAGAAACTCGTTGACTCGAGGCGCGCCGGATGGCCGGCGCGCCGGATGAATGCTTCAGCCGTTCCAGCCGCCCGGCGGCGCGGCGAACTGCAGGATCAGCGGGCGTCGCTCGCCGGAGACGCTGGCCTTGCCGTTGTTGTCCAGACCGACCCAGGCCGCCGTGTCGTCCAGCCACAGCGCCTCGGCCACCCCGTAGGGGGTGTCGTAGCGCAGGCCGTCGCCCAGCGCCGCGGCGGCGAACGACCAGCAGCGCTCGGCCGCACCGCTGTCCGCGTCGCGGCGGCAGATGCGGTGCTGCAGGCGCTCGAGGCTGTACAGCTTGCCGGCGTGCCAGCTCAGCGCGGCGAAGTCCAGTGGCTGCGTCGCGGCCCCCGGCGGATCCAGCGGGCGTGGCGCGCGGGCGATTTCCGCGAGCAGCACGCAGCCAGCCGGCGGACAGCGCCAGGACTCACCGCTGCGCCGCACGACCAGCAGACCACGGCCCTGGCGTTCGGCGGCCAGCCACAGACGCTGGCCGTCCGGCTGCACCGCCAGCCCCTCGAGCAGGGCGTTGGCGCGCAGCAGCAGGCCGCGGGCGCGCGCCTGGCGCAGCAGTTGCGGCGGCAGCGCCAGCCAGTGCGGCGCGGCGCCGTTCGCCGGCAGGCGCAGCACCGCCACCTGGCTCTCGCTGAGCAGATAGCGGTCGCCGGCGGCATCGCAGGCCAGCCCCTCGAAGTCCAGCACGCCGCCGCGCAGACTGCCGGCCACCCGGGTGCCGGTACGCACTCCCCAGGGCAGGCCGCTGGGCGGCGGCGGCGGCGCGGCGAACGGCTCGGCGCGGGCCCGCCAGACGCGCTCCTCCGCCTCGAGCCGGTAGACCCGGCCATCCTCGCGGTCGGACACCGCCCACCAGCGCCCGTCCGGACAGCGCGCCAGCCCCGACAGGTTGCCGCCGGCCATGCCTGCCACCGGCAGCAGCGCCTGCAGGACCAGTTCCGGCGCCGCCTCGGCGCGCGCCGGCAACGCGGCGACCAGCGCCAGCAGCCCGGCCAGCATCCGCCAGGCCGACCTCAAACCAGCACCTCGGCGAGGTTGCCCTTGCTCTCCAGCCAGCTCTTGCGGTCGCCGGCGCGCTTCTTCGCCAGCAGCATGTCCATCACCTCGCGGGCGCCCTCGAAATCGTCGAGGGTCAGCTGCACCAGGCGCCGGGTATTCGGGTCCATGGTGGTCTCGCGCAGCTGCAGCGGATTCATCTCGCCGAGGCCCTTGAAGCGGGTGACCTGCGGCTTGCCGCGCTTCTTCTCGGCGACCAGGCGCTCGAGGATGCCGTCTCGCTCGGCCTCGTCGAGGGCATAGTAGACCTCCTTGCCCAGGTCGATGCGGTACAGCGGCGGCATCGCCACGTAGACGTGGCCGGCTTCGACCAGCGGGCGGAAGTGGCGGACGAACAGCGCGCAGAGCAGGGTGGCAATGTGCAGGCCGTCGGAGTCGGCGTCGGCGAGGATGCAGATCTTGCCGTAGCGCAGCTGCGTCAGGTCGCTGGAGCCCGGATCGAGGCCGATCGCCACGGCGATGTCGTGCACCTCCTGGCTGGCCAGCACCTCGCCGCCGTCCACCTCCCAGGTGTTGAGGATCTTGCCGCGCAGCGGCATGATCGCCTGGAATTCCTTGTCGCGCGCCTGCTTGGCGCTGCCGCCGGCGGAATCGCCCTCGACCAGGAACAGCTCGCCGCGCCGCGGGTCCTGGCCGGCGCAGTCGGCCAGCTTGCCGGGCAGCGCCGGGCCCTGGGTGATCTTCTTGCGCTCGACCTTCTTGCCGGCCTTGAGGCGCCGCCCGGCGTTGCTGATCGCCAGCTCGGCCAGCGCCAGGCCCAGCTCGGGATGGGCGTTGAGCCACAGGCTGAAGGCATCCTTGACCACCCCGGAGACGAACGCCGCCGCCTCGCGCGAGGACAGCCGCTCCTTGGTCTGCCCGGAGAACTGCGGCTCCTGCATCTTCATCGACAGCACGAAGGCGATGCGCTCCCAGATGTCCTCGGGGGCCAGCTTGACGCCGCGCGGCAAGAGGCTCCTGAACTCGCAGAACTCGCGCATGGCGTCGAGCAGGCCCTGGCGCAGGCCGTTGACGTGGGTGCCGCCCTGGGCGGTGGGGATCAGGTTGACGTAGCTCTCCTGCACGCTCTCGCCGCCCTCCGGCAGCCACAGCACGGCCCAGTCGACCGCCTCCTTGTTGCCGGCGAGGCTGCCGACGAACGGCTCCTCGGGCAGGCGGACGAACTCGCGCACCGCATCGGCCAGGTAGGAGCGCAGGCCGTCCTCGTAGAACCACTCGACCCGCTCGCCGCTGGCCTTGTCCTCGAAGGACACGCTGAGCCCCGGGCAGAGCACCGCCTTGGCCTTGAGCACGTGCTTGAGGCGGCTGATCGAGAACCTCGGCGAGTCGAAGTAGCTGGCATCCGGCCAGAACTGCACGCTGGTGCCGGTGTTGCGCTTGCCGACCGTGCCGACCACTTCCAGCTCGCTGGCCTTGAAGCCGCCTTCGAAGGCCATCGCGTACTCGTTGCCGTCGCGCTTGACGCGCACCTCGACGCGGGTCGACAGGGCGTTGACCACCGAGATGCCGACGCCGTGCAGGCCGCCGGAGAACTGGTAGTTCTTGTTGGAGAACTTGCCGCCGGCGTGCAGCTTGGTGAGGATCAGCTCGACGCCGCTGACGCCCTCCTCCGGGTGGATGTCCACCGGCATGCCGCGGCCGTCGTCGATCACCTGCAGCGAGTTGTCGGCATGCAGGATCACCTGCACGCTCCTGGCATGGCCGGCCAGCGCCTCGTCGACGCTGTTGTCGATGACTTCCTGGGCCAGGTGGTTGGGGCGGCTGGTGTCGGTGTACATGCCCGGGCGCTTGCGCACCGGGTCGAGGCCGGAGAGGACCTCGATGGCTTCGGCGGTGTAGCTGGTATTGGCCATGGATGCTGTGTCTGTCTGGCAGGAAGGGGCGCCCGGCGCACGGGACGCCGGGCGGTAATTCAGGATAGCGGCGCACTCGTCAGGCCGGCGAAGGCCAGCAGTTCCGGGATGCGCGCGGCGAAGCCCCGGTAGCCGTGGTCGCCGCCCTCCTCGATCTGCACCGTGCAGCGGCGGTAGTAGTCCGCGGCGTCGCGGTAGTCGAGGGTCTCGTCGCCGGTCTGCAGCCAGACCACGAAGCGCGCCGGGTCCTGCGGCGGCGGCACCTCCAGGCTGGCCAGCGTCGCGACATGCGCGCGGGTCAGCTCCCAGCGCTCACCGCTGTAGAAGTTCCGTTGCGGACCGAGATAGCCGGCAAAGTAGCGCTGCACGCGCACCGCCGGGTTGATCAGCAGGGCCCTGAGCCCGTGGCGCTCGGCGAGATGGGTCGCATAGTAGCCGCCGAGGGAACTGCCGACCAGCACGGGACGCTCTGCCGCGGCGATCTCCGCCTCCAGCTGGGCGATGGCGCGGCGCGGGTCGAAGTGCAGCGCCGGCACCCGCAGCTGCCCGGCCAGACCCTGCCGCGCGCAGGCGGCGACCAGCTCGCGGGCCTTCAGCGAGGCCGGCGAGCTGTTGAAGCCGTGGATGTAGATCAGGGTCGGCAGCGGGGACATCGGCGGCGCCTTGCAGCTGTATGGATATACAAGGAAACCACTAACCGCCGGGGGGATTCAAGTCGGGCGCATCCACGATGCCGGCCAGAAGCCCGTCTCAGGCCGGCCTCATGGGGGCTCAATAGCCCTTGATGCTGTAGTCGACCACGAAGTCGATGCCGCTGACCCGCGACACCCCGGTGTCGATCGAGCCGTCGGCGTGCAGCCGCAGCCAGCGGTAGCCGGGCGCCTCGCTGCTGACCTGGAACTCCTCGCTGCCGGGAGCGAACTGCACGCAGGTCGACGGCGAGGCCAGCAGGCGCACGCCGTTGCGCCGGCTGTCGACTTCCTGGTGAACGTGACCCCAGAGGATGCAGCGCAGGTTGGCGTAACGGTCGGTCACCGTGAACAGCGCCTCGGCGTTGCGCAGGCCGATGGGATCCAGCCAGCTGCAGCCTACCGCCACCGGATGGTGGTGGAAGCACAGCAGCACATGGCGCTCGCCGGCGGTCTCCAGAGCGGCATCGAGCCGCCGCAACTGCTCGTCGTCGAGGCGCCCGGGCACGCTGCCGGGCACGCTGGAGTCGAGGAGGATCAGCCGCCAGCCGCCGATGTCGGTCACCGCCTGCAGGCGCTCGGTGCCGGCGCAGGCCTGCTCGAGAACCTGCGGCTCGTCGTGGTTGCCGGATACCCAGCGGGCCGGCGCGGCGATCGGCGCGGTCAGCGCGGCGAAGCGCTGGTAGGAGGCCAGCGAGCCATCCTGCGAGAGGTCGCCGCTGGCCAGCAGCAGATCGACGCGCGGCTGCTCGGCAACCACCAGGTCGACCACCCGGGCGAGGCTGTCTGCGGTATCCATACCCAGCAGATGGCCGTCCGCCTCGGCGAACAGGTGGCTGTCGGTGAGCTGGACCAGCATCAGGGCTGTGCCCGCACGATTGGCATGAGAACTGTGCAAGAGCCGTCTCCTGTCGGCGTCTGGACCGCGGCTGCGGAATCGCAATGGTGGCATGCCCCCTCGGGCACGGACCGCTATGCGGTTCACACTACCGGCGAACGACCGAGCGATCCACTGGGTTTTCCGCCAGATGGCCGCAGGCGAGGTAATGCCCCAGCCACTCGCCGAGGAACAGGTTGAGCTGAGCCTTCTCGTCCGGCTGGTGCATGGCCGGGTTGGGATAGGCGTAGCGCGAGCGCAGGCGGCGGCAGTGCGCGGCACCGGTGACCTCGGCCATGCGTGCGTCGTGGTAGACCCGCACCTCCAGGCGCGGCGCGGGCAGCCAGGCCAGCCCCGACTCCTCGCGGACCTCGACGGTGCTGGTGTAGGGGCCGGCCTCGGTGACCCTGAGCGCCAGCACCGCCAGGGTGGTGTCGCCGCTGCTGAGCGCCAGCCGGCGCAGCAGCGTGGGCTGCCCCAGCGTGGGCTGCCCCGACGCCGGCTGCTCGCGCATGCCCGGCAGCAGGCGCATCAGCCGTGCGTAGTTGGCCTCGCAGACGGCCTGCAGGCCGGCCAGGTCGACCCGGTAGCGCTCGGCCAGCATGCTCACCGCCATGCCTGCCGGACCCGTTCGCGATTGAGCGCCAGCCACTGCAGGGCGATGATGCTCGCCGCGTTGTCGATGCGCCCCGACTCCACGGCCGCCAGCGCCTCGTCGAGGCTCATGGTCAGCACACGGATGTCCTCGCCCTCCTCGACCAGCCCATGGATGCCGCCGGCGCCTGAGCTGTCGCAGCGGCCGACGAACAGGTACACGCGCTCGTCGCTGCCGCCCGGCGAGGGGTAGTAGGCCGTCAGCGGCCACAGCTCGCCGAGCGCCAGACCGGCCTCCTCCTGCGCCTCACGGCGGGCCACCGCCTCGGGCGACTCGCCCTTGTCGATCAACCCGGCGACCAGCTCGAGCAGCCAGGGATCGGCGCTCTTGCCCATGGCGCCAACACGGAACTGCTCGATCAGCACTACCCGCTCGCGCACGGGGTCGTAGGGCAGCACGCAGACCGCATCGTGACGCACGAACAGTTCGCGACTGATCAGCGGCCCCATGCCGCCGCGGAACAGCTCGTGGCGCAGGTGCACGCGGTCCAGCGCGTAGAAGCCGCGGAAACAGGCTTCGCGCTCGACGATTTCCACTTTCCGGCCGGCCGTTTTCGGCGACTCGCTCATATACTTCTCCCGCTCTACTGCAGCGCGGACAAGCCGCCACGCCGATGAATGCCCCGAACCGCGAAGACGCCCTGCGCCAGGCTGGCGGTCACGCCCGCGCAGGCCGAACCGCCGACCGGCCGCGGAGTCGAAGGCAACCGATGCGCCACCCTACCCAGCCTTGCCGATCCGCTCAAGGAGTCCCATGCCCATTTACCGTCTTTTCGCCCTCGCCTGCCTGCCGCTGCTCGGCGCCTGCCAGCTCCTCGGCGGTCATGCCGCGCCAACGCAGCCGCAGCGCATCGCCTGGGAGCAGCGCGCCGAGGACTGCCGGAAACAGCGCTGCAGCCTGGTCAACGTCGACACCCTGCGCTTCGCCGACCAGCCGGCGCTCGACCGACTGATCGAGCAGGCGCTGCTGGCGATGACCCGCGAGGAAACCGACGCGCCCCTTCCCGCCTCGCTGCGGGCGCACGGCGACGAACTGCTGCGCCGCCAGCCCGAGGGCTGGGAAACCTGGCTGCAGGCCAAGCTGCTCGACCGCCACGACGAGCTGCTGGTGATCGAGCTGTCCAGCTACCTGTACCGCGGCGGCGCCCACGGCCAGCCGGGGCGCGGCTTCCTCAACTATTCCACGCGCCTCGAGCGCGCGCTGCAACTGGCCGACCTGCTGCAGCCCGGCCAGGAGGCGGCCTTCTGGCAGGCCGCCGGCGAAGCCCACCGGCGCTGGCTGGCAGCGCTGCCGATCGACGACCGCGAGGAGTTCCTGCGCGACTGGCCGTTCCAGCCGACCGACAACGTCGCCCTGCTCGGGGACAGGGTGCTGCTCAAGTACGACGTCTATGCCCTGGCGCCCTACGCGATGGGGCACCCGAGCCTGGAAATTCCCTACGACCGCCTGCGGCAGATCCTCAAGCCCGAGTACCTGCCGAGGAATGCACGATGAACCGCATCCGGCACGCGAACGCTGCTCGCGGATGAGACGACAAGAAGGGAGGACGGGAGGGTACGGCAAGAGGGGGGGAGACTGGAGCCCATGGGCGGATTTGAACCGCCGACCTCTCCCTTACCAAGGGAGTGCTCTACCCCTGAGCTACATGGGCTTGAATCGGCGCGCATTCTAGTCGCAGCCGCGGCGCGCGTCCACAGAAAAATCAACGACTTGCAGAAATCCCCTGCGCCGCGGAAACGCAGAACGGGCCCGCAGGCCCGTTCCTCGCTTCAGCTGCGGCGCATCACACCTTGTGGTACAGCTGCGAGCCCTGGGCCTTGAACTCGGCGGCCTTGGCCTGCATCTCGCGCTCCAGCTCGGCGCTTTCCAGCTCGACGCTGTCGATCCTCTCCAGGCCGGCGGCGTAGTCGCGCACCTCCTGGGTGATCTTCATCGAGCAGAACTTCGGCCCGCACATCGAGCAGAAGTGCGCGACCTTGGCCGACTCCTTGGGCAGGGTCTCGTCGTGGTAGCTGCGCGCGGTGTCCGGGTCGAGGCCGAGGTTGAACTGGTCCTCCCAGCGGAACTCGAAGCGCGCCTTGGACAGCGCGTTGTCGCGGATCTGCGCGCCCGGGTGGCCCTTCGCCAGGTCGGCGGCGTGCGCGGCGATCTTGTAGGTGATGATGCCGGTCTTCACGTCGTCCTTGTTCGGCAGGCCGAGGTGTTCCTTCGGGGTCACGTAGCAGAGCATGGCGCAGCCGAACCAGCCGATCATCGCCGCGCCGATGCCGGAGGTGATGTGGTCGTAGCCCGGCGCGATGTCGGTGGTCAGCGGGCCGAGGGTGTAGAACGGCGCCTCGTCGCAGCACTCCAGCTGCTTGTCCATGTTCTCCTTGATCATGTGCATCGGCACATGGCCCGGGCCTTCGATCATGGTCTGCACGTCGTGCTGCCAGGCGATCTTGGTCAGCTCGCCGAGGGTTTCCAGCTCGCCGAACTGCGCGGCGTCGTTGGCGTCGGCGATCGAGCCCGGACGCAGGCCGTCGCCCAGCGAGAAGCTGACGTCGTAGGCCTTCATGATCTCGCAGATCTCGTCGAAATGCGTGTACAGGAAGTTTTCCTGGTGATGCGCCAGGCACCACTTGGCCATGATCGAGCCACCGCGCGAGACGATGCCGGTGACGCGCTTGGCGGTCAGCGGCACGTAGCGCAGCAGCACGCCGGCGTGGATGGTGAAGTAGTCCACGCCCTGCTCGGCCTGTTCGATCAGGGTGTCGCGGAACAGCTCCCAGGTCAGGTCCTCGGCGATGCCGCCGACCTTCTCCAGCGCCTGGTAGATCGGCACGGTGCCGATCGGCACCGGCGAGTTGCGGATGATCCACTCGCGGGTCTCGTGGATGTGCTTGCCGGTGGACAGGTCCATCACCGTGTCCGAGCCCCAGCGGATGCCCCAGGTCAGCTTGGCCACTTCCTCCTCGATGGAGGAGCCCAGCGCCGAGTTGCCGATATTGCCGTTGATCTTCACCAGGAAGTTGCGGCCGATGATCATCGGCTCCAGCTCCACGTGGTTGATGTTGGCCGGGATGATCGCGCGGCCGCGAGCGATTTCCTCGCGGACGAACTCGGGCGTGATCTCCTTGGGGATGGCGGCGCCGAAGCTGTGCCCCGGATGCTGCTGGGCCAGCAGGCCGGCCTCGCGGGCCTCCTGCAGCTTCATGTTCTCGCGGATGGCGACGTATTCCATCTCGGGGGTAACGATGCCCTTGCGCGCGTAGTGCATCTGGGTGACGTTGGCACCGGCCTTGGCGCGGCGCGGGTTGCGCACGTGGGCGAAGCGCATCTTGGTCAGCTCGGCGTCGTTGAGACGACGGTTACCGAACTCGGAGGTCAGCCCCGGCAGCTTCTCGGTATCGCCGCGCTCGTCGATCCAGGCGCTGCGCACGTCGGCCAGGCCCTTGCGCACGTCGATCTGCACGTTCGGGTCGGTGTACGGGCCGGAGGTGTCGTAGACCAGCACCGGCGCGTTCTTCTCGCCGCCGAAGTCGGTGGGGGTGTCGGCCAGGGAAATCTCGCGCATCGGCACGCGGATGTCCGGGCGCGAACCCTGCACGTAGACCTTGCGGGAATTGGGCAGCGGCTGGACGGACTGCTGGTCGACCTGGGCGGACTCGCTCAGGTTCTTGAATTCGGTGGCGCTCATCGACGGGACTCTCCACGGCACGCGGCAGGAAATGTCGGAGCGAACCTGACGCAGGAAAGCCCCCACCGCACGGCGAGGACCTCTTGTTCCCTACGCGGGTACTAGCCCGATCAGGTTCAACGGGATTCGGCACTGTCCGATCTCAGCCTGCGACTCCAGGCACCCCGACAAGAAACCCGAGTAGTCTAATCGGCCTCTGCGGGTGGGGCCAGTGGTTCGGATGGGAGGCTTACTGCTTGCACCAGAAGCCTCCAGCATGGAAGAACTGCCCAGAAGTACAGAACCGAGAATCCGTACTGCTTGCCAGCCCATCGACTCTTCAGCAGAATGCGCACAGTTGCCATGATGGCAGAATGAAGCAGGACATGGACGTGCTTATCACTTCCGCATCCCCCAAAGCTCCGTATCCACGACTCTCCGTGGAACGGAGCTTTTTTGTTTTTTGTTGAAATAACCCGGGAGAAACCTGATGGCCGTAGTAAAAAGCAGCAACACCGCAAATCTGGCAGATAATCTGGCGTGGGGAATCATCGGAGGGAGCCGTTACGCGACCGAAGAGATCGCTGAGGAAGCCTATTACCTCGGCGAAACCCTGCGCGAGGCGCCCGAGCCGGAAACCTATTATGGCGATACCGGCAGCGTGACCCGCAAGATGAACATCGGCGACAAGCAGGCCGGCTACACCGTCACCTACAAGGACTTCAGCGACTCCGGCAACTGGGACCACGATGGTCGGGAAACCGGCACGGAGAAATACCAGTTCACCGGCCAGAACCTGGACAACTTCGATACCTGGATGTCCCCCACTGCAACCGGGCTCTCCTGGTCGGAAAACCTGACCGTAGTCTATGAGGACGGCAAGGAAACCGAGTCGGAAACCGCCTCGGCCAAGATCAGCTACAGCCCCTACGATCCGGACAGCCCCCTGAGCGTCACTTCGGCCAGCTGGAGCGAAAAAGGAAGCTATAACTTCGGAAACTCGGACGAGCGCTGGTCGGAAACCTGGAGCGACTCGGCCAAGTTCGCCGGAAGTGCAGAGTATGCCCCCGACGCATACTGGGGGCTCTCGCTGCAAAGCATCACGATCAACAGCTTCGACGAGAGCGGCTCCTGGAAGCACTCGTACTCGAGCCGCGACTTCGGCAACTACAATGCCTCCGGAAGCTACAAGTCGTCGCTGAAAAGCAAGGGCGGCCTGACCCTGAACGGCATCACCGGGGCCATCAGCGGCAGCGTCGACAGCCTGCAGGTCAGCTACAAGGGCAGCGAAAAGGGCAACGAGGACGGCGAGTCCTACAGCTACGCCTGGGACGAGAGCTTCAACTCCTCCAGCATCTCCTCGGCCACCATCGAGGCCCTTTCCCAATACAGCCAGGCCTATACCAACTGGGATTGGAACGCGATGAACGAAGCCAGCGAAGCCTTCCGCAAGGCACTGTTCGCCGGCGACGACACCATCAAGGGCAGCAGCAAGGAAGGCAACTATCTCCAGGGCGGCGCCGGCAACGACAAGATCGACGGCAACAGCGGCGCAGACTGGCTGTTCGGCGGAGAGGGCAACGACACCATCAAGGGCCTGGCCGGCGACGACTACCTGGATGGCGGCGACGGCAACGACATCCTCGACGGCGGTGCCGGCAACGACATCCTCTATGGCGGCGCAGGCAACGATACCCTCAAGGGCGGCGCCGGCAATGACGAACTGCTGGGCGGGAGCGGCAACGACAGCCTGGACGGCGGCGCCGGCAGCGACCTGCTGGTTGGTGGCGCAGGCGTGGATACCCTGAAGGGCGGCGCCGGCAAGGATGCCTTCCAGTTCTTCGCCGGCGATTCGGGCCTGAACGACCGCGCCACTCTCGACACCATCAGCGACTTCAAGCTCAAGGAAGGCGACACCATCCAGTTCGACTTCCTCTTCTCCAGCGAGGATGTCCTGATCCTCAGCGAGAAGACCCAGAAGGCCGCCACCTACGAAGCCCTGCTCGCCACCGCCAACGAAAGCGGCCAACGCATCGTGGTTGGCTTCAGCGCCGACGACAAGAAGGCTGGCTATGTGTTCGTCGACAACGATGGCAATGGCGAAATGGACATGGCCATCAAGCTGGTCGGCGTAACCAGCTCCAGCAAGATTTCTGTCGACAGCTTCGAACAGATCGCCTTCAGCTGACGCTGATCCGAGCTGCCGCCTGAGCCCAGGCGGCAGCTTTCCAGCTTACCCCCTCTTCGCTCGCCCGAGCAGCCCGTCCAGACCGCTCAGCAAGCACCCCAGCGCCCCCTGATTGGCCATGAGGACCGCCAGCCCGGACTGCCCCATACGCTGCCGTGGCAGTTCGCTCCCCAGCAGCATGCGCAGGCTGTCCGCCAGCCCCTGCCGATCCGCCACCTCCACCAGCGCTCCGGCCTCGCGCAGCTGCGCGGCGATCTCCAGGAAGTTGAACAGGTGCGGGCCGCTGAGCACCGGCAGCCCCAGCGCCGCCGGCTCGAGCAGGTTGTGCCCGCCGTTGGGCACCAGGCTGCCGCCGACGAAGGCCACGTCGGCCAGCGCATAGAGGAACAGCAGCTCGCCCATGGTGTCGCCGAGCAGCACCCGATCCTCCGCCCTCACCGCCAAGCCGGACGAGCGGCGCACGGTGCGCAGGCCTTCGCGCAGGCACAGGGCATGGACCGCGTCGAAGCGCTCCGGATGGCGCGGCACCAGGATCAACAGGCCGTCAGGCCTTTCGCTCAGCAGTTGGCGATGGGCGGCAAGCATCAGTTCGTCCTCGCCGGCGTGGGTGCTGGCGGCGATCCAGATCGGGCGCTGTTCGGCCCCCCAGCTGGCACGCAGGGCACGGGCGCGCACCTGCAGCTCGGGGTCGATGCTCAGGTCGAACTTGATCGAACCGGTGACGCCGACGCACTCGGCCCGCGCGCCGAGCTGGCGGAAGCGCTCGGCCTCAGCCTCGCTCTGTGCGGCGATCCAACTCATCTCGGCGAGCATCGGTCGGGTCAGCCCCTCGAGGCGCGCATAGCCGCGGGCGGACTTCTCCGACAGGCGGGCGTTGGCCAGCGCCGTCGGGATGCCGCGTCGGGCACACTGGTGGATGTGGTTGGGCCACAGCTCGGTTTCCATGATCACCGCCAGCCTGGGGCGCACCCGGTCGAGAAAGCGCGCCGCCGCCCAGGGCAGGTCGTAGGGCAGGTAGCAGTGCTGCACCGTGTCGCCGAACAGCGCGCGGATGCGCTCGGAGCCGGTGGGCGTCATGCAGGTGACGGTGATCGGCAGCTCTGGGTGGCGCTCGCGCAGGGCGCGGATCATCGGCGCGGCGGCGATGCTCTCGCCCACCGACACAGCGTGCACCCAGATGCCGCCCGGCTTGAAGGCGGGCAGGCCGAAAGCGAAACGTTCGGCGATGCGCCGACGGTAGGCTGGCGCCTTGCGGCCGCGCAGATACAGGCGCAGGGCGATCAGCGGCAAGGCGAGGTGCAGCAGCAGGGTATAGAGCGTGCGATTCATGGCCGCGAAGGATACCAGCTCACACGCCCGTTGCTAGCGGACGGGATCGACGGGCGCCCGAAACCGGACGCCGTCGCCACGGCAGGCGCGGGGAAAGGATTGCTGCGGGTTATAATCAGCCACCTGTTCCCCCAAGGCCCAGTCCATGTCCCAAGCCCTGAGCACCGATATCCTCATCGTCGGCGGCGGTATCGCCGGCCTCTGGCTGAATGCCCGCCTGCGCCGGCTCGGCTATGCCACCCTGCTGGTGGAAAGCGAGCGCCTGGGCGGCGGGCAGAGCGTGAAGTCGCAAGGCATCATCCACGGCGGCACCAAGTACGCCCTGGGCGGCGCACTGACCGGCTCGTCCGAGGCTATCGCCGACATGCCGCGGCGCTGGCGCGAGGCGCTGGCCGGCAGCGGCGAGCTGGATCTCTCCGGCGTACGCCTGCTTTCCGAGGCCCACTACCTGTGGTCGCCGGGGACCTTGGCCGGCAACCTGACCAGCTTCTTCGCCAGCAAGGCGATGCGCGGGCGGGTCGATGCGGTCAAGGGCGAGGCGCTGCCTCCGGCGCTGCGACACCCGAAGTTCCGCGGCAAGGTCTACCGCCTGGCCGAACTGGTGCTCGATGTGCCCAGCCTGATCGCCCGGCTGGCCGAGCTGGCCGGCGACAGCCTGCTGGCCGGCCGGCGCATCGAGCCGCTGCGCGACGCCGACGGCCTGGCCGGCCTGCACGTCGATGGCCGCGAGATCCGCGCCCGCCGCGTGGTGCTGTGCGCCGGGGCGGGCAACGCCGGACTGCTCGCCGCACTGGGCATCGAGCAGCCACGCCAGCAACTGCGCCCGCTGCACATGGTGCTGGTCAAGGCCGCGACGCTCCAGCCGCTGTACGCCCACTGCCTGGGCGGCGGCCCCAAACCGCGCGTCACCGTCACCAGCCATCCGGCGGCAGACGGCCAGTGGGTCTGGTATCTGGGCGGCGACCTGGCCGAAACCGAAGGCGTGGCCCGCGACGAGGTCGCGCAGATCCGTGCGGCGCAGCGGGAGCTGGGCGAGCTGCTGCCCTGGCTCGACCTGTCCGGCGCCGAGTGGCGCACCCTGCGGGTGGATCGCGCCGAGCCGGCGCAGTCCGGCCTAGTCCGCCCGGACAACGCCTTCCTCGACGAGCAGGGCGCCCTGCTGGTCGGCTGGCCGACCAAGCTGGCGCTGGCCCCCGACCTGGCCGACCGGGTGATCGCGGCTCTCGGGCGCGCCGGCATCCGGCCGGGCGCACACGCCGCCCCGCCCGAGCTGCCGCGCCCTGCCGTGGCGGCGCCGCTGTGGGAGGAGCTGTTCGCATGAGCACCCTGCACGAACTGTGGCGCCCGCTCGGCGCGACCGGCCTGATCGTCTCTCCGCTCGGCCTCGGCACCGTCAAGCTCGGCCGCGACCTGGGCGTGAAGTACCCGGACGGCTTCACCATTCCCGACGATCGCACTGCCGCGAACCTGCTCGCCCAGGCCCGCGAGCTGGGCATCAACCTGCTCGACACCGCGCCGGCCTACGGGGTGAGCGAGCAGCGCCTCGGCCCGCTGCTGCGCGGCCAGCGCCAGCAGTGGGTGATCTGCAGCAAGGTCGGCGAGGAGTTCGAGAACGGCGCCTCGCGCTTCGACTTCAGCGCCGCACACACCCGCCTCTCGGTGCAGCGCAGCCTGCGCCGCCTGGAGACCGACTATCTGGATCTGCTGCTGGTGCACTCCGACGGCAACGACCTGGCGGTGCTGGAGCAGACCGAGGTGTACGCCACCCTCGCCGAGCTCAAGCGCGAGGGGCTGATCCGCGCCTTCGGCTTCTCCGGCAAGACCGTGGCCGGCGGCCTGAAGGCACTGGAGACGGGCGACTGCGCGATGGTCACCTACAACCTCGCCGAACAAGGCGAGCGGCCGGTGCTCGACTACGCCGGCACCCACGGCAAGGGCATCCTGATCAAGAAGGCGCTGGCCAGCGGGCACGCCTGCCGTCCTGCACCGCACGTCGGCCAGGCAGCCTCAAGGGCCGACTGGCACAGCGAGGATCCGGTACGCGCCAGCTTCGAGCTGATCTTCGCCCATCCGGCAGTGGACAGCGTGATCGTCGGCACCATCACCCCCGCGCATCTGGCGCACAACGTGGCCACCGCGGCACAGGTGCTCAGCGCGCGACAATCGGCCTGAGCCCTGCGGCAGACAGCGCCGCCCGGCTCGGCTACCCTGACAGTCCTGCCCTGCCTCGCCGCCCCGCGGCAGGCAGCTCCGGTCACGCCCAGCCGAAGGAGTCGCCATGCCCCGGATTCTCGCCCGCAAGGACCCGAACACCTTCAAGACCCAGCCCCTGCACGTCGAGGCCGACAGCCAGCGCCTGATCTACCAACCGCTCGGCGCACCGCTGAATTTTGCCCAGATGCTCGAACGGCGACGTCCGCTGCGGATCGACGACACCCAGCATTTCGCCTGCGAGCTGGCCAACCTCGGTGTTTCGGTGCGCCTGACCCTGGCTTGGCATGGGCGCGACTACTGGCTGCTGGTGCGCCAGCAGCGCCGCGACCGCGGCGACTGCGTGCTCAAGCCGATTTCCGGCTACGTACCCAGCCACGAGCTGCACCTGCCGCTGCACACCGCCCTGCAGGAGGTGGCCGAGGAGTGCCTGGTGGAAACGCCGCGCGGCTGGCTCGGCGGGCGCTTCGGCGAACACTGGCTGCCCACCCCGCACGAGGCAAGCCTGCCCCACCACCCACAGCACCACTACCGGCTGAGTCCGCTGTGCGGCGATGCCCGCCTGGTGGTCGCCGGCAACCTGCCGCTGCTCGAACGCCCGCAGGCCTACGTGCACCTGCCGACCGCCTCGCTGCAGCTGGTCTACGATCTGCGCCTCGAGCTGCCCGAGGAGCTGCAGGCCCCCAGCCTGTTCCACAGCGACGAGTACCTGGAGGACGGCGTGCTGGTCAGCCGCCTGGACCGCGAGCGCCCGGACCTCTACCTGCTGCCGGCCGACGGCGACGGCGACGGCGACGGCGACGAGCTGTACAACCTGCAGGATGGTCAGCTGCGACGCGTGGACACCGGCGGACTGTGGCTGTCGGAGGGCTTCGCCGCCCAGGACGGCTGGCTGGTTCGCGACGAGCGGGTGGCCTGGGATGACTGGGCAGGCAGGCAGCGCCTGCACCGGACAGGCTGACGAGTCGGACGGCGCCTCGCTCGCCGAGACGCCCTGGCCCGGCCCGCGATCAGCGGCGCAGCAGCACCGCCGAGCCCCAGGACAGGCCGACGCCGAAGCCGCTCATCACCAGGTTCTTCCACGCCGAGCCCTCGAAGGCATAGCGCTCCATCAGCAGCGGGATGGTCGAGGAGACGGTGTTGCCGGCGCCGAACATGTCCTTCACGACTCTGTCACCGTTCTCGCCTAGCCTCTTGGCGATGGCATCGACGATGGCGCCGCTGCCCTGGTGCAGGCAGTAGGCATCCACGCTGTCCAGGCTCAGGCCGGCTTCCTCGAGGACTTCCTGCATGTGCGGGATGATCTTCAGGCTGGCGAAGTTGAACACCTGGCGGCCGTTCATGTGGAAGCAGCCTTCGCGCACGATCAGGTGATCGGCGCCGCTGCCGTCGGTACCGAAGCGCGCCGGGCCCAGCTCCCAGACCGGGTCCTCGCCGATCCAGGTGGCGGTGGCGGCATCGCCGAACAGCAGGGTGGTCATGCGATCGCTGCGATCCATGATCTTCGAGTAGGGATCGGCGGTGACCAGGATGCCGTTCTTCAGGCCGACGGCCTCCATGAAGCCCTTGATCGCGTAGAGGCCGTAGACGAAGCCGGAACAGCCGAGCGACACGTCGAAGCAGGCGACGCTGGTCGGCAGGCCGATCTTGTGCTGGGCGATCGCCGAGGTGTGCGGCAGGCCTTCGCCGTCGCCGTTCTGGGTGACCACGATCAGCGCCTGGACGTCCTCGAGGCGCAGCTCGGGGTTCTTCGCCAGCAGGTTGCGCACGGCGGCGGCGCACAGGTCCGAGGTCTCCTCGGCGGCATCCTTCACGGAAAGCGTGGCGGTGCCGATCTTGCTCTCGACGAAGGCCTCGTCGCGGTCGAAGGACGCCGCCTGGGCGATGTTGTCGATGCGGCCCGCCGGGATGTAGCTGGCGATACTTTTTATTCCGATCATCTGTGCTTTCCACCATTGAACTGATCACGCCAGCTCTCTCGCCGGGGAGCTGGCCGAAGCCCGAATGACCGGGCGTTAACCTGGAGTTCGCGACAGGCCCGGCCTGCCGCCAGCCTCACGAGCGTTCGCGAATCTTCTCGACGATTGCCGTGGTCGAGCAACTATCGACGAAGTTCAGCACCTTCACGTCACCACCGTACGTCCGCACGATCTCGGCACCGACCACCTGATCGAGACCGTAGTCGCCGCCCTTGACCAGCACCTCCGGACGCAGCTTTTCGAGCAGCGCCTCGGGGGTATCCTCGCCGAAGCTGATGACCCAGTCCACGGCGCCGAGACCGGCGAGCACCGCCATGCGCCGGTCGACGCTGTTGATCGGCCGGCCCGGCCCCTTGAGGCGGGTCACCGAGGCGTCGTCGTTGATCGCCACGATCAGCCGGTCGCCGAGCGCCCGCGCCTGCTCCAGATAGGCGACGTGGCCGGCGTGCAGGATGTCGAAGCAGCCGTTGGTGAACACCACCCTCTCGCCGTGGGCGCGGGCGTCCTCGAGGGCCGGCAGCAACTGCTCGAGGGTCATCACCCCGCGCCCGACACCCTGCTCGCGCTGCACCGCGCGGCGCAGCTCGGGGGCGCTGACGGTGGCGGTGCCGAGCTTGCCGACCACGATGCTCGCCGCCAGGTTGGCCAGCGCCACCGCCTGCGGCAGCGCCTCGCCGGCGGCCAGCGCGCTGGCCAGGGTGGAGATCACGGTATCGCCGGCGCCGGTGACGTCGAACACCTCGCGGGCCCGCGCCGGCAGGTGCAGGGCCGGGAAGCCCTGGCGCAACAGGGTCATGCCGTGCTCGCCGCGAGTCACCAGCAACGCGCCCAGCTCCAGATCGGCCAGCAACTTGAGCCCCTTGGCCACCAGCTCGGCTTCGTCGGCGCAGCGGCCGACCACTGCTTCGAACTCGGAGAGATTGGGCGTGATCAGGCTGGCGCCGCGGTAGATCGCGAAGTCCTTGCCCTTGGGATCGGCCAGCACCGGCAGGTTGCGGGCGCGGGCGGCCTGGATCAGCGCCTGGTGATTCTGCAGCGCCCCCTTGCCGTAGTCGGAGAGGATCACCACCCGGACCCTGTCGAGCAGCGCCGTCACCTCATCGAGCAGGGCGTCGCCGTCGGTGGCGAAGGGCTCCTCGAAGTCGAGGCGCAGCAGCTGCTGGTGGCGGCTCATCACCCGCAGCTTGACGATGGTCGGCTGGCCGGCGATGCGCTGGAAATACGCCGCCACCCCGGCGGCCTGCAGGCGCTCGGCCAGACTGTCGGCCGCCTCGTCCTGTCCGGTGACGCCGACCAGCCAGGCCGGCGCGCCGAGCGCGGCGATGTTCAGCGCGACGTTGGCCGCACCGCCCGGGCGGTCCTCGATCTGCTCGACCTTGACCACCGGCACCGGCGCCTCCGGGGAGATGCGATTGGTGGCGCCATGCCAGTAGCGGTCGAGCATGACATCACCGACCACCAGCACGGGGGCCTGATCGAAACGGGGCATGGACAGCTGCATGGGGGCTCCGGCGGCGAGGGAAAACGGCAGGGATCATAGCATGCCGCACGCAGAGCATCGCGCGGCAGGCCGGCCGAGATCGTCAGGCGATCTCGGCGCCGCCCTCCTCATCCAGCCCCATCGCATGCAGGCGGGCGTAGTAGCCGTTCTGCGCCAGCAACTCGGCGTGGGTACCGCGCTCGACGATCCGCCCCTGGTCCATCACCAGGATCAGGTCGGCCTTCTCGATGGTGGACAGCCGGTGGGCGATCACCAGGGTGGTGCGCCCCTGCATGACCCGGTCCAGCGCCGCCTGGATATGCCGCTCGGACTCGGTGTCGAGTGCCGAGGTGGCCTCGTCGAGGATCAGCAGCGGCGCATCCTTGAGCAGCGCGCGGGCGATCGCCAGGCGCTGGCGCTGACCGCCGGAAAGCAGCACGCCGTTCTCGCCGACCTCGGTATCGAAGCCCTGCGGCAGCTTGTCGATGAACTCCTTGGCGTAGGCATCCGCGGCAGCCCGCTCGATGGCCTCGCGCGGCGCCCCGGCCAGATCGCCGTAGGCGATGTTGCTGGCCACGCTGTCGTTGAACAGGGTCACCTGCTGGGTGACCAGGGCGATGTGCCGGCGCAGGTTACGCAGCCGGTAGTCCTCGATCTCCAACCCGTCGAGGAGGATCTGCCCGCGGTCGTGGTGGTAGAAGCGCGGAATCAGGTTGGCCAGGGTCGACTTGCCGCTGCCGGAGCGGCCGACCAGCGCCACCATCTGCCCCGGCTCGACGCTGAAGCTGATGTCGTGCAGCACCTGCTTGTCGGTTTCCGGATAGACGAAGCTGAGGTCCTTCACCTCCAGGCGGCCGCTGACCCGTTCGCGCTCCAGCGTGCCGCGGTCGACTTCCGCCGGTTCGTCGAGCTGGCCGAAGATGCTGTCGGCCGCCGCCAGGCCCTTCTGGATATTGGGGCTGACTTCGGACAGCTGGCGGATCGGCTTGGGCAGCAAGCCAGCCGCAGTGATGTAGGCGACCAGTTCGCCCGCCGTGGCATCGCCACGCAAGAACAGCACCATGTACATCAGTGCCGCCATGCCGCTGTAGATCACCAACTGGAGGGTAGGCGTGTAAATCGCCTGGGTGCGGATCATCCGCATGCCCTTGGTCATGTTGTCGAAACTGGCCTGGCGAAAGCGCGCCCGCTCGTAGGCCTCGCCGCCGAAGCTGCGCACCACCCGATAGCCCTGGATGGTCTCCGAAGCGATATGGGTGACATCACCCATGCTTTCCTGGATCTTCTTGCTCTGCTTGCGAAACTTCTTGCTGGCCAGCGAAACCATCAGCGCGATCAGCGGCAGGATGGCGACCAGGATCAGCGTCAGCTTCCAGTTCATCCACAGCAGGTAGCCGAACAGGAAGATCACCGTCAGCCCTTCGCGGATCACCACCTTGATCGCGTCGGTGACCGCCGTGGTGACCTGGGTGACGTTGAAGGTAATGCGCGAGATCAGATGCCCGGAGTTGTGGCTGTCGTAATAGCGATTGGGCAGGGTCAGCAGGTTGTCGAACAGGGTGCAGCGCAGATCGTGGACCACGCCGCGCGCCACCCTGGCCAGGAAGAAGTTGCCGAGAAACGAACCTATGCCCTGATAGACGGCAATGAGTACAATCGCCAGTGGCACGCCATGCATCAGCGGGACCCCCAGCAGCTCGGCACCGTCAGGGTTCTGCAAGCCGTCGAGGAAGTACTTGAGCATGTGCGCCAGCATCGGCTGACTGGAGGCGAACAGCAGGAAGCCGACAATGCTGAGCGCGAAGGCTCCCCAGTAGGGCAATACATACTTCAGTAGACGCAGGTACACCTTCAGATCGGATTGCCCGGCAGAACCGGCCATGGCGTCGCCCCTTGTGACTGGCTAGAGAAAACGGATGCGGATTGTAACAGCGAACGAATGGCAACAGTGGCTGGCCCAGGGCGAGGTGCTGGAGAAGGATGCGCGCGGCCCGAAGGTTCTCGACCTGCCCGACGGGCAGTTCCTGAAGATATTCCACACTCGCCGGCATCCGATCCTCGCCCGCCTGCAGCCGGCTGCCCGCCGCTTTGCCCGCAATATCGAGCAGTTGCGGCAACTGGGCATTCCAGCCCCCGAAATCACCGACATATTCTGGCTGGATCGCGCCAGCGGCCTGAGCGGCTGCCTCTACCGACCACTGCCCGGCGAGTCCGTCGAGCAGCTCTACCGCAGCCAACCGGGGCGGCTCGACAGCCTGCTCGCCCCGTTGGCGGCATTCATCCGCACCCTGCATCGACTGGGCATCTACTTCCGCTCGCTGCATCTTGGCAACATCATCGTTCTGCCCGGCGGAGGCTTCGGCCTGATCGATACCCTCGACATGCAGCTCAAGAGCCGCCCTCTCAACGCCTGGCAAGTCAAGCGCAACTTCCAGCACCTCGAGCACTACCTGATCCGCCACCGGATCGCGGACTTTCCGCTGCAGGAGCTGCGGCGCCTGTACGCACAGACGTCGGAGTGAGGCTGCCAGCAGCCTCACTCCGACACTGTTCAAGGAGTTGTCGCGTAGACCGTGTTTTCAGGCCACCTTTTTTCAGCGGCAACGGTTCTTGCTCTCGCTCGGGGTTGAGCGTCACCGCCCCAGCGAGTATCCAGCTGCGTGCGGCCCCTGACCAGTGCTACCTTGGGTAGAAGACCGATTCCTTTCGAGTAATGTATGTCACATCGCTCGGAATATCTTTATTTACAAAACTGGCCGCCCCGATCTTCACATTATCCCCAATCGAGATACCACTTCCCCCGAGTATCTCGACCCGCCAAAACTCCTTCAGCTCTTCAAAGCTGCACGGCATCTCTCACCCCCCTCACTCGTCACCCCAGCCTTGGCGCGCCCCGACAGTACAAGCGCCTCATGCAGCCCTCGGTTCTGCACGCGCCGAGCCTTGCCCGATATGGCTGGAATATCTCATTTGGCAGAACCTCGCAATGCACTGCAGCGATGCCGTCTGCCAGCAAAGGCAGAAACCAGGACACAGCCCTGGTTTCGGACAGGGGCAGCGGGCGAGCCTACTCGAACAACGACCAATCGACGGGCGTACCCCGAGCCACTGCCTTGCTCACACGCTTGCCCAGCAGTACATCGTAATATTTGGGCGGGAGGCCATGACCAGGACGCACGCGGCGCAGATTCTCCGCCGTGAGCACATCACCGGCTTGCAAATCCTGCGCGATGTACAGCGAGCGCCGCCGCGTAACAGCCTTGGCCTCGGCCTCCGTCGGCCCGTAATGCACAACCCCCATGGCCTCCCAGGCACGTCGGGTTTCCACCACGAGGGCCGCAAGCTCTTGAGGCTCCAGCGAAAAAGCCGAGTCCACGCCACCATCCGCGCGCGAGAGCGTGAAGTGCTTTTCGATCACGCTCGCCCCAAGGGCGACCGAAGCGACCGATACACCAATACCCATGGTGTGATCGGACAACCCCACTTCGCAACCGAACAGCTCCCGCATGTGGGCGATGGTACGCAAATTGGTATTGGCAGGAGAAGCCGGATAGGTACTGGTACACTTAAGCAACACCAACTCCCGACAACCGGCTTCTCGAGCAGCCTGAACCGCCTCGCTCATCTCCGCAAGAGATGCCATGCCAGTTGAAATGATCATCGGCTTACCCGTGGCGGCCACTTTCCTGATGAGCGGCAGATCTACGCACTCGAACGATGCGATCTTGTAGCACGGGACATCCAGAGACTCGAGAAAGTCGACAGCCGCCTCATCGAAAGGCGAGCTAAAACACAGGATTCCCAGCTCCTTGGCACGCTGCATGATCGGTGCGTGCCATTCCCAAGGAGTATAGGCCTGCTGGTAAAGCGAATGCAGGTCCATGCCCCGCCACAGGGACTTTGGATCGGAAATGACAAACTCGTCCTTCGCAATCGCCAGCGTCATGCTGTCGGCGGTATACGTCTGTAGTTTGATCGCATGAGCCCCGGCGGCGGCTGCCGCCTCGACAATTTCCAGGGCGCGCTGCAAGGATTGATTATGGTTACCCGACATTTCAGCAATGATGAACGGGGGTTGCGCACTACAAAACATAGCTACCTCACCGACGCGACCGAACAAGAGATGTGATTAAGCCGCGTTGAAGAACGCCACGATATTATTCAAGGTATTCAAACCCTCGACCTGATCATCGGCCACCTTGACACCGGTCATATCCTGCAACTCCAACAGAATATTGAACGAATCGAGACTGTCCAGCCCCTGGCTGAGCAGCGGCTGATCGGGATCGATACTTTCCAGAGGCAACTCGATACCCGCGGCCTTCATGGCTTGGCCAATGACGTTCAAATCAATCATGCTGTACTCCTGATCATGGATGGCCCGTAGCTTTTCCAGGCGCTCTGTTTGACAATTCTGCATCCCAAGACAGGCCAGCGCCGAAACCACACAACAACACCTGCCGCCGAGCCAGATCCCGGTTCTTCTCTAGCAACAGCGGCAGTATCGACGGCACCGTGCTACCTGTCCGGCGCATATCCAATACGAAACTACTCTTCTCATCCGAAAAACGGTGAGCAGTGGCGTCGACAAGCGCGGCGCCCCCCCGATGCAGCAGAAAGGCATCGCTGTCGCCGGGCTGCACGCTGGCAGCGCTCGGTAGATCGCGTATGCGCCCGGGCGCTTTACTCGAAGCGAACTGGGGTTTCTGGCGTCCGCACATGTGCAGCCGACCGTTCTTCGCACGCAAATGCTCGGCGCCGGAGCCCCCCATGCCGAAAGCTGCGGAACCTATCCTGGCCAGCAAGAAAGCCTCCCCTTCGCCGACGACGCGCCGAGCCTGGGCCTGACTGTCGACGTAGCGCATGCCTAACGCCTCGATATCCAGCATGTCAGCCCCTCATGAAGCGAATACTACCCACCTTGGCGCCATCGAGCCTCAAGTCACTGGCCGCCATCTTGCCGTTCAGCAAGGCAGTGTTAGTCAGCTCGATCTTCGACACGTCACCTTCAAGCGGTGTCGACAACAACAATTGGGCAAATAACCAGCGGCCACCTGCCTCCGTCGCAAGAGCGCCGCAGAGCACCTTGTGCGCGGCAACGACCTCTTCGATCAGGGTGAAGTTGACATCGCGCAGCTTCGCCAGGCAGCGCGCCCGCCCGTCCACTTCGCAGGCTTGCGCGATAAGATGCTCGTCATAAGCATAACGCCCCTGCACCGGCACATCGGTCTCGACCAGCCACCACTTTGCCACCACGGCATTGTCGGCTCGGCTGGATACGGTGATGTCTGCAACCGGATCGATGCCCGAGGCTGGCAACTCGTCCACCACGGCAAGGGCATGAGTCGCCAGGCGACGGAAAGCGATACGCGACACATATCCGTGATGCAGGCCACTGGCGAGCCCGTTGACGGCATCGAATATATCGCTGCCATGCAGGTACGCACGGTCCCCCTTGTATTGCAGCTGCAACCGCCTGATCTCGGACATGCTAAACGGCCCTTCTTGCAGGATTACCGATCCAGGTGCTGGAGGCAGGCAAAGACTTGTAGGCGACGGAGGCTGCGGCGAGCACGGCGAAAGCGCCAAGGTCCGTGCGGTCGCGCACTACGGCATTCGGCGCCACATAGGCACCGCAGTCCGCCTTGGCATAGCCGCACAGCGTGGCATTGGGGCCCACGTAGACAAAGTCGTCAAGCCGTACATCGTGCCCCAGGTTGGCGCCCGCCCTGATGCTGCAGCACAGACCGGTACGCACTCCTGGCTGCAGGACGGCATAGGCGCAGACCAGCGCTCCTGCCCCAAGCACGCAATCGGCGGCGATCTGTGCAGTGGGATGAATCAAGCTGACAATCCGCTCGGGCGGTATGTTGAATCCGCGGATCAGATCGACACGCTGCTGCATCTTGCCAACGCTCAGCAAGGCGAAATGAAAACAGGTGTCGGCAGGCAGGTCGCGCCAGTCACGGGTACGCCCCAAGACGGGATAGCCACCGATATCGCTACCAAGCGGATTGTGATCGTTGAGAAAACCGGCAAGCATGATGTCCTGCCCGGCCGCGGCCATATCGAGAATGACCTGTGCGGCGACAAGCCCATCGCCATGCCCGCCTAGAATAACCACCTGCTTGGTCATACGTGCCTCAAAAACGAAAGGATGGTTTCAACGACCCTGGCGCCACCCCGGCCATCCACGACGGCAGCGGCGCGACCACTCATGCGACGCAGAATCTCAGGCGCATCCTTGAGGCGCAAGACATGCTCACGCAGCACCCCGGGCTCGATGGCTTCATGAGGCCCCAGATAGCGGGCGCAGCCCAATCGCTGCATGGCCTGGCTCTGCTCAATCTGGTTATCGGCAATACTGACCAGCAGCATCGGCAGACCACATCGGGCCGCCTCATAGGAGGTCGTACCGCCGGCCATTATAGCCAGGTCGGCATGTCCCAGCAGCGCCGCGATATTGTCGGGCTGTACAAGGTAGGCAGCCTCGAGATGCCTGAGGCTTGCCAACGCACGCCGATTGCCCTCATTGCGTGGATTGCCGTGGCCCGCGATGACCGTTACCGCTGTTCCTGCCAGCCCCGGGCAATCCAGATCAGTCAGGGCCTGCAAGACCAGCCCACGGTCGTCGCCACCACCGAAGGTCAGCAACAAACTTTGCACTCCAGAACGCAGGCGCGGCGGAGCAAGGTGCACGAACTCCTCGCGCAGGAGCGCATAGTCCAGACCGACCAGCAGCCGGCATTCAGGCCGACACACGCGCCTTGCGAAACTGTCGTGACCGGCCGAAGGGTTGCTGCACAACGCAATATCGGCATAAATCGCCTCGCTGGTCGGCGCGTAGAACTGCAACCAACGCCCCCCCGACTCGGCCAGCAGTCGCTGGAAAGCAGGGCCGGCACGATAATCATCCACGATCAAGAAATCATAATCCTGTCCGGCCAGCAGGCCCGCCAACGCCAGCGCTTCGGACTCCTCACCGCGCCAGGGAGAGGCGGTCCACCGGCTGTAACTCGAGGCCTGCAGCGAACGCTGGTAGGCCTCATCCGGGCCGAGCATGGAGACCTGCACTCCGGCCTGCACAAGCCGCTGCGCCAACGCATCGCAACGCATCAGGTGGCCAACGCCAAGAAGCGGGCTGGCATCGCACCGGATCAGGACCCGCAACGCCTCATGCGCCTTCATGCAGCAACTTGAACATCAGTTCGGCGCGCCGCCAGTCCTCGCTCGTGTCGATATCCTGCACGCGGTGGCGGGGCAATACGTAGGGCAGGGATCTGGCGCTGAACGCACTGACATTGGACAGGAACGCTTCGCGGCGCCCCCAATAGAACTGCCCAGCATCGTGATAGCTTTCCTCCAGGTCTTGCGAGCGTGTCGCGGCATACTCGGGGTAGAACATTTCGGTAAAGCCATTCTGGCCTAGCCGCAAAGCCCGTTGCACGGGATAGGCGTAGGTCGCCACGGAGAAGACGAACTGCGCCGCCGTGGTGCCGGCCAGCAATTCATAGGCGGCCTGCAGATCCGTCGACTCGACAAAAGGCGCTGTAGCGTACAGGCAGCAAACATACTCGGGCGCACCATACAGGCGCTCCACTTCGCCAATAGCGTGATTCACCACCGGGCGGGTAGCAGCGAAATCGTCCGCCAGATGCGGAGGGCGCCGGAAAGGCACCTGCGCTCCGTGCCCAACCGCGATCCGGGCGATCTCGTCGTCATCGGTACTGACCACGACATGATCGAACAACTTGCTCTGCAGCGCCGCCTCGATGCTCCAGACGATCATCGGCTTGCCGCAGAACTCGCGGACATTCTTGCGCGGTATCCGCTTGCTGCCGCCACGAGCGGGAATGATCGCCACGTTCAAGATTGCAACGCCCGCTTCAGCGCTTCAACCACCTGCAGCTGCTGCTCATCGCTCAAGGTCGCATACATCGGCAGGCTCAAGGCCTCGGCGTAGTAGGCCATGGCTTGCGGGAAATCCTCAGGCGCAAACCCCAGTGCCGCGTAGTAGGGCTGGGTATGCACAGGGATGTAGTGCACGTTGACCCCGATGTCCTGCTCGCGCATGTGAGTGAAAATCGCCGCGCGCCGATCCGCCGGCACCCGCACGACGTACAAGTGAAATGCCGAGTAGCTGTCCTCGCGACGCAGTGGCAATGCTACGGGAAGGTCCGCCAGTAAACGATCGTACTGCTGTGCCAACCGGTGACGGGTCGCGACATAGTCGTCCAGTCGCTGTAGCTGAGAATGCCCGAGCGCAGCCTGCATATCGGTCATCCGGTAGTTGAAGCCCAGATCGATCTGCTGGTAGTACCAGGGTCCATGGCTGGCCTGATCCATGAGCGCGGGATCACGAGTCACCCCATGACTACGCAACAGGGCCATCCTGGCCGCCAGCTCCGCCGAGTTGGTCAGCGCCATGCCGCCTTCACCGGTGGTGATGATCTTCACCGGGTGAAAACTGAACACCGTGATGTCGCTGTACTGGCAAGCACCGATGAATGCACCTTCGAACTTGCCACCGATGGCGTGCGAGGCGTCCTCAATGACCCTGAAGCCATAGCGCTGCGCCAAACGGCCTATCTGCGCCATGTCACACGACTGCCCGCACATATGCACCGCGACGACGACCTTGGGCAGGCGCCCTTCGCGCTCGGCCTGGACAAGCTTCGCCTCCAGCGCCTGGGCACAGAGGTTGTAGGTGTCCGGATCGATGTCGACGAAGTCGACCTTCGCGCCGCAGTAAAGCGCACAGTTAGCCGAGGCGACGAAGGTAATTGGCGAAGTCCACAGCACGTCCCCGGGGCCCAGCTCCAGCGCCAGGCACGCCAGATGCAAGGCAGAGGTCGCGCTGTTCACCGCTAGCGCGTGGCGTGCTCCTACATGTTCTGCCACCGCGGACTCGAAACGCGGAACGGCCGGCCCCTGGGTCAGGAAGTCCGACTGGAGTACCGCGGCGACTGCATCGATGTCCGCTTGCAGCACCTGCTGGCGACCATAAGGAATGCTCATATGCTGCCTATCTTCTCGCGATTCTCTTCGATCCATTGTTGCAGCTGCGCATCGCTCATCCACTCGCTGTTGTTATCACTCGAATAGACGAAGCCCTCGGGGACCTTCGCTCCATCCTTGATACGACTGGGGCAGACAGCCCACTGGTTGATGCTGGGCAGAATCTTGAAGTGCTCCGGGTACTCGTAGGTGTAGTACGCGTCTTCGGCACTGATCATCTGCTCGTGCAGCTTCTCGCCCGGACGGATACCTACGACCTCGTGGCGCGCGCCGGGGGCGACCACACGAGCCAGGTCGGTGACCTTCATCGAAGGAATCTTCTTGACGTAGATCTCCCCTCCCTCCATGTCTTCGAAGGCATGCCAGACGAGCTCCACTCCTTGCTCCAGGGAGATCATGAAGCGCGTCATCCGCTCATCGGTAATAGGCAGCACGCCTTTGTCCTTGATCGACATGAAGAACGGGATAACCGATCCGCGCGAGCCCATCACATTGCCATAGCGCACCACTGAAAAACGGGTACCGTGCTCACCGGAATATGCATTGCCTGCAACAAAAAGCTTGTCGCTGGTAAGCTTGGTGGCCCCGTACAGATTGATCGGGCTGCTCGCCTTGTCCGTGGACAAGGCGACCACTCCCTTGACGTTCTTATCGATACAGGCATCGATCAGGTTCATAGCACCGAGCACGTTGGTCTTGATGCATTCGAACGGATTGTACTCGGCTGTGGGAACGATTTTGGTGGCTGCTGCATGCACTACGTAATCCACACCATCCAGAGCGCGGTACAAGCGATCCTTGTCACGTACATCGCCAATGAAGAATCGAACGCGCTTGTCGCCTTCGAACTTCTTGGCCATGTCCCACTGCTTCATTTCATCACGCGAAAATATGATGATCTTGCGCGGACTGTATTTAGCCAGCGTCATCGGCACAAAGGTGTTGCCGAAAGAACCTGCACCACCCGTAACCAGAATGACTTTATCTTTGAACATAACAGTGCCTAGTTGAGCAGATGGGTCTTGATTGCCGCGGCAACCCGTTCGTTGGCGCACTTGTCGCGCTGGCCGAACACCCATGAAAAATATGCCAAGCGGCGAGGTGAAAACTCTGCACTTCGGCTTATGGCTTCATCCAGAACCGTCGAGAAGTCCAACCCCGCCTGCGCGCTCATGCATATTCCGGTTTCGAAGAAAGACAACCGCATGTCGATATGGTCCTGATGCAAGCCATGCCGCAGTCCATTCTCCAACGCCGCCTTGCGCCCGAGCCTCTCCGTCTCCAGGAATACCAAGGGCAGATCGTAGAACATGGACTCCTCTGCCGGAGAGTTTGCATCGGAGACCACCACATCGCTGATCGCCAGCATGGCAGACAGCGGCTGGGAAGACAGGTCGATCAATGCATTGCCCCGAACCGCAGCCTGGGCCATCAGCCGGCGGCCAAGGGCACGGTCTGCCGCCCGGGGCGTCAAGCCCTGGCTCGGATGCGGCCGCATAATCAGGTTGAAGTGAGCGGGGGCGGTGCGCAACAAATGCTCGGCAGCCACCTCCCATGAACCGACCCCCCGACGGCTCGGCGTGTAGAGCACGGTCTGTCGGGCAGGATCAAGCCCCAAGGATGCAAGAGTTTGCGCAGTGAAACTGACGCTACGATCCGGAAACTCGCAAAAGGGCAAAAAGCCCGTCTCGACGGTATTGAGGTCAAGATCAGCCGCATAACGCTCGATCATGCTACGCATACGCGGACCGATAACACAAAGCAAGTCGAAGTGGCTGTTCTTCAGCAATGCCTCGCGACTCAACAAGGTATAGGTCCCATGGAATACCGTGCACTTCTTGCCATGGTACGGCGCAAGGAAATCACGATAGGGAGAGCCGGTAACTATCACTTGCGCGTCTCGCAACAGGCGGTTCCCGCGCCGCCAGGGACCGAAGAACTTGGAATAGGCGGCGATATCCAGATGCGGATACAGGTTACGCACGGCACTGATCGTCGAACGGCGACTGGTCACAAATGTTCCGGGCAGCACTCCTGCCACTTGCGCCAGATGCGGAACGGCCTGGAACATCTTGGAGAAATACACCACATCACTCATGACTGCACTCGATGGCCATAGAGACAAGCGTCAGAGCAAAACGTGCCCGTTCATAACCGTACAAATACAACATCGCCGGAAAATTGACTAACATTCGTTATACCAGTTGCAGCCCTCCTTGACCACCAGAATGTCTTCCATGATCAGGTACTGCAGGTCCGAACCGTAGAACATGTTCAGCGCGTCGGTGGGCGAGCAGACCATCGGCTCGCCGCGGCGGTTGAGCGAGGTGTTCAGCGACACGCCGTTGCCGGTGAGCTTCTCCAGCTCGAGCATCAGGTCGTACCAGCGCGGGTTGTGGCGGCGCTCCAGCACCTGGGCGCGCGAGGTGCCGTCCTCGTGGACCACTTCCGGCACGCGGTCCTTCCACTCATCAACGACCTCGAAGGTGAAGGTCATGAACGGGCTCGGGTGGTCGACCTTGAGCATCTGCGGTGCCACGGTGTCGAGCATCGACGGGCAGAACGGCCGCCAGCGCTCGCGGAACTTGATCTGCTCGTTGATGCGGTCGGCGACGCCCGGCACGCTCGGGCAGCCGATGATCGAGCGCCCGCCGAGGGCGCGCGGGCCGAACTCCATGCGGCCCTGGAACCAGGCCACCGGGTTGCCGTCGACCATGATCCTGGCGATGCGCTGGGCGGTGTCGTCGATGCGCTTGAACACCGGCTTGTTCGGGTGGCGGGCGCAGGCGGCGATCACGTCCTCGTTGGAGTAGGCCGGGCCGAGGTAGACGTGTTCCATCTTCTCCACCGGCACGCCGCGGGCCACCGACACGTAGGCGGCGGCGCCCACCGCGGTGCCGGCGTCGCCGGAGGCCGGCTGGACGAACAGTTCCTTGACCTCGTCGCGGGCGATGATCTTCTGGTTGAGCTTGACGTTCAGCGCACAGCCGCCGGCGAAGGCGATCTTGCCGGTCTGCCTGATGATGTCGCCCAGGTAGTAGTCCATCATCTCCAGCGCCAGCTTCTCGAACAGCGCCTGCATGGCCGCGGCGTAGTGGATGTACGGGTCGTCGGCGATGTCGCCCTCGCGCTTGGGGCCCAGCCACTCGATCAGCTTGGGCGAGAAGTAGTAGCCCTTGCCGTTTTCCTTGTAGCGACGGAAGCCGATGACGTTGGCGTACTCGGTGTTGATGGTCAGTTCGCCGTTCTCGAACTTGGCCAGGCGCGAGAAATCGTACTTGGCGGCGTCGCCGTAGGGCGCCATGCCCATCACCTTGAACTCGCCGTCGAGCATCTCGAAGCCGAGGTACTCGGTGATCGCGCCGTACAGGCCGCCCAGCGAGTCCGGGTCGTAGAATTCCTTGATCTTGTGGATCTTGCCGTTCTCGCCCCAGCCGAAGAAGGTCGTGGCGTACTCGCCCTTGCCGTCGATGCCCATGATCGCGGTCTTCTCGCTGAAGCCGGAGCAGTGGTAAGCGCTGGAGGCGTGCGCCAGGTGGTGCTCGACCGGCTCGATCCGGACCTTCTTGAGGTCGAAGCCAAGCTGCTGCAGGCACCACTGGATGCGCTTCTTGTAGCGGTAGTAGCGACGATTGCCGAACAGGATGGCATCGAGGGCGCGGTCCGGCGCGTAGGCGTAGCGCTTGGCGTACTGCCAGCGGGCCTTCTCGAAGATGCTGATCGGCGCGAAGGGAATGGCCACCACGTCGACGTCTTCCGGCTTGATGCCGGCCTGTTCCAGGCAGAACTTCGCCGACTCGTAGGGCATGCGGTTCTTCGCATGCTTGTCGCGCACGAAGCGCTCTTCTTCGACGGCGGCGATCAGCTTGCCGTCGATGTACAGCGCGGCGGACGGGTCATGGCTGAGGGCGCCGGAAAGGCCGAGGACGGTCAGTGCCACAGATGTTTCCCTCTATCTATTCAGGGCAGGTGTCGGGCACCTGCGGTAAACGTTCGTCGAGCAAGCGGTACAGGGCCGAGTCGGCCGGCCAGTTGCGCAGGAAACGCGCACGATCCCTGGCGTAGGCGCGGGCGAAGCGGCGCGGGCAGCGGTGCTGGCGCATGGCGTCGAGGTCGATCAGCGCCCAGCGGCCGTCCTGCCAGAGCAGGTTGGTGCCCTTGAGGTCGCCGTGGCCGATGCGTTCGCGCAGCAGCGCGGCGAACAGCCGCTCCAGCGCCTGCAGCTCGGCCTCGGGCGGCGCGCCGTGCACGTGGGCCGCAAAGCGGTTGAGTATATCCTCTCCGTCGGCATGCTCGGTAATCAGCCAGGCGCGCCCGCGCAGGCCGAAGCGGCGGCTCTCGCGCATCGCCAGCGGGCGCGGGGTGGCGATGCCGAGGAACTCCAGGCGATTGCCTTCCACCCAGCTGTGCCAGGCGCGGCTCGGCCGCCAGCAGCGCTTGAGCCAGTGCATGAAGCCCTTGATGTTGTAGCGCTTGATCACCAGCGAGCGGCCGGCCAGCTCGACGCGCGCCACCGTGGCGCTGCCGCCCTGCTTGAGCGCCCGGCCGGCGGCGATGGCCGCATCCGCGTCGCGCAGCAGCGCCAGCAGCTGGTCGGCCTGGTCGCGGCGGGCGATGCTCAGCCCGCCGCGCTCGCGCTCGACGCAAAACAGCGTGCAGTCGCGGCCGAGCTTTTTCAGGTAGTCCTTCAGACGCCAGCGGCGCACCTCGGCGATCGAGTCACGCAGGTCAGCAGCGCGCAGTTCGGCGCCCGGATTGCCTGCACGATAATGAACCAGCAGCTCTTCGATGAACGGTTCCAGCTCGGCCGGCAACTGGGCGAAGAACACGGCGAGGTTCTGCAGCGCCTGCACACGGGCCAGCGGCTGGCCGGGCGACTGGGCGCGGATGCCGCCGCCGTCGATCAGGTACAGCCGCCCGTCCCGGCGCAACAGGTTGTCCAGGTGCAGGTCGTCCTGCCACAGGCCGCGGGCATGCAGGCGGCCGACGGCGGCCAGCGCCTCGGCCAGCAGCGCATGCTGCGCGGCGGACAGCGGCGGCTGATCGGCCATGGCCTGCCAGACGCTGCCGAGGCTCACGGCGTCGTCGAGAAACTCGAACAGCAGCCAGCCGCCCTCGCCCACCGCCAGCCCCTCGGCCAGCAGTTCGGGCGTGGCCAGCCCCTGCTCGCCGAGCAGGCGCGCACCGGCCAGCTCGCGGGCGTGCTGGCGCTGCGCCCGGCCGCCGACCAGCAGCTTGGCCAGCACCCGGCGCCCCCGCCACTCGGCTGCGCCGACGTAGCGCTGGCCGGGCAGCACGCGCAGCAGGCTGAGCAGGCGCAGGGGACCTTCCGGCAACTCGATGTCCAGCGGCAGGGGCGGCGTGCGCCCGGCCTCCTGCAGTTCGGCCAGCCTCATGCGCGAGTCGCCTTGTGCCGCTGGCGGGCTGCCAGCCGCCGCAGCCAGGGCTCATGCGGCTCGCCTTCGGCGAGGTAGACGCCGAGCAGTTGGCGCAGTTCGTCCTCCCCCCAGGCGGGAGCGGCACGTCGCAGCAGGGTTTCCAGATCCCGGACGCGGTCGCGCCGCCCCAGCAGCAGCGGGCGGGTCTTCTCCAGATCGATCAGGCAGGCCTCGAAGCCGCCTTCCTGCCGGCGCAGGAAGATGTGCTTGGGGTACAGGCAGCCATGCAACTGACCGGCCCCGTGCAGCCGGCGCAGCAGTGCGCCGCAGGCGTTCAGGACGGCCTGCCGTTCGGCGGCGGCCAGCTGCGCCCAGCCCTGCAGCCAGCCGGCCAGATCGCGCCAGTCATCCAGCGCCCGGGTCAGCAGGATCGCGCGCTGCTCACCGGCGATCTTGCGCTCGGCATAGAAGGCCGCCTGCAGGGCGGGAATGCCGAGCATCCGGTAGCGCTGGATATTGCGCAGCTCGCGGGCGAAGGTCGGCTCGCCCTGCGGCCGGAGCAGGCTGCGGGTCAGGTGGTTGCGCTGGCGCTTGAGGTAGTAGGCGCGCTCGCCCAGCTCCAGACGGCAGACACTGCTCCAGCCGCCGCGCTCAGTGTTGGGAGCATCCACGGCGGGCAGCTCCAGCGCCCACAGCGCCGCGAAACTGTCCAGCCCGCGGGACTCGAGGAGCGCGCGGTCCTCGGCGGCCATGAAATCCTTCATTCGCGTCCCTCGAAATAGCCGGCGATCTGCCGGATGCGCTGCTTGTCGGCGACCGTCAGATGCCGGCCGCCACTGTACTGCAGATAGAAGCGCAGGCGCTGGCTGCGCGACAGCACCTGCTTGGCGACCTTGTCCAGGCAGGCCAGGTCCTTGACGATGCGGCGGCGCAACAGCGGCCCCCACCAGAAGCTGCCGGACGGGCAGTCGATCAGATAGACCCGCCCGGCCTCGTCGACCAGCAGGTTGCGCCATTTCAGATCGTTGTGGGTGAAGCGCCGATCGTGCATGCGCCGGGTGGCTTCGGCGACCTGCGCGCCGACCCTGCGCACCCAGGCGCCATCGCGCAGGCGCGGGTCGCGGCGCTCGGGATGGCACAGGCTGGCCAGAGCTGCGAGGTCGCGGGTGGCCGGCAGTTCGCGGGTGATCATCGCCCCGCGGCGGAACAGCCCGCAGCACCGCTCCAGTCCCCAGGCGACGATGGGCGCGGTGGGAATGCCCCACTTGGCGAAACGGCGCAGGTTCTGCCACTCGGCCTTGATCCGCGGCCGGCCCAGCCAGCGGCGCAGCCCCTTGCCGGCGCCCCAGTAGCGCTTCACGTAATAGCGCACGCCGGCCACCTCGACGCGCAGCACCTCCGACAGCGGATCGCTGGCGATCCACTCGCCCTCCAGGGCGAACACCCGGTCGAGGTCGGCGAAGGCCGCACGCGCCGGCTCGGGCAGCTCCACCGCCAGTTGCCAGCCACTCACGCCGAGGCTCCCGGGGCGTACTTGCGCAGGTAGCGCGCCTGCAGCTGCGCCGCCTTGGCTCCGAGCCAGGCCAGCAGACGCGCCTCGTCGCGCAAGGTGTCGCGCAGCGGGCGGCGGAAATAGACCCTGAGAAAACGCAGCAGGTCGCGGCGGGTCAGGCCGATGTCCAGCGCCGAGAAGTACAGCGCGGCCAGGTCCTTGTCGCGCCAGCGCCGCGGCACGGCGGCGCGGGTCTGCGCGCGGTGCAGGTCGATCACCGACAGGCGGAAATCGTCGGCGCGCACGGGCTTGTCCGTATGCAGCAGGAAGTGGCAGATGTAGCAGTCGCGATGGTTGACCCCGGCGCGGTGCATGTCCCCGACCATCTCGGCGAGCCGCTGGATCAGCGCGCGCTTGAGACGCGGCGGCGGCGGGCTGTCGCGCCAGTCGCGGCTGAAGTCCTCGAGGCTGACGGTGGGCGCCAGCTCCTCGGTGACGATGAACGAGTGCTGGGTCGCCGGATTGGCGCCGCGCGCGCCGAAGGCCACCGCGGTCATGGTCGGCACGCCGGCCGCGGCGAGGCGCTGGATCGCCGTCCACTCCTGGCCGGCGCCGAGCACCGGCGCCTTGAGGGTCAGCAGGTTCTTGACGATCTCGCCCCAGCCGATGCCGCGGTGGATCTTGACGAAGTAGCCGTGCCCGGCCACTTCGGTACGCAGGGTGCGGCGACCTTCCAGCTCGCGGTAGACCTGGCCCTGCAGCTTCTCTACCTCGGCGAAGGCGTCGCGGCCGGCCCACAGGCTCTTGAACGGTTCGGCGAGGATCAGTTGCATCGCAGCACTCCCGTAGGGGCGAATTCATTCGCCTTCCCGGACAGCTGCAGGCGAATGAATTCGCCCCTACGGATCGTGTTCATGCTTGCCCCCCGAGGATCACGTCGGCGGCCTTCTGCGGCATGGAGTAGAGGTCCGCCGTGTCGGCATAGGCCAGGCCATTGGCGGCCCAGCGGGCGCGGGCGGCATCGTCGGCGAGCATCTCGGCCAGATACTGGTTGAGGCGCTCCTGGGCGAACGGGCTGGGCAGTACCCGGCCGCAGTCGGCCTCGGCGATGTAGTGGGCGTAGCCGCAGACGTCGGTGACCAGCACCGGCAGGCCGGAAACCAGCGCCTCGAGCAGCACGGTGCCGGTGTTCTCGTTGTAGGCCGGGTGGATCAAGAGGTCGGCGCCGAGCAGGAAGCGCGGGATGTCGCTGCGGCCCTTGAGGATCTGCACCTGCCCGGACAGGCCGAGGGCCTTGACCTGCAGCAGGAACGGCTTGGGATCGTCCTGGCCGATGGCGATCAGCCGGGTGCGCTGCTTCAGCTCGCGCGGCAGGCTGGCCAGCGCCCGGAGGCTGCGATCCAGGCCCTTGGTCTTGAACCCCGAGCCGATCTGCACCAGCAGCAGGTCGTCGTCGCCCAGGCCGAATTCCATGCGGAACCCGGCGCGGATCTCTGCGGCGTTGGCCGGCGCGCGGCGGTCCTGGGCGATGCCCGGCGGCAGCAGGTGGAAGCGCCCGGCGGGTGTGCCGTAGTGCCTGACGAACAGCGGCTGCTGCACCTCGGAGATCATCAGGATCTCGGTGTTCGCCTCGGCGGCGAACACCGCACGCTCGTAGGCGGCGAAGTGCCGGTAGCGCTTGCCGAGGCGGTAGAAGGGATTGCGCAGGGTCTGCGCCTTGTCCTCGTAGCAGCCGTCGGCGGCGTAGTAGACGTCGAGGCCGGGCATCTTGTTGAAGCCGACCACCCGGTCGACCGGCTCGCGGGCCAGCTCGGCGGCCAGCCAGGCGCTGAACTTCTCGTTGCGATTGTGATTGAAGAACGCCCTGATCGGCGCCACACGCACGTCGAAGCCGGCGGGCACCTCGCCCTCCCAGATCGGCGTGTAGACGCGGATGGCGTGGCCGCGGCGCTGGCACTCCTGGGCGATGCGCAGGAAGTCGCGCTGCAGGCCGCCGAAGGGGAAGTACTTGTAGAGCACGAAGGCCAGTTGCATCAGGCGATTCTCGCAGGCAGCAGGGCGGCCAGTTCGGCGGCGACCCGCGCCGGATTCAGACGGGTGAAGCACAGCGGCTGTTCGCTGGCCAGGTCGAAGCGCTGGCGGTCCTCGGCGCTCGGCTGGTAAGCGCAGCGCTTCTTCAGGCAGGGCGCGCAGGGGAAGTCGCTGGCCAGGTGGACCTGCCCGCGCCCGTAGGCGCCGGTGAAGCCGGGGTTGGTCGGCCCGTACAGGGACACGGTCGGCACGTCGAGGGCGGCTGCCAGGTGGCCGAGGCCGGTGTCCACCGCCACGCAGGCGCGCGCGCCGGCCAGCTCGCTGGCGACACCGGCGAGGTTCAGTTTCGGCAGTACGCTGACGTGCGCCAGGCCGGCGGCGATGCGCTCGGCGCGCGCCTTCTCCTCGGCATTGCCCCACGGCAGGCGGATCGCCCAGCCCTGGCGACCGAGCAGTTCGGCCAGCTCGCGCCAGTAGCGCTCCGGCCAGTGCTTGGTGGCCCAGGTGGTGCCGTGCAGGAACAGCAGGTAGGGCTGGTCGTCGCGCCCGGCGAGCAGACGCTGGCGGTCCAGCGCATAGTCGCCGGTTTCCATCGGCAGCGGATAACCGAGCGCCTGGGCGAACAGCTGGCGCAGGCGCTCCACCGCATGCATGCCCCAGGGCACCGCGCAGCCTCGATCGTAGAAGCGGCTGGCCAGCGGTTCGCGGGCGCTGGCGCGATCCAGGCCGGCGACCGGGCCGCGCGCGTAGCGGCTGAGGAAGGCGCTCTTGACCAGGCCCTGGGCGTCGAGCACCAGGTCGTAGTCGCGCTCGGCAACGGCCGCCTTGAAGCGCTGCCACTCGCCGCTGCGCCAGGTCTGCCAGAGGTTCCTGCGCCAGCGGCGCAGGGCCACCGGGATGACCCGCTCGACCGCCGGGTGCCAGGTCGGGATCTCGGCGAAGCCCTCCTCCACCACCCAGTCGAAGCGGATGCCGGGAATGGCGCGCATGGCGTCGGTCAGCGCCGGCAGGCTGTGGATCACATCGCCCAGCGACGAGGTCTTGATCAGCAGGACGCGCACTCAGTGCTCCAGCGGCAACGGATCGGCCAGCGGTTCGCCGGCCAGGCGTTCGAGCGCCGCCAGCACCGGCTGCGGCGGCAGGTCGCGCAGGCAGTTGTAGTGGCCGAAGCGGCAGGTGCGCTCGAAGCACGGGCTGCAGTCGAGGCCGAGGCGGACGATCTCCACCTGCTCGGCCAGGGGCGGGGTGAACTGCGGCGAGGTGGAGCCGTACACCGCCACCAGCGGGCGATCCAGCGCGGCGGCCACGTGCATCAGCCCGGAGTCGTTGGACACCACCGCCGCGGCGCAGGACAACAGGTCGATGGCCTCGGCCAGGCTGGTCTCGCCGGCCAGGTTGACCGCCTCCTCCTGCAGGCCGGGGATCAGCTCCTCGCGGATCGCCTCGCCGACCGGGTGGTCGTTCTTCGAGCCGAACAGCCAGACCTGCCAGCCGGCGCGGATCTTCGCGTCGGCCACCGCGGCGTAGTGCTCGGCCGGCCAGCGCTTGGCCTCGCCGAACTCGGCGCCGGGGCACAGCGCCAGCACCGGGCGGTCCAGCTCCAGGCCGAATTTCTGCAGCGCCGCGGCACGGCTGGCCGGGTCGATCTGCAGGTGCGGACGCGGATAGGGTTGCGGCAACGCGGCGCCCGGCGCATAGGCCAGGGCCATGAAGCGTTCGATCATCAGCGGATAGCGCTGCTTGTCCAGCTTGCGGATGTCGTTGAGCAGGCCGTAGCGCAGCTCGCCGACCCAGCCGGTGCGCTGGGGGATACCGGCGAAGAACGGCACCAGCGCGGATTTCAGCGAGTTGGGCAGCAGGATCGCCTGGTCGTACCGACCGGCCAGCGACTTGCCGATGCGCCGGCGCCCGGCGAGGTCGAGCACGCCGTGGCCGAACGGGAAGCTCAGGGCCTGGCGCACCTCGGGCATGCGCTCGAGGATCGGCCGGCTCCACTCGGGGGCCAGCACGTCGATGGCGCAATCGGGATGGCGCTGCCTGAGACACTGGAACAGCGTCTGCGCCATCACCATGTCGCCCACCCAGCTGGGGCCGATGATCAGGATATTCATAGAAAAGCCGGAAGCAGGAAATCGTAGGGTGGGTTAGCTGCACCAGCAGCGTAACCCACCAAGGATGCCGCAGGCATCCGCCGGCGGATCCACCGCTGGCCGGCCCGGCGGGCCGGATGGTGGGTTACGGCCTGCGGCCTGACCCACCCTACGCGGATCCGGGTCGTGCTTACTTGACCAGGGTGCGCCATTCGGCGTGGGCAGCGGTCTTGCCGGTGACCAGGTCGAAGTAGGCCTTCTGCAGCTTCTCGGTGACCGGGCCGCGGCGGCCGGCGCCGATCTGGCGGCCGTCCAGTTCGCGGATCGGGGTCACTTCGGCGGCGGTGCCGGTGAAGAAGGCCTCGTCGGCGATGTACACCTCGTCGCGGGTGATGCGCTTCTCGACGATCTCCACGCCCAGCTCGCGCGCCAGGGTCAGCACGGTGTTGCGGGTGATGCCGTTCAGGCAGGCGGTGACCTCGGGGGTGTAGATCACGCCGTCCTTGACGATGAACACGTTCTCGCCCGAGCCCTCGGCCACGTAGCCTTCCGGATCCAGCAGCAGGGCCTCGTCGGCGCCGGCGGACACGGCTTCCTGCAGGGCCAGCATCGAGTTGATGTAGTGGCCGCTGGCCTTGGCGCGGGTCATCGAGATGTTCACGTGGTGGCGAGTGAACGAGCTGGTGCGGATCTTGATGCCGCGCTCCAGGGCTTCCTCGCCCATGTAGGCGCCCCAGTGCCAGGCGGCGATGACCACGTGGACCTTCAGGTTGTCGGCGCGGATGCCCATGCCTTCCGAGCCGTAGAAGGCCAGCGGGCGGATGTAGGCGCTCTCCAGACCGTTCTCGCGCACCGCGGCGCGGGTGGCCTCGTTGATCTCTTCCTTGGTGAAGGGGATCTTCATGCCCATGATGTGGGCGGAGTCGAACAGGCGGTCGGTGTGCGCCTGCAGACGGAAGATCGCGGTGCCATCCGGAGTGTTGTAGGCGCGCACGCCCTCGAACACGCCCATGCCGTAGTGCAGGCTGTGGGTCAGCACGTGGGTCTGCGCGCTGCGCCACGGCACCAGCTCGCCGTCATACCAGATAACGCCATCACGATCGGCCATCGACATAATTTGCCAGCTCCTAACAAGAATTCGGGGGTCTCGGGGCGGTTCAGGCCAGCCCCAGTTCGCGCCAGATCCGCATCACGCCGCGGCGCTCCTCGTGGAAGTGGTCTCCGCTCACGCTGCCGGGCTGCTTTTGCAGGGCCAGGCGGTGGGCGGCTGCGCGATAGGCCTTGTAGGCCTCCTGCAGGAGTCGGACGTCGGAGCTCGCGATCAGGCCAGCCCGCTCCAGCCCTTCCAGAATGCGGATGTTGTCGGTGAAACGCAGCAGTTCAGGGTACTGCCGCGACCAGGCGAGAACGGCATATTGCACCATAAATTCGATATCGACGATACCACCGGCGTCGTGCTTGAGATCGAAGGCGGCCGCGGCATCGAAGGCCTCCGCCGCGGTGCCGCCGGCGGTCGTCTTGCTGCCCAGGTTGTCGCGCATCTTGGCGCGCATCTCGCTCACCTCGGTGCGCAGCGCGGCCTGGTCGCGCTGGCGCCCGAGCACGGCGGCGCGGATCGCCTCGAAGCGCGCCGCGACCTGCGCGGAGCCGGTCAGCACGCGGGCGCGCACCAGCGCCTGGTGCTCCCAGGTCCAGGCCTCGTTGTCCTGGTAGCGTTCGAAGGCCGTCAGCGAGCTGGCCAGCAGGCCCGCCGCGCCGGACGGGCGCAGGCGCATGTCGACCTCGTAGAGTTCGCCGGAGGCGGTCTGCGCGGTGAGCAGGTGGATGATCCGCTGGCCCAGCCGGGTGTACAACTGGGCGCTGTCGATCGGCTTGGCACCGTCGGTCTCGTGCTGCTGGTCGCCGTTGTGGACGAACACCAGGTCGAGATCGGAGCTGTGCCCCAGCTCGATGCCGCCGACCTTGCCGTAGCCGACGATGACGAACTCCGGCTCGCTGGCCAGACTGCCGTCCTCGCGCTGCGGCAAGCCGTGCTTCTGGGTGACCTGGCGCCAGGCCAGCTGCAGCACCTGCTCGAGGATCGCCTCGGCCAGCCAGGTCAGGTAGTCGGAGACCTTCATCAGCGGCAGCGTGCCGGCGATCTCCGAGGCAGCCACGCGCAGGCCGTGGGCCAGCTTGAAGTGGCGCAGCGCCTCCATCTGCTGCTCCAGATCGTCCTCGGGGATGCGGGTCAGGCGCTCGCGCAGCTCGGCGGCCAGCTCGTCCTTGCCCGGCGGGCTGTACAGCCGGCCCTCGTTGAGCAGCTCGTCGAGCAACAGCGGGAAACGGGCGATCTGCTCGGCCACCCAGGGGCTGGCCGCACAGAGGGTCAGCAAGCGCTCGAGGGCGCCGGGGTTCTCGGAGAGCAGCACCAGGTAGGCCGAACGCCGCGCCACCGCCTCGACCAGCGGCAGCAGGCGCTCGAGCAGCAGGTCGGGCCGGCCGTGGGCGACCATCGCGGCGAGCAACCGCGGCATGAACGCGTCCAGCCGCTCGCGACCCAGGCGCTGCATGGCACGCACCTGCGAGCCGTGCTGCAGCCCCTCGAGGCGCTGCCAGGCGGTCGCGGCATCGACGAAGCCGGCCTCGGCCAGCTGATGGCGAGCCGCCTCCGGCTCCAGAGCGTTCTGCCACAGCGACAGCCACTCTTCGCCGCCGGCGGTCAGCCGCGCGCCGCCGTCCTCGTCGGGATCGGCGATCACCTGGCGGAAGTGCCAGTCGATGCGCGCGCGCCAGTGCGCCAGCCGGTCGAGCAGCGCGTTCCAGCCGGAGAAGCCCATGATGAAGGCGACCCGCGCGCGCTCCAGCTCGCCGTCGGGGAGCATCTGCGTCTGCCGGTCGGCGATCGCCTGCAGGGCGTGTTCCAGATAGCGCAGGAAGCAGTAGCCCTCCTTCAGCTCGTCGACCACCGCCGGCGGCAGGTAGCCCTGCCCGGCCAGGGTGTCGAGCACCCCGAGCAACGGCCGCTGCTGCAGGCTGAGGTCGCGGCCGCCGTGGATCAGCTGGAAGGCCTGGGCGATGAACTCCACCTCGCGGATGCCGCCGGCGCCGAGCTTGATGTTCTCGCTCATGCCCTTGCGACGGACCTCCTGCTGGATCAGCTGCTTCATGGTGCGCAGCGCCTCGATGGCCGAGAAGTCCAGGTAGCGGCGGTAGACGAACGGCCGCAGCATCTGCTGCAACTGAGCGCCGGCGGCCTGGTCGCCGGCCACCACGCGCGCCTTGATCATCGCGTAGCGTTCCCAGTCGCGCCCCTGGTCCTGGTAGTACTGTTCCATGGCCGCGAAGCTGTAGACCAGCGGGCCGCTGGAACCGTAGGGACGCAGGCGCATGTCGACGCGGAACACGAAACCGTCGACGGTGAGCGCATCCAGCGCCTTGATCAGCTTCTGCCCCAGGCGGGTGAAGAACTCCTGGTTGTCCAGCGGGCGACGCGCGCCCTCGGTCTCGCCGCCCTCGGGATAGGCGAAGATCAGGTCGATGTCCGAGGACAGGTTCAGCTCGAAGGCGCCGAGCTTGCCCATGCCGAGGATCACCAGATGTTGCGGCGCGCCGCTGCGCGCCCCGACCGGCGTGCCGGACTGCTCGCACTGGCGGGCGTACAGCCAGCGGTAGGCCAGGTCGATGCAGGCGTCGGCCAGCTCGGAAAGGTCGCGGCAGGTTTCCCGAAGGTCGGCCAGGCGGTTGACGTCGCGCCAGACGATCCGCGTCTGCTGGCGGTTGCGGTAGCGGCGCAGGCGCCGGGCCAGTTCGTCCTCGCTGGCGCAGCCCTGCAGCGCCGCGGCCAGCTGGTCGCGCAGCTCGCCCTCGCCCAGCGCACGCTCCAGCTCGCCGCTGTCGCCCAGTTCGAGCAGCATCGGCGCATCGCGCGCGGCCTGCTCGGCGACGAAGTCGCTGGCACCCAGCACCCGCGCCAGCGCCGCATGCCGCTGCGCCGGCCAGCGCGCCAGGCTGCGTTGACCTGCATCATCGAGCCGCGAGCGGAGCACCTGCAGGCTGTGCTCGACCAGGGCATGGAGTTCCGCGGGCAGGTCGGTCAGGGTGGGAAGGCTCATGATCTATCCTTAAGGGCGCCTCGGCGTCATCGGCGGTGCTGTAGTTTTGCTACTGGACGTTTGTCGCGGGGTGCTGCTTTTGCCACGAATATGTAGTAAAACTACAAACGCGACCGGGACACCCCCGGTACGGGCGGGACCGCAACAGCCCCGACCCGACAAACACAAAATTCGCTGCGGCCGCCCACAAGCCCGGCCGCGCTCTATATACGGCAACCGATTCTGGAAGCCTTTCCGCCCTGGAGCAAGCCATGCAAGATCTCGATCCCGTCGAAACCCAGGAATGGCTGGACGCCCTGGAGTCCGTCCTCGATCGTGAAGGTGAAAACCGCGCCCACTACCTGCTGACCCGCATGGGTGAGCTGGCCTCGCGCACCGGCACCCAGCTGCCCTACGCCATCACCACCCCGTACCGCAACACCATCCCGGTGACCCACGAGGCGCGCATGCCGGGCGACCTGTTCATGGAGCGGCGGATCCGCTCGCTGGTGCGCTGGAACGCACTGGCCATGGTCATGCGGGCGAACAAGAAGGACCCGGACCTGGGCGGGCACATCTCCACCTTCGCCTCCAGCGCGACCCTCTACGACATCGGCTTCAACTACTTCTTCAAGGCGCCGACCGAGGAACACGGCGGCGACCTGATCTACTTCCAGGGCCACGCCTCCCCCGGCGTCTACGCCCGCGCCTTCCTCGAGGGGCGGATCAGCGAAGACCAGCTGAACAACTTCCGCCAGGAGGTGGACGGCAACGGCCTGTCCTCCTACCCGCACCCTTGGCTGATGCCCGACTTCTGGCAGTTCCCCACCGTGTCGATGGGCCTCGGTCCGATCCAGGCGATCTACCAGGCGCGCTTCATGAAGTACCTGGAGCACCGCGGCTTCATCCCCGCCGGCAAGCAGAAGGTCTGGTGCTTCCTCGGCGACGGCGAGACCGACGAGCCGGAGTCCCTCGGCGCCATCGCCCTGGCCGGCCGCGAGAAGCTCGACAACCTGATCTTCGTGATCAACTGCAACCTGCAGCGTCTCGACGGCCCGGTGCGCGGCAACGGCAAGATCATCCAGGAGCTGGAAGGCGTGTTCCGCGGCGCCGACTGGAACGTCATCAAGGTGATCTGGGGCCGCCTGTGGGATCCGCTGTTCGCCAAGGACACCAAGGGCCTGCTGCAGAAGCGCATGGACCAGGTGATCGACGGCGAGTACCAGAACTACAAGGCCAACGACGGCAAGTTCGTCCGCGAGCACTTCTTCGGCGCCCGTCCGGAGCTGCTGGAGATGGTCAAGGACCTCTCCGACGAGGAGATCTGGAAGCTCAACCGCGGCGGCCACGACCCGTTCAAGGTCTATGCGGCCTACCACAACGCGGTCAACCACCAGGGCCAACCGACGGTGATCCTCGCCAAGACCATCAAGGGCTACGGCACCGGCGCCGGTCAGGCGAAGAACATCACCCACAACGTCAAGAAGGTCGACCTGGACAGCCTCAAGGCGTTCCGCGACAGCTTCGGCATCCCGATTGCGGACGACAAGCTGGAAGAGCTGCCGTTCTACAAGCCGGAAGCCGACAGCCCGGAGATGAAGTACCTGCTGAAGAGCCGCGAGAAGCTCGGCGGCTTCGTGCCGCAGCGCCGCGCCAAGAGCTTCAGCATCCCGACCCCGCCGCTGGACACCCTCAAGGCGATCCTCGACGGCACCGGCGACCGCGAGATCTCCACCACCATGGCCTTCGTGCGGATCCTCTCGCAGCTGGTCAAGGACAAGGATCTCGGTAGCCGCATCGTGCCGATCATCCCCGACGAGGCACGCACCTTCGGCATGGAAGGCATGTTCCGCCAGCTCGGCATCTACTCCTCGGTCGGCCAGCTGTACCAGCCGGTGGACAAGGACCAGGTGATGTTCTACCGCGAGGACAAGAAGGGCCAGATCCTCGAGGAAGGCATCAACGAGGCCGGCGCCATGTCCAGCTGGATCGCCGCGGCGACCGCCTACAGCAACCACAACCAGCCGATGCTGCCGTTCTACGTGTTCTACTCGATGTTCGGCTTCCAGCGCATCGGCGACCTGGCCTGGGCGGCCGGCGACAGCCGCGCGCGCGGCTTCCTGATCGGTGGCACCGCCGGCCGGACCACGCTGAACGGCGAGGGCCTGCAGCACGAGGACGGCCACAGCCACATCCTCGCCTCGACCATCCCCAACTGCCGCACCTACGATCCGACCTACGCCTACGAGATGGCGGTGATCATCCGCGAAGGCATCCGCCAGATGACCGAAGAGCAGCAGAACGTGTTCTTCTACATCACCGCGATGAACGAGGCCTACGCCCAGCCGGCGATGCCCGAAGGCGTCGAGGACGGCATCATCAAGGGCATGTACCTGCTGGAAGAGGACAAGCGCGACGCCGCCTGCCACGTCCAGCTGATGGGCTCGGGCACCATCCTGCGCGAGGTGCGCGAGGCGGCGAAGATCCTCCGCGAGGACTACAGCATCGGCGCCGACGTGTGGAGCGTGACCAGCTTCAACGAGCTGCGCCGCGACGGCCTGGCCGTCGAGCGCCGCAACCGTCTGCATCCGGAGCGCGAGCCGGAGCTCGCCTACGTCGAGCAGTGCCTGTCCGGGCGCCGCGGCCCGGTGGTCGCCTCCACCGACTACATGAAGCTGTTCGCCGACCAGATCCGCCAGTGGGTGCCGGTCAAGGAGTACAAGGTGCTCGGCACCGACGGCTTCGGCCGCAGCGACAGCCGCAAGAAGCTGCGCCACTTCTTCGAGGTGGACCGCCAGTGGATCGTGCTGACCGCCCTGGAGGCGCTGGCCGACCGCGGCGAGATCGAGCGCACCGTGATCGCCGAGGCCATCGCCAGGTTCGGCATCGACACCAACAAGGCCAACCCGCTGGACTGCTGAGGAGCGAGCCATGAGTGAACTGATTCGCGTACCCGACATCGGCAGCGGCGAAGGCACCGTCATCGAACTGTTCGTGCAGGTCGGCGACCGCATCGAGGCCGAGCAGAGCCTGCTGACCCTGGAGTCCGACAAGGCCAGCATGGAAGTCCCGGCGCCGGCCGCCGGAGTGATCAAGAGCCTGAAGATCAAGCTCGGCGACCAGCTGAAGACCGGCGACGAGCTGCTCGAGCTGGAGGTCGAGGGTGCCAGCGCGGCCCCGGCGGCCGAGGCCCCCGCCGCTGCACCGGCTGCCGCTCCCGTGGCCGCCGAGCCCGCCCCTGCCGCCGCGGCTGCGGCCGCTGCGGCGGCGGAGAGCCTGCAGCCGGTGCACGTGCCGGACATCGGCGCGGGCGGCAAGGCCCGGGTCATCGAGGTGCTGGTCAAGGCCGGCGACACGGTCGCGGCCGACCAGTCGCTGATCGTGCTGGAGTCGGACAAGGCGAGCATGGAGATCCCCTGCCCGCTGACCGGCACCGTCGACAGCGTGGCAGTCAAGCTCAACGACGAGGTCGGCACCGGCGAGCTGATCCTCACCCTGCGCGTGGCCGGCGCCGCGCCGGCTGCGGTCCCGCTGGCTGCGCCGGCACCTGCCGCGGCGGTGGCTGAGGCCCCGGCAGCGGTCCCGGCAGCCGCCGAACCGCCGCTGGCCGCCATCGCCCCGCTGGTCGAGGCGCCCAAGCGCCCGGCCGGCAAGGTGCACGCCGGCCCGGCGGTGCGCATGCTGGCCCGCGAGTTCGGTGTCGACCTGGCCGAGGTGCCGGCCACCGGCCCCAAGGGGCGGGTGCTCAAGGAGGACGTGCAGGCCTACGTCAAGGCCATGATGCACAAGGCCAAGGCCGCGCCGGAGGCTGCCGTCAGCGGCGGCGCCGGCATCCCGCCGATCCCGGCCGTCGACTTCGCCAGGTTCGGCGAGATCGAGGAAGTGGCGATGACCCGCCTGATGCAGGTCGGCGCCGCCAACCTGCACCGCAGCTGGCTCAACGTGCCGCACGTCACCCAGCACGAATCGGCCGACATCAGCGAGCTGGAGGACTTCCGCAAGGCCCAGCAGAAGGCCGCCGAGAAGGCCGGCGTCAAGCTGACCGTGCTGCCGTTCCTGCTCAAGGCCTGCGCCCACGTGCTGCGCGAGATGCCGGACTTCAACAGCTCGCTGGCGCCCAGCGGCAAGGCGCTGATCCGCAAGAAGTACGTGCACATCGGCTTCGCCGTGGACACCCCGGAAGGCCTGCTGGTGCCGGTGATCCGCGACGTCGATCGCAAGAGCCTGCTGCAGCTGGCCGCCGAGGCCGCCGAACTGGCCGAGAAGGCGCGCACCAAGAAGCTCTCCGCCGACGAGATGCAGGGCGCCTGCTTCACCATCTCCAGCCTCGGCCACATCGGCGGCACCGGCTTCTCGCCGATCGTCAACGCGCCCGAGGTGGCGATCCTCGGCGTCTCCAAGGCGAGCATCCAGCCGGTGTGGGACGGCGCGGCCTTCCAGCCGCGGCTGATGCTGCCGCTGTCGCTGTCCTACGACCACCGGGTGATCAACGGTGCCGCGGCCTGCCGCTTCACCCGGCGCCTGGCCGACCTGCTGGCGGAGATCCGTTCGCTGCTGCTGTAAACCGCGAACGTCCGCCGAGAAAACGAAAACCCCGCCGACCGGCGGGGTTTTCGTTTGCCGCAGGGAAAGACTCAGCCCTTCTGCAGGTCGCGGATCAGGAAGCTCAGCGCCTTGGCCAGCTCGGCCACCCCGGCATGGTCGCGCACCACGGTCAGCAGCGGCGTGCCGTCCTGGGGATCGAGCACCTGGCAGGCCGGACCGCGGTTCGGGCACTCGTAGCGCACGAAGGGGTCGACGCCGAACAGCTCCACCGTCCGGTTGCGCACTTCCAGGCGGCTGCCGTCGGCGCTGCGGATCTCCTCGCGCACGTTGAGGGTGCCGGCTCCGACGATGCTCAGCTGGTAGAGCAGATCGTCGCGCTGCGCCTCGCCGACCCGGTAGCCGCCACGCAGGGCATAGCTTTCCAGCAGGCGGTTGCAGTGTTCGAGCAGCGCCTTGCGCGGCGCCTGGCGCGGGTAGAGGTGCTTGAGTTCGGCCAGGTAACGGGCCTGGTCGGCACCGTCCAGGCTGCTGACCTGATTGCTGGCGGCATCGCCGCCCTGTTCGCGCTGACTGTCCTCGGCGCCGGCATTCTCGGCGCCCGCGCCGGCCGGCAGCGCGGCGCCGAGCAGCGCCAGCAGCAGGCCGCGGCGCAGCCGCTGCATGAATCCTGTATGCATATCGTCGATATCCTTGGTTCGGGGGAAAGCTGCCGCCAGCATAGTCTGCGCCTGGGGGCGACGCCCAGCCGGACGGCCCGCCAGTGTTAACAGGATGTGACCTGCCGGGCAAAGCCTGCCGACGGCCAGCCAAGGGTTGCAGCCGTCCGCCATGCCGGGCAAGTTAGACGAACGATTCGCCAGCCGCCCGAGGAAACCCGCCATGGTCCTGCGTTCCCAGATTCTCGCCCACCGGCTCGAGCTGCCCGGCGCCGAACAGGCACTGCCCGGACGCGCCAGCGCCATGCCGGTGCCCGAGCGCCACCACGTCAACGGCAACCCGCTGCTGCCGCCGTTTCCCGACGGGCTGGCGGAGGTACAGTTCGGCCTCGGCTGCTTCTGGGGCGCCGAGCGGCGTCTGTGGCAGCAGCCGGGGGTGTGGGTGACGGCAGCGGGCTACGCCGGCGGCTTCACCCCCAATCCGACCTACGAGGAAGTCTGCTCCGGGCTGACCGGGCATACCGAGGTGGTGCGGGTGGTCTACGATCCGCGGCAGACCCGCTTCGAGGCACTGCTCAAGGTGTTCTGGGAGGCCCACGACCCGACCCAGGGCATGCGCCAGGGCAACGACGTCGGCACCCAGTACCGCTCGGCGATCTACTGCAGCACGCCCGAGCAGCTGGCCGCGGCGCGCGCCAGCGCCGAGGCCTTCGCCACCGAGCTGGCCCGCGCCGGCTTCGGGCCGATCACCACCGAGATCCGCGCCGAGGTGCCGTTCTACTACGCCGAGGCCTACCACCAGCAGTACCTGGCGAAGAACCCCGGCGGCTACTGCGGCCTGCGCGGCACCGGGGTGTGCCTGCCTGAATAGGGAACGGCTGGTGGAAAATCGCTGCGCGAGTTGTCCACCCTACGCCTGACGGCAGCGGGTACGCCCGGGGTCGGGGGGGGGGGGGTAGAAAGCCCGCGCAGCGGTTTTCTACCTCTGCCCCGCAGCGCACTCAGCCGCCGGCCTTCTCCTCGATCAGCCAGTCCAGCCGCCAGCCGCCTCGGCTCTGCGCCAGCTGCGTCGCCAGATACGGCAGCAGCTCGCGCAGCTCGTCCTCCAGCGGCCACGGCGGATTGGCGATCGCCAACCCGGAGCCGTTGAGGCCGGCCGGGTTGTCGGTCGGGTGCACCCACAGCTCGGCGCGCAGCAGCTTGGGCGCGCCGCTCTTCGCCAGTTCCTGATAGAAACGCTTGAGCTGGCGCTGATCCTTGATCGGATACCAGATCGCCACCACCGCCTGGCGCATCCGCGCGAGGGCGGTGACCAGCGACTCGACGCAGCGCTCCAGCTCGTCGGCCTGCTCGAACGGCGGATCGATCAGCAGCAGCGCGCGCTTCTCGGCCACCGGCAGCAGCGCCTTGGCCAGGTGCCAGCCCTCGCCTAGGTGCACGGTGACCCGGCGGTCGCCGGCCATGTTGGCCTTGAGCAGACGGCCGTCCTCGGGGTGCTTCTCGTTGAGCAGCACGCGGTCCTGGGCGCGGCTCAGCCGGCGGGCGAGCTCCGGCGAACCGGGGTAGTAGCGCAGCCCACCCTCCGGGTTGAGCGCGGCGATTACCGCCAGGTAGTCGTCGAGCAGCGCCGGCAGGTCGTCGCGCCCCCACAGGCGGGCGATGCCCTGCAGCCACTCGCCGGTCTTGCCGGCCTGCTCGCCGGCCAGGTCGTAGAGGCCGACGCCGGCATGGCTGTCGAGACAGGCGAAGGGCTTGTCCTTGCGCGCCATGAGCGCGAGCAGACGGCTGAGGACGGCGTGCTTGAGCACGTCGGCGTGGTTGCCGGCGTGGAAGGCGTGACGGTAGTTCATCGGCGGATCCGCGAGTGGCCGAGCGCACACGGCGGTCGGCGCTGAGGCAATGGGTCGGGCGTGGCGCGAGTTTACCAGCAGGCCGGGGCCGCCCGGCAGTCCCGCCGGCGGACGTCATGCCGGGCCGGCAACATGCCGCGATAAAAACCCGGGCATTTTCCGACCATCCGTCAAATCAACGGGTTAGAATCGCCTGGCATGCCCTCTGCATGATCTTGCCCGCCCCGTCAACCGTCTTCGGAGCCTGTCGTGGATACCGCCGCCGTCAACAGCCTGTTCTTCATCGGCGCTCTGCTGGTCGGCGTCAGCATCCTGGTCAGCGCCTTCTCGGCGCGCATCGGCATCCCGGTGCTGGTGATCTTCCTCGCCGTGGGCATGCTCGCCGGGGTCGACGGCATCGGCGGCATCGTCTTCAACGACTACTCGCTGGCCTACCTGGTCAGCAACCTGGCGCTGGCGGTGATCCTCCTCGACGGCGGCATGCGCACCCGGGTGGCGACCTTCCGCGTCGCCCTGTGGCCGGCGATGTCGCTGGCCACCCTCGGGGTGGTGATCACCGCCGGGCTGACCGGCCTGGCCGCCGCCTGGCTGTTCGAGCTCGAACTGCTCGAGGGCCTGTTGATCGGCGCCATCGTCGCTTCCACCGACGCCGCGGTGGTGTTCAACCTGCTCAACGGCAAGGGCCTCAACGAACGGGTCGGCTCGACCCTGGAGATCGAGTCGGGCAGCAACGACCCGATGGCGATGTTCCTCACCGTGACGCTGATCGGCATGCTCGCCTCCGGGCAGACCGACTTCGGCTGGGGCGTGCTGCTCAACCTGGTGCAGCAGTTCGGCATCGGCATCCTGCTCGGCCTGGCCGGCGGCGCCCTGCTGCTGCAACTGGTCAACCGTCTGTCGGTGGCCGACGGCCTCTACCCGCTGCTGGCGGTCAGCGGCGGGATCATGATCTACGCCTTCGCCGGCGAGATCGGCGGCAGCGGCATCCTCGCCGTGTACTGTTGCGGGCTGATGCTCGGCAACCGGCCGATCCGCAACCGCCACGGCATCCTGCACATGTTCGACGGCCTGGCCTGGCTCAGCCAGATCGGCATGTTCCTGGTCCTCGGCCTGCTGCTCACCCCCAGCGAACTGCTGCCGATCGCCGTGCCGGCGCTGTTGCTGTCGCTGTGGATGATCCTGTTCGCCCGACCGCTGGCGGTGTTCGTCGGCCTGCTGCCGTTTCGCGCCTTCCACTTCCGCGAGCGGCTGTTCATCTCCTGGATCGGCTTGCGCGGCGCGGTTCCGGTGATCCTCGCGGTGTTCCCGCTGGTCGCCGGCCTGGCCAACGCCCAGCTGTTCTTCAACGTGGCGTTCTTCATCGTGCTGGTCTCGTTGCTGCTGCAGGGCAGCACCCTCGGCTGGGCGGCGCGCAAGACCCGCGTCGAGGTGCCGCCGCAGCCGGCGCCGATCTCCCGCGCCGGCCTGCAGATCCACCCCACCAGCCAGTGGGAGCTGTTCGTCTACAAGCTGCGCGCCGATCGCTGGTGCGTCGGCGCGCAGTTGCGCGAGCTGAAGATGCCCGAGGGTACCCGCATCGCCGCGCTGTTCCGCGGCCACGAGCTGCTCCATCCCACCGGCAGCACGCGCCTGGAGGCCGGCGACATCCTCGGCGTGATCGGCCACGAGAAGGACCTGCCGGCGCTCGGCAAGCTGTTCAGCGAGGCGCCGCAGCGCGGCAAGGACCTGCGCTTCTTCGGCGACTTCGTCCTCGAGGGCGACGCCGAGCTGGGCCCGGTGGCGGCGCTCTACGGCCTCGATCTGGGCGACGTCGCCCCCGTCCAGCAACTCGGCCCGTTCATCGCCCAGCTGATCGGCGGGGAACCGGTGGTCGGCGACCAGGTCGAATGGGCCGGTCGCACCTGGACCGTGGCGCAGATGGAGGGCAACCGGATCCGCAAGGTCGGCCTCAAGCTGCCGGGCGGACGCCCGGGACCGACCCTGCTGTTCTGAGCCCGGCGGTCGGCCTGCGCCACCTTGCGACCGGCTGCCTTGTCGCGGCAGCCTCGCCCCAGTAGGCTTGCCGATCCCTCTGCGAATTCCCCGATCCGACGATGCTCCAGCTCCGCCCGTTCCTGGTTTCCCTGCTTCTCGGCCTGGCCCTGCTGGCTCCCCTGGCCGGGGCCAGCGAAGGCCTGCCCACCGCCAGCGCCGTGCAGGCGCAGCTCGACGCGCTCGAAGGCCGCAAGCTGCCCGAGGTCGAGCACAAGGCCCTGCAGGATACCCTGCAGAAGACCCTCGCCAACCTGCAGCGCGTGAAGAGCAGCGGCGAGGAGCTCGAGCGGCTCAAGCAGCGCCTGGCCGACGCCCCACGCCAGACCACCGCGGCCCAGCGCGAGCTGCAGCAGCTCAAGCCGGTGACGGCCGAGGAGCTGGCCCAGCGCTACGCCGCCCTCTCCACCGACACGCTGGAAGGCATGCTCGGCGAACGGCGGACGCAGCTCGGCGACTGGCAGGCGGAGCTGACCCAGGCCAGCAACGCACTGATCGCCGAACAGACCCGCCCCGAGCGCGCCCAGGCCGAGATCAGCGCCAACCAGACCCGCGCCCAGCTGATCCGCGAACAGCTCAAGACCGGTCGGGACAACAAGCAGCCGCTCGGTTCCGAGCAGCTGGCCCTGCTGCGCAGCGAGCTGGCCGCCTTGGAAGCGGTCTCCCAGCTGCGCCGCGAGGAGCTGGCCGGCACCACCGCCCTGCAGGATCTCTCCGCCAGCCGCCGCGCCCTGCTGACCCAGCGCATCGCGCTGCTCGAGGCGGAACTCCTCGCCCTGCAGAACACCCTCAACGACAAGCGCCGCGCCGAGTCGGCGGAGACCGTCGCCCAGCTCTCGCGCGAGAGCCAGGGCAACCAGAGCGGCAGCCTGCTGGCCACCCAGGCCGACCTCAACCTGGCGCTCAGCGACTACCTGCTCAAGGCCACCGACCGCGCCAACGCGCTGACCCGCCGGAACATCGAGGCCAAGCAGCAGCTCGACGCCCTCAAGCAGGCCGAGCAGGCCCTCGACGAACAGATCGCCGTGCTCAGGGGCAGCCTGCTGCTGACCCGCATCCTCTACCAGCAGAAGAACGCCCTGCCCAAGGTCAGGGTCGACGGACGCCTGGCCGACGAGATCGCCGACCTGCGCCTGAACCAGTTCGAGCTGAACCAGCGCCGCGCCGAGATCAGCAATCCGCTGCAGTACGTCGAGACGCTGCTGGCCAGCCAGCCGGCCGAGCGCGTCACCCCCGAGCTGCGCGGCGAGTTGGAGCAACTGGTGCGCACCCGCCTGGAGCTGCTCGACCGCCTCAACGGCGAACTGGGCAACCTGCTGACCCAGGCGATCACCCTGCAGCTCAACCAGAAGCAGCTGCTCGCCACCAGCACCAGCCTGAGCCACACCCTCGACGAGCAGATGTTCTGGATCGCCAGCAACAAGCCGCTCGACCTCGACTGGTTCAAGAGCGTGCCCGAGCGCCTGCAGCGCCAGCTCGAGGCCCTGCCGCTGGCCGACAGCACCAGGATCATCGGCCGCGGCCTGATCGGCCAGCCGCTGCTGTTCCTGCCGCTGGTGCTGCTGCTCGGCGCGCTGTTCGCCGGCCGGCCCTGGCTGCGCCGCCGGCTGGCGCAGATCGACGACGACCTCCAGCAGTTGCGCCGCTACCGGCAGATGCTCACCCCGCAGGCGCTGCTCTGCCACTTCCTGCTGGTGCTGCCGCTGCCGCTGATCGTCGCCGCCTGCGGCGTGGTGCTGATCCAGGATCCGCAGCAGGGCACCACGGTGTTCGGCGAGTCGCTGCTCAAGCTGGCCCAGGCCATGCTGGTGTTCGGCGTCAGCTATCGCCTGCTGGCCCGCGGCAGCGTGGCCGAGCGCCACTTCGGCTGGGAGCCGGCGCGGGTCCAGCGCCTGCACCGCCAGGTGCGCCAGCTGGGCCTGGTGGTGATGCCGATGGTGCTGGTGGTCGGCATCGCCGAACGCCAGTTGTCCGGGCTGGCCGACGACGTGCTGGGCATCTTCATCGTCCTCAGCGGCTTCCTGCTGATGAGCTGGATCCTCCTGCGCATCATGCTCAGCCAGCCGCCGTTCTTCGGCTCGCGGGTGCTGCACTTCATCGCCGCGCTGCTGCTGGTCGGCCTGCCGCTGGCCCACGTGCTGCTGGTCGGCTTCGGCTACTACTACAGCGCGCTGAAGCTCACCGGACGCCTGCTCGACAGCCTGTACATCATCGCCATCTGGACCGTGGTGCAGTCGACCGTGCTGCACGGCCTCGACGTCGCCGCCCGACGTCTGGCCCTGCAGCGCGCCCAGGCCCGCCAGCAGAGCGCGCCGCGCGAAAGCGTCGAGGGCGTCGAGCTGGTCGAGGAGCCGGCCCTGGCCCTCGAGCAGGTCAACCAGCAATCCCTGCGCCTGATCCGCCTGGGGCTGCTGCTGGCCTTCGGCGCGGTGTTCTACTTCGTCTGGGCCGACCTGCTGGCGGTGTTCACCTACCTCGACAGCGTGACCCTCTACGACTACACCAGCGGCAGCGGCGAGACCGCGGTCAACGTGCCGATCAGCCTCAGCGACCTGCTCGGCGCGCTGGTGATCCTGGTGATCACCCTCGCCCTCGCCCGCAACCTGCCCGGCCTGCTGGAGATGCTGGTGCTGTCGCGCCTGCAGCTGGCCCAGGGCAGCGCCTACGCCACCACCGCCCTGCTGTCCTACGCGATCATCGCCTTCGGCCTGGTCAGCACCCTGTCGACCCTGGGCCTGAGCTGGGACAAGCTGCAGTGGCTGGTCGCCGCCCTGTCGGTAGGCATCGGCTTCGGCATGCAGGAGATCTTCGCCAACTTCATCTCCGGCCTGATCATCCTGTTCGAGCGCCCGGTGCGCATCGGCGACGTGGTGACCATCGGCAACCTGTCCGGCTCGGTGAGCAAGATCCGCATCCGCGCCACCACCATCACCGATTTCGACCGCAAGGAAATCATCGTCCCCAACAAGACCTTCATCACCAGCCAGTTGATCAACTGGTCGCTGACCGACACGGTCACCCGGGTCACCATCAAGATCGGTGTGGCCTACGGCTCCGACCTCGAGCTGGTGCGCAAGCTGCTGCTGCAGATCGCCCAAGACAACCCGCGGGTGCTCAAGGAGCCCAACCCGCAGGTGCTGTTCCTGACCTTCAACGAGAGCACCCTCGACCACGAGCTGCGCATCCACGTCCGCGAGCTGGGCGACCGCAACCCGGCGATCGACGAGATCAACCGCGAGATCGACCGCCTGTTCCGCGAGCACGGCATCGAGATCGCCTTCCGCCAGCTCGACGTGTTCGTCAAGAACATGGCCGGCCAGCAGCTGCAACTGGTCAGCGACCAGCCGCTGCCCGCGCCGGGCGGCGAGCGGCCGGCCGCCGGCTGACTGGACGTCCTCCGGCAATTCCCAGCACAATGCTCGGGAATTGCCGGAGGCCACCGTGAAGACCCTCGACCAGCTCCAGTTCGACAACCGCTTCGCCCGCCTGGGCGACACCTTCTCCACCGCCGTGCACCCGCAGCCGCTCGAGCGCCCGCGCCTGGTGGTGGCCAGCCCGGCGGCCATGGCGCTGCTCGACCTCGATCCGCGCGAGGCCGGGCGCACCGAACTGGCCGAGCTGTGTGCCGGGCACAAGCTGTGGCAGGACGCCGAGCCGCGGGCGATGGTCTACTCCGGCCACCAGTTCGGCCTGTACAACCCGCAGCTCGGCGACGGCCGCGGTCTGCTGCTCGGCGAGGTGGTCAACGCCGCCGGCGAGCACTGGGACCTGCACCTCAAGGGCGCCGGCTACACCCCCTACTCGCGCATGGGCGACGGCCGCGCGGTGCTGCGCAGCTCGATCCGCGAATTCCTCGCCAGCGAGTACCTGGCGGCGCTGGGCGTTCCCACCACCCGCGCGCTGTGCGTGGTGGCCTCCGACACCCCGGTCTGGCGCGAGCGCCCCGAGACCGCCGCCACGCTGCTGCGCCTCTCGCCCAGCCACCTGCGCTTCGGCCACTTCGAGTTCTTCTACTACACCCGCCAGCACGAGGCCCTGCGCCGGCTCGCCGAGCACGCCCTGGACTGCCACTTCGCCGCCTGCCGCGACGCGGCGCAGCCGTTCGCCGCCATGTTCCAGGCGGTGGTCGAGGATACCGCCGAGCTGATCGCGCTGTGGCAGGCCTACGGCTTCTGCCACGGGGTGATGAACACCGACAACATGTCGCTGCTCGGCCTGACCTTCGACTACGGCCCCTACGCCTTCCTCGACGACTTCGACGCCCGCCACGTCTGCAACCACTCCGACAGCGGCGGCCGCTACAGCTTCGAGAACCAGGTGCCGATCGCCCACTGGAACCTCTCGGCGCTGGGCCAGGCGCTGACCCCGCTGGTCGAGGTCGAACATCTGCGCGAGTCGCTCGCCCTGTTCCTGCCGCACTACCGAGCGGCCTGGCTCGGGCGCATGCGCCAGCGCCTCGGCCTGCGCACGGCCGAGGACGGCGACGAAGCCCTGGTGCAGCGCCTGCTGGCGCTGATGCAGACGGGCGGGGTCGACTACACGCTGTTCTTCCGCCGCCTCGGCGATGCGCCTGCCGGCGAGGCGCTGCGCGCCCTGCGCGAGGACTTCGTCGACCTGGCCGGCTTCGACGCCTGGGGCGCCGACCTGCTGGCGCGTCTGACCCGCGAGCCTGCCGAGGACGAGGCGCAACGGCGGGTACGGATGCACGCAGTCAACCCCAGGTACCTGCTGCGCAACTATCTGGCCCAGCAGGCCATCGAGGCGGCCGAGCGGGGCGACTACTCGGTGGTGCGCGAACTGCACACGGTGCTGTCGCGGCCATTCGACGAACAGCCGGGGATGCAACAGCATGCCGAACGGCCACCGGAGTGGGGCAAGCATCTGCAGATCAGTTGCTCGTCGTGAGCAGGGCTGCGGCAGCGGGCGCGCCCCATTATTTACTCCCAAAAAGCATATAAACCTTATAAAGCATTCTTTGACCGTCTAAGAAATCCCTTCTATCGTTGTCGCCTCGCCCGCGCGGCAGACGCCGGGCCGATACCTCATCCGAGATTCGTCCCAAGGATATCCATGCTCCCGGCTTCGCTGTCGCTCTGGTTCGTCGCCGCCCTGCTGGTCTGGGTGCTGTATGCCTTCGTCCGCGAGAAATGGAGCCCGGACATCGTCGCCGCCATCGCCGTCGCCGCCCTGCTGGTCGCCGGCCTACTCGAGCCCAAGGAGGTGCTCGGGGTGCTGTCCAACTCGGCGCCGGTGACCATCGCCTGCATGTTCGTGCTGTCCGCCGCGCTGGAGCGCACCGGCTGCATCGACGCCCTCGGCAACTGGCTGGGCAACCTGGTCGGCAGCAGTCCGACGCGGGTGCTCGCCGGCCTGACCGTGACCGCCCTGGTGATCTCCGCCTGCCTGAACAATACCCCGGTGGTGGCCATCCTCACTCCGGTGGCCATCGCGCTGGCCAAGCGCGCCGGCACCCTGCCCTCCAAGTTGCTGATCCCGCTGTCCTACGCCACCATCCTCGGCGGCACCCTGACCATGATCGGCACCTCGACCAACATCCTGGTCGACGGCGTGGCGCGCAAGGCCGGCCTCGAGCCGTTCGGCATCTTCGAGATCACCGGCGCCGGCCTGTTCCTCGCCGCCGCCGGCATGCTCTACATGCTGACCATCGGCAAGCGCCTGCTGCCCGAGCGCGACACCCTGTCCAAGCAGCTGCGCCCCGACCTCGACCGCACCTTCGTCAGCGAGCTGAGGGTACCGGCCGGCTCGCCGGTGATCGGCAAGAGCATCGGCGAGGCCAATCTCAACGGCGGCAGTGGCCTGCAGGTGCTGCAGGTCAGCCGCGCGGATGCCCAGATCAGCCGCCCCGACCACCACTTCGTGCTGCAGGCCGGCGACCTGCTGGTGCTGCACGGCCAGGTCAAGGACGTGGTCGACCTGCGCGAGAGCGGCCACCTGGCCTTCAACCGCGGCGACGCCTTCGAGACCGTCAGCGACCAGAACGTGGTGCTCGCCGAGGCCATCGTCGGCCGCAACTCGCGCTACAGCCACCGGCCGATGCGCGACCTCGACCTCGGCGCACGCTACGGCATCAATGTGCTGGCCGTGCACCGCCAGGACGCCAACGTGCAGGGCAACCTCGACGACTTCCAGCTGCAGTTCGGCGACGTGATGCTGGTGGAAGGCACCCCGGCGCAGATCAAGCGCTTCGCCGACAACGGCGAGCTGATCAGCCTCAACGCCGTGCAGGAGCGCGCCTATCGCCGCGACAAGGCGCCGATCGCCATCCTCGCCACCGCGGCGGTGATGCTGCTGGCCGCCTTCGGCGTCATGCCCATCGAGGGCCTGGCGATCATCGGCGCCGCCACCGTGCTGGCGACCCGTTGCCTGGACGTCGACGACGCCTACAAGGCGGTGGACTGGAAGATCCTCAGCCTGATCTTCGGCATGCTGGCGATCAGCGTGGCCATGGACAAGGTCGGCCTGGTCAAGCTGATCGTCGAGAACGTCATGGGCCTGCTGCCCTGGGCCGGGCCGCTGCTGCTGCTGTCGTTCATCTACCTGTTCACCTCGGTGCTCACCGAGGCGCTGTCCAACAACGCGGTGGCGGTGCTGGTCACCCCGATCGCCATCGGCATGGCCCAGCATCTGGGCGTCGACCCGCGCGCCTTCGTGGTGGCGGTGATGTTCGCCGCCAGCGCCAGCTTCGCCACGCCGATCGGCTACCAGACCAATACCTTCGTCTACAACGCCGGCGGCTACCGTTTCGGCGACTTCATGAAGGTCGGCATCCCACTGAACATCCTGCTGTGGCTGGTGGCCACCGCGGTGATCCCGCTGTTCTGGCCGCTGCTGCCGGTGTGATCCTGCGCGGCGGCCAATGTCCCCATCGCGCATGGTGGCATTGACCGCCGCGCACTGCCCTCGGCATGCTGCGCGCTTTCCCTGCCTCGAAGGAACGCGCACAGATGAAAGCGGAAACCCTGGCCATCCACGCCGGCTACAGCCCCGACCCGACCACCAAGGCGGTGGCGGTGCCGATCTACCAGACCACCTCCTACGCCTTCGACGATACCCAGCACGGCGCCGATCTGTTCGACCTCAAGGTCGCCGGCAACATCTACACGCGGATCATGAACCCGACCACCGACGTGCTGGAGAAGCGCGTGGCGGCGCTGGAGGGCGGCGTGGCGGCGCTGGCGGTGGCCTCGGGCATGGCGGCGATCACCTACGCGATCCAGACCATCGCCGGCGTCGGCGACAACATCGTCTCGGTGGCCAAGCTGTACGGCGGCACCTACAACCTGTTCGCCCACACCCTGCCGCGCCAGGGCATCGAGGTGCGCTTCGCGCCGCACGACGACATCGCCGCCCTGGAGGCGCTGATCGACGCCAACACCAAGGCGGTGTTCTGCGAGTCGATCGGCAACCCGGCGGGCAATATCGTCGACCTCAAGGCGCTGGCCGACGCCGCGCACCGTCATGGCGTGCCGCTGATCGTCGACAACACCGTGGCCACGCCGATCCTCTGTCGGCCGTTCGAGCACGGCGCCGACATCGTGGTGCACTCGCTGACCAAGTACATCGGCGGCCACGGCACCAGCATCGGCGGCATCGTCGTCGACTCCGGCCAGTTCCCCTGGGCGGACAACAAGGAACGCTTCCCGCTGCTCAACACCCCGGACGCGTCCTACCACGGCGTCACCTACACCGAGGCGTTCGGTCCGGCCGCGTTCATCGGCCGCTGCCGCGTGGTGCCGCTGCGCAACATGGGCGCGGCGCTGTCGCCGTTCAACGCCTTCCTGATCCTCCAGGGCCTGGAAACCCTGGCGCTGCGCATGGAGCGCCACTGTGAGAACGCACGCAAGGTCGCCGAGTTCCTGCAGAACCACCCGCAGGTCAGCTGGGTGAAGTACGCCGGCCTGGTCGATCACCCCGAGCACGAGCTGGCGCAGCGCTACATGGGCGGCCAGCCGGCCTCGATCATGTCGTTCGGCATCAAAGGCGGCATCGAGGCGGCGGCGCGCTTCATCGACGCGCTCAAGCTGGTGGTGCGCCTGGTCAACATCGGCGACGCCAAGTCGCTGGCCTGCCACCCGGCCTCCACCACCCACCGCCAGCTCAACGACGAGGAACTGGCCCGCGCCGGCGTGTCGCGCGACCTGGTACGCCTGTCGATCGGCATCGAGCACATCGACGACATCCTCGAAGACCTGAGCCAGGCGCTGGAAGCGTCCCGCGGCTGACTCCCGCAGGGTGCGCCGTGCGCACCGCCGCCGCTGCGCATCGGTGCGCACGGCGCACCCTGCATTGCCTTGATATCCGCAGCGCCGGCCCCACACTAGGGACATCACCCCGTGGAGCCTGCCATGACCGAGCCGCTGATCGTCCCCTGCCCGCACTGCCACGGGCTCAACCGCATCCCCGCTGCCCGCCTGGGCGACGCGCCGCGCTGCGGGCGCTGCAAGGGCGCCGTGCTGCCGGGCCAGCCGTTCGCCGTCGACGGCGCCGGCTTCGCCGCCCAGCTCAGGGGCGACCTGCCGCTGCTGCTCGACGTCTGGGCCGACTGGTGCGGGCCGTGCAAGGCCTTCGCGCCGATCTTCGACCAGGCGGCGCGCGAGCTGTCCGGACGGGTACGCCTGGCCAAGCTGGACAGCCAGGCCGAACCGCAGCTGGCCGGACAGTTGGGCATCCGCTCCATTCCCAGCCTGATCCTGTTCAAGGACGGCCGCGAGGTGGCGCGGCAGAGCGGCGCGCTGGCGCTGCCGCAGCTCGCCGCCTGGTTGCGCCAGCACGGGATCTGACGGCCGTGAAGCGTCCGCAGACAGTGCGGACGCCACGCGGCATACTGGCGATCCTTCCCAGCCCATGAGGCCGCCATGGTCCAGCACATCCTCGTCGCCCACGATCTCAGTCCCGAGGCCGACCTGGCCCTGCAGCGCGCCGCCCAGTTGGCCCGCCACCACGCCGCGCGCCTGAGCCTGCTGCACGTACAGGGCGCGCAGGGCGGCGGGACGGACCGGGTGCACCGGCAGTTGGAGGAGCGCCTGGCGGGGCTGGCCCTGCCGCGCGCCGACCTGACGCTGCGCAGCGGCCCGGCCGCCGAGGAAATCCTCCGTCAGGCGCGCGGACTGGAGGCCGACCTGCTGGTGCTCGGCGCCCACCACCGCGGCTCGCCGGAGGGCTTCGCCGGCACCACCCTGGAGCGCATCCTGCAGCACAGCCCGGCGCCAGTGCTGCTGGCCGTCGGTCGCGCCCCGGCCCCCTGGCAACGCGCGCTGGTGGCACTGGACTTCTCGCCCTGCGCCAGCCGCGCCTTGCGCCAGGCGGCCCGGCTGCTGGCCCCCGGCGCCCGCCTGCATGCCCTGCACGTCGAGGAAGTGGCGCCGCTGCACGCCGGCGACAACCCGGAGGAGCTGGCCTTCGAGAGCGAGCTGTTCGAGCATCTGGTCGCCGATGAGCGCGCGCGACTGCCGGGCGGCCTGCAGCTCAGCCACGAGCTGCGCGCCGGCGAGCGCAGCGCCTGCCTGCAGGCGGTGCTCGCCGAGCAGCGCCCGCAGCTGCTCGCCCTCGGCAGCCACAGCCGCGGCGAACTGGCCGACGCGCTGCTCGGCAGCCTGACCCTGGAATGCCTGCGCCACCCGCCCTGCGACGTGCTGGTGGCGCGCTGAGGGGGAGCTCAGCCCTCCAGGCAGGCGTGCAGCTCGACGAACTGGCGGGTCAGCTTGTGCCGCGGGTCGAGGTGGATCAGCGGCGTGCAGGCCTGGTGCGACTCGCGCATCTTTACCGAAGCGCCCAGGTACACCGGCAGCAGCGGCATGTCCTCGGCGAGCAGTTCGGCGAGCAGCTGCTGCGGCAGCGCCGCACGCGGCTGGAACTGGTTGACCACGATGCCCTCGACCTCGAGATCCTCGTTGTGATCCTCGCGCAGCTCGTCGATCTCGGCCAGCAGGCCGTACAGCGCCTGGCGCGAGAAGCTGTCGCAGTCGAAGGGGATCAGCACGCGGTCGGCGGCGATCAGCGCGGAAACCGTGTAGAAGTTCAGCGCCGGCGGAGTATCCAGGTAGATCCGGTCGTAGTCCTCGGCCAGCTCGTCGAGCAGCTTGCGCAGCTTGTTGATCTTGTGCTTCTGCTCCAGCTTGGGCTGCAGCTCGGCCAGCTCGGCGCAGGCGGTGACCAGGTGCAGGTTGGCGAAGGGGGTCTCGAGCACCTTGACCCTGGCCCTCTTGCCGGCGCTGCCGGCCAGCACCTGCTTGAAGAAGTCGGCGATGCCGGCGGGGATGTCCTCGCCGCTCAGCCCGCTGAGGTAGTGGGTGGAGTTGGCCTGGCTGTCGAGGTCGATCAGCAGGGTGCGATAGCCCTGCGCCGCGCTCACCGCCGCCAGGTTGCAGGCGATGCTCGACTTGCCCACTCCGCCCTTCTGGTTGAACACCACGCGCCGCATACCGTCGTCTCCTTGTCGTTCTGCCGTGTGTCCCGCATTTAACCCCATTCCGCCGCCGCGCGCTCAGCCATCGGGGCGTTCGCGCTGCCGGCGGGCCTGCTCCGCCTCGCCCTCGAGCAGTTCGGCGAAGCGCTGCACCAGCGGCGAAGCGTCGCCTGCGCGGCGTACCAGCCACACCGCGGTGCTGGCAGCGGGGTCGCGCAGGGTACGGCAGACCACGCCGTCGATGCGCATGCGATCGAACGAGGCCGGCAGCACGGTGACCCCCAGACCGGTGGCGACCAGACCGATCAGGGTCATCGCCTCGCTGGCCTCCTGGACGATGCGCGGCGCGAAGCCGGCGCCGCGCGCCAGCTCGAGCAGTTGGTCGTAGAGCCCGGTGCCGAAGCTGCGCGGGAAGAACACGAAGGCCTCGCCGGCCAGCTCGGCCAGCGCGATGCCGTCCGCGCGCCCGGCCAGCGGATGGCCGGCCGGCAGCACCGCCACCAACGGCTCGGCGAACAGCTCCAGCGCCTCCAGCCCGGCCGGCAGCGGATCGAGCGGACGCAGCATGCCGACCTGCAGCAGCCCCGCGGCCACCGCCTCGGCCACCCTGCGGCTGCTCAGTTCGCGCAGGTCGAGGTGCACCTGCGGGCAGGCCAGGCGGAAGGCCTGGATCGCCCGCGGGATGGTCGAGGTGAAGGGCGCCGAGGAGGTGAAGCCGACCTTCAGTTCGCCCAGCTCGCCCTGGCGGGCGCGGCGGGCGACGTCGACCGCCCTGTCCAGCTGGGCGAGCACCGCGCGCGCCTCGGGCAGGAACAGCTCGCCGACCGTGCTGAGCGCCACCCGGCGGTTGGTGCGCTCGAACAGGCAGACGCCGAGCTCCTCCTCCAGCGCCTGGATCTGCTGGCTCAGCGGCGGCTGGGAGATGCCCAGCCGCGCCGCGGCGCGGCCGAAGTGCAGCTCCTCGGCGACGGCGACGAAGTAGCGCAGGTGACGGAGTTCCATGGGCAGCCCATTCGATTCGAAATACATATCAGACGAGTCGAATAATATATTGGAACTAACAATCCTGCCTCGCCTATGCTTGCCGGCATTCACCCGCCGCTTCCCGGAGCGGCACGACCGTCCGTACCGAGGTCCCGATGCCCAGCCTTGCCGCCAGCCCCGCCGAGTGCGCCGCCACCGAACAACCCGGTCACATCGAGAAGGGCAGCGCCGCCTTCCGGCGCACCAACTGGGCGCTGTTCGCCGGCGGCTTCGCCACCTTCGCCCTGCTCTACTGCGTGCAGCCGATGCTGCCGGTGCTGTCGGACGCGTTCGCCGTCAGCGCCGCGCAGAGCAGCCTGGCGCTGTCGGTGGCGACCATCGCCCTGGCCGTCGGCCTGCTGCTCACCGGGCCGCTGTCGGATGCGGTCGGCCGCAAGCCGGTGATGGTCGCCGCGCTGGTCGCCGCCGCGCTGTGCACCCTGCTCGCCCCGCTGATGCCCGGCTGGCACGCCCTGCTGCTCAGCCGCGCGCTGCTCGGCCTGTCGCTGAGCGGCCTGGTGGCGGTGGCGATGACCTACCTCAGCGAGGAGATCCACCCGCAGCACCTCGGCCTGGCCATGGGCTTGTACATCTCCGGCAACGCCCTCGGCGGGATGAGCGGGCGGCTGCTCAGCGGCGTGCTGGTCGACCACCTGTCCTGGCAGGCGGCGCTGGGCATCCTCGGCGGCCTGGCGCTGCTCGCCGCCCTGCTGTTCTGGCGCCTGCTGCCGGACTCGCGGCACTTCCGGCCGACCCCGCTGAACTTCGCCAACCTGGCCGGCGGCCTGCGCCAGCACCTGTCCGACCGCGGCCTGCCCTGGCTGTTCCTCGAGGCCTTCCTGCTGATGGGCGGCTTCGTCACCCTGTTCAACTACATCGGCTACCGCCTGCTGGAGGAGCCCTACCGGCTGAGCATGAGCTGGGTCGGCCTGCTCTCGGTGGTCTACCTGTCCGGGACCTACAGCTCGACCCAGGCCGGCGTGCTGGCCGACCGCCTCGGCCGCCACCGGGTGTTCTGGCCGGCGATCCTGACGATGCTCGCCGGCCTGCTGCTGACCCTGTTCGGCTCGCTGGCGCTGATCCTCGCCGGCATGCTGCTGTTCGCCTTCGGCTTCTTCGCCGCCCACTCGCTGGCCAGCAGCTGGGTCGGCCGCCGCGCCCTCGAGGCGCGCGGCCAGGCCTCGTCGCTGTACCTGTTCAGCTACTACCTCGGCTCGAGCATCGCCGGCACCGCCGGCGGCTTCTTCTGGCAGCACGCCGGCTGGACCGGCGTCGGCCTGTTCATCGCCGCGCTGCTCGCCGTCGCCCTCGGCGTCGCCCTGCACCTGGCGCGCCTGCCGCCCAAGCGGCCACAGGACTGAGCCGTAGGGTGCGCAGTGCGCACCACGGTCCTCCCAGGTTTCGCGGTGCGCATTGCGCCGCCTCCCCCGAAAACGACGAAGCCCGATCGCTGGATCGGGCTTCGTCGGTTAGCGCGCGGTCAGTGGTGGTACTGCGCCGACAGCTCGTGCACCGCCTCGATGAAGGCGCCGGCATTGGCCGGATCGACCTCCGGGGTGATGCCGTGGCCGAGGTTGAACACGTGGCCGCTGCCATGGCCGTAGCGCTCGAGGATACGTGCCACCTCGGCGCGGATCGCCGTCGGATTGGCGTACAGCACGGTCGGGTCCATGTTGCCCTGCAGGGCCACCTTGTCGCCGACCCGGGCGCGCGCGTTGCGGATGTCGCAGGTCCAGTCCAGACCCAGCGCGGTGGCGCCGCTCTCGGCCATCGCCTCCAGCCACAGGCCGCCGCCCTTGGTGAACAGGATCACCGGTACTTCGCGACCCTCGTGCTCGCGGATCAGCCCGGCGACGATGCGCTCCATGTAGAACAGCGAGAACTCGCGGTAGGCCGCATCCGAGAGGCTGCCGCCCCAGGAGTCGAAGATCTGCACCGCCTGGGCGCCGGCGCGGATCTGTCCGTTGAGGTAGGTGGTGACCGACTGGGCCAGCTTGTCGAGCAGCGCGTGCATGGCCTGCGGGTTGTCGTAGAGCAGCGCCTTGGACTTGCGGAAGTCCTTGCTCGAGCCGCCCTCGACCATGTAGGTGGCCAGGGTCCAGGGGCTGCCGGAGAAGCCGATCAGCGGCACGCGGCCGTTGAGCTCGCGGCGGATGGTGCGCACCGCGTCCATCACGTAGCCCAGATCCTTCTCCGGATCGGGGATCGGCAGCGCGTCGATGTCGGCCATGCCGTCGATGCGCTTCTTGAAGCGCGGGCCTTCGCCGCTCTCGAAGTACAGGCCCAGGCCCATGGCGTCCGGGATGGTGAGGATGTCGGAGAACAGGATCGCCGCATCCAGCGGATAGCGGTCCAGTGGCTGCAGGGTGACCTCGCAGGCCAGCTCTGGATTCATGCACAGGCTCATGAAGTCGCCGGCCTTGGCGCGGCTGGCGCGGTACTCGGGGAGGTAGCGTCCGGCCTGGCGCATCATCCACACCGGGGTGACGTCGACGGGCTGCTTGAGCAGGGCACGGAGGAAACGGTCGTTCTTCAGGGCGGTCATAACGGCTTCCGGCGAAAATTCAGGCGGGCATTGTCGCAAAGCACACGGCAAAAGGCACGGCGGGGGCCGTGCCTTTCGTAGCCTGCTTGACCGGGGTCAGCCGCGGCGAACATCGCCACGGCCGTCGCCCGGATCACACGCCCAGATAGTCGAGGATGCCCTCGGCGGCCTGGCGGCCTTCGAAGATCGCGGTGACCACCAGGTCGGAGCCGCGCACCATGTCGCCGCCGGCGAAGACCTTCGGGTTGCCGGTCTGGAACTTGAACTGGCCGGCCTCCGGGGCGATCACCCGGCCGGAGCCGTCGACCCGGATGCCGTGCTGCTCGAACCAGGGCGCCGGGCTCGGGCGGAAGCCGAAGGCGATCACCACGGCGTCGGCCGGGAGGATCTCCTCGGAACCGGGGATCGGCTCGGGGCTGCGCCGGCCGCGGGCGTCCGGTTCGCCGAGACGGGTCTCGATGACCTTGACGCCTTCCACCCGGCCCTCGCCGACGATGGCGATCGGCTGGCGGTTGAACAGGAACTTCACCCCCTCTTCCTTGGCGTTCTTCACCTCGCGGCGCGAACCGGGCATGTTTTCCTCGTCGCGGCGATAGGCGCAGGTGACGCTCTTGGCGCCCTGGCGGATCGAGGTGCGGTTGCAGTCCATCGCGGTGTCGCCGCCGCCGAGCACCACCACCCTCTTGCCGGCCATGTCGATGAAGTCCTCGGCGGACTTCTCGAAGCCGAGGTTGCGGTTGACGTTGGCGATCAGGAAGTCCAGCGCGTCGTAGACGCCCGGCAGGTCCTCGCCGGGGAAACCGCCCTTCATGTAGCTGTAGGTGCCCATGCCCATGAACACGGCGTCGTACTCGGCGAGCAGCTGCTCCATGGTCACGTCCTTGCCCACCTCGGTGTTGAGGCGGAACTCGATGCCCATGCCGGCGAACACCTCGCGGCGACGGCTCATCACGGTCTTCTCGAGCTTGAACTCGGGAATGCCGAAGGTCAGCAGGCCGCCGATTTCCGGGTTCTTGTCGAACACCACCGGGGTCACGCCGTTGCGCACCAGCACGTCGGCGCAGCCGAGACCGGCGGGGCCGGCGCCGATCACCGCGACGCGCTTGCCGGTCGGCTTGACCTTGGACATGTCCGGACGCCAGCCCATGGCGAAGGCGGTGTCGGTGATGTACTTCTCCACCGAGCCGATGGTCACCGCGCCGAAGCCGTCGGCCAGGGTGCAGGCACCCTCGCACAGGCGGTCCTGCGGGCAGACCCGGCCGCAGACTTCCGGCAGGGTGTTGGTCTGGTGCGACAGCTCGGCGGCGGCGAGGATGTTGCCTTCGGAGACCAGCTTCAGCCAGTTGGGGATGAAGTTGTGCACCGGGCACTTCCATTCGCAGTACGGGTTGCCGCAGCCCAGGCAGCGGTGCGCCTGCTCGCTGGCCTGGGCCGGCTTGAACAGGTCGTAGATCTCGACGAACTCCTTCTTGCGCTGGCGCAGCAGCTTCTTCTTCGGATCCTTGCGGCCGACCTCGATGAACTGGAAGTCGTTGTTCAGACGCTCAGTCATATCAGAACCTCTTTGCAGCAGCCTCAAGTCACGTGCTTCAAGCTGCGAAACTCATCTGGGTAGCCGGGCCCGCCAGCAGGCGGGCCACGGCCTGGCTCGGCCTTACTGCGGGTTGGCCCGGGTGCTGGACAGCAGGGTCTTGAGGCTCGCGGCCTTCGGCTTGACCAGCCAGAAGCGGCGCGCGTAGTCGTCGAGGTTGTCGAGCACCTCGCGGCCCCAGGCGCTGCCGGTCTCCTCCACGTACTCGACCAGCACGCGGCGCAGGTAGCTGCGGTAGGCCTCCATCGGCTCGCCGCTGATGCGCTGCAGGTCGACCAGCTCGTGGTTGACACGGTCGAAGAAGCTGTTGTCCAGATCCAGCACGTAGGCGAAGCCGCCGGTCATGCCCGAGCCGAAGTTGTAGCCGGTCTTGCCCAGCACGCAGACGAAGCCGCCGGTCATGTATTCGCAGCAGTGGTCGCCGGTGCCTTCCACCACCGCGTGGGCACCGGAGTTGCGCACCGCGAAGCGCTCGCCGGCGGTACCCGCGGCGAACAGCTTGCCGCCGGTGGCGCCGTACAGGCAGGTGTTGCCGACGATCGCCGACTCCTGGCTCTGCAGCGCGCTGCCGGCCGGCGGGGTGATGACGATCTTGCCGCCGGTCATGCCCTTGCCGACGTAGTCGTTGGCGTCGCCTTCGAGGTACAGGTTGAGGCCGCCGGCGTTCCATACGCCGAAGCTCTGCCCGGCGGTGCCCTTGAAGCGGAAGGTGATCGGCGCATCGACCATGCCCTGGTTGCCGTGGGCGCGGGCGATCTCGCCGGAGATGCGCGCGCCGATGGAGCGGTCGCAGTTGCCGATCTCCAGGGCGAACTCGCCGCCGCGCCTGGCCTTGATCGCCGGCAGGGCCATCTCGACCATCCGCTCGGCGAGCAGGCCCTGGTCGAACGGCGGGTTCTTCTCCACCTGACAGAACTGCGGCTTGTCGGCCGGGACGTGCGCGCTGCCGAGCAGCGGGGTCAGGTCGAGGTTGCCCTGCTTGGCGGTCTCGCCCGGCAGCACCTCGAGCAGGTCGGTGCGGCCGATCAGCTCGCCGAGACTGCGCACGCCGAGCTTGGCCAGCCACTCGCGGGTTTCCTCGGCGATGAAGGTGAAGAAGTTCATCACCATCTCGACGGTGCCGATGAAGTGGTCCTTGCGCAACTGGTCGTTCTGGGTGGCCACGCCGGTGGCGCAGTTGTTCAGGTGGCAGATGCGCAGGTACTTGCAGCCCAGGGCGATCATCGGCGCGGTGCCGAAGCCGAAGCTCTCGGCGCCGAGGATCGCCGCCTTGATCACGTCGAGGCCGGTCTTCAGGCCGCCGTCGGTCTGCACCCGCACCTTGCCGCGCAGGTCGTTGCCGCGCAGGGTCTGGTGCGCCTCGGCCAGGCCCAGCTCCCACGGCGAGCCGGCGTACTTGATCGAGGTCAAGGGCGATGCGCCGGTGCCGCCGTCGTAGCCGGAAATGGTGATCAGGTCGGCGTAGGCCTTGGCCACCCCGGCGGCGATGGTGCCGACGCCCGGCTCGGCGACCAGCTTGACCGAGACCAGCGCCTGCGGGTTGACCTGCTTGAGGTCGAAGATCAGCTGCGCCAGGTCCTCGATCGAGTAGATGTCGTGGTGCGGCGGCGGCGAGATCAGGGTCACGCCGGGCACCGCGTAGCGCAGCCGGGCGATCAGCGGGTTGACCTTGCCGCCCGGCAGCTGGCCGCCCTCGCCGGGCTTGGCGCCCTGGGCGACCTTGATCTGCAGCACCTCGGCGTTGACCAGATACTCGGGGGTGACGCCGAAGCGGCCGGTAGCCACCTGCTTGATCTTCGAACTCTTCAGGGTGCCGTAGCGGGCCGGGTCCTCGCCGCCCTCGCCGGAGTTGGAGCGCGCGCCCAGGCGGTTCATCGCCTCGGCCAGCGCCTCGTGGGCCTCCGGCGACAGCGCGCCGAGGGAGATGCCGGCGGCGTCGAAGCGCTTGAAGATTTCCGACAGCGGCTCGACCTGTTCCAGCGCCAGCGGCTGCTCGGCCACCTTGACCTTGAGCAGGTCGCGGATCATCGACACCGGACGCTGGTCGACCAGCGCGCTGTAGTCGCGGAAGCGCGCGTAGTCGCCCTGCTGCACGGCTTCCTGCAGCAGGCGCACCACGTCCGGGTTGTAGGCGTGGTACTCGCCGCCGTGGACGAACTTGAGCAGACCGCCCTGCTGGATCGGCTTGCGCTGGTTCCAGGCCTCGCGGGCCAGCAGCAGCTGCTCGGCCTCGAGATCGACGAAGCGCGCGCCCTGGATGCGGCTGGCGACGCCGCGGAAGCACAGCTCGACCACCTCGTCGGCCAGGCCGATGGCCTCGAACAGCTGGGCGCCGCGGTAGGAGGCCACGGTGGAAATGCCCATCTTCGAGAGGATCTTCAGCAGGCCCTTGGAGATGCCCTTGCGGTAGTGCTTGAACGACTCGTGCAGATCGCCGAGCACCTCGCCGCTGCGGACCAGGTCGGCCAGCACCTCGTAGGCGAGGAACGGATAGACCGCGGTGGCGCCGAAGCCGATCAGCACCGCGAAGTGGTGCGGATCGCGCGCGGTGGCGGTCTCGACCAGGATGTTGCAGTCGCAGCGCAGGCCCTTCTCGGTCAGGCGGTGGTGCACGGCACCGACCGCCAGCGCGGCGTGGGCCGGCAGCTTGCCGGGGGAGATGTGGCGATCGGAGAGCACCAGCAGCACCTTGCCGGCGCGCACTGCGGCTTCGGCCTGGTCGGCGATGCGCCGCACGGCGGTCTCGAGGCCGAGCGACTCCTCGTAGTTGAGGTCGATGATCTCGCGAGCGAAGCCCGGGCGGTCGAGGGTCATCAGGGTGTGCCACTTGGCCGGAGAGATCACCGGGGTGTTGAGGATCGCCCGGTTGGCGTGATCGGCGGTTTCCTCGAAGACGTTGCGCTCGGCGCCCAAGCAGGTCTCCAGGGACATCACCACCGCTTCGCGCAACGGGTCGATCGGCGGGTTGGTGACCTGGGCGAACTGCTGGCGGAAGTAGTCGTAGGGCGAGCGCACGCGCTGGGAAAGCACCGCCATCGGGGTGTCGTCGCCCATCGAGCCGACCGCCTCCTGGCCCTGCTCGGCCAGCGGGCGCAGCACCTGGTCACGCTCCTCGAAGGTGACCTGGAACATCTTCATGTACTGCTTGAGCTGGTCGGCGTCGTAGGCGGCGCTGCCGTGATCGTCGTCCATGCCGGCCTGGATGCGCAGGGCGTTCTGGCGCAGCCACTGGCGGTAGGGGTGACGCGACTTCAGACGGTTGTCGATGTCGGCGGTGTGCAGCACCTGGCCGGTCTCGGTGTCCACGGCGAGGATCTGCCCCGGGCCGACGCGGCCCTTGGCCAGCACGTCCTCGGGTGCGTAGTTCCACACGCCGACCTCCGAGGCCAGGGTGATGTAGCCGTTCCTGGTGGTGACCCAGCGCGCCGGACGCAGGCCGTTGCGATCGAGCAGGCACACCGCGTGGCGACCGTCGGTCAGCACCACGCCGGCCGGGCCGTCCCAGGGTTCCATGTGCATGGAGTTGTATTCGTAGAAGCTGCGCAGCTCGACGTCCATGGTCTCGACGTTCTGCCAGGCCGGCGGGATGATCATGCGCAGGCTGCGGAACAGGTCCATGCCGCCGGTGACCATCAGCTCGAGCATGTTGTCCATGCTCGAGGAGTCGGAGCCGGTGCGGTTGACCAGCGGGGCGATGCTTTCCAGATCGGGCAGCAGCTCGTTGACGAACTTGTTGCGCCGTGCCACCGCCCAGTTGCGGTTGCCGGTGATGGTGTTGATCTCGCCGTTGTGGGCGAGGAAGCGGAACGGCTGGGCCAGCGGCCAGCGCGGCAGGGTGTTGGTAGAGAAGCGCTGGTGGAACACGCAGATCGCGGTCTCCAGGCGCTCGTCGCCGAGGTCCGGATAGAAGCTGGCGAGGTCCGCCGGCATCATCAGGCCCTTGTAGATGATGTCCTTGGCCGACAGGCTGCAGACGTAGAAGTCCGCATCGTCCCTGAGCGCGACCTCGGCACGGCGGCGGGCGAAGAACAGCTTGATGGCCATCTGCTGGTCGTCGAGGCCTTCGCCGCTGACGAACACCTGCTCGATGCGCGGCAGGCACTCCAGCGCCAGGCGGCCGAGCACCGAGGTGTCCACCGGTACGCTGCGCCAGCCGACCAGGGTCAGGCCCTGCGCCGCGATCTGCGCATTGAGCTCCTCGCGGGCGCGGGCGGCGCGGGTCTCGTCCTGGCTGAGGAACACCATGCCGACCGCGTACTGGTCAGGCAGGTGCACGCCGAACTGCTCGGCGGCCAGCACGCGCAGGAAGCGGTCGGGCTTCTGCAGCAGCAGACCGCAGCCGTCGCCGGTCTTGCCGTCGGCGTTGATGCCGCCGCGGTGGGTCATGCAGGTCAGCGCCTCGATGGCGGTCTGCAGCAGGTGGTGACTGGGTTGCCCCTGCATGTGGGCAATCAGACCGAAGCCGCAGTTGTCCTTGAATTGTTCAGGTTGGTACAGACCAGCTTTCATAGACACTCTCACCGGCTAGCTTTCGAATTGATTCTGGCGATCCTTGGCAAGACCTCCCGCCTGCCTAGCATCTGGCGGCGCTTGCTGCGATCAGGAATGCGTCATTGTAGCCCCTGAGCCATGTCCCAAAAAGACAAAATGACGCCTGGGCATAAATTTGATGTCGCCTTTATAAAACAAAACCGGCGGTGCGCCTAGCGCATCGCCGGTTTTCCGCCCCGCCCTGGAGTCTAGCGAGCCGCCTGGCGGATTTCCTGCTGGATGCTGGCGAAAGTGCGCGGCCACGGCTTGCCGGCCTGCAGGCGGCTGGGCAACGCGCCCACCGCGGACTTGGCGGCTTCCGGGCTGGAGAAGCGTCCATAAGTGACCACGTACAGGGGTTTGCCCTGGTGCAGCTTGCGGAAATAGCGATATTCGCCGCCCCCCTCGCGCACCAGCGTCTGCGCCGTTGCCTCCGAACTGGTGCCGAGCAGCTGCAGGGTGTACTGGCCGACCGGCTGGGACAGATACCAGCCGCTGTCGCCGGCATTGCCCGCAACCGGAGCCGGCTTGGCCGGCGCCGGAGCGGGGGCGGGGGCGAGCACAGGTGCCGGCTCCGCCCTGGGCGCAGGCGGCGCAGCCACGGGCGCCGCAACCGGAGCAGGGGCAGGCGCCGGCCGGGGCGCCGGAGCAGCAGCCGGCGCCGATACGGGAGCAGGGACGGCCGAAGCCGCGCCGGCCTCCAGCGGCGGCGTGGCGCTGCTCACGGTCACCGGCTGGCTGACTGCCGGCAGGGGCATCGCGGCGTTGGCGGCATCCAGTTCCTCGACTGCCGCCTGACCGGCCGCGCGCGCCAGCGGCTCGCGCGGCAACGGCTGCCCTTGACCGACCAGCGGCAACGGCACCGCCTTGCCGTCGCCGGAAAACTCGATGGCCGGGGCGCTCGCCGCCCCCCCCTCGCCGCCGGCCACGACCGGCGCCTGCGGCGACTCGGGCACGCCGCCCTTCATCACCAGCGCCAGGGCGACGCCCGCCGCCACCACTCCGAGCGCCACCAGGTGCTTCTTCGGCAGACTCAGACCCGCCCCGGACTGCACCTGCGGCTGATGCTCGCTCAGCATCGCCTCGATCAGCACATCGCGGGCGACCCGGTTGATCGCTCCGGGCCAGCCGCCCGACTCGACATGGATCTCCTCGATCTGGGCGTCGTCGAACAGCTCCAGCCCCTGCCCCGCCCCCTCGAGACGCTGGGCCAGGTAGGCCCGCGTATCGGCGAGGCTGTAGGGTTGCAGTTGCTGGACATGGCAACTGGCCGCCTTGCCGGCAGCCTCGAGGCGCGCCAGCAGCTCGGGCTCGGCGAACAGGAAGACGTGGGCACGGCCGTCGCTGTCGCCGGCGGCCAGCGCAGCCAGAGTGTCCAGCGCCTCCTCCTGCAGCTTCTCGGCGTCATCGACCAGCAGGTAGACCTCCTGGCCGACCTGGTTGAGCCGGGCAACCTGGCCAAGCAGCCCATCGACGTCCTGGTAGCTGCCGCCCAGACCGTGGCTGAAGGCCCGCAGCAGCATCGGGCTGCTGGCGGCCTGGCGGGCGGAAACCGGTACGCAGACCACGCTCTGCTTGTTGCTGCTGGCCACCAGAGCCTGGCGCAGCAGGGTCTTGCCGCTGCCCAGCGGCCCGCTGACGAGCTGCATCTGGGCGCTGTAGCGCGCCAGTTGGTGGAGCTGCGCCAGCACCGGCTTGCGCTGCGCGGGGAAGAACTTGAAACCCGGCACCCGCGGAGCGAACGGGTCGTGGGTCAACTGGTAATGCTCAACAAATGCCTCGTCGGCCTGCAGGCTGGTCATGAATGCCTCATCCCATTGACACAAGAAGCCCCGGCGCAGGCGCCGAGGCCATCAGTTCACTTCATGCTTGACGGACCAGCGCCGCGTAGTCCGTACGCAACGTCGCCTCGAGAGCCTCGCGCGGATAGTCGGCAGTGACCACCGCCTCGCCGAGGCGCTGCAGCAACACCAGACGCAACTGGCCATCGAGAACCTTCTTGTCGACCGCCATGTGGCGAAGGAATTCCTCGGGCCCCATCTCGGCCGGCGGCACCAGCGGCAGGCCGGCACGCGCCAGCAGGCGGATCGCCCGGTCGCGCGCCAAGGCATCGATCCAGCCGAGGCGCCGCGACATCTCCAGGGCCATCACCGTACCGGCCGCGACGGCCTCGCCATGCAGCCAGACCCCGTAGCCCATCTCGGTCTCGATGGCGTGGCCGAAGGTATGGCCGAGATTGAGGGTGGCGCGCACGCCGGACTCGCGCTCGTCGGCGTTGACCACGCGCGCCTTGGCGGCACAGGAACGCTCCACCGCCTCGCCGACCGCCTCGTCGTCGAGGGCGCGCAGGGCGTCCATGTGCCGCTCCAGCCAGCTCAGGAATGGCTCGTCGCAGATCAGCCCGTACTTGATCACCTCGGCCAGGCCCGCGGCCCGCTCGCGCTCCGGCAAGGTGGCGAGGGTCGCCGTATCGATCACCACCGCCTTCGGCTGGTAGAAGGCGCCGATCATGTTCTTGCCCAGCGGATGGTTGATGCCGGTCTTGCCCCCCACCGAGGAGTCGACCTGCGACAGCAGGGTGGTCGGCACCTGGATGAAGTCGACGCCGCGCTGGTAGCAGGCGGCGGCAAAACCGGCCATGTCGCCGATCACCCCGCCGCCCAGCGCGATCAGGGTGGTGCGCCGATCGTGACGTGCCTCGAGCAGGCCGTCGAAGATCCGCTGCAGGGTCTCCCAGTTCTTGAACGCCTCGCCGTCGGGCAGGACGATCGGCGTCACCTTGTAGCCCTGCAGGGTATCCACGAGCCGCTGCAGGTAGAGCGGCGCCACCGTCTCGTTGGTGACTATCGCCACCTGGCGACCGGCAATGTAGGGAGTGAAACAGTCGCGGCGGTCGAGCAGACCGGCACCGATGAAGATGGGATAGCTGCGCTCGCCGAGATCGACCTGAAGAGTCCGCATGTGGCCCCCGCTCATGAAAAAAAGACCACTAGGATAACGCAGTTGTCGATCCATTCAGAGGCGGGGCCGCGCATGCCGGACAATCGCCTGAACGCGGCGCGCATCCACTGGCGACGCGTCCCCCGGCGCCGACCAGCCATCGCCTTGGCATCCGCCGCAGGCGGGTGCTCGGCGACCTTGCGGGCGAACAGGCATGCCGCCCTCCCCGCAGCGCTCCTCAGCGGGGCGGCAGCTCCGCCAGGCGACCGAGCACTTCCTGCACCACCAGCCGCGGCGGGCGCTGATCGGTCTCGATGACCACGTCGGCGATCTCGCGGTACAGCGGATCGCGGATCGCCATCAGCTCGCGCAGCACCTGCCCGGGATTGGCAGTGCGCAGCAGCGGCCGATTGCGATCCCGCGCGGTGCGTTCGAGCTGCTGCTCGACCGAGGTATGCAGGTAGACCACCCGCCCCCCGGCGCGCAGCGCCTCGCGGTTGGCCGGGCGCAGTATGGCGCCGCCACCGGTGGCCAGCACCAGCCCATCCTCCCGGCAGAGATCGGCGATCACCGCCTGCTCCCGCTCGCGGAACCCCTGCTCACCCTCGACATCGAAGATCCACGGGATGTCCGCGCCGGTGCGTACCTCGATCTCCTTGTCGGAGTCCTTGAACGGCAGGTGCAGCTCCTTGGCCAGAAGACGCCCGATGGTGCTCTTGCCAGCCCCCATCGGGCCCACGAGTATCACATTACGCACGTATCAACGACTCACCGAGATTGCCTGGGTGTCCATGATACGCGGGGTGAGGAAAACCAGCAGCTCGGATTTGCTGTCGCTGACCAGATCGCGGCGGAACAGCCGACCGAGGAACGGCAGGTCGCCGAGGAACGGCACCTTCTCCACGGTCTTGCCCTGGGAGTTGGAGTACACGCCACCGATGACGATGGTCTCGCCGTCGCTGACCAGCACCTTGGCGTTGACCTCGTTCTTGTTGATCGGCGGTACGCCGTTCAGGGCCTTGCCGAAGTCCGGCTCATCCTTGGTCACCTTCACCTCGAGGATGACCCGATTGTCCGGAGTGATCTGCGGGGTCACCTCCAGCGCCAGGGCAGCCTGCTTGAACGAAGTGCTGGTGGCACCGCTGGAGCTGGCCTCCTGGTAGGGAACCTCCGAGCCCTTGAGGATCTTGGCGGTTTCCTTGTCCGAAGTGACCACCTTGGGCTGCGAGACGATTTCGCCGTTGCCGGTCGACTCCATGGCGCTCAGCTGCAGGTCGAGGATGGTGTTGTCGGTGACGAAACCGAGGCCGAAGCCCGAGGTGGCGCCAATCGCCCCCAGGTCGACGAAGGGCGTATTCAGCGGAAGTTCCTTGATGCCCTCGAAGCCACCCACCTGGCGCGACGGGATAAAATTCTCGTCTCCCGGCTTACCGGTAGCCCAGGGGTCGTCGGCCACGCCCAGTTGGCCATTCTTGCCCCAAGCGTTCCACTTGTCACCGGTGCGCAGGTTGCCGCCCCAGCGCACCCCCAGGCTCTTGTCGTAACCGACGTTGGCCTCGACGATCCGTGCCTCGATCATCACCTGGCGCACCGGCACGTCCAGCTGGGTCACGATACGCCGCAGCTCGTCGAGCTTGTCCTGGGTCTGGTAGGCGATGATGCTGTTGGTACGATCGTCGACGGTGACCGAACCGCGCTCCTTGCCCTGCTCGTCGCCACTGGTCACCGACTGGAACAGCCTGGCGATGTCGGCAGCCTTGGCATAGTTCACCTGGATCAGCTCGCGGCGCAGCGGCGCCAGTTCGGCGATCTGCTTCTGTGCCTCCAGTTCCTGCCGCTCGCGCGCGGCGATCTCGTCGGCCGGCGCGACCAGCAGCACGTTGCCGACCTTGCGCTTGTCCAGGCCCTTGGTCTTGAGCACCAGATCGAGCGCCTGGTCCCAGGGCACGTTCTGCAAACGCAGGGTGATGTTGCCGCGAACGGTATCGCTGGCCACCAGGTTGAGGTCGGTGAAGTCGGCGATCAGTTGCAGCACCGAGCGCACGTCGATGTCCTGGAAGTTCAGCGACAGCTTCTCGCCGGTATAGGCGAAACGCTCCGCCTTGCGCTTCTCGACGTCCTCCTGGCTCAGCGGCTTGACGCTGATGGTCAGGCGGTTGTCGGCCTGATAGGCCAGATAGTCGTAGTGCCCGCTGGGCTCGATGACGATGACCGACTTGTCGCCGCTGGCCGAGGCATTGACGAAGTGCACCGGCGTGGCGAAGTCCTTGACGTCCAGGCGCGCGCGCATCTGCTCGGGGAGCTGGGTGCGCGGAAACTCCAGGCGGATGCGCCCACCGCTCTCCTGGATGTCTGGGGTGATGCCGGTCTCGGACAGGTCGACGACCACGTTACCCTCGCCCTGCGGACCGCGCTGGAAGTCGATGTTGCGGATCGCCCTGCCGGCGGGAACGAAGGGCTTCGCGGCCTGCGCCAGCGGCTGGGCCGCAGGCGGAGTCGGGGCGGCAGCGACGGCCTGCGGGCCGCCGACCACGACGAACAGGTGGTTGCCCTCGACGCGGGTGCTGTAGGGCTGCAGGGTGTTGAGGTTGATGATCAGGCGGGTACGGTCCTTGGCCTCGACCACGGTCAGGCTGCGGGCATTGCCGACGCCCAGCTCGCGATTGCGCGAGCCCAGCTTGTTGGTCACCCCCGGCAGGTCGAGGGCGATGCGCGCCGGCTGATCGATGGTGTAACCGCGCGGGGCGGTCACCGGCTCGTCGAAAGCCAGCTTCAGCTCGACGCGATCCCCGGGCAGAGCCGCCACGTCCAGCCCCTGCAGGTTGGCGGCGAGCGCCGCCGGCGAAAGCAGAACTGCCAGCAGCGACAGGCTGAGGCGCGAAATGGAAGTGTTCATTGTCTGAATCCGTTGTGCAGACCGAATTGGATTGTTCATGCGTGGAAACCCGCCCTCAGGAGCGCTCCTTGAGGGTCAGGGTGCGCGGCCGCTCCAGCCAGCCCCCTTCTCCGTCGGGAACGATTTCGACGACCTCGATGCTGTCGTCGCCGATTGCCACGATGCGCCCGTGGTTGCGTCCCAGATAGTCACCGACCTTGATGCGATGCACTCCGCCGGCACCGCTGACCAGCGCGAAACGACCGCCGCCGTTGGCGAGCAGACCGACCATCTGGAACATCTCGATGTTGAACCCCTCGAGGAACTGGCGGGGCCGCGACTCGTCGGGCTTGATTTCCGCAGTACCCTTCTGGCGCTTCTGCAGATCGACCTTGACCGGCGGCTGGAACGGACTGCGCATCGCCGCGGCGCTGTAGGTGAAGGCCTCGTAGGGCTGGAACTTGGGCAGCGGCTCGATCTCGCCCTTGGGGCGGGCGCGGACCTCGTTCATGTAGGCCTGCAGATCGGCGAAATCCCCCGAGGAGTCGCAGGCGGTCAGACTGAGCAGCAGCAGGCTGCCGAGAATCAGGCGGGAGCCGTTCATCATTTCAGCCCCTTGTCGTTGTAGCGGTAGGTCTTGGCCAGGATGCTCATGACCAGCTTCGAAGAGTCGTCGGCCTTGGCTTGCGGCTTGATGTCGAAGTCGTGCAGGGTGACGATGCGCGGCAGGCTGGCGGCGCCGCTGACGAAGGTCGCCAGATCATGATAGGTGCCCACCACGCGGATCTGGATCGGCAGCTCGATGTAGAACTGCTGGGTCACCTCGGGCAGCAGCTTGATCTCCTCGAACTCCAGGCCGCTGCCCAGGCCGGTACGGGTGATGTCCTCGAGCAGACCGGGTACCTCGGTGTCGCTGGGCAACTGGCGCAGCAGGGCGCCGAAGGACTGCTCCATCTCCACCATCTGCTGGCGATAGGCCTCCAGATTGGCGGCCTGGAAGGCCTTGGTGGAGAACTGCTGCTTGAGCGTTGCCTCCTGACCTTGCTGCTGCTCGAGCTGCGCCTGCAGATCCTGGAGGTGGAAGTTGTAGCCCAGCGCCAGCACCGCGACCAGCAGCAGGAGTCCGGCGACGAACTTGATCGGTAGCGGCCAGGAACCGAGGTTGTTGGCATCGAGCTCGCTGAGGTTGATCTTGCGCAGACTTTCCAGGGATTGAGCCAGACTCATTTCTTGGCTCCTTTTCTGTTGGCTTGTTTGCCCTTCGCGCCCGCGGCCGGAGCCGTGGCCGCAATGGCGTTCTCCTCGCCCGGCTGGGTTTGCTGAACCGTCAGCTGGAACACGTTGGCCTGATCCACAGCACCGGCGGTGACCGCCTTGACCTGGGTGAGGTTCGAGCCCTGCAGCCACTCGGAGGCATCCAGGTTGCGCATCAGGGTCGAGACACGGTTGTTGGATTCGGCCGCACCGGTGATCGCGATGCTCTTGCCGGTCATCTTCAGGGCGGTGAAGTGCACGCCATCGGGCAGGGTGCGCACCAGCTGGTCGAAGACTCGTCCGATGATCGGACGGTTGCCTTGCAGGTCCTGGATGATCTTCATCCGCTCGAGCAACTGCTGACGCCGCTGCTTCAGCTCGCTGATCTCCTTGATCCGCGCATCCAGCGCGGCGATCTCCTTGCGTAGGTAGTCGTTGCGGGCATTCTGCTGTTCGATGGCCATGTTCAAGTAGCGATCGCCGGCGAACACCAGAGCCGCAGCACCGACGAGCACTGCACCGAGCGCCACCAGGAAACGCTGCTTGCGCTCCTCGCGGCGCTGTTCGCGCCAGGGAAGAAGGTTGATTCTGGCCATCAGTCGAAGCTCCTCATCGCCAGGCCGCAGGCGATCATCAGCGCCGGCGCGTCACCGGCCAGCGCCGCGGCATTCACCTTGCTGCCCAGCGCCATGTCGGCGAAGGGGTTGGCCACCACGCAAGGGGTGCCGATCTTCTGCTGGATCAGCCGGTCGAGGTCCGGCAGCGAGGCCGTGCCGCCCGCCAGCAGTATGCAGTCGACGTCGCTGAACTGGCCCGCCGCGAAGAAGAACTGCAGCGAGCGGGACACCTGCTGCACCACCGCCTCCTTGAACGGCAGCAGCACCTCGCTGTCGTAGTCGTCGGGCAGGCCGCCCTGCTTCTTGGCCAGACCGGCCTCCTCGAAGGACAGGCCGTAGCGACGCTGGATCTCCTCGGTCAGCTGCTTGCCGCCGAACAACTGCTCGCGAGTGTAGATGGTCTTGCCGTTGTGCAGCACGCTGAGCGTGGTCATGGTCGCGCCGACATCCACCACCGCCACCGTCAGCTCGCTGCGCGAGCCCGCCAGGCGCGGCTCGATCAGCGCATAGGCGCGCTCCAGGGCATAGGCTTCGACGTCGACCACCTTGGCGGTCAGTCCGGCCAGGGCCAGCGCAGCCTCGCGCACCTCGACGTTCTCCCGGCGACAGGCGGCCAGCAGCACCTCGACCCGCTCGGGATTGCGCGGTGCCGGTCCCTGCACCTCGAAGTCGATGGCCACCTCCTCCAGTGGATAGGGAATGTACTGGTCGGCCTCGATCTTCAGCTGGTTCTCCAGCTCGTCCTCGGAGAGACCTCCATCCATCTCGATGGTCTTGGTGATAACCGCCGAGCCGGCCACCGCGACGGCCACGTTCTTGGCCCCGCTGCGCGCCTTGACCAGCAGGCGGCTCAGCGCCTGGCCGACCCCCTCGATCTCGGCGATGTTCTTCTCGACGACCGCATTCGGCGGCAAGGGCTCGACCGCGTAGGCCTCAACCTTGTAGCGCCCCCCCGAGCGGCTCAACTCGAGCAGCTTCACCGAAGTCGAGCTGATGTCGATCCCCAATAGCGTATTCGCGGTCTTCTTGAAGAGCCCTAGCACGGCCAATTTCCTATCTGCATCCGATGTTTACGGACGGTTGATGTATTTCAGCATTAAACACCCCCACTTGACAGAGGGGCAAATCACTACACCGGGGAAAAAACACTTATAATGTGAACAGCTCTTGCCTTTTCCCGCACCCCAGCTTCCCCCCCTGCCCACCGGACAAACCCGATTGCCAATGCGCCTGTTGAAGCTTCTGTCGTGGACCTGTATCGCCCTGCTCAGCGCAGTACTGCTCGGCTTCAGCGGCGCCTTCCTCTACCTCAGCCCGGGCCTGCCTTCGGTCGAAACCCTGCGCAGCGTGCGCATGCAGGTCCCCTTGCGGGTCTACAGCACCGACGAGCGCCTGATCGCCGAGTTCGGCGAGATGCGCCGCAGCCCGATCGCGTTCGCCGATATCCCCCAGGACTTCATCGACGCCCTGCTGGCGGCGGAAGACGACAACTTCGCCCGACATCATGGCATCGACGTCAAGAGCTTGGTGCGCGCTGCCACGCAATTATTGAAGAGCGGCCAGATCCAGACCGGCGGCAGCACCATCACCATGCAGGTCGCGAAGAACTTCTTCCTCTCCAACGAGAGAAGTTTTTCCAGAAAAATCAATGAGATACTCCTTGCCCTGCAGATCGAGAGGACGCTCGGCAAGAACGAAATCCTCGAGCTCTACGTCAACAAGATCTACCTGGGCAACCGCGCCTATGGCATCGAGGCGGCCGCGCAGGTCTACTACGGCAAGTCGATCAGGGAGCTTTCGCTCGCCCAGCTGGCGATGATCGCCGGCCTGCCCAAGGCGCCATCGCGATTCAACCCGGTGGTCAACCCCGAGCGCGCCAAGATCCGCCGCGACTGGATTCTCTCGCGTATGCACGACCTGGGGCGGATCGACCAGACCCGCTACCAGGAAGCCCTCGCCGAGCCCGTGGAAGTACGCAGCCAGGCGGTCAGTGCTCCGGAGCTGGAGGCGCCCTACGTCGCCGAGATGGCCCGCGCGGAGATCATCGGGCGCTTCGGCGGCGACGCCTACACCGAGGGCTACCGCGTCTACACCACGGTCGACAGCGAACTGCAGAACGCCGCCAACCAGGCCCTGCGCGAGGGGCTGATCGAGTACGACCAGCGCCACGGCTATCGCGGTCCAGAGGCCCGCTTCCCGCAACTGACGTCGAGCGGCTGGCTGGCGAAACTGGCCGAGCAGCGCAATCTCGGCGGCCTGGAGCCGGCCATCGTCAGCGGCATCGACAGCGACGGCATCCGCGTCCTCACCCGCGACGGCAGCGAAGAGCCCGTCAGTTGGCAGACCATGAAGTGGGCACGCCCGCACATCAACACCAACAGCTTGGGCCGCACGCCGAGCAGGCCTGCCGAAGTGGTCCAGAGCGGCGACCTGATCCGCGTGCAGCGCCAGGCCGACGGCAGCCTGCGCTTCGTCCAGCTGCCTCAGGCCCAGGGCGCCCTGGTCTCGCTGGACCCGCAGGACGGTGCGATCCGCGCGCTGATCGGCGGCTTTTCCTTCGAACAGAGCAACTACAACCGCGCTACCCAGGCCCGTCGCCAGCCCGGCTCGAGCTTCAAGCCCTTCGTCTACAGCGCCGCGCTGGACAAGGGCTACACCGCCGCCAGCCTGATCAACGACGCGCCCATCGAGTTCGTCGATCCCTACACCGGCGAGGTCTGGCGGCCGAAGAACGACAACAACACCTTCCTCGGCCCGATCCGCATGCGCGAGGCCCTGTACCGCTCGCGCAACCTGGTGTCGATCCGCCTGCTCCAGGAAATCGGCATCGGTTACGCCCTCGACTACAGCAAGCGCTTCGGCCTGCCAAGCGAAGAGCTGCCGCGCAACTTCTCGCTGGCCCTGGGCACCGCCAACCTGACCCCACTGGAGATCACCGCCGGCTACGCGGTGTTCGCCAACGGCGGCCATCGAGTACAGCCCTACCTGATCACCCGCATCGACGACCGCGACGGCCGCCCGCTGTTCCAGGCCAACCCGCCGCGGGTAGCCGCCAGCCAGCCGAATCAGCCCTCGGCACAGCCGGCCGCCGCCGCGGACGAACCCCTCGCCTCTCCGCCGCAGGCCGAGCGGGTGCTCGACGCGCGCACCGCCTACATCATGACCAGCATGCTGCAGGACGTGATCGCCCGCGGCACCGGCCGCCGCGCCATGAGCCTGGGGCGCAGCGACCTGGCCGGCAAGACCGGCACCACCAACGAGCAGAAGGACTCCTGGTTCGCCGGCTACAACGGCGACCTGGTCACCACCGCCTGGGCCGGCTTCGATCAGCCGCAGAGTCTCGGCCGCAACGAGTACGGCGGCACGGTCGCGCTGCCGATCTGGATGCGCTACACGGCCGTGGCGCTCAAAGAGCGCCCCATGCACCTGCCAGCCGAGCCCGCAGGCCTGCTGCGCCTGCGCATCGACCCGGCCACCGGGCGCGCCGCCGCCCCCGGCACCAGCGGCGCCTTCTTCGAGCTGTTCAACAAGGACGCCCCGCAACCGCCGACGCAGGAACTCAGCAGCGGCTTCCAGGATCAGTTCGGCAGCGAGCCGGCGGCGGTGCCGATCGACCTGTTCTGAGCTCCTCCGGACATGAAAAAACCCGCAGAAGCGGGTTTTTTCATGTCCGCCGAACCGATCAGGCGCCGAACACGTCGTCCGCCGAGTTCAGCGGATAATGCGCCGGATAGCCGAGACGGGCCACACCGGTCTCGATGGCGGCCTTGGCCACCGCGTCCGGCACCAGCTGGATCAGGCGCTGGTCCATCGGTTTGGGAATGATGTATTCGCGGCCGAACTCCAGGCAATCCACCCCGTAGGCATCGCAGACCTCCTTCGGCACCGGCAGTTTGGCCAGCTCGCGGATGGCGTGTACCGCAGCGATCTTCATCTCCTCGTTGATGCGGGTGGCGCGCACGTCCAGAGCGCCGCGGAAGATGAAGGGGAAGCCCAGCACGTTGTTGACCTGGTTCGGATAGTCGGAGCGACCGGTGGCCATGATCACGTCCGAGCGGGTGGCATGAGCCAGTTCGGGCTTGATTTCCGGATCCGGGTTGGAGCAGGCGAACACGATCGGGTTGGGCGCCATCCGCGCCAGATCTTCGGCCGGCAGCAGGTTGGCGCCGGACAGACCGACGAACACGTCGGCGCCCTCCATCGCATCGGACAGGGTGCGCTTGTCCGTCTCGTGGGCGAACACCGCCTTGTACTGGTTGAGGTCATCGCGACCGGCATGGATCACGCCCTTGCGGTCGATCATGAAGATGTTCTCGATCTTCGCGCCGATGCTGACCAACAGCTTCATGCAGGCGATCGCCGCGGCGCCGGCACCGAGACAGACGATCTTCGCCTCCTCCAGCTTCTTGCCGGCGATCTCCAGGGCGTTGAGCATGCCCGCGGCGGTGACGATGGCGGTGCCGTGCTGGTCATCATGGAACACCGGAATGTCGCACTGCTCGATCAGCGCGCGCTCGATCTCGAAGCACTCCGGCGCCTTGATGTCTTCCAGGTTGATGCCGCCGAAGGTGATGGAGATGCGCTTGACGGTGTCGATGAAGGCCTGCGGACTCTCGGCGTCCACTTCGATGTCGAACACGTCGACGCCGGCGAAGCGCTTGAACAGCACGCCCTTGCCTTCCATTACCGGCTTGGAGGCCAGCGGACCGAGGTCGCCGAGGCCGAGAATCGCAGTACCGTCGGAGATGACCGCCACCAGGTTGCCCTTGCCGGTGTATTTGAACGCCAGCTCGGCGTCGCGCGCGATCTCGCGCACCGGCTCGGCCACGCCGGGGCTGTAGGCCAGGGCCAGGTCGCGGGCGGTCGCCGTGGGCTTGGTCAGTTCGACACTCAACTTGCCCGGGCGAGGCTGGGCGTGATACTCGAGCGCGGCGGTTTTCAGATCAGACATGTTGGTGCTTCCGCTTTCTATTTTATGTATGTAGGTACAGACAGGGATCCCGAGCATACGGCAAGAGCGTGAAGCGCCACAAGAGCGCGGCTCCAGAGCCTCCAGGCGAGGTGTCAAGCGTGTCGTCATACGCCTTTCGGCGAAGCTGCCGGGGCGCCCTGGCGCCGGTACCGACGGATCTTCAGCGCAGTTCGAGCATGGCCGGATGAGTGATCGGCAGCAGCCTGCGCGCTCGCCGGTCCCGAGCGGAGCGCTCGACCACCCAGCCGCGCGCCTCGACCTGTCGCCCGACGAGTCGACGCAGCCGCCGCTCGTCGAAGTGCCCCAGCGCCTCCGGCGCGACCCGCAGCACCAGGCCACCGTCCAGCTCCAGCCACAGCCCTCCGGCATTGCGCTCGACCGCCAGTACCTGCCCGCGCACCAGCGCAAAGCCGCTGCGCCGCAGCTGACCGGGCTCCAGCACCGGACTACGTCGCCACAGCCCCCGCCCGGCAGCGCGGGCGCTCCGCTCGGCGGCGAACAAGCAGCCGCCCAGAGCGGTGCTCGGCGTCATGGCAACCGCGAAGCCCAGGCCCGCCCGCAGCAGCTCGGCTTCCCAGGACCGCCGGTCGGCCCCGAACACGTGCGCCAGATAGCGCCCATGACGGTCCTGCACCCGCCCCTCGAACGACAGCCGCACCCGGCCATCGGAGTCCGACACCAGCTTCTCGAGCCGACGCCGGGCAGCGACGGCGAAAGGCTCGTCCGAGCGCCCGGCACGCCCCAGTTCGGGCGCATCGATGCCGATCAGCCGTATCCGGCGACCGTCGATCAGGCGCAGCGTGTCGCCATCGACCACCCGGACGACCTGCGCCGCGTGCAGCGCAGCGGGAGGCCGGCAGTCGTCGCCCCGCACTCCCGAAGCGAGCGAAAGCCACCCTCCGAAAACGAAAAGGGCGCCCCACAGGGGCGCCCTTTTCGTGGCAGCGGGAAACGCCTGGCGCATCCCGGTACGCGTCGCTTACTTCTTGGCGGAGCCGAAGCCGGCGAAGCGCTGCTTGAAGCGGTCGATACGGCCGCCGGTATCCAGCACCTTCTGCTTGCCGGTGTAGAACGGATGGCACTCGGCGCAGACGTCCAGGCTCAGATCCTTGCACAGGGTGGAACGGGTCTTGACCACGTTGCCGCAGCTGCAGGTGGCGGTGACTTCTTCGTACGCGGGATGGATTTCCGGTTTCATCTATGGATCCTCAGGGGTGGTGTGCCGCCACCCGACACCATGCCGGGCACCGCACGAGGTAATTCACCGGGGCAGCCAGGCCACCCGGAAAAATAGGGCGGCATGATAACAGACGCCCCTGCCGATGCAAGCTCCCGCCGGTCACGGATGCGCCGCTTGCCCGTGCTAAGATCGCCGGCCTTCGCCTGCGGAGCCCCTGCGTGACCCTACCCATCCTGCGCCTCGCCCTGCCCTCGCCGCTGCGTCGGTTGTTCGACTACCGCGCGCCGCCGGGCTGCGACCCGGCCCTGCTGGTGCCCGGCGTGCGTCTGCGCGTGCCGTTCGGCCGCCGCGAGCTGGTCGGCGTACTGGTGGAGAAGGTCGCCCGCAGCGAGGTGCCGGAGGAGCGCCTGCGGGAGGCCACGGCGCTGCTCGACCGCCGAGCGGTGCTGCCGCCAGCGCTGCTCGAGCTGTGCCGCTGGACCGCCAGCTACTACCAGCACAGCCTCGGCGATACCTTCAGCTGGGCGCTGCCCAACCTGCTGCGTCAGGGCGAATCGGCCGAGCGCGGCGAGGAGCGCATCTGGCAGGCCGCGGCCGGGGCCTGCCTCGACGACCCGCGCCTCAAGCGCGCGCCGCGCCAACGCCAGGCACTGGCCACCCTGGCCCAGCATCCACACGGCATCAACCAGAACCTGCTGGAGCAGTTCCAGCTGTCGCGCGACAGCCTCAAGCTGCTGCACGACAAGGGCCTGGTCGAGGTGACCCGCCGCCGCCCGAGCCTCCCCGAACACCACGGCGCCTGGCTGCTGCAGCCGGAGCTGCCGCTCAACGCCGAGCAGCGCAGCGCCCTTGAGGCGGTGCGCGCAGGCTTCGGGCGCTTCCATCCCTGCCTGCTGGCCGGGGTCACCGGCAGCGGCAAGACCGAGGTCTACCTGCAACTGATCCGCGAGACCCTCGAGGCCGGCCGGCAGGCGCTGGTGCTGATCCCGGAGATCAACCTCGGCCCGCAGACCCTCGAGCGCTTCGCCCGCCGCTTCAACGCGCGCATCGCCCTGCTGCACTCGGGACTCACCGACCGCGAGCGCCTGGAGGCCTGGCAGGCGGCCCGCGAGGGCCACGCGCAGATCGTCATCGGCACCCGCTCGGCACTGTTCACCCCGCTCAAGGCGCCAGGGCTGATCATCGTCGACGAAGAGCACGACGCCTCCTATAAACAGCAGGAAGGCCTGCGTTACCACGCCCGCGACCTGGCAGTGATGCGCGCGCGCCTGGAGCGCGTGCCGCTGCTGCTCGGTTCGGCCACCCCGTCGCTGGAGAGCCTGCACAACGCCGAGCAGGGTCGCTACGCCCTGCTGCGCCTGACCCAGCGCGCCGGCGGCGCGCAGCAGCCGCGCTTCGAGTGCCTCGACGTGCGCAGCCGGCCGCTGGACAGCGGCCTCTCGCCGCCGCTGCAGCGGCTGATCGGCGAGACCCTGGCCGCCGGCCAGCAGGTGCTGGTGTTCCTCAACCGCCGCGGCTTCGCCCCCACCCTGCTGTGCCACGACTGCGGCTGGATGGCCAAGTGCCCGCGCTGCGACGCGCGCCTGACCGTCCACCAGCGCTCCGGCGAGCTGCGCTGCCACCACTGCGACCACCGCCAGCGCCCGCCGCTCGCCTGCCCGCAGTGCGCGCACGTCGACCTGCGCCCGGTCGGCATCGGCACCGAGCGCAGCGAGGAGCGCCTGCGCCTGCTGTTTCCCGACCATCCGGTGCTGCGCGTCGACCGCGACAGCACCGCGCGCAAGGGCGCCCTGGAGCGGCTGCTCGCCACCATCGCCCGCGGCGAGCCGTGCATCCTGGTCGGCACCCAGATGCTCGCCAAGGGCCACCACTTCCCGCGCGTCACCCTGGTGGCGATCCTCGACGCCGACGGCGGCCTGTTTTCCGCCGACTTTCGCGCCAGCGAGCGCATGGCCCAGCTGATCGTCCAGGTCGCCGGCCGCGCCGGGCGCGCCGAGGCGCCGGGCCGGGTAGTGATCCAGACCCACCTGGCCGACCATCCGCTGCTGGTGCAGCTCAGCGAGCAGGGCTACTTCGCCTTCGCCGCCCAGGCGCTCAGCGAGCGCCGCGCCGCCGGTCTGCCGCCGTTCAGCCACCTGGCCCTGCTGCGCGCCGACGCCCACCGCCCCGAGCAGGCCGAAGCCTTCCTCGACCAAGCCGCCGGGCTGGCCGAGCAGCGCCTGGCGGACAGCGGCGAGAGCGCCGTGCAGGTGCTCGGCCCGGTCCCGGCGCCGATGGAGCGCCGCGCCGGCCGCCACCGCGCCCAGCTGCTGCTGCAGGCCCCCGGCCGTGCCGCCCTGCACCGCCTGCTCGGCCCCTGGCTGCTCGAGCTGGAGAACCTGCCCGGTACCCGCCAGGTGCGCTGGTCGCTGGACGTCGACCCCATCGACCTGTTCTGAGCGCGCTCCGGTTCACGCCACGGCCAGCGCGGGCCACGGCAGCTCCGCCAGCGCCCTGCACGGTCAGCGGTTGGCAAGCCCCGGCGGGCTACGGATAATGTACGGTTTTCGAGCAGCGCCCCGGCGCCCGCGCACCCGGCCTGAAGAGCACACCGATGAAAGACAGCATCCGCCACCTGATCCAGCAAGCCCTGACCCGCCTGACCGACGAAGGCGTGCTGCCCGCGGGGCTCGAGCCGGCGATCCAGGTGGAGAACAGCAGGGACAAGACGCACGGCGACTTCGCCAGCAACATCGCCATGATGCTGGCCAAGCCGGCCGGACTGAAGCCGCGCGAGCTGGCCGAGAAGCTGATCGCCGCACTGCCCGCCGACCCGGCCGTCAGCAAGGTGGAGATCGCCGGCCCCGGCTTCCTCAACTTCTTCCAGAACCGCGACGCCCTCGCCGAGCGCCTGGAGGCCGCGCTGGCCGACGACCGGCTCGGCGTGCGCAAGAGCGGCCCGGCGCAGCGCGTGGTGGTCGACCTGTCCTCGCCCAACCTGGCCAAGGAAATGCACGTCGGCCACCTGCGCTCGACCATCATCGGCGACGCCGTCGGCCGCGTGCTGGAGTTCCTCGGCGATACGGTGATCCGCCAGAACCACGTCGGCGACTGGGGCACCCAGTTCGGCATGCTGCTGGCCTACCTCGAGGAGAACCCGGCCGCCGCCGAGAGCGAACTGGCCGACCTCGAGCAGTTCTACCGCGCCGCCAAGAAGCGCTTCGACGACAGCAGCGAGTTCGCCGACCGCGCGCGCGCCCTGGTGGTCAGGTTGCAGGCCGGCGACGCCGAGTGCCTGCGCCTGTGGCAGCGCTTCAACGACGTCTCCCTGTCCCACTGCCAGGCCGTCTACGACCGCCTCGGCGTCAAGCTGAGCCCCGCCGACGTGCGCGGCGAGAGCGCCTACAACGCCGAGCTGCCGCAGATCGTCGCCGACCTCGCGGCCAAGGGCCTGCTCAGCGAGAGCGAGGGTGCGCAGTGCGTGTTCATGGACGAGTTCAGGAACGCCGAGGGCAACCCGCTGCCGGTAATCGTGCAGAAGGCCGGCGGCGGCTACCTGTACGCCACCACCGACCTGGCCGCCATGCGCTACCGCAGCCAGACCCTCAAGGCCGACCGCGCCCTGTACTTCGTCGACCAGCGCCAGGCCCTGCACTTCCAGATGGCCTTCGCGGTGGCGCGCCGCGCCGGCTTCGTCCACGACGGCATGGACCTCGAACACATGGGCTTCGGCACCATGAACGGCGCCGACGGCCGGCCGTTCAAGACCCGCGACGGCGGCACCGTCAAGCTGATCGACCTGCTCGACGAGGCCGAGCAGCGCGCCTACGCGCTGGTCAAGGGCAAGAACCCCGAGCTTCCCGAGGCCGAGCTGCGAAGAATCGCCCGTGCCGTCGGTATCGGCGCGGTCAAGTACGCCGACCTGTCCAAACACCGCACCAGCGACTACAGTTTCAACTTCGAACTGATGCTCAGCTTCGAGGGCAACACCGCGCCCTACCTGCTGTACGCCTACACCCGCGTGGCCAGCGTGTTCCGCAGGCTCGGCAAGGACATCGGCGAGATCGGCGGGCGAATCGACCTGCAGGCCGAACAGGAGCAGGCGCTGGCCGCCAAGCTGGCGCAGTTCGGCGAGGTGCTCAACGGCGTCGCCGCCAAGGGCGTGCCGCATGTGTTGTGCAGCTACCTGTACGAACTGGCCGGGCTGTTCTCCGGCTTCTACGAGAACTGCCCGATCCTCGCCGCCGAGGACCCCGCCGTGCAGCAAAGCCGCCTGCGCCTGGCCGCGCTGACCGGCCGCACCCTCAAGCAGGGCCTCGAGCTGCTCGGTCTGGAACCCCTGGAGCGCATGTAAGCCCATGGCCGCCCGCAAGCAGAAAGCGAAACCGCGCGGCGCCAGCCGCACGCCTGCCGCACCGGCGCGCAAGCCGGTGCCGGGCTGGGCCTGGCTGGTCAGCGGCGCGGCCATCGGCGGCTTCCTGGTGTTTCTCGCCCTGCTCGAGCCCGGTCGCGACGAGGTCAAGCGGGCGCCGGCAGCCAAGCCGGAAAGCGCCGCCAGCAGGCCCGCCACGCCACCGCCAGCACCGCGGCCCAAGTACGAGTTCTACGAGGAACTGACCAAGGCCACCCCCACGCCGCTGCCGGGCGGCCAGCCGACTCCGGAGCAGATCGAGGCGGTCGAGGCCGCCCGTGCCCAGGCGCTGCTCGAAGGCCGCACGCCGCCGCCGCGCCTGGTGGCGCCGGCCACGCCGCCGACGGCAGCGGCCCCGCCAGCCGCGCCGACGACCGGCGCAGCCACCCCCAGACCGGCACCGGTACCGGCGCCGGCAGCGACGACCGCCCAGACGCCGCCGCCCGCCAGCCCCGCGCCGCAGCCGGCCGCCCAGCCGACCGCTCGCTACTACCTGCAGGTCGGCTCCTTCGCCAACCACGACCAGGCGGAAAGCGCCCGCGTCCGCCTGCTGCTGCTCGGCCAGGACGCGCGCATCGAGTCAGGCCAGGTCGGCGGCAAGACCTGGCACCGGGTGGTGGTCGGCCCCTTCGCCAGCCGTTCGCAGGCCGACGGCGCCAAGCAGCAGCTCGGCGCCAACGGCGTCGGCAGCGTGGTTCAGCAGCGCCGCTGAGCCGGATCGACCGCCCGCGCTCGACCAAGGTCGAGCGGGCGGTTGAAAAGCCCCGTCCGCCACCCCATATCCCCCTGCATTCCGGACGTCCGCGTCCAGCTGCAGGAGATCGCTCCCTTGACCACCATCGTTTCAGTCCGCCGCAACGGCAAAGTCGTCATGGGCGGCGACGGCCAGGTGTCGCTCGGCAACACCGTGATGAAAGGCAACGCCAAGAAGGTCCGGCGCCTGTACCACGGCCAGGTCCTGGCCGGTTTCGCCGGCGCCACCGCCGACGCCTTCACCCTGTTCGAGCGCTTCGAGGGCCAGCTGGAGAAGCACCAGGGCCACCTGGTGCGTGCGGCCGTCGAGCTGGCCAAGGACTGGCGCACCGACCGCACCCTGAGCCGCCTGGAAGCCATGCTGGCGGTGGCCAACAAGGATGCCTCGCTGATCATCACCGGCAACGGCGACGTGGTCGAGCCCGAGCACGGCCTGATCGCCATGGGCTCCGGCGGCGGCTTCGCCCAGGCCGCGGCGCTGGCCCTGCTGCAGAAGGGCGACGACGCCATGTCCGCCCGCGAGATCGCCGAAACCGCGCTGAACATCGCCGGCTCCATCTGCGTGTTCACCAACCAGAACCTGACCATCGAAGAGCTGGACTCGGCCATCTGAGCCGTCCCGCCGGAGTAATTGCATGTCCATGACGCCCCGCGAGATCGTCCACGAACTCAACCGCCACATCGTCGGCCAGGACGACGCCAAGCGCGCCGTCGCCATCGCCCTGCGCAACCGCTGGCGGCGCATGCAGCTGCCCGTCGAGCTGCGCCAGGAAGTCACTCCGAAGAACATCCTGATGATCGGCCCGACCGGCGTCGGCAAGACCGAGATCGCCCGCCGTCTGGCCAAGTTGGCCAACGCGCCGTTCATCAAGGTCGAGGCGACCAAGTTCACCGAGGTCGGCTACGTCGGCCGCGACGTCGAGTCGATCGTCCGCGACCTGGCCGACGCCGCGCTGAAGATGCTGCGCGAGCAGGAAGTGCAGAAGATGCGCTACCGCGCCGAGGACGCCGCCGAGGAACGCATCCTCGACGCCCTGCTGCCGCCGGCGCGCAGCGGCTTCGGCGACGAACCGGCGCCGCGCGAGGACTCCAGCACCCGCCAGCTGTTCCGCAAGCGCCTGCGCGAGGGCCAGCTGGACGACAAGGAGATCGACATCGAGGTGGCCGAGACGCCGGCCGGCGTCGAGATCATGACCCCGCCGGGCATGGAGGAGATGACCAGCCAGTTGCAGAACCTGTTCGCCGGGCTGTCCAAGGGCAAGAAGAAGACCCGCAAGCTCAAGGTCAAGGACGCCCTGAAGATGGTCCGCGACGAGGAAGCCGCGCGCCTGGTCAACGAGGAAGAACTCAAGGCCCGCGCCCTCGAGGCGGTCGAGCAGCACGGCATCGTGTTCATCGACGAGATCGACAAGATCGCCAAGCGCGGCAACGTCGGCGGCGCCGACGTGTCCCGCGAGGGCGTGCAGCGCGACCTGCTGCCGCTGATCGAGGGCTGCACGGTCAACACCAAGCTGGGCATGGTCAAGACCGACCACATCCTGTTCATCGCTTCCGGCGCCTTCCACCTGGCCAAGCCCAGCGACCTGGTGCCCGAGCTGCAGGGCCGCCTGCCGATCCGCGTCGAGCTCAAGGCGCTGAGTCCACAGGACTTCGAGCGCATCCTCACCGAGCCGCATGCCTCGCTGACCGAGCAGTACTGCGCGCTGATGAAGACCGAGGGCCTGGACATCCAGTTCGCCGCCGACGGCATCCAGCGTCTGGCCGAGATCGCCTGGCAGGTCAACGAGAAGACCGAGAACATCGGCGCGCGCCGCCTGCACACCCTGCTCGAGCGCCTGCTCGAGGAAGTGTCCTTCGCCGCCGCCGACCTCGCCGCCGACCACAGCGGCCGGCCGATCGTCATCGACGCCGCCTACGTCAACGGCCACCTCGGCGAACTGGCGCAGGACGAGGATCTGTCGCGCTATATCCTCTAACAGCGAAGCGTAGGGGCGAATGCATTCGCCCCTACAACCATCCGGAACCCCGACGATGCCCATCCCCACCGCCATCCAGCTGCACAAGGCGTCGAAGACCCTCGAGCTGCACTACGGCGACCAGTGCTACACCTTGAGCGCCGAATTCCTGCGCGTGCACTCGCCGTCGGCCGAGGTGCAGGGTCACGGCAACCCCATCCTGCAGTACGGCAAGCTCAATGTCGGCTTCAAGGGTGCCGAGCCGGCCGGCCAGTACGCCCTCAAGCTGGTGTTCGACGACGGCCACGACAGCGGCCTGTACACCTGGGACTACCTGTACCGGCTGGCCACCCAGCAGGAGCAGCTGTGGGCCGACTACCTCGCCGCGCTGGCCGCCGCCGGCAAGTCGCGCGACCCCGACGAGTCGGTGGTCAGACTGATGCTGTGAATCCCGGGCGGGACAAACTGCCACAGCCCCTGGCAGGCAGCGTCAAGACAAAGCCCGGCGCGGCGATTAGAATGGCCGCCACATTTTCTCAGGTGACTGCGACATGAGCGATCCGCGCAAGCCCGACTCCGCCGAGCCCACTACCCACTTCGGCTACCAGAACGTGCCGGAGAGCCAGAAGGCGCAGAAGGTCGCCGAGGTGTTCCACTCGGTGGCGGCCAAGTACGACCTGATGAACGACGTGCTGTCCGGCGGCCTGCACCGCCTGTGGAAGCGCTTCACCATCGAGCTGTCCGGCGTGCGTCCGGGCAACCGCGTGCTCGACATCGCCGGCGGCACCGGCGATCTGACCCGCCAGTTCTCGCGCCTGGTCGGTCCGAGCGGCGAGGTGGTGCTCGCCGACATCAACGACTCGATGCTCAAGGTCGGCCGCGACAAGCTGCTCGACTGCGGCGTGGCCGGCAACGTCAGCTTCGTCCAGGCCGACGCCGAGAAGCTGCCGTTCCCCGACAACCACTTCGACGTGGTGACCATCGCCTTCGGCCTGCGCAACGTCACCCACAAGGAAGACGCCCTGCGCTCCATGCTGCGCGTGCTCAAGCCCGGTGGCCGCCTGCTGGTGCTGGAGTTCTCCAAGCCGAGCAACCCGCTGCTGGCCAAGGCCTACGACGCCTACTCGTTCGCCTTCATGCCGCTGGCCGGCAAGCTGATCACCAACGACGCCGACAGCTACCGCTACCTGGCCGAGTCGATCCGCATGCACCCCGACCAGGCGACCCTCAAGGGCATGATGGTCGACGCCGGCTTCGACCTGGTCACCTACCACAACATGACCGGCGGCATCGTCGCCCTGCACCGCGGCATCAAGCCCTGATGCTCGGCGCCGCGCTGCTCGCCGGCGTCGAGGCCGGCCTCAATCGCGTGCTGGCGCTCGACGCCACCGCCGGCCCGCGCCTGGCGGCGCTGGCCGGTCGGGTGATCGCCGTCGACTGCACCGCCCCCGCGCTGCGCCTGTACCTGCTGCCCGGCAGCGACGGCCTGCGCCTGGCCGGCCACTGGGAGGCGCCCGCCGACTGCACCCTGCGCGCCCCCGCGCCGCGCCTGCTCGAACTGGCCGTGCGCCGCGACAAGACCGCGGTGCTGCACGCGCCCGACGTCGCGCTGGACGGCCACAGCGGCTGCCTGCTCGATCTCGCCGCGATCCTCCAGGACCTCGAACTGGACTGGGAGAGCGCACTGGCCGAGTGGCTCGGTCCGCTCGGCGCCGTGGCCCTGGCCCGCCCGCTGCAGGCCGCCGGCGCCTGGAGCGGCGACGCCCTGGCCAGCCTGCGTCTGGATCTGGCCGACTGGCTGGCCGAGGAAGCCCGCCCGCTGCTCGGCCGCCGCGAGGCCGAGGCGCGTTTCGCCGAGCTGGACGACCTCGCACTCGCCCTCGACCGCCTCGAGGCGCGCTGCGAGCGCCTCGCCCGCCGCCTGGATACCGACTGACCGCATGAAGCTGCTCGCCCTGCGCCGCCTGCTGCGCATCCAGTGCATCGCCATCCGCTACCGGCTCGACGACCTGCTGCTCGAGTTGCCGTTGCCCTGGTGGCTGCACGCCCTGCTGCGCGCCATGCCCTGGCGCTGGCTGCCGAGAAAGCCCGTCGAGATGTCGCGCGGCGAACGCCTGCGCCGCAGCCTGGAAGACCTCGGCCCGGTGTTCATCAAGTTCGGCCAGTTGCTGTCCACCCGCCGCGACCTGCTCCCGGCCGACATCGCCGACGAACTGGCGCGCCTGCAGGACAAGGTGCCGCCCTTCCCGCCCGAGCAGGCGGTGGCGCTGATCGAGCAGCAGCTCGGCGCACCGCTCGAGCAGATGTTCAGCCGCTTCGAGCGCCAGCCGCTGGCCTCGGCCTCGGTGGCCCAGGTACACGCCGCCCGGCTGCGTAGCGGCGAGGACGTGGTGGTCAAGGTGGTGCGCCCGGGTCTCGAGCCGGTGATCCGCCAGGACATGGCCTGGCTGTTCGTGCTGGCGCGGATCGCCGAGCGACTCTCCAGCGACGCCCGGCGCCTGCATCCGGTGGACGTGGTCCGCGACTACGAACGCACCATCTTCGACGAGCTCGACCTGATGCGCGAGGCGGCCAACGCCACCCAGCTGCGGCGCAACTTCGACGGCTCGAAGCTGCTCTACGTGCCGCAGGTCTACTGGGACTGGTGCCGGCCGCGGGTGCTGGTGATGGAGCGCATCTACGGCGTACCGGTGACCGACCTGGCCGCCCTGCACGACCAGCACACCGACATGAAGAAGCTCGCCGAGCGCGGCGTGGAGATCTTCTTCACCCAGGTGTTCCGCGACAGCTTCTTCCACGCCGACATGCACCCCGGCAACATCTTCGTCAGCACCCGCACGCCGCACGAGCCGCAGTACATCGCCATCGACTGCGGCATCGTCGGCAGCCTCACCGCCGAGGACCAGGACTACCTGGCGCGCAACCTGCTGGCCTTCTTCAAGCGCGACTACCGCAAGGTGGCGCAGCTGCACATCGACTCCGGCTGGGTGCCAGCCGACACCCCGGTCAACGACTTCGAGGCGGCGATCCGCACCGTCTGCGAACCGGTATTCGAGAAGCCGCTCAAGGACATCTCCTTCGGCCAGGTGCTGCTGCGCCTGTTCCAGACCGCGCGGCGCTTCAACATGGAGGTGCAGCCGCAGCTGGTGCTGCTGCAGAAGACCCTGCTGAACATCGAGGGCCTCGGTCGCCAGCTGTACCCGGACCTCGACCTGTGGAGCACCGCCAAGCCGTTTCTCGAGCGCTGGATGCGCGAACGCATGAGCCCGCTGCGCCTGCTGCGCAACCTGCAGCAGCAGGCCGAGCAGGTGCCGCAGCTGGCCAAGAAGGCCGAGCGCGCCCTGGAGCGCATCGGCCAGGGCGGCGCGGCTGCCGCTCCGGCGCGCGGCCATCGGGCCGAGCGCCTGCTCGGCGTCGTGCTGCTGCTCGGCGCCGCCAGCCAGGGGCTGGCGCCCGACGCCGAGACCTGGCCGGCCTGGGCGATGCTGGCCGGCGGTCTGTACCTGATCCTGCGCCGATAGCCAGCGCACGACACCACTGGCAAACTGACGAAACTGTGAACCGGCGCCCCGCGCGCCCCGGACAAGCGAACGAACGATGAACGACTGGCTGGACGAAATTCACTGGAACGCCGACGGGCTGGTCCCGGCGATCGCCCAGGACCACGCGACCGGGCGCATCCTGATGATGGCCTGGATGAACCGCGAATCCCTGCAGCTGACCGTCGACGAGGGCCGCGCCATCTACTGGTCGCGCTCGCGCGGCAAGCTGTGGCGCAAGGGCGAGGAGTCCGGCCACGTGCAGAAGCTGCACGAGCTGCGCCTGGACTGCGACGCCGACGTGCTCGTCCTGCAGGTCGAGCAGCTCGGCGGCATCGCCTGCCACACCGGCCGCGAGAGCTGCTTCTACCGCGTCTACGAGAACGGCGCCTGGCAGACCGTCGACGCGGTGCTCAAGGACCCGCACGCCATCTACGAACACAAGGGCCACCGCCATGAGTGAAGCCAGCAGCCACGACACCCTCGCCCGCCTGGCCGAAGTGCTGGAAGCACGCAAGGGTGCCGCGCCGGACAGCTCCTACGTGGCCAGCCTGTACCACAAGGGCCTGAACAAGATTCTGGAGAAAGTCGGCGAGGAGTCGGTGGAAACCATCCTCGCCGCCAAGGACGCCGCACAGAGCGGCGACTGCAGCGACCTGATCTACGAGACCGCCGACCTGTGGTTCCACTCCCTGGTCATGCTCGCCGCCCTCGGCCAGCATCCGCAGGCGGTCCTCGACGAACTGGACCGCCGCTTCGGTCTCTCCGGGCACGCCGAGAAGGCCGCCCGGTCGCAATCCTGACCCCACCCACACTTCGGAGATTCCATCATGGGATTCGGCGGCATCAGCATCTGGCAACTCCTGATCGTCCTGCTCATCGTCGTCATGCTGTTCGGCACCAAGCGCCTGAAGAGCCTGGGCAGCGACCTGGGCGACGCCATCAAGGGCTTTCGCAAGTCGGTCAACGCCGACGAGGAAGGCAGCAAGCCGCAGGTGGAGGAGCCCAAGGGCAACACCATCCAGGGCGAGTCGCGCAAGGTCGACGACCCGGCGAAGAAGAACTGAGCCACCCCGGTGGCGGAGCATGGCTGAATCATGTTCGACGTAGGCTTTACCGAGCTGCTGCTGGTCGCCCTGGTGGCCCTGCTGGTGCTCGGCCCCGAGCGCCTGCCCGGTGCCGCGCGCACCGCGGGGCTGTGGATCGGCCGCCTCAAGCGCAGCTTCGCGGCGATCAAGAGCGAGGTGGAGCGCGAGATCGGCGCCGACCAGATCCGCCTGCAGCTGCACAACGAGCAGATCCTCGAGCGCGAACGCCAGCAGCAGGCGGCGCCGGCGGCCGCGGCAGCGCCGCCCGCCGGCGCCGACACGCCAAGCTCCGGACCGACCGCCGAGCAGGCCAACGCGCCCATCGCCGCCAACAGCCGCCTGAACGCGCTGCCCGAATACCAATCCCGCGCCCAGGCCGACGCCGAGGCCCCCCAGCCCGCAGCCGAGCCCGCCGGCCCGGTCCCGGCCCAATCCGCCGGCCAGCCGGCCGCCCCCAGTGAACCGCCGCGCCCGACATGACCGAGCCGACCTCCCAGCAGGACCAGGAAATGCCCCTGGTCGCCCACCTCACCGAACTGCGCAACCGCATCCTGCGCTGCGTGGTCGTCGTCCTGCTGATCTTCGCCGGACTGTTCTACTTCGCCCAGGACATCTACGCGCTGGTCGCCGCACCGCTGCGCGCCTACCTGCCGGAAGGCGCGACCATGATCGCCACCGGGGTGGCCTCGCCGTTCCTCACCCCGTTCAAGCTGACCCTGATGGTCTCGCTGTTCCTGGCCATTCCGGTGATCCTCCACCAGATCTGGGGCTTCATCGCCCCCGGGCTGTACCAGCACGAGAAGCGCATCGCCGTGCCGCTGCTGATCTCCAGCATCCTGCTGTTCTACGCCGGCATGGCCTTCGCCTACTTCGTGGTGTTCCCGATCATGTTCGGCTTCTTCGCCAGCGTGACGCCGGAAGGCGTGGCGATGATGACCGACATCGGCCAGTACCTCGACTTCGTGCTGACCCTGTTCTTCGCCTTCGGCGTGGCCTTCGAGATCCCGGTAGCGACCTTCCTGCTGATCTGGGCCGGCATCGTCGACGTCGCCACCCTGCGCCGCAGCCGTCCCTACGTGATCGTCGGCTGCTTCGTGGTCGGCATGCTGCTGACCCCGCCAGACATCTTCTCGCAGACCCTGCTCGCCGTGCCGATGTGGCTGCTGTTCGAGTCCGGCCTGCTGTTCGGCGCCATGGCGCGCAGGCCGCAGGCCGAGGCGGCGGGCGAAACCGGCAGCGCCCTGGCCGCTCGCGACGACGACCAGCCGCCGGCGCCGCAGCCGTGAACCTGCTGCTGCTCGAGGACGGCGATCTGGTCGCCACGGATCGCGCCGTACTGCGCGGCCGGCGTCTGAAGCATCTCGACGAAGTGCACCGCGCCGCGGTGGGCGACCGCCTGCGCGTCGGCCGCCTCGGCGGCCTGATGGGCGCCGGGCGCATCCTGCGACTCGACGCCAACGAGGCGGAAATCGCCATCGAGTCGCTCGACCGGAGCCCGCCGGCCAAGCTGCCGGTGACCCTGCTGCTCGCCCTGCCGCGGCCGAAGATGCTCAAGCGCACCCTGCAGACCGTGGCCAGCATGGGCGTGGCGCACCTGGTGCTGCTCAACAGCTACCGGGTGGAGAAGAGCTTCTGGCAGACGCCGTTCCTTACGCCTGCGGCGATCCGCGAGCAGCTGATCCTCGGCCTCGAGCAGGCGCGCGACACCGTGCTGCCCGAGGTGGTCATCGAGAAGCGCTTCAAGCCGTTCGTCGAGGACCGCCTGCCGCTGCTGGCCGCCGGCAGCCTCGGGCTGGTCGGCCATCCCGGCGACTTCCCGGCCTGCCCGCGCGCGGTGGACGGCGCGGTGACCCTGGCCATCGGCCCGGAGGGCGGCTGGATCCCCTACGAGGTGGACAAGCTGCGCGAGGCCGGCCTCGCCCCGGTGCAGCTCGGCGAGCGCATCCTGCGCGTCGAGACCGCCGTGCCCGTGCTGCTGTCGCGGCTGTTCTGACCCCCGCAGGGTGGCTGGCCAGCCCTGGAAGACTCGCACAGCAATTGTCCACCGGCGGATCATCCCAGCCGGCTTTCCCCACCCTGTCAGCAGGCCGCGGCCAGCCCCGCCTTCAGCTGCCGGTCGCGCCGCTCGACGCCCTTGAGCGCCAGCAGCAGCGCCGTGCCGATCACCATCAGCGCCGCGGCGAAGTACAGCCCGCCGGCATAGCTGCCGAGGCCGACGGCCAGCCAGCCGGTCACCGCCGGACCGACGATCTGCGCCGCGCCGTAGGACAGGGTCATCCTGCCCATCATCTTCGCCGGCCGGGTCGGGTAGTAGCGCCCGGCCATGCTCAGCACCAGGCTGACCATGCCGACGAAGGTGCCGCCGAACAGCAGCGCCCCGGCGATCGCCCCGCCCAGCCCGCCGGCCAGCGGCAGCAGGATGCCGACCACCTGCAGGGCGGCAGCGAGGATCAGCGCGTTCAGGTCGCCGATACGCCGGGCGATCAGATCCCAGAGGATGCACGCCGGCGCCGCGGCCAGGCCGATGGCGAGGAAGCTCCAGCCGCCCTTGCCGGCCAGCCCGGGCAGGCGGTCGACGATGGCGACGATGAAGGTGGCGCTGACCACGTAGCCGATCCCGGCACAGAAATAGGCCGCCATGAACAGACGCAGGAACAGCCGGCTCGGCGGATTGTCGGGCATCGGCTGGCCGCTGGCGGTCAGCGGGCTGGGGTCCGGCCTGGGCAGCCAGGCCAGCGCCGGCACCAGCAGCAGGCCGCCCAGCGCGGCGAGGGCGAACCACTGCCCGCGCCAGTCCAGCCACTGGCCCAGCGCCGCCACGGCCAGGGTACAACCGACGATGCCCAAGCCGACGCCGGAAAAGTGGATGCCCAGTTCACCGCGATGGCCGTGGCGGATCAGCCAGTTGAGGATCAGCCCGGTGCCCAGCAGCATGCTGGCGGCGCTGCTCAGCCCGGCGACGAAGCGCGACAGCGCCCACACCCACAGATCGTCGCTCAGCCCCATCAACAGGGTGCTGAGCACGGCGACCAGCATGCCGAGGCGGTACAGGCGATCCTTGAGCCGCAGGTCGCCGACCAGCGCGGCGGTCAGCGCGCCGCACAGGTAGCCGGCATAGTTGAGCGCCGCCAGCCAGCCGCCCTCGGCGAGCCCCAGGCCGGCCTGGGTCTGCATCACCGGCAGCAACGGCGTATAGGCGAAGCGGGCGATGCCCAGGGCGAGGAGCAGGCTGCAGATGCCCGCGCCGAGCACCTTGATGCGTTGTCCCTGTGGAGTCATGGCCGGCTTCCCGCGCAGTGGTGGAAGCCACACCATAGTGGGCGCCGCCCGGCGTCTCAAGCGATTCCTGCGACAGAAGGTCGCAGGCTGCTTCTCAGACCTCGAGCAGGAAGGTCACCGGCCCGTCGTTGACCAGGTGCACCTGCATCTCGGCGCCGAAGCGCCCGCTGGCCACCGGCGCATGCTGCTCGCCGGCGCGCGCCAGCAGATAGTCGAACAGCGCCGCGCCCTGCGCCGGCGGCGCGGCGCTGGAGAAGCTCGGGCGCAGGCCGCTTTTCGTATCGGCGGCCAGGGTGAACTGCGAGACCAGCAGCAGCCCGCCCTGCACGTCCCTGAGCGAGCGGTTCATCCTGCCTTCCGCGTCGCCGAACACCCGGTAGTTGAGCAGCCTGTGCAACAGCCTGTCGGCGCTGGCCTCGCTGTCCTGCGGCTCGACGCCGACCAGCACCAGCAGGCCCCGGTCGATGGCACCGACCACCGCGCCGTCGACCTCCACCCGAGCGCCGCACACCCGCTGCAGCAGCGCCTTCATGCGTGGCCCTCCGGCAGGTCGAGCAGACGGCGAGCCATCTGGCTGGCAGCGCGCACCAGGGCGTCGGTGATCCCCGCCTCGGCGGCGGCGTGGCCGGCGTCGCGGATGATCAAGAGTTCGCTGTTCGGCCAGGCCTGATGCAGCGCCCAGGCGTTGTCCAGCGGGCAGACCACGTCGTAGCGGCCATGCACGATCACCCCGGGGATGTGGGCGATCCGGGGCATGTCGCGCAGCAGCTGGTCCGCCTCGAGGAAGGCGTCGTTGACGAAGTAGTGGCACTCGATGCGGGCGATCGACAGCGCCCGGTGCGGGTCGGCGAAGCGCTCGACCACCTGGTGGTTGGGACGCAGGGTGGCGGTGCGCCCCTCCCACACCGACCAGGCCTTGGCCGCGTGCATCTGGGCGATCTGGTCGCTGCCGGTCAGCCGCCGGTAGAAGGCGCCGACCAGGTCGTCGCGTTCGTCATGCGGGATCGGCGCCAGGTAGTCCTCCCAGTAGTCGGGGAACAGCCGGCTGGCGCCGGACTGGTAGAACCACTGGATCTCCTGCGGGCGGCACAGGAAGATGCCGCGCAGGATCAGCCCGAGCACCCGCTCCGGGTAGGCCTGCGCGTAGGCCAGCGACAGGGTCGAGCCCCAGGAGCCGCCGAACAGCACCCACTTGTCGATGCCCAGGCGCTCGCGGATGCGCTCCATGTCGGCGACCAGGTCCCAGGTGGTGTTGCGGTCCAGGCTGGCGTGCGGGGTGGAGCGACCGCAGCCGCGCTGGTCGAAGGTGACGATGCGATAGAGGGTCGGATCGAACCAGCGGCGGCTGGCCTCGTCGCAGCCGGCGCCCGGGCCGCCGTGGACGAACAGCACCGGCAGGCCTTCCGGGCTGCCGCTCTCGTCGACGTACAGCTGGTGCGGATACTCCACCGCCAGCTGGTGGCGGGCGTAGGGTTTGATCTCCGGATACAGGGTCAGCATGCAGGGCCTCCGAGGCGAGCGCAGGACCGTCCGTCCTGCCGGTATGCCCCGCATCATAGCGGGATTGCCGCCGCGCGGCATGCCCGGGCGCGGCGGCTTGCAGACCGCCGGCCAGCGCCTAAGGTGAAAGCCAGCAGGCGGCGACCGAGGACCCTCTCCGTGCCCATCACCCAGCTCAGCCCCGACGAGGCGCTGGCCAGCCTGCACAGCAGCGCCGGCGGCCTGAGCTCGGCCGAGGCGCACCAGCGCCAGGGTGAATACGGCCCCAACCGCATCGAGCACATTCGCGGCGAGCCGCTGTGGCGGCAGTTCGCCCGCGAGTTCGTGCACTTCTTCGCGCTGATCCTCTGGCTGGCGGCGGCGCTGGCGTTCTTCGCCGAGTCGCGCGAGCCCGGCCAAGGCATGGCCACCCTCGGCTGGGCGATCCTCGGGGTGATCGCCGTCAACGGCAGCTTCTCGTTCTGGCAGGCCTACCGCGCCGAGCGGGCGATCACCGCCCTGAACCGCCTGCTGCCGCAGCAGGTCAGCGTGCTGCGCGACGGCCGCGCCTGCCGGCTGCACGCCGAGCAACTGGTGCCCGGCGACGTGGTGCTGGTCCAGGAGGGAGACAGCGTGCCGGCCGACTGCCGACTGCTGCAGGCCGACGCCCTGCGCCTGAGCCTGGCCACCCTGACCGGCGAATCGCTGCCGCAGAGCCGCACCCCGGAGGCCTGCGCCGCCGGCGACCCGCTCGGCGCGTCCAACCTGCTGCTGGCCGGCACCGCGGTGGTCGCCGGTCACGGCCGCGCGCTGGTGTTCGCCACCGGCATGCGCACCGAGTTCGGCAAGATCGCCCGCCTGACCCAGACCGGACGCGAGGAGCGCTCGCCGCTGCAGGAGGAGATCGTGCGCCTGTCGCGGCTGCTCGCCGCCATCGCGGTGGGCATCGGCGCGCTGTTCTTCCTGATCGGCCAGGCGCTGGGCCTGCCGTTCTGGAGCAACCTGATCTTCGCCATCGGCATCATCGTCGCCAACGTCCCCGAGGGCCTGCTGCCCACCGTGACCCTGGCGCTGGCCATGGCCACCCAGCGCATGGCGCGCAACCACGCGCTGATCCGCCACCTGCCGGCGGTCGAGACGCTCGGCGCGGCCACGGTGATCTGCACCGACAAGACCGGCACGCTGACGCAGAACCGCATGAGCGTGCGCCAGCTGTACGTCGGCGCCCGCCTGCTCGACCTGCCGCTGGATGCCGCCCAGCGCCAGCGCTGCCGGCCGCTGCTGGCGGTGGCGCGGCACTGCCACGACCTGCGCGAGGTCAGCGAGGCCGGCCGCCAGCAGGTGCTCGGCGACCCCATGGAGGTGGCGCTGGTGGCGCTGGCTCGCGAGGCCGGCGAGGACGCCGGGCACGCCAGCCGGGTCCACGAGCTGTCCTTCGACACCGCGCGCAAGCGCATGTCCACCGTGCACGACCTGCCCGAAGGCCGCGTCCTGTACTGCAAGGGCGCCCCGGAAGTGCTGTTCCCCCTGTGCAGCCGGGTGCTCGAGGACGGTACGCCGCGCGAGCTGGACGAGGCACGGCGTGCGCGCCTGCGCGCGGCCCAGGAAGACATGGCCGGGCGCGGCCTGCGCGTGCTGGCGCTGGCCTGGCGCGAGCTGGCCGGCGCGCCGCTCGGTCCCGAGCTGGAGCAGGCGCTGGTCCTCGCCGGCCTGGTCGGCATCGAGGACCCGCCGCGCGCCGAGGTGCCACAGGCGATCCGCCGCTGCCACGAGGCCGGCATCCGGGTGATCATGCTCACCGGCGACCACCCGGTGACCGCCAGCGCCATCGCCCGCGAGATCGGCCTGATCGACGCCGCGCCACCGCGGGTGATCAGCGGCCCGGAGCTGGCGCACCTGTCCGACAGCCAGCTGCAGTTCGCCCTCGACGCGCCGCAGATCCTCTTCGCCCGGGTCAGCGCCGACCAGAAGCTGCGCGTGGTCGAGGCCCTGCAGCGCAAGGGCCAGGTGGTCGCCGCCACTGGCGACGGCGTCAACGACGCCCCGGCGCTCAAGCGCGCCGACATCGGCATCGCCATGGGCATCGGCGGTACCGACGTGGCCCGCGAGGCGGCCGACATGGTGCTGCTCGACGACAACTTCGCCAGCATCGTCCGCGCCGTCGAGGAAGGCCGCGCGGTGTACGCCAACATCCGCAAGTTCCTCACCTACATCTTGAGTTCCAACATCCCCGAGCTGGTGCCCTACCTGGCCTTCGTGCTGCTGCGCATCCCGCTGCCGCTGACCATCATCCAGATCCTCGCCGTCGACCTCGGCACCGACATGCTGCCGGCGCTGGCGCTCGGCGCCGAACGCCCGGACCCGCAGACCATGCAGCGCCCGCCGCGGCCGCGCGGCGAGCACCTGCTGTCCTGGCCGCTCCTGGCGCGCGCCTACCTGTTCCTCGGCCCGCTGGAGGCGCTGGCCGGGATGAGCCTGTTCTTCCTGGTGCTGGACTGGGGCGGCTGGCAGTACGGCACCTCGCTGGCGCGCCTCGACCCGCTGTACCTGCAGGCCACCGGCGCCTGCCTGGCCGCCATCGTGGTGATGCAGGTGGCCAACGTGCTGGCCTGCCGCAGCCCGACCGAGTCGCTGTTCAGGCACGGCCTGGGCGGCAACCCGTTGGGCGGCAATCCGCTGCTGTTGTGGGGGATCGCCTTCGAACTGGCGCTGATCGCCGCGCTCGTCTACACGCCCTGGGGCCAGACCCTGTTCGGCACCGCCGCCCTGCCCCCGCAGGCCTGGCTGGCGATGCTGCCGTTCGCCGCGCTCCTGCTGCTGCTCGAGGAGGCGCGCAAGGCCTGGGTGCGCCGCCGCCGCGACTGAGGAGTCACTTGCGCTCGACCGGCGCCAGCGCCGGCTGGCGGGCGAAGCGCGGCAACCCGCCGGAGTGGTGCAGCACCAGATAGGCGACGCCGCCGATCACCACGCCCCAGAACGCCGAGCCGAGGCCGAAGAAGCTCATCCCCGAGGCGGTGGCGATGAAGGTGATCACCGCCGCCTCGCGATGGCCGGCAGCCTCCAGCGCGCCCTGCAGGTTGGCGGTGATCGCGCCGAGCAGCGCCAGCCCGGCCAGCACCGCGACGAAGGCCGGCGGCATGGCGGCGAACAGCAGGATGATCGCCCCGGCGAAGCTGCCGCCGATCAGGTAGAACAGGCCGTTGGCCATCCCGGCGACGTAGCGCTTGCCCGGGTCCTCGTGGGCCTCCCGGCCGGTGCACAGGGTGGCGGTGATCGCCCCAGTGACTATGGTGATGCCGCCGAAGCAGGCCACCGCCAGCGAGGCCAGGCCGCAGCCGGCGATCAGCGGGCGCGCCGACACCTCGTAGCCGGAGCTGCGCAGCAGGGCCAGGCCGGGCAGGAACTGGCCGGTGACGCTGACCAGCAGCAGCGGCACGGCCAGGCTCAGGGTGGCGCTCCAGCTCCACTCGGGGACGATGAACTGCGGAGTGACCAGCGCCAGCTCCAGGCTGGGCAGGCGGGTGTCCTCGACGCCCAGCGACAGCGCCACGCCGACCAGCATCAGCAGCACCAGGCAGTAGCGCGGGAACAGCCGCTTGAGAACCAGGTAGGCGGCGAGCATGCCCAGCGCCAGCGCCGGCGCCGACTCCACCGCGGCGAAGGCGCCGACGCCGAACTGCAACAGGATGCCGGCCATCATCGCGCTGGCGATGCCTCTGGGGATGGCCCGGACGATGCGGTCGAAGGCGCCGGACAGGCCGATCAGCAGCACCGCCACGCCGACGGTGATGTAGGCGCCGACCGCCTCGCCGAGGCTCAGGCCGGGGAACAGCGGGACCAGCAGGGCGGTGCCCGGCGCCGACCAGGCGATCACCGCCGGCACCTTGAGCCACCAGCTCAGCACGATGCTGCCGAGCGCCGCACCGATGGAGATCGCCCAGATCCACGAGGCCATCATCTCGTGGGACACCTGGGCGCTCTGCGCGGCCTGGAAGAAGATCACCGCCGGGCCGGCGTAGGAAATCAGCACGGCGAGGAACCCCGCCGCCAGTGCGGAAAGCGAAACGTCTTTGTGCAGCATGACCATCCACCTCGAACTCGGGCGCACGACTGGCGCGTGGCGCCATCTTGGCTGTCTTGTCTGGATTGATAAATCCGCTGGCAATGGCAACACTGTTCAGAATTTCAGAACAATGGTCATCCGCCATGGACCGCTTCCAGGCCATGCAGCTGTTCACCCGCATCGTCGAGCTGGGCAGCTTCAGTCGCGCCGCCGAACAGCAGGGCATCTCCCGCGCCGCCGCCACCGCACTGGTCAAGCAGCTGGAGGGGCACCTCGGCGCCCGCCTGCTGCAGCGCACCACCCGCCAGGTCAGCCCGACCCTCGACGGCCGCGCCTACTACCAGCACTGCCTGCGCATCCTCGCCGACCTCGAGGAGGCCGAGAGCGAGCTGTCGCAGACCGCCCGCCATCCGCGCGGCCGGCTCAAGGCCGACCTGCCGGCCTCGCTGGCGCGCCTGGTGGTGATCCCCGCCCTGCCCGCCTTCCTCGCACGCTATCCGCAGATCAGTCTGGAGATCGGCATCGGCGACCGGATGATCGACCTGGTGCGCGAGGGCGTGGACTGCGTGCTGCGCATCGGCGCGCTGGGCGACTCCAGCCTGGTGGCGCGCAGCCTGCCGGCGCTCGAGCAGGTGACCTGCGCCAGCGCCGAGTACGTGGCGCGCCACGGCCGGCCGCTGAATCTGGCCGAACTGGCCGGGCACCGCGGCGTCGCCTACCTGTCGGCCACCAGCGGCCAGCTGCAGCCGCTGGAATTCAGCGCCGGCGGGCGGATCGAGCGCATCGAGCTGCCGGCGGCGCTGGCGGTCAACAACGGCGAGGCCTACGTCGCCGCCTGCGCCGCGGGCCTGGGCCTCATCCAGGTGCCGCGCTACCACGTCGCCGGCCAGCTGGCCGCGGGCAGCCTGGTCGAGCTGCTCGCCGACTACCGTCCGCCGGCGCTGCCGATGAGCGTGCTCTACCCGCACCACCGCCATCTGACCCCGCGCCTGCGGGTGTTCATCGACTGGCTGGTGGAGCTGTTCGGCGAGCGCGCGCCGACGGACTGAAACCCCTCCTGCCGCTCAGGCCATCGCCGGAGCGAAGCTGTCGGCCTGGGCCATGCGCCACATGCGCGCGTAGAACTCGCCCTCGACCTGCCCGCCGAGCAGTTCGCCGGGCCTGAGATAGACGTGCTTCTGCGAGAACAGGCTCAGCTCGCTGGGCGACACGCGCAGCGCCAGGTGCTTGGGTTCGAGCTGGGACGGATGCTCGAGGCCGGCGGCGGCGAGCATCTCGGCCAGTGCCCTGAGGGTGTTGCGGTGGAAGCTGTGCACCCGCTGCGCCTTGTCCTCGACCACCAGCGCGCGCTGGCGCAGCGGGTCCTGGGTGGCCACCCCGGTCGGGCACTTGTTGGTGTGGCAGGACTGCGACTGGATGCAGCCGATGGCGAACATGAAGCCGCGCGCCGAGTTGGCCCAGTCGGCGCCGATCGCCAGCACGCTGGCGATGTCGAAGGCGCTGACGATCTTGCCGCTGGCGCCGAGGCGGATCCGCTCGCGCAGGTTCAGGCCGACCAGGGTGTTGTGGACGAACAGCAGGCCCTCGCGCAGCGGCACGCCGATGTGGTCGGTGAACTCCAGCGGCGCCGCGCCGGTGCCGCCCTCCTTGCCGTCGACCACGATGAAGTCGGGGAGGATGCCGGTCCTGAGCATCGCCTTGGCGATGGCCATGAACTCCCACGGGTGGCCGAGGCAGAACTTGAAGCCGACCGGCTTGCCGCCGGACAGTTCGCGCAGGCGGGCGAGGAACTCGAGCAGCTCGATCGGCGTGGCGAACTCGGCGTGGCGCGCCGGCGAGATGCAGTCCTCGCCAAGCGGCACGCCGCGAGTGGCGGCGATCTCGGCGGTGACCTTGTGCTTGGGCAGGATGCCGCCATGGCCGGGCTTGGCGCCCTGGCTGAGCTTGACCTCGATCATCTTCACCTGCGGGTCGTTGGCCTGCACGGCGAACTTCTGCGCATCGAAGCGGCCGTCCGCCGTGCGGCAGCCGAAGTAGCCGCTGCCCACTTCCCAGATCAGGTCGCCGCGGTGCTCGCGGTGGTAGGGGCTGATGCTGCCCTCGCCGGTGTCGTGGGCGAAGCCGCCCAGCGCCGCGCCCTGGTTCAGCGCGCGGATGGCGTTGGCGCTCAGCGAGCCGAAGCTCATCGCCGAGATGTTGAAGATCGACGCCGAGTACGGCTGGCGGCACTGCGGGCCACCGATCTCGACGCGGAAGCTCGCCGGGTCGACGTGCTCGGCCGGCAGCATCGAGTGGCCGATGAACTCGAAGCCGGTCTGGCCGACGTCGCTGAGGGTGCCGAACGGCTTGTCGGCGCCCTCGTTCTTGGCCCGCGCGTAGACCAGCGAGCGCTGCGCGCGGGAGAACGGCAGGCGCTCGTTGTCGCCTTCCAGCAGGTACTGGCGGATCTCCGGGCGGACGAACTCCACCAGGTAGCGGATGTTGCCGAGGATCGGGTAGTTGCGCCGCACCGCGTGGCGGCTCTGGCGCAGGTCGTTGACCCCGACCGCGCTCAGCGCGCCGCACAGCAGGGTCAGCGGCCAGAGGTCGGCGAGGAACGGCAGGCTGACCAGGGTGAGCAGCACGCAGGCGGCGAAGAAGGCGTAACGGCTGAGCAGCGACAGGTTCATCCACATGGCTCGGGCATCTCCTGATGGGTCGGGCCGCCACTCTACCCGAGCCGGCGGATCAGGACAGTGACGCCAGGGGCTATCGCATGCACGGCTTCGGAGCTTGATCAATCCGTTGCAGGGGCGAATTCATGCGCCCAAGTCCCCCGCCAAGGCGAATGGATTCGCCCCTACGGGCCAGGGAATTGGCTGCATGCGGTTGCCCCGTGCCTCAGGCGCAGCCCGGGCGGCCGTGGGCGTAGGAGCGGCTCGGATCGACCAGCGCGTCGAACTCGCCGAGCGCGGTCGCGCCGATCAGCAGCGGGAAGTCGAAGGCGCTGCGGTCGGTGAGGTTGACCTCGATCCGCTGCAGGCTGTCGCCCAGGCACACCGGCATCTCGATCACCGGGCGGGCGCTGTAGGCCTCGCCGTCGCCGGGCGCCATGTCGTCGGCACGGCGCTTGATGTAGCTCATGCGCACCAGCGGGCGCACCAGGGTGCGCGGCTCGGCGTGGCCGTCGGCGGCCAGCTGGAAGCGCACCCAGCGCTCGCCATCGCGCTTGAAGGTCTCGATGTTGCGGGCGCTCAGCGAGGCGGTGACGGCGCCGGTGTCCAGCTTGGCCGGCAGCACCAGGTCCAGTTCGGGGAGCAGCGCCTTCTCGTGCAGGCCGTAGACCTGCTTGTCGTCGGCCATGGCCTGGGCCGCCAGCAGCGACAGGCCGGAGAACAGGGCGATCAGGGAAGCTTTCATGCGGGGAACAGCGTCTCTACGGTTGCGGCGACCGGCGGGGCCACGCCGGCAAGGGTGAAGGAAACGGGAGGGCGGCAGGATAGCCGTCGCCCGCGCCTTGCGCCAGAGCGCCGCGACGCATGACCGCCGGCGGCTCACTCCAGCGGCAGCTCGGTGGTGCGCTTCACCTCGCTCATGGTGATGTGCGAATGCGCCTCCTGCACGTGGGTGCTGCCCAGCAGGTGGTCGCGCAGGAAGCGCTCGTAGCCGGCGATGTCGCGGGCCACCACCTTGAGCAGGTAGTCGGAGGCGCCGGCCATGGTGTAGCACTCCAGCACCTCCGGATGGCCGACCACGTCGCGCTCGAACTCCTCGAGGTTGCGCCGGCCGTGCGCCGACAGCTTGATGCTGACGAACACCACCATGCCCAGGCCGAGCTTGCTCCGGTCGAGCAACGCCACCTTGCGCTCGATCACCCCCTCCTCCTGCAGGCGATGGATGCGCCGCCAGCACGGCGACTGCGACAGCTCGACCTTCTCGGCGATCTCCGCCGCCGACAGGTCGGCGTCGTGCTGCAGCAGGCGGAGGATGCGGCGGTCGAGGGGGCTCAGCGGGCTGTGCATGATTTTTTCTCTTTTAGATTTCTTATGGAAAAAGTCATGCGAATTATGGCCAGCAGGCCGGAAAAATAGAAAGAAAATGCCGTCACGCCTGCCGCATACTCTTGTCCATACCGTCTGCCGCGGCGATCCCGCGGACAGGCCGACCGCGGCGCCCACCGGCGCCGCTTCGCTCGCCATAAGAATAAAAGGAGCGCCCCATGTCTCTGGCCGAGATCCGTCTGGACGACAAGTACCGCCTTGCCACCGGTCACCTCTACCTGACCGGCACCCAGGCGCTGACCCGCCTGCCCATGCTGCAAAAGCAGCGCGACGCCGCCTTCGGCCTGAATACCGCCTGCTTCATCTCCGGCTACCGCGGCTCGCCGCTGGGCAACCTCGACAAGAGCCTGTGGGAAGCCAAGCAGTACCTGCGGGACAACCACATCCACTTCCAGCCCGGGGTCAACGAGGAGCTGGCCGCCACCGCGGTGTGGGGCAGCCAGCAGACCAGCCTGTTCCCCGGCGCGCGCTACGACGGCGTGTTCGCCATGTGGTACGGCAAGGGCCCGGGCGTCGACCGCTGCGGCGACGTGTTCAAGCACGGCAACTCGGCCGGGGTGTCGCCGCACGGCGGCGTGCTGCTGCTGGCCGGCGACGACCACGGCTGCAAGTCCTCGAGCATCGCCCACCAGAGCGAGCACGCCTTCATCGCCGCGTCGATCCCGGTGCTCAACCCGGCCAACGTCCAGGAAATCCTCGACTACGGCATCCTCGGCTGGGAGCTGTCGCGCTACAGCGGCTGCTGGGTGGCGCTGAAGACCATCGCCGAGAACGTCGACTCCTCCGCGGTGGTCGAGGTCGACCCGCTGCGCGTCGAGGTGAAGATTCCCGAGGACTTCGTCCTGCCCGAGGACGGCGTGCACATCCGCTGGCCGGATCCGCCGCTGGTGCAGGAGGCGCGCCTCAACACCTACAAGATCTACGCCGCGCGCGCCTTCGCCCGCGCCAACAACCTCAACCAGATCAAGCTGGATTCGCCCAACCCGCGCCTGGGCATCATCACCACCGGCAAGTCCTACCTCGACGTGCGCCAGGCCCTCGACGACCTCGGCCTCGACGAGGCACTGTGCGCCCGGGTCGGCCTGCGCGTGCTCAAGGTCGGCATGAGCTGGCCGCTGGAGCCGGTGTCGGTGCACGAGTTCGCCCAAGGGCTCGACGAGATCCTGGTGGTCGAGGAGAAGCGCAGCATCATCGAGGACCAGCTCACCGGCCAGCTGTACAACTGGCCGGTGGACAAGCGCCCGCGGGTGGTCGGCGAGTTCGACGAGGACGGCAACTCGCTGCTGCCCAACCTGGCCGAGCTGACCCCGGCGATGATCGCCCGGGTGATCGCCAGGCGCCTGGCGCCGATCTACAGCAGCGCGCAGATCGACGAACGCCTGGCCTTCCTCGCCGCCAAGGAGGCGGCGCTGGCCGCGCCCAAGCACCACACCCAGCGCACCCCGCACTTCTGTTCGGGCTGTCCGCACAACAGCTCGACCAAGCTGCCCGAGGGCAGCCGCGCCCTCGGCGGCATCGGCTGCCATTACATGACCCAGTGGATGGACAGGAGCACCGACACCTTCACCCAGATGGGCGGCGAAGGCGCCACCTGGATCGGCCAGGCGCCGTTCACCGACACCCCGCACGTGTTCCAGAACCTCGGCGACGGCACCTACTTCCACTCCGGCCAGCTGGCCCTGCGCGCCGCGGTAGCCGCCGGGGTCAACATCACCTACAAGATCCTCTACAACGACGCGGTGGCGATGACCGGCGGCCAGCCGATCGACGGCGAGCTGCGCATCGACCAGCTCAGCCAGCAGGTCTACGCCGAAGGGGTGAAACGCATCGCCCTGGTCAGCGACGAGCCGGACAAGTACCCGAGCCGCGCCGGCTTCGCGCCCATCGTCACCTTCCACCACCGCCGCGAGCTGGACGCCGTGCAGCGCGAGCTGCGCGAGTTCAAGGGCGTGTCGGTGATCCTCTTTGATCAGACCTGCGCCACCGAGAAGCGCCGCCGGCGCAAGCGCGGCAAGCTGGTCGATCCGCAGAAGCGCGCCTTCATCAACCCGGCGGTGTGCGAGGGCTGCGGCGACTGCAGCGTGAAGTCCAACTGCCTGTCGGTGCTGCCGCTGGAGACCGAGCTGGGCCGCAAGCGGCAGATCGACCAGAACGCCTGCAACAAGGACTTCTCCTGCGTCGAGGGCTTCTGCCCGAGCTTCGTCACCGTGCACGGCGGCGAGCTGCGCCAGCCGGAGGCGCAGGGCCGCAACGCCGCGTTCGCCGAACTGCCCGAGCCCAAGCAGCCGGACCTGGCGCGGCCGTGGAACATCCTGCTGCCCGGCGTCGGCGGCAGCGGGGTGACCACCGTCGGCGCCCTGCTCGGCATGGCCGCGCACCTGGAGGGCAAGGGCTGCAGCGTGCTCGACCAGGCCGGCCTGGCGCAGAAGTTCGGTCCGGTGATCAGCCACATCCGCATCGCCGCCAGGCAGGACGATATCTTTGCTGTGCGCATCGCCGCCGGCGAGACCGACCTGCTGCTCGGCTGCGACCTGGTGGTGGCGGCCAGCGCGGAAGCGCTGGCCAAGCTCAACGACAAGATCGCCCACGCGGTGGTCAACAGCCATGAGGCCGCCACCGCCGAGTTCACCCGCAACCCGGACGCCGAGGTGCCCGGCGCGGCGATGCGCGAGGCCCTCAGCGAGGCGGTCGGCGCAGGCAAGACCCACTTCGTCGACGCCACCCGCCTGGCCACCGCGCTGCTCGGCGACAGCATCGCCAGCAACCTGTTCATGCTCGGCTTCGCCTACCAGCAGGGCCTGGTGCCGGTGTCCGCCGAGGCCATCGCCAAGGCCATCGAACTCAACGGCGTGGCGATCCAGCTCAACCAGCAGGCCTTCCTCTGGGGCCGCCGCGCCGCCTTCGATCTGCCCGCCGTCGAACAACTGGCCAAGCCCCAGGTGGTCGAGGCGCCGCGCTGCGAGAGCCTCGACGAGATCCTCAATGACCGCGTGGCGCGCCTGACCGCCTACCAGGACGCCGCCTACGCGCAGCGCTACCGCGCGCTGGTCGAGCGCGTGCGCGCCGCCGACCGCGACCCGCAGCAGCGCCTCGCCCAGGCGGTGGCGCGCAGCTACCACAAGCTGCTGGCCTACAAGGACGAGTACGAGGTGGCGCGCCTGTACAGCGACGGCGAGTTCGTCCGCCAGCTCGCGGCGCAGTTCCAGGGCGACTACCGCCTGCAGTTCCACCTGGCGCCGTCCTGGCTGTGCAAGACCGATCCCAGCACCGGCGAGCCGCGCAAGCGCGAGTTCGGCCCGTGGCTGCTCAAGGCCTTCGCCGTGCTGGCGCGCGGCAAGTTCCTGCGCGGCAGCGTCCTCGACCCCTTCGGCCACAGCGCCGAGCGCAAGCTGGAGCGCGCGCTGATCAAGGAGTTCGAGCAGGACGTCGAGCTGCTGCTCGGCGCGCTCAGCCCCGGCAACTACGCCAGCGCCGTGGCGCTGGCCGAACTGCCGGCGCAGATCCGCGGCTACGGCCACGTCAAGGAGCGCGCGCTGGCCAAGGTGCGCGAGCAGGCCGCAACGCTGCGCGAGCGCCTCGCCGCCCGGGCGATCCCGGTGGTGCAGCTCTGCCAGCCGGCCGCCTGAACCTCCCGATAACCCCCACGCCCTTTCCCGTGCGCGGGAGAGGGTCCGCCTCCCGACAACCACAAGAAACCGAGGTAATCCGATGTCCGTGTTCTCCCACCCGGAATTCGACCAGCACGAGCAGGTGGTCTTCGGCCACGACCGGGCCAGCGGCCTGAAGGCGATCATCGCCATCCACGACACCAGCCGCGGCCCGGCCCTCGGCGGCTGCCGCATGTGGTCCTACGCCAGCGACGAGGAGGCACTGCGCGACGTGCTGCGCCTGTCGCGCGGCATGACCTACAAGTCGGCGCTGGCCAACCTGCCGCTCGGCGGCGGCAAGGCGGTGATCATCGGCGATCCGCATCGCGGCAAGAGCGAGGCGCTATTCGAGGCGATGGGCGCGTTCGTCGACAGCCTCGGCGGGCGCTACGTCAGCGCCGCCGACTCCGGCACCGGGGTGGCCGAGATGCGCCTGATGGCCCGGCGTACCCGCCACGTCGCCGGCGCCGAGGCGCGCGAGGGCTTCGACGGCGACCCGTCGCCGTCCACCGCCTACGGGGTGTTCGTCGGCCTGCAGGCCGCCGTGCGCCAGCGCCTCGGCCGCGACGACCTCAGGGGCCTGAAGGTGGCGATCCAGGGCGTCGGTCAGGTCGGCCTCGGCCTCGCCCGCCACCTCGAGGCGGCCGGCGCCGAGCTGTTCGTCACCGACATCGTCGCCGCCAACGTGCAGCGCGCGGTCGACGAGCTGGGCGCCCATGCCGTGCGCCAGCACGACATCTACGGCCTCGACGTCGACGTGTTCGCCCCCTGCGCCCTCGGTGCCATCGTCAACCGCGACACCCTCGAGGCGCTGCGCGCGCCGGTGATCGCCGGCGCCGCCAACAACCAGCTGGCCAGTCCGGAACTGGCCGAGGAGCTGCGTAGCCGCGGCTGCCTGTACGCGCCGGACTACGCGATCAACGCCGGCGGCATCATCGACGTCGCCCTGCAGCGCGGCGGCGCCACGCCTGCCGAGCTGCGGGCGCACCTCGACGGCATCGGCGCGACCCTGGCGGAGATCTTCGCCCGCGCCGACGCCGAGGGCGCCACCACCACGGCCGTCGCCGACCGCCTGGCGCGCGAGCGCCTGCAGGCCGGCCGCTGATGTACGGGGACGCTCAGGCGTCCCCTTTTTCTGAGCCACTACAACAACAATGAGGGCCAGCCCCATGAGTCAAGAGAGCATCGCCGCCGGCGCCATCGCCGGCTCCACCCGCAGCGAGGCCGGCCGCGGCCTGTGGTCGTCGCGCTGGGTATTCTTCCTCGCCGCCACCGGCTCGGCGGTCGGCCTCGGCAACATCTGGAAGTTCCCCTATATCACCGGGCAGAACGGCGGCGGCGCCTTCGTGCTGGTCTACCTGGGCTGCATCCTCGCCATCGGCATCCCGCTGCTGATGGCCGAGGTGATGATCGGCCGCCGCGGCCGCGCCAACCCCGAAGGCGCCTTTGCCGCGCTGGCCCGCGAGGCCGGCGCGCACCGCGCCTGGCGGCTGGTCGGCGGCCTCGGCGTGCTCACCGGCTTCCTGATTCTCAGCTTCTATGCGGTGGTCGCCGGCTGGGCGGTGGCCTACGCCCCGACCGCGCTGAGCGGCGGTTTCGCCGGTCTGGACGGGGAAAAGAGCGGCGCGCTGTTCGGCGCCCTGCTCGCCGACCCGTGGCGGCTGGCCGGCTACGGCAGCCTGGTGCTGGCGCTGACCCTGGGGATAGTCGCGCTCGGGGTACGCGGCGGCCTGGAGCGCTCGCTGCGCTTCCTGATGCCGGGGTTGTTCGTGCTGCTGCTGGTGCTGGTCGGCTACGCCGCCACCACCGGGCACTTCCTGCAGGCAGTGGAGTTCCTGTTCGCCGCCGACTTCAGCAAGCTCGGCACCCAGGGCGTGCTGGCCGCGCTCGGCCATGCCTTCTTCACCCTCAGCCTGGCCAGCGGCGCGATGATGGCCTATGGCTCCTACCTGCCGGCCGGCACCTCGATCGTGCGCACCTCGCTGCTGGTGGCGCTGGCCGACACCGCGGTGGCGCTGCTCGCCGGCCTGGCGATCTTCCCGCTGGTGTTCGCCAACGGCCTGGAGCCGGGCGCCGGACCCGGGCTGATCTTCGTCACCCTGCCGATCGCCTTCGGCCAGATGCCGCTGGGCACCCTGATCGGCGGGCTGTTCTTCGTCATGCTGGCGATCGCCGCGCTGACCTCGGCGATCTCGCTGAGCGAGCCGAGCATCGCCTGGCTGACCGAGAAGTTCGCCATCGGCCGGCTCAAGGCGGTGCTGCTCAGCGGCGCGGCGCTGTGGCTGCTGAGCCTCGGCACGGTGCTGTCGTTCAACGCCTGGAGCGAGGTCACCCTGCTGGGCAAGACCTTCTTCGACGCGCTGGACTACCTGACCACCAACCTGATGATGCCGCTCGGCGGGCTGTTCACCGTGCTGTTCGCCGGCTGGGCGCTCAACCGCGCCACCGCCCGCGAGGCGCTCGGCCTCGAGCGGGAAGGTCCGTTCACGCTGTGGTGGCTGACCCTGCGCTGGGTCACCCCGCTGTGCATCCTGGTGGTGTTCCTGCACACCCTCGGCCTGTTCTGATCCAGGCCTGCAACGCACGGGCGGGGCATGCGCCGGCATGCCCCGCCCGTGCGTTTCAGGCGCCGATCACCCCGCCGTCGTCGCGGGTCACCAGCACCGTGGTCGAGCGCGGCCGGCTCCGGCCGTCGCTGGCCGGATAGCTCAGCGCCGGGTGCTGGACGTTGACCCACATCGCCCGGTAGTCCGGACTCCAGGCGATGCCGGTGATCTCGCAGCCGCGCGGGCCGACCAGGAAGCGGCGCACCTCGCGGCTGGCCGGGTCGGCGCAGAGCAGCTGGTTGCAGCCCATCGCCCGCATCGCCGGCTCGCCATCGCCGAAGTCGGTCTGGATCCACAGCCGTCCGCCGCCGTCGAAGGCCAGGCCGTCCGGCGAGGAGAAGATGTCGCCGCGGATATCGCCGGTCAGGTGCGCCGCCAGCGGCTGGCCGTCCGCGTCCCGCGCCCCCGGCCGCTCGCCGGCGAGCAGGAACAGCTCCCAGCGGAACGCGCTGGCGGTCGGCTCGCCGTCCTGCTCGTGCCAGCGCAGGATCTGCCCGTGCAGGTTGTGCGGGCGCGGATTGGCCGCGTCCAGCGCCTGCGCCGTGCCGCGCTGCTCGTTGTTGGTCAGGCTGAGGTAGACCTCGCGGGTCGCCGGATGCACGGCGACCCACTCGGGGCGGTCCAGCGGCGTAGCGCCGACCCGGTCCGCCGCGGCGCGGGCGTTGACCAGCACCTCGGCCTGGCTGGCGAAGCCGTGCTCGGCGGTCAGGCCGTTCTCGCCGTGCACCAGCGCCAGCCAGCGGCCCGTGCCGTCGGCGTCGAAGCGCGCGACGTAGAGGGTGCCGTCGTCGAGCAGCTCGCGGTTGGCCCTGGGGTTGGCCGCATCGAAGCGCCCGGCCGGGACGAACTTGTAGACGTACTCGCCCTTGGCGTCGTCGCCGGAGTAGAAGGCCATGCGCCCGTCGGCGCCCAGCGAGAGCACCGCGCACTCGCGGCAGAAGCGGCCGAGGGCGGTGCGCTTGACCGGCGTGCTGTCGGGGTCGAAGGGGTCGATCTCCACCACCCAGCCGAAGCGGTTCGGCTCGTTGACCTGGCCGCCGTGGGGCCGGCCGGCGGCGGGGGTGGCGTCGAAGCGCGGGTCGGCGCTTTCCCAGGCGTAGTACCGGCTGCGCGCGCCGTTGCCGACGCCGTAGCGGCGGTGCGCCACGCGCTGCGCATGGTCGGCCGCGTCGCGGTTGACGAAGTAGTGGGGCCAGTTCTCCTCGCAGGCCAGGTAGGTGCCCCAGGGGGTGACGCCCATCGCACAGTTGTTGAGGGTGCCGAGCACCTCGCGCCCCTCGGGATCGGCGGCGGTCTTCATCAGGTCGTGGCCGGCCAGCGGGCCGCCGATGGCCATCGGCGTCAGCGCCGAGATGCGCCGGTTCCAGCGCGAGGGCAGCACGCGCTGCCAGTGGCCGGCGGTGTCCCTGCGCACCTCGACGATGCTGACGCCGTGGGCCGCCTGCTCCTTGCGCACCTCGGCCAGCGGACGCCGGCCGTCCACGTAGGTCATGCCGGCGGGGTGCAGGGTCGGGTTGACGTACTCGTGGTTGATCACCAGCAGGCCGTGGCTGTGCGGCGCCTCCGGGAAGGGGAAGAAGTGCATGCCGTCGTGGTTGTCGCCGGCCTGCTGGAGCTGCGCCTGCCAGTCGTCGCCGGCGTCGGGGTTCCAGGCCGGCGCGTCGGCCAGCACCGCGTCGCCCCAGGAGAAGAACGCCCGCGCCGTGTAGCCCGGCGGCACCACGACCCGGTCGAAGTCGGCGGCGGTCTGCGCCGCCACGCCGGCGAAGCCGAGCAGGCCGGAGCCGCGCAGGCCGGAGCCGGCGAGGGCCAGGCGGCTGCCCGGTACGCCGCCGAACAGGCCGAGCGCGAACAGGCCGAGGCCGCCCTTGAGCAGGTTGCGCCGGCTGCGGTCGACCAGCCGGTCGAGGCCGGGATTGGCGCTGGGGTTGATCGACCGGTCGTCGTGGGCGGCCAGGCCGGCGTGGAAGTCTTGGCTGTAGCGGGGCATGGCGAATCCTTGCGGGAGCGGGGCCCGGCCGCGATGCCGGGGCGTCCCCGTCTTGTAACCGCTGGCGGTGACCGGACCGTGACGCGGGCGATGCGGGCGGCTACTTGAGGCCCTTGCCGGAGAACAGCAGCACCTTGTCGTTGGCGAACTGGACGCTGATCAGCGGCCCCTGCTCCTCGCCCCAGGTGCAGCTGGTGAAGCCCAGGGCGCCGGCGCACTCGCTCGGTGCGCCGAGCAACTGCTCGACCTCGGCCTTGCTCATGCCGGTCTTGAGCCTGGCGAAGTTTTCCTGGTTGACCTTGTTGCAGGCTGCCAGCAGCAGACAGGCCCCCAGGACGAGAACGGCGCGAAACGACATGAGAAAACTCCTGTGGACGGGTAGGCGCGCAGCTTGCCATGGCGGCATCGTCCGCGCTGCCGATTGGACGTCAGAAGCGCGAGCCGGGTTCCGCGAGAAAGGCCAGCTCGGCGGCGGTCGAGACGCGCCCGAGGATGGCGTTGCGGTGGGGAAAGCGGCCGAAGCGGGCGATCGCCGCCCGGTGGCGCTCGGCGTAGTCGAGAAAGCCGGCGAACAGCGCCCGTTCGTGCTCCGCAGCCCGGGCATGCAGCTGGCGGAAGCGGCGCAGCGCCTCGTCCTGCAAGGCCGGATCCTCGGCGTGCTCGAGGACCAGGTAGACGAACACCTGGCGGATCGCCGGCAACGCGACCTCGCGGCCCGCGGCCAGGCCCTCGAGCGCCAGCCGCCGGGCACGCGGGTCGCCGGCGAACGCCTGCGGCGTGTCGCGGTGGATCATCCGCGGCAGCTGGTCGAGCAGCAGGAGCAGCGCCAGCCAGCCGTCGGTCTCCTGTGCCCAGCCGGCCAGCCCACCCTCCAGCGCCGCATCAACGAAAACGCCGAAGCGCGCCTGCGCCTCGGCGTCCTGGTCGGCGCGCTTGGCGAACCACAGGCCATGCTTGTGCGCCGCCACCTCGACGGCCTCGCTCGCGGTGCCGAACCACCAGTCGAGCAGCGGCTGCCAGGGCGCGGCCATGGCTCAGACCTGCTGGTGGTAACCGGTGACCCGCTCGACCTCTTCCTTCGAACCGAGGAACACCGGCACGCGCTGGTGCAGCGAGGCGGGCTGGATGTCGAGGATGCGCTGACGGCCGTTGGTGGCGGCACCGCCGGCCTGTTCGATGATGAAGGACATCGGATTGGCCTCGTACATCAGGCGCAGCTTGCCGGCCTTCTCCGGCTCGCGGGCATCCCAGGGGTACATGAAGATACCGCCGCGGGTGAGGATGCGGTGCACGTCGGCGACCATCGAGGCGATCCAGCGCATGTTGTAGTTCTTGCCCAGCGGGCCTTCCTTGCCGGCCAGCAGCTCGCCGACGTAGCGTTGCACCGGGGCCTCCCAGTGGCGCTGGTTGGACATGTTGATGGCGAACTCGGCGGTGCTTTCCGGCACGCGGATGTCGTCGTGGGTCAGCACGAAGCTGCCCAGCTCGCGGTCGAGGGTGAAGCCCTTGACGCCGTTGCCGAGGGTCAGCATCAGCATGGTCTGCGGGCCGTAGATGGCATAGCCGGCAGCCACCTGCTGGGTGCCCGGCTGCAGGAAGGCCTCCTCGCCGAGATCGCAACCGTTGTCGCAGCCCTCGGGGCAGCGCAGCACCGAGAAGATGGTACCCACCGAGACGTTGACGTCGATGTTGGAGGAGCCGTCCAGCGGATCGAACACCAGCAGGTAGGCGCCCTTCGGGTACTGGCCGGGGATCTGGTAGGCGTGGTCCATCTCCTCGGAGGCCATCGCCGCCAGGTGGCCGCCCCACTCGTTGGCCTCGAGGAGGATCTCGTTGGACAGCACGTCGAGCTTCTTCTGCACCTCGCCCTGCACGTTCTCGCTGTCGGCGCTGCCCAGCACGCCGCCCAGCGCCCCCTTGGAAACCTGATGGCTGATCGCCTTGCAGGCGCGGGCCACCACCTCGATGAGGAAACGCAGGTCGGCCGGGGTGTGGTTGCTGCGGGTCTCTTCGATCAGGTAGCGGCTGAGGGTAACGCGGGACATGAAGTGCTCCGGGGCTGGGGAGGGGAAAAATGGCCGCATTTTAACCCGAGTCGGCCGCCGCCGCCTCCTGCCGCGTGTCAATCCGCTCGCATCCGGGCGACGAAAAACAGCTGCGCGCCGCGCGCCGGGCCCTTATCATCGCGCGCCCTCCCACCGGCCACCTCTGCAGATCCCCGATGAGCAAGCACCCGCGCGGCTACGGCGCCGACCCCGAACGCCTGGAAACCTGGCTCCCGTTCAGCGGCAACGCCATGTGCCGCGACTGCCATTCCACCTGTTGCAGCCTGCCGGTGGAGGTGCGCATCGGCGACCTGATCCGCCTCGGCGTGGTCGACGCCTTCGAGGCCGAGGAGCCGGCCAAGCAGGTCGCCAAGCGACTGACGAAGGAAGGCATCGTCGCCCGCTTCAACCAGAAGTCCGGGATCTTCACCCTGCAGCAGCACTCCAGCGGCGACTGCCTGTACCTGGACCAGAAGACCCGTCTGTGCACGGTCTACGCCAACCGCCCGGACACCTGCCGCAACCATCCGCGGATCGGCCCCAAGCCGGGCTACTGCGCCTGGCGCCCCAAGCTGTAGGCTCGTCGGCGGGCCTCCCCGCCGCGGCCTCGCTGCGCCTCAGCCCAGCGGGAACAGCACGTTGCACTGTCCGGTGCCCGAGCTCTCGAAGTACGGGGTGAGCACCTCGGCGCGGCCCCGGTAGTCCTTCCAGCCGAGCAGACCGTAGAGCATCGCGGTGTCGTGCATGCCGCCCTCGCCGTCGCAGTCGCGGGCGTACTGCGGCAGCATGTCGAGAAACTCGGCATGCTCGCCGCGCTGCCACATCTCCATCACCTTGAGGTCGACCTGCTTGTTGAACGGCCGGCTGATCTTCATCAGGTGGTCGCCGACCTCGCGGTTCGGTGCGATGCGGTGCGACAGCGAGCCGCTGGCGAGGAAGGCCACGCGGCGGTCGGAAGCCTCCACCGCCTGGCGGATCGACTCGCCCATGGTCTTCGAGTCCTCCAGATGGGCGTCGTACAGCCAGGCGGCGATCGAGACGATCCTGATGCTCTTGTCGATGCCCATGTAGCGCAGCGGCACCAGGGTGCCGTACTGCAGGCCGAGCGACGGCACGTCGCTGTGGCAGCGGGTGAACACGTCGTTGGCGCTGGCGGTGGCGGCGATGGCGTTGCCCAGCTCGGCGTCGCCGACGTAGTCGTAGGGCAGGTCGCGGATGAAGTGCGGGAACTCGGTGCTGGTGTACAGCCCCGAGCAGTCGGTGTTGGCGTTGATGTGGTAGCCGGCGTTGACCAGCCAGTGGGTGTCGGCGACCACGATGGTGTCGACCGCCAGCTCGCGGACCAGCTCGCCCAGACGACGATGCCCGGCGATGGCGGCAGCGCGGCAGCCGTGGTGCGGGCCGGGCTGCTCGGAAATGAACATCGACGGGACGTGGGTGACCTTGGCGGCCAGAACGATCTCACCCATGGCGGCTTCCTCTTGTTGTGGTCTCGGGGACTGGCGCCGGGGTGGCGCCTGGTGAGACCAGTATCCGCATGAGCCGTGGGCAGGACATTGCCGCTGGCGGCAAAAGGCTAGCCTTTGCGCGCAACCCACTGCATACAGAGGCTACCTGTAGGGTAGGTAACTCGCGCAGCGCTTACCCACCAAGCGGACCACGACACCGGCATTGGTAGAAAATCGCTGCGCGAGTTTTCTACCCTACGCCCCCGTGGGCAGCCCTTCGCGCCCGCCCGCCTGGCCCAGCCGCGCCCGGTAGCGGCTCGGCGTCTCGCCGGTCCAGCGCTTGAAGGCGCGGTTGAAGTGGCTGGGCTCGGAGAAGCCCAGCGCGTAGGCCAGCGCGCTGAACGGCTGGCGGGTCTGCTGCACGTAGCGCCGCGCCAAGGTCGCGCGCACCTCGTCGAGGATCCCGCTGAACGAGGTGCCCTGGCGCGCCAGGCGGTACTGCAGGGTGCGCGGACTGCTGCCCAGCTCGGCGGCCACCGCCTCGAGGCTCGGCGTGCCGCCGGGCAGCAGTTCGAGCAGCCGCGCGCGCACCTGCAGCGCCGGGTTGAGCAACTGGTGGCGGGCCAGGTACTCGGCCACCAGGCGGTCGTTCTGCCGCGCCAGCTCGGGATTGCCGGTGGGCAGCGGACGCTGCAGCTCGACGGCGTCGAGCAGCAGGCTGTTGTCGGCCGCGGCGAACTGCACCGGCGCGGCGAAGTGCTCGCGCCAGGGTGCGGGATCGGCCGGCGCCGCGCGCATCAGCCGCACCGCCCGCGGCGCGAAGCCCGGCCCGCGCATGTCCTGCAGCAGCTTGCTCACCGCACCGAGGAAGTAGTCCACCCCCTCCGGGGCGATCTGCGCCTGGCCGTCGATCTCCTGCACCAGCATGCGGAAGCGCAAGCCGTCGCCCTCGGCCTCCAGGCTCAGGTCGGCGCCGTCGTTGAGCAGCGCGGCGAAGCGCACCATGCGCTCCAGCGCCTCGAGCAGCGTGCTGCTGGCCCACAGCGAGAAGCCGAGGGCGTGGAAGGTGGTCGGGCAGACGAAGCGCGCGGCGTGCAGGCCGATGTCGGCATGCCCGGTGCGCGCCACCGCCAGCGGCCAGAAGCGCCGGGTCAGCGCCGAGGAAAAGCGCGCCTCCTGGGCGTACTTGGCCGCCGGATCGGCGCCGGCCTCGGCCAGCAGCGCATCGGCGTCCAGGCCCAGCGCCTCCAGGGTGCGGGTCACCGCGGCCAGCCAGCCGGCCACCACCGAGGATGTCTGCGTCATCTGCTGCCCCCACTGCGAATTGCGGACGCGCAGCCTAGTGGCCGGCGCCTCCGTCCATCTTGCGCCGGATCAGTGCGCAGGCAAAAGGCCGACGGTCGCGCGCCGCGTCTAGCCCTCCACCACCGGATAGCAGGCATCGCCCCACAGGGCGTCCGGATTGTCCATCATCAGCTCGATGATCAACGGCACCAGCTTGCCCAGCAGGCTCACGCAGTCGCGCAACTGCTCGCGGTTCACCGCGCCGTTCCAGGTCGCGCCGCCGTGGACCAGCTGGTTGCGCAGGGTATAGATGCGGTTGAACAGCACGCCGAGCAGCCGCGGGGTGTCGCCGCTGGCCAGGGCCAGCTGGGCGGCCTTCTTGCCGCTGGCGAAACGCCGCTTCCACTCGTCCGCGTCGATCTTGCCGTTCTGGTGCTCCCAGAAGCTCTGGAACACGTAGGGATTGTCCAGCAGCACGCGGATGCTGCCGGAGAACTCCCGCCAGACCAGCGCGTCGATACGCTTGTCCTTGTCCAGCACGCAGAGCTTTTCCAGGAACGCCTTGAAGGTCTCCTGCTCGGACAGCCGATGGCGCTCGTCGATCTCGCAGGCGTAGGCGGCGTTGAAGGCGATCCACAGGAAAATGAGGCGCCCGTCGCGATCCTCGGCCTGCTCGGCCCGATCCAGCCAGCTCAGCGCGCGATGCAGGCGCAGACGCAGGTTGGGGTGCTGGCTGTCGCGTTCCCGGCGGTGACGCTGTTTCAAGACGGCATGCTGCATGGTGTGGCTCCCTGTTGTGAGGGCATGAAGATACCCGCTCGCCCTGCTCCTGCACTCCGCAATCTTTCCCGGCCCAACCCTGCGCGTGCGACGTCGGCTGTCGCAGCGCCATGAACAATGCTCCGGAGCCCGTCGCCCACCGCGGGCCAAGCCACGGATTGCCAAGGAATTTCCAGCATGCACAACGACACATCCAGAGAAGCCGCCTGGTTCTACGCGGAGGATGGCGAGCGCCACGGCAGCCTCGACGAGGCGCAGATGGTCGAACTGATTCGCGCCGGCCGACTGGGCCGCCACACCCCCGTATGGAAAATCGGCGATAGCGACTGGCGCCTGCTCGACGACAGCGAACTGCGCCCCCATCTCGACGCCCTGTCGCCGCCGCCGCTGTGCGACCGGCACGTCGACAGCACCCTTGCCTGGGTACTGGCCTTCGCCCCGTTGCTCGGCTACCTGCTCGAGTGGCTGCTGGCCTTCGCCCTGGCCAGCAGCGCACCGGCCGTCCAGCGCGCCATGGACGAGGCCAGCTACTGGTACGTCACCCCGGCCCTGAACGTCCTGCTCGGCGTGCTGGACGAGAAACGCCTGCAGAAAGCCGGCCACGACACCCGGCACTTCCGCGGCTGGGTCTGGCTGGTGCCGGTCTACCTCTACCAGCGCGCCCGGCACCTGCGACAGACACCGAGCTACTTCGTCGTCTGGCTGCTCGCCTTCGGCCTGCTCCTGCTCGCCTGACGAGACCGGCCAGCGGCAACCACCGGGAGAAGGCAAGCCGTGCTTTCTCCTGATGGCCAAATGCCACCGAGTTCTCTTACACTGAAAAACGTGACGTCAATCGCATGACGTCCATCACTGCCGACACGGAAGCCGCGCCATGTCCGAACTCAAGGACCCGTTATACCGCTATCTCACGCTGCTGCAACTGATACCGCGCTGGCCGCACCGCATCTCCACGCCGGTGCTGCTGGAAAAGCTCCGCGAGCGCGGCTTCGAGATCACCCCCCGCTCGCTGCAGCGCGACCTGAGCGTCAAGCTGGCCAACTTTCCCATCGTCCCCTACACCGACGAAAAACCCTATCGCTGGGGCTATTCGCAGCACGCCTGGTTCGACCCCGGCGCCCTGCCGGTACCGGACACCCCCGCCGCGCTGGCCCTGTACCTGGCCGAAAGCCACCTGAGCAACCTGCTGCCGCAAAGCGTGCTCGACCTGCTCGGCCGCCAGTTCCGCAACGCCCGCGACTACCTCGACGGCATGCAGCACAACGGCCTCGCCCACTGGGCGCGCCGGGTGCGCAGCCTGCCCAACGGCAAGACCCTGCTGCCCGCGCCGTTGCAGCCGCAGGTCTGGGAGCAGGTATCCACCGCCCTGGTCGAGAACCGCCTGCTGCAGGTCGACTACCGCAGCCGCAGCAAGGGCGACGCCAAGCCCCTGCGCCTGCACCCCGCCGGCCTGGTCTCGCGCCACTCGATCGGCTACCTGATCGCCAGCGTCGACGGCTACGACGACCTGCGCCAGTTCGCCCTGCACCGCATCCTCGAGGCCCGCGCGCTCGATACGCCGGCCCGCCAGCACGCAGGCTTCGACATCGACCGCTACATCGCAGACGGCGCCTTCGCCTGGCGCCAGTCGCCCGGCGAAGTCGAACTGATCGCCGACGTCGCCCCGCAGATCGCCTGGCTGCTCGGCGAAACCCCGCTCAGCCGCCAGCAGCGCCTCGAAGCGCTGCCCGGCAGCGACTGGCAACGCCTGCACGCCCGCGTGCCGCTGGACCAGGAAACCCTCTGGTGGATCTTCGCCCTCAACGACCAGATCCGCGTGCATGCGCCGCAGGTGTGGGTGGAGGAGATCGGGCGGAAGCTGGAGAAATTGCGCGGAATGTATGCCGCGCCGAATGCCTGCGACACAGTCTGTCGTACGGGTGTGGAAACTGGACGACAGGAACAAGACGCCACCACCACTCGGGAGAGCGCACCATGCTGAAGAACATCCTCGCCGCCGTCGGCCTCTACTTCGTGGCGAAGAAGGGGTACGAGCATTATCAGGAGTACAGCGAGTTGAAGCGGGAGAAGGAGGATCTGCAAGACCAGCTGGACCGGCAGAAGCCCCAGCCCGACCAGCAAAGCTCGCAGTAGCCAGAGCTCTCGAGCTTACGAAATAACCAGCCTACGCCGATCAGCAAATGGAGCGGATCATGAGCGAGACCAAGAACTACCAGGAAAACTTCTCCGACGACGGCTTCTGGGGAAAGATTGCCAAGTACGCCAAAAAAGCCGGCAAGGAAGTCATCGAAAAGGCGCTATGGCTCTACTACGCCGCACAGAACCCAGCGACCCCGGCTTGGGCCAAGGGCGTGATCTACGGCGCATTGGGCTATTTCATCCTGCCCATCGACGCCATTCCCGACATTGCTCCGGTCGTTGGCTATACCGATGACCTGGGAGTGATCGGCACAGCACTGGCCACCGTTTCCATGTACATCACCGATGATGTCAAGCAGCTGGCCCGCCAGAAGCTTCAGGACTGGTTCGGCGCATGAGCGGCCGGGGCATCCGGTACTGCCGGATGCTCCTCGACCTCGGATTCTGCAGGGACATATCGCCATGCCCATTCCGCCACCACCCTTCACCTTGCGCTGTCCTGACTGCGGCTGGAGTAGGACGGTCATTCCACGCAGTGATGCACTGTTCAAAGGCATTGATTGGTTTGAGTGCTGCCCACAATGCCAAGAGCCCCTGCAGCAGCACCCAGCCACTACCGGTGAGATCCTCAAGGCCAAGCTGCAGCGCCTCTTCGACGGCAGACCAGGCTGATCATCCGGCGCAGCCCCCCTGACTCGACCACCACGCATCGCCACGGAAAGGAACGCACGCATGAAGAAATGGATTCCCGCACTCCATCCCGCCGGCCTGGTGTCGCGCCACTCCAGCAGCTACCTGATCGGCAGCGCCAACGACTACGCCGACCTGCGCCAGTTCGCCCTGCACCGCATCCGGCGCGCCGAACTGCTCGACGCCCCGGCCCGCGAGCACGACGGCTTCGACATCGACCGCTACATCGAAGGCGGCGCCTTCGCCTGGCGCCAGTCGCCCGACGAAGTCGAACTGATCGCCGACGTCGCCCCGCAGACCGCCTGGCTGCTCGGCGAAACTCCGCTCAGTCGCCAGCAGCGCCTCGAAGCGCTGCCCGGCAGCGACTGGCAACGCCTGCACGCCCGCGTGCCGCTGGACCAGGAAACCCTCTGGTGGATCTTCGGCCTCAACGACCAGATCCGCGTGCATGCGCCCAAGGTCTGGGTGGAGGAGATCGGCCGCAAGCTGCAAAGCCTGCAGAAAATGTATGCCACCCCCGCCGCCTGCGACACAGCCTGTCGCACGAATGTGGAAACTGGAGATCAGGCACCAGACACCACCCTCACCCGGGAGAACGCCCCATGCTGAAGAACATCCTCGCCGCTGTCGGCCTCTACTTCGTCGCCAAGAAGGGCTACGAGCATTATCAGGAATACAGCGAGTTGAAGCGGGAGAAGGAGGAAAAGGAAGAACAGCTTAAGCAAGACTCGGACGTGCAGGTAGGCAGCAGCAAGTGAAAACCAAGGCGGTCGCTTTCAAGTAACAAGTGGGGTAAGGAGTCGCAGTAATGACCGAAATCGATATCAGCAATACCCGACACCTTCTGCAGCATGCCAGCAATGAAGATCTGGAGCCGCTCGTCGAGTACATCCTCAATGCCAAGACCGAGGCGCTCTCGGATCACGCAGACTTCAAGCGCTGGCATCCGGATCATCGACGTTATACAGGGGTAATCTTCGACGAACTGCGCCTGTTCGGCGGTAACAGCTTCGCCAACTTGTGGCGCAAGAGCGGGCCGTCCTATCTCGAACTGGTACGGGATGTCGCTGACAAGTTCAAGGTCAAGAATACCGGGGCCATGGAGCTGACCGAGCTGGAGGAGGCTCTGGTACAGTCCATCCTGCGTCAGGCTCTGGAGAAGTCCTCTGGCGAAGATCGTCGAGCGCTGGAGGAGATCCTGCGCGAGGCCGGGCTCGACAACAGCAAGATGGCTGCCCTGCTCAGTGGCTCTGCGCTGAGCGGCTTGGTTGTGCCGGCCGTGGCGCGCCTGATCCTCTATCGCAGCTCGATGGTGATCGGGAACTCGATAGCTCAGCAGGTGCTGGGGCATGGTCTGCGCAGTGCGGTGATCGCCAGTGGCACCTTTGCTGGCGGGCGTGCTGTCGCCGCCCTGGCAGGCCCGGTCGGCTGGGTAATTGCCGGGGTCTGGACCGCCGTGGATCTGGCCGGCCCTGCTTATCGCGTGACCATTCCCTGCGTGCTGCATATCGCCATGCTGCGGCTGAAAATTCGTGCCCAAGCCCGTACCGAGTTCATGACTGGAGCTTTCGATGGCTGATTTGCAAGTGATCTTCCAAGTACCTGAGGCTGTTTCTGAAGGTCTGCGAAATGGCACGCTTGAGCGTGTTGGTGGCGTAATCCGTAAGGTTGGCGACAAGCAGATCGTGATGTGGCTGCAGGAAGGTGTGCTGTTGAAGCGAGATACCGCAGAGCAGCTTCTGAAACAGGGCGGTGAGCAGATACAGCTGTTACGTCAGCAGTCGGAGCAACTCATTCAGCTGGGCGTGCAGCAGCAGATGCTGATGGGGTTGCAGGTTGCCAATCTGGCCGTGAGTGTAGTGGGCTTCGCTCTGGTGCTGCACAAATTGCAGGGAATTGAAAGACAGCTCACGAGCATGGACAGCAAGCTGGATGGCATCCGCCAAGGCGTGGAATGGTTGGATGCCAAGCAGATGGTCGAGCGGCTGGCGCCATTGCATAGTGCCTTGCAGCATCTGCGTGAGGCCGGGCTTTACCGCAACCCTGCATTGATGCAGCAGCAACTTGTCAGTGCCAGCGACCGGCTGACTGAAGGGCAAAGCTATTTTGCTGGCCTGATCCGGCATGTGCAGGGGAACCGGCTGGAGTATGTACAGGCTGCGGAGTTGAGCGCGGCATATCGTGGCTGGGTAATGTCGGCTCAGGGCCGGATGCAGATTCTGTCCCATCTGGGTGAAATGGATCTTGCGGCAAAGGTCGCCAGCGAGTTCAAAGATCGGCATGGCGACTTCGGCAGACAACTGCAGCAGACTTTGGCTGATCCGGCGGCACTCCTGCACTTTGGTCATGAACGCGGAGGCCATGCTCACCTGCTGGATATGGCCCGGCAGGTGGTCGGCGCGCATGAAATCATCCGTGGCAATGTATTGCAGCTGGAGTTCATGCGTGATGAGCACCTAGCCTTGCCTGCCGTCAGCGCTCCACCCGGGCATCAGGGGCTGGCGTTCTGCCGGGTCGGCTGATGCAGAATCGGCTAACGCCGTCGACCTCACCGGTGAATTTCAGCACTGGGAACCGCTGGAGAACAGCGCACGACTGATGCCGAATAAGCTGTTACCGCTGTTCATGAGCAAGGCAATCCACAGCCATTGCCGCCCGCACCGACCGCTCCCCCCGGTCGAAGATCGCTGCGCGAATCTTCGACCCTACAGGTGGATCACCTCAAACCCCACCACACTGCGCCGCTCGCGGCTGAACTCCACCCCGATCAGGTGGATCGGCTCGCCACGGGCGCGGTACTTGTCGGCGTAGCCCCGCTCGATCAGCTGCTGCAGCGCCTTGCCCTCGGGGACCAGTTCGACCACCTTGAACTCGAACAGGTAGACGTGGCCGTTGAACAGCACGGTCATGTCGATGCGCCCGTGGTGGGTGGTGTCCTCCAGGCGGATGTCCAGGCCGAGGGCGGCGAAGTGGCTGTAGAACACGCTGGCCCAGTAGCCCTCGTACTGGGCGATGGGGTTGTTGCGGTACCAGTCGTGGGGGATGCTGGCGAAGAAGGCTTCGAACAGCCGCTGCAGGCCGGGGAAGTCGTTGGCCAGCAGGCGGTCGTAGAGTTGCGGCAGGTGCGTGGCGGGGCGTGCCGGATTGTCGCCCCAGGCCTGCAGCAGCGCGCTGTTCAGGCTGCTGCGCACTTCGAGGTTGGGGTAGCGCAGGGTCATCTGCAGCTGGCCGGGCAGGCGGCGCACGCTGTCGATGGTCAGGTAGCCGGCCTGGAACATCAGCGCTTCGCTGGGGATCTGCTCGACATCGAAGCTGGACAGCAGCGACTCCAGCGCCATGACCCGCTCCAGATCCGGCAGGAAGGTGCGCCGTGCGGTGAGCAGGTCGATCAGGAAGGTCGGCGTGCCGGTCTCGAACCAGTAGGGGCGGAATTCGCGCTTCTGGAACAGCAGCAGCAGGTCGAACGGGTTGTACACCGAGGTGCCCATCCAGTTGTAGCCGTTGTACCAGCGGCGGATCTCGTCGCGGTCCAGGCCGGCCAGCTCGGGGGCGAAGACCGTATCGACGTCCTCGTCGGTGTAGCCGCAGATCGCCGAGTAGCGGGCATCGATGGTGATGTCGTTGAGGTTGTTCAGCCCGGAGAACAGGCTGACCTTGCTGAACTTGGAGACGCCGGTGAGCATGGCGAAGCGGATGTGCGCATCGCTGTCCTTGATCACCGAGTAGAGGTTGCGCAGCTCGTCGCGGATCTCGCGGGCGATCTGCGGGCGGGTCAGGTTGTCGAGGATCGGCTTGTCGTACTCGTCGACCAGCACCACCACACGCTGGCCGGCCTGGCGCTCGGCGCTGCGGATCAGCTCGGCGAAGCGCGCGCGATTCTCCACCTGCGTGCAGCTGAGGCCGAGCGCCTGCTCGTTGATGGTCAGCAGTTCGCCGATCTTGCCTTGCAGGTCGGCGGCATCGCGGATCACCCCGCCGCCGAAGCTGAGGCGCAACACCGGATAACGGCGCCCCCAGTCCCACTGGTCATGCACCGCCAGCCCGCGGAACAGCGGCTCGTTGCCCTCGAACAGTTCGGCCAGGGTGTCGAGGAACAGGCTCTTGCCGAAGCGCCGCGGCCGGGACAGGAAGTAGTACTTGCCCTCTTCGATCAGCTGCCGGGCGATGGCGCTCTTGTCGACGTAGTAATGCCCTTCCTCGCGGATCTCGCGGAAGGTCTGGATACCGATGGGCAGCTTCTGGCGGGACATGGCGGGCAACCTGGGGCAACATGCGCCGATTGTAGCCCATGCGCCGATGCAAAAAGCCCCGCCTGACTCTCGCCAGGCGGGGCTTTCGGTTCAGCTCAGGGTCGATCCAGCGATCAAACCTTGCTGCGCTCGTAACGCTTGCGGTCGTTCTCGTTGAGCATCTTCTTGCGCAGGCGGATCGACTTCGGAGTGACTTCCACCAGCTCGTCGTCGGCGATGAATTCCAGCGCCTGCTCGAGGGTGAACTTCAGCGCCGGGGTCAGCTGGATGGTCTCGTCCTTGCCGGAAGCGCGCATGTTGTCGAGCTTCTTGGCCTTGGTCGGGTTGATCACCAGGTCGTTGTCGCGGCTGTGGATGCCGGCCAGCTGGCCTTCGTAGACCTCGTCGCCCGGGGACAGGAACAGCTTGCCGCGGTCCTGCAGGGTTTCCAGCGAGTAGGTCAGCGCGGTGCCGGTGGCCATCGACACCAGCACGCCGTTCAGGCGGTTGGTGACTTCGCCGGCCTTGATCGGGCCGTAGTGGCTGAAGGTCGAGGTCAGGATGCCGGTACCCGAGGTCAGGGTCAGGAAGTTGTTGCGGAAGCCGATCAGGCCGCGTGCCGGGATGGTGTACTCCAGGCGGATGCGGCCCTTGCCGTCGGGGATCATGTTGGTCAGATCGCCCTTGCGCAGGCCCATCTGTTCCATCACCGGACCCTGGTGCTGCTCCTCGATGTCGATGGTGACGTTCTCGTACGGTTCCTGCTTCTCGCCGGCCTCGTTCTCGATGATCACCACTTCCGGGCGGCCGACGGCCAGCTCGAAGCCTTCGCGGCGCATGGTCTCGATCAGCACCGACAGGTGCAGCTCGCCGCGGCCGGAGACCTTGAACTTCTCCGGGCTGTCGCCCTGCTCGACGCGCAGCGCCACGTTGTGCAGCAGCTCCTTCTCCAGACGGTCCTTGATGTTGCGGCTGGTGACGAACTTGCCTTCCTTGCCGGCGAACGGCGAGTCGTTGACCTGGAAGGTCATGCTCACGGTCGGCTGGTCGACGGTCAGCGGCGGCAGCGCCTCGACGTTCTGCTGGTCGCACAGGGTGTCGGAGATGAACAGCTCCTCCATGCCGGACACGCAGACGATGTCGCCGGCGGTGGCTTCCTCGACCTCGACGCGCTGCAGGCCGTGGTGGCCCATGATCTTCAGGATACGGCCGTTGCGCTTCTTGCCGTCGGCGCCGATGGCGGTCACCGGGGTGTTGGAGCGCACCTTGCCGCGGGCGATGCGGCCGATGCCGATGACGCCGAGGAAGCTGTTGTAGTCCAGCTGGGAGATCTGCATCTGGAACGGACCTTCGACGTCCACCACCGGGGCCGGCACGTGGTCGACGATGGCCTGGAACAGCGCGTCCATGTTGTCGTCCATGGCCTCGTGGTCGAGACCGGCGATGCCGTTCAGGGCGCTGGCGTAGACGATCGGGAAGTCGAGCTGCTCGTCGGTGGCGCCGAGGTTGTCGAACAGGTCGAAGATCTGGTCGATGACCCAGTCAGGACGCGCGCCCGGACGGTCGATCTTGTTGACCACGACGATCGGACGCAGGCCGGCCTTGAACGCCTTCTGGGTCACGAAGCGGGTCTGCGGCATCGGGCCGTCCTGGGCGTCGACCACCAGCAGCACGGAGTCGACCATCGACATCACGCGCTCCACCTCGCCGCCGAAGTCGGCGTGGCCGGGGGTGTCGACGATGTTGATGTTGTAGCCGTTCCACTTGATCGCGGTGTTCTTGGCCAGGATGGTGATGCCGCGTTCCTTTTCCTGGTCGTTGGAGTCCATCACGCGCTCGTTCTCGGCTTCCTTGCGGTCGAGGGTGCCGGAGAGCTTGAGCAGCTTGTCGACGAGGGTGGTCTTGCCGTGGTCGACGTGGGCGATGATGGCGATGTTGCGCAGATTTTCGATCACTTGGGTGTCTTCTCGATAGGTAACGCTTGGATTCGGATGCCGGATTGTTCGCGCCGGCCGGCGACAGTCTGATTAAGCCTGCGGACGCCGGTCGGGTGGGCGGTGGCGGATGCTGCCGCCGAGCAGGCCGGCCTGCTTAGGCCGGACGATAAACGCGCACATTGGCATGCCCCTCGCTGAGCAGGTGGTGGGCATGCAGGCGGCTCATCACGCCGCGGTCGCAGTACAGGAGGTACTGGCGATTGGCATCCAGCTCCTTGAAACGGTTGTTGAGCGCGTAGAACGGCAGCGCCTGCACCTCGATGCCGGGCAGCACCAGCGGCTCGTCCTCGGCGGCGTCGGGATGGCGGATGTCGAGGACGATCTGCCCGGGCAGCGCCTCGCGTACCTCCTCGACCTGGACGTCCTCGCCCAGCTCGTCGATCAGCCGGTCGATGCTCACCTTGCGCGCTCGCTCGAGAGCGCGCTCGAGGATCGCCATGTCGAACTGCGCCTCCTCGTGCTCGACGCGGTAGCGCTTGGCGCGGGTGGTCGGGTTGACCGAGATGACCCCGCAGTACTCGGGCATGTTCTTGGCGAACTCGGCGGTGCCGATGCGCGTGGCGGTGTCGATGATGTCCTGCTTGTGCGCGGCGATCAGCGGGCGCAGCACCAGGGTGTCGGTCACCGCGTCGATCACCGAGAGGTTGGGCAGGGTCTGGCTGGACACCTGGGAGATCGCCTCGCCGGTGACCAGCGCATCGATATGCAGCTCCTCGGCGAGCCGCGAGGCGGCGCGCAGCATCATGCGCTTGAGCACCACGCCCATCTGGCTGTTGTCGACCTTGCCGAGGATCTCGCCGACCACTTCCTCGAACGGCACGCTGATGAACAGCACGCGGTGCGAGCGGCCGAATTTCTCCCACAGGTAGTGGGCGACTTCCATCACCCCCAGCTCGTGGGCGCGGCCGCCGAGGTTGAAGAAGCAGAAGTGGGTCAGCAGGCCGCGACGCATCATCTGGTAGGCGGCCACGGTGGAGTCGAAGCCGCCGGACATCAGCACCAGGGTCTGTTCGATCGAGCCCAGCGGGTAGCCGCCCAGGCCCTCGTGGCGGGCGTGCTCGACCAGCAGGCGGTCGTAGCGCGCCTCGAAGCGCACCTCGACCTCGGGGTGCTTGAGGTCGATGCCGGCGGCACCGCACTCGCGGCGCAGGCGACTGCCGACGTGGCTGGCCAGCTCGACCGAGGAGAAGTCGTGGGTGTTGCCGGAGCGCTTGCAGCGTACCGCGAATACCTTGCCGGGCAGCTGCGCACCGAAATGGAGCTTGCACTTCTCGGTGACGTCGTCGAAGTCGCCGAGCGGGTACTCGTGGACCTCGAGGAAGTGGGCGATGCCCGGGGTGCAGCGCAGGCGCTCGAGCATCTCGCGCAGCACCTGCGGATCGCTGACGGCGGTCTGCAGCTCGACGTTGTCCCATTCGCCCGCGGTCTGCAGCGCCGGATCGAGATCCCTGAGCACGGTGCGGATGTTCTTGCCGAGCTGGCGGATGAACTGCTTGCGCACCGGCCGGCTCTTGATGGTGATTTCCGCGAAGGGTTTGACGATCAGTTTCATGGGCAAGCGGCGCAGGGCGGGAGCAGCGAAAAAGAGGGGCGCGGATTATAGCGGAAATTGCTCAAGCTTTGAGCAGAAATCCGCGCAGCGGAAGATTGCACCAAAATGATTCAGCTCGCCACTTGAAAGCACACCCTTGGTGCACGATCCTAGCGCGCATCGCGGGCGACGCCCGGAAAAGCCGCATTTTCCGCGGCCCCCGCCCATTTCGGAGCACTGGCACGCTACTTGCTTTTGAAACCGCGACATTTTCCGGCGGGCCGAGGCCCGATGAAAACCGAATCTCGGGCGCCCCACCGCCCGTGTGTACCCCCTGGAGGACAGCATGTCGAAGGCGCTGCAACTGATTCAAGAACACAACGCGAAGTGGATCGATCTCCGTTTCACCGACCCGAAAGGCCGCCAGCACCACATCACCATGCCGGCGCGCGACGCCGACGAAGACTTCTTCGACGTGGGCAAGATGTTCGACGGCTCCTCCATCGAAGGCTGGAAGGGCATCGAAGCCTCCGACATGATCCTGCTGCCCGACGACAGCACCGCCGTGATGGATCCGTTCACCGAAGAGCCGACTCTGATCCTGGTCTGCGACGTGATCGAGCCGTCCACCATGCAGGGCTACGAGCGCGACCCGCGCGCCATCGCCAAGCGCGCCGAGGAATACCTGAAGACCACCGGCATCGGCGACACCGTGTTCGCCGGTCCGGAGCCCGAGTTCTTCATCTTCGACTCCGTGAAGTACAAGTCGGACATGTCCGGCTCGATGTTCAAGATCTTCTCCGAGCAGGCGGCCTGGAACAGCGACGCCGACGTCGACGGCGGCCAGGGCAACAGCGGCCACCGCATCGCGGTCAAGGGCGGCTACCTGCCGACCCCGCCGGCCGATCCGGACCACGAGATCCGCACCGCCATGTGCAACGCCCTGGAGGAAATGGGCCAGGTCGTCGAGGTGCACCACCACGAAGTGGCCACCGCCGGCCAGAACGAGATCGGCGTGAAGTTCAACACCCTGGTCGCCAAGGCCGACGAAGTGCAGACCCTCAAGTACTGCGTGCAGAACGTCGCCGCCGCCTACGGCAAGACCGTGACCTTCATGCCCAAGCCGCTGTACGGCGACAACGGCTCCGGCATGCACGTGCACATGTCGATCGCCAAGGACGGCAAGAACACCTTCGCCGGCGAAGGCTATGCCGGCCTGTCCGATACCGCCCTGTACTTCATCGGCGGCATCATCAAGCACGGCAAGGCGCTGAACGCCCTGACCAACCCGTCGACCAACTCCTACAAGCGTCTGGTCCCGGGCTTCGAGGCGCCGGTGATGCTGGCCTACTCGGCGCGCAACCGCTCCGCCTCCATCCGCATCCCGTACGTGGCCAGCCCGAAGGGCCGCCGCATCGAGGCGCGCTTCCCGGATCCGTCGGCCAACCCCTACCTGGCCTTCGCCGCCCTGCTGATGGCCGGCCTGGACGGCATCCAGAACAAGATCCACCCCGGCGATGCCGCCGACAAGAACCTCTACGACCTGCCGCCGGAAGAGGCCCAGCAGATCCCGCAGGTCTGCGGCAGCCTGAAGGAGGCCCTGGAGGCCCTGGAAGCCGACCACGAGTTCCTGCTCAAGGGCGGCGTGTTCACCAAGGACTTCCTGGACTCCTACATCGAGCTGAAGTCCGCCGAGGAGATCAAGGTGCGCACCTTCGTGCACCCGCTGGAGTACGACCTGTACTACAGCTGCTAAGTCCGCCGCCGAGCTGATCGGCACTGTCGCAAAGGCCTCCTTCGGGAGGCCTTTGTGCTTTTCGCGTCGGCAAGGCGACAGGATTGCGTCGCCGCGCACAGCCCGACGTCCGCGGGCTTGCCTGCGCCGCGCGACGGTGCAAGGCTTGCAGCATCACGACTCCTGCCGGAAGGCCTCGCTCATGCGTCCGCTCTGCGCCTGTCTGCTGCTCGCCCTGGCCCTGCCGGCCAGCGCCGAGATCTACCGCTACCTCGACGACCGCGGCAACCCGGTCTATACCAACCAGCCGCCGCAGGGCGTCGGCGCCGAAAGCCTGCGGCTGGGGCCGACCAATACCGTGGCCGCTCCCGCCAAGGCCGAGGAGCAGGCGCCGACGCCGCGCGAAGCCGAGCTGCGCTACAGCCGCCTGGAGATCACCGACGTGCCCGACGGCGACGCCAGCCTGCGCGCCAACGCCGGCACCTTCGGCGTCGGCGTCAGCCTGGAGCCGAGCCTGCGCGAGGGCGACCTGCTGCAGCTGCTGCTCGACGGCCAGCCGGTGGCTCCGCCCGGTCGGCAGACCCGCTTCCAGCTGGAGAGCCTCGACCGCGGCAGCCACAGCCTGCAGGCGGTGGTCCTGCGCGGCGGCGAGCCCGTGCAGCGCAGCACCGCCGTGACCTTCACCGTGCAGCGCGTGCACATCGGCAGCCCGGCCCTGCCCCGCCCGCAACCGAAGCCGCAGAACTGAGCCCGATGCGCCTGCTGCCCTGCCTGCTGCTGCTGACCAGCCTGCCGAGCTTCGCCGGCGTCTACACCTACCTCGACGCCGACGGCAACCGGGTGTTCACCGACCAGCCGCCGAACGCCAACGCCCGGCGCCTCGAACTGGCACCGACCAACGCCGCCAGCCTGCCGACGCCGCCGCCGGCCGCTGCGCCGGCGCTGCCCGCCGCGCTGCTGCCGGCCTACCAGTTGCTGCGCATCACCCTGCCGGCGCCGGACGCCACCATCCGCGACAACGACGGCAAGCTGCTGGTCACCCTGGAGAGCGAGCCCGGCCTGCTCGACGGCCACCGCTACCGCCTGCTGCTCGACGGCCAGCCCCACGGCCAGCCGGGCCGCAGCCCGGTGTTCGCCCTCGACAACGTCGACCGCGGCACCCACCAGCTGGCCGCCGAGATCCTCGATGCCGAGGGGCGCATCGTCGAGCGCACGCCCAGCCAGCCGTTCCACCTCAAGCGCACCACCCTGGCCGACAAGCGCCGGGTCAACCCCTGCCAGAAGGACGACTACGGCGTGCGCCCGGAGTGCCCGCTGGCCGACAAGCCGGCCGAGCCGCGCCGCCTCCTCGGCGTGCCCCTCCCCTGAACGCGGCGCACCATATTGGTGCTCGCAATATCCCGACGACCTATACTGGGTCACGCTCTCGCCCATCCGGCGGGGTTCCGCCGGGCGCGCCGTGCGGCGCGCACCAGCGCGGTGCCGGCGCGCCGCAGCCCTTGCCTGCCGGGCTCCGTGCCGCCGCCCGGCGGCGTCGCAGGCATGCCCCAAAAGGCGGCAGGCGGATGCCCGGCCCTGCACCTTCGGGTCGCTGGCGCGCTTCTTGCAGAAACGGTGCACCCACAGGAGCGCATGCTTGCCATGGCCTACGACTCACTGCAGCGTCTGCTGCTCGACAACCTGACCACCGCGGTGATCCTGCTCAACGCCGAGCTGCGCCTCGAGTACATGAACCCCGCCGCCGAGATGCTGCTGGGCGTCAGCGGCCAGCGCAGCCAGGGCCTGTTCATCAGCGAACTGTGCAGCGAGAGCCCGGACGGCCTCTCCGCGCTGCGCCAGGCGGTGGCCAGCGGCCACCCGTTCACCAAGCGCGAGGCGCAGCTGCTCTCGGCCAGCGGCCAGCAGCTGACCGTCGACTACGCCGCCACGCCGATCCCCGGCCTGCGCAGCTTCCTGCTGCTGCTCGAACTGCACCCGCGCGACCGCCTGCTGCGCATCACCAAGGAGGAGGCGCAGCTGGCCAAGCAGGAAACCACCCGCCTGCTGGTGCGCGGCCTGGCCCACGAGATCAAGAATCCGCTCGGCGGCATCCGCGGCGCGGCGCAGTTGCTGGCCCGCGCGCTGCCCGACGAGAGCCTCCGGGACTACACCGACGTGATCATCGCCGAGGCCGACCGCCTGCGGAACCTGGTCGACCGCATGCTCGGCTCGAACAAGTTGCCGCAGCTGGCGCCGACCAACATCCACGAGGTGCTGGAGCGGGTCTGCAGCCTGGTCAAGGCCGAAACCCAGGGCAAGCTGAGTCTGGAGCGCGACTACGACCCGAGCATCCCCGAGCTGCTCGCCGACCGCGAACAGCTGATCCAGGCGGTGCTCAACGTGGTGCGCAACGCCATGCAGGCGATCGCCGGACAGAAGTCGCCGCATCCGCCGGGGCGCATCGCCCTGCGCACCCGCACGCTGCGCCAGTTCACCATCGGCCACCAGCGCCACCGCCTGGTGTGCCGCATCGAGGTGATCGACAACGGCCCGGGCATCCCCCCGGCGCTCAAGGACACCCTCTTCTATCCCATGGTCAGCGGGCGTGCCGACGGCACCGGCCTGGGCCTGGCCATCGCACAGAACATCCTCAACCAGCATCAGGGTCTGATCGAGTGCGACAGCCAGCCCGGGCGCACGGTCTTCTCGCTGTTTCTGCCGCTTGAACAAGGAGCATCCACCCCATGAACCGACCGGACACCGTCTGGATCGTCGACGACGACCGCTCGATCCGCTGGGTCCTGGAAAAGGCCCTGCAGCAGGCCGGCCTGCCCACCCAGAGCTTCGACAGCGCCGACAGCCTGCTCGGCCGTCTGGGCCTCGAGCAGCCCGGCGTGATCGTCTCCGACATCCGCATGCCCGGCGCCAGCGGCCTCGACCTGCTGGCGCGGATCCGCGAGCTGTACCCGCGCCTGCCGGTGATCATCATGACCGCCCACTCCGACCTGGAGAGCGCGGTGGCCTCCTACCAGGGCGGCGCCTTCGAGTACCTGCCCAAGCCGTTCGACGTCGACGAGGCGGTCTCGCTGGTCAAGCGCGCCGCCCTGCACGCCCGCGAGCAGCAGGCCCTGGAGACCCCCGAGGAGCAGGCCGCCACCCCGGAGATCATCGGCGAGGCGGCGGCGATGCAGGAAGTGTTCCGCGCCATCGGCCGACTCAGCCACTCCAACATCACCGTGCTGATCAACGGCGAGTCCGGCACCGGCAAGGAACTGGTGGCGCACGCCCTGCACCGCCACAGCCCGCGCGCCAACGCGCCGTTCATCGCCCTGAACATGGCGGCGATCCCCAAGGACCTGATGGAGTCCGAGCTGTTCGGCCACGAGAAGGGCGCCTTCACCGGCGCCAGCGCACAGCGCCGCGGGCGCTTCGAGCAGGCCGACGGCGGCACCCTGTTCCTCGACGAGATCGGCGACATGCCGGCGGACACCCAGACCCGCCTGCTGCGCGTGCTGGCCGACGGCGAGTTCTACCGGGTCGGCGGGCATACCCCGGTCAAGGTCAACGTGCGGATCATCGCCGCCACCCACCAGAACCTCGAGAACCTGGTGCGCGCCGGCAAGTTCCGCGAGGACCTGTTCCACCGCCTCAACGTCATCCGCATCCACATCCCGCGCCTGGCCGACCGCCGCGAGGACATCCCGGCGCTGGCCCGCCACTTCCTCGCCCGCGCCGCCCAGGAACTGGCGGTCGAGCCCAAGCTGCTCAAGCCGCAGACCGAGGAATACCTGCAGAACCTGCCCTGGCCGGGCAACGTGCGCCAGCTGGAGAACACCTGCCGCTGGATCACCGTGATGGCCTCCGGACGCGAGGTGCACATCGACGACCTGCCGCCGGAGCTGCTGCAGCAGCCGCAGGAAGCCCCGGCCGGCGGCAACTGGGAGCAGGCCCTGCGCCTGTGGGCCGAACAGGCGCTGGCCCGCGGCCAGAGCGACCTGCTCGGCAGCGCCCTGCCGGCCTTCGAGCGGGTGATGATCGAGAGCGCGCTGAAGCACACCGCCGGGCGCCGCCGCGACGCCGCCCAGCTGCTCGGCTGGGGGCGCAACACCCTGACCCGCAAGATCAAGGAGCTGAACATGGCGGTGGAGGGCAGCGACGAGGACGAGAGCGTCTGAGGCTCGCCCGGCGAGCTGCCGCGCGGCGGACAAAAAAAGCCCCGGCGGGCGCGAGGCCCAGCCGGGGCGAAGATTGGCAGGAGGCTCGGGCGGGGCAACCGACCCGACTCCTGCGCCGACACGGGAAACACCCCCCGATTCGTTCAGCGCGCGGCCTGCTCCTGCAGGTCGTCGCGCACCCGTTCGTGCAGCACCCGGCGCTGCGCCAGCAGCCAGACGCAGAACGCCAGCAGCACCAGCCCTTCCAGCGCCAGGGTCAGCGGCGCGCCGACGCGCGCGGCCAGCAGCCCGGCGAGCAGGCCGCCGATGGCGTCGAAGCCGAAGCGCGTCGAGGTGAAGAAGGACACCACGCGGCCGCGCAGCTGCTCCGGCGCCAGGCTCTGCAGCAGCATGTTGATGCCGACGTTGCCCACCGAGATGGCGAAGCCGAGCACCGCCATGGCGGCCAGCGCCAGCGGTACCGCGGAGCTGGCGGCGAAGGCCAGCAGGGCCAGGGCGCTGAGCAGCGCGCCGACCAGCACGATGCGCACCAGCCCGGGCAGCGCCTGACGGGTAGCCAGATACAGGGTGGAGAGGAAGGCGCCGCAACCGGCGGCGCCCCACAGCCAGCCGAGGGTCTGCGCGTCGCCGGCGAAGATGTCGCGGGCGAACACCGGCAGCAGCACCGCGTAGCTGGAGGCGGTGATGTTGACCATCGCCAGGCTGAGGATCAGCAGGCGGATCGGCTGGTTGCCCCACACGTAGGCCAGCCCCTCGCGGAACACCGCGCCGGTCGAGCCCTTGGCGCGCGGCGGCGCGTCGATGCGGATCAGCAGCAGGCCGGCCAGCAGGGCGAGGAACGACAGGCCATTGAGGGCGAAGCACAGCGCCTCGCTGGTCAGCGCCAGCAGCAGGCCGGCCAGCGGCGGGCCGATGAAGCGGCCGCTGTTGAACAGCATGGCGTTGAGCGCCAGGGCGTTGGGCAGGTCGTCGCGGCTGGCGACGAAGCTGCCGATCAGCGACTGGCGCAGCGGCGTGTCGAAGGCGTTGAGCACACCGAGCAGCAGCGACATGACGACGATCAGCGTCGGGCCGATCCACTCCAGCGCGGTGAGCGCGGCCAGCGCCAGCGCCTGCAGGCCGAGCAGGGCCTGCACGACGATCAGCAGGCGGCGCTTGTCGTGGCGGTCGGTCCAGGCGCCGGCCAGCGGGCCGACCAGCAGCTGCGGCAGCAGCGCGGCGAAGGTGGTCACGCCGAGCAGCGCCACCGAACCGGTCAGCCGGTAGATCAGCCAGGACAGGGCGACCTGCTGGATCCAGCTGCCGAGGATCGACACCGCCTGGCCGGCGAAATACAGGCGGAAGTTGGGATGCCGCAGCGCACGGATGGCGGCAGGCCAGGAACGGTCGGCGGACGGGGTCATGGCGCCTCCTGCGGCGGGCGGGCCACGCGGGCAACAGCGAAGGGATTAAAACGCCGCCGCCCCGAAGGAGGTCGACACCCGGAGATGCCGGGGGCGGCAGCAGATATTTAACATCTTAACGTTTGCCGGGAGAGGATGCCAGCCCCGCCGGGCGGCAATCGTGCTCAGGCCACGTCGCGGCGGCTGACCACCCGGAAGGCGCGGCTGAAGTAGACCAGGCTGTCGCCCTCCTCACGCACCTGGATCTCGTCCAGCTCGACCAGCAGCACCGAGTGGGTGCCGATCTCCTGGGTCTCGACGATGCGCCCCTGCAGGTTGGCCAGCGCGCCATCGAGCACCGGCAGGTCGTCCCGGCCCGGGTGCCACGGGCCGAGGGCGAAGCGCTCGTCCATGGCCACCCCGGTCATCCCGGCGAAGTGGCGGGCGGTCTCTTCCTGCTCGGCGGACAGCACGTTGACGCACAGGCGGCCGTTGGCCTTGAACACCGCGTTCATCTCGCTGCCGCGGTTGATGCAGACCATCAAGGTCGGCGGCGTGTCGGTCACCGAGCACACCGCGGTGGCGGTGATGCCGCAGCGCCCGGCGACGCCGGCACTGGTGATCACGTTGACCGCCGCGCTCATGTGCGCCATGGCGTTGCGGAAGGCGAGCTGCTGGGGATCGAGCTGGGACATGGACAAACGGCTCCGGATGCAGGGCAAGGCCGCGCAGACTGCCGCTAGCGCGCGCATCAGGCAACCCCCAAACGCATGAGCCAGGGCCGCAAATGAAAAGGCCCCGCCGGATGGCAGGGCCCTTGCGTCACGACGCGGCAACTCAGGCGGCGCGCTCGACGCGGCGGAAAGCGCGGCTGAAGTACACCAGGCTGTCGCCCTCCTCGCGCACCTGGATGTCGTCCAGTTCGACCAGCAGCACCGAGTGGGTGCCGATCTCCTGGGACTCGACGATGCGCCCCTGCAGGTTGGCCAGCGAGCCTTCCAGTACCGGCAGGCCCTGGCTGCCGGTGCTCCACGGGTCGAGGGCGAAGCGCTCCTCCATGGCCACCCCGGTCATCCCGGCGAAGTGCTTGGCGGCCTCCTCCTGCTCGCCGGACAGCACGTTGACGCACAGCCGGCCGTTGGCCTTGAACACCGCGTTCATCGCGCTGTTGCGGTTGACGCAGACCATCACGGTCGGCGGGGTGTCGGTCACCGAGCACACCGCGGTGGCGGTGATGCCGCAGCGGCCGGCCTCGCCGTCGGTGCTGATGATGTTCACCGCGGCGCTCATGTGCGCCATGGCGTTGCGGAAGGCGAGCTGATTCGGGTCGAGCTGCGGCTTGGACATGTTCGGTACTCCTGGCGCAAGGTGGATGGCCGGGGCTGATTCCGGCCCGCGGCATCGCGGGGGGATGCCGTCGAGTGCTTGGCTGCCGTGCGTCGGCAGATGACGATGAGCAAATCATGAATATCGCAACGAAATAGCAGAATACCTTTTCCGCACTTTGCCTTGTACTTTTCATCGCCTCCCGGCGGCGCCCCGCCACATCGCCGCGGCTGCAGAGCTCATGCCTGAGGGCTGCCTGCCCCCGGAAGCCGCCATCACGCGCGCGGCCAGGATTTTTGCCGACCCCTCCCGCATCTGCAGGACTTGCCCTGCCCCGCCGCCGGCGTGCTAGAGTGGCGACCATGAACCTGTTAACCATTTCCCGCGTCCGCTATTACGCCTATTACCGCACCTCACCGAGGCGGTAGGCGCGTGCGCGCACCCGATCCGCCTGAGGCGGACCGGGTCGTTTTCTCCACAGTCTCCTCAGGCGTTTCGCCCCCCCCCCCCAAGGAGACTGCAATGCCCCCGATCGACACCGACCTGCTCGCCCTGCTCGAAGAGCGCGGCTTCGTCCACCAGAGCACCGACGCCGACGGCCTGCGCGCCGCCCTGGCGCGCGGCCCGCTGACCGCCTACCTGGGCTTCGACGCCACCGCCGACAGCCTGCACGTCGGCCACCTGCAGGGCCTGATGCTGATGCGCTGGCTGCAGCACGCCGGGCACAAGCCGCTGCTGCTGATCGGCGGCGCCACCACGCGGATCGGCGACCCGAGCTTCCGCGACAGCAGCCGGCCCATGCTCGACGAGGCGACCATCGCCGCCAACATGCGCGGCATCGGCAGCGCCTTCCGCCGCTACCTGCATCTGGGCGACGGCGCCAGCGACGCCCAGGTGGTGAACAACGCCGACTGGCTGGACGGCCTCGGCTACCTGGAATTCCTCAACCGCGTCGGCCGCCACTTCAGCGTCAACCGCTTGCTGACCTTCGACGCGGTGCGCAGCCGCCTGGAGCACTCGCTGTCGTTCCAGGAATTCGGCTACACCCTGCTGCAGGCCTTCGACTTCACCGAGCTGGCGCGCCGCCACGGCTGCACCCTGCAGATCGGCGGCGCCGACCAGTGGGCCAACATCATCAACGGCGTCGAGCTGTCGCGCCGCCAGGACGGTCCGCAGCTGTACGGCCTGACCATGCCGCTGCTCACCACCAGCGACGGCCGCAAGATGGGCAAGTCGGCGCAGGGCGCGGTGTGGCTGAACGCCGAGCGCCTGGCGCCGTTCGACTTCTGGCAGTTCTGGCGCAACTGCGACGACCGCGACGTCGGCCGCTTCCTCGCCCTGTTCAGCGAACTGCCGATGGCCGAGGTGCGCCGCCTCGGCGCGCTGCAGGGCGCCGAACTCAACGAGGCGAAGATCGTCCTGGCCAACGAGGCTACCCGCCTGGCCCACGGCGCGGCAGCCGCCGAGGCGGCGGCCAACGCCGCACGCGGGGTGTTCGACGGCGCCAGCGCCGCCGAGGGCCTGCCGACCCTGCAGATCGCGCCCGCACGCCTGGCCGCCGGGGTGAGCCTGGCCGAGCTGGCGGTGGAAGCCGGCCTCGCCGCCTCGCGCAGCGCCGCCCGGCGCCTGGCCGCCGGCGGCGGCCTGCGCCTGGACGGCGTGGCGGTGAGCGACGCCGACCAGCCGCTGGCCGGCGAAGCCCGCGAGTGGCGGCTGTCGGCCGGGCGCAAGCAGCACGTGCGCATCGCCGTCGACGAGTGACCGCAGGTGCGCGCGGCGCACCCTACCCCGCCTAGTGCATTGGCGCCCCTGCCCCGAGCAGGGGGCGCCATGCGCAGCGTCAGACGACGACGGTCATTCCTCCACCCGCGCCACGAACCCCTCCAGCGCCTCGGCCGCCAGCTCGAAGCGCTGCGCGGCGGCATGCGCCAGCGCCTCGGCCTGCACGCGCTCCTGCTCGATCATGTAGCGCAGGAAGGCGGCGTCCTCGGCATCCGCCGGCGCCGCGACGGCGCGCAGCCCGGCCAGGTACTCCCGGGTGCCGGCGGCCAGCATGGCCAGGAAACGTGCGGGGAACAGCCGGGCGAACCGGATCGAGCCCCACGCCTTGAGATCGACCAGCACGCCGCCGCCGCTCAGGCCGTGGCGCATGGCGACCGGCGCATAGCGCGGTGCGTTGTACGCCTCGAGGGCGGCGTAGGCCGTCCAGAAGCGGCCCTGCGGCGTACCCCGGTGGTGTTCGGCGAGGGCGGCGACCACCTGACCGGCCAGGGCGCGGTTGTCCAGCTCGCGGTCCAGCGCGGCACGGAAGGCGTCCTCGGCCGCCCGGCTGGCCAGGCTGGCCAGGACCAGGCTCAGGGCGGCGAATAAAGTCGGGATTCTGCGCATATACACTCCTCGGGCGCGCGGACATAAAAAAGCCCGCCACACCGCTGCCGGGGTGTGGCGGGCAACTCTCGTCAGTCACGAGAACCTCAAACGACCGACCATCCCTGGCGGCACGACGTCGTGCCGGCTGCTCGCTGCCAAGCCTTGACCTCAGCCGGCGCGCTGCCGCGCCTACCACTCCAAGACGGTGACGGAGCCGGGGCTCCGCCCTCAATCGATGTCAGTAGGCGATGCACACCGACTTGGTCTCGGTGAACGCCTCCACCGCGCCGCGGCCGAACTCGCGGCCGATGCCCGACTGCTTGTAGCCGCCGAACGGCATGTTGGGGTCGAGCACCACGTGGGAGTTGACCCACACGGTGCCCGCCTCGATGCGCGGGATCAGCTCCATGGCCTGGGTCAGGTCGTTGGTCCACAGGCTGGCGGCCAGGCCGTACTGGCTGTCGTTGACCAGCGCCAGCGCCTCCTCGACGCTGTCGTAGGTGAGCACCGAGAGCACCGGGCCGAAGATCTCCTCGCGCGCCGCGGCCATGTCGTGGTCGACCCCGGCCAGCACGGTCGGCTCGACGAAGAAGCCGGGCAGCGCGGGCGCCGCGCCGCCGGTCACCACCCGCGCGCCCTGGGCACGCGCCTTGTCCAGGTGACCGAGCACGCTGGCCTGCTGCTTGCGCGACACCAGCGGGTTGATCTGCGCGTTGGGGTCCATGCCGGCGCCGATGCTCATACCCTTGACCGCCGCGCTCAGCGCCTCGAGGTAGGCGTCGTGGCGCGAGCGGTGCACGTAGATGCGCGAGGCCGCGGCGCACACCTGGCCCTGGTTGAGCAGGCCGCCGAGCAGCGCGCCGCCCACCGCCTTGTCCAGGTCGGCGTCGGGCAGCAGCAGCATCGGGTTCTTGCCGCCCAGTTCGAGGGAGAAGCGCGTCATGTTCTGCAGCGCGCTGGCGCCGATCTGCTTGCCCACCGCGGTGGAGCCGGTGAACGACACCTTGCTCACCTGCGGGTGGGCGACCAGCGCGGCGCCGGCGCTGGCGCCGCGGCCGACCAGCACGTTGAGCACGCCGGCCGGGATGCCCGCCTCGATGGCCAGCTCGGCCAGGCGCAGGGCGGTCAGCGGCGTCTCGTCGGCCGGCTTGATGACGATGGTGCAGCCGGCGGCCAGCGCCGGGACGATCTTCCAGATGGCGATCATCAGCGGGAAGTTCCACGGCACGATGCCGGCCACCACGCCCACCGGCTCGCGGCGGGTGCTGGCGTTGTAGCGGGTGCCCGGCGGCACCGCGATCGACACGTCGAGGGTCTGGCCTTCCAGCTTGGTCGCCCAGCCGGCCATGTAGCGCATGTACTCCACCGAGGCGCCGACCTCGATGGCGCGGGCGATGTGGATCGACTTGCCCTGGTTGAGGGTTTCCAGCTGCGCCAGTTCCTCGGCGTGGGCCTCGACCACCGCGGCGAAGCGCAGCAGGATGCGCTCGCGGTCGGCCGGACGCAGGCCGCTCCACACCCCGGAACGGAAGGCCCGGTGCGCCGAGGCCACCGCCTGCTCGACCTGCGCCTCGCCGCCCATCAGCAACTGGCTGAGCGACGTGCCGCTGGCCGGGTTGAACACCTCGACGACCTCGCCGGCGTGCTCGGCGATGGGCGCGCCGTCGATGAAGGAGGTGTGCCGGCGGTTGAGGAAGGCCGTCACCTGGGCGAGCGGTTCGAGGAGAGCGGTGGACATGGCAGTAACTCCGGGCAGAAGGGGAATCCGCGCCCCGCCCCGCCCGGGCGCCGATGGCGCTCCGGAGTCCTGGCAGGACGCCGCAGGGCGCTGGCGACGCGAGGCGCGCCACGGCCCAAAAGCATGCCTCGATGATAGCCAGCGCATTGCACGCTGCCTTGCCCCTGCCTGCCAAGCCGTTGACCCTGCATGCCGACTGAGCGCAGGCAGGGGCGCGCTACCAGGGCAGCGTCTCGCCCTGGTGGTCGACGAAGCGGCAGTCGCGCGTGCCGGCGACCGCCTCGACCACCGCCACCAGTCCGGCCACGCTCTCTTCCACCGTCAGCGGCGCGGCGGCGCCGCCCATGTCGGTCTGCACCCAGCCCGGGTGCAGCGCCAGCAGGGCGAAGTCGCGCGCATCGCCCAGCTGCGCGGCCCAGCTGAGCAGCAGGCTGTTCAGCGCCGCCTTGCTCGCCGCGTACAGCGGCATGTCGGCGCCGGGGCTGAGCTGCAGGCTGGCCATCACCGAGCTGGTCGCCGCCAGCACCGCATCCGGCTTGAGCCGCGGGCGCAGGGCGCGCGCCAGGCGCAGCGGGGCGACGGCGTTGCTGAGGAAAAGCTGGCCGATCTCGGCCTCGCTGGCGCTGGCCACGTCCTGCGCCGCCGGGCCGTAGATGCCGGCGTTGAGCAGCACGCGGTCCAGGCGCGCGTCGCCGAGAGCGGCGAGGATCAGGGCCGGCGCCGCCGGATCGTTGAGGTCGCCGGCGATGGTCCGCAGGCGCTCGGGGTACTGGCCGACCAGCTCGGCCAGCCCCGCCGAGGCGGCCGGATCGCGCGCCACCGCGAACACCCGCGCGCCGCCCTGCAGCCAGGCGCGCACCAGACCCAGGCCGATGCCCCGCGAGGCGCCGGCGATCAGTACGTCGAGCATGTGAGTCTCCCTTGCCAAAAGACGCAGGTTAACCGCAGCCGGCCCGGAATGAAAAAGGCCGGTCCGCCCGTTGCCGCGGGTCGGACCGGCCGGAGGGTGACAGGGGTCAGAAGAAGGTGACGAACATCAGCTGGCTGTAGACGTTGGTGCCGTCGCCACCGAGCTGGGTGCCGCCGTTGGCGGCGCTGCGCTCGGGCTGGTAGAAGCCGACTACCGGGCTGATCAGCAGGTGGTCGTTGACCATCCACTCGGCGTACAGGTCCAGCTCGCGGCCGCCGAGGTTGCCGAGGCCCTTGTCGATGCTGTCGAAGTCGAAGTACAGCGCGCCGACGCTGAGACCCTCCAGCGGCGCGGCCTTGAGGCCGACGTGGTGGACGCGGGTGTTGCTGTTGAACGGGCCGGCGTAGTTGGCCGCCACCTCGCCCTGGAACCAGGTGCCGTAGCCGCGGTTGAAGCCGTAGAACAGCGGGTCGAAGGTCTCCGAGAAGCGGCTGTAGCGATAGGTGGCGGTCGGCGCCCAGGGCAGCTCGGCGAAGGTCCAGCTGCCTTCCAGGTACCAGGCGTTCTCGCGGCCGCTGTCCCTGTCCTGGGTCGCGTACTCGAAGGCCAGGTTGAGGTTGTCCACGCCGAGGGAGCCCGCACCGCGCAGGCTGACGGTGTCCATGCCGTCGCGCTCGAGCTGCGCCGGGCTGGCGTAGCGCTCCTCGACGTCCAGGCCGCGGATGTACGTCAGGCCGAGGGTGCCCGGTGCGGCGACGTGCTCGAGGGTGGCGATGGCCAGCTCGGTCTCGGCCTGGGCGCGGTTGTCGGATTTGAGCCACATCAGGTCGCCGCGCAGGCCCTGCTCGCCGCCCAGGCGCAGCACCGCGGTCTGGTCGAAGGCCTTGCGCGCGGCGATGTAGTAGCCGCCGCCGCGGTCGAAGTTGGCGCCGAGGTCGACGTCGCCGAAGTTCAGCGAGTCGCCGTTGATCAGGAAGCCGTCGCCGACCACCACCTTCTGCCGGCCGGCGGAGAGGTCCACGCCGTTCTCGCCGAGCGCCGGGAACAGCTCGCCCGAGCGCCAGCCGAGGTAGGCGTCCTCGACGGCGGTGCGCCGCTCGCTGCCCTCGGTGAAGCCGGCGGCGTCGCCGTCGCCCCAGGTGCCGGAGCTGAGCAGGCTGACCGCGCCGTAGGCGCTGCCGCCGCCGCCCAGCGCCTGGCTGCCGCTCAGGCCGTACTTGACGTAGCCCTCGCGCCAGCTCGAGCTGCCGGCGCCGCGGTTGCCGAAGCCCAGGTCGTAGTTCTTGCGGCTGTGCATCAGGCCGAACACCGCCTCGAGGTCGGCGTTCAGCTGCGTGCCGTCCTGGTTGTACAGCTCGTAGGCGCTGGCCGGGACGGCGGCCAGGGCAGCGAAGGCGCTCGCCAGCGCCAGTGCGAGCGGCGCGCGGCGCGATCCGTGGTGCGGTGCATTCATGGGGGAAGACTCCCTGTTGTTCTGGTGATTCAGGCTAGAAGCCGGACCGGCGACGGGCAAAGCTCGTGCCGTTGTTTCATTAATCCCACGGATACGCGCGATCGGTCTTGTGCCTGACTGCCAGGCAGTTGCCCCTGGCTGCCAGCACACGCCGGGCAGAACGCACGACGCCCCCGCCGGCAAGCCGGCGGGGGCGTCGCGGATGCGCAGCCGGGAAACGAACTCAGACCACCGCGAGGTAGTGCTTGACGAAGGCCTCGCTGGTCACTTCCCACAGCACCGGAGTGCCCTTCTCGACGAACCAGCTGTCGCCGGCCTTGTAGGTGGTGCTCAGGCCGCTGGCCTCGTCGGTCAGGGTCACCTCGCCGCTGACCACGGTGGCCTGCTCGTTGAACGGGTAGACCATGCGGAACTTGCTCCTGGTCACGCCGAAGTAGGCGGAGCTGACCGGGTCGGTCGGCGCGCCGAAGGTCATCTTGCCGAAGGCCTTGCCCTCGCCTTCGAGAATCTCCGAGCCGAGGTCGGCCACGGTGCCCCAGGCGTCCAGTTCGGCGATGGTGGTGCCTTGCTTGATCGGATACATCAGTCGGTCCTCACACAATGAATGGTTCAACTGTCAGCGGCGGCCGGTCCAGTAGCCGGAGGCCTGGTGCCAGCACTTGCCGCCGGTCAGCAGCAGGGAACGGAAGCGGTCCTTGCCGGGAATGCTCGGCCGGCGCACCGAGCTGATCAGGTCGTAGCGCGCCGAGCCCTCGCTCATGCCCTCGGCCAGCACCTTGCAGACGATGTGGCTGGGGGTGACGCCGAAGCCCGAGTAGCCCTGCACGAAGAAGGCGTTGGGCCGTCCCGGCAGCGCGCCGATCTGCGGGAACAGGTTGGCGCTGCAGGCCATCGGCCCGCCCCAGGCCAGGTCGATCTTCACGTCCTTGAGGTAGGGGAAGATCTTCAGCATCAGGTTGCGGTTCCAGGCCTTCAGGTCGCTGGGGATGTGCTCGATGAGCGGGGTGGCCGAGCCGAACAGCAGGCGGTTCTCGTTGGTCACCCGGTAGTAGTCGATCACCGGGCGGATGTCGCTGTAGGCGCCGCGGATCGGGCTGATGCGCTCGATCAGCTCGTCGGACAGCGGCTCGGTCATGATCTGGAAGGCGTAGGTGTTGATGGTGCTGCGGTGCAGCTCCGGCTCCAGCTGGTTGAGGAAGCTGTCGCAGGCCCACAGCAGCTTGCTGGCGCGCACCGAGCCCTTGGCGGTGCGCACCTCGATGCGCTCGCCGTAGCGGACTTCCAGCACCGGGCTGTACTCGAAGATCTTCACTCCGTGCCCGGCCAGCGCCTTGGCCTCGCCGAGCAGCAGGTTGAGCGAGTGCACGTGGCCGCCGCCCATGTGCAGCAGGCCGCAGCTGTAGGCGTCGGAGCCGACGATGCGCTTGACCTCGCTGCCGGTGAGCAGGCCGATCTCCTGGTCCGGGGCGAGCTTCTTGAACTCGCTCTCCCAGGCGCGCAGGGTCTTCTCCTGGCGGGCGTTGAAGCCCATGTAGCCGTAGCCGTGGCGGAAGTCGGCGTCGATGCCGTACCTGTCGATGCGCGCCTTGATGATCTGCGCGCCCTGGTCGCTGATCTCGAAGATGCGGCGCAGGCCGTCCTCGCCGACGTCCGCCTTGATCGCCTCGAGATCGTGGCCGATGCCGGCCATCACCTGGCCGCCGTTGCGCCCGGAGCCGCCGAAGCCGATGTAGCGGCCTTCCAGCACGACGATGTTCCTGATGCCTTTTTCGGCCAGCTCCAGCGCGGTGTTGATGCCGGAGAAGCCGCCGCCGATCACCACCACGTCCGCGTCGAGATCGGCCTCCAGCGACGGGAAGCTCAGGTCGTATTTCTTGGTCGCCGTGTAGTAGGTCGGCGTTTCGATGTTGATCATGGCGCATTACCAGGGGGCGTTGGGATTGCCGGCCCGGAGCGCTGGGATCGCGCATCCGGATTGCCGCCTCGTTTCGTGAGCCTATTAGGCCGCCCACCTGCGGGGTCGTCTTGCCCGGCGCTGCCAGATTTCTTGCCCGAGACTGCCAGCCCCGGCACACGGCAAGCACAGTCAAGAAGCTCGGCAGGCAGGGGCAAGACGGCCCGCCCGACGCTGCTCAATGATCGATCCGACTTCGTTCGACCCCACCGTCTGCAGCGATGCAGCAACGCGGCCGACGGGCACGACCGGCGCCAGGCGCCGCCCCCTCACCCGGAACGAGATACGCACATGAACAAGAGCACCGCGAGTGCCTCCGACACTCTTCTCCCCGACGCCGCCGGCAGCCCGGCGGTGAAGCGCGGCCTCGGCTTCGCCACCATGATCGCCATCTGCATCGGCGTGGTGGTGGTGCAGGGCAGCATGGTCAGCGCCCTGCAGGGCATCGGCTTCGGCGGCGCGGGCTTTCTCGCCGCCGCCGTGGTCGCCTTCCTCCTCGCCCAGTGCAACGCGCTGAGCTTCGCCGAGCTGTCGCTGATGTTCCCGCGCGCCGGCGGCACCCTGGGCAGCTACACCGAGGCGGCGCTCGGCCCGTTCCCGGCGATAGTCGCGGTGTACGCCGGCTACGTGGTGGTGGCGATGTTCGGCCTGTCCGCCGAGCTGCTGCTGGTCGATGCGGTGATCGGCCAGCTGTTCCCCGGCATGCTGCCGGAAATGGTCGTGCCGCTGGGCATCCTCGCCGTGCTGACCCTGCTCAACATCCTCGGCACCGACGTGTTCGCCCGCCTGCAGAACGTCTTCACCTTCGCCATGGTCTGCGCCCTGCTGCTGGTCGGCCTGACCGCGGTCACCGGCAGCGCCAACCCGGCACCGGCCGAGCTGGCCGGCGCGGTGCAGTGGAGCTGGGACGGCATCCTCGACGGCAGCTTCCTCGGCCTGGTGGCGCTGGCCATGTGGCTGCTGGTCGGCGTCGAGTTCATCTGCCCGCTGATCCAGGAGGTGCGCAATCCCGAGCGCAACGTGCCGCGGGCGATGATGCTGTCGCTGTGCCTGATCTTCGCCATCTTCCTGCTGTTCTGCTGGGGCGCCAGCCGCTACCTGACGCTGGACACCCTGACCACCTCGCCGCTGCCCTACCTCGACTACGTCGACGCGGTATTCGGCAAGGCCGGGCTGATCGTCGCCACGGTGATGGCGGTGACCGCCACCTGCAGCACGGTCAACACCGTGCTCGCCTAGGTGCCGCGCATGCTGCACGGCATGGCGGTCAACGGCCAGTCGTTCCCGCAGCTCAAGCGCCTGCACCCGCGCTTCGCCACGCCGTGGGTGGCGATCCTGTTCATGGCAGGCATCATCGCCCTGCCGTTCCTGCTGCTGGGCATCGACTCGATCATCCCGCTGCTGATCGCCGCCTCGACCAGTTGGCTGCTGGCCTACATCATCGCCCACCTCGACGTGATCGTCCTGCGCCACCGCCAGCCCGGCCTGGCGCGGCCGTTCCGCACGCCGTTCTACCCGCTGCCGCAGCTGCTCGGCATCCTCGGCATGGGCTACGTGGCGCTGAACAACTCGCCGTCGCCGGAGATGACCCAGACCGTCTACAGCCTGGCCGGCGTGGTGCTGCTGATCGTCGGCGTGATCGCCGCGCTGTGGGTCAAGCTGGTGATGAAGCGCGGCCTGTTCCAGCCGGAGCTGCCCAGGGGCTGATCCCGCACACCCCAGAAAGTGTTACCGAAGGGCGCCCGCGGGCGCCCTTCGCGTTGCTGCGCCGGCGCTGGAAAAACCGCGCCACGGGCTCTGGCCCGCGGCTTTGCCCCATACCAAAGGATGATGACCGGGCGTTGGCACGAAAATAGCTAACATGTTAACAATGTTACCGCCAACCCATCCCGAGTGGCGGCCACCGCCCACAGTCCCCATGAGGTGTAGCGTGAACGGCTTCCACAGTGCGCCCCAGACGTTCGACCACTGGCTGCAGGACCTGCACCGCGTGTGCGGCCACTTCGAGGCCAGCCCGCCCGGGCGCGGCGAACGCTTCGTCGGCGAGATCGCCCTGCACGACCATGGCGGCCTGGAGCTGGCGCACATCCGCACCAACGCGGGGCGCATCGCCCGCCAGCAGTGCCGCAGCGACCGCGGCGACGACCGCCACTGCTTCCTGGTGGTCAACCGCAGCGGCCACTCCGAGGTCCGCCAGGACAGCCACAGCATCCAGCTGGCGCCCGGCGACATGGCGCTGTTCGACTCCACGCGCGCCAGCGAGATCATCAGCGGCGACCTGATCGACCACGTGTCCTTCCACCTGTCGCGCGAGACCCTGTGCCGCCACTTCGCGCCCAACCAGCGGCTGTTCGGCAAGCTCGATCTGGGCAGCACCAGCGGCCGCCTGCTGGCCAGCCTGGCCGGGCAGATCCTCGCCGGCGACAGCGGGCAGACCGCCGCCAACGAGGGCAGCGCCCTGCAGGAAGCGCTGATCGCCCTGCTCCTGCCGACCCTGCGCGGCAGCGAGACGGCGCGCAGCGAACTGGGCGAGACGCCGCACGCCGCACTGCTGCGCGACCAGGCACAGCGGCTGATCGGCCAGCTGCTGCAGGAGGCGCACCTGAGCCCGCAGTACCTGGCCGAGCGCCTGCACATCTCGATCCGCCAGCTGTACCGGCTGTTCGAGGAACAGGGCGACAGCGTCTGCCGCTACATCCAGCGCCAGCGCCTGCAGCGCAGCGCCGACGACCTCGGCAACCCGCAACTGCGCCACGAGTCGATCACCCAGATCGCCTTCAAGTGGGGCTTCGCCGACTCGGCGCACTTCAGCCGCGCGTTCAAGAAGCAGTTCGAGCTGTCGCCCAAGGACTATCGCCTGCAGCAGCTGCGTCCGCACTGAGCGCGCGCCAGGCCGGCGCACGCAGGGCGCGGGAAAGCCGGAGCAGGTGCGAAGATAAATCGCGGAAAAAAGAAAACCCCGCCGAAGCGGGGTTCTTGCAGACCGTGTCCTGACATCCTTGATCGCCCCACCATCCTGATGGGATCCCTGTGATCCGTGTTCTGATTCGCGCTTCCTGCGCCAAGTCCAGATGTGCTCAGATTAGTTGTCGGGCCGATCTCTTCATAGGGCGGTTATCCGCCACGGCGTGTAAGCCAATGCTTACACGCTGCCCGCGGCACCGAACAGCGCCTCGTCCGGCGCGTACAGCGTTGCGCAGCCGGCGCGCACCGTCGCGCTCAGCGAATGGATACGCGGCAGCAGGCGGGCGAAATAGAAGCGCGCGGTGGCCAGTTTGCCGGCGTAGAAGGGATCCTCCTCGCGCCCCAGCGCGGCCGCGGCCATCCGCGCCCACAACCAGGCGAAGGCGGTGTAGCCGAACACCTGCAGGTACTCCACCGAGGCCGCGCCGATCTCGCGCGGATCGCGCAGCCCCTGCTCGAGCAGCCAGCGACTGAGGCAGTCGAGATTGTCCAGCGCCTGCGCCAGCGGTGCGCTGAACTCGGCCAGTTCGGGGCCGGCGCCGGCCAGGAAGGTCTGCACCTCGTCGCTGAAGACCCGGTACAGCGCGCCGGTGCTGCCGACCAGCTTGCGCCCGACCAGGTCGAGGGCCTGGACGCCGTTGGTGCCCTCGTAGATCTGGGTGATGCGCACGTCGCGCACCAGTTGTTCCTGGCCCCACTCGCGGATGTAGCCGTGGCCACCCAGCACCTGCTGGCCGAGCACGCAGACCTCGAGGCCGAGGTCGGTGAGGAAGGCCTTGGCCACCGGGGTGAGCAGCGCCACCAGGGCCTCGGCGCGTTCGCGCTCGGCGGCGTCGGCGGCGTATTTCGCCGCATCCAGCTGCAGCGCCACGTAGCTGGAGAAGGCCCGGCCGCCCTCGGTGAGCGCCTTCATGCTCAGCAGCATGCGCCGCACGTCGGGATGCACCAGGATGGGGTCGGCGATCCGCTCCGGCGCCTCGGCGCCGCGTGGGGCGCGCCCCTGCAGACGCTCGCGGGCATAGGCCAGGGCGCTCTGGCAGGAGCGCTCGCCAGCCGCCAGGCCCTGGATGCCGACCGCCAGGCGCTCGTAGTTCATCATGGTGAACATGGCGGCGAGGCCCTTGTGCGGCTCGCCGATCAGCCAGGCCGTCGCGCCGTCGTAGTTCATCACGCAGGTGCTGGCGCCGCGGATGCCCATCTTGTGCTCGATCGAGCCGCAGCTGACGGCGTTGCGCGCGCCGAGGCTGCCGTCGGCATTCACCAGCAGCTTGGGCACCAGGAACAGCGAGATGCCGCGCGAGCCGGCCGGCGCGTCGGGCAAGCGGGCCAGCACCAGGTGGACGATGTTGGCGGTGAGATCCTGCTCGCCGCCGGTGATGAAGATCTTGCTGCCGGTCAGCCGGTAGCTGCCATCGGCCTGCGGCTCGGCGCGGCTGCGGATCAGGCCGAGGTCGGTGCCGGCGTGCGGCTCGGTCAGGCACATCACCCCGGCCCACTCGCCGCTGTACAGCCTGGGCAAATACCGCGCCTTGAGCGCCTCGTCGGCATGCGCGCTCAGCTCCAGGCAGGCGCCGGCGGTGAGCATCGGGTAGAGGGCGAAGGCCAGGTTGGCCGAGTTGAGCATCTCCTCGACCTGCGCGCCGAGCGCCTTGGGCATGCCCAGGCCGCCATGCTGCGGATCGCCGCAGATGCCCAGCCAGCCGCCCGCGGCCCAGGCCCGCCAGGCCGCCGGGAAGCCGGCCGGGGTGCGCACCGCGCCGTCCTGCCAGTGGCAGCCCTCCTCGTCGCCGCTGCGGTTGAGCGGGGCGATGGCCGTAGCGGCCAGCTTGCCGGCTTCCTCCAGCACGGCGGCGGCGGTATCGACATCCGCCACGCCGGCCAGCGCCGGCATCCGCGCCCACTGGGCGGGGGCGTCGAGGACCTCCTCGAGGACGAAGCGCATGTCGCGCAGGGGAGCCTGGTAGTCGGCCATCGGTGCATTCCTCGCGTGATGCTTGTTGTTTCCCCGCTAGGGGCGAATTCATTCGCCTGACAGTACCGCGTGGGCGAATGAATTCGCCCCTACAGGCGCCTCAATGGCCGAGCTCGAACTCCTCCTCGGCCATCGCCATCAGGCTGGCGGCGCCGGCCTGGATGCAGGCGACGTGGCTGCGGGTGCGCGGCAGGATGCGCTGGAAGTAGAAGCGCGCGGTGTGCAGCTTGGCGCGGTAGAAGGCTTCCTCCGCAGTGCCGGCAGCCAGCGTCTCCTGCGCCACGCGCGCCATGTCGGCCCAGAAGTAGGCCAGGCAGGCGTAGCCGGAGTACATCAGGTAGTCCACCGCCGCAGCGCCGACCTCCTCGCGGTCCTGCATGGCCTGCATGCCGATCCGCAGGGTCAGCTCGCCCCACTCCTTGTTCAGCTGCGCCAGCGGCGCGACGAACTCGGCCAGCTGCGCGTCGCCCTCGTGGGCCTTGCAGAACTTGTGTACCACCCTGGTGAAGGCCTTGAGCGTCTCGCCCTGGGTCATCAGCACCTTGCGCCCGAGCAGGTCGAGCGCCTGGATGCCGGTGGTGCCCTCGTAGAGCAGCGCGATGCGGCTGTCGCGGGCGTTCTGCTCCATGCCCCATTCGGCGATGTAGCCGTGGCCGCCGAACACCTGCATGCCCAGGCTGGCGCTCTCGAAGCCGGTCTCGGTGGCGAAGGCCTTGGCGATCGGGGTGAGGAAGGCCAGCAGGGTGTCGGCCTCCTTCTTCGCCGCCTCGTCGCTGCTGTAGCGCACCACGTCGACCAGCTTGGCGGCGTAGTAGATCAGCGCGCGGTTGCCCTCGGCGAAGGCCTTGATGGTCAGCAGCATGCGCCGCACGTCGGGGTGGACGATGATCGGATCGGCCGGCTTGTCCGGCGCCTTGGCTCCGCTCAGTGCGCGCATCTGCAGGCGCTCGCGGGCGTACTTCAGCGCGCCCTGGAAGGCCACCTCGGCGTGCGCCAGGCCCTGCAGCGCAGTGCCGATGCGCGCGGTGTTCATGAAGGTGAACATGCACTTGAGGCCTTCGTTGGCCGGGCCGATCAGGTAGCCGGTGGCGCCGTCGAAGTTCATCACGCAGGTGGCGTTGCCGTGGATGCCCATCTTGTGTTCCAGCGAGCCGCAGGACAGCGCGTTGCGCTGACCGAGGCCGCCGTCCGCCGCGGGCAGGAACTTGGGCACGATGAACAGCGAGATGCCCTTGGTGCCTTCGGGGGCGTCGGGCAGGCGGGCGAGGACGATGTGCACGATGTTCTCCGCCAGGTCGTGCTCGCCGGCGGAGATGAAGATCTTGGTGCCGCTGATCCGGTAGCTGCCGTCGGCCTGCGGCTCGGCGCGGGTGCGCAGCAGGCCGAGGTCGGAACCGCACTGCGGCTCGGTCAGGCACATGGTGCCGGTCCACTCGCCGGACACCAGCCTGGGCAGGTAGGTGGCCTGCTGCTCGGCGCTGCCGTGCGCCGACAGGGTGTTCATCGCGCCGTGGGCCAGCCCCGGATACATGCCCCAGGCCCAGTTGGCCTCGCCGACCAGCTCGCTGACCACCAGCCCCAGCGACTCCGGCAGGCCCTGGCCGCCGTGCTCCGGCTCGTGGGCCAGGCTCGGCATGCCCAGCTCGACGTACTGGCGGTAGGCTTCCTTGAAACCGCTCGGGGTCTTCACCCCCTCGGCCGTCCAGGTGCAGCCCTCGAGGTCGCCGACCCGGTTGAGCGGCGCCAGCACCTCCGCGCAGAACTGCGCGGTCTGTTCGAGGATGGCATCCACTACGTCGGGGGTGGCGTCCTGGCAGGCGGGCAGGCTCTGGTAGTGCTGCGGGTAGCCGAGCAGCTCGTCGCGGACGAAACGCAGGTCGCGCAGGGGGGCATGGTACTCGGGCATGGCTGTCGTCCTCTGAAAACCTTTCTTGTCGTTCGGGGACAGTATGACCGATCGGCCCCGCCGGCAAGCCGGCGAAGATGTAGGGGTGTTTCAGCCCAGCAGTGGCGCCAGATCGAGATGCGCCGCCACCGCCGCCGGGGTCGCCGCCGCCAGGCGCGGCACGCGGCCGAGGCAGGGCGCCGGCAGGCGCTCGGCCAGGGTGGCGAGGTTCTCCTCCAGCCGCGAGGTGGCCGGATCGACCACGTTGGCCACCCAGCCGGCCAGGGTCAGACCGTCGCGCTCGATGGCCTCGGCGCTCAGCAGCGCATGGTTGATGCAGCCCAGGCGCACGCCGACCACCAGGATCACCGGCAGCTGCAGGGCCACCGCCAGATCGGCCAGGCTCTCGCCGGCGGCCAGCGGCACCCGCCAGCCGCCGGCGCCCTCGATCAGGCTGAAGTCGGCGCCGCGCGCCAGCACCCGGCGCACGTGCGGCAGCAGGGCGGCGACGTTGAGCTCGACGCCGACCTCGCGCGCCGCCAGGTGCGGGGCGATGGCCGGCTCGAAGGCGAACGGGTTGACCTCGGCGTAGTCCTGCGCCAGCGAGCACTCGCCGAGCAGCGCCAGCGCATCGCCGTTGCGCAATCCGTCCGGGGTACGCTGGCAGTCGGAAGCCACCGGCTTGGCCGCCGCGGTGGACAGCCCGCGCTGGCGCGCGGCGTGCAGCAGGCCGGCAGCCACGGTGGTCTTGCCGATCTCGGTGTCGGTGCCGGCGATGAAGAAGGCGTTGCTCATGCTGGATTCCTCTTGGTCAGGCGCTGCGGCGCAGCACCCCGTACACCACCTGCCAGCTGGCCGGCAGGCCCTGGGCGTCGCGGAAGCGCTCGTAGGCCTCGACCAGCGCGCGCACCCGCGCGCGACCGGTGAGGCCGCCGGGGCGGCCGGGGTTGAGGTTGTGCGCGCCGAGCGCCTTGAGTTCATGGGTCAGCTGGCGCAGGTCGGCGTAGTGCAACACGCGGCGTTCCGTCGCCAGTTCGAGCACTTCCAGGCCGCTGGCGGCGCACAGCGCCCGGTAGTCCTCCAAGCGGCGGAAGCGGTTGACGTGGACGAAGCCGTCCACCGCCTGCCAGCTGCCCTGCAGCTCCTGCAGGGTGCCGACGCACAGGCTGCTGAAGGCCAGCACGCCGCCCGGCGCCAGCACGCGGCGCGCCTCGCCGAGCACGGCGGCGAAGTCCGCGCACCACTGCAGGGCCAGGCTGGAGAAGATCAGCTGCTGGCTGGCGCTGGCCAGCGGCAGGTGCTCGGCGTCGCCGCAGACGAACTGGGTCGCGCCACCGAGCGGGCGGGCGTGGCGCAGCATGCCCTCGGCGATGTCCAGCGCGGTGCCGCTCGCCTGCGGGAAGCGCGCGGCTAGGGCGCGGCTGAAGTGGCCGGTGCCGCTGCCCAGGTCGAGCCAGCGTTGCGGCACGAAATCGGCCGGCAGGCGCGCCAGCAGCTCGGCGCCGACCGCGCGCTGCAGTTCGGCGACGCTGTCGTAGCTGGCCGCGGCGCGCGAGAAGGAGGCGGCGACCTGGCGCTTGTCGGGCAGCACGCCGTGAGCGCCGTCAGTCATCCCCGGCCTCGCGGACGAACTCCTCGATCAGCGCGGCCAGCACCTGCGGCTGTTCGGCGACGAAGGCATGGCCACAGTCTTCCAGCACATCCACCTCGCCGGCCGGCAGCAGCGCCAGCAGGGCTTCGGCGGCGCTGGCCGGCAGCAGTTCGTCGCGTCCGGCGAGCAGATGCAGCTGCGGCCCGGCGAATCCGGCCAGCGCGGCGCGGTTGTCCAGCGCGGCCAGCACGTCGAGGCCGGCGAGCAGCGACGCCGGCACGGCCTCCGGCAGGCCGCGCTGCAGCTGGCGGGCCAGCGCGCGAGCATCGGCGCTGCCTTCGGCGCAGAGGACAGCGAAGCGCTTGAGGGTGGTGGTGGCGTTCGCCGAGCAGCCGGTGCGGAAGGCGGCGAAAGTCAGCGGATCCATGCCGTCCGCCCAGCCGTCGCGGGCGACGAAGCAGGCGTTGCTGGCCAGGGTCAGCAGGCCCCTGCAGCGCGCGCCGCGCCGCGCGGCCAGCGCCGTAGCGAGCATGCCGCCGAGCGACCAGCCGCCCAGCCAGCAGTCGGCGCTCAGCCGCGCATCCAGCTCGGCCAGCCAGTCCTCGGGATCGGCAGACTCCAGCGCCGGCAGTTCGGCCAGCTCGGCGGCCAGGCCCTGTTCGTTCAGGGCGGCCACCAGCGGTTGCAGCGCGGTCGGGCCGAGGCCCCAGCCGGGCAGCAGGATCAGTTTGCTCATGTTCATTGCTCCATCGGCGGCAGCAGGGCCTGACACTCGCCCAGCGCCTCGAGCAGCCGCTCGAGCTGCGCGAACGTGTGCGCGGCGGACAGGGTCACGCGCAGCCGCGCGGTGCCGGCCGGCACGGTGGGTGGGCGGATCGCGCCGACCAGCAGGCCGCGCTCGCGCAGCAGGCGGGAAAACTCGACGGCGCGCGCGCTGTCGCCGATCAGCAGCGGCTGGATCGGCGTCGGGCTGTCCATCAGGGTCAGGCCCAGCTCGGCGGCGCCGGCGCGGAAGCGTGCGATCAGCGCATTCAGGTGCTCGCGGCGCCAGCTCTCGGCGCGCAGCAGCTCGAGGCTCTTCAGGGTGGCGCAGGCCACCGCCGGCGGCTGGCTGGTGGTGTAGATGTACGGGCGGGCGAACTGGATCAGCGTCTCGATCAGTTCCTCGCTGCCGGCGACGAAGGCGCCGGCGCTGCCGAAGGCCTTGCCGAGGGTGCCGACCAGCACCGGCACGTCGTCCAGGCCCAGGCCGAAGTGCTCGACGATGCCGCCGCCGCTGGCGCCGAGGGTGCCGAAGCCGTGGGCGTCGTCGACCATCAGCCAGGCGCCCTTCTGCTTTGCCGCGGCGCACAGCGCCGGCAGGTCGGCCAGATCGCCGTCCATGCTGAACACGCCGTCGGTCACCACCAGGCTGTTGCCGCTCGCCTTGGCCAGGCGGCTGGCCAGGCTGGCCGCGTCGTTGTGCAGGTAGCGCGAGAAGCGCGCGCCGGAGAGCAGGCCGGCATCCAGCAGCGAGGCGTGGTTGAGGCGGTCCTCCAGCACGCTGTCGCCCTGGCCGACCAGCGCGGTGACCGCGGCCAGGTTGGCCATGTAGCCGGTGGAGAACAGCAGCGCGCGCGGCCGGCCGGTGAACTCGGCGAGCGCCTCCTCCAGGGCGTGGTGCGGCTGGCTGTGGCCGATCACCAGGTGCGAGGCGCCGCCGCCGACGCCCCATTGGGCGGCGCCGGCCTGCAGCGCGGCGATGACCTCGGGGTGGTTGGCCAGCCCCAGGTAGTCGTTGGAGCAGAAGGCCAGCAGCGGCTGGCCGTCGACCACCACCTCCGGCCCCTGCGGACTTTCGAGCAGCGGGCGCTGGCGGAACAGGTGGTCGGCGCGGCGGGCGGCGAGACGGGCGGCGAGGTCGAAGGGCACGGCGTGGCTCCAGGCGACAAACGGCATGTAGGGGCGAATTCATTCGCCCAGGGCGCGCCCAGGCGAATGAATTCGCCCCTACAGGATCAGACGGAAGCGGCGTCGTGGAACAGCTGCGAATTGCGCTGCTCGACCAGCGCCTGCTCGATGGCGGCCTGGTGCACCTCGTCGGCGTGCTCCTCGCGGGCCTCGGGCTTGATGCCCAGGCGCTGGAACAGGCGCATGTCGCGCTCGGCCTCGGGGTTGCCGGTGGTCAAGAGCTTCTCGCCGTAGAAGATCGAGTTGGCGCCGGCGAGGAAGGCCAGCGCCTGCATCTGCTCGTTCATCTGCTCGCGGCCGGCGGACAGGCGCACGTGCGACTTGGGCATGAGGATGCGCGCCACCGCCAGGGTGCGGATGAAGTCGAACGGATCGACGTCCTCGGCCTCGGCCAGCGGGGTGCCCTTGACCTTGACCAGCATGTTGATCGGCACCGACTCCGGGTGCTCGGGCAGGTTGGCCAGCTGGATCAGCAGGCCCAGGCGGTCGTCCAGCGACTCGCCCATGCCGAGGATGCCGCCGGAGCAGATCTTCATGCCCGCCTCGCGCACGTAGGACAGGGTCTGCAGGCGCTCGCTGTAGGTACGGGTGGTGATGATGTTGCCGTAGAACTCCGGCGAGGTGTCGAGGTTGTGGTTGTAGTAGTCGAGGCCGGCGTCGGCCAGGGCCATGGTCTGCTCCTGGTCGAGAGTGCCGAGGGTCATGCAGGTCTCAAGGCCCATGGCCTTGACGCCCCTGACCATCTCCAGCACGTAGGGCATGTCCTTGGCCGACGGGTGCTTCCAGGCGGCGCCCATGCAGAAGCGCGTCGAGCCGATCGCCTTGGCCTCGGCGGCGGCCTGCAGCACCTTCTGCACCTCCATCAGCTTTTCCTTGTCCAGGCCGGTGTTGTAGTGGCCGGACTGCGGGCAGTACTTGCAGTCTTCCGGGCAGGCGCCGGTCTTGATCGACAGCAGGGTCGACACCTGCACCTCGTTGGCATTGAAGTGCTGGCGGTGCACGCCCTGGGCCTGGAAGATCAGATCGTTGAACGGCTGGGTGAACAGGGCGCGGACCTCGTCGAGGGTCCAGTCGTGGCGCAGGGAAGCGTTGGCACTCATCGGGCGGTGTTCCTTGTTATGGGGACAGCACACCCCTGCTAGAGTGGCGGGGCGGCACGGATGCCGCATCTTCTCCGGGCAGCGGAGAGGCTGTCAACCGCAGGGAAAGGCATGGTTTACATCTGGACGAAATTCATACAGCACCTGCAGCGCCAGGCTGCCGCCCTGCGCCGCCCCGGCGCCTGCCTGCTCTGCGACGGCCCCGCCGACACCGTCCACGCCCTGTGCAGCGCCTGCCAGGACGAACTGCCCTGGCTGGGGCCGCAGTGCAGCGTCTGCGCCCTGCCGCTGCCGGCGGCGGGTCTGACCTGCGCCCACTGCCTGCGGCGTCCACCGAGCTTCGCGCGGGTCGAGGCGCCGTGGCGCTACGCCTTTCCGGTCGACGCGCTGATCACCCGCTTCAAGCACCAGAGCGTCTGGCCGCTCGGCCGCCTGCTCGGCGCGCTGCTCGCCGAGCACCTGCAGCACGCCCACCGGGAAGGCCTGCCGCGCCCCGAGCTGCTGCTGCCGGTGCCGCTGGCCCGCGCGCGCCTGCGCCGGCGCGGCTTCAACCAGGCGGCGCTGCTGGCGCGCTGGCTGGGCGAGGCCCTGCGCATCGAGGTGCGCGAGGATATCGTGCGGCGCCCGCAGGACACCGCGGCCCAGCAGGGCCTGGACGCCGCGGCGCGCCGGCGCAACCTGCGCGGCGCCTTTACCGTGGCCGATGCGCAGCTCGTCGCCGGCCGCCATGTCGCCCTGGTCGACGACGTGCTGACCACCGGTGCAACCGCCGAGGCGCTGGCACGCCTGCTGCGCCGGGCCGGCGCGGCGCGGGTCGACGTCTACTGCCTGGCGCGCACGCCGGCGCCGGACTGACGGGCTACGCTGTGTGCAGAGGGAACGCATCAACCACACCAGGTCGGGGGAACAAAAGCCATGAGCATCGCCCACTGCCGCGAGTGCCACCGGGAGGTCGAGCGCCACGCCCGCCGCTGCCCGCACTGCAACGCGGAGATCCCCGGCGAGGGCAAGCTGCTGCTGCTCGCCAAGTACTGCCTGTTCTTCGTGATCCTCGGTGCGCTGATGTACGCCCTGTTCAACTTCATCGGCGGCTGACGCGGCCGGCAAGGGGTACACTGCGGGCTCACCGACTGGAGCCCGCCATGAGCCACCCCTTCTCCGCCCTCACCCCCGATCTGGTGCTCGACGCCGTGGAAAGCCTCGGCCTGCTCAGCGACGCCCGCGTGCTGGCGCTGAACAGCTACGAGAACCGCGTCTACCAGGTCGGCATCGAGGGCGAGGCGCCGCTGATCGCCAAGTTCTACCGCCCCGGGCGCTGGAGCGACGCGGCGATCCGCGAGGAGCACGCCTTCAGCTTCGAGCTGGCCGAGCACGAGGTACCGCTGGTCGCGCCCCTGCAGTTCGACGGCGACAGCCTGTTCGAGCACGCCGGCTTCCGCTTCGCGCTGTTCCCGCGCCGCGGCGGCCATGCGCCTGAGCCGGGCGATCTGGACCAGCTGTACCGCTTCGGCCAGTTGCTCGGCCGCCTGCACGCGATCGGCGCCAGCCGGCCGTTCCAGCACCGCGAGGCGCTGACCGTGGACAACTTCGGCCATGAGTCGCTGGCCACCCTGCTCGACGGCGGCTTCGTCCCCGCCAGCCTGCGTCCGGCCTACGCGTCGGTGGCGCGCGATCTGCTGGCGCGTCTTGACGAGCTGTTCGCCCGGGTCGAGTACACCCCGATCCGCCTGCACGGCGACTGCCACCCCGGCAACCTGCTGTACCGCGACGAGCGCTTCCACATCGTCGACCTCGACGACTGCCGCATGGGCCCGGCGGTGCAGGACTTGTGGATGCTGCTGGCCGGCGAGCGCCAGGAGCGCCTGCGGCAGATCGGCGAGCTGATCGACGGCTACCAGGAGTTCCACGACTTCGCCCCGCGCGAGCTGGCGCTGATCGAGGGCCTGCGCAGCCTGCGGCTGATCCATTACAGCGCCTGGCTGGCGCGGCGCTGGGACGATCCGGCGTTTCCGCCGAGCTTTTCCTGGTTCGGCAGCGAGCGCTACTGGGGCGAGCAGGTGCTGACCCTGCGCGAGCAGCTGGCCGCGCTCGACGAGGAGCCGCTGCGCCTCTACTGACGCGCCCTGTCAGGAAAAGCTGACGGTCGCCTGCCGGGCAGCCCCCGCCGCCCGCGCGCGCCCACAGACAGCGCCCTGGCCAGGCCCTAGAATGGTGCACCTATTTACTTAGCTTCCTAAATATTGGAGCCGACATGAGCACCGCCACCCCGCGCCGGGGGCTTGTCCTGGGCCTCACCGCCTACCTGATCTGGGGCCTGTTCCCCCTCTACTTCAAGGCCATCGAGCAGATTCCCGCCCTCGAGATCGTCGTCCACCGCGTGCTCTGGTCGGCGCTGTGCGGCAGCCTGCTGCTGCTGGTCTGGAAACACCCCGGCTGGTGGCGCGAGCTGCGCGACAACCCGCGGCGGCTGGCCATCCTCGCCGCCAGTGGGGCGCTGATCGCGGTGAACTGGCTGACCTACGTGTGGGCGGTGAACAACGGCCACATGGTCGAGGCCAGCCTCGGCTACTACATCAACCCGCTGGTCAACGTGGTGCTGGCCATGCTGCTGCTCGGCGAGCGTCTGCGCCCGCTGCAGTGGCTGGCGGTTCTGCTGGCCGCCACTGGGGTCGCCCAGCAGGTCTGGCAGCTCGGCAGCCTGCCGTGGCTCTCCCTGCTGCTGGCGCTGTCGTTCGGCTTCTACGGGCTGATCCGCAAGCAGGCGCCGGTGGCGGCGCTGCCCGGCCTGCTGGTGGAGACCTGGCTGATGCTGCCGCTGGCGCTCGGCTGGCTGCTGCTGCACCCGGCGGCGCAGAGCGTCCAGGTCGACTTCTGGAGCGGCAGCCAGGCCCTGTGGCTGGCCGCCGCCGGCCCGGTGACCCTGGTCCCGCTGGTCTGCTTCAACGCCGCCGCACGCCACCTGCCCTACGCCACCCTCGGCTTCCTGCAGTACCTGGCGCCGACCCTGGTGCTGCTGCAGGCGGTGCTGCTGTTCGGCGAACCACTGCAGGACGCCCAGTTGCTGGCCTTCGCCTGCATCTGGCTGGGCCTCGCCGTGTTCAGCCTCGACAGCCTGCGCGGCCTGCGCCACGCCGCCCGCCGCGCCTGAGCGTTTTTCGAACGATTCCCTGCAGGCCGCGCCAATCGTGGCCTGCAGGGAACTGCCCCGAGGTTTTCCACAGGCTGGTTCAGCGCCGCTGTGCACAAACCAGGCCCGTCGCCCTGTACGGAAAATCGCCAGAGTCCGTGCGCAGCCCGCGGCCGGCGCAGCCTGGCGATCCATCCCGAGCTTATCCACAGGCTGATCCCCCGCCATTGTGGAAAACACCACTCGACGGCGCTCGTGGCCGCCTGATCAAGATTCGACCAACCCCCTGCAGGGCAGGCCACATGCGGCCTACCGCGAGATGCACGCAGCTTGTCCACAGCCTGATCCACCCCGATTGTGCACAACCCGGGGCTGTGGAAAGCGCCGCCATGCGGAGTTGCCCACAGCCATGGCAGGAATCCCGTACAAAAAACCACCAGAAGCCGCCAGGCCGCGCGGCGACTGGCCTGCAGCCAGGGCTCCAGAGCTTGTCCACAGGGGCATCCACCTCCGCCGTGCATAACCCCGACAGCGCTGTCCAATAATCGATCAATCGCCCGCAGGCCGCATGGCGCCTGGCCTGCAGCGCTGTGCCCCAGGCTTGTCCACAGCCCCATCCACGGCAAACGGGGACAAGCCGCGAGCGAGGCGGCGCGCGCCTCCCGCCGCTGTGGAAAAGTCGCCGGCGCGGGTTGTGCGCAAGCGCCACGCATCGGCCTTGGGTCGCGGTTTTCCACGACTTTTGTCGAAGTGCGCCCTGCCCTTCATACATTTCTCATCCGGCTTCATGTAGTATCCATCGACCGAGCACTACATGAACGGCGTGGCCGCAGTCCCAGGCGGCTGCCAAGCAGAGTGAGGCAAGCAATGACTGAACGCGTGCAAGTCGGTGGCCTGCAGGTCGCCAAAGCCCTTTACGACTTCGTCACCAACGAAGCCATTCCCGGTACCGGCGTCAGCGCCGACCAGTTCTGGGCTGGCGCCGACAGCGTGATCCACGACCTGGCGCCGAAGAACCGCGCCCTGCTGGCCAAGCGTGACGAGCTGCAGGCCAAGATCGACGCCTGGCACCAGGCCCGCGCCGGCCAGGGCCACGACGCCGTGGCCTACAAGGCCTTCCTGCAGGACATCGGCTACCTGCTGCCGGAAGCCGAAGACTTCCAGGCCACCACCGAGAACGTCGACGACGAGATCGCCCGCATGGCCGGCCCGCAGCTGGTGGTGCCGGTGATGAACGCCCGCTTCGCCCTGAACGCCGCCAACGCCCGCTGGGGCTCGCTGTACGACGCCCTGTACGGCACCGACGCCATCCCGGAAACCGACGGCGCCGAGAAGACTGCCGGCTACAACCCGCTGCGCGGCGCCAAGGTCATCGCCTTCGCCCGCGCCTTCCTCGACGAGGCCGCGCCGCTGGAAGGCGCCTCCCACGTCGACGCCACCGGCTACGCCATCGACGGCGGCAAGCTGGTCGTCAGCCTGGCCAATGGCAGCACCGGCCTGCAGAACCCGGCCCAGCTGATCGGCTTCCAGGGCGAGGCCGCGGCGCCCAAGGCCGTGCTGCTGAAGAACAACGGCATCCACTTCGAGATCCAGATCGACCGCAACAGCCAGATCGGCAAGACCGACGCGGCGGGCGTGAAGGACGTGCTGATGGAGGCCGCGCTGACCACCATCATGGACTGCGAGGACTCGGTCGCCGCGGTCGATGCCGAAGACAAGGTCATCGCCTACAAGAACTGGCTGGGCCTGATGAAGGGCGACCTGGCCGAGGAAGTGGCCAAGGGCGGCACCACCTTCACCCGCACCATGAACCCGGACCGCGTCTACACCGCGGCCAATGGCGGCGAGCTGACCCTGCACGGCCGTTCCCTGCTGTTCGTGCGCAACGTCGGTCACCTGATGACCAACGACGCGATCCTCGACAAGGACGGCAACGAGGTGCCGGAAGGCATCATGGACGGCCTGGTCACCAGCCTGATCGCCATCCACAACCTCAGCGGCAACACCAGCCGCAAGAACAGCCGCACCGGCAGCGTGTACATCGTCAAGCCGAAGATGCACGGCCCGGAAGAAGCCGCCTTCACCAACGAGCTGTTCGGCCGCATCGAGGACGTCCTCGGCCTGGCGCGCAACACCCTCAAGGTCGGCATCATGGACGAGGAACGCCGCACCACCGTCAACCTCAAGGCGTGCATCAAGGCCGCCCGCGAGCGCGTGGTGTTCATCAACACCGGCTTCCTCGACCGCACCGGTGACGAGCTGCACACCTCCATGGAGGCCGGCGCCTTCATCCGCAAGGGCGACATCAAGAACGCCGCCTGGATCAAGGCCTACGAGAACTGGAACGTCGACATCGGCCTGGCCACCGGCCTGTCCGGTCGCGCGCAGATCGGCAAGGGCATGTGGGCCATGCCCGACCTGATGGCCGGCATGCTCGAGCAGAAGATCGTGCATCCGATGGCCGGCGCCAACACCGCCTGGGTACCGTCGCCGACCGCCGCCGCCCTGCACGCCCTGCACTACCACAAGGTCGACGTGTTCGCCCGCCAGCAGGAGCTGGCCAAGCGCGAGCGCGCCTCGCTGGACGACATCCTGACCATCCCGCTGGCGCCGAGCATCAGCTGGAGCGCCGAGGAGATCCAGAACGAGCTGGACAACAACGCCCAGGGCATCCTCGGCTACGTGGTGCGCTGGATCGACCAGGGCGTCGGCTGCTCCAAGGTGCCGGACATCAACGACATCGGCCTGATGGAAGACCGCGCCACCCTGCGCATCTCCAGCCAGCACATCGCCAACTGGCTGCGCCACGGCGTGTGCTCCGAGGCCCAGGTGCGCGAGACCTTCGAGCGCATGGCCCTGGTGGTGGACCGGCAGAACGCCAACGACCCGCTGTACCGGCCGATGGCGCCGAACTTCGACGACAACATCGCCTTCCAGGCCGCCCTCGAGCTGTGCATCGAAGGCACCAGGCAGCCCAACGGCTACACCGAGCCGGTGCTGCACCGCCGTCGTCGCGAGTTCAAGGCCCGCAACGCCCAGTAATGCCCCCGCCGCTCTGCCGGCAACCGGGAGCGCCGCCGGCGCTCCCGACCACGACGCGCCGCGCTCCCACGAGCCGGCGCGTCGTGCATTCGGCGACGGAAAAAACCGCTCCCCCCGGCCAAGGTCCGATTGCCAGTGCCGAGTCGGCCGGCTAGCGTGGTCGCACGGGTACCTGACAGACCCAGTCCGGAGACTGCCATGCGTCGCCTACGTTTCCTCCTCGGCCTGCCCCTGCTGCTCGGCAGCTTCGCCAGCCAGGCCGCCGACTGCCCGCCATTGCTCGAAGGCAGCCTGCCCGCCCTGCGCGGCAAGCAGAACATCGACCTGTGCCGCTTCGCCGGCAAGCCGCTGCTGGTGGTCAACACCGCCAGCCACTGCGGCTTCACCGGCCAGTTCGAGGGTCTCGAAGCCCTCTACCAGCGCTACCGCGGCCAGGGGCTGGAAGTGCTCGGCGTGCCGTCCGACGACTTCCATCAGGAAGCCGACGACGCCGCGGAGACCGCCAGCGTCTGCTACGTCAACTACGGCGTCACCTTCGCCATGAGCGCCGTGCAGAAGGTCACCGGCAAGGAGGCCATCCCGCTGTTCCGCAACCTCGCCGCGCAGAGCGGTCCGCCGCGCTGGAACTTCTACAAGTACGTGATCGACCGCCAGGGCAAGGTGCTGGCCAGTTTCTCCAGCATGACCGGACCGGACGATGCGAAACTGCTTGCGGCCGTGGAACGGGCCATCGCCTCGCAGCCCTGAGCGGGACGAGCCCGGCGCAGATCAGGGGCTGCGCGGGCCTCGGCGCGAATCATGAACGGACGCCCCCGGAGAACGACAAGATGAGCAAGAACGATGGTTTCGCGGACGTCGGCAAGACCGCCGTGCTGCAGAACATCCAGGGCACCATGCACTTCCTGCTGCGCTACGCGCCGTTCAACCAGATGGAGCTCGGCCATCTGGCGCAGATGGTCGAACAGTGCCGGCTGCGCTTCTACGCCGCCGGCGATCCGGTGGTCGGCCCCGGCGACGGCAAGATCGAGCACGTCTACATCGTCAAGCAGGGGCTGGTGCTCGGCCAGCGCCCGACCCTCAGCGGCGACGGCATGGAGACCACCCAGGAGATCGCCCCGGGGGAGTGCTTCCCGGTGGCGGCCATGGTCAGCGAGCGGGCCACCCGCAGTCACTACATCGCCGCCGAGGACACCTTCTGCCTCGAACTCAACCGCGCCGCCTTCGTGCACACCTACAACCAGTCGGCCGCCTTCCGCGATTTCGCCCTGCGCGGGGTCAGCAGCCTGGTCGGCCAGGCCCAGCAGCAGGTGCAGCTGCAGGCCGCGGAAACCCTCGGCGCCCAGTATTCGCTGGAAACCCGCCTGAACATCCTCGCCGCTCCCGAGCCGGTGACCTGCCGCAGCGGCATCAGTCTGCGCGATGCAGTGAAGCTGATGCACGAGAATCACGTCGGCAGCCTGGTGATGGTCGACGACGGCCACTACCCGATCGGCATCTTCACCCTGCGCGACCTGCGCCGGGTGATCGCCGACGGCAGCGGTGACCTGCAGCAGCCGCTCGACGAGCTGATGACCCGCGACCCGGTCCACCTGCCGCCGACCGCCACCGCCTTCGACGCGGCGCTGACCATGACCCAGCGGCAGATCGCCCACCTCTGCGTGGTGGAGATGGGCCGGCTGGTCGGCGTGCTCTCCGAGCGCGACCTGTTCTCCCTGCAGCGCGTCGACCTGGTGCACCTGGCGCGCACCATCAGCTCGGCCCCTCGGCTCGACAGCCTGGTCGAGCTGCGCGAGGAGATCGCCCACCTGATCGACAACATGCTCGCCCACGGCGCCAACCCCGAGCAGTTGACCCACATCATCACCCTGCTCAACGACCACACCGTGGCACGGGTCATCGAGCTGATGATCGAGGAACACGGCGACCCCGGCGTCCCCTTCACCTGGCTGGTGTTCGGCAGCGAGGGGCGCCGCGAGCAGGCCCTGCTCACCGACCAGGACAACGGCATCCTGTTCGAGGCCGCAGCCCCGAGGAAGCCGAGCGGATCCGCCAGCGCCTGCTGCCGCTGGCGCGCAGGATCAACGAGGCGCTGGATCGCTGCGGCTTCAGCCTGTGCAACGGCAACATCATGGCCGGCAATCCGGAGCTGTGCCTGTCGCGCCAGGAGTGGCTGCGGCGCTTCAGCGCGATGATCCAGAGCCCGACCCGCGACAACCTGATGCACTCGTCGATCTTCTTCGACCTGCGCCCGGTCTGGGGGCCGAGCGAAGGCTGCCGCCAGCTCGGCGCGGCGCTACTCGAGATGATCGCCGGCAACGCCCTGTTCCAGCATCTGATGGCGGCCAACGCCCTGCGCCATCCGCCGCCCATCGGCCGCTTCCGCGACTTCATCGTCGCCAGCCGCGGCGCCGACAAGGACACCCTGGACCTCAAGGTGGAAGGCCTGATGCCCTTCGTCGAAGGCGTGCGCATCCTCTCCCTGGCCCACGGCATCGCCGAGTGCAACACCCTCGAGCGCCTGCGCCTGCTGGGCGAGCGGGGCGTGCTCAAGGCGCAGGATGCCGCCGCCTACGAGGAGGCCTATCACTTCATCCAGCTGACCCGCATGCAGCTGCACCAGCGCCAGGAGCGCGCCGGCCAGCCGCTGAGCAACCGCCTCGATCCCGACACCCTGAACGAGCTGGATCGGCGCATCCTGCGCGAGTCCTTCCGCCAGGCCCAGCGCCTGCAGACCAGCCTGAGCGTGCGGTACCAGCTATGAATCCGATCCGCGCCCTGCTCTCCCGCCTGCAACGTCGCCCCCTGCAGCTCGACGACCAGCAACGCCAGCGCCTGAAGGCGCTGCCGCCGCCACCGTCCCTGGCCGCCCCGCTGAACCGGCAGCGCTTCGTGGTGCTCGATCTGGAAACCACCGGCCTGAACCTCAGCCGCGACATCGTCATCTCGATCGGCGCGGTGACCATCGAGGACGGCGCCATCGACATGGCCCAGCAGTTCGAGTGCACCCTGCGCCGCGAGGTCAAGGTCAACGAGGCGGTGCTGATCCACGGCATCGCCCCCAGCGAGCTGGCCAGCGGCCAGCCGCCGGTCGAGGCCCTGCTCGGCTTCATGGAGTTCGCCGCCGACAGCGTGCTGCTGGCCTTCCACGCCCCCTTCGACCAGCGCATGCTGGCCCGCGCGCTGAAGCACGAGCTGGGCTACAGCCTGGAAAACCCCTTCCTCGACGTCGCCGATCTGGCGCCGATGCTGTTCCCCGAGGTACTCACCCGGCGCGGCAGCCTGGACTTCTGGATGAACTACTTCGGCATCGACATCGCCCAGCGCCATCACGCCTCGGCGGACGCCCTGGCCACCGCGGAAATCGCCCTGATCCTGTTCAACCGCGCCCAGCGCATGGGGATCGAGCGGGTCGACGAGCTGGCCGAGCGGGTCCGCTGCTGGCAGCGCGCCCGCCAGGCGGCGCTCAATTCGATCTGAGCGCCGCCCCGCGACCGCAGGCGCCACCGCCCTGCGGTCGCGGACTCAGCTGCTGATGTGGTAACGCATCGCAAACAGCTTCTTGAAGTCCTTGACGATGTGCAGCGCGTCGCGCAGCAGGTCGCGCTCCAGCTTGTTCAGCCGCTGCACGTCGATGGCGTTGGGCGTCCTGTCCAGCCCCTCCCCGCTGGCTTCGGCACGCTGCATCTGCTGGTTCAGGCGCAGCTGGATGAAGATCGACAGCGCCTCGCCGAGGTTCTCGCCCATCGCCTTGTCCATCTTGCCCATCTCGACCAGCGCCTCGATGCGCTTGAAGGTGTTGGTCTCCAGGATGCGCTGCTCCAGGGCCATGGTCCTGACCCCGTGGACGATGGGGAAGATGCCGCCCTTCTCGATGTCCAGCTGCTCCTTGCCCTTGAGGTTGCCGAAAATGGTCAGCGGCGTGTCGAAGTTCAGCGCTGCCCGGGCGAAGTGCGAGAAGAAGATGTCGTTGCTCTGCACGCTGCGCAGGAAGGCGTTCCTCGCCACCTTGAACAGCGCGATGTTGCCGGCGATCGGCTTGCCGTCCACCGCGATGGCCAGATTCATCACCGAGGCGCCATCGCAGCTCTGGCTCCACTGGGTCAGCTTGCGCGTCCACGCGTCGATCGAATTCACCCACTCCGGATTCGACACCATGATGTTGCCCGGGCAGGGCGGAAAGCCGAAGCTGATCAGGGTCTCGCTGAACTGGCGCATGGTGTCCATCATCCCCGGCCACTCCAGGCCGCTGCGCACCAGCAGCGCGTTGTCCTGATCGGTCTTCATGATCTGCTCGCCGCGCCCTTCCGAGCCCATCACGATCAGGCAGACGTGCGGCCGCATGTCCTGGGGCACGATCAGGTCGAACAGCTTGGCGATGATCCGGCCGTTCATGGCCGCCAGCAGCTCCATGGTGAAGCGGATCTTCACCCCGGTGGAGATCAGCGCGCGGATCAGGTCGGTGAGGCCCAGCGCCGCCTCGCGCAGCGCCTCGACCGTGCTGGCTCGTTCGACCCGCAGGCCGATGACGTGGGAGTGGCTGGAGAAGTGGCTGAGCACGTCGGTCAGCTCGACCACCCCCGCCAGCCGGTTGCCCTCCCCCATGACCACGATGCGCTCGATCTGGTGCTGGGTCATCAGGATCAGCGCATTGAACAGATAGTCCTCGGGGTCCGCGGTGATCAGGCGGTAGCTGGCTATTTCGGAGACGTCGGTCTCCGCCGGCATGCCCCTGAGTACCACCGCATCGAGCAGATCGGTGCGGGTCACCATGCCATAGCGGTTACCCTTCCTGGCCAGCAGACAGTCCGACTTCATCTCGCGCATCAGCCGGGTCGCCTCGTGCAGACTGGTGCCCTCGGCGACGACCGGAGGCTCGCGGACCATGCCGTCGCTGATCCGGGCCAGCATGAACTCGGCCATGTCCTGGCCCTGACCGTGCTGGGCGACGATTTCCCGCTTGGCACTCAGATTCTGCTGGAAGTAATCGGCGAACAGATGGTTGCTGGTCATCAGCTCCAGCAGGGTGCTGGTGGGCAGGACATGGCAGGTGGTTTCCTCGACGGCGATGAAGTTGTGGATCGCCACCCCATTGATCGCCGACCAGCCGCCGAAGTAGTCCTCGGCCTCGTAATGCACGAAGACATGGCTGGCCAGCGGCCGCCCCTGCTCGTCCGGCTCGGGCACATCGCTTTCCGCGACCCGGCCCCTGGCAACGACGAATACGCCCAGCGGAGGCTTGCCCGCCTCGATGATCGCCTCGCCCTTGCGGAACTGGGCGATCTCGAGATGACTGTTCAGCAGATCCTGCTCGCGAGCATCCAGCAGACTGAAAGGCAGGTTATCCATATTGAACGAATCAGACATGACAAACGCTCCTTTGTAGTTATTGTCCGGCCTGGCGCTCGCCGCGGCAGGCCGGCCTGCTTTCTCGCCATTTCGCAGACTACCGGATGCCTCGGCGCGATTGAAGCGACACCGGCGGGGGCAATTGCATGAATGACTTCGGAGCCCGCTCTATCCCTGCAGGGGGCGAACTCATTCGCCAAAATATCCCGTCGAGGCGAACGAACTCGCCCCTGCGGACCGAGAATCTGGCCTCAGCCGATTGCCCTGGCGACACAGCCGGGGAACTGGAGCGAATCCATGCGCGTCCTCGCGTCGAGCGCGGCGCATGCCGTGAAATCTGCGCCCGACAGGGCGTAGCCTGCCGATACCCCGGCTCATGCGCCTGCCCTGGCCGCAGCCGGACATCGGCCGAAGCGACGCCTGGCGGTGCCCGCCGAAGAACGCAAGCCGTCTCTGCCGCAGCGGCGGCGCCGGGGCCGGGGCCGGGGCCGGGGCCGCCGCCGTTGCAGCGACGCGCCCGCCGGCCCGCGGAAGAGTTTCAGCCGTTGTAGGCGCAAATGGCCCGATACAGCGGCGCATCCATGGCCAGTTCGGTCATGGTTTCGAACTTCGCCTGCCCCGCCTCGTTCAGCCGGAACATCGCCCGCTCGGTGCAGAGCAACTGATAGCTGGCGCTGCTCACGGTGGAGAGCAGGTGCTGCTTTTCGAAACGATAGAGCACGAAACGGGCGATGCGCCCCCGGTCGGTATCCTCGATCTGCGCATTGGCGGCATCGAGTACCGTATAGGCCGTCGGCATGGGGAACTTGACGGTCCACGGCCGCCAGAACATCTGGCCCTTTTCGCTGGAGACGACCACGGCTCCTTCCGGCAGGCGCGCCTGCTTGTAGTCGAACCAGGTGTATTCGTAATGGATGGTATAGGCGAGCATGCCGAGGCCGGCGAATACCGGAATGATCCACTTCGGCAACAGCTTGCGGGTCAGGGCGCGCAACAGCAGCGCGATCCCCGCACCGCCCAATGCGGCAACGATTGCGGCAATCAAGTGCCAGATCATGTACAGCTTCCTCAAAAAAAATCGGGCTTCCAGATGGAAGCCCGATATTTGTTTCAACCGTGGCTCAGATTATTAATCTGGCTTCTGGTTGCATTATCACTTAGTGATCAAGTGCAGCGCCAGCGCCTTTCGGAGTACGCACGCTCTCGACCAGATCCTGGATTTCCTGCGGCGGAGCCTGGGTGGCCATCGACACAGTGTAGGCAACTGCGAAGTTGATCATCGCGCCCACGGCACCGAAGGACAGCGGGGAGATGCCGAACAGCCACTGATCCGGAGTGTTGGCGAAGGTCGCGGTGCCCGGAATGAAGAACCAGCCCAGGTACAGGAAGATGTAGATCACGGTGGTGACCAGACCCACGACCATGCCTGCGATGGCGCCCTTGTCGTTCACGCGCTTGGAGAAGATACCCATCATCAGCGCCGGGAACAGGGTCGCGGCGGCGATACCGAAGGCCAGCGCCACCACCTGGGCGGCGAAGCCCGGGGGGTTCAGACCCAGGTAGGTTGCCAGCAGGATCGCGGCAGCCATGGACAGACGCGCGGCGAGCATTTCGCCCTTCTCGCTGATCTTCGGATTGATGATGGTCTTGATCAGGTCGTGGCTGACGGCAGCGGAGATGGCCAGCAGCAGACCGGCAGCGGTCGACAGCGCAGCGGCGATGGCGCCCGCGGCGATCAGACCGATGACCCAGGACGGCAGGTTGGCGATTTCCGGGTTGGCCAGTACGAGGATGTCGTTGTTGACGGTCAGCTCGTTGCCGTTCCAGCCACGCTCCTTGGCGGTGGTGGCGGCGAAGGTGGCGTTGGCATCGTTGTACATCTGGATGCGGCCGTCGCCGTTCTTGTCTTCCCACTTGATCAGACCGGTGGTTTCCCAGGTCTTGACCCACTGCGGACGCTCTTCATAGGCCAGAGCCGGAGCCGAAGTACCTTCCGGGTAAACGGTGGTCATCAGGTTCAGGCGCGCCATGGAAGCCACGGCCGGGGCGGTGAGGTACAGCAGAGCGATGAAGATCAGGGTCCAGCCGGCGGACCAGCGGGCATCGGCGACCTTCGGTACGGTGAAGAAGCGGATGATGACGTGCGGCAGACCGGCGGTACCGATCATCAGCGACAGGGTGAACAGGAACATGTTCAGCTTGTTGCTGGCGTCGGCGGTGTAGCCCTGGAAGCCCAGGTCGCGCACCACGTCGTTCAGCTTGGCCAGCAGCGGCTCGCCCGACTCGGTGTGGGTGCCGATCATGCCCAGCGAGGGGATCGGGTTGCCGGTCAGATGCATGGAGATGAACACCGCCGGGATGGTATAGGCGATGATCAGTACCACGTACTGGGCGACCTGGGTGTAGGTGATGCCCTTCATGCCGCCGAATACCGCGTAGGCGAACACCACGGCAGCGGCGATCCAGATGCCGGCGGCGTTGCTGACTTCGAGGAAGCGGGAGAAGGCCACACCGGCACCGGCCATCTGGCCGATCACGTAGGTGACGGACATGGTGATCAGGCAGATCACGGCAGTCAGGCGCGCGCCACGGCTGTAGAAGCGGTCACCGATGAAGTCCGGCACGGTGAACTTGCCGAACTTGCGCAGGTAGGGCGCCAGCAGCATGGCCAGCAGCACGTAGCCACCGGTCTAGCCCATCAGGAAGGACGAGTTGGCGTAACCACCGGCGGCGATCAGACCGGCCATGGAGATGAAGGATGCAGCGGACATCCAGTCGGCCGCGGTGGCCATGCCGTTGGTGATGGGGTTGACGCCACCGCCGGCGACGTAGAATTCCTTGGTCGATCCGGCACGAGCCCAGACCGCGATACCGATGTACAGGAGGAAGGACGCCCCCACGAACATCATGTTGATTGCAAATTGGCTCATTCTGGCTTACTCCTCAACGCCGAATTCTTTGTCCAGCTTGTTCAGCCGCCACGCGTAGTGGAAGATGATGCCGATGAACGTCAGGATGGATCCCTGTTGCGCGAACCAGAAACCGAGGTCCGCACCACCGACCGAGATTCCCATCAACATCGGGCGCAGGATAATACCAAAGCCAAATGAGACCACAGCCCATACCACCAGGCTCCACGTGATAAGGCGAACGTTCGCCCTCCAGTACGCAGCAGAATTGCTTTTATCGTCTGCCATCGCCGCTCTCCGTTTTGTTTTTATTACAGGTGAAAGAAATTCACATGTTGAATCTAACAAAGGGGCCACATAAAAAGAAAGCCCCGACTTTAGTCTGAAGCAACACCCGGAAACACTTCCGCACGCCCTGCGCCGGGCCCCTCGCCACGCCCTGCGGACGCGCTCGGGAGCCCGCCGGCTCGGCCGCCCAGTCACGCCGCCCGCCCGGTCGGCAGATCGCCCGGCGTCCCGCGCGAGCCGCCAGAGCGCCCACGCTTGACGCGCAGCGGCGGCGAACGCCGCACCCTCGATGCCGTCGCGGAGCCGGGCCGCCGTGCGAGGATGCGCCATGCCGTCCCGCCTGCCCCGGATCGACCGCCAGCGGACGAACGCCCGAAAGCGTAAGCCGGATGGGTACGGCAATCCCCCACGACCGACAAGGCAATTCAGACTGTCTTCTTATCGGCATATGCAGAGTCCGCGACAGGAACAACGAACAAACAAATAACGAACACCCAAACAACAAATCAAAAACTCGCCAATACACCAAAATAAAAACAACAACTTAGAACAACAAAAAATCATCCGAATTCAATTGACCCGCATGCCGGCAGCGAACCCATGCAGGCTCCCCGGTCATTCCGAGGGCATGCCGCCCAGTATCCGTCCCGTGCTCGCGGACGGCCGCCCGCGCACGGAGGTCGTGCTACGCAACCTGCTACACTGTCGCCCCGCCTTCATACAGACCCGCCGCCCGTGACCGACGCCTTCTCCACCCTGCCCCTGCCCGCCGGCCTGCTCGACAGTCTGGATGCCCTCGGTTACCGGCAGATGACCCCGATCCAGGCCGCCAGTCTGCCGGCGATCCTCGCCGGCCACGACCTGATCGCCCAGGCCAGCACCGGCAGCGGCAAGACCTGCGCCTTCGCCCTCGGCCTGCTCGCCCCGCTCAACCCGCGCTACTTCGGCTGCCAGGCGCTGGTGCTCTGCCCGACCCGCGAGCTGGCCGACCAGGTGGCCAAGGAGATCCGTCTGCTGGCCCGCGGCCTAGGCAACATCAAGGTGCTGACCCTCTGCGGCGGCGTGCCCTTCGGCCCGCAGATCGGCTCGCTGGAACACGGCGCGCATATCGTGGTGGGCACTCCCGGGCGGCTGCTCGAGCATCTCGAGCGCGGCAGCCTCAAGGTCGACGGGGTCAACCATCTGGTTCTCGACGAAGCCGACCGCATGCTCGACATGGGCTTCGTCGACTCGATCGGCGCGATCATCGAGCGGACGCCGAGCCGCCGGCAGACCCTGCTGTTCTCCGCCACCTACCCCGAGGGCATCGAGCAGCTGGCGGCGCGCTTCCTGCGCCAGCCGCAGCGCATCGAAGTGGACAGCCAGCACGACCAGAGCGTGATCGAGCAGCGCTTCTACGAGGTCGACCCGCAGCAGCGCCTGGATGCGGTGGCGCGCCTGCTGCTGCACTTCCGGCCGGCCTCCAGCGTGGTGTTCTGCCAGACCAGAGCGCAGTGCCAGGAGCTGGCGAGCCTGCTCGATGCGCGCAAGATCTCCGCACTGGCGCTGCACGGCGACCTGGAGCAGCGCGAGCGCGACCAGGTGCTGGCAATGTTCGCCAACAGGAGCTGCTGCGTGCTGGTGGCCACCGACGTGGCCGCCCGCGGCCTGGACATCGACGGCGTCGAGGCGGTGATCAACCTGGAGCTGCCGCGCGATCCGGCGGTGCACATCCACCGCATCGGCCGCAGCGGCCGCGCCGGCGCCAAGGGCCTGGCGCTGTCGCTGGTCGCTCCCGCCGAGGCTCGACGCGCCGCTGCCATCGAGGAGCAGCAGGGCAGCCCGCTGCACTGGGGCAACCTGGAGCTGCTCAGGTGCCGCGGCGAGGAGCGCCTGCTGCCGCCGATGACCACCCTGTGCATCAACGGTGGACGCAAGGACAAGCTGCGCCCCGGCGACATCCTCGGCGCGCTGACCGGCGAGGGCGGGCTGCCCGGCAGCGCGGTCGGCAAGATCGCTCTCTACGACTTCAACGCCTACGTGGCGGTGGAGCGCAGCCAGGCCCGCGCCGCCCTGCAGCGGCTGAGCGAGCGCAAGGTCAAGGGCCGCCCGTTCAAGGCACGTATCCTCTGAACCGGCGCTGAGCGCCGCTCGGCGGCCGGAGCCTCGTCGAGCGGCGCCAGCGGCTAGAGTTGAGGCATGGCCATGTGCCAACGAACCGGCCGCTCGCCAGCGGGCCGACGACCGTTCTCGGAATTCACGGGTTTCCCATGCCACAGGAGTCCAGCCGGCCGGCCGCGCGGGCAGCGCGGTCGAGCGCGCGCCGTCCGGGCCCAGTCGCGGCGCTGGTCCTGCTGATCGTGCTGTTCGCCCTGGCGCCGCCGGCGCATCCCGGGAGCGAAGCGGCGATCCTGTATCTCGACGGCAGCGAACGCGCGCTGGATCTCTATCCCTACTTCGGCCTGCAGCGCGGCGCCGTCCCCGGCAGCGCAGCGCCTCCCGACGATGCCGCTTTCCGAGCGCAGCGCGAACGCGCCGACCTCAACCTCGGCTACACCGCGGACGGCGCCTGGCTGCGCCTGGAGCTGCAGTCGCGCGCCGAGCGGCCCGCCGAGTGGCGCATCGCCTTCAGCTACCCGCCGCTCGATCACGTCGAGCTGTTCGCTCCGGGCCCCGCCGGAATCGAGCGGCAGAGCGCCGGCGACAGTCTGCCGCGTGCCCAGCGCAGCCTCGACCACCGCGCCCCGCTGTTCGCCGTGCGGCTGGCGCCCGGCGAGCGACGCACCCTGTATTTCCACGCGCACAGCTCGGGCAGCCTCTCGCTGGATGCGCGCCTGTGGAGCGCCGCCGCCTTCGCCAGCGACGATCGCCGCGCCCTCCTGCTGCTGGCCCTGTACTTCGGCATCCTGCTCGGCCTGGCCGCCTACAACCTGCTGCTGTTCCTCGCCCTGCGCGAACGCAGCTTCCTGCTCTACGTACTGTTCGCCGCCGCCGCCGGGCTGGCCATGCTCGCCTTCAGCGGGCTCGGCGCCCAGTACCTGTGGCCACAGGGCGGCGCCTGGGGCACCCGCGCGCTGCCGTTCTGCCTCGGGCTGGCCAATGCCGGTGCCATCCTGTTCAGTCGCAGCCTGCTCGACAGCGCCCGCCACGTGCCGTTCTGGCACCGCCTGCTGACCATCGACCTGGCCGCCCAGCTGCTGGTCGGCTTGGCCACCCTGCTGCTGCCCGGACCGCTGATGCTGCAGGTGCTGGCCCGCGCCAGCCTGGCCAACCTCCTCCTGCTGCTCGGCGCCGGCCTGGCCTGCGCACGCCGCGGCGTGCCGGCCGCGCGCAGCTTCGTGGCCGCCATCGGCATGCTGCTGGCCGGTTCGCTGCTGCTGACGCTGCGCAACTTCGGCCTGCTGCCGTCCAACAGCCTGACCCTCAACGCCCTGCTGATCGGCTCGGCGCTGGAGCTGTTGCTGCTTTCCTTCGCCCTGGCGCAACGCCTCAACGCCCTGCGCCAGCAGCACCTCGACGCCCAGCAGCAGGACCTGCAGGCCCTGCAGGAACAGGAGCGGCTCCTCGAGCAGCGTGTGGCCGAGCGCACCGCGGCGCTGGCGGTGGCCAACCGGCGCCTGCGCGAACTGGCCCTCAAGGACCCGCTCACCGGCCTGGCCAACCGTACGGCGCTGCGCCAGCACCTGGAACAGGCCTGGCAGCGCGCGCGCCGGCGCGGGGAGATGCTCGCGGTGCTGCTCGTCGACCTCGACGAATTCAAGCCGGTCAACGACAGCCACGGCCACGAGGCCGGCGACCTGCTGCTCGCCCAGGTGGCCCGGCGCCTGGAGGCCGGCGCACGCGCCACCGACCTGGTGGCGCGGCTCGGCGGCGACGAGTTCGTACTGGTCTGCGAGGGGATCGGCAGCGAGGAGCAGGCCGAGCAGTTGGCCGGGCGCCTGCTCGAGGACCTCGGCGAGCCGTTCCGGCTGGGCGCCGAGGAGGTGCGCATCGGCGCCAGCATCGGCATCAGCTTCGGCCGCGGCTGCCAGAACAGCGCCGATCTGCTGCGCGAGGCCGACCAGGCCATGTACCGAGCCAAGGCCGCCGGGCGCAACCGCCTGTGTCTCGGCCGCCGCCACGGCGACGACGCCGCGCGGCCGCTGCCGCCCGACGAGGCCTGAGGTCAGCCCCGTGGCGGCCGGCGCTGCTCGGCGAGCCCCTGCAGCAGGTCGATCGGCAGCGGGAAGACGATGGTCGAACTCTTGTCGCTGGCGATGCTGCCCAGGGTCTGCAGGTAGCGCAGCTGCATGGCGCCGCTCTGCCGGCCGAGCATCTCGGCGGCCTGCATGAGCTTCTCGGAAGCCTGCAGCTCGCCCTCGGCGTGGATCACCTTGGCGCGCCGCTCGCGCTCGGCCTCGGCCTGCTTGGCGATGGCACGCACCATCGACTCGTCGAGATCGACGTGCTTGATCTCGACGTTGGCCACCTTGATGCCCCAGGCGTCGGTCTGTGCGTCGAGCACCTGCTGGATGTCGGCGTTGAGCCGCTCGCGCTCGGCGAGCATGTCGTCCAGTTCGTGCTTGCCGAGCACCGCGCGCAGGGTGGTCTGCGCCAACTGGCTGGTGGCGGCCTGGAAGTCCTCGACCTGGATGATCGCCTTCTGCGGGTCGAGCACCCGGTAGTAGACCACCGCGTTGACCTTGACCGAAACGTTGTCGCGGGAGATCACGTCCTGGGTCGGCACATCGAGCACTATGGTGCGCAGATCGACGCGCACCATCTGCTGCACGCCGGGGATCACCACGATCAACCCCGGTCCCTTGACCTTCCAGAAGCGCCCCAGCATGAACACCACGCCGCGCTCGTATTCGCGCAGGATGCGGAACGCCGAGGCCAGCAGGCCGATCAGCATGGCCAGCAGCGCGACGAAACCCAACTCGAAACCCATCACCTCAGCCTCCTTCGGCCGCAGCCGTATGTGCCGCCACCACCTCCAGCAGCACGCCGTGGCGGGCGGTGACCCGCACCTGTTGTCCGGCGCGCAGCTTGCGGGCGCTGCGTACCTGCCACTGTTCGCCCTGCAGCTGCACCCAGCCGCAGTGCGGATCCTGCTCGTCGACCCGCAGCACCGCCGCCAGGCTGCCGACCAGCCCGGCGTCGCCGGCTGCCGGTGCGCGGCGGCGCGCGCCGAGCGCCATGCCGAGCAGCGCGGCGATCAGCACCGCGCTGGCGATGCCCAGGCTGACGATCAGCGCCAGCGGGATGCCGAAGCCGGGCACCTCGGTGTCGATCAGGATCAGCGCGCCGACCACGAAGGCCACCACCCCGCCGATGCCGAGCACGCCGAAGCTGGGCAGGAAGGCCTCGGCAGCCATGAAGGCGATGCCGAGCAGGATCAGCGCCACTCCTGCGTAGCTGACCGGCAGCAACTGCAGGGCGTAGAGCGCGAGGATCAGACAGATGCCGCCGAGCACCCCGCCGACGCCGAGGCCCGGATTGGAGAATTCGAAGAACAGCCCGTAGACACCGAGCATCATCAGGATCAGCGCCACGCTGGGGTTGGTGATCACCGCCAGCAGGCGGGTGCGCCAGTCGGGCGCGCGTTCGAGCAGTTCCGCGCCGGCGGTGGCCAGGGTCAGCATCTGCCCGGCGGCGACCAGCGTCTTGCCGTCGAGCTGGCGCAGCAGCTCGGGCAGATCGGCGGCCAGATGGTCGACCACCCCGAGCTCGAGCGCCTCCTCGGCGCTCAGGCTCACCGAGGCGCGCACCGCCTGCTCGGCCCACTCGGCGTTGCGCCCGCGCAGTTGGGCCAGGCCGCGAATGTAGGCGGCGGCGTCCTCGATCTGCTTGCGGCTCAGCACGTCGCCGGGTGCCGGCGCACCCTCCGCCTCGCCGGCCTTGTCGGCCTTTTCGGACGGCTCCGGCCGGCCGGCCGGCGGCTGTGGCGGCGGTGCGCCGGGCAGGCCGCCGATCTGCACCGGGGTGGCGGCGCCGAGATTGGTACCCGGCGCCATGGCGGCGACGTGGCTGGCATAGAGGATGTAGGTACCGGCACTGGCCGCCCGCGCGCCGCTGGGCGCCACGTAGCTGGCCACCGGCAGCGGACTGGCGATGATCGCCTTGATGATCGCGCGCATCGCCGTGTCCAGGCCGCCGGGAGTGTCGAGGCGCAGCACCACCAGTTGCGCCCCCTCCTCCTGCGCCCGCATCAGGCCGCGCACCACGTAGTCGGCGCCGGCCGGCCCGATCGGTCCTTCCACCGTCAGCACGCTGACCGGCGCAGGCTGGGCCAGCGCACACAGCGGCGCCAGCAGGCAGAGCAGCAAGGTCCGGCAGCAACGCTCAAGGCATGGCGGCATGGCCATCCTCCGGCGGATTCGCGGGGCGACTCTCACAGGATAGACGAGTCGCGGCGCCCACCCCCCGTCCGCCCCCAAGCTGCGTTTAGAATGCGCGGACCACGCCCTTCACCGCAGGACGCGCCATGCCCGCCACCTCGCTCCGCCACTCCCTGCGCCGCCTGTGGGCGCTGGACAAGTTCAGCTACAGCCTGCGGGTGCTGATCGCCCTCACCGGCAGCATGGCGCTGTGCTGGACCCTGGGGCGCATGGAGCTGCTCATCCCGCTGTTCCTCGGCATCGTCGCCAGCGCCCTGGCCGAGACCGACGACAGCTGGCGCGGCCGCCTGCACGCCCTGCTGGTCACCCTGGCCTGCTTCGCCACCGCCGCCTTCGCCGTCGAGCTGCTGTTTCCCTATCCCTGGCTGTTCGTCGCCGCCCTGGCGCTGTCGACCTTCGCCCTGACCATGCTCGGCGCCCTGGGCGAACGCTACGGCACCATCGCTTCGGGCACGCTGATCCTCTCCATCTACACCATGATCGGCGTCGACCAGCGCGGCGGCGAGGTCACCGACCTGTGGCGCGAGCCGCTGCTGCTGCTGGCCGGCGCCGCCTGGTACGGCGCGCTCTCGGTGCTCTGGCAGGCGCTGTTCAGCCAGCAACCGGTGCAGCAGGCGCTGGCCCGGGTGTTCCGCGAGCTGGACCAGTACCTGCGCCTCAAGGCCGCACTGTTCGAACCGCTGCGCGACCTCGACGTGGAGGCCCGGCGCCTCGAGCTGGCCGGCCAGAACGCCCGCCTGGTGGCGGCGCTCAACGCCGCCAAGGAGATCATCCTGCACCGGGTCGGCAAGGGCCGGACGAGCCCGCGGGTCAGCCGCTACCTGAAGCTGTACTTCCTCGCCCAGGACATCCACGAGCGCGCCAGCTCCTCGCACTACCCCTACACGGCGCTGGCCGAGGCATTCTTCCACAGCGACGTGCTGTTCCGCTGCCGCCTGCTGCTGCGTCAGCAGGGCAAGGCCTGCCGGGCGCTGGCCGAGGCCATCGAGCTGCGCCAGCCGTTCCTCCACCGGCGCGCCAGCGCCCAGGCCCGCGACGACCTGGCAGCCTCGCTGGCCTACCTGCAGGCGCAGGACAACCCGCAGTGGCGCGAGCTGCTGCGCGCCCTCCACGCGCTGGCCGACAACCTCGGCAGCATCGAGCGCCTGCTCGGCGCGGCGAGCAACCCCGACGCACTGGCCGAGGAGCAGGACAGTACCCTGCACGACCGCGACCCGCACAGCCTCGCCGAGGTCTGGCAGCGCCTGCGCCTGCAGCTCACCCCCAGCTCGCTGCTGTTCCGCCACGCCGTGCGCCTGGCCGTGGCGTTGGCCGCCGGCTACGGCGTGCTGCACGCCATCCACCCGACCCAGGGCTACTGGATCCTGCTCACCACGGTGTTCGTCTGCCAGTCCAGCTACGGCGCCACGCGGGTCAAGCTGGTGCAGCGGATCGCCGGCACCCTGCTCGGCCTCACCGTCGGCTGGGCGCTGTTCGACCTGTTCCCCGGCGCCCTCGCCCAGTCGCTGATCGCGGTGATCGCCGGGGTGGCCTTCTTCGCCACCCGCGCCAGCCGCTACACCCTGGCCACCGCGGCGATCACCCTGATGGTGCTGTTCTGCTTCAACCAGGTCGGCGACGGCTACGGGCTGATCTGGCCGCGACTGTTCGACACCCTGCTCGGCAGCCTGATCGCCGCGCTGGCGGTGTTCCTGATCCTCCCCGACTGGCAGGGCCGCCGCCTGCCCAGCGTGGTGGCCAGTACCCTGAGCAGCCACGCCGCCTACCTGCGGCAGATCCTCCGGCAGTACGCCAGCGGCAAGCGCGACGACCTGGCCTATCGCCTGGCCCGGCGCGACGCCCACAATGCCGACGCCGCGCTGTCCGCCAGCCTGGCCAGCATGCTGCTCGAGCCCGGCCACTTCCGCCGCGAGGCGGACGTGGGCTTTCGCTGCCTGGCGCTGTCGCACACCCTGCTCGGCTACCTGTCGGCGCTCGGCGCGCACCGCCCGGCCGCGCCGCTCGAACTGCACGGCCGCCTGGTCGAAGGGGCGGCCGAGCACCTGGCCGGCAGCCTCGACGAGATCGCCCGCGGGCTGCGGACGCGCCAGCCGCCCGAGCCCGCCAGCCGCGACGAGGAGGCGCTGGCCCGCGAACTGGAACAGCTGCCGGAGGCCTGCGACGAACGCGAACGCCTGCTGCGCAGCGAGCTGGCGCTGATCTGCCGCCAGTTGCCGCCGCTGCGCGAGCTGAGCGTCCGCCTGCTGCGCCCGCTCGCGGCCGCCGCCTGAGGCTTGCGTGGCCGGCGGCGGCTGGGGCTAGACTGTCTGCGAGGATCGCCGCGCCAAGCCCCCACCCGCCGTGCGCCCCTGGCGCCAAGACTGGAGAAGTCCGCCATGACCAGCCCCGAAACCGGCTTCGACCCCCGCGTATTCCGCCGCGCGCTGGGCAATTTCGCCACCGGCGTCACCATAGTCACCGCCCGCAGCCCGAGCGGCGAGCAGGTCGGCGTCACCGCCAACAGCTTCAACTCGGTTTCCCTGGAGCCGCCGCTGATTCTCTGGAGCATCGACAAGCGCTCCGCCAGCCACGCGGTGTTCGCCGCTGCCAGCCACTTCGCGGTGAACATCCTCGCCGCCGACCAGATCGAGCTGTCCAACCACTTCGCCCGCCCGCAGGAGGACAAGTTCGCCGGCGTCGGCTACGAGGCGGGCCTCGGCGGCGCACCGCTGCTGCCCGACTGCGCCGCGCGCTTCCAGTGCGAGCTCCACCAGCAGGTGGACGGCGGCGACCACTGGATCCTGATCGGCAAGGTGGTGGCCTTCGACGACCTCGGCCGCTCGCCGCTGCTCTACCACCAGGGCGCCTACTCGATGGTCCTGCCGCACCCGCGCGCCCCGCGCAAGCCCGCCGCCGAGGGTGCGCCGGCCGCCATGCACGGCCGGCTGCTGCGCGACAACCTGTTCTACCTGATGATCCAGGCGGTCAACGCCTACCAGGCCAGCTACACGCCCAAGCAGCTGTCCACCGGCCTGCGCACCAGCGAGGCGCGCATGCTGATGGTGCTGGAGGACAGCGCCCAGCTCGACCTGGTCGCCCTGCAGCGCGAGGTGGCGATGCCGACCCGCGAGATCGAGGAAGCGCTGGCCAACCTGCAGCAGAAGGGCCTGGTCGCCGAGAGCGCCGCCGGCCACCAGCTGACCGAGGCCGGCCGCGCACAGACCGAGGCACTCTGGGAGATTGCCCGGCGCCAGCAGGAGGCGGTGTTCGCCGGGGTCGGCGTCGAGGACCTCGAGGCCTTCAGGCGGGTGCTCAAGGTGGTGATGGCCGCGCAGTAAGCGCGGCCTGTCTCAGCCCAGCTCGCGCCAGGTCAGGTACAGGCGCAAGTCGAACTCCAGCTGCTGGTAGCCCGGCAGCATGTGCTCGCAGAGCTGGTAGAACGCCTTGTTGTGGTCGAACTCGCGCAGGTGCGCCAGCTCGTGGACCACGATCATCTCGAGGAACTCGGGCGCGGCGTCGCGGAACAGCGCGGCGACGCGAATCTCCTTCTTCGCCTTGAGCTTGCCGCCCTGCACCCGCGAGACCGCGGTGTGCAGGCCGAGGGCGTTACGCACCACGTCCAGCTTGCTGTCGTAGAGCACCTTGTCGATCCCCGGCGCGTTGCGCAGGAAGCGCTGCTTGCGCTCCATCACGTAGGCGTACAGCGCCTTGTCGCTCTGCACCGCATGGCGCTCGGGATAGCGCTTGGCCAGGTAGTCGCCGAGGCGTTCCTCGGCGATCAGCCGGCGCACCTGCTCCTGCAGGTGGGGCGGATAGGCGGCGAGGTATTTCAGGATGGTCATGGCAAGGGGCGTTCGCGGTCGGGAACGGCATTCTAACCTGCCGTCCGACCGGCCGCCGCGCCGCCCGGAACTTGCGCGCGCGCGGGTTTCCTGCGAAAACGCCGCACCCTGCCGGCCATGACCGGCGCAGCCAGCGAGAGACGAGCGATGAGCGAGCAACTGCAGATCGAGGACATCCGGCCGGGCGACGGCAAGGCCGTGGTCAAGGGTGCCCTGATCACCACCCAGTACACCGGCTGGCTGGAAGATGGCACCGAGTTCGACTCCTCCTACGCCAAGGGCCGCCCGTTCCAGTGCGTGATCGGCACCGGCCGGGTGATCAAGGGCTGGGACCAGGGACTGATGGGCATGCAGGTCGGCGGCAAGCGCAGGCTGTTCGTGCCGGCGCACCTGGCCTACGGCGAGCGGCAGATCGGTGCGCACATCAAGCCCAACTCCAACCTGATCTTCGAGATCGAGCTGTTGGAAGTGCTGACCCGCGACGACTGAGAACCCGCCCACGATCTGCTGCGCGTCGGCCATGCTGCGTTGAAGTCGGTTTCGGAATGCTCATTTGCAACCAGCAAACTCCGCTTCCTCAACCGATTTTGCGGGGCCGCCGAGGCCTTGCCTGGCTCTAGCTCGCGAGATCGTGGACAGGTTCTGGTCCGGACAGCACAAGGCCCGCACGTGGCGGGCCTTGTGGGGCTACCAGAAGCGAACGCGCCGGATCAGTTGACCTTGGCAGCCAGCTCGCCGCGGGCGTAGCGCTGGAACATGCCTTCCAGGGAGATCGGCTTGATCTTCGAGGCATTGCCGGCGGTGCCGAAGGCTTCGTAGCGGGCGATGCAGATGTCGCGCATGGCTTCGATGGTCTTGGCGAAGAACTTGCGCGGGTCGAACTCGCTCGGCTGCTCGGCCATCATGCGGCGCATGGCACCGGTGGAAGCCAGGCGCAGGTCGGTGTCGATGTTGACCTTGCGCACGCCGTGCTTGATGCCCTCGACGATCTCCTCGACCGGCACGCCGTAGGTTTCCTTGATGTCGCCACCGTACTGGTTGATGATCGCCAGCCACTCCTGCGGCACCGAGGAGGAACCGTGCATCACCAGGTGGGTGTTGGGGATGCGCTTGTGGATTTCCTTGATGCGCTCGATGGCCAGCACGTCGCCGGTCGGCGGCTTGGTGAACTTGTAGGCGCCGTGGCTGGTGCCGATGGCGATGGCCAGGGCGTCGACCTGGGTGGCCTTGACGAAGGCCGCCGCCTCTTCCGGATCGGTCAGCATCTGGCTGTGGTCGAGGGTGCCCTCGGCGCCGACGCCGTCTTCCTCACCGGCCTGGCCGGTTTCCAGGCTGCCCAGGCAGCCCAGCTCGCCTTCCACCGACACGCCGCAGGCGTGGGCCATGGCCACGGTCTGCTGGGTGACGCGCACGTTGTAGTCGTAGTCGGCCGGGGTCTTGCCGTCGGCCATCAGCGAACCGTCCATCATCACCGAGCTGAAGCCCAGCTGGATCGAGCGCTGGCAGACGTCCGGGCTGGTGCCGTGATCCTGGTGCATGCACACCGGGATGTGCGGGAATTCCTCGATGGCGGCGAGGATCAGGTGGCGCAGGAAGGGCGCGCCGGCGTACTTGCGGGCGCCGGCGGAGGCCTGGACGATCACCGGGGAGTCGGTCTTGTCGGCCGCTTCCATGATGGCGCGCATCTGCTCGAGGTTGTTGACGTTGAAGGCCGGCACGCCGTAGCCGTATTCGGCGGCGTGGTCCAGCAGCTGGCGCATGCTGATAAGTGCCATCGGTGTAGCTCCCAGTAAGGGTCGTTTGATCGGTGCCCAGCCTGCCGCAGGGGCAGGTCGGGCGCAATATGCTGGCGGACGATCGTTGCCACGCTCCCGCGTGGCAATGCATCCCCGGACGCTCCGGCGTCCATGCACCGGGACGCCGAGCGTCCCGGGCGCGGCTCCCACGCCGGAGCGTGGGAGCCATCAGGCCTCAGGCCTTGGCGCGCTCTTCCAGCACCGCCACGGCCGGCAGGACCTTGCCCTCGACGAACTCGAGGAAGGCGCCGCCGCCGGTGGAGATGTAGGAGATGCGCTCGGCCACGCCGTACTTGTCGATGGCCGCCAGGGTGTCGCCGCCGCCGGCGATGGAGAAGGCGTCGCTGGCGGCGATGGCCTGGGCCAGCGCCCGGGTGCCGTTGCCGAACTGGTCGAACTCGAACACGCCGACCGGGCCGTTCCACAGGATGGTCTGCGAGGCCTTGAGCATCTCGGCGAACATCGCCGCGGTCTGCGGGCCGATGTCGAGGATCATGTCGTCGTCGGCGACCTCGCCGATCAGCTTGACGGTGGCGGAGGCCGACTCGGCGAACTCCTTGGCGACCACCACGTCGACCGGCAGCGGCACGGCGACCTTGGCGGCGATGGCGCGGGCGGTGTCCAGCAGCTCGGCTTCGCACAGCGACTTGCCGACCTTGTAGCCGGCGGCGGCGAGGAAGGTGTTGGCGATGCCGCCGCCGACGATCAGCTGGTCGCAGATCTCGGCCAGCGAGTTCAGCACGTCGAGCTTGGTGGAGACCTTGGAGCCGGCGACGATGGCGACCATCGGCCGCGCCGGCTTGTCGAGGGCCTTGCCCAGGGCGTCCAGCTCGGCGGCCAGCAGCGGGCCGGCGCAGGCGACCTTGGCGAACTTGGCAACGCCGTGGGTCGAGCCCTCGGCGCGGTGGGCGGTGCCGAAGGCGTCCATGACGAACACGTCGCACAGCGCGGCGTATTGCTGCGCCAGCTCGTCGCTGTTCTTTTTCTCGCCCTTGTTGAAGCGCACGTTCTCGAACAGCACGACCTGACCCGGCTGCACGTCGACGCCGCCCAGGTAGTCGCTGACCAGCGGCACTTCGCGGCCGAGGGCCTTGGACAGGTAGTCGGCGACCGGCTTGAGGCTGTTCTCGGCGGAGAACTCGCCCTCGGTCGGACGGCCCAGGTGCGAACAGACCATGACCGCCGCGCCCTTCTCCAGCGCAAGCCGGATGGTCGGCAGGGAGGCGACGATGCGCGCGTCGCTCTTGACCGCGCCGTCCTTCACCGGAACGTTGAGGTCTTCGCGGATCAGCACGCGCTTGCCGGCGAGATCCAGGTCGGTCATCTTCAAAACAGTCATGGGCTCAGTCCTTTACATGGGCTGTGGGCGATGGGCGACGCGCAGGAAGTGTTCCGCCACGTCGAGCATGCGGTTGGCAAAGCCCCACTCGTTGTCGAACCAGGCCAGCAGGTTGACCAGCCGCGGGCCGGAAACCAGGGTCTGGCTGCCATCGACGATGGCCGAGTGGGGGTCGTGGTTGAAGTCGCAGCTGGCGTGGGGCAGCTCGGTGTAGTCGATCAGTCCCTTGAGCGGGCCATGCCCGGCGGCCTCGCGCAGCACGCGGTTGATCTCGGCCGCCGTGGTGTCGCGGCGGGTCTGCAGGGTGATGTCCAGGCAGGACACGTTGACCGTCGGCACGCGGATCGCCTTGGCCTTGACCCGTCCGGACAATTCGGGGAGCAGGCGCTCGATGCCGCGGGCGAGGCCGGTGGACACCGGGATCACCGACTGGAACGCCGAGCGGGTGCGGCGCAGGTCCTCGTGGTGGTAGGCGTCGATCACCGGCTGGTCGTTCATCGCCGAGTGGATGGTGGTGATCGCCACGTAGTCGAGGCCGATCGCCTCGTCGAGCAGCTTGAGCAGCGGCACGCTGCAGTTGGTGGTGCACGAGGCGTTGGACAGCAGTTTCTCGGCGCCGCTCAGGCTGGCCTGGTTGACGCCGTAGACCACGGTGGCGTCGACGTCGGCCTCGCTGGCCATCGGCTGGGAGAACAGCACCCGCGGCGCGCCAGCAGCGAGGAAACGCTCGCCATCGGCGCGGCTGTGGTAGACGCCGGAGCACTCCAGCACCAGATCGACGCCCAGCGCCGCCCAGTCGATGGCCTCGGGCGTCGCCTCGCGCAGCACCTTCACGCAGTCGCCGTTGATGTGCAGGCAGTCGCCGGCGACCTTGACCTCGCCGGGGAAGCGGCCGTGGGTGGAGTCGAAGCGGGTCAGGTACTCGACGCTGGCCTGGTCGGCCAGGTCGTTGAGCGCGACGATCTCCAGCGCGCAGTCCGCGCCGCGCTCGTGCAACGCGCGCAGCACGCAGCGGCCGATGCGGCCGTAGCCGTTGAGGGCGACTTTGTAGGGACGTTTCGACATGAGCTCTCGCAGTCTTTCGCTCGGCGCGGGGAGTGCCTCGTAGGGTGCGCCATGCGCACCACAGGCGAACCAACGGTGCGCACGGCGCACCCTACCGGAGCGCCGGTGGCTGACCGCGACCAGCCACCGGCCACGCAGGTCAGACGTCCAGCAGCTCCTCGGCGGTGCTCAGCACGTTGTCGAGGGTGAAGCCGAACTCCTCGAACAGCTGGCCGGCCGGCGCGGATTCGCCGAAGCTGGTCATGCCGATGATGCGGCCTTCCAAGCCGACGTACTTGTACCAGAAGTCGGCATGCGCGGCCTCGATGGCGATGCGCGCGCCGACCTGCAGCGGCAGCACGGCCTGCTTCCAGGCGGCGTCCTGCTGGTCGAACACGCTGGTCGACGGCATCGACACCACGCGCACCTGGCGGCCCTGGGCGGTCAGCGCCTCATAGGCCTGCACGGCCAGGCCGACTTCCGAGCCGGTGGCGATCAGGATCAGCTCCGGCTCGCCGGCGCAGTCCTTCAGCACGTAGCCACCGCGGGCGATGTCGGCGATCTGCTGCTCGCTGCGCGGCTGGTGCGCCAGGTTCTGGCGGCTGAACACCAGCGCCGACGGGCCGTCCTGGCGCTCGATGGCGTACTTCCAGGCCACCGCGGATTCCACCGCGTCGGCCGGGCGCCAGCAGTCGAGGTTCGGCGTGCCGCGCAGGCTGGCCAACTGCTCGATCGGCTGGTGGGTCGGGCCGTCCTCGCCCAGGCCGATGGAGTCGTGGGTGAACACGTAGAGCACGCGCTGCTTCATCAGCGCCGACATGCGCACGGCGTTGCGCGCGTATTCCATGAAGATCAGGAAGGTCGCGCCGTAGGGGATGAAGCCGCCGTGCAGGGCGACGCCGTTCATGATCGCCGCCATGCCGAACTCGCGCACGCCGTAGTGCACGTAGTTGCCGCCGGCGTCGTCGTGGGCCAGGCCCTTGCAGCCCTTCCACAGGGTCAGGTTGGAACCGGCCAGGTCGGCCGAGCCGCCGAGGAACTCGGGCAGCAGCGGACCGAAGGCGTTGAGGGTGTTCTGGCTGGCCTTGCGGCTGGCGATGGTCTCGCCCTTCTCGGCGACTTCCGCGACGTAGGCGGCGGCCTTCTCGGCGAAGCCTTCCGGCAGCTCGCCGGCCAGGCGGCGCTGGAACTCGGCGGCCAGTTCGGGGAACTCGGCGGCGTAGGCGGCGAACTTCTCGTTCCAGGCGGCCTCGCGGGCAGCACCGGCTTCCTTCGCGTCCCACTCGGCGTAGATGTCGGCGGGGATCTCGAACGGGCCATGCTCCCAGCCGAGCTGGGCGCGGGTGGCGGCGATCTCGTCGGCGCCCAGGGGCGCGCCGTGGCACTCTTCCTTGCCGGCCTTGTTCGGCGAGCCGAAGCCGATCACGGTCTTGCAGCAGATCAGGGTCGGACGCTCGGTTTCGGCGCGGGCGGTCTCGATGGCCATCTTGATCTCGTCGGCGTCGTGGCCGTCGACGTTGCGGATCACCTGCCAGCCGTAGGCCTCGAAGCGCGCCGGGGTGTCGTCGGTGAACCAGCCCTCGACCTCGCCGTCGATGGAGATGCCGTTGTCGTCGTAGAAGGCGACCAGCTTGCCCAGGCCCAGGGTACCGGCCAGCGAGCAGACTTCGTGGCTGATGCCTTCCATCATGCAGCCGTCGCCGAGGAAGGCGTAGGTGAAGTGGTCGACGATGGCGTGGCCTTCGCGGTTGAACTGCGCGCCCAGCACCTTCTCGGCGATGGCGAAGCCGACCGCGTTGGCGATGCCCTGGCCGAGCGGGCCGGTGGTGGTCTCCACGCCCGGGGTGTAGCCGAATTCCGGGTGGCCCGGGGTGCGGCTGTGCAGCTGGCGGAACTGCTTGAGGTCGTCGATCGTCAGGTCGTAGCCGGTCAGGTGCAGCAGCGAGTAGACCAGCATCGAGCCGTGGCCGTTGGACAGCACGAAGCGGTCGCGGTCGGCCCACTGCGGGTTCTGCGGATTGTGCTTGAGGAAGTCGCGCCACAGCACTTCGGCGATGTCCGCCATGCCCATGGGTGCGCCGGGATGGCCGCTGTTGGCTTTCTGCACGGCATCCATGCTGAGGGCACGAATGGCATTGGCTCGGTCACGACGACTGGGCATCGCTGGTCTCCTGCGAGGGGGCTTGACGAAAAAGGCGGCCATTTTCGCCCAGCGGCGGGGGAACGGGCAATCACAGATGGTCGATCCGGGCGAATCGGCCCGCCGCCCCGGCGCCGACCTGGCGCCAATATCAAAACTTTTTGATACAGGCATTGCGCCACCGCTGCGCGCCGACTAGACTTCGCCGCCTTATGAGCATCCAGCCCGCCTTCCGCCACGACCCGAGCGAGCAACTGGCCGCCCTGTGCAAGGCCGCCGGCGATCCGCTGCGCCTGAGCGTGCTGCGCGTGCTGGCCAGCGACTCGTTCGGCGTGCTGGAGCTGGCGCAGATCTTCGCCATGCGCCAGTCGGGGATCAGCCACCACCTCAAGGTGCTGGCCCAGGCCGGGCTGGTGGCGACCCGTCGCGAGGGCACCGCGATCTTCTACCGGCGCGCCCTGGCGCACGGCGGCGAAACCGGCGGCGCACTGCACGCGGCGCTGCTCGAGGAAGTCGACGCACTGCAGCTGCCGGAAGCGGTACAGGCGCGCATCGCCGAGGTGCAGGCGCAGCGCGCCGCCGCGGCGCGCGACTTCTTCGCCCGCACGCTGGAGAAGTTCCGCGCCCAGCAGGACCTGATCGCCGGGCTGCCGCAGTACCGCGACAGCCTGCTGAGCCTGCTCGACGCCCTGCACTTCGCGCCCGGCGCCAGCGCGCTGGAGGTCGGTCCCGGCGACGGCGCCTTCCTCCCCGAGCTGGCCCGGCGCTTCGCCCGCGTCGGCGCGCTGGACAGCAGCCCGGCGATGCTCGAGCTGGCCCGCCAGCGTTGCCGGAGCGAGGGACTGGCCAACGTCGAGCTGAAACTGGCCGATGCGCTGAACGACGATCAGGCGCCGGCCGACTGCGTGGTGCTGAACATGGTGCTGCACCACTTCGCCGACCCGGCCGCGGCGATGCGCCAGCTGGCACGGCTGGTCCGGCCGGGCGGCAGCCTGCTGCTGACCGAGCTGTGCAGCCACGACCAGGCCTGGGCGCGCGAGGCCTGCGGCGACCTCTGGCTGGGCTTCGACCAGGACGAGCTGGCGCGCTGGGCCGAACAGGCGGGACTGGAGAGCGGCGAGAGCCTCTATCTGGGCCTGCGCAACGGTTTCCAGATCCAGGTGCGGCACTTCGCCCGCCCGGATCGCGAATGAACACTGCAGTACGACACGGCCGCGAGGCCGACTCACCCACCGGTAATAACAGGAACCGATAGATGAGCGAATATTCCATTTTCACCTCCGAGTCCGTGTCCGAAGGCCATCCGGACAAGATCGCCGACCAGATCTCCGATGCGGTGCTCGACGCCATCATCGCCGAGGACAAGCACGCCCGCGTGGCCTGCGAGACCCTGGTGAAGACCGGCGTGGCCATCGTCGCCGGCGAGATCACCACCAGCGCCTGGATCGACCTCGAGCAGATCGTCCGCGACGTGATCTGCGACATCGGCTACACCAGCTCCGACGTCGGCTTCGACGGCGCCACCTGCGGCGTGCTGAACGTCATCGGCAAGCAGTCGGTGGACATCAACCAGGGCGTCGACCGCGCCAAGCCGGAAGACCAGGGCGCCGGCGACCAGGGCCTGATGTTCGGCTACGCCAGCAACGAGACCGACGTGCTGATGCCGGCGCCGATCGTGCTGTCGCACCGCCTGGTCGAGCGCCAGGCCGAGGCGCGCAAGAGCGGCCTGCTGCCGTGGCTGCGCCCGGACGCCAAGAGCCAGGTCACCTGCCGCTACGAGAACGGCAAGGTGGTCGGCATCGACGCGGTGGTGCTGTCCACCCAGCACAACCCGGAGATCGGCCAGAGCGACCTGCAGGAAGCGGTGATGGAGCTGATCGTCAAGCACACCCTGCCGGCCGAACTGCTGCACAAGAACACCCAGTACCACATCAACCCGACCGGCAAGTTCGTCATCGGCGGCCCGGTGGGCGACTGCGGCCTGACCGGGCGCAAGATCATCGTCGACTCCTACGGCGGCATGGCCCGCCACGGCGGCGGCGCCTTCTCCGGCAAGGACCCGTCCAAGGTCGACCGCTCGGCCGCCTACGCCGGCCGCTACGTGGCCAAGAACATCGTCGCCGCCGGCCTCGCCGAGCGCTGCGAGATCCAGGTCTCCTACGCCATCGGCGTGGCCCAGCCGACCTCCATCTCGATCAACACCTTCGGCACCAACAAGGTCAGCGAGGAGACCATCGTCAAGCTGGTCCGCGAGGTCTTCGACCTGCGTCCGTACGCGATCACCAAGATGCTCGACCTGCTGCACCCGATGTACCGCCCGACCGCGGCCTACGGCCACTTCGGCCGCACCCCGGTGGAGATGACCGTCGGCGACGACACCTTCACCGCCTTCACCTGGGAGAAGACCGACAAGGCCGAGGCGCTGCGCGCCGCCGCCGGTCTGTAATCGCCCCCGTGGTAGCGAAAGCCCCGCCGGCAGCCGCCGCGCGGGGCTTTTTGCTGGGCGCACGCCCCCTGCAATGTTGCGCCCCATCCGGCACGGCGGGATCATTGACGCAGCGCGCTCCTGGCGCGTTCTCGTTACCGAACCAGGACACCCCGGACATGAATCCCGACTGTCGCTATCTGGAAGACCTGCTCCACCACGACATCCCGCTGACCCGCGCCATGCAGCTGCGCGTCGCCGGCTGGGACAATCACCAGCTGCGCCTGGCCATGCCGCTGGCGCCCAACGTCAACCACACCGGCAGCATGTTCGGCGGCAGCCTGTACAGCCTCAGCGTGCTGGCCGGCTGGGGCTGGCTGACCCTGCGCCTGCGCGAGGCCGGCATCGACGACGGCCACATCGTGATCAAGGGCGGGCAGATCGACTACCCGCTGCCGGTGGTCGAGGACGCCGTGGCGATCTGCGCCGCGCCAGGCGAGGAGGAGTGGAAGAAGTTCGAGACGATGTACCGCCGCCGCGGCCGCGCGCGCCTGTACCTGGACATCCGCATCCCCGCGCCGAGCGGCGAGACCGCGGTGCACCTGCATGGCGAGTACGTGCTGCACAAGTGAGTGCAGCATGCAGGGTGGAGGCCACCCCGTAGCAAACCCGCGCAGCGGTTTTCTGCCAGGCCCTGCAGCGAGGCTCGAACGGTGGCCCGCCGTGGTTTGACCGGCGGGTAATCGCTGCGCCAGTTACCCAGCCTGCCTGCCGCGCCCTCAGTCCAGCGCCAGCGCCAGCTGCAGCAGCTCCTCGCGCCACTCGGCGGCCTGCGGCAGGGCGAGGAAGTGCGGATTGAGGAAGTCCGCGCGCGGCGGATAGGCCAGCGGCCGGCCGCGCAGGTCGAGCACCTCGCCGCCGGCGCCTTCCAGCACCCCCTGCGCCGCCGCGGTGTCCCACTGCGAGGTGGGCGCCAGGCGCGGATAGCAGTCGGCGCTGCCCTCGGCGAGCAGGCAGAACTTCAGCGAGCTGCCGACGCTGGCCAGCGCCAGGTCGCCGAAGCGCGCGGCCAGACCATTGAGCAGACGCTCCTGGGCCGGACTGGAGTGGCGGCGGCTGGCGACCACGGTGAAGGCCTCCGGCGGGGCGATGCGCACGCCGATCGGCTGCTCGCCGGCGTTGTCGAGACGCCAGGCGCCGAGCCCCGCGCCACCGTAGTAGCACAGCCCGCGCGCCGGCACGCCGACCACCCCGAAGATCACCCGGCCACCCTCGACCAGCGCCACGTTGACGGTGAACTCCGGGCTTCCGGCGATGAACTCCTTGGTGCCGTCCAGCGGATCGACCAGCCACCAGCGCGACCAGTGCCGGCGCACCGCATGATCGATCGCGCAGTCCTCCTCGGACAGCAGCGGAATCTGCGGCGCCAGCGCCGCCAGCCCTTCGGCCAGCAGGCGGTGGGCGGCCAGGTCGGCGGCGGTCACCGGCGAGGCGTCGGCCTTCAGCTCGATGGCCAGCTCGCTGCGCCAGAACGGCAGGGTCGCCGCGCCGGCGCGGCGCACCAGCTCGACCACCTGCGCCAGCAGCGGATACCCCGGGGCCGGGCTCATGGCCGATACTCGCCGCGCTGGGTCAGCAGATCGCGCACCAGGTACAGCGCGGCCAGCGCGCGACCCTCGCTGAAGTGCTCGGAAACCGCCAGGCGCGAGATGTCGCGCAGATTGAGCCGCGAGACGCGGATCTCCTCCGGTTCGTCGCCGGGCAGCCGCTCGGGATAGAGGTCGCGGGCCAGCACCACCTGGATGCACTGGCTCATGTAGCCCGGCGACAGCGACAGCCCGGTGATGTGCTCGAGCTGGCGGGCGCCGAAGCCGGCCTCTTCCTTCAGCTCGCGATTGGCCGCCGCCAGCACGTCCTCGCCCGGCTCGATCAGCCCCTTGGGCAACGACAGCTCGTAGGCGTCGGTGCCGGCGCAGTACTCCTCGATCAGCAGCACGTTCTCGCTATCCTCCAGCGCCACCACCATCACCGCGCCGTAACCCAGGCCGCGACTGAGCAGCCGCTCGTAGGTGCGCTCGACGCCGTTGGCGAAGCGCAGCTGCAGCTCCTCGACGGTGAACAGGCGGCTCTTGGCCACGATGGCGCGGGCTAGGACATCGGGTTTCTGGCGCATAAGCTGGACTCCTTGGCGAGCCGACACGTTACCATAACGCACCCTTTTTCGACTCCCGGCAGACCGTCGCGCTGCCCCCTGCCCGAGCCGCCCGCCATGCCCCAGCTGCCCTGGAACCGGATCGACACCGTCCTGCTCGACATGGACGGCACCCTGCTCGACCTGCACTTCGACAACCAGTTCTGGCTGCGTCACCTGCCGCAGCGCTACGCCGACAAGCACGCCATTTCCCTCGACGCCGCGCTGGCCGAGCTGCTGCCGCTGTTCCAGCGCCATGCCGGCCAGCTGAGCTGGTACTGCCTGGACTTCTGGAGCCGCGAACTGGACCTGCCGGTGCGCGCCCTCAAGGAGGAGATCGCCCACCTGATCGCCCTGCGTCCGGACGCCGACCGCTTCCTCGCCGCCCTGCGCGGCGCCGGCAAGCGCGTGGCGCTGATCACCAACGCGCACCGCGACTCGCTGTCGCTGAAGCTCGAGCGGGTCGAGCTGGCGCCGTTCTTCGACCGCCTGATCAGCTCCCACGACTACGGCTTCCCCAAGGAGGACCAGCAGTTCTGGTTCGCCCTGCAGCAGGACTTCGGCTTCGAGCCGGCGCGCAGCCTGTTCATCGACGACAGCCTGCCGATCCTGCGCAGCGCCCGCGACTACGGCATCGCCCACCTGCTCGGCATCCGCCAGCCGGACAGCCGCGGCGAGCCGAAGGACACCGAGGAGTTCGCCGCGGTGGACAGCTACCTGTCCCTCTGCGCGGGACTGGACGGCGGCGAACCAGTGCGCTGAGACCCGGGCATATCCGGCAAAGTTCCGGAAAAAACCGGCCAACGCGCAGAATTTCGCATTTTGCTGCCGCCCATCGGAACAGCCCTTGCCAAAGCCTGCGGGCCTGCGCAGGATCGTCGCCGTCATCCCCAACGAGTGATAGCTGCGATGAAATACGCTCCCCTGTTCCTGTTGTCCCTGACCCTGGCCGGCGGCTCCGCCTGGGCCGACGGCGACTTGCGCACCGGCGTCGGCGGCGCGCTCGGCGGGGTGGTGGGCTCGGTGGTCGGCCAGTCGATCGGCGGCAGCACCGGCGCCACCATCGGCGCCGGCCTCGGCGGTGCGGCCGGCAGCGCGGCCACCGCCAACCGCGGCAGCAAGACCGAAGCCGCCATCGGCGGCGGCCTCGGCGCCGCCGGCGGCAACGTGGTCGGCACCACCCTCGGCGGCAGCACCGGCGGCATGATCGGTGCAGGCCTCGGCGGTGCCGTGGGCGGCGCGCTGGGCAACAACATCGGCGACCGCAACGACCGCTACGACGGCCGCCGTGGCTACCGCGAAGTCCACCACCACCACTACCACGGCAAGAAGCACAAGCATCGCTACCGCGATTGAGCGAGCCGGGGCCGGCTCCACCGCCGGCCCCGCTCGACCGTTCATCCCCGCCTTTCGACCGTTCGACCGCCTGAAACGACCTTCCGTCACCCCGCCTCCACTGTGACCTGCCTCGCGAAGCGGCTTCGCGCCTGCGGCAAAACGGTACTGGCTCGCACAAATTCGCCCCCGCAAACTTAAACCCTGCGTCCGGCTGGGATACCATGCCGGCCATCCGACCGTTCATCGGCTGCGCCATACCGCCCGTCGGCATCTTTCAGCCGAATGGCCAACGCCTGCCAAACGGCTCGGACTCGCTTCGCCAGAAGACCAGGGAGTGGTAGTGCAGTGCCGCGAAAGATTTCGCCATCCAGGGGGTTCACCCTGATCGAGCTGATGGTCACCCTCGGGGTGCTGGCCATCCTGCTCGCGCTCGCAGTTCCCGCCTTCAACGACATGATCCGCCGCCAGCGCATGCACTCGGCCAGCACGGAGTGGCTGAGCCTGGCCGCCCAGGCGCGCAGCGAAGCCATCCGCCGCGGCCACCCGATCCGCATCGTCGCGGCCGGCAGCGGCTTCCGCATGCTCGACGCCAGCACCGGCGAGGTGCTGCGCGAGTGGCAGCAGCGCAGCGTAGAGACCGAGCTGAAGAACTTCGCCGGCCTGCTGTTCCTCCCGCCGCTGGGCATCCTCAACGTCGCCCAGGCCTGCGTGCAGCTCAAGCACCGCGGCGTCGACGGCCACCAGCGCTTCGTCTATCTCGGCCGCTCCGGCATGAACCTGGTGTTCGCGCCGGAACGTGGTGCCGTGCCGGAAAAGGTGACCAACACATGTACCTCCTGACCGCTCCCGCCCGCCGCCAGCATGGCGTCACCCTGATCGAGGCGCTGATCACCCTGCTGGTGCTTTCGGTCGGCCTGCTCGGCATGGCGGCCCTGCAGGCGCGCTCCCTGCAGTTCAACCAGGACGCCCATCTGCGCAGCCAGGCCAACGTCCTGCTCTACGACATGGCCGAACGCTGCCGCGCGCTGCCCGGCCTCGGCGCGGACTTCGACGGCGAGCACGAGCTGTGGCAGGCCCAGGTGAGCGAGGAGTTGCCCGACGGCCAGGGCAGCGCCGACTGCGCGGCAGGTGTCTGCACGCTGCAGGTCAGCTGGGCGGGCCGCCGCTTCCTCGACGACCGCGAGGCCGCCGACGACTCCCGCGAAACCCTGCAACTGACCGTCAAGGTAGGAGTCCTGTGATGGCCGTCCGTCGCCCCCAACACGGCCTGTCGCTGGTCGAACTGCTGATCGCCCTGGCCATCGGCCTGTTCCTGATGCTCGGCGCCACCCAGATCTTCCTCGCCAGCCAGCGCAGCCAGCTGCTCAACGAGGAGCTGGCGCGGCGCCAGGAACGCATCCGCTTCGTCAAGGAGTGGCTCGGCCACGACCTGCGCCAGCTCGGCTACCTGGGCTGCGGCACCCGCAACAAGCGCTTCGTCGATGCCGGCGGCGGCGCCGACCTCGGCTTCAGCTTCATCAACATGACCGACCTCGTCGATCCCGGCGCGCGGGTGCTCGGCGTCAGCGGTCTCGACGGCGACCACCTGCCCTCCAGCCTGGGCAACGACCTGTCCGGCGCCGACCGCTGGCAGCCGGCCGACGCCCCGGACGGCTATCCGGGCTCCGACATCCTCACCCTGAGCAGCGTGCAGGGCGGCCTGCGCATCCTCGACGCCGACATCACCGGCAACGCCAACCTGCGCGTGGTCGCCGCCGACAGCACCCGCCGCTGCAGCAGCAACGGCAACGGCAACGGCAACAACTCCGGCGTCGCGCCGAGCGGCCTGTGCGCCGGCGACCTGCTGATCGCCGCCGACTGCGACCAGGCGGTGCTGTTCGTCGGCACCAACATCACCACCGTCAACGGCTGCGGTGCCGGCGTCGCCTCCTGCACCCAGGTCGTCCATTCGCGCGCCAACACCGGCGGCACCGGCAATACCGCCAGCGTCTGGCACAAGCAGGTCGAGCGCTTCGGCGCCGGCGCCGAACTGATCCGGGTCGGCGGCGTGGCCTACTTCGTCGGGCTCTCCGAACTCAACGGCGAGCCGGCGCTGATGCGCTGCGAACTGCCGTGCACCGGCCGTGCCCAGTGGGAGGAACTGGTCCCCGGAGTGGAGAACCTGCAGGTCTGGTACCGCGTCGGCGCCGCCAGCGAGTTCCTGCGAGCCGACCAGATCGGCAACGCCGGCGACTGGCAGCGCGTCACCGCCCTGCGCATCCGCGGCGTCCTGCGCAGCGAGCGCCCCTCCGCGGAGACCGTGCGCCTCGCCTTCAACGGCGATGGCTGCGCCTCGCCGATGGCCGGCAGCAGCCCCGGCGACCTGCTGGAGTTCGCCGACGGCCGTGCCCGCCACGACTTCTGCTTCACCGTGGCGCTGCGCAATCGCCTGAACTGAGGATCCCCACATGCGACAACGACAATCCGGCGCCGCCCTGCTGGTGGCCCTGGTCCTGCTGCTGGTCCTGACCCTGATCGGCGTCTCGGGAATGACCTCGGTCGGCCTGCAGGAGCGCATGGCCGGCAGCCTGAGCGAACGCGCCGGCTATTTCGAAGCAGCCGAAGCCGGCCTGCGGCATGCCGAGCGCTACCTGAGCAGCGCCGTCGTCCCGGCCTTCGACAACAGCGCCGGCAGGTACCGCTTCGAGCGCAGCGACTGCCGCTTCGACCGCAGCGGCGATGCCGCCAGCTTCTACGCCGGCTGCTCCAGCGTGCGCTTTTCCGCCGCCGGCTTCACCCGCCGCACCGGCGAGAGCGACGACAGCATCGACGTGCGCTACCTGATCGAACACCTCGAGGGTGCTGGGGTGACCCGCGACAAGGGCCTGGAGCTGGGCGAGCTGGAGGAACTGCAGCTGTACCGGATCACCGTGCTGGCCGCACCGCGGATCGGCGGCGAAGCCGTCGCCGATCCGCTGATCGTCCTGCAAAGCACCTACCTGCGCTGAAGGAGAAGAGCAATGGGGATTTCCAGCCGACTGACCCTGGCGCTGGCCGGCATGCTGCTCGGCGGCCTGCCAGCCCATGCCGCGGTATCGGTCTCGCAGATACCGCTGAGCAAGAACGCCAGCGTGCCGCCCAACGTGGTACTGCTGATGGACACCTCGGGGAGCATGGCCGAACGCCTGCCCGGCTCCCAGGAAACCCGCATCGCCGCCACCCGGCGGATCGCCAAGGCGCTGATCGAGAACAACGCCAGCGGCGTGCGCTTCGGTCTGTTCCGTCTCGACGGCAGCCGCGTCACCGACCGCCGCGGCAACCTGATAGAAAGCAGCTCCTACAATGGCGCGCGCCTGATCCAGCCGGTCGGCGCCAGCACCAGCGCCCTGCTCGCCGGCGTCGACGCCCTTGAGGCCAGCGGCTCGACCCCGGTAGCCGAGGCGCTCTACGAGGTGACCCGCTACTACCGGGGCATGAGCTCGGCCTACCACAGTGGCGTGACCTACCAGAGCCCGTTGCAGTACCGCTGCCAGCCCAACTACACCATCATGCTCACCGACGGCGAGCCGCAGTACGACAGCCGCTTCCCGAGCGACGACCCCGACGCTCAGCTGCTCTCGGGCAGCCGGCCGGACGAGCATGGCCAGCGCAACAGCCTGCCGAACTGGGACAACAAGGCACCGGAGCGCGGCCAGCGTTTCTCCGACGGCCCGCGCCAGAACATCGCCACGGTCGGCGACTACCTCTACGTCGACGACATCGCGCTGTTCGCCTGGGACCTCGACGTCGCCCGCACCCTCGGTTCCGCGCTGCACGCCGAGTCCAGCCGCGAGCGGCGTCGGCTGCGCACCTATACCGTCGGCTTCACCACCAGCCAGCAGATGCTCGAGGACGCCGCCGAGTACGGCCGCGGCCAGTACTACACCGCCGACGACGCCGCACAGCTGCAGAGCGCGCTGGAGCGGGCCATCTCGGCGATCAACGACCAGAGCGGTGCGGCCGCCTCGACGACCGCCAACTCCAGCTCGGTGGGCAGCGACACGCGCTTCTACCAGGCCGAGTACGACCCGCGCGACTGGTCGGGGCGCCTGCTCGCCCGCCGCGTCGGGGCCGACGGCAGCCTCGCCGCCACGGTCTGGGACACCCGCAGCGACGGCGTCTTCGCCTCGGCCGCCAACCGCGACATCTTCACCTGGAGTCGCGAGCGCAACCGTGCCACCCCGTTCACCTGGAACAACCTCGACGGCGCCGTGCAGACCGCGCTGGCCAGCGGCGCCGACGCCAGCCTCGCCCGCGACCGTCTGGACTGGCTGCGCGGCGAGCGCAGCGGCGAAGACGGCAGCCGCCTGCGCCAGCGCCGCACCCTGCTCGGCGACGTGATCAACGCCAACCTGCTGTACATGGGGACGCAGGACTACGGCTTCGAGCGCCTCGGCAGCCGGAACCCGCAGAACGCCGGCGACGAACGCGGCCAGAGCAGCTACCGCGCCTTCCTGCAGAGCAAGGCCAGCCGCACCCCGGTACTGTTCGCCGGGGCCAACGACGGCATGCTGCACGCCTTCGACGCCGAGACCGGTCGCGAGCTGTTCGCCTTCGTTCCGCGCGGGGTGGCCGAGGAGCTGCACCGGCTGACCCGCCCCGACTATGGCGGCGGCGTGCACCGCTACTACGTGGACGGCGGACTCACCCTCTCCGACGCCTTCATCGACGGCCGCTGGCGCACCCTGCTGGTCGGCAGCCTGGGCGCCGGCGGGCGCAGCGTGTTCGCCCTCGACGTCACCGACCCGGACAACTTCTCGGCCAGCGACGTGCTCTGGGAGTACCACGACGCCGATCTCGGCCTGACCTTCGGCACCCCGCAGATCGGCCCGCTGGCCAACGGTCGCTGGGGCGTGCTGTTCGGCAACGGCTACAACAGCGACAACCACCGCGCCATGCTCTACGTGCTCGACGCCGCCAGCGGCGAACTGCTGCGCAAGCTCGATACCGGCGCCGGCGACGCCGCCGGCAGCAACGGCCTGTCCGCCCCCGCCGCGCTGCCGAACGCCCAGCGCATCGTCCAGACCGTGTACGCCGGCGATCTGCTGGGCAACCTGTGGAAGTTCGACCTGTCCGCCAGCAACCCGGCCAACTGGGACATCCCGCTGCGCCGCAACGGCAACAACGGCGGCCCGCGCCCGCTGTTCCGCAGCGCCGACGGCCAGCCGATCACCGCCAAGCCGACCCTCGGCGCCGCCGGCAACGACGCCGGCCTGCTGATCTACTTCGGCAGCGGTCGCTATCTGGGCGAGGTCGACAAGAGCGACGCCAGCCTGCAGGCCTTCTACGCGGTACTGGACACCACCACCCGGAGCAACAACCATACCCCGCTGCGCCCAACCGACCTCTTCGCCCGCTCCATGCGCAACGTCAGCCACGCCGGCGGGACCTACCGCCAGGTCGACGCCGGCAGCTTCAGCCTGGGCAGCGGCAACAACCAGTATCCCGGCTGGTACCTGCCGCTCAAGGCCGCCAACGCCGCCGCCGAGGGCGAACGGGTGATCTACGAGGCGCGCCTGCGCTACGACCGGGTGATCTTCGTCACCGCCATCCCCTCGCAGGATCCCTGCGTGGCCGGCGGCAAGAGCTGGCTGATGGAGGTCAGCGCGCAGAGCGGCGCCCGACTGCCCTATTCGGTGTTCGACCTCGACGGCGACGGCGACTTCGACGCCGACGACGGCAACGACGACGGCCCGCTCTCGGGCATCCCCTTCGAGGACGGCATTCTCGGCGCGCCGAGCATCATCTCGGCTGGCGAGCACGAGTACAAGTACATGGGCAGCACCTCCGGCAAGGTGGAGATTGTCAACGAGCAGGGCGGCTTCCAGTCCGGTCGCCAGTCCTGGCTGCAACTGAGGTGAGCGAACGATGCACAGACGCGAACAGGGGTTCACCCTGATCGAGATGATGATGGTGGTGGCAATCGTCGGCATTCTTGCCGCCATCGCCTATCCCTCCTACCAGGGCTACATCCAGCGCGGCAACCGCGTGGACGCCCAGGCCGCGCTGATGGACGCGGCGCAGCGCCTGGAGCGCTGCTTCAGCCGCAACAACAGCTACCGGCACAGCGCCGCGCGGCCCTGCCCGGTCGCCGAGGCGCTCTCCGGCAGCGACGGCGAAACCAGCGCCAACGGTTTCTACCGACTGCGCAGCACCAGTCTCGGCGCCAGCGCCTTCAGCCTGACGGCAACCGCCGAGCGCGCCCCGCAGACCGCCGACCAGCCCTGCCGAACCATCAGCCTGGACCATCGCGGCCAGCGCACCCCGGAGCAGTGCTGGTAGGCCACGGGCCCGCGCAACAGCGAGCTGGAAAAGCGGTCGGCGCTCGGGGAGACTGACGACCTGCATGCCCGCTCGACTCGCCGCGCGCGCCCGCCGCGAGTCGCCCGTCCCCGCCACTACACCGCAGAGCACCCCAGCCCATGAGCGAACCGAGCAGTGTCCCCTCCCCCGTCGCCGACGCCCCGCTGTCCGCCGTCGAGCTCCGCGCCCTCGGCTGCCTGATCGAGAAGCAGGCGACCACCCCGGAAAGCTACCCGCTGACCCTCAACGCCCTGCAGCTGGCCTGCAACCAGAAGACCAGCCGCGAGCCCCTGATGAACCTCAACCCCGGCGAGATCGGCCAGGCCCTGCGCAGCCTCGAGCAGCGCGGCCTGGTGCGCCTGGTGATGGGCAGCCGCGCCGACCGCTGGGAGCAGCGTTGCGAGAAGCCGCTGGAGCTGGCGCCGCCGCAGCTGGCGCTGCTCGCCCTGCTGCTGCTGCGCGGCCCGCAGACCCTCGGCGAGCTGCTCGCCCGCACGAGCCGCCTGCACGCCTTCGACGACAGCGAGGAGGTCCGCCACCATCTCGAGCGTCTGGCCGCTCGCGGCCTGGTGCGCCAGCTGACGCGGCAGAGCGGCCAGCGCGAGGAACGCTACGCCCACCAGCTGGGCGATCCGGCCGAGCAGGAGGCGCTGCTCGCCGCCCGCCCGCAGGACAGCGCCGCGCCGACCGCCGCGGCAGCGCAGGAAGAGCGCTTCGCCGCGCTGGAGGCCCGCATCGCCGAGCTGGAGGCGCGCCTCGCCCGCCTGGAGGGCGGCGTCGAGTGAGCCTTCTCGCGCAGCGGCAGAAAATCGCTGCACGAGTTTTCGACGCGGCCCAGCCTGCCCGCCCTATCCTCGCCAGAAACGAAAAAGCCGCCCGAAGGCGGCTTTTTCATCCATGGTCGCAGGCGATTACAGCTGCGGACCGGCGGCGCGGATGGCCTCGGACACCTCGAACTTGGTGAAGTTCTCGATGAACAGCTTGGCCAGGCCGCGGGCGGCCTCGTCGTAGGCGGACTTGTCGGCCCAGGTGTTGCGCGGGTTGAGCAGCTCGGTGTCGACGCCCGGCACGGCCTTCGGCACGTCCAGGTTGATGATCGGCAGGTGCTCGGTCTCGGCACCGACCAGCGCGCCGCTCTGGATCGCGGCGATCACCGCGCGGGTGGTCGGGATGTTGAAGCGCTTGCCGACGCCGTAGCCGCCGCCGGTCCAGCCGGTGTTGACCAGATAGACCTTGGAACCGAACGCCTTGATGCGCTTGATCAGCAGCTCGGCGTACTCGCCGGCCGGGCGCGGGAAGAACGGCGCGCCGAAGCAGGTGGAGAAGGTCGACTTGATGCCGGTGCCGCTGCCCATCTCGGTGGAACCGACCAGGGCGGTGTAGCCGGACAGGAAGTGGTAGGCGGCCTGCTCGTTGTTGAGGATCGACACCGGCGGCAGCACGCCGGTCAGGTCGCAGGTCAGGAAGATCACCGCGTTCGGCTCGCCGCCGAGGTTCTGCGCGGAACGCTTCTCGACGTGCTCCAGCGGGTAGGCGGCGCGGCTGTTCTGGGTCAGGCTGGCGTCGGCGTAGTCCGGCTTGCGGCTACGCTCGTCGAGCACCACGTTCTCCAGCACGGCGCCGAACTGGATGGCCTTCCAGATCACCGGCTCGTTCTTCTCCGACAGGTCGATGCACTTGGCGTAGCAGCCACCCTCGATGTTGAACACCACGCCCTCGCCCCAGCCGTGCTCGTCGTCGCCGATCAGGTAGCGGCTCTCATCGGCGGACAGGGTGGTCTTGCCGGTGCCGGACAGGCCGAAGAACAGGGTGACGTCGCCGGCTTCGCCGATGTTGGCGGCGCAGTGCATCGGCAGCACGTCGGCTTCCGGGAGCAGGAAGTTCTGCACCGAGAACATCGCCTTCTTCATCTCGCCGGCGTAGCGCATGCCGGCGATCAGCACTTTCTTCTGGGCGAAGTTGATGATCACGCAGCCGTCGGAGTTGGTGCCGTCGCGCTCCGGCTCGCAGACGAACGACGGCACGTTGAGGATGCGCCACTCGCTCTTGCCGGCCGGGTTGAAGGTTTCCGGGTTGATGAACAGGCAGCGGCCGAACAGGTTGTGCCAGGCGGTCTCGGTGGTCATCTTCACCGGCAGGTAGTGGGCCTCGGCGGAGCCGACGTGCACGTGGGAGACGAAGTGGCTGCGCTCGACGAGGAAGCCCTCGACGCGATCCCACAGGGCGTCGAACTTGTCTTCCGGGAACGGACGGTTGATCTTGCCCCAGGCGATCTTCGCCTCGGTGCTCTGCTCCTGGACGATGAAGCGGTCCATCGGCGAGCGGCCGGTACGGTGACCGGTACGCACGACCAGCGAGCCGTTGGCGGCGAGCTCGCCCTCGCCACGGCGGATGGCCTGCTCGATCAGTTCGGCAGTGCTGATGTCGGTGTACACGGCAGTGTTGGCTTGCGTCATGTGGTCCCCGTCGGCCTGTGGCCGAGTCCTCCAATCATTGTTGTAGCGGTTCTTCGAGCGCGCTACAGCGAAAAATTGCGCGCGATTATGCCAGAGAAGCGACCTCTGGGCAAAAAACACTCAGTGCCGGGTCGGCGACGGCTCGGCACTGCCGCCTCCGGCGAACAGCTGGGCGATGTCGGCGGCGTCGAAACGGTAGCTGTGGTTGCAGAACTGGCAGTCGATCTGCACCGTGCCACCCTGCTCCTGCACCAGTTGGGTCGCATCGGCCTCGCCGAGGCTGACCAGCGCGTTGGCCGAACGCTCGCGCGAGCAGCTGCAGCCGAAACGCAGCGGCTCGGCGTCGAACAGGCGCACCGTTTCCTGGTGGTAGAGGCGGTGCAGCAGGGTCTCGTTGTCCAGGCCGAGCAGCTCCTCGGCACTCAGGGTGCCGGCCAGGGTCGCCAGGTGCTCCCAGCTGGCGTCGCGCGCCTCGGCGTCCGGCTGGCGGTCGGCCGGCAGCTGCTGCAGCAGCAGGCCGCGGGCGCGACGGCCGTCGGCGTGCAGCCAGAAACGGGTGGGCAACTGCTGGGACAGGGCGAAGTAGCCGGACAGGCACTCGGCGAGAGTTTCACCGTCCAGGCTGACGATGCCCTGGTAGCGCTTGCCCTCGCGGGGGTCGACGGTCATCGCCAGCACGCCCTCGGGCATCAGCTCGCGCAGGCTGGTGGCGTCGCCCAGCGCCGCGGCGTCGTAGCGCGCGATGCCGCGGACCTCGCGTTCGCTGGAGCACTCGACCATCAGCAGCGGCACCGGGCCGGCGGAGCGCGCCTGCAGCACCAGCAGGCCGTCGTACTTGAGGATGTCGCTGAGCAGGGTCACCGCGGCGAGCATCTCGCCGAGCAGTTCGGCGACCGGCTCGGGATAGGCGTGCTTGGCCAGCACCTCGGCGTAGCTGTGCTCGAGATCGACCAGTTCGCCGCGCACATCGGTGTCTTCGAACAGGAAACGTTGGGAAAAATCGGACATGCCAGACCCGCAGGGTTCGCTCGTGAAAAGCGATTCTAGGCGCAAACCCGGAGCCTGACCAAGGGTCGCCCGTCTATCGCCCGCGCGGGCGTTTTCTATCGACGCTCAATGCTCGTCGCGGAACTGGTGGATCTGCCGGCGCTGCTTCTTGGTCGGCCGGCCGTCGGTCTGCACGCCCAGGGCGCCGGCCTGGCGCAGCGCTGCGGCCTGCTCGCGGCGGGCGAGACTCTCGGCGGTCTCCTCGTAGAGCCGCTGCGCCTCCGGCGCGCCGCGGCGCACCGCCGACAGCGCGCGGACGATCACCGTGCGCTCGTCGAAGCCGGCGCGCACGGTCAGCTCGTCGCCGAGCTTCGGCTCCTTCGACGGCTTGCAGCGCTCGCCGCGGCAGTGCACCTTGCCGCCCTCGATGGCCGCCTTGGCCAGCGCGCGGGTCTTGAAGAAGCGCGCCGCCCACAGCCACTTGTCCAGGCGCACCTTGTCGTCGTCTTGCTCGCTCATCTCGCTCCTCGCTGTCGCGGCCGCCGCCGCTCTCGTCGCCCGGCATGGCGGGGCCGTCGGGCCTTGATCATAATGTCCTGACCCCGTCGAGGCGATCCGGCCGCAGCCGAACAGCGAGGACGTTCACCATGCACCAGGCCACTGCGTCCTTCCCGTCATGCCCGCACCGCACAGCGCCTCGTCGTCCGCGGCGGCGCCTGCTGGGACTGCTGCTGGTCGCCTGGCTGCTGCCCGCGGCGGCGGCGCCCGTCGCGCTGAGCGAGTCGGAGCGCGTCTATCTGCAGGCGCGCCCGTCGATCCCGATGTGCGTCGACCCCGACTGGTGGCCGTTCGAGCAGATCGACGGCGACGGCCGGCATGTCGGCATAGCCGCCGACCTGATCGCGCTGGTCGCCCGGCGCACCGGCACACCGCTCGCCCTGCACCTCACCCAGACCTGGGAGGAGAGCCTGGCCGCCGCCCAGAGCGGCGAGTGCCTGGCGCTGAGCTTCCTCAACAGCACCCCCGACCGCGACCAGTGGCTGATCTTCACCGAGCCGCTGCTGGTCGACCCCAACGTGATCATCACCCGCGAGGAGCATCCGTTCGTCTCCGACATCGGCACCCTGCAGGGCAAGACCATCGCCCTGCCGCGTGGCACCGCGATGGCCGAGCGCATCGCCCGCGACTTCCCCAACCTGACCATCGTCCCCACCGAGTCGGAGCGCGAGGCGCTGGAGCTGGTCTCGGCGCGCAAGGTCGACATGACCCTGCGTTCGCTGATCGTCGCCGCCGCCACCATCAAGCACGAGGGCTGGTTCAACCTGAAGATCTCCGGGCAGATCCCCGGCTACGACAACCAGCTGCGCATGGGCGTGCTCAGGTCGGAAACCACCCTGCGCGACATCCTCGACAAGGGCGTCGCCACCCTCTCCCCGCTGGAGCGCCGGCAGATCGTCGACCGCCACCTGACCCTGGAGATGGTCACCGGCGTGGTCACCGACTACCGCCTGGCGATGTGGGTCGGCCTGGTGTTCGCGGCGATCATCGCCACCAGCCTGCTGTGGATGGCCCGCCTGCGCCACCTCAACCGCCAGCTCCGCTCGCTGGCCGAGACCGACAACCTCACCGGCTTGCCCAACCGCAATGCCCTCGACGCGTCATTCGGCCTGGACATCGTCCGCGCCCAGCGCTACGACCGCCCGCTGTCGGTGATCCTGCTGGACATCGACCACTTCAAGGTGGTCAACGACGACTACGGCCACCTGACCGGCGACAAGGTCCTCGAGTCCTTCGCCCGCCTGCTCAGGGAGGGCCTGCGCAAGGTCGATACCGTGTGCCGCTGGGGCGGCGAGGAGTTCCTGGTGATCTGCCACGAGACCGACCTCGAGCAGGCCTGCCAGCTGGCCGAACGCATCCTGCAGCAGGTGCGCGACCGGGCGTTTCCCTGCCCGCGGCCGCTCACCGCCAGCGCCGGGGTGGCCACGGTGCTGCGCGGCGACACGGTGGCCAGCCTGATGCAGCGCGCCGACGAGTCGCTGTACGATGCCAAGCACCGCGGCCGCGACCGCGTGGGCAGCAAGCCGCTCGAATGCAGTTGCGCCGACTGAGCGTCCGTCCCGCTCGGCGGCCACCAACCCGGGGAAGTTGAGCCAGACGTGAAGACCTTCGACCACCTGGCCGTGATCGGCCTGCGCGAGTGGATCGCCCTGCCCGAGCTGGGGCTGGCCGGCCTGCGCGCCAAGATCGACACCGGCGCCGCCACCTCCACCCTGCACGCCAGCGACATCGAGCCCTTCGAGCGCGACGGCCAGCCCTGGGTGCGCTTCACCGCCCACCTCGGCAGCCTGGTGCAGCGCCGGCACCGCCAGCGCGAGGCGCCGCTGGTGGACCTGAAGACCATCCGCAGCTCCACCGGGCATACCCAGACCCGCTACGTGATTCGCACCAATCTGGTGCTCGGCGACCGCCATTGGCCTGTAGAATTCACCCTGACCTGCCGCAAGACCATGCGCTACCGCGTGCTGCTCGGCGCCAAGGCGCTGATCGCCGGCCAGCTGGTGGTCAACCCAGCTCTCTCTTACGTCCAGGGCAAGCCGCAACTGCCGCTGCCCGCCAGTCTTTCAGGTGTCCGATGAAGATCGCCGTGCTGTCGCGCAACCCGCGCCTGTATTCCACCCGCCGCCTGCTCGAGGCCGGCCGGCAGCGCGGGCACGAGATGGAGGTGATCGACACCCTGCGCGCCTACATGAACATCGCCAGCCACAAGCCGCAGATCCACTACCGCGGCCGCGCCCTGGAGGGCTTCGACGCGGTGATCCCGCGGATCGGCGCTTCGGTGACCTTCTATGGCTGCGCGGTGCTGCGCCAGTTCGAGATGATGGGCGTGTTCCCGCTCAACGAGTCGGTGGCGATCAGCCGCTCGCGGGACAAGCTGCGCTCGCTGCAGCTGCTGTCGCGCAAGGGCATCGGCCTGCCGGTGACCGGCTTCGCCCACTCGCCGGACGACATTCCCGACCTGATCGACATGGTCGGCGGCGCGCCGCTGGTGATCAAGGTGCTGGAAGGCACCCAGGGCATCGGCGTGGTGCTGTGCGAGACGCAGAAGGCCGCCGAGTCGGTGATCGAGGCATTCATGGGCCTCAAGCAGAACATCATGGTCCAGGAGTACATCCGCGAGGCCGGCGGCGCCGACATCCGCTGCTTCGTGGTCGGCAACAAGGTGATCGCGGCGATGAAACGCCAGGCCAAGCCCGGCGAGTTCCGCTCCAACCTGCACCGCGGCGGCACCGCCAGCCTGATCAAGATCACCCCCGAGGAGCGCATGACCGCGATCCGCGCCGCCAAGGTCATGGGCCTCGGCGTCGCCGGGGTCGACATCCTGCGCTCCAACCACGGCCCGCTGGTGATGGAGGTCAACTCCTCGCCGGGCCTGGAAGGCATCGAGACCACCACCGGCCAGGACGTCGCGGCGATGATCATCCAGCACATCGAGGAACACGCCCGGCCCAACCAGACGCGCACCAAGGGGCGCGGCTGAGGCCGGATCGGGCAACGCCTGCGTTATCTCCGACTCCGAGGCAGGGTGCGCCGCAACGCGGCCTAACCCGACCTACGCCGCATCCCTGGGCAGCAGCAGACCGATCGGCAGGCAGATGCGCGCCTCCACGCCGCCGCCGGCGCGGTTGCGCAGCTCGACGCTGCCGCCGTGCTGGGCGGCGATGCGCTTGACGATGGCCAGGCCCAGGCCGGTGCCCTTGCTGCTGCGCGCGCGGTCGCCGCGGATGAACGGGTTGAAGATGCTTTCCAGCTCGGCCGGATCGATGCCCGGCCCGCGGTCCAGCACGCTGAGCACCACGTAGGGCGCCGCCGCACCGCCGGACAGGCTGGTGCACACCTCGACGCCACTGCCGCCGTGGCGCAAGGCGTTCTCCATCAGGTTGGCGAGCAGGCGCTTGACCGACACCCGGCGCAGCGGCATGACCGGCAGCGGCTCCAGGCACAGGCGCACCTGCTCGCGGCTCTGGTTGAGCGGCGCCGCCACCTCGCGGACCAGCTCGTTGAGGTCGAGCGCCTCCAGCGGCTCGTCGCGACCGTCGCGGATGAAGGCGAGGAACTGGTCGAGGATCGCGTCCATGTCCTCGATGTCGCGGACCATCTCCTCGGTCAGCTCGTTGTCGGCCGGCAGCATCTCCAGCGACAGGCGCAGGCGGGTCAGCGGCGTGCGCAGGTCGTGGGACACCCCGGCGAGCATCAGCTCGCGCTCGCGGGCGGCCTGCTCGACGTCCTCGGACATCTGGTTGAAGGCGCGATACAGCTCGGTCATCTCGCTGGGCGTCTCGCTCACCGGCAGGCGCACGCTGCGCCCGCGGCCGACCTGGCGGGCGGCGAACACCAGGCGCTTGAGCGGCAGGCTGAGCTGGCGCACGAGGATCCAGGCCGCCGCAGTGGACAACAGGCCGATCGCCAGGAACCAGCCGAGCACGCTCCAGATGCGCTGGATCTTCAGCGGATAGGGGTACAGCGGCACCTCGATCCAGTCCGGCCCCAGCGCCGGCGCCAGCACCCACAACCGCGGCGCGCGCGCCGCGCGCATGCGCAGTTCGGCGTCCTCGCCGAGCTCCTGGCGCATCTGCGAGCGCAGCACCTCGGTGTACGGCCAGTGGTATTCGCCGGCCGGCACCTGGTCGGCCGTGAGCCGGCGCAGGCCGGCGGCGGCGGCGGCGGCGATGGCCTCGCGCGAATCGGGGTCGGCCGCCCAGTAGGCGCGCAGGGTCAGCGCGGTGCCGTGGCTGTACTGGCGGTCGACCAGCATGTCCTCGTTCATCAGCAGGTAGAGCAGCGTCAGCGCCTTGGAGAACAGCACGACGATCAGCACCAGCCAGAGGATGCGGGCGAAGACGCTCTGCGGGAACCAGACCGGGGTTCTCACTTGCGCGCGCTGCCGTCCGGCACGAACACGTAGCCGACCCCCCAGACCGTCTGGATGTAGCGCGGCTTGGACGGGTCGGGCTCGATCAGCCGGCGCAGGCGGGAGATCTGCACGTCGATGGAGCGCTCCAGGGCGTCCCACTCGCGGCCGCGCGCCAGGCTCATCAGCTTGTCGCGGGTCAGCGGCTCGCGGGCGTGCTGCACCAGCGCCTTGAGCACGGCGAACTCGCCGGTGGTGAGCATGTGCACCTCGCCGCCGCGGCTCAGCTCGCGGGTACCGAGGTTCAGCTCGTAGTCGCCGAAGCTGACCTTCTCCTCCTCGCTGCCCGGCGCACCGGGCACCAGCGGCGCCTGGCGGCGCAGCACGGCGCGGATGCGCGCCAGCAGCTCGCGCGGGTTGAACGGCTTGGCCAGGTAATCGTCGGCGCCCTGCTCGAGACCCTGGATGCGGCTGGCCTCGTCGCCCTTGGCGGTGAGCATGATGATCGGGATGCGGTTGTCCTGCTCGCGCAGCCGGTGGCAGGCGGACAGGCCGTCCTCGCCGGGCAGCATCAGGTCGAGCACCACCAGGTTGAACAGTTCGCGGGCCAGCAGACGGTCCATCTGTTCGACGTTCTCCACCGTCTTGACCCGGTAGCCCTGCTCGTCGAGGAAGCGCTCGAGCAGGCGGCGCAGGCGCACGTCGTCGTCGACGATGAGGATCTTTTCGCCTTCCGGCTGGCTGCTGGCGGTACTGTTCATCGGGTGTCCTCATGAGTGTCGGGCAGATTATGACCCAGGCCTGGCGGCCGTTCGCAGGGCCATTGTTAGCAGATTTTTCCCCCGTCGCACGCCTCGCCATGCACGGACGGCTGAGTATAATCCGGCGCTTTCCCGGGCCCAGACCCGCAGTCGCAGGAAGTCAGATGGACAGCATCAACGCCCGCATCGCCGAGGAACTCGGCGTCCGCCCGCAACAGGTCGCCGCCGCCGTGGCGCTGCTCGACGAGGGCTCGACCGTGCCCTTCATCGCCCGCTACCGCAAGGAAGTCACCGGCAGCCTCGACGATACCCAGCTGCGCACCCTCGAGGAGCGCCTGCGCTACCTGCGCGAGCTGGAGGAGCGGCGCAGCGCGATCCTCACCAGCATCGAGGAGCAGGGCAAGCTGACTGCCGAGCTGGCCCGCGAGATCAGGCTGGCCGACACCAAGACGCGCCTGGAAGACCTCTACCTGCCCTACAAGCAGAAACGCCGCACCAAGGGCCAGATCGCCCTGGAGGCCGGCCTCGGTCCGCTTGCCGACGCGCTGTTCGGCAATCCCGAGCTGAACCCCGAGAACGAAGCGGCACGCTTCGTCGACGCCGACAAGGGCTTCGCCGACGTCAAGGCGGTGCTGGAGGGCGCCAAGTACATCCTCATGGAGCGCTTCGCCGAGGATGCGACCCTGCTCGACAAGCTGCGCTCCTTCCTCAAGCAGGAAGCCACCCTCAGCGCGCGCCTGGTCGCCGGCAAGGAGCAGGAAGGCGCCAAGTTCAGCGACTACTTCGAGCACGACGAGCCGCTCAAGAGCGTGCCCTCGCACCGCGCGCTGGCGATCTTCCGCGGTCGCAACGAGGGCGTGCTGAGCGCCAGCCTCAAGATCGGCGAGGAACTCCCCGGGACCGCCCACCCCTGCGAGCCGATGATCGCCGAGCGCTTCGGTCTCGAACAGCGCGGGCGCGCCGCCGACAGGTGGCTGGCCGAGGTGGTGCGCTGGACCTGGAAGGTCAAGCTCTACACCCACCTGGAGACCGACCTGCTCGGCGAGCTGCGCGAGAAGGCCGAGGAAGAGGCCATCGCGGTGTTCGCCCGCAACCTGCACGACCTGCTGCTGGCCGCCCCGGCCGGCCCGCGCAGCGTGCTGGCGCTGGACCCGGGCCTGCGCACCGGCTGCAAGGTGGCGGTGGTCGACGCCACCGGCAAGCTGCTCGATACCGCCACCGTCTACCCGCACGCGCCGCGCAACGACTGGGACGGTACCCTGGCTACCCTGGCCCGGCTGTGCGCCAGGCACCAGGTCGAGCTGATCGCCATCGGCAACGGCACGGCGAGCCGCGAAACCGACAAGCTGGCCGGCGAGCTGATCGGCAAGTACCCCGGCCTCAAGCTGACCAAGATCATGGTCTCCGAGGCCGGCGCCTCGGTGTATTCCGCCTCCGAACTGGCCGCCCGCGAGTTCCCCGAGCTGGACGTGTCGCTGCGCGGCGCGGTGAGCATCGCCCGCCGCCTGCAGGACCCGCTGGCCGAGCTGGTGAAGATCGAGCCCAAGGCCATCGGCGTCGGCCAGTACCAGCACGACGTCTCCCAGCTCAAGCTGGCGCGCTCGCTGGACGCGGTGGTCGAGGACTGCGTGAACGCCGTCGGCGTCGACGTCAACACCGCCTCCGCCGCCCTGCTGGCGCGCATCTCCGGCCTCAACGCGACCCTGGCCAACAACATCGTGCAGTTCCGCGATGCCAACGGCGCGTTCAAGTCGCGCGCCGAGCTGAAGAAGGTGCCGCGCCTGGGCGACAAGACCTTCGAGCAGGCCGCCGGCTTCCTGCGCGTGATGAACGGCGACAACCCGCTGGACGCCTCGGCGGTGCACCCGGAGACCTACCCGCTGGTCAAGCGCATCGCCGAGGGCACCGGCCGCGACATCCGCTCGCTGATCGGCGACTCGGCGTTCCTCAAGCGCCTCGACCCGGCGCAATTCACCGACGAGAGCTTCGGCCTGCCGACCGTCACCGACATCCTCAGGGAACTGGACAAGCCCGGCCGCGACCCGCGCCCGGAGTTCAGGACCGCCGCGTTCCAGGAGGGCGTCGAGAGCCTCAAGGACCTGGTGCCCGGGATGATCCTCGAGGGCGTGGTGACCAACGTCACCAACTTCGGCGCCTTCGTCGACATCGGCGTGCACCAGGACGGCCTGGTGCACATCAGCGCGCTGTCGGAGAAGTTCGTCAGGGACCCGTACGAGGTGGTCAAGGCCGGCGACATCGTCAAGGTCAAGGTCATGGAGGTGGACATCCCGCGCCAGCGCGTCGGCCTGTCCATGCGCATGAGCGACACCCCGGGCGAGAAGAGCGATGGCGCACGCCGTGGTGGCGGCAAGGGCGGCAACGCCCCGCGCAGCGAGCGCCACTCCGCGCAGGACAAGCCGGCGCCGGCCAACCCCGGGATGGCCGCGCTGTTCGCCAACGCCAGGCAGATCAAGAAGCGCTGAGATGACCGACGTCCGCGAAGTCACCACCAGCGCCTTCAGCCACCTGCTCGGCTGCGAGCCGCTGCGCATCGACGGCGGCGAGGCCGAGGTGCGCCTGCCGCTGAAGCCCGAGCTGCGCAACCGCGCCGGCAAGCTGCACGGCGGGGCGATCTTCAGCCTGGTCGACATCGCCATGGGCCTGGCCTGCTCCAGCGCCCACGGTTTCGACCGCGCCAGCGTCACCGTGGAGTGCAAGATCAACTACATGCGCGCCATCGACGCGGGCGAGGTGCGGTGCACGGCGAAGGTGATCCACCACGGCAGCCGCACCCTGGTGACGGAGGCCGAGGTGCGCCAGGGCGAGGCGCTGGTGGCGCGCGCCCAGGGTACCTTCATGCTGGTCTAAGCTGCTCCCGCAGGGAGGGCAACGGCCACAGGCCTTTCCCGCCCTGCGCGGTAGCGGTGGAAAACCGCTGCACGGGTTTTCCAGCCGACGGGCCACGCCGGCGACACGACAGGCTCCTGCCCCCTTGAGACTGCCGTCCGTCGCCCCCATAGTGCGGCATATTTGCCAACAGGAATCCGACTTTTGAGCGACCTACTTTCCCGCCGCCTGGCCCTGCTCGACCACGCCGACCAGCGCGACCTGCTGCGTCACTGCCGGCACGGCCTGGAAAAGGAAAGCCTGCGCGTCGATCCCGCCGGCCGCCTGGCGCTGACCCCGCACCCGCGGGCGCTCGGCTCGGCGCTGACCCACGAGCAGATCACCACCGACTATTCCGAGGCGCTGCTGGAGTTCATCACCGCCGCCCACGAGGACCCGGCACGCACCCTCGACGAGCTGGACGCCATCCATCGCTTCGCCTACGCGCGGATGGGCACGGAGCAGTTGTGGACCCACTCGATGCCCTGCCATCTGCCGGCCGAGGCGGAGATCCCCATCGCCGAATACGGCGCCAGCCACATCGGCCGCCTCAAGCACGTCTACCGCCAGGGGCTGGCGGTACGCTACGGCAAGGCCATGCAGTGCATCGCCGGCATCCACTACAACTTCTCGCTGCCCGAGGCGCTGTGGCCGCTGCTGCAGCAGGACGAGGGCGACCAGCGCCCGGCACAGGACTGGCAGTCGGCGCGTTACGTCGCGCTGATCCGCAACTTCCGCCGCTACAGCTGGCTGCTGATGTACCTGTTCGGCGCCTCGCCGGCGGTCGACGCCGGCTTCCTCGCCGGGCGCGAGCACGACCTCGAGCGCCTGGGCGCGGACACCCTGTACCTGCCGTGGGCCACCAGCCTGCGGATGAGCGACCTGGGCTACCAGAACAACGCCCAGGCCAGTCTCAAGCCCTGCTACGACGACCTCGACAGCTACCTCGCCAGCCTGCGCCAGGCGGTGTCGACGCCCTACCCGCCCTACCAGGCCATCGGCACCCGGCAGGACGGCGAGTGGCTGCAGCTCAACACCAACGTGCTGCAGATCGAGAACGAGTACTACTCGAGCATCCGTCCCAAGCGGGTGGTCGACTCCGGCGAGCGGCCGATCCAGGCGCTCGGCGCACGCGGCGTGCAGTACGTCGAGGTACGCTGCCTGGACATCGACCCGTTCCTGCCACTGGGCATCGACCTGCCCACCGCGCGCTTCCTCGACGCCTTCCTGCTGTTCTGCGCTCTGGAGGACAGCCCGCGCTTCTCGGCCGACGAATGCCGCGAGTGCACCGGCAACTTCGCCCTGACCGTCAAGGAAGGCCGCCGGCCCGGCCTGCAGCTGAGCCGCCGCGGCCTGCCGGTCGGCCTGCGGGAATGGGGGCTCGAGCTGCTCGAGCGCATGCAGGCCTGCGCCGAAGCGCTGGACGCCGCCCACGGCGACGACCTGCACCGACAGGCGCTGGCCAGCCAGCGCGTCAAGCTGGAGGATGCCCGCCTGACCCCGTCGGCGCGCGTGCTGCAGAGCCTGCGCGAGGACAATCTCGGCTTCCACGCCTTCGCCCTGCGCCAGTCCGAACGGCACGCCGCCTGGTTCCGCGGCCGGCCGCTGGAGCGCGCGCAGCTGGCCGCCTTCGAACAGGCCGCCCGCGCCTCGCTGGATGCCCAGACCGAGCTGGAAGCTCGCCAGCAGGGCAGCTTCGAGGAATTCGTCGAGCGCTACATGGCGGCGATCGAGCCGGCCTGAGCCGCAAACGAGTGCTGCCCCCATGCAAAAGCCCATGCCGTGGCATGGGCTTTTGCGTTTCCAGGCGCCCCTTACAGCGGCTTCTCGAACACCTTCGACTGCCGCTGGAAGTTGTACAGCGAGGCGCGCGCCGCCGGCAGGCGCTCGACGCTGCTGGCCTTGAAGCCGCGCTCCTGGAACCAGTGGGCGGTGCGCGTGGTGAGCACGAACAGGGTCTTCAGGCCCATGGCGCGGGCGCGCTGCTCGATGCGCTCGAGCAGCTGGTCGCCGCGGCCGCCCTGGCGGTACTCGGGGTGCACGGCCAGGCAGGCCAGCTCGCCCCAATCGGAGTCCGGCACCGGGTAGAGCGCCGCGCAGGCGATGATCAGCCCGTCGCGCTCGACGATGCTGAACTGGCCGATCTCGCGCTCGAGCACCTCGCGCGAGCGGCGCACCAGGATGCCCTGCTCCTCCAGCGGACGGATCAGCTCGAGCAGCCCGCCGACGTCGTCGATGCCCGCCTCGCGCAGCTGCTCGAACTGCTCCTGGGCCACCAGGGTGCCGGCGCCGTCGCGGGTGAACAGCTCGTTGAGCAGCGCGCCGTCCTCCGCGTAGCTGACGATGTGGCTGCGCCGCACGCCGCCGCGGCAGGCCTGGGCGGCGGCATCGAGCAGCTCGCCCTGGTAGTCGCTGCCGAGGCGCGCCAGGTGCGCCGGCACCTGCTGCGGGCGCAGCTCGCGGACCAGCTGGCCGTGCTCGTCGAGCAGGCCGCGCGCGGCGCCGAACAGGATCAGCTTCTCCGCCTGCAGGTCGATGGCCGCGCTCATCGCCACGTCCTCGCAGGCCAGGTTGAAGATCTCCCCGGTCGGCGAGTAGCCGAGCGAGGACAGCAGGACGATGCGTCGCTCGTCGAGCAGGCGCTCGATGCCCTTGCGGTCGATGCGCCGCACCAGGCCGGTGTGCTGGTAGTCGACGCCGTCGACCACGCCGATCGGCCGCGCGGTGACCAGGTTGCCGCCGGCCACGCGCAGGCGCGCGCCCTGCATCGGCGAGGCGGCCATGTCCATCGACAGGCGCGCCTCGATCCCCAGGCGCAGGCCGCCGACCGCCTCGACCACGCACTCCAGGGTCGGCCCGTCGGTGACCCGCAGGCCGTGGTGGTAGCGCGGCGCCAGGCCGCGCGCGGCGAGGCGCGCCTCGATCTGCGGGCGCGAGCCGTGGACCAGCACCAGGCGCACGCCGAGGCTGTGCAGCAGCACCAGGTCGTGGACGATGTTGGCGAAGTTGGGGTGCTCGACCCCCTCGCCCGGCAGCATGACCACGAAGGTGCGCTCGCGGTGGGCGTTGATGTAGGGGGTGGCGTGGCGCAGCCAGTTGACGTAGTCGTGCATGAAGAACCTGCCATTGGGGACGAATCGCGTCCCGGGGTAGGCGGCCAGGCCGGAGCATGGCCGTGATCGTGTTCGGGGTGGGAGCCAGCCTGCCGGCGCCTACCGGATCGGTTGGGCGTCGAGGCAGTAGTGGCCGATCAGCGCGCGCAGCAGCTCGACGGTCGGCGCGATGCGCGCAAGGTCCAGGTACTCGTCCGGCTGGTGGGCGCAGGCGATGTCGCCGGGGCCGAGGACGAGGGTCTCGCAGCCGAGCTGCTGCAGGTAGGGCGCCTCGGTGCCGAAGGCCACCGCCTCCGCGGCATGCCCGGTGAGGCGCTCGGCCAGGCGCACCAGCTCGCTCTGCGCGGCCTGCTCGAACGGCGGCACGCCGGGGAAGATCGGCCCGTAGTCGATGCGCACGCCGCGCTGCTCGGCCAGCGGCTGCAATTTGCCGCGGATCGCCGCGCGCAGCTGCTCGGGGTCCATGCCCGGCAGCGGGCGCAGGTCGAACTCCAGCGCGCACTGGCCGCAGATGCGGTTGGGATTGTCGCCGCCGTGGATGCAGCCGAGATTGAGGGTCGGCTGCGGCACGTTGAACAGCGGGTTGTTGAACTCCTGCTGCCACTGGCCGCGCAGGGCGAGCAGCTCGCCGATGGCCGCGTGCATGGCCTCCAGGGCGCTGCGCCCGAGGCTCGGGTCGGAGGAGTGGCCGCTCTGCCCGAGGATGTCGATGCGCTCCATCATCACCCCCTTGTGCAGGCGGATCGGCTTGAGGCCGGTCGGCTCGCCGATCACCGCGGCGCGGCCCAGCGGGCGGCCGGCCTCGGCCAGCGCGCGGGCGCCGCTCATCGAGCTTTCCTCGTCGCAGGTGGCGAGGATCAGCAGCGGCTGGCGGAACGGCCGGTCGAGCAGCGGGCGCACCGCCTCGACGATCAGCGGGAAGAAGCCCTTCATGTCGCACACGCCGAGGCCGTACCAGCGCTCGTCGGCCTCGCGCAGGGCGAAGGGATCGCCGCTCCACAGCGCCGGGTTGCACGGCACGGTGTCGCTGTGCCCGGCCAGCACCAGGCCGCCGGGGCCGGCGCCGTAGGAGGCCAGCAGGTTGGCCTTGCCGGGGGCGACGTCTTGGATCTCGCAGGCGAAGCCGAGATCGCCGAGCCAGGTCGCCAGGCGTTCGACGACCGGACGGTTGGGCTGGTCGAGGCTGGCCTGGGTGCAGCTGACCGACGGCAGGGCGATCAGCTCGGCGAACTGCTGCTTGAGACTGGGAAGGGGCATGAAGGCACTCCGGAGGATGTGCCTTGCATGATAGGCCGGGAGGCCGCGGGGGGAAACCGCCGCGCCCGCAGCAGCGGGCACGGCGGCCGGGTCAGGCGAAGATCGCCTTGAGGATGGTGAAGAAGACGATGGCCAGGATGGCGCCGGCCGGCAGGGTGACGATCCACGACATGAAGATGCGCCCGACCACGCCGAGGTTCAGCGCGCCGATGCCGCGGGCGATGCCGATGCCGAGCACCGCACCGACCAGGGTGTGGGTGGTGGACACCGGCAGGCCGATGGCCGAGGCGCCGACCACGGTGGTGGCGGTGGCCAGTTCGGCGGCGAAGCCGCGGCTGGGGGTCAGCTCGGTGATTTCCTTGCCGATGGTGGCGATCACCTTGTAGCCGTAGGTGGCCAGGCCGACCACGATACCCACCGCGCCGAGCAGCAGCACCCAGTTGGGCAAGGCGGCCTTGGCGCCGACCGCCTCGCCGCCGGACTGGATCACCGCGACCACCGCCGCCAGCGGACCGACCGCGTTGGCCACGTCGTTGGAGCCGTGGGCGAAGGCCATCGAGCAGGCGGTGAAGATCATCAGCACGGCGAAGACCTTCTCCACGCTGGCGTAGTGGAAGGTCTTGTCCGCCTCCTCGTCGATGCGGATGCGGCTGAGCAGGGCGATGCCGAGCAGCATCACCAGCACGCCGACGCCGAGCGCCAGCAGCAGGCTCTGGCCGGTGGAGAGGTCCAGGCCGACCTGCTTGAGGCCCTTGGAGACGGTCATGATCGCGACCATGAAGCCGGTCAGGAACATGTACAGCGGCACGAAGCGCTTGGCGTTGCGGAACGGATCGTCGGTGTCGATGATCAGCTTCTGCACGCTGACGAACAGGCCGAAGGCGACGATGCCGGAGAGCAGCGGCGAGACCACCCAGCTGGCGACGATCGGGCCGATCCCCGACCAGTGCACGGCATCCACCGAGATGCCCACCGCGGCGAAGCCGATCACCGCGCCGACGATGGTGTGGGTGGTGGACACCGGCCAGCCCTTGACCGAGGCCACCAGCAGCCAGGTGCCGGCCGCCAGCAGTGCCGACATCATGCCCAGCACCATCAGCTCCGGCGGAATCACCGCAGCGTCGACGATGCCGCTCTTGATGGTCTGGGTGACCTGACCGCCGGCCAGGTAGGCGCCGCAGAACTCGAAGACCATGGCGATCAGGATCGCCTGCTTGATGGTCAGCGCCCGCGAGCCGACCGAGGTGCCCATGGCGTTGGCCACGTCGTTGGCGCCGACGCCCCAGGCCATGAAGAAGCCGAACAGGCAGGCGAGCACGAGGAGTACGAAGCCGTAATCCGCAATAAGAGACATAGGGGGTTTCTCGTTGGTCCCAGAAAGAACGCTGGCGCATCAGCGCGCCAGCAGTTGCTCCAGACGGTTGCCGACGCGCTCGGCGCGGTCGGCCACGTCGCCGATCCACTCGATGACCTGGTAGAGGAACATCACGTCGACCGGCGGCAGCTCCTTCTCCAGCTTGAACAGGGTGCGGCGCACCTCGACCTGCAGGCGGTCGGTGTCGCGCTCGATCACCTCGAGCTCCTCGACCATGTTCTCGACCAGGGTCGCCTCGCGGCCGGCGAAGCCGGTCTCGAGCAGTTCGTCCAGCTCGTTCATCGCCTTCAGCGCCTGGGCGCTGGCGTCCACGGTGCGCTGCACGTAGGCCAGCATCAGCGGCTGCAGCGGCTGCGGGATGCACATCTGGCGGCCCAGCATCAGGCCGGCGATGTCCTTGGCGCGGTTGGCCACTTTGTCCTGTACACTGAGCAGCTCCAGCAGATCCGAGCGCGGCACCGGCAGGAACAGGCTTTTCGGCAGATGGATACGCACGCTCTTCTTGAGCTTGTCGGCTTCCTGCTCCAGTCGCGACATCTCCTGCTGAATCTGCTCCACCCGCGCCCAGTCCTCGGCGATGACGGCCTGGAAGAACGGCAGGAGATTCGCAGCACATTCGTGTGCCTTGGCGATGTGCTGTTGCATCGGCCCGATGGGCGAGCGCCCGAACAGGCTGACGAAGGGATTGATCGGCATGGGATAGAACCCTGTTGGAAAGGACCCCGATTATAAGTCCGCCCCCATCGGCCCCGCCAGCACGCCATCATTTCGCCGTAACAGTTGTCTGATAAGGGCAGGACCCGTCCGTCATGGTCAAAGAAACCGAAATCAAGCTGCGCGCCAGCCGCGCCACCCTCGCCGCCCTGCGCGAGCACCCGCTGCTGAACAAGCGCAACAAGAGCGGCTGGCAGCACGCCGAGCTGTTCAACCAGTACTACGACACCCCCGAGCGCGATCTGGCCCGCGCCCGCGTCGCCCTGCGCCTGCGCCGCGACGGCGAGCAGTACATCCAGACCCTGAAGAGCCGCGGGCAGAGCGTCGCCGGGCTGTCCGAACGCAACGAGTGGGACTGGTACCTGGAGCGTCCCGAACTGGACCTCGGCCGGCTCGGCGACGACTGCTGGCCGGCCGAGCTGGCCGCTCTGGACAAGGGCCTGCTGCAGCCGATCTTCACCACCGACTTCCTCCGCGAGCGGGCCGAGCTGGCCTGGGGACGCGGCAAGGCCAAGGTGGTGATCGAGGCGGCGCTGGACCTCGGCAAGGTGCTCGCCGCTGGTCGGGAAGAGGAAATCTGCGAGCTGGAGCTGGAGCTGCGCCAGGGCGAGCCGGCCGCGCTGCTCGAGCTGGCCGGCGAGCTGGCCGCCGCACTGCCGCTGATGCCCTGCGACATCAGCAAGGCCGAGCGCGGCTACCGGCTGTTCGACCCGGCCTGCTACGCCGTCGCCCTGCCGGAGCCGCAGTTGTGCAGCGAGCAGCCGCTGGACGACGCCTTCGCCGCACTGGCCTGGCAACTGCTCGGCAACAGCCAGCGCCTCGCCGAGCAGTACCGTTTCAGCGGCCACTGGCGGCTGCTCGAGCAGTGGCTGCAGCAGCTCATCGACCTGCGCGCCCTGCTCGGCAGCCTCGGCCAGGCTGCGCCGCGGGCCAGCTCGCGCGAGCTGCGCGAGATGCTGGACGCCCTGCTCGAGGACTGGCGCCCGCTCGTCCAGGCCGGCCAGGACGACGACTGCGTGCGCCAGGTCGCCCCCGAGCAGTTCGCCGCCGAACTGGACGAGACCCGCTGGGGCCGCTTCTCGCTGCAGGCCTCGCGCTGGCTGCTGAGCCGCGCCTGGACCGAGAAGCGCAACGAGCGCGGCCGGCGCGCCGGCACCGCGCCGCTCGGCCGCTGGCTGCCGCGCCTGCTCGGCGAGGAGATCGCCGCCCTGCCGCTGGAGCGCTACCAGCGCCAGCCCTACGACCTGCCCGAGCAGCTGCCGCGTCTCGAGCGCATGGCCGCCTGGCTGCGCCTGGCCCGCGGCGTGCTGGAGATCCCCGAGGCCGACCGCCTGTACGGCGAGCTGAACAAGCTGGTCGAGCTGGCCCGCCGCACGGCCGACGAGGACACCCTGCAGGCGCGCGCCGAACAGGTGCAGACGGTATGGATGCTCAGGGGCTGGAAGGCGCTGAAGTAAGCCCGCGACACCCGTAGGATGAGCCGCGCGCACCTCCCGAGGCACGGTGGTGCGCATGGCGCACCCTACGGAGGTCCACCCGGCCGAAACATGACCTGCCCCGGCGACAGTCCGGGCGCTTCCCGGCATGCTGGCGCCCTGCTCCAGACGCCCGCCCGAGGAATCCGATGACCGCCATGACCACGCCCGCCCAGGACCGCTGGCTCGACCTCAACGACCTGCTGCGCGAGCTGATCCAGCAGGGACGCCTCGACCAGGCGCTCGCCGAGCAGTGCCTGGCGATCCGCCGCAGCAGCCTGGACAGCCAGCAGCATCCGCTGGAGTTCCTCGCCGCCCAGCAGCTCGACGACCGCGCCCATCCCGGCCGCAAGCTCGACCTCGAGACGCTGACCCAGTGGCTGGCCGAGCTCGCCGGCCAGCCCTACCTGCGCATCGACCCGCTGAAGATCGACGTCGCCGCGGTCACCCCGCTGATGTCGCACGCCTTCGCCCAGCGCCACAAGATCCTCGCCGTGGCGGTGGATGCCGAGAGCGTGACCATCGCCAGCGCCCAGCCGTTCGTCGGCAGCTGGGAGGCCAACCTCACCCACGTGCTCAAGCGCAGCATCCGCCGGGTGGTGGCCAACCCCGCGGACCTGCAGCGCTTCACTCAGGAGTTCTACCGCCTGGCCCGTTCGGTCAGCGGCGCCTCGGCCTCCGAGCAGAAGATCAGCGGGGTCGGCAACTTCGAGCAGTTGCTCAGCCTCGGCGCCGCCGACGGCGAGCCGGACGCCAACGACGCGCACATCGTCACCATCGTCGACTGGCTGTTCCAGTACGCCTTCCAGCAGCGCGCCAGCGACATCCACATCGAGCCGCGCCGCGAGCAGGGCACGGTACGTTTCCGCATCGACGGCGTGCTGCACAACGTCTACCAGTTCCCCGCCCAGGTCACCATGGCCATCGTCAGCCGGCTGAAGAGCCTCGGGCGGATGAACGTGGCCGAGAAGCGCAAGCCGCAGGACGGGCGGATCAAGACCAAGGCGCCGGACGGCGGCGAGATCGAGCTGCGCCTGTCGACGCTGCCCACCGCCTTCGGCGAGAAGCTGGTGATGCGCATCTTCGACCCCGAGGTGCTGCTCAAGGGCTTCGACAAGCTCGGCTTCTCCGCCGACGACCTGCGCCGCTGGCGGAGCATGACCGGCCAGCCCAACGGCATCATCCTGGTCACCGGCCCCACCGGCTCGGGCAAGACCACCACCCTGTACACCACCCTCAAGCAGCTGGCGACCGAGGAGGTGAACGTCTGCACCATCGAGGACCCGATCGAGATGATCGAGCCGGCGTTCAACCAGATGCAGGTGCAGCACAACATCGAGCTGACCTTCGCCAGCGGCGTGCGCGCGCTGATGCGCCAGGACCCGGACATCATCATGGTCGGCGAGATCCGCGACCTGGAGACCGCCGAGATGGCCATCCAGGCGGCGCTGACCGGCCACCTGGTGCTCTCCACCCTGCACACCAACGATGCGCCCAGCGCGATCAGCCGCCTGCTCGAACTGGGCGTGCCGCACTACCTGCTGAAAGCGACGATTCTCGGGGTGATGGCCCAGCGCCTGGTGCGCACCCTGTGCCCGCACTGCAAGGCGCCGCACAGCCTCGACGCCGGCGACTGGCAGGAGCTGACCCGGCCGTGGAGCGCGCCGCTGCCGGGCGGCGCGATGCGCGCGGTGGGCTGCAACGAGTGCCGCGACACCGGCTACCGCGGCCGCGCCGGGGTGTACGAGATCATGCTGATGAGCGACGGCCTGAGGCAGCTGATCCACGCCGACACCGACCTCGCCGCGCTGCGCCGCCAGGCATTCAAGGAAGGCATGCGCAGCCTGCGCCTGTCCGGCGCGCAGAAGGTCGCCAGCGGCCAGACCACCGTCGAGGAAGTGCTGCGGGTGACGCCGCAGAGCGAGCAGCGGTAGGAACTGTAGGAGCGAATTCATTCGCGAGCGGCGCCGGAGGTCGCGAATGAATTCGCTCCTACACCGTTGATGTGCCAGCCGGCATGCCGGGTTACGCCGCGTAGGTAAGTAGGGTGGAAAACTCGCGCAGCGATTTTCCACCGTGCCCAGTGCGCAGGCGGTGGAAAAGACCTGCGGTCGTTTTCCACCCTACATATGACGCGGAATTACTGCTTCAGCGCGGCGAGGATCGCCGCGACGCCCGCTTGGGCGCACTGCTCGTCCTGCTCGGCGGTGGCGCCGGAGACGCCGATGGCGCCGACCACCACGCCCTCGACCTTCACCGGCACGCCGCCGCCGAACATCGCCAGGCGCGGGCGCTGCAGCAGGCCGTCGCGCACGCTGGCCGGCATGCTCGCCAGGCGCTCTTCCCAGGCGCTGGTGGCCAGGCCGAAGCCGGCGGCAGTCCAGGCCTTGTCGTGGGCGATGTCGCGGCTCGGCGCCGGCGCGCCGTCCATGTGCGCCAGGTGGATCAGCTGGCCGCTGGCGTCGACGATCGACAGGCTGACGCGCACGCCGAGCTGGCGCGCCTCGGCGAGGGCGGCGGACATGGCCTGCTGGGCCAGGTCCAGGGACAGGGTGAGTTGGTTACGCAGCATCGGGCACCTCATGGGCGGATTGTTGTTGTTCGCACGCAGGCCGGCGCTCGGCTCGGCCAGACGCCCGGCAAGCTAGCAGGCGCACGGCCGCCCAGGCAACGCCGGCGCGCCGCAGTCCGGCACTCAGGCGCTCTTGCGCCCGCCCGGCGCACCGGGTTCGATCCGGGCCAGCTCCTGCAGCAGGCGCATCAGGGTCTGGAAGTTCTCCGGGCCGAACTGGCGCTGGATTTCCTTGTACTGGCGGGCCATCTCGCCGCTCATCTCCTCGAACAGCGCGATGCCCTTGGGCGTCAGGCTGACGCACAGGCGGCGCTGGTCGTTGGCCGGCTTCCAGCGCCGTACCAGGCCGTCGCGCTCCAGACGCACCAGCACGCCGGTCATGCTCGGGCGCAGGATGCAGGCCATCTCCGCCAGTTGGTGGCTCTCCAGCTCGCCGTGCGGGTACTGGCTGAGGATGCGGATCACCCGCCACTGCTGTTCGGTCAGGTCGTGGGCGTTGAGCAGCGGCCGGAAGAAGCTCATCGCCGCTTCGCGCGCCTGCAGCAGGGCCAGGGTGAGGGAAGGTTCGGGTTTGGACATGGAGGCCATGATGTTCCTGGAAAAAACCACAAGGCGCCGCCCCTCCGGGGCGACGCCATGCTCTGACACAGAAGGCGGGCGCGCTCAGCCACCGATGCCCAGACACATGTACTTGAGCTCGACGTAGTCGTCGATGCCGTACCTGGAGCCCTCGCGGCCGGTGCCGGATTCCTTGATGCCGCCGAAGGGAGCGATCTCGGTGGAGATGATACCCTCGTTGACGCCGACCATGCCGTATTCCAGTGCCTCGCTGACCCGCCAGGCGCGGCCCAGGTCGCGGGTGTACAGGTAGGAGGCCAGGCCGAACTCGGTGTCGTTGGCCATCTGGATCGCTTCGGCCTCGGTCTTGAAGCGGAAGATCGGCGCCAGCGGACCGAAGGTCTCGTCGCGCGCCACCAGCATGTCCGGGGTCACCTCGCCGAGCACGGTCGGCTCGAAGAAGCTGCCGCCCAGGGCGTGCGGCTTGCCGCCGGCGAGCACCTTGGCGCCCTTGGCAACGGCGTCGGCGATGTGCTCCTCGACCTTGGCCACCGCCTTGGCGTTGATCAGCGGGCCCTGCTCGGCGCCGGCCTCGTGGGCCGGGGCGACCTTGAGGGCGTTGACCGCGGCCACCAGGCGCTTGGCGAACTCGTCGTAGACGCCGTCCTGCACCAGCAGGCGGTTGGTGCACACGCAGGTCTGGCCGCTGTTGCGGTACTTGGAGGCCATGGCGCCGGCCACCGCGGCGTCGAGGTCGGCGTCGTCGAAGACGATGAACGGCGCGTTGCCGCCCAGCTCCATGCTGACCTTCTTCATGGTGTCGGCGCACTGCGCCATGAGCATCTTGCCGATCCCGGTGGAGCCGGTGAACGACAGCTTGCGCACGCTCGGGTTGCCGGTCAGCTCGCCGCCGATGGCGCGGGCGTTGCCGGTGACCACGTTGACCACCCCGGCGGGGATGCCGGCGCGGCTGGCCAGTTCGGCCAGGGCCAGCGCCGACAGCGGGGTCTCCGAGGCCGGCTTGATGACGATGGTGCAGCCGGCGGCCAGCGCCGGGCCGGCCTTGCGGGTGATCATCGCGTTGGGGAAGTTCCACGGGGTGATCGCGGCGACCACGCCGATCGGCTGCTTGATCACCACCAGGCGGCGGCCCTGCTTGTCGTGCGGGATCACGTCGCCGTAGACGCGCTTGGCTTCCTCGGCGAACCACTCGATGAAGCTGGCGCCGTAGGCGATCTCGCCGCGGCTCTCGGTCAGCGGCTTGCCCTGTTCCCAGCTGAGCAGGCGGGCCAGGTCTTCCTGGTTGGCCATGATCAGCTCGAACCACTTGCGCAGCAGCGCCGAGCGCTCCTTGGCGGTCCTGGCGCGCCAGGCCGGCAGGGCGGCCTCGGCGGCGGCCACCGCACGGGCGGTTTCCGCGGCGCCCACGGAGGCGACGTGGCAGATGTGCGACAGGTCGGCCGGGTTGGTCACCTCGAAGGTGGCGCCGTCGTCGGCGTCGATCCACTGGCCGTCGACGAAGGCCTGGGTACGCAGCAGGGTGCTATCGGTCAGTTGCATGGCGAATCTCTCGAAAGGAAATCAGTAGACGCTGCTGCCGCCGGCGGCCGGCGCCGGCGCAGTACCCTTGAAGTTGGCGGCCAGCGCCTTGAGCGAGCGCATCAGCAGGCTGGTGTCGACGCCCACGGCGACGAACGCGCAGCCCAGCTCCAGGTAACGGCGCGCCAGCTTCTCGTCGGCGCTGAGGATGCCGGCGGCCTTGCCGGCCTTGCGGATGCGCGCGATGGCGTCCTCGATGGCGGCCTGGACTTCCGGGTGGCCGGGGTTGCCGCGGTGGCCCATGGCCGCCGACAGGTCGGCCGGGCCGATGAACACGCCGTCGACGCCCTCGACCGCAGCGATGGCGTCGAGGTTCTCCAGGCCCCTGAGGCTCTCCACCTGGACCAGCAGGCACATCTGCGCGTCGGCCTCGGCCAGGTAGGTGGGAATGTTGTTCCAGCGCGAGGCGCGCGCCAGGGCGGCGCCGACGCCGCGGATGCCCTTCGGCGGATAGTGCATGGCGCGCACCAGATCCTCGGCCTGCTCGGCCGACTCGACCATCGGCACCAGCAGGGTCTGCGCGCCGATGTCGAGCAGCTGCTTGATGATCACCGCGTCGCCGATCGGCGGACGGACGATCGGCTGGCTGGCGTACGGGGCCACCGCCTGCAGCTGGCCGAGCAGCGCGCGCAGATCGTTGGGTGCGTGCTCGGCGTCGAGCAGCAGCCAGTCGAAACCGGCGTTGGCCGCCAGCTCGGCGCAGTACGGGTCGGCCAGGCCGACCCACAGGCCGATCTGCTGCTCGGCGTTCAGACGCTGCTTGAAGGTGTTGACTGGCATCTGCATCGATCTTTCCTCAGACGAAGCGGCAGGAGATGGAGCCGAGCATGTCGTAGTCGACATGGAAGGTGTCGCCGGCCTTGGCCGCCACCGGGCGGGTGAACGAGCCGCCGAGGATGATCTGCCCCGGCTCCAGGGTCACGCCGTAGGGCGCCAGCTTGTTGGCCAGCCAGGCCACGCCCTTGGCCGGGTGGTTGAGCACCGCGGCGGACACCCCGGACTCCTCGATCACGCCGTTGCGATAGAGGATCGCCGGCACGCGACGCAGGTCGACGTCGTGCGGACGGATGGCGCGACCGCCGAGCACGATGCCGCCGTTGGCGGCGTTGTCGGAGATGGTGTCGAACACCTTGCGGGTCACCCCGGTTTCCGGGTCGACGTTGTGGATCCGCGCGTCGATGATCTCCAGCGCCGGAATCACGTACTCGGTGGCGTCCAGCACGTCGAAGAGGGTGCAGTTCGGGCCCTTCAGCGGCTTGCCGAGGATGAACGCCAGCTCGACCTCGACGCGCGGCACGATGAAGCGGCTGGCCGGGATGTCGCTGCTCTCCTCGAACAGCATGTCGTCGAGCAGCGCGCCGTAGTCCGGCTCGGTGATGTTCGAGGAGACCTGCATGGCGCGCGAGGTCAGGCCGATCTTGTGGCCGATCAGCTTGCGACCGTCGGCGATCTTCTTCGACACCCAGGCGCGCTGGATGGCGTAGGCGTCCTCGATGGTGATGCCCGGATACTCGATGGAGAACTGGCGGATCTGCTCGCCGGTGCGTTCGGCGGTATCGAGGCGTTCGGCGGCTTGCTGGATGATGCTGGCGTCGAGCATGGAAACCTCAGGAATTCTTGGTGAACAGGGGGTGCAGCGTGCTGTGCTTGGCGTCGTAGACCTGCGCGCTGCTCTCGTCGATCTGCAGGGTCACGCCGATCGGCCGCTGGGCGAGCAAGCCGTCGAGGCGCGCGCGCAGCACCGCCAGCAGGCTGTCGCCGACCTGCCGGTGCACCGCCGCGCTGCGCCCGCTGCCCATGCGCAGGTTGGCGTAGAAGAAGCCGTAGTCGCCCTGGCCGTCGGCGATCGCCGCGTGCGCGGCCGGGTAGGCCAGCACGCGGGTGCCGCCGGTGGGGAACACCTGGCGGCCGTTCTCGTCGCGCTGCGCGAGCATGCAGTCGGCCAGCTCGCGGCACAGGGAAGCGACGTCGACGTCGCGCTCGAGGTCGGGGCTGTAGTAGAGGACCAGATGGGGCATGGCGCGCTCCTTACAGGCGGCTGGCGGCGATGAAGTCCGGGTTGCTGGCCTGCGCCGCCGGGATGGCCGAACCGTCCTGCGGGGTGACCGGGAACACCGCATTGATCTGCCCGGTGCCGGAGGAACCGAAGTACGGGGTCAGCACCTCGGCCTTGCCGTCGTACTTGCTCCAGCCCAGCGCGCCGAGCAGCATCGCGGTGTCGTGCATGAAGCCCTCGCCGTGACCCTTGACCGCGTACTCCGGCAGCATGGCGCAGAAGGTCTCCCACTCGCCCTGCTCCCACATCTGCACCACGCGGTGGTCGAGGTCCTCGAGGAACGGGCTCCACACCTTGGTGGCGAAGTCCGGCGCGGTGCCGTTCTGCGCGAAGCGGTGCGACAGCGAGCCGCTGGCGAGGAAGGCCACGGTGCCGTCGTAGTGCTCTTCCACGGCCTTGCGCATCGCCCAGCCGAGGCGCGCGCTGTCGGCCAGGTAGTGCGAGGTGCACAGCGCCGACACCGAGATCACCTTGAAGCGCTGGTCGGCGTTCATGTAGCGCATCGGCACCAGGGTGCCGTACTCCGGGCCGAGGGTGGTGGCGTCGTGGGCCATGGTCTCCACGCCCAGGCGGTTGGCTTCCTCGGCCAGCAGGCGGCCCAGCTCCGGGTTGCCCGGGAACTCGTACGCCATGTTGCTGATGAAGTGCGGCAGCTCGTTGCTGGTGTACACGCCCTTGAAGTGCGGCGCGCAGTTGATGTGGTAGTTGGCGTTGACCAGCCAGTGGGTGTCGAACACCACGATGGTGTCGACGTTCAGCTCGCGGCAGCGGCGGGCGATCTCGATGTGACCGTCGATGGCCGCCTGGCGGAAGCCGTGGCGCGGGCCGGGCAGCTCGGACAGGTACATGGAGGGAACGTGGGTGATCTTGGCAGCCAGAGCGAGTTTGCCCATGACGATTCTCCTTGCGGCCTCATGCGCGCGGCGCACGCGGCGATGGTTCGGGTTGTGCAGGGCCGAAAACGGGCAGTCCCCGAGGGGAGCTGCCCGTTCCGACGCGGGCGACCGTCAGGCGGTCGCTAGTGGCTGCCTCAGACGCCCCAGCGCGGGATGTGGTGGCTGCCCATGGAGATGCACACGTTCTTGATCTCGGCGAACACCTCGAAGCTGTACTCGCCGCCCTCGCGGCCGGTACCCGAGGCCTTCACGCCGCCGAACGGCTGACGCAGGTCGCGCACGTTCTGGCTGTTGATGAACACCATGCCGGCCTCGATGCCGCGGGCCAGGCGGTGGGCCTTGCCGATGTCCTGGGTCCAGATGTAGGACGCCAGGCCGTACTCGGTGTCGTTGGCCAGGCGCAGCGCCTCGGCCTCGTCCTTGAACTTCATCAGGCACACCACCGGGCCGAAGATCTCTTCCTGGGCGATGCGCATGCGGTTGTCGACGTCGGCGAACACGGTCGGCTGGATGAACTGGCCCTTGGCCAGGTGTGCCGGCAGGTTGGCCGGACGCTCGAGGCCGCCGGCGAGCAGGGTGGCGCCCTCTTCCATGCCGATCTTGATGTAGCCGGTCACCTTGTCGTAGTGCGCCTGGGTGATCATCGAGCCGACCTGGGTCTTCGGATCCTGCGGATCGCCAACGATCAGGCGCTTGGCGCGGGCGGCGAACTCGGCGACGAACTGGTCGTAGACGGTTTCCTGGATGAAGATCCGGCTGCCCGCGGTGCAGCGCTCGCCGTTCAGCGAGAAGATGGTGAACAGCGCGGCGTCGAGGGCGCGCTCGAGGTCGGCGTCGTCGAAGATCAGCACCGGCGACTTGCCGCCCAGTTCCATGGAGTACTTCTTCAGGCCGGCGGTCTGCATGATCTTCTTGCCGGTGGCGGTGCCGCCGGTGAAGGAGATCGCGCGCACGTCCGGATGGCGGACCAGGGCGTCGCCGGCGGTGGCGCCGTAGCCCTGCACCACGTTGAGCACGCCGGCCGGGATGCCGGCTTCCAGGGCCAGGCGACCCAGCTCGTTGGCGGTCAGCGGCGACAGCTCGGACATCTTCAGCACCGCGGTGTTGCCCAGCGCCAGGCACGGCGCGGTCTTCCAGGTGGCGGTCATGAACGGCACGTTCCACGGCGAGACCAGGCCGCATACACCCACCGGCTGGTACAGGGTGTAGTTGAGCATCTGGTCGTCCACCGGGTAGGTGTGACCGTTCATGTTGGTGCAGACCTCGGCGAAGAACTCGAAGTTGTGCGAGGCGCGCGGGATCAGCACGTTCTTGGTCTGGTGGATCGGCAGGCCGGTGTCCAGGGTCTCCAGCTCGGCCAGCTTGGGCACGTTCTGGTCGATCAGCTCGCCCAGCTTGCGCATCAGGCGGGCGCGTTCCTTGGCCGGGGTGTTGGCCCACTTCGGGAAGGCTTCCTTGGCCGCGGCCACGGCCTGGGCGATTTCCTCGGCGCCGCCGCTGGCCACTTCGCAGATCACCTCGCCGGTAGCCGGGTTCAGGTTCTCGAAGACTTCTTTGCTCTCGACCTCGCGGCCGTTGATCCAGTGCTTGATCATTGCTTAAACCCTCACTTGGCTACTGCGGCATTCTTGGCAGCGAAGAAATCGGCTTCGCTGACGATGGTGTTGACCAGGCGACCGACGCCCTCCACTTCCACGACCACCTCGTCGCCCGGCTTGACGTCGGCCAGGCCTTCCGGGGTGCCAGTGGCGATCATGTCGCCCGGCTGCAGGGTCATGAACGCGGACAGGTATTCGATCAGGAACGGGATGTCGAAGATCATGTCCGCGGTGGTGCCTTCCTGGCGCAGCTCGCCGTTGATCCAGGTGCGCAGCTTGAGGTTCTGCGGGTCGGCGATCTGGCTGCGGTCGATGATGTACGGGCCGACCGGGGTGGTGCAGTCGCGGTTCTTCACCCTAAGGTTCGGCCGGTAGTAGTTCTCCAGATAGTCGCGGATCGCGTAGTCGTTGCACACGGTGTAGCCGGCGACGTAGTCCAGGGCGTCCTCGCGCTTGACGTTGCGCGCGGTCTTGCCGATCACCGCCACCAGCTCGCACTCGTAGTGCATGTAGGCGACGTTGTCCGGACGCCAGGTGATCTGGCGGTGGCCGGTGTAGGTGTTCGGCGCCTTGATGAACACCAGCGGCTCGGTCGGCGCCTTGAACGCCAGCTCGGCGGCGTGGTCGGCGTAGTTCAGGCCGAGGGCGAACATGCTGCCGGTGGCCGGCGGCAGCCACTCGACCTGATCCTCGGCCAGCAGGGTGCCATCGACCAGGCGGACGGCGTTGTTGTCTTCGACGGACACGTTGTGGACTTCGCCCTGGTAACGGATGCGTGCGTGTTTCATGTTCGGCTCCTTATTCCGCGACCACGGTGTTGCTGAGGCGGCCTACGCCGGCGATTTCGACTTCGACCTTGTCGCCGACCTTGAGGTCGACGCGGCCTTCCGGCACGCCGGTGATGATCAGGTCGCCCGGCTCGAAGGTCATGAACTGGCTGAGGAAGCTGATCAGCTCGGGAATGCGGCGCACGAAGTTGGCGGTGCTGTTCTGCTGGCGGACTTCGCCGTTGACCAGCAGCCTGATCTCCAGCACGTGCGGATCCTTGATGTCGGCGGCATCGACCACCACCGGGCCGACCGGGCAGAAGGTGTCGCGGCACTTGGCCTTGACCGCCGGGCGGTAGAAGCTGAGTTCCGGCAGGGTCACTTCGTTGACCGCGGTGTAGCCGCCGACGTAGTCCATGGCCTCGGCCTCGGAGACGCGGCTGGCGCGCTTGCCGATCACCACGCCCAGCGCCGGGCCGGCCTGGATGGTTTCGACGCCGGCCGGGAAGACGATGCTGCCTTCGTGGCCGACCACGGTGTTCGGGGTCTTGATGTACAGCACCGGGGTCTTCGGTGGGGTCTTGTACGGATCCTCGTTGAACTCGGCGATCTTGCTGTCCAGCAGCCCCCGGTAGTTCAGCGCGATGCCGAACACGGTGCCGCCGAACGGGGCTTTCCAGGCGTCGGCCTTGACGGCCTGGCCATTCACGGACGGTTGACCATTCTCGTCGACCGTCGCCTCGAGGACCTTGCCGTCCACTTCAATCATCGCTCGGCGCATGCCAGCTCTTCTCCACAGACCAGTTGGATAAACCGGCCCCCGCGGACAGGGCCCGGCACTCACCATGACCACCGTCGGGCGACGGCCAGTTAACATGTGAACTTTATAATTAACATGTTAATCGTGGTCAAGACCCTCGGCACCGCTTCGTCGCCGCGCGGTATCATGCAAGACAGCCCAGAACAGGCGGGAGGCCGCGGATCATGCGGGAACATGAGCCCATTCCGAACATCAACATCGGCCAGGTCTACGACCAAAGATATGCCGACGAGGACGTGCACTACGAGGCCCTCGGCAAGCTCGCCGACTTCTTCGGCCGCAACATGCCGGTGCACCGCCACGACCGCTTCTTCCAGGTCCACTACGTGACCAGCGGCGCGGCGCGGGTCTATCTCGACGACCGGCAGTACAGCGAGAGCGCCCCGCTGTTCTTCCTCACCCCACCGACCATCCCGCACGCCTTCGTCACCCATCCGGATAGTGAAGGCCATGTTCTGACCGTGCGCCAGCAACTGGTCTGGCCGCTGCTCGAGGCCCATCTCAGCCAGTCCGGCGAGCCGCGCCTGGTGTCGCCGACCTGCGTGGCGCTCGGCTCGCTCGGCAGCGGCTACGCCGACGAGGTGGAGCGCCTCGACCGCCTGTTCGCCATGCTCGCCGAGGAATTCGCCGAACGCCGGACCGCGCGCCAGGCCAGCTTGCACGCGCTGACCCAGCTGATCTTCATCACCCTGCTGCGCCTGGCCGCCGAGCCGGTGAAGAACCAGCACGTGCGCCACGACAACCTGCAGATCTTCCACCGCTTCAACGCGCTGATCGAGGACCACTACCGCGAGCACTGGGCGCTGTCGCGCTACGCCCAGGCGATGGGCGTCACCGAGGCGCGCCTCAACGACATCTGCCGACGCATCGCCGACCTGCCGTCCAAGCGCCTGGTCCACGAGCGGCTGATGCAGGAGGCCCGCCGCCTGCTGCTGTTCACCGCCGGCTCGGTGAACGAGATCGGCTACCAGCTCGGCTTCAAGGACCCGGCCTACTTCACCCGCTTCTTCAGCCGCGAGGCCGGCATGACCCCCAGCGAGTACCGCAGCCGCGAGGGCGAACGCACCGAGTGAGCACCGGATGCAAAAAGGCCCGCCGGTGAGGGCGGGCCTTTTCATTCAGCCTGGCTGCCAGCAGCCGGACTGCGGACTGCTTAGAGCAGCGGCAGGGTGTAGCTGACGATCACGCGGTTTTCGTCGACGTCGCGACCGAAATTCCCAGCCACGTCACTAGCACGGAAGGTAGTGTTGCGCAGGTGGAAGCGCAGACCTTTCAGGCTGCCGTCCTGCAGGGTGTAGACGATATCGGTATCGCGTTCCCACTGCTTGCCATCGTTGCCGGCTGCGGTTTCGATGCTGTCCGCGCTGACGTAGCGGGTCATGAAGGTCAGACCCGGAACGCCCAGGGAGGCGAAATCGTAGTCGTAACGAACCTGCCAGGCGTCGGTTTCCTGAAGGTGGAAAATGTTGTAGGTCACCAGGTTGACGCTGAACGGATCGGCACCGGCGATGAACGGGAAGGCGCCGTCGCCGGACAGATTCTGGTAACCAACGCCGAACTTGTGCGCGCCCATGCCCAGGGTGAACATGCCCTGGTACATGTCGTTGTCGATCTTGCCCGAGTTCGCGTCACCCTGATCCTTCGAGTTGAAGTAACGCAGGTCGCTGCGCAGGCTCAGGCCCTCGCCCAGCGGCAGGGTGTGCGCCAGGCCGGCGAAGTGCTGCTTGTAGACGTTGTCGTAGTCGCCGTAGTAGTAGCTGGCGCTCAGCTGCGGGTTGAAGGCATAGCTGCCACCGGCGAAGTCGAAGTTGTCGACGTTGCGGGCGAACTCCTCGTTGTTGCTGGAATCGCGCAGGTTGTACTCGGTCAGACGGCCGGCATGCACGGTCAGACCGGAGATTTCCTGGGAAGTCAGCATGCCGCCGACGTAGCTGCCCGGCAGCAGACGGGTATTGTTGTACTGCACCACCGGCAGGGTCGGCTGCAGGGTGCCCACGTGCAGGGTCGACTTGGAGATGCGCGCCTTGGCGGTCAGACCCAGCTCGCTGTACTCGTCGTCCGGCTCGCCATCGGCGCCAACCGGCAGCATGTTGCCGATGGTATTGCCTTTGCTGCCATCCAGCTTGACGCCCAGCATGCCGATGGCGTCGACACCCACGCCGACGGTGCCTTCGGTGAAGCCGGATTCGAACTTGGCGATGAAGCCTTGGCCCCAGATTTCGCCATAGGACTGACCGCTGATGCGGCCATCGCGAACGTCACGGTTCAGATACATGTTGCGCAGCTCGAGGCTCGCCTTGCTGTCTTCCACCAGGGCGGCCTGGGATACGGCGGGGACGGCCATCGCGGCAGCGAGGACGCCGAGGGCCAGCTTCGAGCGCTGAGAGGTCTTGATCATTGTTTTTCTGTCTCCACGGGGACTTTTTCGTTCGATCAATCTGAAGTCATGCCTGCCAGGTTGGCAGCCTCCTGGCAGGCCGGATGCGCCTTTTACCATCCGGTTAAGATGTTAACAACCAGTTATTGCTCGGCATGCAGGACACATCCCAACGAACTTCCGCTTCTAAAAACCGCGAAATCGCCGTCGCGTCAAGCATGAACGGAATTTTCACAACAGCAAGATCCCCCGCCCCCTCCTTTCGGAGGACTTGACGCTCCCGGCCTGCTGTCACACGATTGCAGCGTTAACTTGTTAACGAACGGCGCCTGCGGATGGCCTCCGCCTTCCCACCGGTCGCACGACCGGCACCCCTGCACGGGAAGCAACCGCGGGCGCAGCAGATGAAACGACTGTTCGCGTCTCGCGCCGGAGGCGCATGCCAGCGGGCTCGGCTACGCTTTCCCGGGCCAGCTGGACATGCCGGCGCGGCACCGGCACTTCACCCGAGCCCATCGTCACCCGGATCCCGTAAACGCCTGTCGGATGTCCTGCAGATTTTTGATGCAAACATTCGATTAACATGTTACTAATCCGGCGACAAGAAAAACGGGAGTATCCCATGAGAACCTTGAAACTCGTTGCCCTTGCTGCCGCCATCGGCGCCGCCTCCGCCGCCCAGGCCGCCGACAGCTATACCCTGAAGGTCGCCCATTTCCTGCCGTCCACCTCCAACGCCCAGCTCAACGTCATCGAGCCGTGGTGCGAACAGCTGCGCCAGGAATCCAACGACCGGATCAAGTGCCAGATCTACCCGTCCATGCAACTGGGCGGTACCCCGGCCAAGCTCGCCGACATGGCGCGCACCGGCGTGGCCGACATCGTCTGGACCGCTCCGGCCTACTCCGCCGGCAAGTTCCCGCGCGTCGAGGCCCTCGAACTGCCCTTCGTGCTGCCCTACGGCGGCAAGGCCGGCAACGACATCATCTGGAGCTTCTACGAGCAGTACGCCAGGGACGACTTCAAGGGCTACAAGGTGCTCGCCCTGTTCGGCGACGGCGGCCTCGAGCTGCACACCCGCAACAAGCCGGTGGCCAGCCTGGAGGATCTCAAGGGCCTGAAGATCCGCGCCTCCAGCCGCACCGTCGCCAAGACCCTCGAGGCGCTCGGCGCCACTCCGGTGAGCATGCCGCCGGCGCAGATGACCGAAGCCATCTCCAAGGGCGTGGTCGACGGCGCCATGGCCACCTGGGAAGTGGTCCCGCCCACCAAGCTGGACGAGGTCACCCAGTACCACAGCGTATCCCCGGCCGGCGAAACCGCCTTCGGCTACACCGTGCTGACCATGCTGATGAACCAGAAGAAGTTCGACAGCCTGCCCAAGGACCTGCAGGAAATCGTCGACCGCAACAGCGGCAAGGCCCTGAGCGAGCGCTTCGGCAGCGCCTGGGACAAGGCCATGGAAGCCGCCCGCAACGCTACCCCGGCCGAAGGCCTGGTGGCCATCGACGCGGCCACCTACCAGACCATGCAGGACGCCACCGCCGGCGTCGCCGATGCCTGGATCAAGGAAGCGACTGCGAAGGGAATCGACGGCAAGGCGCTGGTGGAAGGCGCCCGTACCCTGTCCTCCGCTGCCCGGTAAACCACCATGAACGAGTCGCTGTCCTTCGAGAGCGGCCTGACCGCAGAACACGGCGTTTTCCGCCGTGTTCTGCATTACGTCGCCCAGGGCTTCGCCCTGGCCGGCGGTCTGGTCCTGATCGCCCTCATCAACATGTCGCTGATCTCGATCATCGGCCGCAAGCTGTTCTCGACGCCGATCCGCGGCGACATCGAGCTGATGGAGATCGGCGCCTCCGTCGCCATCGCCGCCTTCCTGCCGCTGTGCGAACTGCGCGGCACCCACATCAAGGTCGACGCCTTCACCATGAAGGCCCCGGTGATGGTGCGCCGCATCCTCGACGGCCTCGCCCACGGCCTGTGCATGCTCGCCGCGCTGATCCTCGCCTGGCGCACCGGCCTGCAGATGTTCGACAACCTGGAGTACGGCGACGTCTCCACCCTGCTGTCCATTCCGCTGTGGATCCCGCTGATGTGCATCGTCCCCAGCCTGATCCTGCTGGCGCTGTGCTCGCTGGCCCGCATCATCGATATCGTCCGTGGAGGTCGCCCATGAGCGGTCTGAGTCTCGGCCTGATCGCCCTGGCCATCACCCTGACCCTGCTGGCGCTGCGCGTGCACATCGGCATCACCATGCTGATCGGCGGCGCCGCCTGCTTCTGGGCGGTCAACGATGGCGATCTCTCGGCGCTGCTGTTCACCCTCAACAACCTGGCCTACTCGCGGCTGTCCAACTACGACCTGGCGGTCATCCCGCTGTTCGTGCTGATGGGCCAGTTCGCCACCCACGGCGGACTGTCGCGGGCGATCTTCCGCTGCGCGGCGGCCTTCGTCGGCCACTGGAAGGGCGGCCTGGGCATGTCGGCGATCGGCGCCTGCGCCGGCTTCGGCGCCATCTGCGGCTCCTCCCTGGCCACCTCGGCGACCATGAGCCACGTGGCCCTGCCCGAGCTGCGCCGCCACCACTACTCCGGCCGCCTGGCCACCGCCACGGTCGCCGCCGGCGGCACCCTGGGCATCCTCATCCCGCCGTCGGTGCCGCTGATCATCTACGCGGTGCTGACCCAGGAGTCGATCGCCAAGCTGTTCGTCGCCGCGGTGATCCCCGGCATCCTCGCCGCCATCGGCTACATGGTCGTCATGCGCATCATGGTCGCCCGCGACAGCGACACCGCCGACAACCTGCCCAAGGCTTCCGCGGCCGAGCGGCTGAAGGCCTTCGTCAACGTGCTGCCGGTGATCGGCGTGTTCGTGGTGGTGATCGTCGGCATCTACGGCGGCTGGTCCAACCCCACCGAGGCGGCCTCGATCGGCGCCGCGGCCTGCGGCATCCTCGCCGTGATCCAGGGCGGCATGCGCTGGGAAGGCATGCGCAACAGCCTGCTCGGCACCGCCGAGACCACCGCGATGATCTTCCTCGTGCTGCTCGGCGCCGACCTGCTCAACTCCGGCCTGGCGCTGACCCAGATGCCCAACGAGCTGGCCGAATGGGTGAAGAACAGCGGCCTGGCGCCGATGCTGGTGCTGTTCGCCATCCTCGTCCTGTACCTGCTGCTCGGCTGCGTGATGGACTCGCTGGCGATGATCCTGCTGACCATCCCGATCTTCTATCCGGTGATCATGGGCCTGGACTTCTTCGGCCTGGACGCCAGCTCGAAGTCGATCTGGTTCGGCATCCTCGCGCTGATGGTGGTGGAGATCGGCCTGATCACCCCGCCGCTGGGCATGAACCTGTTCATCGTCCAGCGCGCCGC
>NZ_JANGEY010000010.1 GCF_024451105.1 Stutzerimonas stutzeri
CGAACACGTCCTGGGCGCCCGCCGCCGGCACCGCGTCCGGCGTGCTGACGTAGCTGTAGGAGCCGTCGGCATGCAGGGTCAGGCTGCCGTACAGCCCGGCGACGCTGCCGCCCACCCCGCCGCTCGCCGCCGTGACGCTGTCGCCGGCGGCGGCGCGCACTCCGACCACCCCGCCGCCGGCCGCCGGACCGTCGGCACCGAACACGTCCGGCGTGCCGTCGCTCAGCACGTTGCCGCTCACCGTGCCGCCCTCGACCACGCTGGCCAGATCGGCGTGGGCGGTCGGCACGTCATCGACGATGTCGATGCGGATGGTCCCGGTCAGCACGTTGCCGTTGCCGTCGGTCACCCGGTAGGTGAAGGTTTCCGCGCCGCTCTCGACGTTGGCCCCGTCGTTGCCCCCGCTGCCGGTGTACGCCCGGGTCAGGGTGTAGACGTAGCTGCCGTCGGCGTTGAGCTGGATCACCCCGTAGCTGCCCACCGCACTGCCCACCAGCGCGTAGCTCAGCGGAACCACGCCGCTGGCGTCGAGCTGGTTGTCGGCATCGGTCTCGCCGCTGCTGCCCGGCAGACTGCCGGTCACCGTGCCGGGCGCCAGGTCGTGGCCGTCCTGGATCGGGTCCAGGGCATTCTCGTAGACCCGCGCATCGCGGTCAGTCGGCGCCGTCAGGCCGCTGTCGTAGAGATCGATGGTCAGGGTGGCGGTCGACAGGTCGCCGTCACCGTCGCGGATGGTGTAGACGAACACGTCCTGGGCGCCCGCCGCCGGCACCGCGTCCGGCGTGCTGACGTAGCTGTAGGAGCCGTCGGCATGCAGGGTCAGGCTGCCGTACAGCCCGGCGACGCTGCCGCCCACCCCGCCGCTCGCTGCCGTGACGCTGTCGCCGCCGGCGGCGCGCACTCCGACCACCCCGCCGCCGGCCGCCGGACCGTCGGCACCGAACACGTCCGGCGTGCCGTCGCTCAGCACGTTGCCGCTCACCGTGCCGCCCTCGACCACCTCGTTACCGTCGGCCGAGGCCGTCGGCCCGTCATCGGCGATGTCGATCAGCAGGGTCGCCGGCTCCGAGACGTCGCCATCACCGTCGATGACCCGCACCTGGAAGCCCTGCAGCAGTTGATCGCCCGTGCCCGTCTGCTGCGGGTCGCCGTGCGACGCACCGCCCGCCAGGGTGAACGACCAGGAGCCATCGGCAGCGACCACCAGGGTCCCGTACAGCCCCTGGACGCTGCCGCCACCCAGCACATCCACCCAGTTGCCGTTGACGTCCAGCACCTGCAGCGCGGCAACCCCGTCGGGAGAGGTGACCACGAAGCGGCCATGGGTGGTTTCCGCCGCGCTCTCGGCCCGGCTGCCGCCCGGCAGCGCGGCCTCGTCGACGAAGCCGCGGTCGGCCTGCACCTGCCCGCTAGCATCAGTGAAGTACTCGATGGTCAACTGCGGGGCGAAGTCCGGAGCAGCCTCCTCGGTGCCGGCCGGGAACACCTCGGGCGCCAGCACCTCGAACTGCAGGGGGCCGGTCGGATAACCGATCTCAGGCTCCACGCGGCCAGCCGTCTCGTCCAGCATCACGAAGGAAATACCCCCACCGCCAGAACCGGCCGCCCCCGCCGAACCGGGGCCGGCAGCCGGCGGCGGCAGGCTGACGGTCGGGTCGGCACCGGCGGCGATGGCCTGCTGCGCCTGCTCGACCGAAGTCAGCGCCTCGCCGCCGGACGCCGCCTCGGCCGGCTGGATGCGCGCGCGGGCAGCGTCGCCGGCGAGCAGCTCGCCATCCAGCTGCAGCACGCTGTCGCGGCCCACGGTGAGTTCGCTGCCGTTGACCAGGCGAATGGCGACCGCCCCACCCGCGCCGGTGAACACCTGCTCGCCGGCGAATACCCGGTCGCCCTCTGCCAGTTGCCGCCTGCTGCCATCCGCCGCCACGGCAAACACCTCGCCAGCGACCTGCCTGACCACTCCAATCGACCTAGCCATGAAGCCATCCTCCCTTACGGCCGCAAGCGGCGACCGTCGCGCTGAATGTCCGGACGGGGACGGAACAGCGGCCAGGAGGGTCATGCATTGCAGAGAACGGGGTCTTTACACCTTCGAGCGCAGCAGGAGTGACGAAATATCGTCACTCGGATGACGCTCGGCCCCGGAAACTCAAGGATTCCCCCTGTTTCGCCTTCCTTGCCTCCACCCGATCTAATCGAATCCCCACAATCCGGCCGAAGCGGATCTCCATCGTCTTTGTCTCCTTGAAAAATGGCCTGCTTTTCAGACGCAAGTCATACCGATTGCGCATAAGTTTTATGACGAATCACTCTAAGCAAGACGCTGCGGATGTTCTTACATACTTGAATGAAAGGGAAAAGCGCCACATCGGACTGCTCGTCATATTTCTGGCGCAAGACCATTACAGTGGACATCAATGGCAAAGGAGATACCCATGCGCCCCTCATCTCTCTGGGTCGGCCTGCTGCTGTCGGCGGGTTTCAGCCAGGTCTCGGCCATGACCCTCACGGAAGCAATCCAGAGCACCATCGACCACCACCCCGAGATCCATGCCGGCACCAACAGCCGACTGGCGGCGCAAGAGGAGCTGAACATCGCCAGAGGCGGCTACCTGCCCACACTGGACATGCTGGCCAGCTACGGCCGCGAACATACCGACAGCCCGAGCACCCGGGCGCTCGGCTCGCACAACACGGAAACCCTGAATGCCCGCACGGCCGAACTGCGCCTGCGGCAGATGCTGTTCGACGGCTTCTACACGCCCAACGAGGTGGCGCGCAACGAGGCCGTGGTCAACTCGCGGGCCTACCGCCTGCTCGGTGCCTCGGAAGCTCTGGGTCTGCGCACCGTCGAGGTCTACCTGGACGTGCTCAAGCGCCGCGAGATGGTCGCGCTGGCACAGGCCAACCTGATGGCCCACCGCCGCATCGACGACCAGATCGCCCTGCGCACCCAGCGCGGGGTAGGTAGCGCCGCCGACCGCGACCAGTCGGCAGCTCGCCTGGCCCTGGCCGAAAACAACCTGTACACCGAACAGGTGAACCTGGCCGACGCCGAGGCCAACTTCTTCAGCGTCGTCGGCCGCATGCCCGACCAGTTGCAGACGCCGACCTCGATCCGCCCGCAGATGCCGGACAGCGTGACCAGCGCCCGTACCGCGGTGATGGACCACAACCCGCTGCTCAAGTCCGCGCAGGCCGATGTGCACGCCGCCGAGAAGCAGTACGAGGCGGCCAAGTCCAGATTCTACCCGCGCTTCGACGTCGAGCTGTCGGGCAGCGCCGACGACGACGTCGGCGGCGACCAGGGGCACTACAACCGCTGGTATGCCGGCGTGAAGATGAACTACAACCTGTTCAACGGCATGCGCGACAAGGCCCTGCTGCAGTCCGGCGCCCACCAGATCAACGAGTCTATGGACATCCGCAACAACGCGCTGCGGCTGATCAACGAGAACCTGATGCTGGCCTGGAACGCCATGGAGAACGCCAGGCTGCAGACACCCAAGGCGCGCGAGTACGCCGACTATACCGCCAGGGTCCGCGAGGCCTACCAGCAGCAGTTCGCCCTCGGCCAGCGCACCCTGCTCGATCTGCTCGACAGCGAGAACGAGCTGTTCACCGCCAACCGTCGCTACACCGAGGTCCGCTACACCGAGGAATTCTCGATGTATCGGGTGATCGCCGCCACCGGCCAGCTGCTGCGCAACCACAGCGTCGTGCCGCCGAGCGAGGCAGTGGCGATGACCGAGATCCGGAGCGAGGCACGCCTGCCCAACCTCAAGTAGCGCACGAGAGCACAGCCTGGTCAGGGCCCGAAGGGGGGATGGCATCGTGACGACCATGGAGCAGGTGGGCAGAGCCCGCGCGCAGAATCTCGACCACGACGATCCGCTGCTCGACGGCCTGACGATCCTCGGCAAACTGCATGGCCGCACGGTCAGCCGGGCCGGGCTGTGCGCCGGGCTGCCGCTGGCCGGCCGCCGGCTGACCGCCGACCTGCTGCCCAGGGCGGCGGCGCGGGCCGGCCTGCAGGCACGGCTGCTGGAACGGCCGTTGCAGGCCATCTCCCCGCTCAACCTGCCGGTCCTGCTGCTGCTCAGGAATGGACGCAGCGCCGTGCTGCGCCGCTGGGACGAGCAGGGTCGGGCTCTGATCCTGCCCAGCGAAGCGGCCGGCGGCGAGCAGTGGGTCGAGCGCGAGCAACTGGCCGCCGAATACGCCGGGCAAGCCCTGTTCGCCCGCCCGCGTCATGCCCTCGAGGAGCTGCGCGAACCGCTGGTGCCGCGGGTGCAGTCCTGGTTCCGCGACACCCTCAGGCTGTCGCGCTGGCTGTATGCCGACGCTCTGCTCGCCAGTCTGTTGATCAACCTGCTCGGTCTGATGGTACCGCTGTTCGTCATGCAGACCTACGACCGGGTAGTGCCCAACCAGGCGCTGTCGACCCTGTGGGTGCTGACCATCGGCCTGCTGATCGGCACCCTGTTCGAGCTGCTGCTGCGCGTGCTGCGCTTCCGCCTGCTCGATATCGCCGGCAAGAAGACCGACGTGGTGCTGTCCGCCACCCTGTTCGAGCGCATCGCCGGCATGGCGATGAAGGCCCGCCCGGCCAGCATCGGCGGCTTCGCCCAGAGCATCCACGACTTCCAGGGGCTGCGCGAATTCCTCACCGCAGTGACTCTGACCAGCCTGATCGACTTGCCCTTCGCCTTGCTGATGATGCTGGTGATCGGCCTGCTCGGCGGCTGGCTGGTGATCATCCCGCTGCTGGCCTTCCCGCTCACCGCGCTGTTCGCCCTGCTCGTCCAGCACCGTCTGCGCGACACCGTGCAGCGCAGCCTGGCCCTCGGCGCCGAACGCCAGGCCCTGCTGATCGAGACCCTAGGCGGCCTGGAGACCCTGAAGAGCTGCGGCGCCGAGGGCGAGCGTCAACGCCAGTGGGAAAGCACCCACGGGACGCTGACCCGCCTGGACGGCCATGCCCGCCTGCTCTCGGCGCTGGCCCTCAACGGCACCCTGTTCCTCCAGCAAGTGGCTGGCGTGGCGCTGATCGTCGCCGGCGTCTACGCCATCGTCGGCGGCCAGATGAGCGTCGGCGCCCTGGTCGCCTGCTACATGCTCAACGGGCGGATCATGGCACCTCTCGGTCAGATCGCCAGCCTGATCACCCGCCACCAGCAGGCACGGCTGACCATGCAGAGCACCGATGCGCTGATGAACCTGCCGCAGGAGCGCGAGAGCGGCCAGCGACCGCTGGAGCACCCACGCCTCAAGGGCGGTATCGAACTGCGTCAGGTGAGCTTCAGCTATCCCGAGCAGGAAGCGCTGGCGCTGCAGGGCATCGACCTGCGCATCGCCCCCGGCGAGAAGGTCGCCATCATCGGCCGCAGCGGCTCGGGCAAGAGCACCCTGGCACGGCTGCTGATGGGTTTCTATGCGCCGAGCGAGGGCCAGATCCTGTTCGACGGCATCGACCAGCGGCAGATCGACGTGGCCGACCTGCGCCAGCAGATCGGCTACGTCGCCCACGACCTGCCGCTGCTCTCCGGCACCCTGCGCAACAACCTGACCCTGGGCGCCCGCGACGTCGGCGACGAGCGCCTGCTCGAGGTGGCCGAGCTGACCGGCGCAGCCGACCTGGCGCGCCAGCATGCGCTGGGTTTCGAGCGGCCGGTGGGCGAACGCGGCCAGCAGCTCTCCGGCGGCCAGCGCCAGGCCGTGCTGCTGGCTCGCGCCCTGCTGCTCGACCCGCCGATCCTGCTGCTCGACGAGCCGACCAGCTCGATGGACAACAGCAGCGAGGAGCTGCTGCGCAGTCGACTGCGCGCCGACTGCTGCAGCAAGACCCTGGTGCTGGTCACCCATCGCACCGCCATGCTCAGCCTGGTGGATCGTCTGATCGTCCTCGACGGCGGGCGGATCGTCGCCGACGGTCCCAAGGAAACGGTGATCGACGCCCTGCGCAAGGGCCGCATCGGCCCGGCATCGGTATAGGAGGCGAGCATGGGCAGCCTGCAGCCAGCGAACGACTACCTGGCGCCCCTGCGCCAGGGAAACGACCCCGAGTTCATGCCCGAGGTCCGCGGCGCCTTGGTCGAGGACGCCACCGGGCTGACCCGCCTGACCGTCTGGCTGGCGGCCCTGTGCCTGTCGTCCGCGCTGTTCTGGGCGCACTTCGCGGTGCTCGACGAGGTCACCACCGGCGAGGGCAAGGCGATCCCGTCGAGCAAGGTGCAGACCATCCAGAATCTCGAAGGCGGGATCGTCGCGGAGATCTTCGTCCGCGAAGGGCAGGTGGTGGACAAGGGCGACCGCCTGTTGCGCCTGGACGATACCCGCTTCGCCTCCAACAGAGGCGAGACCGAGGCCGACCGCCTGGCCCTGCTCGCCCGCGTCGCCCGCTTGAGCGCCGAGGCGGAGGAGCGCGAGCTGCAACTGCCCGAGGAGATCGTCCGCCTCGCCCCAGGCCTGGCAGCCGACGAACAGGCCCTGCATGCCTCGCGCCGACAGGGACTGGCCAGCGAGGTGGCCATTCTCCGGGAGCAGCTGCGCCAGAAGACCCAGGAGCTGGCCGAGTTCCGCGCCAAGTCGCAGCAGTACCGCTCCAGCCTCGGCCTGATCCAAAGCGAACTGAACATGTCCGAACCGCTGGTCAAGAGCGGCGCCATCTCCCAGGTCGAGGTGCTGCGCCTGCGCCGCAGCGCGGTGGAAACCCGCGGCGCGCTGGAGGCCACCAACCTGGCCATTCCGCGCGCGGAAGCCGGGGTCAAGGAGGTCGAGCGCAAGATCGAGGAAGCGCAGCTGAGGTTCCGCACCCAGGCGCTCAAGGAGCTCAACGAGACGCGCACCGAACTGAGCAAGATCACCGCCGCCAGCTCGGCCATCGAGGACCGCGTCAGCCGCACCGGCGTGGTCTCGCCGGTGCGCGGGGTGGTCAAGCAGCTCAAGGTCAACACCATCGGCGGCGTGGTACAACCGGGCAGCGACCTGCTGGAGATCGTGCCGCTGGAGGACAGCCTGCTGATCGAGGCGCGCATCCGCCCGCAGGACGTGGCCTTCCTGCACCCCGGCCAGGAGGCGATGGTCAAGTTCACCGCCTACGACTACACCATCTACGGCGGCCTCAGAGCCCGCCTGGAGCTGATCGGTGCCGACACCATCAGCGACGAGGAAGGCAAGAGCTACTACCCGATCCAGCTGCGCACCGAGAGGAGCCACCTGGGCAGCGACGACAAGCCGCTGCTGATCATTCCCGGCATGGTCGCCAACGTCGACATCATCACCGGGCAGAAGAGCGTACTCGACTACCTGCTCAAGCCGGTGCTCAAGGCGCGCGCCGAGGCGCTGCGCGAGCGCTGAGCCTCACGGCGCCGGCGCGGTGCCGCCGTGGTTGCGCCGGTAGGTCTCCTCGCCCATGGCAGCGATCTGCGCCTCGATCAGCGCCTCGAACGGGCGCAGCAGGGCGTCGAAGCGCCCCGCCCCCTCCAGCGCATTCAGGCAGTGCACGATGGCCTCGACGGTGGACAAGGCGCCCGGCCCCGGCGCCTTGCGCAGCCGGTAGCGGCTGACCAGGCCGTCCGGCAGGGTCAGCCGCGGTAGCGCGGCCAGCCAGGGATTGCAGTGCAGGATGCGCCGCGCCTTGCGCCAGGTGCCGTCCGGCACGATCAGCAGCCGCTCGCCGCTGTCCGCCGGCGTCCCCAGCCCGTCGATGCGCCGCGCGCCCTCGCCGGGGAACAGCAGCCAGGCCTCGGCGCCGGCCAGTTCGCTCTCCAGCTCGACGAAGCGCTCGCCGACACGCAGCTCGGCATCGCTCAGGCCGAGGACGGCCAGCCGCGCGGTGTTCAGCGCGTGGTGCTGCTCGTCCGGATGCTGCAGGATCAGCACCCGGGTACGGTTGCCTAGACGGGGAATCAATGCGCACAGGCAGTGGCTCTGCGGGCGCGCGCAGCGGGGGCATCGGGCTCTGGACATGCGCGCATTGTCGCACGCCGCGCCGGACTCAGCCCAGCGGCTGGCGCGCCGGCGCGCGGCCCAGCACGCGACGCCACCAGCCGTCGGCGCTGACCATGGTGATCCCCAGCAGCACCAACACCCCGCCGATCACGAAGAAGGCGTCGATGCGCTCGTCGAGCAACCAGACGCCGAACACCACGCCGAACAGCGGCGTCATGAAGGAGAACACCCCCAGTCGCGAGGCCAGGTAGCGGCGCAGCAGCCAGAACCAGGTGAGGAAGGCAGCGAATGACACCAGCACGCTCTGGTACAGCAGGCTGCCCCATACCACCGGAGTGAAACGCACGCCGTCCGCCTGGCCGCCGAGCCAGGCCAGCGGGATGAGCAGCAGCGCCGCGCAGAGCAGCTGGTAGAGCAGGGTCTTGGCCGGCACCGCCCGCGACAGGCTGCTGCAGCGTACCACCACGGTGGTCAGCCCCCAGAACAGCCCGGCCAGCAGCCCCAGGGCGTCGCCCAGCAGTACCTCGCGGGAGATGCCCTGCCGTAGCGCGCCGGCGCCGAAGGCGATGACGATGCCGCCGAAGGCCAGGCCGATGCCCAGCCACTGCAGGCGCCGCAGCCGCTCGCTGGGCAGGCGCAGATGCAGGCCGAGGGCGGCGAAGACCGGCGCGGTGTAGAGCAGCACCACCATGTGCGAGGCGCTGGTGAAGCGCAGCCCCTCGGCAACGAACAGGAACTCCAGGGCGAACAGCGTCCCGGCCAGCAGGCCGGGCCCCAGGGTACCGTCGCCGAGGGCGAAGGGCTGGCGTCTTGCAAGCATGAACAGGCTGACCAGCACGGCGGCCACCAAGGAGCGCAGGCCGATCTGCAGCACCGGCGCCATGTCCGGCGCGGCCAGCTTGATCGCCACCTGCTGCAACCCCCAGATGCTGCACAGCAGCACCATCAACTGGACGGCCAGCCCGTCCACCCCCTGTCGTGTATCCGTCATTTCCATCTCCCGAAAAAGCAACGGCCCGCGACAGCCGACGCGGGCCCGCTCTGGCCGGTCCTGCCGGCCGTCGCATCAGTTGGCGGCCAGGAAGCGCATGCCCTCTTCCAGTCCCGCCGGGGTCAAGGGGTACATGCGCTCCTGCACCAGTTCGCGGACCATGGCGGTGGAGCGGCTGTACCTCCAGGCAGGCTGCGGATACGGGTTGATCCAGACGAGCTTGCGGTAGGCTTCCATGAAGCGCTGCATCCAGACGAAGCCCGGCTCCTCGTTCCAGTGCTCGACGCTGCCGCCGGCATGGGTGATCTCGTAGGGGCCCATGGAAGCGTCGCCGACGAACACCACCTTGTAGTCCGGGCCGTAGGTGTGCAGCAGGTCCCAGGTGGCGATGCGCTCGCTGGCACGGCGCTGGTTGTCCTTCCACACCGACTCGTAGACGAAGTTGTGGAAGTAGAAGTGCTCCAGATGCTTGAACTCGCTGCGGCAGGCGGCGAACAGCTCCTCGCAGACCTTGACGTGGGCGTCCATCGAGCCGCCGATGTCGAGCAGCAGCAGGAGCTTGACCGCATTGCGCCGCTCGGGACGCGTGCGGATGTTGAGCAGGCCGCCGTCGCGGGCGGTGTGCTCGATGGTGCCGTCGAGGTCGAACTCCTCGGCCGCCCCTTCGCGGGCGAAGCGGCGCAGCCGCCGCAGGGCCAGCTGCAGGTTGCGCGAGCCGAGTTCGGCCTGATCGTCGAGGTTGCGATACTGGCGCTGCTCCCAGACCTTGGCCGCCCGTCCCTGGCGCTCGCCGGCGTCGCCGATGCGGATACCCTCGGGGTGGTAGCCGCCGGAACCGAACGGACTGGTGCCGCCGGTGCCGATCCACTTGTTGCCGCCGGCATGGCGCTCCTTCTGCTCGGCCAGACGTTGCCTGAACGCCTCGATCAGCGCCTCCAGTCCGCCCAGGCTCCTGAGCTGCGCCTTGTCCTCCGGGCTGAGGGAGCGCTCGAACTCCTTGCGCAGCCAGTCCTCGGGAATCAGCGCCTGCAGCGTCGCATCGAGGTCGGCGAGGCCCTGGAAATAGGCGGCAAAGGCGCGGTCGAACTTGTCGAAATGCCGCTCGTCCTTCACCAGAGTGGTACGCGCCAAGTAGTAGAAGGCGTCCAGATCGGCGAACACCACCTGGCGCTCGAGCGCCTCGAGCAGGTCGAGCAGCTCGCGCAGCGACACCGGCACCTTCGCCGCGCGCAGCTCGTTGAACAGGTTGAGCAGCATCTCTGTATGCCCTCGGGATGAAGCGTAGGGCAGGAAACGGCCGCAGGCCTTTCCCACCATGGACGGTGGAAAACCGCGTAGCGAGTTTCCCACCCTACCGCCCGGCGCGCCGGCTCATGAACGCCAGGCGCTCGAGCAGCATCACGTCCTGCTCGTTCTTCACCAGCGCGCCGGCCAGCGGCGGAATCGCCCTGGTCGGATCGCGCTCGCGCAATACCGCCTCGCCGATCTGGTCGGCCATCAGCAGCTTGAGCCAGTCGACCAGCTCGGAGGTGGACGGCTTCTTCTTCAGCCCCGGCACCTTGCGGATATCGAAGAATATCTCCAGAGCCTCCTGCACCAGCTCCTGGCGGATGTTCGGGAAGTGCACGTCGACGATCCGCTGCAGGGTGACGCGGTCGGGGAAGGCGATGTAGTGGAAGAAGCAGCGGCGCAGGAAGGCGTCCGGCAGCTCCTTCTCGTTGTTGGAGGTGATGACGATGATCGGCCGCTGCCTGGCCCTGACCGTCTCGCCGGTCTCGTAGACGAAGAACTCCATGCGGTCGAGTTCCTGCAGCAGGTCGTTGGGGAACTCGATGTCGGCCTTGTCGATCTCGTCGATCAGCAATACCACGCGCTCGTCGGCCTCGAAGGCCTCCCACAGCTTGCCCTTCCTGATGTAGTTGCGCACGTCGTGGACCTTGCTTTCGCCCAGTTGCGAGTCGCGCAGGCGGCTCACCGCATCGTACTCGTAGAGCCCCTGGTGGGCCTTGGTGGTCGACTTGATGTGCCAGGCGATCAGCCGGGTACCCAACGCCCCGGCCAACTGCTCGGCGAGCAGGGTCTTGCCGGTGCCCGGCTCGCCCTTGACCAGCAGCGGGCGCTGCAGGGTGATGGCGGCGTTGACCGCCAGCTTGAGGTCGTCGGTGGCGACGTAGGAAGCGGTGCCTTCGAACTTCATCGGAAATCTCTCTCGTGCGCTGCGTGGCCGGCCCTGCGGCGGCGAATGCCCGACTATAGCGCGCGGGCAAGCGGGCTGGGAACGCCGCAGCGCCCCGGCCTGGTGCAGGAACGCGCCCGGCGCCGCTGGACGCCTCCACGGCGACGGCATAGGCTGTCGCGGTTCAGCTTTTCATCGAAGGAGAAGGCCCGACATGAGCCGCATCTACGCAGACAACGCCCAAGCCATCGGCAACACGCCGCTGATCCGCATCAACCGCCTCGGTCCCGCCGGCGTGACCATCCTGGCCAAGAACGAGGGCCGCAACCCCGGCTACTCGGTGAAGTGCCGGATCGGCGCCAACATGATCTGGGAGGCCGAGCAGAGCGGCAGCCTGAAGCCGGGCATGACCCTGGTCGAGCCGACCTCGGGCAACACCGGCATCGGCCTGGCCTTCGTCGCCGCCGCCAAGGGCTACAAGCTGATCCTCACCATGCCCGCCTCGATGAGCCTGGAGCGGCGCAAGGTGCTCAAGGCCCTGGGCGCCGAGCTGGTGCTGACCGAGCCGGCCAAAGGCATGAAGGGCGCCATCGACAAGGCCGGCGAGATCGCCGCCAGCGATCCGACCCGCTACCTGCTGCTGCAGCAGTTCGAGAACCCGGCCAACCCGGCGATCCACGAGCAGACCACCGGCCCGGAAATCTGGACCGACACCGACGGCGCCATCGACGTGCTGGTGGCCGGCGTCGGCACCGGCGGCACCATCACCGGGGTGTCGCGCTACATCAAGCAGGCCATGGGCAAGCCGATCCTCTCGGTCGCAGTGGAGCCGACCGGCTCGCCGGTGATCAGCCAGACCCTGGCCGGCGCCGAGATCAAGCCCGCGCCGCACAAGATCCAGGGCATCGGCGCCGGCTTCGTGCCGAAGAACCTCGACCTGTCGCTGGTCGACCGCGTCGAGCAGGTCGGCGACGACGAGGCCAAGGACATGGCCCTGCGCCTGATGCGCGAGGAAGGCATCCTCTGCGGCATCTCCTGCGGCGCGGCCATGGCCGCCGCGGTGCGCATCGCCAGCGAACCCGCCATGCAGGGCAAGACCATCGTGGTGATCCTCCCCGACTCCGGCGAGCGCTACCTGTCGACCATGCTGTTCGACGGTCTGTTCGGCGAGCAGGAACTGCAGCAATAAGGGGTCACAGACTGTGGCCGCGAATTGTCGCGGCCGCTCAAAAAAGTGTTTGCCATGCCCGGCGGGAACGGGCAAAGTGAAGTCGTTGGTCAAGGCGGAATACGTCAGCTGTAAACGCACTGAATCAGTACGTCAGTCCGTCATTCTCGATGTCTTGATTCCACACCCAAGGGCTTCGGTCCAGCTACACATCAACACCAAGGAATTGCACGAAATGGCAACTGGCACTGTTAAGTGGTTCAACGACACCAAGGGCTTCGGTTTCATCAAGCCGGACGACGGTGGTGACGATCTGTTCGCCCACTTCTCGGAAATCCGCGTTCAGGGTTTCAAGACTCTGGCCGAAAACCAGAAAGTGTCCTTCGACGTGACCACCGGTCCGAAGGGCAAGCAAGCTTCCAACATCCAGGTCATCGGCTGATCCGCCGATCCAGATGTGAAGAACCCGGCTCTCGAGCCGGGTTTTTTGTGCCCGGAATCCTCTGCCTCAGCCCTCGACCCGGCCGCCGGCCAGCAGCTCGCCAAGGCGCCACAGCTTCCACTCCCCCGCGCCGTAGCGTACCCAGTTCTCGTTGGCGGTCAGCGGCTCGGTGGCGATCACCGTCACCACGTCGTCGGGCGTGGTCTCGGCCTGGAAGTCCACCGCCAGATCGGCGTCCTTGAGCTGCGCCGGCCCGAAGGGCGCGCGACGGGTGATGTGCGCCAGCTTGGTCGAGCAGAAGCTGAACAGCCAGTCGCCGTCGCTGAGCAGCGCATTGAACACGCCAAGGCCACGGTACTCGGCGCAGGCCGCGACCAGCACCGGCAGCAGCCGCTGCACCGCCACCGGCTCGGGAAAGGCGTCGCGCACGCGGTTGAGCAGGTCGCAGAAGGCCGCCTCGCTGTCGGTATCGCCGACCGGGCGATAGAAGCCCGGCGACGGCGCGAAGCCGGCCAGTTGGCCGTTGTGGGCGAAACACCAGTTGCGCCCCCACAGCTCGCGCACGAAGGGGTGGGTATTGGCCAGGCCGACCCGGCCGACATTGGCCTGGCGGATATGGCCGATCACCACCTCGCTCTTGATCGGATAGCGCTGCACCAGACGCGCCACCTCCGACTCGCTGCTCGCCTGCGGATCCTGGAACAGACGCAGGCCGCGCCCCTCGTAGAAGGCGATGCCCCAGCCGTCGCGGTGCGGCCCGGTGCGCCCGCCGCGCTGCATCAGCCCGGTGAAGCTGAACACGATGTCGGTCGGCACGTTGGCGCTCATGCCCAGCAGTTCGCACATCCTCGATCCTCCCTGGCGATTACTACGGCTGCGGCTCGCGACGTCCGTCAGCCTGCCGCGCGAGCACCTCGGCCAGCGTCGGCTCGCGCGGCGCCTCGGCCTGAGCCCTGGCGGCCCTTCTGCGACGCGCGAGCGGCCAGCGCACGGCGGCGAACAGGAAGTACAGAGCGAAGGCCGCCATGCCGACGGTGGCCAGGTCGGTGACCGCACGCCAGACGTTGCTGCCGGTCTTGAACAGCAGATCGAGCGCGGTGATGGCAATGGCCGGAGCGTAGAGATCGCGCGCAGGATCGACCAGGGTCGGGGTGAACAGCAGCACCGCCATGAACACCCGCAACGGCTCGCGCAGGGCGCGCCACATCCAGCCGGTGATGCAGAAGCCGACCGCCAGAGCCGACAGTGCGGCAATCCCGTATACGGCCCAGGCGAGAAGATAGTCTTGTTCGGTCATCGGTGCATGGCTGCGGCGGAATCAGGCCGCTTATCATAGCGGCTTTTCCCCGGAGCCGCGCGCCAGACGCAGCTGGAGTAGCCGATGTCCACCACCCCACCCATCGCTCGCCGCCAGGCCGGTGCCGATCCCTACGCCTGGCTGGAGCAGCGCGACGACGCCGAAGTGCTCGCCCACCTGCACGCCGAGAACGCCTGGCTGGAGGAACAGCTGGCCGACACCGCCGAGCTGCGCGAACAGCTGTTCGAGGAGATCCGCGGCCGCATCCGCGAGACCGACCTGTCGCTGCCCACCCCCTGGGGGCCCTGGCTGTACTACCAGCGCACCACGGCCGGCGAGGAGTACCCGCGCCACTACCGCTGTCCGCGCCCGGCCGACGGCTCGCTGGCCGTCGACGCAAGCCGCGAGGAGCTGCTGCTCGACCCCAACGCGCTGGCCGAGGGCGGCTACCTGTCCATCGGCGCCTTCAGCATCAGCCCCGACCACAGCCGCCTGGCCTACAGTCTGGACACCCAGGGCGACGAGATCTACCAGCTGTTCGTCAAGGAGCTGGCCAGCGGCGAAGTGACCGCCCTGCCCTTCGAGGACTGCGACGGCAGCCTGACCTGGGCCAACGACAGCTGCACGCTGTTCTTCGGCGAGCTGGACGACACCCACCGCCCGCACAAGCTGTACCGTCACCGCCTGGGCGAGGACGGCGCCGAGCTGGTGTTCGAGGAGTGCGACGGGCGCTTCTTCCTCGGCTGCCACCGCACCAGCTCCGAGCGCCAGCTGATCCTGCTGCTGGCCAGCAAGACCACCAGCGAAGCCTGGGTGCTGGACGCCGAACAGCCCGAAGGCGAATTCCAGTGCCTCGCCCCGCGCGAGGAAGGCCACGAATACTATCCCGACCACGGCCAGGTCGACGGCCAGTGGTGCTGGGTGATCCGCAGCAACCAGAGCGGCATCAACTTCGCCCTGTACCGCGCCGAGGAAAGCGCACCAAGCCGCGCGCACTGGCAGGAGCTGGTCCCCCACCGTCCCGCGCTGATGCTCGAGGAGGTCAGCCTGAACGCCGGCGCCCTCACCCTCGGCCTGCGCGACAACGGCCTGCCGGTGATCGAGGTGCTGCCACGCGACGCCGCGCCCTACCGAGTGCAGTTGCCGGACGCCGCCTACAGCCTGCACGTCTACGACCATCTGGAATTCGACAGCCCGGTGATCCGCCTGCGCTACGAGGCGCTCAACCGCCCGGCGCAGATCCGCCAGCTGGAACTGGCCAGCGGCGCGCAGACGGTGCTCAAGCAGACCCCGGTGGAGGGCCCGTTCGACGCCGACGCCTACGAGAGCCGGCGCCTCTGGGCCAGCGCGCCCGACGGTACCCGGGTGCCGATCAGCCTGGTCGGTCGCCGCGAGGTGCTCGAGGGCCGGCTCCCCGCGCCGCTGTACCTGTACGGCTACGGCGCCTACGGCGAGAGCCTCGACCCCTGGTTCTCCCACGCGCGACTGTCCCTGCTCGAGCGCGGTTTCCTGTTCGCCATCGCCCACGTGCGTGGCGGCGGCGAGCTGGGCGAGGCCTGGTACCTGGCCGGCAAGCTGGCGCACAAGCAGAACACCTTCGACGACTTCATCGCCTGCGCCGAGACGCTGATCGCCGGCGGCTACACCACGCCGGGACAGCTGGCGATCAGCGGCGGCAGCGCCGGCGGCCTGCTGATCGGCGCAGTGCTCAACCAGCGGCCGGAGTTGTTCGCCGCGGCCATCGCCGAGGTGCCGTTCGTCGACATCCTCAACACCATGCAGAACCCCGAGCTGCCGCTGACGGTGACCGAGTACGACGAGTGGGGCGATCCGAACGAACCCGAGGTGCATGCGCGGATCGCCGCCTACGCGCCCTACGAGAACGTCAGAGCCCAGGCCTACCCGGCGATCCTCGCGGTGGCCGGCTACCACGACAGCCGAGTGCAGTACTGGGAGGCGGCCAAGTGGGTGGCCAGGCTGCGCGAACGCAAGACCGACGCCAATCCGCTGCTGCTCAAGACCGAGTTCGACGCCGGCCACGGCGGCATGAGCGGCCGCTATCAGGCGCTCAGGGACGCCGCGCTGGAGTACGCTTTCCTGCTCAAGGTACTGGACCTGCCGCGGACATGAAGAAGGGGCGCCCGCAGGCGCCCTTCTTGCGTACGGCCGTCGATCAGGACAGCTCGCGCGCCATCGCCCGCGCGCTGTGCTGCACGCCGTAGCGACGGCGCGAGTAGGCGTAGAGCAGCAGGCCGATGGCCATCCAGGCGACGAACAGCGCCCACTCCACCGGCACCAGCGCCGACGGGCTGAACGGCAGGTACATGGCCACCATGGCCAGGCTCAGCAGCACCGCCGCGACGCCGACCGGCATCCCCGAACGCACCTTGAACGGGCGCGGCATGTCCGGCTCGCGCAGGCGCAGCACCACGAACGACAGGGCGACGAACAGGTAGGCGATGACGATGGCCAGGCTGCCGGCGTCGACGAACCACACCAGCGCCTTGCGCCCCAGCAGCGGCGCGGCGGTGCTGAGCATGCCGATCAGCAGGATGGCGTTGGTCGGCGTCCTGTAGCGCGGGTGCAGCTTGCCCAGGAAGGCCGGCAGCATGCCGGCGTGGGCCAGCGCGTAGATCGCCCGGCTGCCGCCGATGTAGAAGGCGTTCCAGCTGGTGACGATGCCGGCCAACCCCGCCATGATCATCAGCTTGGCCGCCCAGGGCGCGCCGTAGATGGCCTGCATGGCCTGCGGCACGCTCAGCACCTCGGCACTGATGGCGCCGGACGGGATCGCCAGGCCGACGCCGAAGATGATCAGCGAGTAGAAGGCCACGGCCATCACCACCGAGAAGATCAGCATCTTGCCGATCTCGCGCGGCGGCAGATCGACCTCCTCGGCCGCCTGCGGGATCACGTCGAAGCCGACGAACATGAACGGCACCATCATCAGCACGGTGAGCACGCCGGCGCTGCCGCCGACCAGCAGCGGGTCCATGTTGCCGGTCTCGCCCTCGAACAGCGCGCCGGTGATGAACATCACGCCGACGGCGAGGATCAGCACGGTCACCACCTTCTGGATCAGCGAGGCGGTCTGCACGCCGAAGTAGTTGACCGCGGTCATGGCGATCGAACCAAGCATGCCGACCGCCACCCAGGAGGCCATCACGTCCCAGCCGGCCACCGTCCACAGGTAGCCGACCTGGTAGCCCGGGATCAGGTTGTCGAGCACGGTGGGCAGCGCCACCGCCTCGAAGGCCACCACCGAGACGTAGCCCAGCACGATGGCCCAGGTGCAGACGAAGGAGGCGAAGTGGCCGAGCGCGCGATAGCTGTAGACGTGCTCGCCGCCCGACTGCGGCATGGCGGCGGCCAGCTCGGCGTAGGTCAGGCCGATCAGCACGATGGCCACGCCGCCGAGCAGGAAAGCGAGGATCGAGCCGAGGCTGCCGGCCGACTGGATCCAGCCGCCGGTCAGGACGATCCAGCCCCAGCCGATCATCGCTCCGAACGACAGGGCCAGGACTTCCTTGCGCCCGAGCACGCGGGCAAAGCTGGTTTGAGTGGATGAGACGCTCATTGTTTTCTGCTACCTCTGCGGTTGGCGTTGCATTATTCGAACGTCAAATTAAATGCACGAAGCGTTCCATATCCCGCACAAGCCTGTAAAAAAGAACCTCCACCCGGTCTGTCCCGCGCAGACCGGACGCGGAGCGGCACAAATCGGGGAAAAACCGACGGAAAAGCGTGCCCTGCAGCGTACCGGGTTGTTACCGGCAGTGACATGGGCGTGCAGAATGACTACACGCCGCGCACGAAATCTCGCACACAGGAAGCACTAGCCGCCGAATTTCGTTCGATTAAATGCACGATTGCCGTGCAGAAAAAGAAAAAGGCTCCATGCCGGGGCATGGAGCCTGTTCGAGATCCGCAACGCGGCGCGCGCTCAGCGCAGCAGACGGGTATCCAGCACCTTCGACGGTCCGCCCAGCACGTTCTCGCTGATCTGCACGAAGTCCCGGGTACTGACCTTCTTCAGGCGCATCAGGCCGCGGGTTACGTCGTCCAGCGAGCGCCGATTGCCGCTGGCCTTGCGGATCTCGGCGTCCAGATCCTGCAGCAGCAACACCGCGCGCGCCGTCACCGGACCGCTGGCCCGCTCGCCGCGCAGCGTGGTGACCTTGCGGCTCCAGCGGGTCAGCTGCTCGCGGATCTTCTGGTAGCGATCCTCGCTAAGCCCTCCGGCGCGACGCATCAGCTCGATGGCGTAGTACTCGGCGATGCCCTCGGTGATCCAGTCGCTGCGGTCGGTGTCGCTGATCCGGCTGAACACGTGAACCAGCTCGTGGACCAGCGAGCTGGTACCATTCTCGCTGACCAGCGGGCGATCGCGGTGCATGTACAGCGAATTGGGCGCCGACAGACCGCCGCGCCACATCGGATCGCCGGCGCCGACGATCAGCAGCTTGCCCGGCTCGCGCGGGAATACCGCCTGGGCGTGCGGCCAGACGAAGGTCAGCAGGGTGAGGATGTCCATGCGCCGCACGCCCTCGCCGACCGGGGCGGCGACGGTCACTTCGGTCTTGCCCAGGGTGGCACGCCGGGTACCGAGCTTGCCGGCGATGATCCAGCCGGTTGGCCGGTCGAACAGCCGCTCGGGGTTGTCGATCCGGAAGCGATGCTTGCCGATCCGCGGCCAGCCGGTTTCCACCGCCGTCCAGCCTTCGGGCAGCTCGAACTGCAGACGACTGACCAGCTCGACGCCCGTCTCGAGGGCGACCTTCGCCGCTGGCACCAGATCGTCGCCGCGCAGCAGCGCCCAATCGGGGGTCATGCGCGCATCGAAGCGACCGTTGTCGCGCTGGTGGCTGACCTTCACTCGGTAGCTGAGCTGCGCCTTGCCCGCCTGCGGTCGCCAGACGCCCCGCCCCGGAGCAGTCTGCTCCCACTCGCCCTCGGCGAGGAAATCGCTGTACTGGCCCTCCGCGCCGAGCCCGAAGTCGAGATAGCGCAACGCCTCGCCACGCGCCAGGGTCAGGACGACCTCGGCCTGGTCGCTGTCGGGCAGGAAGCGCACCCGGTAATCGAGGTCGACCCGCTGCGTGGCCAGCAGCGGTGCGGACAATCCCAGCAGCAAGGCGGCCAGCGGCAGCCTGAAACGTTGAAACATGGCAGGTTCTCCTCTGCTGCGGGGTTGGATCGGCGGCCGGCCGACAGGTTCAGCCGGCACGAAAAATCAGATGCTCCTCCCAGTCGGCATCGGCGACGCTGGTCTCGCTGAGCATGCGCCCGGCCTGGGAGATGCGCGCCTCGTGCACGGCCCGACGGTCGCCGCAGACCAGATGGTGCCAGGGCAGCAGGTCCTTGCCCTCGGCGACGAGACGATAGGCGCAGGTCGGCGGCAGCCAGCGGAACTGGTCGGCCTGCTCGGGCGTGAGCCGGATGCAGTCGGGCACGAAGCGCTGGCGCTCGGCATAGTTGCTGCAAAGACAGCTGTCGAGGTCGAGCAGCTTGCAGGCGATGCGCGTGTAGTAGACGCTGCCGTCGTCCTCGTCCTCGAGCTTCTGCAGGCAGCACAGGCCGCAGCCGTCGCACAGCGACTCCCATTCGTCGCGGTCGAGCTGGGCGAGGGGCTTGCGTTTCCAGAAGGGTTCGGTCTTGGCAGCCATGACGGGACTCCGTGCGAGGGGGCGGCAGTCTAGCCGCAGGCCGGGCGGCGGCCAAGCGCCGCCGCGACCGGCGGAAGGGTGGCACTCAGACCGGATCGTTGCGGCGCAGCAGCTCCTCGGGCAGGTGTTCGATGTACTCCTCCTCCGGCGGCGGCATCTGCAGGTGGAAACCCTGCGTCTCGATGTTCTCCAGCACCTTGGCCACGTCCTCGCGGGCCAGCTTGCGCTCGGGAGTGAGCAGCAGGTCGAAGACATGCTGCGGGGCGCCGAACACGTTGAGCAGTGCCTCGGGCACGCGACTCAGCGCCTCGCGCTTGTCGACGTACAGGTACATCTCGCGCTTGCGCGGACTCTTGTAGATGGAGCAGATACGTTTCATCGTCAGTCTCGGGACAGGGTGTCGAGCAGCGCCTGGCCCATCAGGGCACGACGCCAGCCACGCAGGGAATCGGGCAGAAAATAGGGGCCGGAGGGATAACCGGTCTTGAGCAGGGCCTCGAGCACCTTCTTGCGCAGCATCAGTTCGGGAACGATCTGCAGGCGCTCGGCCTCGCGCTGACCGACCGCGCGCAGCTTCTTGAGCAGCGGCGAGACCTCCAGCGGCAGCGGCTCGGGCAACTGCCCAGGCCACTGCTCGGGCGGCAGCGCGGCAGCCTCGGCGATCAGGCGCAGGAGCGTCTCGCCGTCCTGGCGCACGGTGCGCGGGTGCATGTCCTCGATGCGCGCCAGGGCCACCGCATCGCGCGGCTGGGTGCGCGCCAGCGGCCACAGCGAGCGCTCGCGCAGGATGCGGTTGCGCGGCTGGTCACGCAGGCGCGCCTGCTCCTCGCGCCAGGCGCACAGCGCGCGCAGCACGGCCAGCTGCTGGCCGTTCAGGCGCCAGGCCAGCTTGACCTCGCGCCAGGCTTCGGTGGGATCCTGCACCTCGCGCTGGGCGGCGACCAGCTCGGCGCCGTCCTCCAGCAGCCAGGCGCGCTTCTCCTCGCTCAGGCGCGCCTCCAGCTCGCGATAGAGTTCCCAGAGATGCTGCACGTCCTCGGCGGCGTAGCGCACCTGCATGTCGCTGAGCGGCCGCTGCAGCCAGTCGGAACGGGTCTCGTCCTTGGGCAGCTCGAGGTCGAGCAGTTCCCTGACCAGCCGCGAGTAGCCCATGGAAAAGCCGATGTTCAGGTAACCGGCGGCCAGCTGGGTGTCGAACAGCGGCTGCGGCAGGCTGCCGGTCAGACGCTGGAACACCTCGAGATCCTCGCTGCAGGAGTGCAGCACCTTGACCACCGACGGCTCCTCCAGCAGCGCGGCGAACGGCTGCCAGTCCGCGATGCGCAGCGGATCGATCAGCCAGGCCGTCTCGCCGTCGCCCACCTGGACCAGCGCAGCGATCGGATAGAAGGTGTCGACCCGCATGAATTCGGTATCCAGGGTGACGAACGGCCGCATGCGCCACTCACGGCAGCGCGCGGCGAGGGTCGCATCATCCTGGATCCAGCGGATATCGATAGCGGGCACGGGGCTCTCCTGAGAAAAAGCGCAGTATACCGCGCAGCGTGGCGAATCGTCCGGACTCCCCTGCGCGCCAGCCGCGGCGCGCGGTAAGCTGTACCGATCGGCGGGCACACCCGGCCCGCCCCGCAAAGGAGCCACCGGATGTCGCTCGCCCACCTGATCACCGCCGAGGAGCTGGCCCTGCGCCTGGGCCAGTCGAACCTGAGGATTCTCGACTGCCGCTTCGCCCTCGAAGACCCCGGCTACGGCCGGCGCGTCCACTCCGCCGGGCACCTTCCCGGCGCCTGCTTCGCCGACCTCGAGGCCGACCTGTCCGCCCCGATGGTTGCCGGGCGCAGCGGTCGCCATCCGCTGCCCGACGCGCAGCGTCTGTGCCAGCGCCTGCGCCAGTGGGGGGTGGACGACGACAGCGAGATCGTCCTCTACGACGACGGCCCGGGCGCCTTCGCCGCGCGCGCCTGGTGGCTGCTGCTGTGGCTCGGCAAGCGCGAGGGGGTGTATCTGCTGGACGGCGGGCTGAACGCCTGGCGTGCCGCCGGACTGCCGCTGGAGAACGGTGCGCCCCTGCCGACGCCCGGGAACTTCGCCGGGCAGCCGGATGATGGCCTGGTGATCGAGAGTTCGGAACTGCTGCACCAGTTGGCCGATCCGGCACTCATCCTGATCGACGCCCGCGGATTACCGCGCTTCCGCGGCGAGGTCGAGCCCATCGACCCGGTGGCCGGACACATCCCCGGCGCCCAGTGCGCCCCCTTCATCGACAACCTCGACGACCGGGAGCGTTTCCTGCCCGCAGAGGCGCTGCGCCAGCGCTTCTCCAGCCTGATCGGCTCGAGATCGCCGCAGCGGCTGGTCGCCTACTGCGGCTCGGGAGTCACCGCCTGCCACAACCTGTTCGCCCTGTGTCGGGCCGGCTATCCGCTGGGCCGTCTGTATGCCGGCTCGTGGAGCGAATGGATCACCGACCCGAGCCGACCGGTGATTCGCGACTGCTAATGGCGTCGGTGCGCCGCAAAAAACGCAGACAAAAAAAAGGGCGGGGTATGACCCCGCCACTCTTTGTTCCCTCTCACCGTCCTGATGGATCGCCTCCGGCGATGTCCCTACCGGCCTCCGTGCCGGCTGCGTCACTCCCTGTGCGCAAGAGTGATATTAGCGTCGCCCGGCGCGCCTGCAAGCGCCCCATCCGCCCGTGCAACGCCGGCAGGAGCTCCTGCCGACAGAAAATAATCCTTACAAAACAACAAGTTGAAAAAACCACTCGAAGAACATGCAAATCGGCCGGCAGGTTTTCCAGCCACCGTCCTACACGGCTCGTAAGTCATGGCTTACACGCACTTGCGAGAATCGAGCGGAACCTGACGAACGCTGCCGGAACCCCAACAACGCGAAACCCGGCCAGAGCCGGGTTTCGCGTGGAGAATCGAACGCTGATCGACAGCGGAAGCCGCGCACTCACTGGAACAGGGCGTCGCTGGACAATCCGTTGTTTTCCAGAATCTCGCGCAGACGCTTGAGCGCCTCGACCTGGATCTGCCGCACCCGCTCGCGGGTCAGACCGATCTCCCGGCCCACTTCCTCGAGGGTGCAGCTCTCGTGCCCGCGCAGGCCGAAGCGGCGGATCACCACCTCGCGCTGCTTCTCGGTCAGATCCGAAAGCCACTGGTCGATGCTGTGGCTGAGATCTTCGTCCTGCAGCAGTTCGCAGGGATCGGTGGGATGGTCGTCGGTAAGGGTGTCCAGCAGGGTCTTGTCCGAGTCCGGACCGAGCGCCACGTCCACCGAGGTCACCCGCTCGTTCAGGCCGAGCATGCGCTTGACCTCGGCCACCGGCTTCTCCAGCAGCAGGGCGATTTCCTCGGCAGTCGGCTCGTGGTCGAGCTTCTGGGTCAGCTCCCGCGCCGCACGCAGGTAGACGTTGAGTTCCTTGACCACGTGGATCGGCAGGCGGATGGTGCGGGTCTGGTTCATGATCGCCCGCTCGATGGTCTGGCGGATCCACCAGGTGGCGTAGGTGGAGAAACGGAAGCCGCGTTCGGGGTCGAACTTCTCCACCGCCCGGATCAGACCCAGGTTGCCCTCCTCGATCAGGTCGAGCAGGGTCAGTCCGCGATTGACGTAGCGCCTGGCGATCTTCACCACCAGGCGCAGATTGCTCTCGATCATCCGCTTGCGCCCGGCGGCCTCGCCGCGACGGGCCATGCGTGCGTAGTGGACCTCCTCCTCGGGACTGAGCAAGGGGGAGAAGCCGATCTCGTTGAGGTACAGCTGGGTGGCATCGAGCGCGCGACTGTAGTCGACGAACTTGTGCTGACGTCCCGCGCCGACACCGACCGCGCCAGCGAATGCCTCTCCACCGCCCTCGTCCATCTCGGACGCGAGCATCTCCGGAGCGACGTCTATCTCCAGCAGGAGTACCCCATCGTCGCTGTCAAACTCCGGCGTTGTTTTTGTAATGGCCATCGTTTCTGTCCCTTTGCTGGTTCGATAACAGGCCCGGCGGCAGCCTCGGCTGCTCGGCACGGTGACCCGTCTACTCACGCTATCGGCAAAGGGTGACAGTTCAACGTCGCGGCAGATACTGCAGCGGGTCGACTGGTTTGCCCTGTCGGCGAATCTCGAAATGCAGTTTCACCCGATCGGTCCCTGTCGCCCCCATCTCGGCAATCGTCTGGCCGGCCTTGACCTGCTGCCCCTCCCGAACCAGTAGCCTGCGATTATGACCGTAGGCACTGACGTAAGTGTCGCTATGCTTGATGATAACGAGCTCGCCGTATCCCCTGAGTCCACTTCCGGCGTACACCACACTACCGGCAGACGCCGCCATTACAGGCTGGCCCAATTCTCCGGCTATATCAATGCCTTTGTTCAAACTGCTGTTTGACGAAAACAGCGCGATCACCTGCCCCTCGGCCGGCCATGTCCAGCCCCCGGCAGACACGAGCGGCGTGGCCGGCTTGCCGGCAACGGGGGGAGCGGCCACCGCCGCCTGGGCTCGCGCTGCGCCGGTCGCCGGCGGCGTCACTGCCGTCGAAGCGGCAGGCGCTCGAGTCGCCGCCACGACCGGCCCTGCCCCTGAGAAGCGGATCACCTGACCGACCCGGATGGTGTAGGGGGCAGGGATGCCGTTGTGCTGGGCAAGCGCCCGCCAGTCCCAGCCGTGGCGGGTAGCGATCGAGTAGAGGGTGTCGCCGCGGGCTACCCGGTACTGACCCTGGGTGACCGGCTGGCGCGCCGTCGCGGCGACCGTGCGGCTGTCCAGGCTTTCGCTGGTTCCGCTGGAGGTCGCACAACCGCCCAGCCCCCCGAGCAGCAGCGCCAGCCCCAGCGCCGCCAGCGGATGGCGGAGCGCCAAAGCCGCCGGACGAGCGCCGCGCTCATGTCTGCCGATAGCCTTGCTCGCCATCTCAGGCCTCCTGTCCGGACTGACGCTGCTGCCGCCTGGCCACCCACTCCAGCCCCAGCACCAGCCCGACGCCGCCCAGCGCCAGCAGAACGGCCAGCAGCAGCTGCGGGTCCTGGCCGGTCAGCTCGGCATAACCGCCGGGCAGCAGGTTGCTCTGCTGCAGCGGCTGCAGTTCGCCGTGACGGTCGGTGCGCCAGGTCAGGGTCTCCTTCCATGGCCAGACCTTGTTCAGCGAGCCGAGCATCAGGCCGGCAAGGAAGGCCAGGGTCAGGTTGCGCAGATGGCCGAGCAGCCAGCTGAGCAGGCGGGCGAAGCTCAGCAGCCCGCAGACGCAGCCAGCGGCGAACACCGACAGCACCGCCAGATCGAGCCCCTTGACCGCATCGAGGACGAAACCGTAAAGCCCCATCAGCACCAGCAGGAAACTGCCGGAAATGCCTGGCAGGATCATCGCGCAGATGGCGATGGCGCCGGCGAAGAACAAGCTCAGCGGATCGTGCCCCCACTGCATGGGCGCGGCCACGGTGATCCACCAGGCGAACAGCACACCGAGGGCGAAACTCAGCCAGGTCGGCCAGTTCCAGCGGCGGATCTCGCGACCGACCAGCCAGGTGGAGACCACGATCAGCCCGAAGAAGAACGACCAGATGGCGATGGGCTGGTGCTCGAGCAGCCAGGTGATCAGCCGCGCCAGACTGAAGATGCTGGTGAGGATGCCAGCGAACAGCACCAGCAGGAAGGTGCCGTTGGCGACCTGCCAGGCCTGGCGCGGTCGGCGGCGCAGCAGCTCGCGCAGCGCCGCCGGCACGCTGGCGATCGAGCGCAACAGTTCGTCGTAGATGCCACTGATGAAGGCGATGGTGCCGCCGGAAACTCCGGGGACCACATCGGCCGCGCCCATGGCCATGCCCTTGGCGAACAGCAGGAAAGGATTTTGCATCGTTTTTTCCGTAAAACAGAGGGAGTGCGACTCAGAATATCGAACCGCTCAGCAGCGGGACGAAGCGCACCGAATCCAGGACCTGGCGACTGAAACCGGCGCCCTCGCGGACGATCAGCATCAGTTGCTGCTCGTCGCCACTGCCGACCGGAATCACCAGGCGGCCGCCGGGCGCCAGTTGGTCGAGCAGGGCCTGAGGTACCTGGGCGGCAGCGGCGGTGACGATGATGCCGTTGTACGGCGCCAGCGCCGGCCAGCCTTCCCAGCCATCGCCCCAGCGGAAGACCACATTGCGCAGGTTGAGTTCGAGCAGACGCTCCTTGGCGCGGTCCTGCAGCGACTGGATGCGCTCCACCGAGAACACCCGCTCGACCAGTTGGGCCAGCACCGCGGTCTGGTAGCCGGAGCCGGTACCGATCTCCATGACCTTGTCCAGCGGCCCGCCGGCCAGCAGCAGCTCGGTCATCCGCGCGACCATGAATGGCTGGGAGATGGTCTGGTTGTGGCCAATCGGCAGCGCGGTGTCCTCGTAGGCGCGGTGCGCCAGCGCCTCGTCGACGAACAGGTGACGCGGGGTGCGGCGGATCACCTCGAGCACCTCGGCATTGGACAGCCCCTCCTCGTACAGGCGCTGGATCAGCCGCTCGCGGGTACGCTGGGAGGTCATGCCGATCCCTCGGCGCTGCAGGTCGTCCCTTATCACAGCAGGTTCTCCAGAATGCTCAGACCGCGGAAGGCTTCGTGGAAGGTGCGGTCCAGCTGCAGCGGGGTGATCGACACGTAGCCCTGCATCACCGCGTGGAAATCGGTACCCGGCCCGCCGTCCTCGGCATCGCCGGCCACCGAGATCCAGTAGCCTTCCTTGCCGCGCGGGTTGACCGACTTGACCGGCGCCGCAGCGCGCGCCCGATGGCCGAGACGGGTCAGCTGTACGCCGCGGATGCGCTCCAGCGGCAGGTTGGGAATGTTGACGTTGAGCACGGTGCGCGGCGGCAGCTCGAGCCTGTCGTGCGCCTCGACCAACCGCCGGGCGATGTGTGCGGCCGCCGGCAGGTTGTCCGGCTGGCGCGACAGCAGCGAGAAGGCGAACGCCGGCTTGTCGAGGAAGCGGCCTTCCAGGGCCGCCGCCACGGTGCCGGAGTACAGCACGTCGTCGCCCAGGTTGGCACCGAGGTTGATACCCGACACCACCATGTCCGGGGTGTGCTCGAGCAGGCCGTTGAGTCCCAGGTGCACGCAGTCGGTGGGCGTGCCGTTGATGCTGATGAAGCCGTTGTCCAGGCGCTGCGGATGCAGCGGCCGATCGAGGGTCAACGAACTGCTGGCGCCGCTGCGGTCGGCATCCGGGGCGATCACCACGCACTCGGCGTAGTCGGCCAGCGCTGCGTGCAGCGCAACTATCCCGGGGGCGTATACGCCGTCGTCGTTGGCGATCAATAAGCGCATGGGGTTTCCGTAGTTTCGCTCGGCATCAGCCGGACGAGCTCGCGCACCACCACGGTGGCGAAGCAGCCGGCCGGCAGGACGAACTCCAGTTGCAGGGTATCGGTGGCGGGATAATGCCACGTCAGCCCGCCGATGGGGAGGCGCAGGATGCGCCGCTCCTGTTGCAGGTCGGCATTTGCCAGCCAGTTCACCAGCACCGCCTGCTCGACCTGCAGCTGCATCTCCAGCGCCCGTGGCGCGCCTTCCGTTTCCAGCTCGCCGACGCCGAACAGCGGCCCGCTGGGATGCAGGTCCAGCGCAGCCAGGCGCGGGTCGCTGCACTCGGCCTCGCCGGCAAGGAAATGGCTGCGGCTGTCGGTGAAGGCCAGCCGGTCGCCGGGCAGCGCGCGGTTCCAACAGCCTTCGGCGACCCGCGCAGCCAGCACGCGATTGAACAGGTAGCTGCGCGCCGCCGAGAGCACCCGCGAGCGGCGGTTGCGCTGCTCGGGCAGGCTGCCCAGTCCGGCCCAGTGGTGCGCCTCGTGCAGGTTGCCGCCGTCGAAGCCGAAGCGCTGCAGGCCGAAGTAGTTGGGCACGCCGCCGCCGGCGATCTGCCGCAGGCGCGACTCCAGCGCCGCGCGGTCGGCCTGCAGGGCGGTCAGGCGGATGACGAAGCCGTTGGCCGCATGGGCGCCGCGCTGCAGCTTGCGCGAATGGCGGGTGCGCTCGAGGATGCACAGGTCGTCGCCCTCGGCGGCAGAGAGGTCGGGGTCGGCCTTGCCCGGCAGGTGCAGGCTGAACCACTGGCGGGTCAGCGCCTGGCGGTCCTTGAGACCGGCGTAGCTGATCGCCCTGGCCGGCACCCCGGCGGCGCGGGCGATGCGCCGCGCCGCGTCCTCGGTGTTGAGATTGCGCTTCTCCACCCACAGCCACAGATGCTCGCCGGCTCCGGACAGCGGGATATCGAGCACCTCGTTGACCTGGAAGTCCTCGGCGCTGTGCTTGAGCACCGCCGTGCCGCACGGCTCGCCCCAGGCGGTCGGCCCGAGCAGGGCCGGTTCGTCGAGCACGGCACTCATCGCGGCAGCAGCAGGGCCACCGCATGCACGGCGATGCCCTCCTCGCGACCGGCGAAGCCGAGCTTCTCGGTGGTGGTGGCCTTGACGTTGACCTGATCCGGCTCGACCTGCAGGTCGGCGGCGATGTGCGCGCGCATGCTCTCGATATGCGGGGCCATCTTCGGCGCCTGGGCGACGATGGTGGCGTCGACGTTGCCGACCCGCCAGCCCTTGTCCTGCACCAGGGCGACCACGTGGCGCAGCAGCACGCGGCTGTCGGCCCCCTTGAACTGCGGGTCGCTGTCCGGGAAGTGCCGACCGATGTCGCCGAGCGCCGCGGCTCCGAGCAGCGCGTCGCTCAGCGCGTGCAGCAGCACGTCGCCGTCGGAGTGGGCAACCAGCCCGAACTTGTGGGGAATACGCACACCGCCGAGGGTGATGAACTCGCCCTCGCCGAAGCGGTGCACGTCGTAGCCGTGGCCGATACGCATGGAAAAACGCCCTGAAGGAATTCAGGGCGCGATTCTACAGGACTGGCCGGCCGCCAGGCGCGTCAGCCGTGCAACGCCGCCGCATGATGGCGCAGGTGGTCGTCGATGAAGCTGGCGATGAAGTAGTAGCTGTGGTCGTAACCCGGCTGCAGGCGCAGGGTCAGCGGATGGCCGACTGCCGCCGCTGTGGCGCGCAGCACCTCGGGCTTGAGCTGCACCTCGAGGAAGCTGTCGGCCTCGCCCTGGTCGACCAGCAGCGGCAGGCGTTCGCGGGCCGCGATCAGCAGGGCGCAGGTGTCCCACTCGCGCCAGGCGTCGCGATCCTCGCCCAGATAGCGGGAGAAGGCCTTCTCGCCCCACGGGCAGGCGCTCGGATTGCTGATCGGCGCGAAGGCCGATACCGAGCGGTAACGCCCCGGATTGCGCAGGGCGCAGACCAGCGCGCCATGCCCGCCCATCGAGTGGCCGCTGATGCTGCGCCGGTCGCTGACCGGGAAGTTCGCCTCGACCAGCGCCGGCAGCTCGAGCACCACGTAGTCGTGCATCTGGTAGTGCTGCGCCCAGGGCTGCCGGGTGGCATTCAGGTAGAAGCCGGCGCCGAGGCCGAAGTCCCAGGCACCATCCGGATCGCCCGGCACATCCGGCCCGCGCGGGCTGGTGTCCGGCGCCACCAGCACCAGCCCCAGCTCGGCGGCCAGGCGCTGGGCGCCGGCCTTCTGCATGAAGTTCTCGTCGCTACAGGTCAGGCCGCTCAGCCAGTACAGCACCGGCAGTTGCGCGCCATCCTGCGCCTGCGGCGGCAGGTAGACGGCGAACGTCATGTCGCACTTGAGGGTGGCCGAGTGGTGACGGTAGCGGTTGTGCCAGCCGCCGAAGCTCTTCTGGCTGGAAAGCAGTTCGAGGCTCATGGGCAAATCCTTGAACGATGTCCGGAAACGGCGCGCCCACGCAGGGGCGTGGGCGCGATCATCGAGGGCAGTGCGTCATCCGCGTCAGAAGTGGATGACGGTGCGGATGCTCTTGCCCTCGTGCATCAGCTCGAAGGCCTTGTTGATCTCCTCCAGGCCCATGGTGTGGGTGATGAAGGTGTCCAGCGGGATCTCGCCCTTCTGCGACTTCTCCACGTAGCTGGGCAGCTCGGTGCGGCCCTTGACGCCGCCGAAGGCACTGCCGCGCCAGACGCGGCCGGTGACCAGCTGGAACGGACGGGTGCTGATCTCCGCGCCGGCCGGCGCCACGCCGATGATGGTCGACTCGCCCCAGCCCTTGTGGCAGCACTCCAGCGCGGCGCGCATCAGTTGCACGTTGCCGATGCACTCGAAGCTGTAGTCGACGCCGCCGTCGGTCATCTCGACGATCACGTCCTGGATCGGCTTGGCGTGGTCCTTCGGGTTGACGAAGTCGGTGAGGCCCAGCTCGCGGGCCACGGCCTCCTTGGCCGGGTTGATGTCGATACCGATGATGCGCGAGGCCTTGGCCATCTTGGCGCCGATGATCGCCGCGAGGCCAATGCCGCCGAGGCCGAAGATCGCCACGGTCGAGCCCTCGGTGACCTTGGCGGTGTTGAGCACCGCGCCGATGCCGGTGGTGACCCCGCAGCCGAGCAGGCAGACCTTCTCCAGCGGCGCCTCCTTGGGGATCACCGCCACCGAGACTTCCGGCAGCACGGTGTACTCGGAGAAGGTCGAGCAGCCCATGTAGTGGTAGACCGGCTGGCCGTTGTAGCTGAAACGGGTGGTGCCGTCAGGCATCAGGCCCTTGCCCTGGGTGGCGCGCACCGAGCTGCACAGGTTGGTCTTGCCGGACTTGCAGAACTTGCACTCGCGGCACTCGGCGGTATACAGCGGAATCACGTGGTCGCCGACCTTCACCGAGGTGACGCCCTCGCCCACCGCCTCGACGATGCCGCCGCCCTCGTGGCCGAGGATGCAGGGGAACACGCCCTCGCTGTCCTGCCCGGACAGGGTGTAGGCGTCGGTATGGCACACGCCGCTGGCGACGATACGCACCAGCACCTCGCCCTTCTGCGGCGGCGCGACATCCACCTCGACGATCTGCAGCGGCTGGTTGGGGGCGAAGGCGACGGCGGCTCGCGACTTGATCATGCGCAACTCCTTGGAACGCTGACGGGACCGACGCGGCAGCCGGTCGCCGCCGCGCGAAGATGGCCGAAAGTGTAGATCAGCTCAGAATGGCGAGTAATCGGCCCGCGAACAAAATATTATTGCCGTACAGGGATAATCGAGGAATCGCCATGCACCGCTGGGAAGGTCTCGACGAATTCGTCGCCGTCGCCGAGTGCGGCCAGTTCACCGCCGCCGCCGAACGCCTCGGCGTGTCCTCCTCGCACGTCAGCCGCCAGGTCGCCCGCCTCGAGGAATGCCTGCAGACCCGCCTGCTGTATCGCAGCACCCGCAAGGTCAGCCTGACCGAGGCCGGGCAGACCTTCCTGCAGCACTGCCGCAACCTGATCGACGCCCGCGACGAGGCCTGGCGCGCGGTCAGCGACCTGTCCGCCGAGCCCAAGGGGCTGCTGCGCATGACCTGCGCGGTGGCCTACGGCGAGCGCTTCGTGGTACCGCTGGTCAATGCGTTCATGGCGCTGCATCCGCAGCTCAGCGTCGACATACAGCTGACCAACCGCCCGCTCGACCTGCTCCACGAGGGCCTCGACCTGGCCATCCGCCTCGGCCGCCTGGGCGACGAGCGCCTGGTGGCCACCCGCCTGGCGCCGCGCGAGATGTACCTGTGCGCCGCGCCCGCCTACCTGGCACGTGCCGGCACGCCGCAGAGCCTCGCCGAGCTGGCGCGGCACAACTGCCTGGTCGGCAGCAGTGACCTATGGAGCTTCGCCGAGGGTGACGGGGAAACCCAGCTGCGCGTACAGGGCAACTGGCGCTGCAACAGCGGTACGGCAGTGCTCGACGCCGCCCTGCGCGGCTTCGGCCTGTGCCAGCTGCCCGACTACTACGTGCAGGAGCATCTGCAGAGCGGCGCGCTGGTCGCCCTGCTGGACGACCGGCGCCCACCGAACACCGCGGTGTGGGCGCTGCATCCGCCGCAGCGCAACCTGTCGCCCAAGGTGCGCCAGCTGGTGGACTTCCTCCGGCAGCGCCTCGGCGAACTGCCGGAGTACCGCGACGCCGGCTGATCCCGTCACTGCGCCTGCTGCACCTGACGCTCCAGCTCGCTGCGCAGCGCCGGATCCAGGCGCAGCTGGCGGGCCAGCTCGTCGAGGTAGGCGCGCTCCATGAAGTTCTGCTCGTCGACCAGCAGCAGGCTGGCCAGGTACATCTCGGCAGCCATCTCCGGGGTCTGCGCGGCGCGCGCCACCGCCGCCGGGTCGAGCGGCTGATGCAGTTCGGCATCGATCCACTGCAGCAGCTGCGGATCGCCGCTGAGCTTGGCCACCTCGGCGTCGATCAGTTCGCGCTCGCGCGCGTCGATATGCCCGTCGGCCTTGGCCGCGGCGATCAGCGCACGCAGGATCGCATGGCTGTGCTGCTCGGCCTGCGGCGGCGGCAGGCGGTCGACGGTCTGCGGCGCGGCCGCGGCCGGGGCGCCCTGCTGCTGTTGCCAGTTGCCATAGGCCTTGTAGGCCATCACTCCGAGCGCGGCCAGACCGCCGTAGGTCAGTGCCTTGCCGCCGTACTTGCGCGCCTTCTTGTTGCCCAGCAGCAGGCCGATGGCGCCGGCGGCCAGCGCGCCGCCGGTGGCGCCGGAGAGCAGGCTGCCGAGGCCGCTGTCCTTGCCGGCCGGACGTTCGTCCTTGTGCGGTTTAGCTTGGTTGCCGGCGTTGCCGAGCAGGCCGGGGGCGGCCTTGAGCAGCTGGTCGAGCAGACTGCGGGTATCCATGTTCACGCTCCTGTGGGGGTATTCCTGAAAGTGAGGGAAACCGCGACCGGGACACGTGCCGGCCGCGGCTGACGGGCGCTCAGTCCAGCTCCTCGCCCAGCTCGCGGATCGGCGTGTCGCGCTGCGCGGCGCGCACGTACTGCGGCGGCCAGGCCAGGCGGTGGCCGAGGGTCTCGGCGGCGTGCAGCGGCCAGTAGGGGTCGCGCAGCAGCTCGCGGGCCAGCAGCACCAGGTCGGCCTGCTCGCTGCGCAGCACGTGCTCGGCCTGCACCGCCTCGGTGATCAGCCCCACCGCGCCGGTGGCGATGCCGGCCTCGCGGCGCACCCGCTCGGCGAAGCGCGCCTGGTAGCCCGGCCCCACCGGGATCTGCGCATTGGGCGCCAGGCCGCCGGAGGACACGTCGATCAGGTCGACGCCGCGCTCGCGCAGCAGGCCGGCCAGCTCCACGGTCTCGCGCTCGCTCCAGCCGCCGTCGATCCAGTCGGTGGCCGACAGGCGCACCAGCAGCGGCAGTTCGGCCGGCCACACCGCGCGCACCGCCTGGACCACCTCGAGCAGCAGGCGGGTGCGGTTGGCGAAGCTGCCGCCGTACTCGTCGTCGCGGGCGTTGCTCAGCGGCGAAAGGAACTGGTGCAGCAGGTAGCCGTGCGCCGCGTGCACCTCGGCGACCCTGAAGCCGGCCGCCAGAGCCCGCTCGGCGGCGCGCACGAAGTCCTGTACCAGTTGGGCGATCTGCGCGCGGCTCATGGCCTGCGGCACGTGGTGCTGCTCGTCGAAGGCGATTGCCGAGGGCGCCAGCGGCGTCCAGCCGCCCTGCTCCAGCGGCACCGAACCGGTCTTGCCCTCCCACGGCCGCCAGGTGCCGGCCTTGCGCCCGGCGTGGGCCAGCTGGATTCCGGCCACCGAGCCCTGGGCATGGATGAAGCGGGTGATGCGGCGCAGCGGCTCGATCTGTGCGTCGTCCCACAGGCCCAGGCAGTGCGGGCTGATCCGCCCCTCGGGGGTGACCCCGGTGGCCTCGACGATGACCAGGCCGGCGCCGCCGGTGGCGCGGCTGCCGAGGTGGACCAGATGCCAGTCGTTGGCCAGCCCGTCGCGGGCGCTGTACTGGCACATCGGCGACACGGCGATGCGGTTGGGGATGGTCAGTTGCCGCAGGGTCAGCGGCTGGAACAGCTGGATCATGGCAAGGCTCCGCAGATGGTCCGTCATCCTGCGGATATGGCACCGCGCGGGCGCAGAATCAAGGGGCGCAGGACGAGGAGCGTCCGGGGCCGGGCTCCCACGCAAGAGCGCGGGAAGCATCGGATCCGCCTCAGCGCGGCTCGATATGCGCCACCATGAGCTGCACGCTCTCCTGGCCGCGATACTCGTTGACGTCCAGCCTGTAGGCCACCTCGGCCCAGCGCACGTTGGGGTTGGGCCACAGTTCGCGGTCGACGTTGAAGGCGATGGCGTCGAGCTGGACGCGGCCGCACTCGCTCCTCAGCACCAGCTTGAGATGGCGCTCGCCGACGATGCGCTGCTGGACGATCTCGAACACGCCATGGAACAGCGGCTCGGGGAAGTGCTGCCCCCAGGGGCCGGCATGGCGCAGTTGCTGGGCGAGATCGAGGCGAAACTCGTCGGCGGCCAGCGAGCCGTCGGTGAGCAGGCGGCCGGCGAGGTCATCCTCGACCAGCTGGCGGCGCACCTCGGCGTCGAAGGCGGCGGCGAAGGCCGGGAAATTCTCCTGCGGCAGCGACAGGCCGGCGGCCATGGCGTGGCCGCCGAACTTGCTGATCAGCCCCGGATGGCGCGCCGCCACCGCGTCCAGCGCGTCGCGGATGTGGAAGCCGGGGATCGAGCGCGCCGAGCCCTTGAGCACGCCGTCGCCGGCATCGGCGAAGGCGATGGTCGGCCGGTGGTAGCGCTCCTTGAGCCGCGAGGCGAGGATGCCGATCACCCCCTGGTGCCAGTCGGCATCGAACAGGCACAGGCCGAACGGCAGCTCGTCCTCCTTGAGTTCCTTGAGCTGGGCCAGCGCCTCGCGCTGCATGCCCTGCTCGATGGCCTTGCGGTCGTGGTTGAGCTGATCGAGCTGCCGGGCCATGTCGCGGGCCAGCGCCTCGTCCTCGCAGAGCAGGCACTCGATGCCGAGACTCATGTCGTCCAGCCGGCCGGCGGCGTTGAGGCGCGGGCCGAGGATGAAGCCCAGGTCCGTCGAGGTGATACGCCGGTGGTCGCGGCCGGCCACCTCGAGCAGCGCCCGCAGGCCCGGCCGCGCCCGCCCGGCGCGGATCCGCGCCAGGCCCTGGTGGACCAGGATGCGGTTGTTGGCGTCCAGCGGCACCACGTCGGCGACGCTGCCGAGCGCCACCAGGTCGAGCAGCTCGGCGAGGTTGGGCTCGGCGATACCTGCGCGGGCGAACCAGTCCAGCTCGCGCAGCCGCGCGCGCAGGGCGAGCAGCACGTAAAAGATCACCCCGACCCCGGCCAGCGCCTTGCTCGGGAAGCCGCAACCCGGCTGGTTGGGATTGACGATGGCGTCGGCCGCCGGCAGTTCGTGGCCGGGCAGGTGGTGGTCGGTGACCAGCACCGCGAGGCCCGCCGCCTTGGCCGCCGCCACGCCGTCGAGGCTGGAGATGCCGTTGTCCACGGTGATCAGCAGCTCCGGGCGTTTCTGCAGCGCCACCGCGACGATCTCCGGGGTCAGGCCGTAGCCGTACTCGAAGCGGTTGGGCACCAGGTAGTCGACGTGCGCCGCGCCGAGCATGCGCAGCGCCAGCACGCCGACCGAACTCGCGGTGGCGCCGTCGGCGTCGAAGTCGCCGACGATCAGCATGCGCTGGCGCCGCTCCAGCGCCGTGACCAGCAGCTCCACCGCGGCGTCGATGCCCTGCAGCTCGCGGTAGGGGATCAGCCGCGCCAGCGCCTTGTCCAGCTCGGCGGCGGACTGCACGCCGCGCGCGGCGTACAGGCGGGTCAACAGGGGCGGCAGATCGCCGAGATCGGGCAGGACGGACGGCAGGGGGCGGGGGACGATGCGCATCGGGTCGGTCGGCTCGGAAACGAAGCCGGCAAGCATACAGCAATGCGCGAAGCGCTGCGGTCGGGATCGGGCCGCGCCGGGTTTGCTGGTAACTTATGCCCATCCTCAGCTTCCGCGACAAGGAACCGCCATGAGCCGCCTGCTCCTCAACTGCGACATCGGCGAAAGCTTCGGCGCCTGGACCATGGGCCTCGACGCCGAGGTCATGCCGCACATCGACTGCGCCAACATCGCCTGCGGCTTCCACGCCGGCGACCCCTCGACCATGCGCCGCACCGTGGCGCTGGCGGTGCAGCACGAGGTGCGCATCGGCGCCCACCCCGCCTATCCCGACCTGGTCGGCTTCGGCCGCCGCTCGCTGGCCTGCAGCGCGCAGGAAGTCGAGGACATGCTGCTCTACCAGATCGGCGCGCTGGACGGCATCTGCCGCGCCGAGGGCAGCCGGGTCGGCTACGTCAAGCCGCACGGCGCGCTGTACAACGACATGATGCGCCAGCCCGAACTGCTGCGCGCGGTGCTGCGCGCGGTGCGCCTGTACGATCCTTCCCTGCCGCTGATGCTGATGTCGGTGCGCGACAACCGCGCCGCCGAGGCGCTGGCCGCCGAAGAGGGTCTCTCGCTGTGGTTCGAGACCTTCGCCGACCGTGCCTACGACGGCGACGGCTTCCTGCTGCCGCGCAGCCAGCCCGGCGCGGTGCATCACGACAGCGCGCAGGTGATCGCCCAGGCGCTGGCATTGGCCGGCGGCCAGCCGCTGACCGCCAGCGACGGCAGCGCCCTGCTGCTGCGCGCCGACAGCCTGTGCGTACACGGCGACAACGCCGGCTCGGTGGCCGCGGTACGGCGCATCCGCGCGGCGCTGGACGGGCTGCCGGCATGAACCTGCGCATCGAGGTCGTCGCGGTCGACTGCCTGATGCTGCGCCTGTTCGACGCCATCGACGAGGCGCACATGCCTTGGCTGCTGGCCGCCACCCAGCGGCTGCGCGCGGCCTTCGGCGCGGCGCTGGTCGACCTGGTGCCGTCCTACACCACCCTGATGCTGCACTACGATCTCGAACGGCTCGACGACGGCCAGGCCCGCGCACTGATCCGCCAGGCGCTGCACGATCTCGAGCCGGCCAGCAGCGAAGGCACCGCCCTGCACCGCCTGCCGGTGTGGTACGACGCCGCGGTCGGCCCGGAGCTGGCGCTGCTCGCCGAGCGCAGCGGGCTGGGCGTCGCCGGGCTGATCGAGCGGCACAGCCGCCACGAATACCGGGTATTCGCGCTGGGATTCGCGCCCGGCTTCGCCTATCTGGGACTGGTCGACCCCGCACTGGCCGCACCGCGCCTGGCCACCCCGCGGCAGCGGGTGCCCGCCGGCAGCCTGGGCATCGCCGACCGGCAGACCGCCGTATATCCCGCCGTCTCCCCCGGCGGCTGGAACCTGATCGGGCGCATGCCGATCCCGCTGTTCGACCGCGAGCAGGGCCGCAGCCTGCTGCAACCGGGCGACCGGGTGCGCTTCGAGCCGGTCGAGCGCGCCGAATTCCTCCGCCTCGGCGGCGACGACACGCCCTTCGCGGTGCAGCCATGAGCCTTGTGATCGAACGCCAGGGCCTGCTGGCCAGCCTGCAGGACGCCGGCCGCTTCGGCGTGCGCCACCTCGGCGTCGGCCAGGGCGGCGGCGCCGACTGGATCGCCCTGCGCTGGGCCAACTGGCTGCTCGGCAATACGCCGGACGCCGCGGTGATCGAGATCACCCTCGGCGGCTTCAGCCTGGTCGCCGAGCAGGACGTCTGCCTGGCCCTGTGCGGCGCCGACCTGGACGCGCGCCTCGACGACGCGCCGCTCGCCCCCTGGCGCAGCTTCGTCGTGCGCCGCGGCCAGCGCCTCAGCCTCAACCAGGCGCGCCTAGGCGTGCGCGCCTATCTGGCCGCGCCCGGCGGCTTCGTCGCGCCGCCGGTGCTGGGCAGCTGCGCCACCGTGCTCCGCGAGGGACTCGGCGGCCTGCACGGCGACGGCCGGCCGCTGGCGGGCGGCGAGCGCCTGCACTGGCACGGCGGCTCGCCGGCGCCGCGGGCGCTACCGGCCGCGCTGATTCCCGACCTGAGCAGCCACGCGCCGCTGGCCGTGGTGCTCGGCGCGCAGATCGGCGACTTCGCCGGGCAGAGCCTGTTCGACGCCTTCAACCGCGACTGGACGGTGGACAACCGCGCCGACCGCATGGGCGTGCGCCTGCTCGGCCCGCGCCTGGAGTGCCGGCGCGGCGAGATGATCTCCGAGGGCATCCCGCTGGGTGCCATCCAGGTGCCGGCCGACGGCCAGCCCATCGTCCTGCTCAACGACCGCCAGACCATCGGCGGCTACCCGCGCCTCGGCGCGCTGACGCCGCAGGCGCTGGCCCGGCTAGCGCAGTGCCCGCCCGGCGCGACGCTGCGGCTGGCGCCGCTGGGCCTGGAAGCGGCGCAGCGCCAGCAGCGGACATTGCTGGCGCACTGGCGCTGACGATGCAGGCGCCAGCACCTGGCGGCACCGCCCGCCGGCGCCGGGATGTCAGCCGCGCTCGCCGAGCAGCCACTCCACCGGCAGCTCGTGCTGGCCGCGCTCGTCGGTGACGAACAGGGTGCCCTCGCTGATCATCACGCTCCAGGAGAGCGAGCGCGGCAGGTCGCGGGCCAGCTCGGCCAGCGGCTCCTGCGGCAGCGCGGCGATGTTGAGGTTCTTCAGGCTCTTCACCGCGCCCACCACCTTGTCCTGCCACACGCGCAGGCCGCCATAGGCCAGCACGCTGACCCGCTCGGCGCGCCGCGAGCACCAGGTCATGCGGTCGGCGTCCGGCTGGCCAACCTCGATCCAGTGCAGCACGCGGTCGTCGAGACTCTTCTCCCACAGCGCCGGCTCGTCGACGTCGGACAGGCCACGGCCGAAGGCGACCTGCTCGTCGTACCACAGCGCGTAGGCCAGCAGGCGCACGGCCAGGCGCTCCTCGGTTTCCGAGGGGTGCTTGGCGACGGTGAAGCGCAGGTTCTGGTAGACGCCGCGATCGAGGTCGGTGAGGTTGAGTTCGACTTTGTAGGGGGTGGACTGCAGGGCCATGGGGCGTTCCGGCGGGGATGGAAAAGGCCGGCAGTGTAACCGAAAGCGCCCGCCGCCCCGCACTCGTGGCGGCTGCGGCAGGCGCGCGGCTCCGCCAGGTTCGGCGGCACCAGCCGTCCTCAGCCCGGCAGCTCCTCGGCCTTGCCATCGCGCTCACGCGCGCGGCGCAGGCCCAGCTCGCGCATGTCGCGGGACAGTTCGTGCAGGTGCTTGTGGATGCGCAGGCCGATATCGCCCTTCTTCTCGATGGTCTGGATCAGCGGCAGGAAGCTGGCCTGCAGCGACTGCGCCAGTCCCTCGAGCAGCGCGGCGAAGTCCGGCTGCGGCGGCGCCGCCACTTGGACGCGCGGGCGCTGCTCGGCCAGCGCCTGCAGGCGCGCCAGCAGCTCCGCCCAGGGCACCGGCGCGGCGACGCCGAGGCCCTGCACGGCGTCGGCGAGGTCGCGCAGCTGGGCGACCACGCGCACGCCGACGTCGGCCTCGCTGCCGCCCATGGCCTTGGCGCGGCGGAAGTCGGCGCGGATCTGTTCCCAGCGCGCCGCCTGCTCGGCCGTCAGGTTGCCGCGCAGCTCGGCGAGCTTGAGCAGGTTCTCCTCGGCGCCGGTGGTGAGCAGCTGCGCCTCACCCTGGTAGTGGTCGGCGATCAGCTGCAGCAGCTCCTCGTCGTTCATCACCGCGCTGATCTTCTCGGCCATCTTGTTCATGTTGCGGTAGCTGCCCTGCAGCTTGAACGGCGGCTCGCTGCGGTACTGGTCGGCCTGGGCGGCGCTGGCGATGTACTGCTGGTTGACCCGCAGCACCACGTCGCGCACCTGCATCAGGCGCTGCAGGGTGGCGGTGATCTCGTCCAGCTCGGCGCCGCTGTAGGCGTGCGAGAGCTGGTTGGCGGAGAACTCGCGGCCCTCGGCCCTAGCCACCAGGCGGTAGAGGTCGGCCATCTCGCGGGTGGCCAGCGGCGCCAGCACCGGGTTGGAGGTCAGCGCGTTCTCGATGTAGCTGAGCGCGAAGGCCTCCTGCATGCCGCCGAGGGTGTCGCCGAGGTTGTAGATGTCGGCGCGGTTGGCCAGCATGTCGGGAATCCTGAACACCTCGCCGGACTCGGTGTAGGGGTTGCCGGACATCACCACGCAGAACTTCTTGCCGCGCATGTCGTAGGTGCGCGTGCGGCCCTTCCACACCCCCTCGATGCGCCGGGTGCCGTCGCACAGCGAGATGAACTTCTGCAGGAACTCCGGGTGGGTGTGCTGGATGTCGTCGACGTAGAGCATCACGTTGTTGCCCATCTCCAGCGCCAGGTTGAGCTTCTCCAGCTCCTGGCGGGCGGTGGCGTCGGGCGCCTGCGCCGGGTCGAGCGAGCGCACCTCGTGGCCGAGCGCCGGGCCGTTGATCTTCATGAAGATCAGCCCCAGGCGGTGGGCGACGTACTCCATCAGGGTGGTCTTGCCGTAGCCGGGCGGCGAGATGAGCATCAACAGGCCCATCAGGTCGCTGCGCTTGTTCTCCCCGGCGCTGCCCATCTGCTTGGCCAGGTTGTCGCCGATGAAGGTCAGGTAGACGTCGTTGATCAGCTTGTTGCGCACGAAGGAGCTGAGCGGGCGGGCCTTGAACTCGGCCAGGCGCAGCGCGGCGCGCTCGCGGGCGATCACCGCCTGGCGCAGCGCCTGGTAGCGGGTCAGGCCCGGCAGGTAGTGCTCGCGGTGCGCGCGCAGGCGGGCGAACAGCTCGTCCAGCGCCAGCTCCAGCCGCTGTTCCTGGATGCGCGGGTGCTCGCCGAGCAGGCCCTCCACCGTGAAGCGCAGGTCGACCTCGGTGACCCGCCGCGGCAGGTCCTCGCCGAGCAGTTCGAGCGCCGCCGCCTCGGGCGCGTAGGCGGCCAGCGCGGCGAACTCGGCCTGGCCGCACAGGCCGTGCAGCCAGTCGAGCGCCAGCCTCCACTGCGCCGCCGGACGCTCGCCCAGCCGGGCCAGCGCCTGGCGGTAGTCGTCCCACATGCGCGCCTCGGTCAGCCGCACGCGCAGGGCGTCCTGCAGCTGGCGGGCGTACTTGCTGAAGGTGAACTCGATGCGCTCGGCGGCCAGCTCCTGCACCAGGTACTCGGCGGCCTCGGCCACCAGCGCCGTGTCCAGGTCCAGCGGCTGTTCGGCGAGGAAGGCCTGCAGCGCGGTGGCGATCTCGCCCTGCAGGCTGCGCAGGCCGTCGTCGCGGCCGAACAGCTGGCGGATGTGCCGGCTGCTGCGCGCGCGCTCCGGCCACTGCGCCGGCTGCTCCCGGTGGCGCAGGCGCTCCCAGCACAGGCAGGCGAAGGCGCGCGGCAGCGGCGCATGGCGCAGCAGCCCGGCGCTGGCGGTCAGCGGCAGCAGGCGGGCGAGGATCGCCGCGGCGTCCTGGTCGTGGATGCCCTTCTCGTAGCCTTCCTTGTAGCGCGGCGCGGCGAACTCGCGCACCGCGCGCACCAGCGCCTCGGGCTGGGCCAGCAGCAGCCTGAGGCGGTCCAGATCGAGGCCGCCCTCGCCGCGCTCGGCGGCGGCCAGCACCTCACCGGCCAGGTATTCGCCGCGGTACAGCTCGGCCGACTCCGACTCCAGGCTGGCCTGCCAGAACGCACGCAGCGCCTCCAGCTCGGCATCGACCAGCGGCTCGATGAAGTCGGTGCCGGTCAGGTGCAGGCACAGCTGCTCGCCGCGCGGCAGCAGGGTCAGGTCCAGTTCCTGGCTGTTGACGCTGAAGCGGTGGCGGCCGAGGCGGATCAGGTTGCCGCCGGCCTCGAACAGCTCGCTCTTGTCGCGCAGGGCGCGCACCGCCTGGTCGCGGGCGCCCTTGAGACGCGCCTCGAGGTCGTCGGCCTTGACGCTGTCCTTCAGCTCGCGCAGGCGCTCGGCCAGGTCGCGCAGCTTGAGGATCAGCGGGTCGGCGGCGAAGAAGGCGTTGAGTTCCTCCATGCTCGCCAGGCGCGCGGTGCGCCGCGCCAGGCTGTCGAGGATGCGCCGCGCCGCCTCCTGCAGGCCCTGGGCGCGGCGCTGGCGCTCGTCGAGCAGCGCCTGCTTGTGGGTCTCGAAGGTCTCCAGCAGCTCCTCGCGCTTGGCGAGGATGTCGGCGAGGAACTGCTCCTGCTCGCCGAAGCGGCTTTCCAGCTCCTCCAGCTGCAGCAGCAGACGCGCCAGCTGCTCGTCGCAGCGCTCGGGGTCGCTGGCCTGGCCGAGGGCGCTGGTGATGCCCTGGCCGAACAGCTTGAACTGGGCGCCGAACTGGGCGACCGTCTCCGCCGAGCCGAGGCCCTTGCGGCGCTGCTCGGCGCGGGCGCGCGCCTGGTTGAGGCGCGCGTACAGCTCGGAGATCGCCTCGACGATGCGCGTGCGCTCGGTGGCGTCGTCGATCGCCAGGCTGGCCATCAGGTTGGACAGCATGTCCAGATCGGCGGCCATCGCCTGCAGGCCGGCCAGCGGCTCGGCCAGCTGGGCGACGCTGGCCGCCTGCTGCGCCGCGCCGTCCAGCGCGGCCAGGCGCTCGGCGTAGGGCGCCAGCGCCCGCTCGCCGGCGAGGAAGCGCGCGGTGGCCGCGGCGACCCACGCCTGGGCGTCGAGCAGCGCCGCCTCCATGGCGTCGATGCGCGCCACGTCGATGTAGCGGTAGTCGCGGATGGTCAGCAGCAGGCCGCGCTGGGCGGTCAGCGCGTTGAGCGCCTCGACGAAGGCCGCCACCGCGTCCCAGCTGTCGACGTGCAGGCCGGCGAGCAGCGCCTGCTGGCGGGTCTCGGCCTCGGCCATCACGCGCGCCGACTGCTGGCGGATGCTCTCGACCTTCTCGAACTCGTCGAGCACCCGCTCGGCGGTGGCGGCGATCTCGCGCAGCAGCGGCGCCAGCTCGCCGAGCTCGGCGGCGCCCAGCCAGTGGTGGGCGTCGAACAGCCGGCGCACGCTCTGGCACAGCTGGCCGTAGCGCTGCACCGACACCGCCCGGGCGTCGATCTCGCGGCACAGGTTGCGCAGCTCGGACACCCCGCGCACCAGCTCGGCGTTGCCGATGCGGCCGAGGAAGCCGCTGCGCGGCGGCTGGCGGGCGGCGAACTCGGCGCTGGCGAACGGCGTCTGCCAGATCTGCATCGGGTGGATGCGCGTCGGCTCGGCGCCCTCGGCGGCGAAGATCACCATGCGCCCGTCCTCCAGGCGCGCGTAGCCGTGGCCGAAGATCGGGCTGTGCAGCTGGCGCTCGATCAGGTTGTAGGTGAACAGCGCGGAGCGGCCCTCCTCCGGCTGGTAGAACACGTAGAGCACGTCCTCGCCGTTGGGCGAGCGCAGCGCGCGCTTGAAGCGCATGCCGGCCATCGGCTGGTCGAAGGTCCGGTAGTCGCCGTTCTGCAGGTAGTAGCCGCCGGGGAAGATGATGCCGTGGTCCTCGGGCAGCTGCACGCAGGCCAGGCCGATGGCGTCGATGCGCTCGACCTGGCGGGTCAGCGTGTTGAACACCAGGTAGCGCCACTGCTCCTCGCGGTACGGCAGCACCTTGAGCAGCAGCAGGCTGCCGAGACGGGCGAACTCGATCTGCGCATCGTCGAGCGACTGGGTCTTGTCGACCACCGGCTCGCGGTAGATGCCCAGGCCGTCCTCGGTGTTGTTCTCGACCTTGATGGTCAGGTCGCCGCCGATGGTCTCGACGAACAGGGTGTCGAGGATGTTGACGTGCGGATGGCGGCCGTTGACCGTCATCTCGCGGCTGGTCTTCTGCCACTCGAAGTCGTAGGGCGCCGGCAGGGCGATGTCGCGCTCGCCGCGGTTGTCGAGGTAGCGCACCTCGCGGCCGTCGACGGAGATCGACCAGCGGAACACGCGGATGTCGCTCAGCCGCTCGCCGATCTGGAAGCTGGCCAAGAGCTTGCCGTCGCGCACCACCAGCTGCAGCAGGCGGGTGTTCTTGTAGTAGGTGTACAGCTCGCGGAAGTCTTGCACGAAGCTGGCCTGGCCGAGGAAGCTGTCCGCCAGCGGCTGCGGCTCGGCCTCGTAGCCTTCCTCGGTGTGGTTCAGCCGGTACAGGGAGAATACGTCCTCGACGCGGGTTTCCTGTTTGAGGCCGAGGAACACGTTGTAGCCGAACAGCAGGCAGTCGCCGACCTGGACGATGTCGCGGGCGATGCAGTTGTTCTCGCTGCGGATGCGCACCCGGCCGAGCACCGCCATCTCGCTGCTGCCGAACTCGGCCAGGCGCTGCGCGTTGAGGGCGTCGACGCCCTGGCGCAGGCGCTGGCCCTGCTCGGCCAGCCGGCGCTGCAGCACCTCGTAGGCGCCGCCCTCGGCGACCGCCTGATCCACCCTGTCCTGTTCGCGGCTGGCGTCCTGGGCATCCGACATCGTTGTTCTTCCTGAAGATTGCGCGGGAAATGGGGGCTCGCGGTAGGTTCCCCCCCACTCGCGACTGCTCGCGAATGGGGGGCATCTCCCGCGCAGGCCTCCGTTGGTGGGCTAAAGCCCAGCCTACGGGCGGGCAGCAGGCGGCCCCGGACGGGGCCGCCACGCTCAGGCCGGGGTCTTGTCGACCGCTGCCGGCACGCTCTTGGCCTCGGCGCCCTTGCCGGCCATCAGCCGGCCCAGCACTTCCTGGACCACCGGGCTCTTGCCGACCACGCCCTCGATGGCCTTGCCCACCGACAGCGACTTGGCGAAGGAGTTGAAGAAGTCGCCCTCGCCGCCGACGATCTCGATCTTCGCCTTGGACAGCGCGGCGGACAGCACCTCGGCCTGCTCCTTGGCGATTTCCTGGTTGGCGGCGATACCGGCCATCGAGGCCTCGAAGTCCTTCTCCAGCTGCATGCGGAACTCCTCGTGCTGGCGGGCGCTGTCGCTGAGTTCGTCGAGCGCGCCGAACTTCTTGCCCAGGCCCTCGGCCTCGGCATTGAAGCGCTGCAGCAGCACCTCGGCCTCGGCCAGGCCGAGGTCCTTGGTGGCCTTGGCCTTGGCGCTGCCCAGCTGTTCCTCGCCGCGCGCCTGGGCGCCGAGCTTCTCCTCGAGCACCCGGGCCTCGGCCAGGCCGTCCTTCTCCTTGGCCGCCGCCTGCGCCTCGATGATCCGCGCCTGGGCCAGGCCCTTCTCCTGCTCGCCGCGGGCCTCGGCGGCCAGCTGTTCGGCCAGCACGCGAGCCTCGGCCAGCCCCTCCTTCTCCTTGGCCGCCGCGGTCACCTCGCGCACCCGCGCATCGGCCAGGCCCGGCGCGGCGCGCTCGGCCTCGATGCCCTCGGCCAGCTTGCGCTTGGCCTCGGCCTGCTTGGCCGCCGCTTCCAGCTCGGCCTGGGCCATGACGTTGACCTCGACCGCCTTGTGCTTGGCGCGCGTCTCGTCGGCCTCGGCCTGCTTGACCTGGCGCACCAGCTCCTGCTCGGCCTCGGCCTGGGCGTTGAGCACGGCGACCTGCTTGAGCCGTTCGGCCTCGGACACCTCGCGCACTTCCTTGATGCGCTCCTCCTCCTGGGCCACGGTCTTCTCCACCGCCACCCGCTCGCGGATCACGTTGGCGATGTTCTTGCGCTGCTCTTCCAGCGCCTTCTCCTTCTCGATGCGCTGCAGCTCGACCTCGCGCTCGCGGGCGACGATCTCCAGCTCGCGGGCGCGGGTGACCTTCTCCTCCTCGATCACCACCGCGCGCTGGCGGTTCTGCTGCGCCACCTCGACCTCGCGCTGGTGGTTCTCGGCGCGGATATCCAGCTCCTGCTGGGTCTGGATGCGCGCCTGCTCGGCCTTGAGGCGCTCCTCCTCCTGCACCTTGAGGGTCTCGGCCTGCTCGCGGGCGCGCAGGGTGGCGATCTCACGCTGCTGGCGCGCCTCGGCGTCGGCCTGCTGGCGCTCCAGGGCCAGGGTCGCCTCGCGGGTCTCGACGTTCTTCTTCTTGATCGCCAGTTCCTCGTTGCGCTCCAGGTCGTTGGTGATCACGTTCTGCGCCGCGGTCAGTTCGGTGATCTTGCGGATGCCCTGGGCGTCGAGGATGTTGGTCGGGTCCAGCGAGCTCTTCGGCGTCTGCTCCAGGTAGTCGATGGCCACGTCCTCCAGCACGTAGCCGTTGAGGTCGTTGCCGATCACCTCGACGATGCGGTCGCGGAAGTTCTGCCGCTCCTCGAACAGCTGAACGAAGTCGAAGCGCTTGCCGACGGTCTTCAGCGCCTCGGAGAACTTGGCGTTGAACAGGTCGTTGACCGCCGCGCGGTCGGAGGCGCGTTCGGCGCCGATGGCCTTGGCCACCTTGAGCACGTCCTGCTGGGTCTCGTTGACGCGCAGGTAGAAGGCCACGGTGATGTCGGCGCGCAGGTTGTCCTGGCAGATCAGGCCGTCCTTGCCGCGGCGGTCGATCTCCAGGGTGATCAGGGAGATCTTCATGAACTCCTTCTTGTAGATCACCGGGTAGACCAGCGCGCCGGTGAAGTGCACCTTGGGCTGCGCCGACATGTCGTTGACGATCAGCGCGGTGCCCTGCGGCACCTTGATGTAGAAGGCCTTGAACAGCACGAAGAAACCGAGGATCAGCAGGAAGACCACGCCGACGCCGGTCGCGAAGGGCATCAGAATCTCGAACATTTTCTTTTCATCTCCTTATGGACGTACGGCTCAGAGGCCCTTGAATTCGTCTTCGCCGACCACCCGGTAGGCGTGCTCGCCCTCCAGGTACTGCAGCAGCACCACGCGGTCGCCACGGCGGAAGCCCGCCGACTCGTCGGCGCGGATGCGCAGGATCAGCCCGGCGCCCTGGTCGTCCAGGTCGGCCTCGCCGAAGCGCGGGCTGACCGTGCCGCTGCGCACCGTCGCCACCTGGCCGAGCAGCGAGCGCGCCGAGGGCGCCTCGACCTTGCGGAACAGCCGGCGCAGCGGCCGGCACAGCGCGCCGGTCAGCGGCACCGCCGGCAGCAGGGCCACCGCCATCACCGCCAGGCCGAGCGGATAGCGCAGCCAGCCGAGCGGCAGGTGGCGCAGCAGCAGCAACTCGACGAAGTAGCTGGCGAACCAGGCGAAGAACACCAGCAGGGTCAGCACCAGGGTCACCGGCACGCCACCCAGGCCGAGCTTGAGCAGCAGGCCAGCCAGCCCCTCCAGTTCGAGGCCCTCGCCGTCCGGGCCGAAGTCGCCGTCGAGCACGTCGATCTCGAGAATGCCCAGCGCGGCGATCAGCCAGTAGAGGATCGCCAGGCACAGCAGGAAGCTGAACAGCACGGTGGGAAACGCCAGGGCGCTGTGCAGGAAGAGTTCCATCGTGTTCCGTCCGTGAAACCGTAGAGACCGCGCCCAGGCAAGGCCTGGGCGCGGCGAGGATTGCCGGGCAGTCTCAGCTTGCGCCCTGCGCCGCCCTGTCCTTCAGGCGCGCCAGCACGCTGGCGGCGCTGCCGTTGTCGGGAACGATGCCGGCAGCGCGCAGCTTGCTGTCCAGACTCGCCTCCGGCTGCTCGGCGGCCAGCTCGGCCTCGGCCTCCAGGCGCGCCGCACGTTCGGCCTGGCGCTGCTTGATGCGCTCCAGCGACTCCACCGCGGTGTGCAGCCTGGCCTGCGAGCCGCCGTGGCGTTGCGCCACCGCCAGCTGGGCGCGCTGCACGCTTTCGGTGGCCTTGACCGTGTCGACCTGCTGCTTGAGACGGCGGATGTGCCCCTCGGCCTGACTGACCGCCTGGCGCAGGCGCGCCACGCTGGCGGCGAAACCCGCCGCCTGCTCGCGGTCGGCGGCCAGCTCGGCTTCCAGGGTGGCGATCTTCTCCGCCACTTCGGTGGCCAGCGTCTCGTTGTCGGCGGCCAGCGCCTTGAGGGCGTACTGCTCGTACTCGGCGACCTTGACCTCACCCTTGCCCACCCGCTCGCTGGCCAGTTTCTGCCTGGCCATGATCTGTGCCAGCGCCTCGCGCGACTGGCGCAGCTCCTGGTCTGCGTCGCGGATTTCCTGGTCGAGGATGCGCAGCGCCTGGCTGTCCACCAGCGCCTCGCCCACCTCGTTGGCGCCGCCGCGCAGGGCGGTCAGCAGCTTGCTCCAGACGTTCATGCGCGGCTCTCCTCGACAGCGGGAAGCAGGAACTCCTCGTAGGCCTCGGTGGCCTTGATCACGTTGTCGGCGAGGGTTTCGATCTCGCAGACCACGTCGGCCAGGCTGGCGGCGGCGCTCAGCGCGCCGAACATCAGGTAGCAGGAGCGACCGTCGGGGAGGGTCTCCAGGCCGATGCTGGAGAGCGGGAACAGCTTGTGGGTGCGCAGCACCTGCTCGTTGAAGGCCGCCGCATCGCGCACGTCGGCCTGCGGCCAGAGCAGCGCCTCGACCAGGATCTGCTCGCCGACCACGGCGACGAACAGCGGCAGGTCGCCGTAGTCGTGCAGGGTCAGGTGCAGGCTGGGGTCGGCGCCCTGCAGCAGCTCCATGCTGGCGCGCCCGGCGCGCAGCAGCTCGACGTTGGCCAGCGCTTCGTACAGCTCGCCGGTGCTCCACAACCTGGGCATGTGCATACCCCCCTCCTCCGTTGAGGCCAAGCCCGCAGCGGGCTGGCGCAGTTTCCGTTCCATGACCGCGAGCGCGGCGGCGTGCTCGGGCCGAATCCACACTTCCTTCTTCACCAGCCCCTGCTCGCGCAGGCGCTGGCGGTACAGGCGCTGGTAATGGGCCGACGATTTGCTGTCCATGCCTCGAGGCTAGAGCATCACATGTGTGAAAACCATGTCTTACATGTGGGGTTTTCGCCAAGCCGCGCACAGAATCGACACGAGGCCTCGGTCCCCTCGCCGCGCCGCGCGCAATCGCCTAGGCTTGGCCATCCCATCGCCCCACGGAGTCGCCATGTCCCTGCCCGTCAAACCCCTCGCCGGCCTCAAGGTCATCGAGCTCGGCACCCTGATCGCCGGCCCCTTCGCCGCGCGGATCTGCGCCGAGTTCGGCGCCGAAGTGATCAAGATCGAGTCGCCCGACGGCGGCGATCCACTGCGCAAGTGGCGCAAGCTGTACGAGGGCACCTCGCTGTGGTGGTTCGTGCAGGCGCGCAACAAGCAGTCGCTGACCCTCAACCTCAAGCACCCCGAGGCGCGCGAGATCCTCGAACAGCTGGTGACCGAGGCGGACATCGTCATCGAGAACTTCCGTCCCGGCGTGCTGGAGAAGCTCGGCCTCGGCTGGGAACGGCTGCACGCGCTCAACCCGAAGCTGGTGATGGTACGCCTGTCCGGCTTCGGCCAGAGCGGACCGCTGAAGGACCAGCCGGGTTTCGGCGCGGTCGGCGAGTCGATGGGCGGGCTGCGCTACATCACCGGCTTCGCGGACCGCCCGCCGGTACGCACCGGCATCTCCATCGGCGACTCGATCGCCGCGCTGTGGGGGGTGATCGGCGCGCTGATGGCGCTGCGCCACCGCGAGGTCAACGGCGGCCGCGGCCAGGTGGTCGACGTGGCGCTGTACGAGGCGGTGTTCGCCATGATGGAGAGCCTGGTGCCGGAGTTCGACGTGTTCGGCTTCATCCGCGAGCGCACCGGCAACATCATGCCCGGCATCACCCCCTCCTCCATCCACACCAGCGCCGACGGCAGGCACGTGCAGATCGGCGCCAACGGCGACGCGATCTTCCGGCGCTTCATGCTGGCGATCGGCCGCCACGACCTGGCCGAGGATCCGTCCCTGGCCGACAACGCCGGGCGCGATGCGCGGCGCGACGAGCTGTACGGGGTGATCGACCGCTGGGTGCAGTCGCTGCCGCTGGATACGGTGCTGGCGGTGCTCGCCCAGGCCGAGGTACCGGCCAGCCGCATCTACAGCGTCGAGGACATGTTCGGCGACCCGCAGTTCCTCGCCCGCGACATGCTGCAGAAGGCGAAGCTGCCCGATGGCCGGGAATTTCGCATGCCCGGCATCGTGCCGAAACTCTCCGAGACGCCCGGCGGCACCGAATGGATCGGCCCGCAGCTGGGCGAGCACACCGCGGCGATCCTCGAACGGCTGGGCTACGATGCCGGACGCATCGCCGCGCTCAAGGCGGCCGGCGCGGTGTAGTTCAGGCCAGCCCGGGGCGCGGCTGGCGGCGCACGGTTGACCAGCCGTGGCAAGCCGGGCACTGCCAGTACAGCTGGCGGGACTGGAAGCCGCAGTGATGGCAGCGGTAGGCCGGCGCGCTGGCCAGCAGACTGGCCAGCGCCTCGCGCAGCGGCGACAGCTGGGCCCGGCACGCCTCCGGCGCGCGGTCGCGCTGGTAGTCGAGCAGACGCAGCATCAGCGGCAGCGACGGCTGGCGGGCCAGGCACTGCTGCAGATGCTCGATGGCCGCCGTGCTGCCCAGGCGCTGGGCGATCAGCTCGGCCAAGGCCAGCTGCAGCGGATCGGCGCGCCGGGCGTCGAAACGCTCGAGGATCGCCCCGAGCACCTGTTCGAGGCGCAAACGCGCCTCGTCGCCTGCGGCGTACTGCAGCAGCTGCGGCAGGGCCTCGGGAAACAGCTCGGCATCCTGCTCCACCACCTGCAGCAACTGGCGGATGGCCGCATCGGTGCGCCCCGTCTGCCAGTCGAGGCGGGCGAGGATCAGGCTGGCGCGCACGCAGGCCGGATCGCGACGCAGCGCGCGCTGCAGCAGCGGCCGCGCCGCCTCGGCCTCGCGTCGACGCAACTGCTGCTCGGCCAGCTCGCAATGGTAGTGGGCGGCGGCCACCCGCACGGCCGGCTCCAGCTCGCTGAGGCGGATGCCGACCTCTACGGCCTTCTGCCACTCGCGCTCGCGCTCATAGATGCGCTGCAGGCTGCGCAGGGCCTGCGGGGTGACCGCGGCGGCGCTGTCGACCAGATTCTGCAGCAGGGGTTCGGCACGCGACAGCTCGCCGGCGGAGAGGAAGTCGTTGGCCAGCTCGAGCTGCGCGCGCTCCTGCTGGGGACGCCCCAGCTCGGGGCGGGTCAGCAGGTTCTGGTGCACCTCGGTGGCCTTGGCCAGCTCGCCGCGCAGGCGGAACTGGCGACCGACGCCGAGGTGAGTCTCGAAGGTCTCGTTGCTGACCTCCAGCGCCTCGACCAGGCGCTGCAGCACGGCGTCGGGCTGCTCGTCGAGCAGATGGTTGTTGCTGATCGCCACGGCGGCACGACGCTGCAACAGCGGCTGGCGCTCCCGCCGCCCGAGCCACCAGCCACAGCCGATGGCCAGCATGAACAGGACGAGCCAGAGCAGCTCGTGCATGGATCAGGATTCCTTGCGGGCCAGCTGCTCGCGCAGGCGGTCGAGCTCCTTGCGGCAGCGCCCCAGCTCGCTGCGGTTGCGCGCCAGGGCGAACTTGAGACGGGCGCGCAGGTAGAGACTGAGCAGCACGCCGGCCAAGCCACCGGCAACAAAGGCCAGGGCGACGAAGAAGGCCACCGGCAGCTCCGGCGTCTGCAGGGTCATGAACTGCAGACGCGCCTGGCCCTGGTTCTCGAGGACGAACACCAGGGTGATCGCCGCCACCAGCAGCGCGGCGGCGGCCACCAGGATGCGTTTGATCCAGTACATGCGGTACTCCTCGGACAGGACTTCGGCGATCAGCCCAGCGCGGATCGCTCAGTGCAGCTCGTTGACCCGGTCGCGCAATTCCTTGCCCGGCTTGAAGTGGGGCACGAACTTGCCGTCCAGATGCACGGATTCGCCGGTCTTCGGATTGCGCCCGACCCGCGGCGCGCGATAGTGCAGCGAGAAACTGCCGAAACCGCGAATCTCGATGCGATCGCCGGCGGCCAGCGCGTGCGTCATCTGCTCCAGCATGGTCTTGATGGCCAGCTCGACATCGCGGGACGAAAGCTGCCCCTGGTGGGTGACGATGCGTTCGATCAACTCCGACTTGGTCATGGTTTTCCCTTGTGTTTCAAGCGGCTAGATCAGTTCCTAGTGGTTTTAGCACGGCCGGAGGGGTTTGACCAGCCTGCCGCTATTGACAGTACCGGACGATTGTGAAAATGCGTGTCGCGGGTCTGCCGGACGCTTGTGGCCGGCACGGACGGCGATTACCGTGGGGGCCATCGGACTGGAGACTCCTCATGCGTATTGCCCCCGTACTCGCCCTGGGCCTGCTCCCCCTGCTGGAAGGCTGCCAGTGGCTGCCCTGGTCGTCCGCCACCCCGCAACCGGCGCCACTGCGCGTGCAGGGCGAACTGAGCCGCGCCGGCGAGCTGCTGATGCTCACCCCGTGCGGCGAGGAGCGCCACCTGCTGCTGCTCGACGCCGGCGGACTGGATATGGAGGCAAGCGCCGCGCGCCTGCAGGGCGACGCGGAACGGACGCTGTTCGCCGACCTCGGCGGCCAGCTGGACGCCAGCCCGAGCGGCGACGGCCTGTTCGCGGTCGAGCGCCTGTATCGCCTGCAGGCCGAGGGGCCTGGCTGCGGCGAGGCGGAGTTCAAGCAGCTGATCGTGCGCGCCAGCGGCAACGAGCCGGCCTGGGCGCTGCGCGTCGGCGCGCGCGGCATGCTGCTGGAGCGACCGGGACAGCCACCGCTGGCCCTGCCCTATCTCGAGGAGAGCCTGCCGGACGGCAGCCTGGGCTTCTCCAGCACGGCGGACGGTCAGCGCCTCGAGCTGTGGCTGGCGCCCGGGCGCTGCGAGGACAGCATGAGCGGTACGCTCAGCCACCTGCAGGCGCAGCTGCGGCTGGGCGATGCGCCGCCGCTGGCCGGCTGCGCGGCGCTGGGCGGCGCGCGCAACTGACCGGCAGGCGTGCTGCCGATCACTCCTGCCAGGGCTTGCCGCGGGTCCGCTCCCAGGCGGCGAGCTTCTGCTGCATGGCCGCCTTGGCCAGCATGTGTGCGCTGACCGGTGCGGTGATGAACAGGAACAGGGTGATCAGCAGCTCGTGCAGGCTGAACGCCTCGCGGTGGAAGTTGAAGAACAGCAGCGAGCCGACCAGGATGCCGCCCACCCCGAGCGTGGTGGCCTTGGTCGGCCCGTGCAGGCGGGTGAAGAAGTCCGGCAGACGGTACAGACCGATCGAGCCGATCAGAGCGAACAGGCTGCCAAGCAGGAGAAACAGCGCGATCAGCGCCTCGATCCAGATGTTCATCGCACGCTCCTCACTCGATGATGTCGCCGCGCAGCAGGTACTTGCTGAGCGCCACGGTACCGACGAAGCCCATCACCGCGATCAGCAGGGCCGCCTCGAAGAACAGGTCGCTGGCCAGCCACAGGCCGAACAGCACCAGCATGGCGATGGCGTTGATGTACAGGGTGTCCAGCGCCAGGAAGCGGTCGGGAAGGTCCGGCCCCCTGAGCAGACGCGCCAGGTTGAGCAGCATCGCCACGGCGATCAGCACCAGACACAGGGGGATCACGTAACCTAGCATGCGAAGATCTCCTTCAGCGGCGCCTCGTAGCGGCTCTTGATCTCGGCGATCAGCGCCTGGTCGTCGCCGCTGTGCAGGGCATGCACCAGCAGGCGACGACGATCGACGCTCAGCGAGGCCGCCACGGTGCCGGGGGCCAGGGAAATGGAGCTGGCCAGCAGGAAGATCGCCAGCTCGTGCTCGAGCTCGATCGGCACCTCGACGAAGGCCGGCTGCAGGCGCTCGACGGGACCGAGCACCAGACGGGCGACGTCCAGGTTGGCCCGCGCGATGTCGCCGAACAGGCGCAGGACGTAGCGCAGCAGCTTCAGCGGATGACGGATGCGCCACGGCCGATTGCGCGGGTCGCGGACGACCTGCGGGATCGCCAGGGCGAGCAGCCCGCCCAGCAGCCAGTGACCGAGGGAGAAGTCGTTGACCAGCAGCGGCCAGACCAGCAGCAGGCCGATGCTCAGGAAGGGATAGGGCAGCACGCGGTCGAGCAGGCTCACAGGCCACCTCCGGAAACGGTCTGCAGATAGGGCGCCAGGTCGAGCAGCTGGGCGGCGGTGGCGCCGGCGAAAGCCAGCGCCGGCTGGGCGCCGAGCACCAGCAGCGGGCTGGCCAGCAGCAGGCAGGCGCAGGCCAGCACCGACGGCGGATCCAGGTCGGCGCTGTCCAGCTGGTGCTGGCCGACGTGCCAGAACAGCTGGCTGCCGGCACGACTGAGCGCCACCAGCGTGACCAGACCGCCGATCAGCAGCACCGGCCACAGGGCCACCGCCGCCAGGCCGGGCGTCGCCTTGAGCAGCAGCAGCTTGCCGAGGAAACCGGAAAACGGCGGCAGCCCGGCCACGGCGATGGCGCCGAGGAAGAACAGCCCGCCCAGCAGACGCGGACTCATCAGTGCCGGCCCCTGCACCAGCGCGCAACCCTTGTCGCCACGCTGGCGGGCGACCAGATCGGCGAGCAGGAACAGCCCGCCGGCCACCCAGGTGCTGTGGATCAGGTAGTAGAGCGCCGCGGTCAACGACTCCGGGGTGCCCAGCGACAGGCCGGCGAGCAGGGTGCCCACCGACACCACCACCAGGTAGGCCAGCAGCCCCTGCAGGGTCACCGCGGCCAGGGCGCCGATGGCGCCGACCGCCAGGGTCAGCAGAGCCAGCGGCCAAAGCCAGTCCTGGGCCAGGCCGGCCAGTTCGCCGGCGGCGCTGCCGAACACCAGGGTGTAGACGCGCAGGATGGCGTAGAGGCCGACCTTGGTCATGATCGCGAACAGCGCCGCCACCGGCGCGCTGGCCGCCGCATAGGCGCGCGGCAGCCAGAAGTACAACGGCAGCAGCGCCGCCTTGAGGCCGAACACCACCAGCAGCAACAAGCCGGCGGCCCCCAGCAGCCCGACCTGGTCGCCCCGCGCCGCCGCCACCCGCGCGGCCAGGTCAGCCATGTTCAGGGTGCCCGCCACGCCGTAGAGGATGCCCGCAGCGATCAGGAACAGCCCCGAACCGAGCAGGTTGAGCACCACGTAGTGCAGCGCCGAGCCCAGACGCTGCGCACCGCCGCCGTGCACCAGCAGGGCATAGGAGGCGATCAGCAGCACCTCGAAGAACACGAACAGGTTGAACAGGTCGCCGGTGAGGAAGGCGCCATTGATGCCCAGCAGCTGGAACTGGAACAGCGCATGGAAGTTGCTGCCGCGCTCGTCGTCGCCGCGCACCGCGTAGAGCAGCGCGAAGCAGGCCAGCAGCGCGGTCACCGCGAGCATCAGCGCGCTGAGCCGGTCGAGCAGCAGGACGATGCCGAACGGCGGCGCCCAGTTGCCCAGCGCGTAGACCCGCAGGACGCCCTCGTCGGCCAGCAGCAGCAGCCACAGGCTCAGCGGCAGCAGCAGCCAGGTGGCCAGCAGCGACAGGGCCCGCTGCAGGCGCAGCCGGTCGCGCCCCAGGCAGAGCAGCAGGCAGCCGGCGAACAGCGGCAGGAGGATCGGCAGGATCGGGGCGTGGATCATCGGCGTTCGCCCTCCTCGTCGTCGGCCCGGCCATCGACGTGGTCGCTGCCGAGGGCAGCCTGGCCGCGCAGCGCCAGGGCGACCACGTAGGCGGTCATCGCGAAGCCGATGACAATGGCGGTCAGCACCAGCGCCTGCGGCAGCGGATCGGTATAGCTTTCGGCCGCACCGATCACCGCCGGCTTGCCGGTATGCAGGCGCCCCATGGCGAACAGCAGCAGGTTCACCGCGTAGGACACCAGGGTCAGGCCGAGCACCACCGGAAAGGTGCGCGCGCGCAGCAGCAGGTAGACCCCGCTGGCGGTCAGGATGCCGATGGCGACGGCAAACAGTACTTCCATCTCAGAGTTCCTCCGTGCCCTGCGGCGCATGGCTGAGCCGGCCCAGGCAACTGAGCATCAGCAGGGTCGAGCCGACCACGGTCAGGTACACGCCGAGGTCGAACAGCATGGCGGTGGCCAGCTCGATCTCGCCGACCAGCGGTATGTGGAAATGACCGAACGACGAGGTCAGGAACGGATAGCCGAACAGCCAGCTGCCCAGACCGGTAAGCGCGGCGATCAGCACGCCGGCTCCGGCCATGCGCTGGTAGTCGACGGTCTTGCGCGCATCGCTCCAGGCGATGCCGCGCGCCACGTAGAGCAGGATCAGCGCCACCGCGGTGACCAGGCCGGCGATGAAGCCGCCGCCCGGCAGATTGTGGCCGCGCAGGAAGATGAACACCGCCACCAGCAGGGCCAGCGGCAGGACCATGCGCGACAGGGTGGTCAGCAACAGCGGGTGCAGGTCCTCGGCCCAGCGCCGGCCGGCGTCGTCGATCAGCGGAGCCGGCAGGCGCAGGCCGCGCAGCAGGGCGTGCACGCCCACCGCGGTGATCGCCAGCACGGTGATCTCGCCCAGGGTATCGAAGCCGCGGAAGTCGACCAGGATGACGTTGACCACGTTCTTGCCGCCACCGCCCGACACGCTGTTCTCCAGGAAGAAGCCGGCGATGCTCTGGTACGGACGGGTCAGCACCGCGTAGACCAGCAGCCCCATCAGGGTACCGCAGGCGGTGGCCAGCCCGAGGTCGCGCAGCTTGCGCAGGCTCGTGGACTCGGCGGGCGTCTGCTGCGGCAGATAGTGCAGGGCGAGGACCAGCAGCAGCAGGCTGACCACCTCGACCGACAGCTGGGTCAGCGCCAGGTCAGGCGCCGAGAAGCGGGCGAACATCAGCGACACCAGCAGGCCGACCACGCCGATCACCAGCAACGCGAGCAGGCGCCGGCGATGGACGACCACGGTCAGCAGCGCGCACAGCGAGAGGACCGCCAGCCCCAGCGCGGTGACCGGATCCACGGCGCTCAGCGCGACGGCCCCGCCCAGTTGCAGCATCGGCGCCAGCTCCCAGGTCAGCACCACCAGCGCGCAGAGCAGCAGCAGCGCCAGGTAGCGCTGCAGCGAGCCGTTCTCCAGCCTTCGGGTAAGGCTGCGCGCGGCGCAGATCACGGCCTGCACCACCTGCTCGAAGCGACTGCGCGCGTTGAGTTCGGGCAGCCCGGCATACCAACGGAACAGCGGCTGGCGGCAGGCGTAGACCAGCACGCCGCCGGCCGTCGCCACGGCGCTCATCAGCAGCGGCAGATTGAAGCCGTGCCAGACCGCCAGGCTGTACTCCGGCAGATAGCCGCCGATGCTCGCCTTGGCCGCCGAGGCCAGCAGCGGCGCCACGGTCCAGCCCGGCAGCATACCGACCAGCAGGCAGCAGAGCACCAGGATCTCCACCGGTACCTTCATGTAGCGCGGCGGCTCGTGGGGCGGGAACTTGGGCAGGTTGATCGGCTCGCCGTTGAAGAACACGTCGTGGATGAAACGCAGCGAGTAGGCCACCGAGAACACCCCGGCGAGCACCGCGGCGGCGGGAATCAGCCAGCTGAAGCTGCCCAGGAGGTGCTGGTGGAGGGTCTCGCTGAAGAACATCTCCTTGCTGAGGAAGCCGTTGAGCAGCGGCACGCCGGCCATCGCCGAGGAGGCGACCATCGCCAGCATCGCGGTGTGCGGCATGTACTTCCACATGCCGTTGATCAGCCGCATGTCGCGGCTTCCGGTCTCGTGGTCGATGATCCCGGCCGCCATGAACAGCGAGGCCTTGAAGGTGGCGTGGTTGATGATATGGAAGATCGCCGCGACGTTGGCCAGCCAGGAGTCGAGGCCGAACAGCATGGTGATCAGCCCGAGGTGGCTGATCGTCGAGTAGGCCAGCAGCCCCTTGAGATCGTGCTGGAACAGCGCGGTGACCGCACCGACCAGCAGGGTCGCCAGGCCGGTCAGGCTGACCAGGTAGAACCACAGCTCGGTGCCGGACAGTGCCGGGTACAGGCGGGCGAGCAGGAACACCCCGGCCTTGACCATGGTCGCCGAGTGCAGGTAGGCCGACACCGGGGTCGGCGCCGCCATGGCGTGCGGCAGCCAGAAATGGAAGGGGAACTGCGCCGACTTGGTGAACACGCCGAGCAGCACCAGCACCAGGATCAGCGGATAGAGCGCATGGCCGCGCAGCTGGTGCCCGGCCGCCAGCACGTCGGTCAGCTCGAAGCTGCCGACCACCTGGCCGATCAGCAGGATGCCGGCGAGCAGCGCCAGACCGCCGCCGCCGGTGATCGCCAGCGCCATGCGCGCCCCCTGGCGGGCATCCGAACGCTGCCCCCAGAAGCCGATCAACAGGAACGAGGCCAGGCTGGTCAGCTCCCAGAACACCAGCATCAGCAGCAGGTTCTCGGACAGCACCACGCCGAGCATGGCCGTCATGAACAGCAGCAGGTAGGCGAGGAAGCGCCCGGCCGGCTCCGACTTGCCCAGGTAATAGCGGGCGTAGAGGATCACCAGCAGGCCGATGCCGAGGATCATCAGCGCGAACAGGAAGCTCAGGCCGTCCAGGCGCAGGCTCAGGTTGAGCCCCACCTCCGGCAACCAGGCGTACTGCTGGCGAATCACTTCGCCGGCGAAGATCTTGCTGCGCTGCCCGAGCAGCAGTATCAGGGCCACCAGTGGCGCCAGGGCCGCCATCGCCGCGCACAGCGAACGCCCGTAGCGTTCGCTGAGCAACGGCAGAATGGTCCCCAGCAGTGGCAGCGCAATCAGCAGCGCCAGCGTCATTGCATCCCCCATCAGTTCCCGAACCGCCCGCCAGGGGCGGGCAGTGGCCAAATTCCAGCTTCGCGGGCCGGAGCGCGGCAGGGCACGACCCAGCCATCGCTCATCCGGCACACGCTTTTAGCACGAGACGTGCCAGCAGGCCGCAAAGCGCCGGACAGCATAATGCCATTTGCGTCTAGCGCTGAGGTCTAAATGTTTGCAAAGGTTTTAAAAACAAAGGCCTGCACCGGTCGTCGCCGGTGCAGGCTGGTGCATGCGGGCGAGAAACGCCCCGCAAGGGAGCATCAGTGCGCGACGCGACTGGTGCCGTTGACGGTCAGGATCCGCACGCGGTCGCCGACGCGGAAGATCTCGCCCTCAGAGACGGCCTGGACATAGGCGCGCATGACGCCGTCGTCCTCGCGCACGGTAATCTCCACGCCCTGGGTGCGGGTCAGCCCCTCCTCGGCGGCCGCGCCGAGCATGCCGCCGGCCACCGCGCCGATCACCGCCGCCACGGCGCTGCCGCGCCCGCCGCCGACGCCGCTGCCGCCGATGCCGCCGACCACCGCGCCGGCCCCGGCGCCGATCGGCGTCTTGGTGCCCTCGATACGCACCGGGCGCAGGGAAACGATGTTGCCCATGCGCACCGTCTGCACGGCGCGCGCCTCACCGCGGGTGTAGACATCGCCGCCGAGGTTCGAGGCGCAGCCGCCTACGGCCAGGGCCGCGGCGGCCAGACTCAGGAATACTGCCGTTCTACGCATGACTGCTCTCCAGTTCGCCCGTCGTCCCATGCGACTCTCCGGCGCTTTCCCGCTCCCCGCCAATCGGCTAGGGTAGGCGCGCGACACGGAGCCCGACATGGACTATTTCATCATCTTCGTTACCACTGTAACCGGATTGTACTTCCACTGGTGGCTGTACCGGCGCATCCAACGCTGGACGGACCGCGATCTCGCCCTGTCGTTCGCCGGCGACGATCCGGTCAAACGCGACTACATGCTGGCCAGCCTGGAGGAAGCCCGGACCCGGCGCGTCAGGCGCAAGGCCCTGGAACAATGGCTGGCGCAGGCCGCCGCGCAGTACCCGGGCGACCGCTGAAGGCGCATCAGGGGGCCAGACGCTCGCGGACCCAGGCACCGTCGACCAGCCGGTAGTTGAGGCGGTCATGCAGCCGGCTGGGCCGCCCCTGCCAGAACTCGATGCGCTCGGGCAACAGCCGGTAGCCTCCCCAGTGCTCGGGGCAGTGCGGCGCGCTGTCCATGAAGTGCGCCTCGGTCTCGGCCAGCAGGCGCTCCAGCTCGTCGCGTCCGTCGATGACCCGACTCTGCGGCGATGCCCAGGCGCCCAGTCGGCTACCCAGCGGGCGCACCTGGAAGTAGGCGTCCGACTCCTCGGCGGAGACCTTCTCCACCCGCCCCTCGATGCGCACCTGGCGCTCCAGAGCCGGCCAGAAGAAGGTCATCGCGGCGCGCGGATTGCGCAGCAGCTGGTCGCCCTTGGCGCTGTCGTAATTGGTGAAGAAGGTGAAGCCACGCGCATCGAGCGCCTTGAGCAGCAGCACGCGGCAGTGCGGCTGCCCCTCGGCATCGACGGTGGCCAGGGTCATGGCGTTGGCTTCCACCGGCAGTTGCTCGGTCTCCACCGCCTCAGCAAACCAGCGGTGGAACAGGGCGAGCGGCTCGGCGGGCGCCCGATCCTCGGACAGGCCGTCCCGGGTGTAGTCGCGACGCATGTCGGCAAGCGACTGGCTCATGGCAGAACTCCTTGGGCAAATTGACCCCGCTACCTTAACCAGCGGCCGGCCCTGCCGTCACTGACCGCAGGCAAGACCGGCACGAACATCAGCGCTCGCTCTGCGCCAGCAATGCCGAAAGGCTGTCGCGGCGGGTCAGCAGCATCTCGACCCGGCGGTTCTGCTCGCGGCCGCTGACGCTGTCGTTGGTCGCCCGTGGGCGATCCGCGCCGAGACCGCGCAGGACCAGGCGGTCGCCCTTGAACCCGCTCATGCGGAAGATCGACGCCACCGCCTGCGCACGCTCCAGGCTGAGCTTGCGGTTGAGCGCGGCATCGCCGCTGCTGTCGGCATGCCCGAGCACCAGCACCGCATTGTGCGGATCGCCTTCCACCAGCTTGGCGATCCGGCTCAGCGGGCCCAGGGTGACCGGCAGCAGCATGTGCGGGCGATCCTTGTTGAACGAGGGATCGACCGGCGCGACCACCACCAGCACGTCGCCACGCCGCTCCACCTCGAACTTGCTGCCGGCCACCGCTTCGCGCAGGCGCTTCTCGTGCTCGTCCAGCCAGGCCTGGCTGACCCTGGCGACCTCCACCGGCTTGCTCGACCGGGCCTCGCCGGACGGCTTCTCGGTCTTGGCCTTGCCGCCGAACGGCCACCAGCCCTTGCCCCCCTTCTCCGCCTCGACGGCGACGCCCTGCCCGACGTCGGCGGCCGCGACCTTCCCGGCCGGCGCCTTCGCCGGCTCGGCGCGCACGACTGCGGCGGCGGGCTTGTCCGCCGCCGCCTTGCCGGCGACGGGAGTCGATTCGGTCTTGCCGGCACAACCGGCCAAGGCCACACAGACGAACAAAGCTGCAGGTTTCACGAAAGACATGATCAATTCCAGTTGTAGGACGAATACCGCAGTGGGTGCGGCCCCATCGGGGCCGCCAACTGCCCGCGCCCCTCGCCCGGCGGCCGCCGCACCCGCCGGCGGGACGGCCACTGAACCAAGCATAGGCGGCACGGAAAAATCGGGAGGGAATACTGCCGCAGGCGGCCTGCCGGCGTCCATGCGTTTCAGCGTCGCGACCAGCGCTGGCGCAGCCACTCCAGATCCTCGGGACGGGTGATCTTCAGGTTGTCGGCGCGCCCCTCGATCAGCCGCGGGGCGAATCCCCCCCACTCCAGCGCAGAAGCCTCGTCGGTGATGGCGACGCGCGACACCAGGGCATCGGCCAGGCAGCGGTGCAACTGGCCGAGACGGAACATCTGCGGGGTGTAGGCCTGCCAGATCACGCTGCGATCGACGGTTTCGCAGACCCTGCCATCCTTGCCGGCGCGCTTCAGGGTGTCGCGCGCCGGCACGCCGAGCAGGCCGCCGACCGGGTCTTCGGCCAGTTCGCCGAGCAGCAGATCGAGATCCTGGCGCGACAGGTTGGGCCGCGCCGCGTCGTGCACCAGCACCCAGTCGTCCTCGCCGGCGCCCAGGCCGCGCAGATGCAGCAGACCGCCGAGCACCGAGTCGGCACGCTCGCAGCCACCTGGGGCGCGCTGCACGCGCGGATCGCGAGCGCAGGCCAGGGTCGGCCACCAGGGATCGTCCTCGGCCAGGCAGACCACCAGCCCCCTGAGGGCGGGGTGGCCGAGGAAGCAGTCGAGGGTATGCTCGAGCACCGTGCGCTCGCCGAGGCGCAGGTACTGCTTGGGACGGTCGGCGCGCATGCGTGCGCCCACCCCGGCCGCCGGAATGACGGCCCAGAACTCGGGAAGGGGGGTCAGGCTCATTGGCTCAGCAGATAGAGGGTTTCGCCTTCCTTGACCATGCCGAGTTCGTGGCGGGCACGCTCCTCGACGGTCTCCATACCGCGCTTGAGCTCCACCACCTCGGCCTCGAGGATGCGGTTGCGCTCCAGCAGTTGCTCGTTCTCGGCCTTCTGCGCCTCGATCTGCTCCTGCAGCTGACGGTTGCGGGTGACGCTGCCGTCGCCGTACCAGAGACGGTACTGCAGGCCGCCGAGGACCAGCAGGAGAACGAGGATGAGCCAGTGGGCCCTTTGCATCCGAGTCAGCCCTCAGTGCGCGATAGGCGCTGCCGGCCGGCCAGGACGGCCGGACCGGCAACGGACAGCTTAGCCGCGGAACTCGGCGCGGCCCTTGTACGGAGCCTTGTCGCCCAGCTGCTCCTCGATGCGCAGCAGCTGGTTGTACTTGGACACGCGGTCGGAGCGGCACAGCGAACCGGTCTTGATCTGGCCGGCGGCGGTACCCACGGCCAGGTCGGCGATGGTGCTGTCCTCGGTCTCGCCGGAGCGGTGCGAGATGACCGCGGTGTAACCGGCGGCCTTGGCCATCTGGATGGCTTCCAGGGTCTCGGTCAGCGAGCCGATCTGGTTGAACTTGATCAGGATCGAGTTGCCGATCTTCTCGTCGATGCCGCGCTTGAGGATCCTGGTGTTGGTGACGAACAGATCGTCGCCGACCAGCTGCACCTTCTCGCCGATCTTGTCGGTCAACACCTTCCAGCCGGCCCAGTCGGACTCGTCCATGCCGTCCTCGATGGAGATGATCGGGAAGCGCTGGGTCAGGCCGGCCAGGTAGTCGGCGAAACCTTCGGCGTCGAACACCTTGCCCTCGCCTTCCAGGTCGTACTGGCCGTCCTTGAAGAACTCGGAGGAGGCGCAGTCCAGGGCCAGGGTGACGTCCTCGCCCAGCTTGTAGCCGGCATTGGCCACGGCCTCGGCGATGGCGGCCAGGGCGTCCTCGTTGGAAGCCAGGTTCGGCGCGAAGCCACCCTCGTCGCCCACCGAGGTGCTCAGGCCACGGGCCTTGAGCACGGCCTTGAGGTGATGGAAGATCTCGGCGCCCATGCGCAGCGCGTCGGCGAAGGTCCTGGCGCCGACCGGCTGGACCATGAACTCCTGGATGTCGACGTTGTTGTCGGCGTGCTCGCCGCCGTTGATGATGTTCATCATCGGTACCGGCATGGAGTAGACGCCCGGGGTGCCGTTCAGGTCGGCGATGTGCGCGTACAGCGGCACGCCCTTGGCCTGGGCCGCGGCCTTGGCGGCGGCCAGGGACACGGCGAGAATGGCGTTGGCGCCCAGCTTGGCCTTGTTCTCGGTACCGTCCAGCTCGATCATCGCCAGGTCCAGGGCCTTCTGCTCGGTCGGGTCCATGCCCAGCAGACGCTCGCGGATCGGGCCGTTGACGTTGGCCACCGCCTGCAGCACGCCCTTGCCCAGGTAACGGCTCTTGTCGCCATCACGCAGCTCCAGCGCTTCGCGCGAACCGGTGGAAGCACCGGACGGCGCGCAGGCGCTGCCGATGATGCCGTTGTCGAGGATCACGTCGGCTTCTACGGTCGGGTTACCGCGGGAATCCAGGACCTCACGGCCTTTGATGTCGACGATTTTTGCCATTGCTGGTAGTACTCCAGAGGGTTTGACGAACACGCCTGCCGCAGCGAGCTGCGGCAGGCGGTGAGAAACGGATCGGGCGCCCATCCCGGGCGCCCGCTACTTTACCGGAACCGGACCGCCTCAGGCAGTCTCGACCGGCGGGAAACTCTTGACCAGATCGTCCAGCGCCTTGAGCTGGGCAAGGAACGGCTCCAGCTTGTCCAGGCGCAGCGCGCAGGGGCCGTCGCACTTGGCGTTGTCCGGGTCCGGATGGGCCTCGAGGAACAATCCGGCCAGCCCCTGGCTCATGCCGGCCTTGGCCAGGTCGGTGACCTGGGCACGGCGCCCGCCGGCGGAGTCGGCGCGCCCGCCCGGCATCTGCAGGGCGTGGGTCACGTCGAAGAACACCGGGTAGTCGAACTGCTTCATGATGCCGAAGCCAAGCATGTCGACCACCAGGTTGTTGTAGCCGAACGAAGAGCCGCGTTCGCAGAGGATCAGCCGATCGTTGCCCGCTTCCTCGCACTTCCTGAGGATGTGCTTCATCTCCTGCGGAGCGAGGAACTGGGCCTTCTTGATGTTGATCGCCGCGCCGGTCTTGGCCATCGCCACCACCAGGTCGGTCTGCCGCGACAGGAAGGCCGGCAGCTGCAGGATGTCGCAGACCTCGGCCACCGGCGCCGCCTGGTGCGGCTCGTGGACGTCGGTGATCACCGGCACGCCGAAGGTCTTCTTCACTTCTTCGAAGATCCTCATCCCCTCCTCCAGGCCCGGGCCGCGGAACGAGGTGATCGACGAGCGGTTGGCCTTGTCGAAGCTGGCCTTGAACACGTAGGGGATACCGAGCTTCTCGGTGACCCGCACGTACTCCTCGCAGACCTTCAGGGCCAGGTCGCGCGACTCCAGCACGTTCATGCCGCCGAACAGCACGAACGGCAACTGGTTGCCGATCTGCAGGTTGCCGACGCGGACGATCTTCTGCGCCATGGGCTCAGGCCTTCCTGTTCAGTTCGTGCTGCTTGAGCGCGGCATTGACGAAGCCGCTGAACAGCGGGTGGCCGTCGCGCGGGGTGGAGGTGAACTCCGGGTGGAACTGGCAGGCCACGAACCACGGATGGCTCGGCGCCTCGACCACCTCGACCAGCGCACCGTCGCCGGAGCGGCCGCTGACCCGCAGACCGGCCTCCTGCAGCTGCGGCAGCAGGTTGTTGTTGACCTCGTAGCGGTGACGGTGACGCTCGACGATCACGTCCTTGCCGTAGCAGGCATAGACCTGCGAGCCGGCCTCCAGCTGGCACTCCTGGGCGCCCAAGCGCATGGTGCCGCCCAGGTCGGAGCCTTCGCTGCGCTGCTCGACGGCGCCGCTGGCGTCCTGCCACTCGGTGATCAGGCCGACCACCGGATGGGTGCTGGCGTGGTCGAACTCGGTGGAGTTGGCGTCCGCCCAGCCCAGCACGTTGCGCGCGTACTCGATCACCGCGACCTGCATGCCCAGGCAGATGCCCAGGTAGGGGATCTTGTTCTCGCGGGCGTACTGCACGGCCTGGATCTTGCCTTCCACGCCGCGCAGGCCGAAGCCGCCGGGCACCAGGATGGCGTCGACGCCGGCGAGCAGACCGGCCCCCTGGTTCTCGATGTCCTCGGAGTCGATGTAACGCAGGTTGACCCTGGTGCGGCTCTGGATGCCGGCGTGGCCCATCGCCTCGATCAGCGACTTGTAGGCGTCCAGCAGCTCCATGTACTTGCCGACCATGGCGATGGTGACTTCGCGCTCGGGGTTGAGCTTGGCGTCGACCACGCGGTCCCACTCGGACAGGTCGGCCGGACCGCACTCCAGGCCGAAGCGCTCGACGACGATGTCGTCGAGACCCTGGGCGTGCAGCACCGACGGGATCTTGTAGATGGTGTCGACGTCCTCCAGGCTGATCACCGCCCGCTCTTCGACGTTGGTGAACAAGGCGATCTTGCGCCGCGAGGACAGGTCGACCGGGTGGTCGGAGCGGCAGACCAGCACGTCCGGCTGCAGGCCGATGGAGCGCAGCTCCTTGACCGAGTGCTGGGTCGGCTTGGTCTTGGTCTCGCCGGCGGTGGCGATGTACGGCACCAGGGTCAGGTGCATCAGCATCGCGCGCTTGGCGCCGACCTCGACGCGCAACTGGCGGATCGCCTCGAGGAACGGCTGCGACTCGATGTCGCCGACGGTGCCGCCGATCTCCACCAGGGCCACGTCGGCGTCGCCGGCGCCCTTGATGATCCGCCGCTTGATCTCGTCGGTGATGTGCGGGATCACCTGCACGGTGGCGCCCAGGTAGTCGCCGCGGCGCTCCTTGCGCAGCACGTCCATGTAGACGCGCCCGGTGGTGAAGTTGTTGTTCTGGGTCATGGTGGTGCGGATGAACCGCTCGTAGTGCCCCAGATCGAGGTCGGTTTCCGCGCCGTCGTGGGTGACGAACACTTCGCCATGCTGGAACGGGCTCATGGTGCCCGGATCGACGTTGATGTAGGGGTCGAGCTTGAGCATGGTGACCTTCAGCCCCCGCGCCTCCAGGATTGCCGCCAAGGAAGCCGAGGCGATGCCTTTCCCCAAAGAAGAAACAACACCACCCGTGACGAAGATGTAGCGCGTCATGAATAACCCTAGAAGTATGCGTTTAGGCGGTCTGCGCCGCCGGGGAATGCGAAGGGAGGCAGAAAGCCTCTTGAAGACGGGAGCATAGTTTACGGCAAAGGCCTTTTCAGCTCAAACCCGGACCACCGGTCGGCGGCTCCCAGACCAGTCGCAGCGCCGGTCGCAGCCGCGCCTGCAGCGCCGGGAGGTTGGCTACCGCCAGCAGTTCGTTCCCCGCATACAGCAGCGGCAGACGCGGGCGCACGAAGGCCGGCACGCCGCTCTCCTGCAGCAGGCGCTTGAGGTCGCGGCGCCCACGCCCGGCCAGCTCGAGCAGCTCGCCGCCCCGGCGATAGCGGATCTGCAGCGGCGCGGCCGGCGCCTCCCCCGCCAGGCGCACCCGGCCGTTGCCAGGCAGCGCCAGCGGCTGCAGCGGGTCGCCCCAGGCGATCACTGCCGGCGGCAGCCCGCCCAGCCAGTCACCGCTCAGCCACCATACCCGCCCGTCGGCACGGCGCAGCTCGCCGCCCTCGAGGCACCAGCGCGGCGCGGCGTCGCCGCGGGCATCGCGCAGCGCCTCCCAGCCGGCCCAGTGCTCGCGCTCGGGCAGCCGGGTCAGATCGCGCAGCCAGTGGCGCAGGGCGTTGCGCTGGCGCGACGCGGACAGCTCCAGCAGCGGCGCCAGCTGCAGCGCCGGCAGCGCCAGCCAGTCCGGCTGCGGTGGCGTCTGCGCGACCTGCAGATCCAGCCCGGCCAGCTCGCCGAGCAGGCCGTCGGCCTCGGCCAGCTGCTCGGCGTCGCGCGCCAGCACCGCAGCGGCGGCCGGCCAGTGCTGCGCCAGCCGCGGCAGGATCTCGTGGCGCAGGAAGTTGCGCGACAGGCGGATATCCAGGTTGCTGGGGTCCTCGACCCAGGCCAGCTGCTCGCGCAGCGCCCAGCCCTCCAGCTCGGCGCGTGCCACGCCGAGCAGCGGACGCAGCAGGTAGCCGGCGGCCAGCGGCCGACTGGCCGGCATCGCCGCCAGACCGCGCACGCCGGCGCCGCGCAGCAGGCGCAGCAGCAGGGTCTCGGCCTGGTCGTCGCGATGCTGGGCGGTGAGCAGCACCTCGCCCTCCCCCAGCAGCGCGGCGAAGGCCGCGTAGCGCGCCTCGCGCGCCGCGCGTTCGAGACTGGCGCCCTCGCCCACCTTCACATGGCGGACCTGCAGCGGCACGCCCAGCGCCGCGCACTGGGCGCGGCACAGGCCGACCCAGCTGTCGGCGACACCCTGCAGGCCGTGATGAATGTGGACGGCGGAGATCGGTGGCAGCGCGTGCGACTCGCGCAGACGCGCCAGCAGGTGCAGCAGAACCGTGGAATCGAGGCCGCCGGAGAAGGCGACCGTCCAGGCCGGCGCCTGGCGCCAGGGCTCGAGGACTTGCAGCAGGCGGGACTCGAGGGACATGGAGCGAGGCTCCAGCACGCAAGGGGGAACGCGAAGCAGGGCGGAAGATCGCTGCGCGAGTCTTCCACCCTGCGTACTCAGACCAGCATAGCTGCGCGGATCAGACCGCGCCGTAGCTCATCAGGCGCTCGTAGCGACGCGCCAGCAGGGCCTTGGTGTCGAGCTTGCCGAGCTCTTCCAGCTGTTTGCTCAGCGACTGGCGCACGGCTTCGGCCATGGCCGCATGGTCGCTGTGCGCGCCGCCCAGCGGCTCGGGGATCACGGTATCGACGATGCCGATTTCCTTCAGACGCTCGGCGGTGATGCCCATCGCCTCGGCGGCTTCGGGAGCCTTCTCGGCGGTGCGCCAGAGGATCGAGGCGCAGCCCTCCGGGGAGATCACCGCGTAGGTGGAGTACTGCAGCATGTTCAGCTGGTCGCACACGCCGATGGCCAGCGCGCCGCCCGAACCGCCTTCGCCGATCACCGTGGCGATGATCGGGGTCTGCAGGCGCGCCATGACCCGCAGGTTCCAGGCGATCGCCTCGCTCTGGCCGCGCTCCTCGGCATCGATGCCCGGGTAGGCACCGGGGGTGTCGATGAAGGTGAGGATCGGCAGCTTGAAGCGCTCGGCCATCTCCATCAGGCGGCAGGCCTTGCGGTAGCCTTCCGGGCGCGGCATGCCGAAGTTGCGGCGGACCTTCTCGCGGACCTCGCGGCCCTTCTGGTGGCCGATGACCATCACCGGCTTGTCGTCCAGACGGGCCACGCCGCCGACGATGGCGGCGTCGTCGGCGAAGTGCCGGTCGCCGTGCAGTTCGTCGAACTCGGTGAAGATGTGCTCGATGTAGTCCAGGGTGTAGGGACGGCGCGGATGACGGGCGAGACGGGCGATCTGCCAGCTGGTCAGGTTGCTGAAGATGCTCTGGGTCAGCGACCTGGTCTTGTCTTGCAGGCGGGCAATCTCTTCGCTGATGTTCAGCTCGTTGTCGTTGCCCACCATGCGCAGGCCTTCGATCTTGGCTTGCAGGTCGGCGATCGGCTGTTCGAAATCCAGATAATTCGGGTTCATGCAGGCATCCGTGGTGAGCGGGTTACTGTTCGGCTCAGGAAAACAGGCGCCCGACTTTACGGGATCGGACGCCGCCGGTCGAGCCTGGCGGGGGACAGGCCCCGCCTTAGCGGTATTGCAGGAAGACGTTGTCGCGTCCGAACTGGTCACGCAAAGTCTGAATAAGGCTGTCGGTCGGGTCGATTCGCCATTGGTCGCCGAACTGCAGCAACGCGCGCGCCTCCTGGCCGCGATAGTCGAGGGTGATCGGGCAGGCGCCGCGATGCTGGCCGCACAGCTCGGCCAGCCAGCGCAGCCGCTCGACGCCGAGCGCGGCGCCGTCGACGCGCATGCGCAGGCTCTCGGCCAGGCCGGTACGCGCCTCCTCGAGACTCATCACCCGCTTGGCGCGCAGGCGCAGGCCGCCGGAGAAGTCGTCCATGCTCACCTCGCCCTCGATCACCACCAGCGCGTCGGTCTGCAGCAGGGCCTGGGCGGCGGCGAAGGCCTCGGCGAACAGCGAGGCCTCGATGCGCCCGGAGCGGTCGTCGAGGGTGACGAAGCCCATCTTGTCGCCGCGCTTGTTCTTCATCACCCGCAGGTTGACGATCAGCCCGGCCACCGTCTGGGTATCGCGCGCCGGACGCAGGTCGTTGATCCGCTGGCGGGCGAAGCGGCGCACCTCGCCCTCGTACTCGTCGATCGGGTGACCGGTCAGGTACAGGCCGAGGGTTTCCTTCTCGCCGCGCAGGCGCTCCTTGAGGGTCAGTTCGCGGACCTTGCGGTAGTTGGCGTAGACATCGGCCTCCGGCTCGGCGAACAGCCCGCCGAACAGGTCCAGGTGCCCGCTGTCGGCGCTGCGCGCGCTCTGCTCGGCGGCCTGCACCGCCTCCTCCATGGCCGCCAGCAGCACCGCGCGATTGAGATCGAGGCTGGCCTGGTAGGCCTTCGGCTCGTCGTGGTAGTGCGGACCGAGGCGATCCAGCGCGCCGCTGCGGATCAGCGCCTCGAGGGTGCGCTTGTTGATGCGCTTGAGGTCGACCCGCGCGCAGAAGTCGAACAGGTCCTGGAACGGCCCTTCGCGACGCGCCTCGACGATGGCCTCCACCGGCCCCTCGCCGACCCCCTTGACCGCGCCCAGGCCGTAGACGATGCGCCCGTCGTCGTTGACGGTGAACTTGAACTCGGAAACGTTGACGTCGGGAGCGTCGATGCGCAGCTTCATGCTGCGGCATTCCTCGATGAGGATCACCACCTTGTCGGTGTTGTGCATGTCCGCCGACAGCACCGCGGCCATGAACGGCGACGGGAAGTGGGTCTTCAGCCAGGCGGTCTGGTAGGAGACCAGGCCATAGGCGGCCGAGTGCGACTTGTTGAAGCCGTAGCCGGCGAACTTCTCCACCAGGTCGAAGATGTTGCCCGCCAGCTCCGCATCGATGCCGTTGCTGGCGCAGCCCTCGATGAAGCCGCCGCGCTGCTTGGCCATCTCCTCGGGCTTCTTCTTGCCCATCGCCCGGCGCAGCATGTCGGCACCACCGAGGGTGTAGCCGGCCATCACCTGGGCGATCTGCATCACCTGTTCCTGATAGAGGATGATGCCGTAGGTGGGCTTGAGCACCGGCTCCAGCCCCGGATACTGGTAGTCCGGGTGCGGGTAGGAGACCTCGGCGCGGCCGTGCTTGCGGTTGATGAAGTCGTCGACCATGCCCGACTGCAGCGGGCCGGGGCGGAACAGCGCCACCAGGGCGATGAGGTCTTCCAGACAGTCCGGCTTGAGCTTCTTGATCAGCTCCTTCATGCCGCGCGATTCGAGCTGGAACACCGCGGTGGTCTCGGCGCGCTGCAGCAGCTGGTAGGTCGGCTTGTCGTCGAGCGGGATGAAGTCGATGTTCAGCGGCTCCTGCCCCTTCTTCGCCCGCTCGCGGTTGATGGTCTCCAGCGCCCACTTGATGATGGTCAGGGTGCGCAGGCCGAGGAAGTCGAACTTGACCAGCCCGGCGGCCTCGACGTCGTCCTTGTCGAACTGGGTGACCAGACCGCCGCCCTCCTCGTCGCAGGCGATCGGCGCGAAGTCGGTGAGCCTGGTCGGCGCGATCACCACGCCGCCGGCGTGCTTGCCGGTACCGCGGACGATGCCCTCGAGCTTGAGGGCCATGTCCCAGATCTCGCGGGCGTCCTCGTCGGCGGCGAGGAACTCGCGCAGCGGTTCCTCCATCTCGTAGGCCTTGTCGAGGGTCATGCCGACCTCGAAGGGGATCATCTTCGACAGGCGATCGGCCAGGCCGTAGGACTTGCCCTGCACCCGCGCCACGTCGCGCACCACCGCCTTGGCGGCCATCGAGCCGAAGGTGATGATCTGGCTCACCGCGTTGCGGCCGTACTTGTCGGCCACGTAGTCGATCACCCGGTCGCGGCCGTCCATGCAGAAGTCGACGTCGAAGTCGGGCATGGAGATCCGCTCGGGGTTGAGGAAACGCTCGAACAGCAGGTCGTAGGCCAGCGGGTCGAGGTCGGTGATCTTCAGCACGTAGGCGACCAGCGAGCCGGCACCCGAGCCCCGGCCCGGACCGACCGGCACACCGTTGCTCTTCGCCCACTGGATGAAGTCGGCAACGATCAGGAAGTAGCCGGGAAAACCCATCTGGATGATGGTGCCCAGCTCGAACTCCAGGCGGTCGACGTAGACCTGGCGCTTCGCCTCGTAGTCCGGGGTGTCCGGCGGCAGCAGCACGGCCAGGCGCTCCTCGAGGCCCTCGTAGGAAGCGTGGCGCAGGTAGTCGTCGATGCCCATGCCGTTGGGCGTCGGGAAGTCGGGCAGGAAGTACTTGCCCAGACGCACGTCGATGTTGCAGCGCCGGGCGATCTCGACCGTGTTCTCCAGCGCCTCGGGCAGGTCGGCGAACAGTTCGGCCATCTCCGCCGGCGTCTTCAGGTACTGCTGGTCGGAGTAGTTGCGCGGCCGCCGCGGATCGTCGAGGGTGCGCCCCTCGCCGATGCACACGCGGGTCTCGTGGGCCTCGAAGTCGTCCTGCTTGAGAAAGCGCACGTCGTTGGTGGCCACCAGCGGCGCAGCGCAGCGCGTGGCCAGCTCGACGGCGGCATGCAGGTACTCCTCGTCGCCCGCCCGGCTGGTGCGCTGCACCTCGAGATAGAAGCGCTCGGGGAACACCGCCTGCCACTCGTGCAGCAGCGCCTCGGCCTCGTCCGGATGCCCGTTGAGCAGGGCCAGGCCGATTTCGCCCTCCTTGGCGCCGGACAGGGCGATCAGCCCCGCGGCGGCTTCCTTCACCCAGTCGCGCTGGATGATCACCAGACCGTTGTGCTGCCCCTCGGTCCAGCCGCGCGAGACCAGCTCGGTGAGGCTGCGATAGCCCTGCTCGTCCATCGCCAGCAGGGTCAGGCGCGACAACGGCGCATCCTCGCCACGCCCGGCCAGCCACAGGTCGGCGCCGCAGATCGGCTTGATGCCGCCGCCCATGGCGGTCTTGTAGAACTTCACCAGCGCGCACATGTTGCTCATGTCGGTGACCGCCACCGCCGGCATGCCGGCGCCGGCCACCGCCTTGACCAGCGGCTTGACCCGCACCAGGCCGTCGACCAGGGAGTATTCGGTGTGCACGCGCAGGTGGACGAAGGTGGCGGTCATGGCAATTCCGTGGACTCGAACGACAAGGCCCGGAATTGTACCGGGCCTCGCGGCGAAGGACAGGAGGGATTCAGTCCTTGCCGCCCGGCTCCCAGATACCCGGAGCTATCCTCTCGCGAATCTCCGGGTAGTCGCGCACGTCGAAGGTCGGCAGCCTGCCGGAACGGCGCTGGCGGTCGTAGTCGGCGGCCAGCCGGAACGCCAGACCGGAGAGCAGCAGGATGGCGATCAGGTTGGTGATCGCCATCAGCCCCATGGACACGTCGGCGAGGCTCCAGACGAACGGCAGGGACGCCAGCGCGCCGAACATCACCATGGCCAGCACCAGCAGACGGAAGACCAGCAGGCCGGCCGGATGGTTGTGCTCGAGGAACACCAGGCAGTTCTCCGCGTAGAAGTAGTTGGCGACGATGGAGGTGAAGGCGAAGAACAGGATCACCACGGCGAGGAAGTAGCGCGCCCAGCCGCCCACCTCGGCGCTCAGCGCGTTCTGCACCAGTTGGGCGCCCTGCGCCTCGCCGACCGGCACGCCGGAAAGCAGGATGATCGCTGCCGAGGCGGTGCAGATCAGCAGGGTGTCGATGAAGACCCCGGCCATCTGCACGTAGCCCTGCGAGGCCGGATGCGGCGGGTGCGGCGTGGCCGAGGCGGCGGCGTTGGGCGCCGAGCCCATGCCCGCCTCGTTGGAGAACAGCCCGCGCTTGAAGCCGTTGAGGATCGCCGCGCCCAGGCCGCCTGCGGCGGCCTCCTCGAGGCCGAAGGCGCTCTTCACGATGGTCGCCAGCACGCCCGGCAGCTCGCCGAGGTTGGTGAGGATGACGAACAGCGCCATCGACAGGTAGGCCAGCGCCATGAAGGGCACCGCCAGTTCGGAGAAGCGGGCGATGGAGCGCAGGCCGCCGAAGACGATCAGCCCGGTGAGCAGCACCACGACGGTGCCGCTGATCCAGGTGTCGACACCGAAGGCGCCCTGCATGGCGCCGCTGATGGTGTTGGCCTGCACCGAGTTGAACACGAAGCCGAAGGCGATGATCAGGAAGACCGAGAACAGCACCCCCATCCAGCGCGCGCCCAGACCGCGCTCCATGTAGTAGGCCGGTCCGCCGCGGAACTGCCCCTGGTCGTCGCGGATCTTGAACAGCTGGGCCAGGGTCGCCTCGACGAAGGCGGTGGCCATGCCCACCAGGGCGATCACCCACATCCAGAAGATCGCCCCCGGCCCGCCGAGGGTGATGGCCACCGCCACTCCGGCGATGTTGCCGGTGCCGACCCGGGCCGCCAGCGAGGTGCACAGCGCCTGGAACGAGGAGATGCCTGCCGCATCGCTGCGCCGGCTGCCGCGCAGCACGCTGAACACATGGCCGAAGTGGCGGAACTGCAGCGCGCCGAGGCGCAGGCTGAAGTACAGGCCGACACCGACCAGCAGCCAGATCAGCACCTTGCCCCAGATCAGGCCGTTGAGCAGGTCGACGACCTGGTTGGCGAAGTCCTGCATACGCACCTCCGACTGTCGACGATGGCCACGCCGCGGACAGCGCCGCGGGCTTTAGCAACGGACAGTGTAGACAGACGGATCAGTCTGCGAGCAGCGCGCGCACCGGAGCGAAGGAGCGCCGATGGATCGGCGTCGGCCCCAGACGCCTGAGCGCCTCGAGATGCGCCGGGGTCGGATAGCCCTTGTGGCCGGCGATGCCGTAGCCGGGATAGACCCGCTCCAGCTCGGCCATCTCGCGGTCGCGACTGACCTTGGCGAGGATCGAGGCGGCGGCGATCGCCGGCACCTTGGCATCGCCCTGCACGACCGGAGCGCAGGGCACCGCCAGCTTCGGACAGCGGTTGCCGTCGATCAGCGCCAGGCGCGGCTGCACGGCCAGGCCCTCGACGGCACGCTGCATGGCCAGGAAGGTGGCCTGGAGGATGTTCAGACGGTCGATTTCCTCGACCTCGGCGCGACCGATGCACCAGGCCAGCGCCTTGTCGCGGATCTCGTCGAACAGCCGCTCGCGACGTGCTTCGGAGAGTTTCTTGGAGTCGTTGAGCCCGTCGATCGGCCGCAGCGGGTCGAGAATCACCGCCGCGGTGACCACCGGCCCGCACAGCGGTCCACGACCGACCTCGTCGACTCCGGCGACCAGCTCCTCGACCAGGGCGAAGTCCAGGCCCAGTTGCATCAGGCGCGCCCCAGCAGCTGCAGCACCGCCTCGGCGGCACGCTCCGAGGCGCCGCGGCGCAGGGCGCGATGGATGGCGTCGAAGCCCTCGGTCTGCACCGCGCCGTCGTCGAGCAGCGGTGCCAGAGCGGCGGCCAGCGCGTCGGGGGTCGCCGCGTCCTGGATCAGCTCAGGCACCAGCAGACGCCCGGCCAGCAGGTTGGGCAGCGAGACGTAGGGACTCCTCACCAGACGGCGAAGGATCCGGTAGGTCAGCGGTGCCACCCGATAGGCCACCACCATCGGGCGCTTGAACAGCAGCGCCTCGAGGGTCGCGGTGCCCGAGGCGATCAGTACCGCGTCGCAGGCGGCCAGCGCCTCGTGGGAACGCCCGTCGAGCAGGGTCACCGCCAGTTCGCGGCCGACCAGCATGGCCTCGAGCTGGGCGCGCCGCTCGGCGCTGGCGCAGGGCAGCACGAAGCGCAGCCCCGGACGCAACGCGCGCAGGCGCTCGGCGGCATCGAGGAACAGGCTGCCGAGGCGCTCCACCTCGCCGCCGCGGCTGCCGGGCAACAGGGCGACCACGCCGCCGCGCTCGGGCAGACCGAGCGCCGCGCGCGCTGCGGGGCGGTCTGCTTCGAGGGGGATGGCGTCGGCCAGCGGGTGGCCGACGAAGCACACCGGCACCTGCTGCTCTTCATAGAAGCGCGCCTCGAAGGGGAACAGGGTGAGCATCAGGTCGCAGGCCCGGCGGATCTTCAGCACACGCTTCTGCCGCCAGGCCCACACCGAGGGACTGACGTAGTGCACGCTGCGGATCCCGGCCTGGCGCAGCTTCAGCTCGACACCGAGGTTGAAGTCCGGCGCATCGATGCCGACGAACACGTCCGGCCGTTCGTCGATCAGGGTGCGGATCAGCCGGCGGCGGCGGCCGAGCAGTTCGGGCAGGCGGCCGAGCACCTCGACCAGGCCCATCACCGCCAGACGCTCCATGGGGAAGTAGGAATCCAGGCCCTCGGCCTGCATGCGCGGCCCGCCGACGCCGATGAAGCGGGCATCGGGATGGCGGGCCTTGATGGCCTGCATCAGGCCGGCGCCGAGGATGTCGCCGGACGCCTCGCCGGCGACCAGGGCGATCTTCAGGGGACGGCTCATGGCGTCAGCGGGTGATGCCGCGGGTCGAGCTGCGCACCGACTCGCAGAACAGCGCCACCTCGGGGTGCTGCGCCGCCTCGTCGGCCAGTTCGTGCAGGGCCTCCTCGACGGTCAGCCCCTTGCGGTACATGACCTTGTAGGCACGGCGCAGGGCCTGCATCGCCGCGTCGCTGAAGCCGCGCCGGCGCATGCCCTCGAAGTTCATGCTGCGCGCTTCGGCCGGGCTGCCGAACACGGTGACGAAGGCCGGCACGTCCTTGCCGATCGCCGTGCCCATGCCGGAGAAGCTGTGCGCGCCGATGCGGCAGAACTGGTGAACCAGGGTGAAGCCGGAGAGGATCGCCCAGTCGCCGACGTGCACGTGGCCGGCCAGCGCGGTATTGTTGACCAGGATACAGTGGTCGCCGATCACGCTGTCGTGGCCGACGTGCACGTAGGCCATCAACAGGTTGTGGCTGCCGATGGTGGTCTCGGCACGATCCTGCACGGTGCCGCGATGGATGGTCACCCCTTCGCGGATCACGTTGTGGTCGCCGATCACCAGCCGGGTCGGCTCGCCCTTGTACTTCAGATCCGGCGTGTCCTCGCCTACCGAGGAGAACTGGTAGATGCGGTTGTGCCGGCCGATCACCGTCGGGCCCCTGACGATCACGTGCGGGCCGATGATCGTACCCTCGCCGATTTCCACGTCCGGCCCGATGATCGACCAGGGGCCGACCTCGACATCGGCAGCCAGTCTGGCACTCGGATCGATGATGGCGCGAGGGTCGATCGAACTCATTTCTTCTGTTCCGCACAGATGATTTCGCCCGAGCAGACCGCCTTGCCGTCGACGCTGGCCTGGCACTCGAACTTCCACAGCCCGCGCTTGCTGCTGAGCACACGAGCCTCGAGGATCAGTTGGTCGCCCGGGGTCACCGGCGAGCGGAAACGCAGGTTATCGGAGCCGACATACAGGTACAGGGTGTCGGCGGCGGCCTTGGCGCCCATGATGCTGAAGCCGAGCAGGCCGGCTGCCTGGGCCATGGCCTCGATGATCAGCACGCCCGGCATGATCGGATGGCCCGGGAAGTGGCCGTTGAAGAACGGTTCGTTGATGGTGACGTTCTTGTAGGCGCGGATGCGCTTTTCCTCGAGATCCATCTCCACCACCCGGTCCACCAGCAGGAACGGGTAGCGGTGCGGCAGGAGTTCGCGAATCTCGTTGATATCCATCATGGTGTGGGAGCCTTGGTCAAAAAAGGGAACACGGGGATGCGTGCTTCACGCATCAGATGAGTCATCCCCGCTCCGGGTCACGGCGGCAAGCTGCTTTTCCAGCTGCTGCAGGCGCTTGGCCATGTCGTCGAGCTGGCGCAGGCGCGCGGCGCTCTTCTTCCATTCGGCCGCCGGCTGCATGGCGGTCCCCGAGGAGTAGGCACCCGGCTCGGTGATCGAGCGGGTGACCATGGTCATGCCGGTGACGAACACGTGGTCGCACACCTCGATGTGGCCGACCATGCCGACGCCGCCGGCGATCATGCAGTGCCTGCCGATCTTGGTGCTGCCGGAAATGCCGCAGCAACCGGCCATGGCGGTGTGATCGCCGACCTGCACGTTGTGGGCGATCATGATCTGGTTGTCGAGCTTGACGCCGTTGCCGATGAGCGTGTCGCTCAGCGCACCGCGGTCGATGGTGGTGTTGGCGCCGATCTCGACGTCGTCGCCGATGGTCACCCCACCGATCTGGGCGATCTTGATCCACACGCCCTTGTCGTTGGCGAAGCCGAAGCCCTCGCCGCCGATCACCGCGCCGGACTGGATCACCACCCGTCGGCCGATGCGTACGTCGTGGTACAGAGTCACCCGCGGGGCCAGCCAGCCATCGTCGCCGATCGTGCTGCGCGCACCGATCACGCAGTGCGCGCCGAGGCTCACTCGCGCCCCGATCACCGCGCCGGACTCGATCACCACGCCGGGGCCGACCGAGGCGCTCGGATCGACCACCGCATCGGCCGCCACCAGCGCACTGGGATGGATCCCCGGCGCCGCGACCGGCTTGCGGTCAAACAGGTGCGAGAGCTGGGCGAAGGCCAGGTAGGGGTTGGCCAGTACCAGTGCGTTGCCGGCGAAGCCCTCGGCGTCGGCCGGGGTCAGCAGCACCGCACCGGCACGGCTGCCGGCCAGGTGCTTGCGGTACTGGGCGTTGGCCAGGAAGGTCAGTTGCTGCGGACCGGCGTCCTGCAGCGCGGCGAGGCCTGCGATCTGCAGCTCGGCCGGACCGCGCAGCTCGGCGCCGACGCGCTGGGCCAGCTGGCCCAGGGTGTATACGGGAGCACTCATGGCATCAGCGCAGCTGGTTCATGCGCTCGATCACCTGCTTGGTGATGTCGAACTGCGGTTTGACCTCGACCACGGCGCCGCGCTCGAGCACCAGGTCGTAGTTGCCCTTCTTGATCACGTCCTCGACGGCCTGGTCCAGCTTCGGCTTGAGCTGCTTGAGCATGTCGCGGTCGGCGATGGCCTTGGCCTCGTTGAGCTCCTTGGACTGGAACTGGAAGTCGCGGGCCTTCTGCTTGAACTCCAGCTCGAGGCGCTCGCGCTCGCTCTGCGCCATCTTGTCGCCGTCCTTGACCAGACGGTCCTGGATGCGCTTGGCGTCGCTTTCCAGGGTCTTCAGGCGGTTGAGCTGCGGACCGAACTTCTTCTCGGCGTCGACCGCATACTTCTTGGCCGCGTCGGACTCGAGCAGGGCCATCTGGTAGTTGAGGACCGCCACCTTCATTTCGGCGAAGGCCGGCAGGCTCAGCAGAGCAGCGGCGAACAGAACAACTTGGGTCAACTTGCGCACGATGAACTCCTGCTACGAATAGCGTAGAAAATGCCCGACGGGCTTAGAAAGTCTGTCCCAGGGAGAACTGGAATACCTGGGTATCGGAGTTCTCGGGCTCCTTGACCGGCATGCCGAGGCTGAAGCTCAGCGGGCCGAGGGCGGTCAGCCAGGTCAGGCCGACGCCCACCGAGCTGGCCATCTCGCTCAGGTCGATGTCGCAGCCGGCCTCGTTGCGGGCCTTCTGCGCCGAACTGCAGTTGGTGTCGAACACGTTGCCGACATCCCAGAACAGCACGGTGCGCAGCGAGCGCTGGTCCTTGACGAACGGCATGGGGAACAGCAGCTCGACGCCGCCGTACACCAGCACGTTGCCGCCGAAGGGTTGCGGGTCCTGGTCCGGATCCAGCGAGCTGCCGGCGCGGGTGCCGTCGCTCGGGGTGCTGCGCGGGCCGAGGCTGCTGTCCTCGAAGCCGCGCACCGAGCCGAAGCCGCCGGCGTAGTAGTGCTCGTAGAACGGCAGCTCGCTGGTCGAGCCGTAGCTGTCGGCGTAGCCCAGGCGGCCATGGAAGCGCAGCGCGTAATCCTTCTTCCACAGCGGAGCGAAGACCTGCCCGCTGTAGTCGACGCGGTAGAAGGACAGGTCGCTGCCCGGCAGGGTGATCTCGCCGACCAGGTTCTGCGAGTAGCCACGGGTGGCGAACATGCCGCGGTTGAGAGTCGACTGCGACCAGCCCATGGAGGCCTTGAAGTTGGTGTAGCTGTCGCCCTCGGCGGCGATGAAGTCGTAGATCTCGTTGACCGTGTAGGTGCCGGGGTCGATCTCGTCCTGCTGCACCGACAGGCCGTAGGTCAGTCGCGAGGTCTCGCTGATCGGGTAGCCGAGGTTGATGCCGGCGCCCAGGCTGTCCACCGAGTAGCTGGACACGTCGACATCGAGATCGTCGTAGTCGGTGGTGCGGTAGAACATGCTGTAGCCGAGGCTGACGCCGTCCTCGGTCCAGTACGGGTCGGTGAAGCTGAAGTTGTAGCGGGTCTGGTACTCGCTGCGGTTCAGGCCGATGTTGACCTTGTTGCCGGTGCCGAGGAAGTTGCTCTGGCTGATCGAGCCGCCGAGGATCAGGCCGGCGCTCTGGGCGAAACCGACGCTGGCGGTGATCGAGCCGGAGGGCTGCTCCTCGACGCTGTAGTTGACGTCGATCTGGTCGTCGGTGCCCGGCACCGGCGGGGTCTCGACGTTGACTTCCTTGAAGTAGCCGAGGCGCTCGAGGCGGGTCTTCGACTGGTCGATCAGGTAGGTGGAGGCCCAGCCGCCCTCCATCTGGCGCATCTCGCGGCGCAGCACCTCGTCCTCGGTCTTGGTGTTGCCGCGGAAGTTGATCCGGTTGACGTAGGCGCGCTTGCCCGGGTCGACGGCGAAGGTCAGCGAGACGCTGTTGTCCTCCTCGTGCACCTCGGGAATGCCGTTGACGTTGGCGAAGGTGTAGCCCTCGTTGCCCAGGCGACGGGTGATCAGCTCGGAGGTGCTGGTCATCACCTTGCGCGAGAACACCTGGCCTTCCTCGACCAGCAGGAGCCTGCGGATCTCCTCCTCGGGCACGCGCAGGTCGCCGGCCAGCTTGACCTCGCGGATGCGGTACTTCTCGCCCTCGTCGATGTTGACGGTGACGTAGACGTGCTTCTTGTCCGGGGTGATGGACACCTGGGTGGAGGTGATGTCCATGTTGATGTAGCCGCGATCCAGGTAGTGGGAACGCAGCCGCTCCAGGTCGCCCGACAGCTTCTCGCGGGAATACTTGTCGTCGTTGCGGAAGAACGACAGCCAGTTGCTGGTGCGCAGCTCGAACAGGCCGGTCAGCTCCTCGCTGGAGAACACCTTGTTGCCGACGATGTTGATGTGCTGGATGGCGGCGACCGAACCCTCGTTGATCTTGATCTTCAAAGCGACGCGGTTGCGCGGCTGGCTGACCACCTCGGTCTCGATGCTCGCCGAGTAGCGGCCCTGGGCCACATACTGGCGCTGCAGCTCGTTGCGCACGCCCTCGAGGGTCGCCTGCTGGAAGATCTCGCCCTCGGCCAGCCCCGACTGCTTGAGGCCCTTGAGCAGATCGTCGGTAGCGATGGCCTTGTTGCCGTCGATCTCGATCGCCGAGATCGACGGACGCTCGACCACCTCGACCACCAGCACGCCGCCGTCGCGACCGAGGCGGATGTCCTGGAAGAAGCCGGTGCGGAACAGCGCGCGGGTGGCATCCACCAGACGGTGATCGTCGACCGCGTCGCCGACGTTGAGCGGCAGGGCGCCGAACACGCTGCCGGCGGATACCCGTTGCAGGCCGTTGACGCGGATGTCGGTGATGGTGAAGGACTCGGCGTGAACCTCGGCGGTGATCAGCGCGGCAATTACCGCCGGTAGCAGCAAGCGTTTCATGAAGTCCTTTCTAACTTTTCAGACTGACTAAAAAGGAGCTGCCGCTCCAGGCGGCAGCTCCGCAATGCGTGGCAGGTTACAGTCGGCTGATGTCATTAAACAGGGCGAGGAGCATCAGACCGACCACCAGGCCGATGCCTATCTGCATGCCGAGGGCCTGCACCCGCTCAGACAGCGGCCTGCCGCGCACCCACTCGACCAGATAGAACAGCAGGTGACCGCCGTCGAGTACCGGGATCGGCAGCAGGTTGAGCACCCCCAGGCTAATGCTCAGATAGGCGAGGAAGTTCAGGAAATCCCCCACCCCAGACTGGGCCGAAGCGCCGGCCACTTTAGCAATCGTTATCGGGCCGCTCAAGTTTTTTACCGAGAGCTCACCGAACAGCATCTTGCCGATCGAATCGAGGGTCAGCAGGCTCATCGACCAGGTCCGCGCCAGGCTCTCGCCCACCGCCGCCAGCGGGCCGTGGCTGACCTCGCGGAGCATCTCGGCCGGCCATTCGCCGCCGCTGACCCCGGCGCCCAGATAGCCGCTGCGCGACTCGCCCTCGCCGCGCACCGCCAGGGTCAGACTGACCTCCAGCGGCTGCCCGTCGCGCTCGACCATGAAGCCGACCCGCTGTCCGGGGCGCGTGCGCACCCGCTCGACCACCTGTTGCCAGTCGTCCAGCGGCACTCCGTCCAGACTCAGCAGGCGGTCGCCGACCTCCAGACCGGCCGCCTGCGCCGGCCCATGAGGATCGAGCTGGGCCAGCCGCGGCTCGACCGGCGGCGTCCACGGACGGATGCCCAGCGCACTCAGCGGATCGGGATCCTCGGCGCCGCGAAGCCAGCCGTCGAGAGCCAGGCTGCGCTCGCTCTGCACGCTGGAGCCGGGCTCCTGCAGACGCAGGCGCAGGCTGCCGCTCTCGCCGAGGCGGCGGATCAGCTGCAGGTTGACATCGCTCCAGCCCTGCACCGCCCTGCCGTCGACCGCCAGCACCTCGGCGCCGGCCATGACCCCGGCCCGCTCGGCCAGGCTGCCCGGCTCGACGCTGCCGATCACCGGACGCACCTGCAGACTGCCGAGCATGGCGACCAGCCAGAAGAACAGGATGGCGAGCAGGAAGTTGGCCAGCGGACCGGCGGCGACGATGGCGAAGCGCTGCCCGACGCTCTTGCGGTTGAAGGCCTGCTCGAGCATGGCCGCCGGCACGTCGCCCTCGCGCTCGTCGAGCATCTTCACGTAGCCGCCCAGCGGGATCGCCGCGACCACGAACTCGGTGCCGTGACGGTCGTGCCAGCGCAGCAGCGGCGCACCGAAGCCCACCGAGAAGCGCAGTACCTTGACCCCGCAGCGCCGCGCCACCCAGAAATGGCCGAATTCGTGGAAGGTGACCAGCACGCCCAGGGCGACCAGGGTGCCGAGAATCATGTACAGCGCACTCATCGAGAAACCTCCGGACTCAGCGTCCGTAGCGGCCCAGCCAGTCCTGCGCGGCGGCGCGCGCCTCGGCATCGGCCTGCAGCACCCCGTCCAGCTGGTGGACGGCGGCGACGGGGATGCGGTCGAGAACCGCCGCGATCATTCGGGAAATGTCGACGAAGCCGATGCGCTCGTCAAGGAATGCCGCCACCGCCACCTCGTTGGCGGCATTCAGCAGCGCCGGCGCGCTGCCGCCCGCCTCGGCCGCCTGGCGAGCCAGGGTCAGGCAGGGAAAACGCCGCGCGTCGGGCGCCTCGAAGTCCAGTCGGGCAATGGCGAACAGATCCAGCGGCGCCACCCCGGAGTCGATCCGCCGCGGCCAGGCCAGGGCGTGGGCGATCGGCGTGCGCATGTCCGGATTGCCGAGCTGAGCCAGCACCGAGCCGTCGACGTAGTCGACCAGCGAATGGATCACGCTCTGCGGGTGGATCACCACCTCGACCTGGCTCGGCCGCGCATCGAACAGCCAGCAGGCCTCGATCAGCTCCAGCCCCTTGTTCATCATGCTCGCCGAGTCGACCGAGATCTTCCGGCCCATCGCCCAGTTGGGATGGGCGCAGGCCTCACGCGGAGTGGCCTCGGCGATGCGCTCCAGCGGCCAGCAGCGGAACGGCCCGCCCGAGGCGGTGAGCAGGATGCGCCGCACGCCGACCGGCGCCAGCCCGCGGGCATAGTCGCCGGGCATGCACTGGAAGATCGCGTTGTGCTCGCTGTCGATCGGCAGCAGCTCGGCGCCGTGCGCCTGCACCGCCTGCATGAACAGCGCGCCGGACATCACCAGCGCCTCCTTGTTCGCCAGCAGCACGCGCTTGCCGGCGCGCACCGCCGCCAGGGTCGGCTCGAGCCCGGCGGCGCCGACGATGGCCGCCATCACCGCATCCGCATCGGGATGGGCGGCGACCTCGCACAGTCCCTGCGCGCCGCACAGCACCTCGGTCCGCAGACCGGCGTCGCGCAGCTTCGCCCGCAGCACGCCTGCCGCCTGCGCGGTGGGCACCACGGCGAAATGCGGACGATGCAGGCGGCACAGGCGCTCGAGCTCGTCCAGCCGGCTGAAGCCGGTCAGCGCGAAGACGCGGTAGTCGTCAGGGTGACGGGCGATCACGTCGAGGGTGGAGAGACCGATCGATCCGGTCGCGCCCAGTACGGTTATCTGCTTCACAGGCTACCCCAGCCATGCAGCCAGAGCAGCACGGCGAACATCGGCACCGCTGCCGTCAGGCTGTCGATGCGATCCAGCACGCCGCCGTGACCGGGCAGCAGGTTGCTGCTGTCCTTGATCCCGGCCTGGCGCTTGAACATGCTCTCGGTCAGGTCGCCGACCACCGAGATCAGCACCACCAGCGCCGTGCCGAGCAGCGCCATCAGCAGATCGCGGGCCGCCCAGTCGCGGTACAGGCCGACCAGCAGGGTCAGCAGCAGGCAGGCTACCAGACCGCCGTACAGCCCCTCCCAGCTCTTGCCGGGACTGACCTGCACGGCCAGCTTGCGCCGCCCGAAGCGCCGGCCGCTGAAGTAGGCACCGATGTCGGCGGTCCAGACCAGCAGCATCACGGCGAGGATCAGGCTGTTGCCCTCGGGCCAGTGCTTGAGCAGCAGCAGACCCTGCCAGGCCGGCAGCAGCAGCAGCAGACCGATCCCCAGACGCACCGGCAGGGCGCGCCAGACCCGAGCGCTGCCCGGATAGCCGAGCACCAGGCCGATGGCGACCAGCCACCAGAGCACCGCCAGCGCCAGCAGCGGACCGGCCAGCTGCGGCAGCTGGTAGAGCCCCAGCAGCAGCAGCGCCACCACACCGGCATAGCCCAGCCGCAGCGCCTGCGCCTCGAAGCCGGCCAGACGCGCCCACTCCCAGGCGCCGACGCAGACCACCAGGCCGATGAACAGGGCAAACCAGCCGCCCTGCAGGAGAAAGAAGCCGCCCAGGGCGATGGGCAGCATGATCAGGGCGGTGACGATGCGCTGTTTCAGCATGAGGGTTTCCGTTGCTCCGCTTCCACCTGCTCGCTGGTCTTGCCGAAGCGACGCTGGCGACGGGAGAAGTCGGCCAGCGCGGCGCGCATGGCGTCGTGCTTGAAGTCCGGCCAGAGCAGCTCGGAGAAGTGCAGCTCGGCGTAGGCCACCTGCCAGAGCAGGAAGTTGCTGATGCGCTGTTCGCCGCCGGTGCGGATGCACAGGTCGACCGGCGGCAGGTTGCCGGTCGACAGGCAGCGCTGCAGCAGGTCGGGGGTGATCTCGTCGGCGCCCAGGTGGCCGGCCGCCACCTCGCGCGCCAGGCGCTGCGCAGCCTGGGTGATGTCCCACTGGCCGCCGTAGTTGGCCGCCACCTGCAGCAGCATGCCACCGCCCTCGGCGGTCAGCGCCTCGGCCTCGAGCATCGCCTTCTGCAGCTCGGGCTGGAAGCGCGCGCGCTCGCCGAGGATGCGCAGGCGGATGCCGTTGGCGGCGAGCTTCTTCACCTCGCGGCGCAGCGCCATGAGGAACAGCTCCATCAGCGCGCCGACCTCGTCGGCCGGGCGCTGCCAGTTCTCGCTGGAGAAGGCGAACAGGGTCAGCACCTCGACCTTCGCCTCGGCGCACACCTCGATCACCGCACGCACCGCATCGACGCCGGCCTTGTGCCCGGCAACGCCGGGCATGAAACGCTTCTTCGCCCAGCGGTTGTTGCCATCCATGATGATGGCCACGTGGCGGGGGATGCCGGGCGGCGCCGCTTGGTTCGTCTTGTCCATGACTGTCATCCGGCCGTCAGACGGCCATCAGGTCGGCTTCCTTGGCCTGCAGGGCCTTCTCGATCTCGCCGACGTACTTGTCGGTCAGCTTCTGCACCTCGTCGGCGGCGCGACGCTCGTCGTCCTCGCTGATCTCCTTCTCCTTGACCAGGTCCTTGAGCTGGGCCAGGGCATCGCGACGGATGTTGCGGACCGCCACGCGGGCGTTCTCCGCCTCGGCGCGCGCCTGCTTGGTGTAGCCCTTGCGGGTCTCCTCGGTCAGCGCCGGCATCGGCACGCGGATGGTGGTGCCGGCGGTGGCCGGATTGAGCCCCAGATCGGAGGTCATGATGGCCTTCTCCACGGCCTGGATCATGCTCTTGTCGAACACGGTCAGCGCCAGGGTGCGCGAATCCTCGGCGACCACGTTGGCAACCTGGCGCAGCGGGGTGTCGGTGCCGTAGTAGGACACCATCACGCTGTCCAGGATGCTCGGATGGGCACGGCCGGTGCGGATCTTGGCAAAGGCGTGATCCAGCGACTCCAGCGACTTCTTCATGCGCTCCTGCGCGTCCTTCTTGATCTCGTTGATCATTCTCAACCCTCCTCGACCAGGGTGCCTTCGGCGCCCCCGACAACAATGTTAAGCAAGGCTCCGGGCTTGTTCATGTTGAACACCCGCAGCGGCATCTTGTGATCGCGGCACAGGCAGATGGCCGTCAGGTCCATCACCCCCAGCTTGCGATCGAGCACCTCGTCATAGGTCAGGCGCTCGAATTTCTCGGCATTGGGATCCTTGAACGGATCGGCAGTGTACACGCCATCGACCTTGGTCGCCTTCAGCACCAGATCGGCATCGATCTCGATGGCGCGCAGGCAGGCGGCGGAATCGGTGGTGAAGAACGGATTGCCGGTGCCGGCGGAGAAGATCACCACCTCGCCGCTGTTCAGGTGGCGCATGGCCTTGCGGCGGTCGTAGTGATCGGTCACCCCGACCATGGAGATCGCCGACATCACCAGCGCAGGGATGTTCGAGCGCTCCAGCGCGTCGCGCATGGCCAGCGAGTTCATCACCGTGGCCAGCATGCCCATGTGGTCGCCGGTCACCCGGTCCATGCCGGCCGCGGAAAGCGCCGCGCCGCGGAACAGGTTGCCGCCGCCGATGACCAGACCGACCTGCACGCCGATGCCCACCAGCTGGCCGATTTCCAGGGCCATGCGGTCGAGCACCTTGGGATCGATACCGAAGTCCTCGCTGCCCATCAGCGCTTCACCGCTGAGCTTGAGCAAAATACGTTTGTAGCGGGCTTGGCGACCACTCAGCTGGGCCATACGAATCTCCTGCGGCAGTGTGATGTTGCGAAAAAACCGGCTTTTCGCGCTCCGGCGCGGGTTTGACCGCGACGAAGTGAACCCGTGCCCTCGTGGCACCGAAAACTTCTTCCCTGCTTCCCTTCGGCGGCGCCGCCGCCAGACCGCAAAGAAAAGGCTGCGCGCGCGAGCGGGCAGCCTTTTCTCCGACGGCTTCAGGCCATCTTACTGCTTGGCGGCAGCCACCTGAGCAGCGACTTCGGCAGCGAAGTCGGTCTCGGCCTTCTCGATGCCCTCGCCCACTTCGAAGCGGACGAAGGAAACGATTTCGGCACCGGCCTTCTTGGCCAGCTCGCCGACCTTGACGTCCGGATCCTTGACGAACGGCTGCTCGACCAGGCTGGCCTCGGACAGGAACTTGGCGATACGACCCTTGACCATGTTCTCGACGATGTTTTCCGGCTTGCCGGCGATCTTGTCGGCGTTCAGCTGCAGGAAGATTTCCTTTTCCTTGGCGATGGCTTCCTCGGAAACCTGGTCGCCGCTGAGGAACTGCGGGTTGCTGGCAGCCACGTGCATGGCGATGTCGCGGGCCAGCTCGGCGTTGCCGCCGTTCAGGCAGACCACCACGCCGATGCGATGGCCGTGCAGGTAGGCGCCGACCACGTCGCCTTCGACACGGGTCAGACGACGGATGTTGACGTTCTCGCCGCACTTGGCGACCAGGGCTTCGCGGGCGGATTCGCGGGCGGCGACCAGCGGAGCGGCGTCGGTCAGACCCTCGGCGAAGGCCTGCTCCAGGCTCTCGGCGACGAAGGCCTTGAAGTCGTCCTGCAGGGCCAGGAAGTCGGTCTGCGAGTTGACCTCGATGATGGTGGCAGCCTTGTTGTCGGCGGCGACCTTGACGGCGATGGAGCCTTCGGCGGCGATGTTGCCGGCCTTCTTGGCCGCCTTGATGGCGCCGGAGGCACGCATGTCGTCGATGGCCTTCTCGATGTCGCCACCGGCGGCAACCAGGGCCTTCTTGCACTCCATCATGCCCTGGCCGGTGCGCTCGCGCAGTTCCTTGACCAGTGCTGCAGTAACTTCTGCCATGTTCGAAATCCTCTAGAGTTGCTCTGAACCAGTTCGCCCGGCGCACCGGGCGGCAATTCGGAAGTGGCAAAAAGGGGGCCTAGCCCCCTTTTCGCGCAGCGGATGACGCCTGACGCGACCGCTATCAGCCTTCGGCGGCTTCGGAGGAAGCCTCGCCGGCGAACTCTTCGCCGGTACCGGCCTTGGCCTTGCCGCTCAGCACCGCGTCGGCCATGGCGCCCAGGTACAGCTGCACGGCGCGGATGGCGTCGTCGTTACCCGGGATGATGTAGTCCACGCCTTCCGGGCTGCTGTTGGTATCGACCACGCCGATGACCGGGATGCCCAGCTTGTTGGCTTCGGTGATGGCGATGCGCTCGTGGTCGACGTCGATCACGAACAGCGCATCCGGCAGACCGCCCATGTCCTTGATGCCGCCCAGGCTGCGCTCCAGCTTCTCCAGGTCGCGCGAACGCATCAGCGCTTCCTTCTTGGTCAGCTTCTCGAAGGTGCCGTCCTGAGCCTGGGTTTCCAGCTCGCGCAGGCGCTTGATGGAAGCGCGGATGGTCTTGTAGTTGGTCAGCATGCCACCGAGCCAGCGGTGGTCGACGAACGGCATGCCGGCACGGGCAGCCTCTTCACGAACGATCTTGCCGGCGGAGCGCTTGGTGCCGACGAACAGGATCTTGTTCTTGCCGGCAGCCAGCTTCTCGACGAAGCTCAGGGCTTCGTTGAACATCGGCAGGGTCTTTTCCAGGTTGATGATGTGGATCTTGTTGCGCGCGCCGAAGATGTACTTGCCCATCTTCGGGTTCCAGTAACGGGTCTGGTGACCGAAGTGGCAGCCGGCTTTCAGCATGTCGCGCATGGAAACTTGGGACATCTCAATTCCTCGATGTATCGGGTTGGGCCTCCACGCACCCCAAAGTCCAACCCTCGCGGGCACCCAGGACAGTGTGTCGATGCGTGTGTGGTTTCAGTGCCTTTCCGGGACCACCCCGAAAAGCGCGGCGCTTTATACCATACCCGGGCGCTCGGCGAAACCCGCGCGCGTACCCCGCACTGCCCGCCGGCTCTGTTAGAATGATGCCCTTTCCTGTTTACCAAGGCAGGCGCAGCCGCGCCAGAGAGAGCTGATGACCGTCTCCATCAAGACCCCCGCGGAAATCGAGAAAATGCGCGTGGCCGGCCGCCTGGCCGCCGAAGTGCTGGAAATGATCGAGCCCCACGTGCGCGCCGGGGTCACCACCGACGAACTCGACCGCATCTGCCACGACTACATCGTCGAGGTGCAGCAGGCCATCCCCGCGCCGCTCAACTACAAGGGCTTCCCCAAGTCGATCTGCACCTCGCTCAACCACGTGGTGTGTCACGGCATTCCCAACGACAAGCCGCTCAAGGATGGCGACATCCTCAACATCGACATCACCGTGATCAAGGACGGCTACTTCGGCGACACCAGCAAGATGTTCCTGGTCGGCAAGGTGCCGGAGTGGGCCACCCGCCTCTGCCAGATCACCCAGGAGTGCCTGTACAAGGGCATCTCGGTGGTACGTCCGGGCGCGCACCTGGGCGACATCGGCGAGATCATCCAGAAGCACGCCGAGAAGAACGGCTACTCGGTGGTCCGCGAGTACTGCGGCCACGGCATCGGCAACGTGTTCCACGAAGAGCCGCAAGTGCTGCACTACGGCCGCGCCGGCACCGGCCTGGAGCTCAAGGCCGGGATGACCTTCACCATCGAGCCGATGATCAACCAGGGACGCCACGAGACCCGTCTGCTCGGCGACGGCTGGACGGCGATCACCAAGGACCGCAAGCTGTCGGCGCAGTACGAGCACACCATCCTGGTGACCGAGACCGGCTGCGAGATCCTCACCCTGCGCAGCGACGACAGCATCGCCCGCACCCTGCCCTGACCCACGCCCGCCACCCGGAGAGCACCGATGCCGCAGCCCGAAGTGGACCTCGAACTGTTCGACCGCGGCCAGTTCCAGGCCGAGCTGGCCCTGAAGAGCAGCCCCATCGCCGCCTTCAAGAAGGCCATCCGCAAGGCATCCGAGGTGCTCGACGGGCGCTTCTCCGCCGACTGCGACATCCGCGCGCTGATCACCGGCCGCGCCTGGTTCGTCGACCAGATCCTCTCCGCGGTGTGGAGCCGCTTCGACTGGGGCGACGACGACGGGGTGGCGCTGGTGGCGGTCGGCGGCTACGGTCGCGGCGAGCTGCACCCGCACTCGGACATCGACATCCTGATCCTCCTCGACGGCGCCCGCCACGAGCAGCTGCGCGAGCCGATCGAGGGGCTGCTCACCCTGCTCTGGGACATCGGCCTGGAGATCGGCCAGAGCGTGCGCTCGATCGAGGAGTGCGCCGAGGAGGCGCGCGCCGACCTGACGGTGATCACCAACCTGATGGAAAGCCGCACCATCGCCGGTCCCGACCAGCTGCGCCAGCGCATGCGCGCCGCCACTGGCACCCAGTACATGTGGCCGGCGCGCGAGTTCTTCCTCGCCAAGCGTGCCGAGCAGCGCGCCCGCCACGCCAAGTACAACGACACCGAGTACAACCTCGAACCCAACGTCAAAGGCTCGCCGGGCGGCCTGCGCGACCTGCAGCAGATCCTCTGGGTGACCTGCCGTCAGTACGGCTCCCTGACCCTGGAGACCCTGGTCACCCACGGCCTGCTCACCCAGGGCGAGTACGAGCTGCTCAGCGCCGGCCAGACCTTCCTGTGGAAGGTGCGCTACGCCCTGCACATGATCACCGGTCGCGCCGAGGACCGCCTGCTGTTCGACCACCAGCGCCGCCTGGCCGGCCTGTTCGGCTTCGAGACCAGCGACACCAAGCTGGCGGTCGAGCAGTTCATGCAGAAGTACTACCGGCGGGTGATGGCCACCGCCGAACTCAGCGACCTGGTCAACCAGATCCTCGAAGAGCTGCTGCTCGAGCAGCCGGACGCCGAACCGCCGCGCCCGCTCAACGCGCGCTTCCAGGTCCGCGACGGCTTCATCGAGGCGATCCACCCCAACGTGTTCCGTCGCACTCCCAGCGCGATCCTCGAGATCTTCGTGCTGATGGCCCAGCACCCGGAGATCCGCGGCGTCCGCTCGCAGACCATCCGCCTGCTGCGCGACCACCGCCACCTGATCGACGAACGCTTCCGCCACGACATCCGCAACACCAGCCTGTTCGTCGAGCTGCTCAAGTCCCACGAGGGCATCCACCGCAACCTGCGGCGGATGAACCGCTACGGCATCCTCGGCCGCTACCTGCCGGAGTTCGGCCACATCATCGGCCAGATGCAGCACGACCTGTTCCACATCTACACGGTCGACGCGCACACCCTCAACCTGATCAAGCACCTGCGCAAGCTCGACCGCCCGGAGCTGGCCGAGAAGTTCCCGCTGGCCAGCGAGCTGATGGCCAACCTGCCCAAGCCCGAGCTGGTGTATATCGCCGGCCTCTACCACGACATCGCCAAGGGCCGCGGCGGCGACCACTCCGAACTCGGCGCCCACGACGCGCTGGCCTTCTGCGCGCGCCACCAGTTGCCGCCGTGGGACAGCCGGCTGATCGCCTGGCTGGTGAAGAACCACCTGGTGATGTCGACCACCGCGCAGCGCAAGGACATCTCCGACCCGCAGGTGATCCACGACTTCGCGGTGACCGTGGGCGACCAGACCCACCTCGACTACCTCTACGTGCTGACCGTGGCCGACATCAACGCCACCAACCCGTCGCTGTGGAACTCCTGGCGCGCCTCGCTGCTGCGCCAGCTGTACGCCGAGACCAAGCTCGCCCTGCGCCGCGGCCTGGAGAACCCCATCGACCGCGAGGAGCGCATCCGCGAGAACCAGCACGCCGCCCTCGAGCGGCTGCGCGGCCACGGCCAGGTCGAAGGCGACGCCGCCGAGCAGCTGTGGTCGCAACTGGGCGACGACTACTTCCTGCGCCACGGCCCCGAGGACATCGCCTGGCACACCGAGGCGATCCTCCAGCATCCCGACGACGGCGAACCGCTGGTGCTGATCAAGGAGACCACCCAGCGCGAGTTCGAGGGCGGCACGCAGATCTTCATCTACGCCCCCGACCAGCACGACTTCTTCGCGGTGACCGTGGCGGCCATGGACCAGCTCAACCTGAGCATCCAGGACGCGCGCATCCTCACCTCGACCAGCCAGTTCACCCTCGACACCTATGTGGTGCTGGACGCCGACGGCGGCTCGATCGGCGACGACCCGCAGCGCATCGAGGAGATCCGCCGGGGCCTGATCGACGCGCTGAAGAGCCCGCAGGACTACGGCAGCATCATCAAGCGCCGGGTGCCGCGCCAGCTGAAGAGCTTCGGCTTCGCCCCGCAGGTGACCATCCACACCGACGCCCAGCGCCCGCTCAGCATCATCGAGGTGATCGCCCCCGACCGACCGGGCCTGCTGGCCCGGGTCGGGCAGATCTTCCTCGACTTCGACCTCTCGGTGCAGAACGCCAAGATCGCCACCCTCGGCGAGCGCGTCGAGGACGTGTTCTTCGTCACCGACGCCCACAACCAGCCGCTGGCCGACCCGGAGCTCTGCGCCCGCCTGCAGGAATCCCTGGTCCGCCAGCTCTCCGACACCCCGGACAGCCTGACCACGCCGTCGCGCATCCGTTTCTGAACAGGACCCCCCGATGAACCGAGCCCTCGACCTCCTGCAGCCCTACCCGTTCGAAAAGCTGCGCGCGCTGCTGGCCGGCGCCCAGCCGCCGGCTGACAAGAAGCCGATCGCCCTGTCCATCGGCGAGCCCAAGCACCGCTCGCCGGCGTTCGTCGCCGAGGCGCTGGCGGGCAACCTCGACCAGCTCGCCGTGTACCCGACCACCGCCGGCCTGCCGGCGCTGCGCGAGAGCATCGCCGCCTGGTGCGAGCGGCGTTTCGGCGTGCCGGCCGGCTGGCTCGATCCGGCCCGCCACGTGCTGCCGGTCAACGGCACCCGCGAGGCGCTGTTCGCCTTCACCCAGGCGGTAGTCGACCGCCAGCCGGGCGCCCTGGTGGTCAGCCCCAACCCGTTCTACCAGATCTACGAGGGCGCCACCCTGCTCGCCGGCGCCCAGCCGCACTACCTGGCGTGCCTCGCCGAGAACGGCTTCAACCCCGACTTCGCCGCCGTGCCGGCCGAGGTCTGGCAGCGCTGCCAGATCCTGTTCGTCTGCTCGCCGGGCAACCCCACCGGCGCGCTGGTGCCCATGGACACCCTGAAGCAGCTGATCGCCCTGGCCGATGAGCACGACTTCGTGATCGCCGCCGACGAGTGCTACAGCGAGCTGTACTTCGACGAGGACAACCCGCCGCCCGGCCTGCTCAGCGCCTGCGCCGAACTCGGCCGCAGCGACTTCAAACGCTGCGTGGTGTTCCACAGCCTGTCCAAGCGCTCCAACCTGCCCGGCCTGCGCTCGGGCTTCGTCGCCGGCGACGCCGCGATCCTCAAGCCGTTCCTGCTCTACCGCACCTACCACGGCTGCGCCATGCCGGTGCAGACCCAACTGGCCAGCATCGCCGCGTGGAACGACGAGGCGCACGTGCGCGCCAACCGCGACCTCTATCGCGAGAAGTTCGCCGCGGTGCTGGAAGTGCTGCAGGGCGTGCTCGACGTGCAGCGTCCGGACGGCGGCTTCTACCTGTGGGCGAAGACCCCGGTGGACGACGCCACCTTCGCCCGCGAGCTGTTCGAGCGCGAACACGTCACCGTGGTGCCCGGCTCCTACCTGTCGCGCGAAGTGGACGGCGTCAACCCGGGCGCCAACCGCGTGCGCATGGCCCTGGTCGCCCCGCTGGCCGAATGCGTCGAGGCCGCCCGGCGCATCCGCGCCCATCTGGAGAGCCGCCGGGGATGATGGACAACCCGCTCAACGTGATGACCGCGCTGATCGCCGTCGGCATGCTGCTGCTCGGCGTCGGCTACAGCCGCCGCGACAGCGACGCCGGGGTGGCCGTGCTGGCCGTCGGCGTGCTGGTGATGCTGTCGTCGCTGGTCTATCGCCTGTACCTCGCCTTCGCCTGATCCGGAGCCACCGATGACCGCCATCCGTCTGTACGGCATCAAAGCCTGCGACACCATGAAGAAGGCCCGCGCCTGGCTCGACGAGCACGACGTGGCCTACGACTTCCACGACTACAAGGCCGCCGGCATCGACCGCGCCAGCCTGGAGAAGTGGTGCGCCGAGCACGGCTGGGACAAGGTCCTCAACCGCGCCGGCACCACCTTCCGCAAGCTCGCCGAGCCGCAGAAGGCCGACCTCGACCAGGCCCGCGCCATCGAGCTGATGCTCGCGCAGCCGTCGATGATCAAGCGCCCGGTGCTCGACCTCGGCGACCGTACCCTGCTCGGCTTCAAGCCGGAACTCTACGCCGCCGCGCTCGCCTGAGCCGGCCGCCCGCCACTCTCGAAAGGAAACATCCGCATGTCGCAGAACCTCTACAGCATCGCCTTCGGCGTCGGCACCCAGAACCGCCAGGGCGCCTGGCTGGAAGTCTTCTACGCCCAGCCGCTGCTGGCTCCGGGCGCCGAACTGGTCACCGCGACCGCCGCCGTGCTCGGCTACGAAGGCGGCAACCAGACCCTGGCGATGACCAACCACCAGGCCCACGAACTGGCCGCCGCCCTCAAGGGCGTCGACGCCGCCCAGGCCGCCCTGCTGACCCGCCTGGCCGAGAGCCGCAAGCCGCTGGTCGCCGTACTGCTCGCCGAGGACGCCGCACCGGCGACCACCCCGGAGGCCTACCTCAAGCTGCACCTGCTGTCCCACCGCCTGGTCAAGCCGCACGGCACCAGCCTGGCCGGCATCTTCCCGCTGCTGCCCAACGTCGCCTGGACCAACCAGGGCGCCGTCGACCTGGCCGAGCTGGCCGAGCGCCAGCTGGAAGCGCGCCTGAAGGGCGAGCTGCTGGAGGTGTTCTCGGTGGACAAGTTCCCGAAGATGACCGACTACGTGGTGCCGAGCGGCGTGCGCATCGCCGACAGCGCCCGCGTGCGTCTGGGCGCCTACATCGGCGAAGGCACCACCATCATGCACGAGGGCTTCGTCAACTTTAACGCCGGCACCGCCGGTCCCGGCATGATCGAGGGCCGCGTCTCCGCCGGGGTGTTCGTCGGCAAGGGCTCCGACCTCGGCGGCGGCTGCTCGACCATGGGCACCCTGTCCGGCGGCGGCAACATCGTCATCTCCGTGGGCGAGGGCTGCCTGATCGGCGCCAACGCCGGCATCGGCATCCCGCTGGGCGACCGCTGCACCGTGGAATCCGGCCTGTACGTCACCGCCGGTACCAAGGTCGCCGTGCTCGACGAGCAGAACAACCTGGTGGAAGTGGTCAAGGCGCGCGACATCGCCGGCCAGAACGACCTGCTGCTGCGCCGCAACTCGCAGACCGGCGCGGTCGAGTGCAAGACCAACAGGACTGCCATCGAGCTCAACGAGATGCTGCACGCGCACAACTGAGCGGCCAGCTCGTGTAGGGTGGACAACGCGCGCAGCGCTTGTCCGCCGCATGACCAGGCGGTGGACAAGGCTGCGCCCTTGTCCACCGCACAGCGAACCGCCCACCGGGACCGCCCCCGACAGGAGCCGCCATGTCCCTGCCCTCCCCCTGGCGCGCCGACTTCCCGGCCTTCGCCGCCTTCGCCGCCGACGCCCAGACCTACCTGGACAGCGCCGCCACCGCACAGAAGCCGCAGGCCGTGCTGGATGCCTTGCTGGCCTTCTACTCCGGCGGGGTGGCCAACGTGCACCGCGCCCAGCACGCCCCCGGCGAGCGCGCCACCCTGGCCTTCGAGGGTGCCCGGCAGAAGGTCGCGCAATGGCTGAACGCCGAGAGCGCCGAGGAGATCGTCTTCACCCGCGGTACCACCGAGGGTCTCAACCTGCTGGCCTATGGCCTCGAGCATCTGCTGCGGGACGGCGACGAGATCGTCGTCAGCGCCCTCGAGCACCACGCCAACCTGCTGCCCTGGCAGCAGCTGGCCCAGCGTCGCGGCCTCAAGCTGGTGATCCTGCCGCTGGACGCCGCCGGCGACATCGACCTCGAGCAGGCCGAACGGCTGATCGGCCCGCGCACCCGCCTGCTGGCGGTCAGCCAGCTGTCCAACGTGCTCGGCCGCTGGCAGCCGCTGGCGCCGCTGCTGGCCCTGGCCCGCGCCCAGGATGCGCTGAGCGTGGTCGACGGCGCCCAGGGCGCGGTGCACGGCCGCCACGACATCCAGGCGCTGGGCTGCGACTTCTACCTGTTCTCCGGGCACAAGCTGTACGCCCCGGACGGCATCGGTGTGCTCTACGGCCGCCGCGACGCCCTCGCCCGGCTGCGCCACTGGCAGTTCGGCGGCGAGATGGTGCAGTTCGCCGACTACCACGAGGCGCGCTTCCGCCCGCCGCCGCTGGGCCTCGAAGCCGGCACCCCGGCGATCGGCGCGGCCATCGGCCTGGGCGCCGCGCTGGACTACCTGGGCGCCCAGGACCCGCACGCCATCGCCGCCCACGAGGCCGCCTTGCACGCCCGCCTGCTCGCCGGCCTGGCACGCTTCGACGGCCTGCACCTGCTCAGCCAGCCGCATGCCGCGCTGGCCAGCTTCGCGGTCGAGGGCGTGCACAACGCCGACCTCTCCCACCTGCTCAGCGAGCAGGGCATCGCCGTGCGTGCCGGCCAGCACTGCGCCATGCCGCTGCTGCGCCGCCTCGGCATGCCCGGCGCGGTGCGCGTGTCGCTGGGCATGTACAGCGAGGGCGACGACCTGGAGCGCTTCTTCGCCGCCCTCCACCACGCCCTGGAGCTGCTGCGATGAGCCTGCCCGCGGCCGCCCGCGAGGCCCTGGACGCCTTCGCCGCCTGTCCTGGCTGGGAACAGCGCGCGCGCCTGCTGATGCAGTGGGGCGAGCGCCTGGAGCCGCTGAGCGAGGAGGAGCGCTGCGAGGCCAACCGGGTGCACGGCTGCGAGAGCACGGTGTGGCTGGTGCCCGGCGGCGACGCCACGCGCCTGCGCTTCCGCGCCGCCAGCGACGCCCGCCTGCTGCGCGGCCTGCTGGCCCTGCTGCTGCTGCGGGTCAACGGCCTCAGCGCCGCCGAGCTGGCCGAGGTGGATGTGGTCGACTGGTTCGATCGGCTCGGCCTGGCGCGCCAGCTGTCGCCGTCGCGCAGCAACGGCCTGAATGCGGTGCTCACGCGGATCCGCGAACTGGCCGCCGGCATCTCCCTGTAGGGGCGAATTCATTCGCCCCTACAGGGAGAGATTGCCCACCATCGGGCGCACGGGGCATCGGCAGATGGTCGCTGCGCGAGTCATCTACCCCACGACGTCCCAACCTACGCCTGAACGATCCTGCGCTCGGCCGGGCGCCGCGCACCGGCCACCAGCTTGTCCACCATCCTCGCCGCGGCGACCATGCCGAAGGTCGCGGTGACCATCGTCACCGCGCCGAAGCCGCCGGCGCAGTCCAGGCGCACGCCCTCGCCGACGAAGCCCTTGGCCTGGCAGACGCTGCCGTCCGGCTTGGGGTAGCGTAGCTGCTCGGTGGAAAACACGCAGGGCACGCTGTAGGTCCGCCCCGGGGTGCGCGAGAAGCCGTAGTCGCGGCGCAGCAGCGAGCGCACCTTGGCTGCCAGCGGGTCGTTGAAGGTCTTGTTGAGGTCGGCGACCTGGATCTGCGTCGGGTCGATCTGCCCACCGGCGCCGCCGGTGGTGACGATCTGGATCTTGCGCCGCTTGCACCAGGCGATCAGCGCCGCCTTGGCGGCCACGCTGTCGATGCAGTCGATCACCCCGTCGAGCCGCTCGGTGATGTACTCGGCCATGGTCTCGCGGGTGACGAAGTCGGCCACCGCGTGCACCGTGCAGGCCGGGTTGATGGCGCGGATGCGCTCGGCCATCGCCTCGACCTTGGCGCGGCCGATGTTGCCGGCGTGGGCGTGGATCTGCCGGTTGCTGTTGGTCACGCAGACGTCGTCCAGATCGAACAGCGAAATCTCGCCCACCCCGCTGCGCGCCAGCGCCTCGGCCACCCAGGAGCCGACCCCGCCGATGCCCACCACCGCCACATGGGCGGCGGCCAGCCGCTCGAGGCCCTGCCGGCCGTACAGGCGGGCGATGCCGCCGAAACGCTGCTCGTCGATCTGCATGGAACCCCCGGAAAAATGCCTGGCGCATTATAGGTTCGCCGGGCTCCGGCGCCCAGCGCAGGCCTCGCGCAATCCGTCAGCCGCTGCCGCGCTCGGGGCGCGCACGACGGCCGCGAACGCCGCCGCCATGCCCGGCGCGCGGCGCCTTTCCCGGCCGGCCGGAGGCGATGGCGGAGACCGTTTCAGCGCCCCCTGTACAGCCGCCACGGGCCGGGAGTAGGATGCGCGCGCCCCGGCGCCCGCCGGACTTTCCTCTCCGTTCCAGCCTCCGGAACCCCGCACACATGTCTGCTCGCAAATTGGGTTTCAACCTGGTCATGGTCGTGGCCGTGGCCTCCCTGTTCACCGGCCTGTGGGCCTGGTTCAACCAGCCGCTGAAGGCGCCGGACTGGCCCGAGCGGATCGCCGGCTACTCCTACTCGCCGTTCCGCCTCGAACAGAGCCCGCAGGAGGCCAGCTACCCCAGCGAGGAGGAGATCCGCGCCGATCTGGAGCTGCTCGGCGGCCAGACCGACAACATCCGGACCTACGCCGTCGACGGCATGCTCGGCGAAATCCCGCGGCTGGCCGAGGAGGCCGGCCTGCGGGTGACCCTGGGCATCTGGCTGAGCAACGACGAGGCGGCCAACGAATGGCAGATCCGCCGCGGCATCGAGATCGCCCGCAGCGCCCGCAACGTGGTGCGCGTGGTGGTCGGCAACGAAGCGCTGTTCCGCGAGGAGGTCAGCCTCGAGCAACTGACCGGCTACCTGGACCGGGTGCGCGCCGCCCTCAAGGTGCCGGTGACCACCGCCGAGCAGTGGCACATCTGGCAGAAGTATCCGGAGCTGGCCGACCACGTCGACCTGGTCGCCGCCCACGTGCTGCCCTACTGGGAATTCGTGCCGCGCGAGGACTCGGTCGACTTCGTCCTCGAACGCGCCCGCGAGCTGAAGAAGCTGTTCCCGAAGAAACCGCTGCTGCTCGCCGAAGTCGGCTGGCCGAGCAACGGCCGCACCCGCGGCGGCGCCGAGGCCACCCAGGCCGACCAGGCCATCTACCTGCGCAGCCTGGTCAACCAGCTCAACGCCAAGGGCTACAACTACTTCGTCATCGAGGCCTTCGACCAGCCGTGGAAGGCCGGCGAGGAAGGCGCGGTGGGCGCCTACTGGGGCGTCTACGATGCCGAGCGCCAGGCCAAGTTCCCGTTCACCGGCAGCGTGGTGGAGATTCCCGAGTGGCGCCTGCTGGCCACCGCCTCCGGCGTGCTGGCCCTGCTCGCCCTGGCCCTGCTGCTGATCGACGGCAGCGCCCTGCGCCAGCGCGGGCGCACCTTCCTGACCATAGTTGCGTTCCTCGCCGCCACCCTGCTGGTGTGGATCGCCTACGACTACAGCCAGCAGTACAGCACCTGGTTCAGCAGCCTGGTCGGCATCCTGCTGGCCTTCGGCGCCCTCGGCGTGACCATAGTGCTGCTCACCGAAGCCCACGAACTGGCCGAGACCGTGTGGAAGCAGCAGCGCGTGCGGCCCTTCCCGCCGGTCACCGGCACCGATGCCTGGCGGCCCAAGGTGTCGATCCACGTACCCTGCTACAACGAGCCGCCGGAGATGGTCAAGCAGACCCTCGACGCCCTGGCGCGCCTCGACTACCCGGACTTCGAGGTCCTGGTGATCGACAACAACACCAGGGATCCGGCGGTCTGGCAGCCGCTGGAGACGCACTGCGCAGCCCTCGGCCCGCGTTTCCGCTTCTTCCACGTCGCGCCGCTGGCCGGTTTCAAGGGCGGCGCACTCAACTACGTGCTGCAGCACACCGCCGCCGACGCCGAGGTCATCGCGGTGATCGACTCCGACTACTGCGTCGAGCCGGACTGGCTCAAGCACATGGTGCCGCACTTCGCCGACCCGGAGATCGCCGTGGTGCAGTCGCCCCAGGACTACCGCGACCAGCACGAGTCGCTGTTCAAGAAGCTCTGCTACGCCGAGTACAAGGGTTTCTTCCACATCGGCATGGTGACCCGCAACGACCGCGACGCGATCATCCAGCACGGCACCATGACCATGATCCGCCGCCGCGTGCTCGACGAGCTGAAGTGGGCCGACTGGTGCATCACCGAGGACGCCGAGCTGGGTCTGCGGGTGTTCGAGAAGGGCCTCTCCGCCGCCTACTCCGAGCACAGCTACGGCAGGGGCCTGATGCCCGATACCTTCGTCGACTTCAAGAAGCAGCGTTTCCGCTGGGCCTACGGCGCCATCCAGATCATGAAGCGGCACATGGCCAGCCTGCTGCTGGGCAAGGGCAGCGAACTGACCCGCGGCCAGCGCTACCACTTCATCGCCGGCTGGCTGCCGTGGATCGCCGACGGCCTGAACATCTTCTTCACCGTCGGCGCCCTGCTCTGGTCGGCGGCGATGATCATCGTGCCGCACCGCGTCGACCCGCCGCTGATGATCTTCGCCCTGCCACCGCTGGCGCTGTTCGCGTTCAAGCTGGGCAAGATCCTCTACCTCTACCGCCGTGCGGTCGGGGTCAGCATGAGGGACGCCGCCGCCGCCGCGGTGGCCGGCCTGGCGCTGTCGCACACCATCGCCAAGGCGGTGCTGTATGGCTTCGTCACCCGCAGCATCCCGTTCTTCCGCACGCCGAAGCTGCGCAGCAGCCACGGCCTGCTGGTGGCCCTGGCGGAGGCGCGCGAGGAAGTGTTCGTGATGCTGCTGCTGTGGGGCGCCGCACTGGGCATCGCGCTGACCCAGCCGCTGCCGGGCCTGGACGTGTACTTCTGGGTCGGCGTGCTGCTGGTGCAGTCGCTGCCCTACCTGGCGGCGCTGCTCATGGCCCTGCTCTCGGCGCGCCCGCAGGAGGAGACGGGCAGCGACGAGGTGCCGGCCTGATCATGTTCGAACGCCCTCGAGGCCCGCAGGGGCCATTCATTCGCCCTGGCGAGACCTCCGGGCGAATGAACTGGCCCCACAAGCGGCCCGCCCGCAAGCCTTGCCCGACAACGGCGCTCAGACATGGCGCCGTTTTCCTTTAAGATAGCCACCTTCGATCCGCCCCCCCCCCGCTCCGGAGCCTGCATGACCACCCTCTCCCCCACCCTCGAACTGGCCTGCGAACTGATTCGCCGCGACTCCGTCACCCCGCTGGACAAGGGCTGCCAGCAGCTGATGATGGAGCGCCTGGCCGCCTGCGGCTTCGCCGTGGAGCCGATGCGCGTCGAGGAGGTGGAGAACTTCTGGGCCCGCCGCGGCGGCGAGGGTCCGGTGCTGTGCTTCGCCGGACACACCGACGTGGTGCCGACCGGCCCGCTGGAGGCCTGGCAGCACCCGCCGTTCGAGGCCTTCGTCGATGCCGACGGCATGCTGCGCGGGCGCGGCGCCGCGGACATGAAGGGCAGCCTGGCGGCGATGATCGTCGCCGTCGAACGTTTCGTCGCCGATCATCCGCAGCACCACGGCGCGATCGCCTTCCTGATCACCAGCGACGAGGAAGGCCCGGCCATCCACGGCACCCAGGCGGTGGTCGAACGCCTGTCCTCGCGCAAGGAGCGCCTGGACTGGTGCATCGTCGGCGAGCCCTCGAGCACCTCGCAGGTCGGCGACGTCGTCAAGAACGGCCGCCGCGGCTCGCTCAACGGCAAGCTGCGCATCCAGGGCGTGCAGGGCCACGTCGCCTACCCGCACCTGGCGCAGAACCCCATCCACCTGGTCGCCCCGGCGCTGGCCGAGCTGGCCGCCGAGCACTGGGACGCCGGCAACGCCTTCTTCCCGCCGACCAGCTTCCAGATCTCCAACATCCACTCCGGCACCGGCACCACCAACGTGATTCCCGGCGAGCTGACCTGCCTGTTCAACTTCCGCTTCTCCACCGAGTCCACGGTGGACGGCCTGCAGAAGCGCGTCGAGGCGATCCTCGACAAGCACGGCCTGCAGTGGCAGATCGACTGGTCGCTGTCCGGCCTGCCGTTCCTCACCGAACCGGGCGCCCTGCTCGACGCGGTGTCGGCGAGCATCAAGGCGGTCACCGGCCGCGTGACCAGCCCGTCGACCACCGGCGGCACCTCGGACGGCCGCTTCATCGCCACCCTCGGCACCCAGGTGGTCGAGCTCGGCCCGGTCAACGCCACCATCCACCAGATCAACGAGCGGGTGCTGGCCAGCGACCTGGACCTGCTCACCGAGATCTACTACCAGACGCTGGTGCGTCTGCTCGCCGAGTGACCCCATGCTCATCTGCCCGATCTGCAGCGGCGCGCTGCACGACGTCGACGACGGCGTGCAGTGCGGCCACGGCCACCGCTTCGACCGCGCCCGCCAGGGCTACCTGAACCTGCTGCCGGTGCAGCACAAGAAGAGCCGCGACCCGGGCGACAACGCCGCGATGGTCGAGGCGCGCCGGCGCTTCCTCGGCGCCGGCCACTACGCGCCGCTGGCCGCGCGGCTGGCCGAACTGGCCGCCGAGCGCGCCCCGGCGCGCTGGCTCGACATCGGCTGCGGCGAGGGCTACTACAGCGCGCAACTGGCCGCGGCCCTGCCGCAGGCCGACGGCTACGCCCTGGACATCTCCCGCGAGGCGGTCAGGCGCGCCTGCAAGCAGGCGCCGCAGCTGACCTGGATGGTCGCCAGCATGGCCCGCGTGCCGCTGGCGACGGCCTCCTGCGGCTTGCTGGCCAGCGTGTTCAGCCCGATCGACTGGCACGAGGCGGCACGCCTGCTGCGTCCCGGCGGCGGCATCCTGCGCCTGGGCCCGGCCCGCGACCACCTGCTGGAGCTGCGTCAGAGGCTCTACGACGAGGTGCGCGACTACGTCGACGACAAGCACCTGGCCGACCTGCCGGAGCCCCTGAAGCTGGCCGACACCCAGACCCTGGAGTTCCGCCTGAGCCTGGACAGCTTCGCCGCGCGCAGCGACCTGCTGGCGATGACCCCGCACGGCTGGCGGGTCAACGCCGAGCGCCGCGAGCGCATCCTCGCCGAGCCGTTCGAGGTCACCGTCTCGGTGCGCTACGACTGGATCGAGCGCCAATGAGCCCCCGGCGCGGCCGCCGGCCGCGCCATCCACCGCCGCATCAGGAAGCCCGACATGCGCCAACCGGATATCGAGATCTACCTCAAGGACATTGAGCTGCCGGCGCTGACCGCCTGGCTGGAGCAGGCCATCGGCCCGTGCAGCGAATGGCAGGTCCGCGGCCAGACCCACAAGTGCCGCGCCGCCGGCATTCCCGTCACCTGGCTGCCGAAGGCGGTCGGCAAGTGGCACAGCCTGCTGCTGGAAAGCGACCGGACGCCCTGGGACGACGACCTGGCCTGCGCCAGGGCCGCCTGCGCCGCCCTCGGCGTCGAGGTGCGCTGCGCACCGGGCAGCTGGAGCGAGGAGCAGGGCGAGGAAGACGCCGACCGCTGGCTGAAGGTCACCGGCGAGGGCGTCAGCGAGATCACCTGGCGCACCGGCTGAGTCCGGCGCCCCCGCAACCATCCAAGAGACAGGCAATGCAAGGCAAGATCGTCACCTGGAACGACGACCGCGGCTTCGGCTTCATCCAGCCCGAGGACGGCTCGGCCGAAGTGTTCTTCCACATTTCCGCGGTGCGCAACGCCGCGCGGCGGCCGCTGAAGGGCGAGCGCGTCGCCTTCGACACCACCCGCGACGCCTCCGGCCGGCTCAAGGCCGCCTGGGTGACGCTGGAAGGCCCGCCGGCGCCGGCCCGCCCCGCCCGCCAGCCGCGTGGCACCCCGGCGCCCGCCAATCCGTTCAAGCTGCTGACCGGCGCCGCGCTGCTGGTGCTGCTGTTCGTCGGCTGGCTGCTGACCCAGGGGCCGCTGCCGGGCCTGTTCGGCCCGGCGCCCGCGGGCAGCGGCAGCGTGCTGCAGGTCGAGGCGCCGATCCAGCGCGAGATCGACAAGACCCTCGCCCTGATCCGCCAGGGCGGCCCCTACCCGCACAGCCAGGACGGTACCGTGTTCCAGAATCGCGAGCGCCGGCTGCCGACCCAGCCGCGCGGCTACTACCGCGAATTCACGGTGCGCACGCCGGGACTGTCGCACCGCGGGCCGCGACGCATCGTCACCGGCGGCAACCCGCCGGAGATCTACTACTACACGGAAGACCACTACCAGAGCTTCCGCGTGCTGGAGCCCAGGCCATGACCCCCGCCGAGTTCGCCGCCCGACTCCTCGCCGAGCCGGCGCGCGCCGGCCTGTACCGCGCCGCACCGGGCTGGGCGCAGGACACGCCGGAGATTCTCTGGAAACCGCTGGCGACCGCCGCCATCGACCGCGAGCGGCTGCTCGCCGCCCTCGGCCGGGCGCTGGAGTTCCCCGCCTACTACGGGCAGAACTGGGACGCCGCCTGGGACTGCCTGACCGAGCTGGACTGGCCGGCGGACCGGCTGCTGGCCGTGCGCCTGCCGATCGCGGCGGACTGCGCGGTGGACGCGGCCGCGCTGGAGATCTTCCTCGAGCTGCTCGCCGACGCCTGCCGGCACTGGGCCGAGCAGGGCCGCGCGCTGTGCCTGCTGGTGGAGACGGCACGCGAGGACATCGGCGGCCTGGATGCGCTGCCCGTCCCGGGCTGAAAAGGCCGCCCAACAAGAAGCCCGTCTCACGACGGGCTTCTTGCGGCAACTCGAGTCGCAGAGAACTCAGAGCTTGGCGACGTCTTCCGCCTGCAGACCTTTCTGTCCCTGGGCCACGGCGAACTCGACGCGCTGCCCCTCGACCAGCGAACGGTGGCCTTCGCCACGGATCGCACGGTAGTGCACGAATACATCGGGGCCGCTTTCGCGCTGGATGAACCCATAGCCCTTGGCATCGTTGAACCACTTGACGGTTCCAATCTCACGATCAGCCATTACAACTCTCTCCAGACTCGCAAATGTTGATTGCCCCACCACGGAGCAGCTCGGGACGGTACGTTGAAAACGTTCTTCTTGTTATATCCGACCTCCGCCGCCGCGAGGCGTCTGGAGCGGGTATTACGAATGGCGTTCTTGACGACCGCTGGCCCGAGTATAAACAAAGGGCGTGTCCTGAAAAGCCCCTGCGGCTTGACCCAAGGCAAGGATCGGGGCGCTATTCGCCCGCTCCCGCGGCCGGGCCGAGCAGATCGCCGAGCCGCCTGGCCAGGGTGCGGTACTGCTGCTCCTCCAGCCGGTAGGCCCAGTCGCGGCCGGCGATCAGCTGGCCGTCCAGCCCCCGGCTGTCGCCGAGCAGCAGCCAGTGCTGGCCGCCCTGCAGATGGAAGCGACCGTGCAGCTCACCGCCGTCGAAGGTCTGCAGGCTGAACTCCAGCTCCGGCCGGCCCTTGAAATCGAGCTGCGCCAGCGGCGCGGCGTCGGCGAAGTCGAGGCCGGCGAACAGCATGGCCATGCCGTTGGCCAGCGGCGCGTGGGCCAGTTGGCGACCGGCCGGCAGGCGACGCAAGGCCAGGTCGAACTGCTCGGGCCGCTCGCGCCGGAGCTCGAGGCGCTCGCCATCGGCGTGGCGCACCTCCAGCGCGCTGACGCTGGCGAAGGGGATGGCGCTGATCCGCCGGTCCAGCCAGGCCAGCTCGTTGTCGACCAGCGCCAGCGGCTGGTCGATCAGCCACACCTGGTCGTCGCCGGGCAGGCGCACCAGCTGGCCGCCCTGCCGCGAGCCCTGGCCGATCAGCAGCTCCAGCGGCGCCTGGCCGACGCCCTCCAGCCTCAGCCGGGTGGCCGCCTGTTCGCCGCGCTCGGCCAGGCCGAGGCGCGCGTGGTTGTCCGGGTTGCGGGTCTTGGCCTCGACCTTGCGCGCCTCGCCCAGCGCGCGCAGCAGGCGATTGACCTCGCCGGCCGCGGCCGGAAAGCCGGCCTTGGCCGGCACCACCCAGCCGCCGCCCTGACGCTCGATGCGGATCGCCGGCAGCTCGCCGTGGCGGATCTCCAGCGCCTGCACCCGCTCCAGCTGGCCGGCCAGCGCCGGCAGCAGCAGTTGCCGCGCGGCCTGGCGCGGCGCCTCGGCGCCGCGCTGCAGCCAGGCGAACAGCCCGCCCAGCAGCAGCACGACGAGCAACAGAACCCATAGCGACTTGCGTTGCATAAGTACCTCCCCAAACCATTCGGTGCGCGTGGTGCAGCCCGCCTTCGGGCATGCGCCGTGCGCACCGGCGATCAGTGCACGCGCCGGCGGCGCAGCAGCCACAGGCCGAGCACCGCGACGGTGAGCAGCAGCGGCACCAGGGCGATGTTGACGAACTTCAGGCTGCGGCCCAGCGCCTCGATGTCGGCGTTGAGCTGGTAGCGCACCTCGCGCAGTTCCTTGCGGATCGCCAGCTTCTCCTGGAGGAACTGCTGCAGGGTGGCCTGCTGCTCCGGGGTCAGCTCCAGCACCTGCTCGCCGTCGTCGCCCTGCTGCAGCTCGGCCAGGCGCTGCTCGGTCTGCGCCAGGCGCCGGTTGAGGATTTCCTCCTGCTCGCGGAAGCGCGCCTCGGCCTGGCGCTGCAGGTTCTCCACCACCACGAACGGGCGGCTGAAGCGCCCGCGCGAACGCACGCTGATCAGCGCGTCGCTGCCGGCGAGGTTGTCCAGCGCATTGATGGCGAAGCCGGCGTTGTCGGCGAACGGCTGCGGGATGCGCTGGCCGAAGAAGTCCTGCACCTGCACCCACATACGGTCGGCGAGCAGGTCGGTGTCGGCGACCACGATCAGGTTGATGCGCTCGGCGGAGCGCAGGCCGTCCTGCTGGCCTTCGATGCCCTCGGGGAAGGCCGACTGCGCCGGCCCGGCGATCCGCGCGGCCATGGCGTAGCGCTCGCCGGTCGGCTCCAGGTCGCGCAGCAGCGCCTGCGGATCGCGCAGTCCGGCCAGCCGCTGGGCATCCATCGGCATGGCGTACTCCGAGCTCTGCAGCAGCGGCGTGAAACGGGTCTGCGCGCCCTCGAGCGGCTCGAGGATGCCGGCGCTGGCCACGGTCAGGCTCTCCAGCCCGGCGGTGGTCACGTCGTCCTGGTCGAGGGCCGCCGCCGGCAGGCCCAGCCAGGCCGGATGGCGCACCGGGCGGCGCTCCTGGCCCATGCCGACGGCCATCGCGTAGCTGCCGTCGACCAGCATCTCGCCCGGGCGCATCCGCAGGCCCCAGGCCTTGAACAGCGGCTCGAGGTCGGAGGCGTTGCCGCCGCCCATCAGGCCGCCGTCGTCGCTCTCGCTGAACGGATCGACGAAGGCCAGCAGCTTGCCGCCACGCAGCACGAACTGGTCGATGGCGTAGAGGGTGGCCTGCGGCAGCTCCCTGGGATGGACCAGCATGAGCACCGAGACCTCGTCGGGAATGCGGTCGACGCCGGCCTGCAGGCTCTTGATGGCGAACTGCTGGCGGATCTGCTCCATGAGCATCCAGGGCGCGCCGGCCTGGCCGGTCAGCGGATTGAAGCTGCCGTCCAGCTGCAGCCCGGAGAGCACGCCGACCACCGGCCGCTCGGGCTTGGCCAGGGTCTGGATCAGCCGGCTGATCTCGTACTCGAGGAACTCCTCCTGGTCGAGCGGGAAGAACGGAATGATCTGCACGTCGTCCAGCGCGTTGGTGCCGGCCAGGCCGAAGTACAGCTTGTCGCCACCTTGCTGCAGCGGCACCGCCTGCAGGCCGAACTCGGCGGCGCGGTCCTCCTCCTCGGAGAACGGCTCGGGGTCGATCACCTGCAGGCGCAGCTTGCCGCCGGCGGCGCGCTGGTAGGCACGCAGCATCTCCTCGACGCGCCGCGCGTAGTTGCGCAGCGGAGTGAGGTCGCGGCTGACGTTGTCGGAGTAGAAGAAGTACAGGTTCACCGGCTCGTCCAGTTCGGCGAGGATCCGTTCGGTGCCCTCGCTGATGGTGAAGAGCTTCTGCTCGGTGAGATCGAGGCGCGCGTTGGGCAGGCCGAGGCCGGCGACCATGTTGAACACCAGGAACGCCAGGGCAATCAGCAAAAGCCCGGCGCTGGAATGGATGATGCGTTTCATCGGGCTTCCTCAGTAGTCGGCTTTCTTCAGGTCGACCACCAGCGCGGTGGCCGCCAGCCAGGCCAGGATCAGGCTGGCGAAGTACAGCAGGTCGCGGGCATCGAGCACGCCCTTGCTGATCGCATCGAAGCGGGTCAGGAAGCTCAGCGAGGCCACCGCGTCGACCAGCGCCTGCGGCGCCCAGCCGCTGAAGGCGTCGAGCACCAGCGGGAAGCCGCTGGCGATGAACAGGAAGCACACGCAGACGGTGAGGATGAAGGCGATCACCTGGTTGCGGGTCAGCGCCGACAGGCACGAGCCGATCGCCAGGTAGCCGCCGGCCAGCAGCCAGCTGCCGATGTAGCCGGTGAGGATGGCGCCGTTGTCCGGCTCGCCGAGGAAGTTGACGGTGACGACCATCGGGAAGGTCAGCAGCAGGGCGATGCCGGCGAACGCCCAGGCGGCGAGGAACTTGCCGCCCACCGCCTCGGCGCGGGTGATCGGCAGGGTCATCAAGAGCTCGATGGTGCCGCTCTTGCGCTCCTCGGCCCACAGGCGCATGGCCAGCGCCGGGATCAGGAACAGGTAGAGCCAGGGATGGAAGTCGAAGAAGGGCGCGAGGTCGGCCTGGCCGCGCTCGAAGAAGTTGCCCAGATAGAAGGTGAACACCCCGGACAGCACCAGGAAGATCACGATGAACACGTAGGCCAGCGGGGTGGCGAAATAGCTCGCCAGCTCGCGCCTGAAGACTACCGGCAACTGCCTCATGCCGCCTCTCCTCGGGTCAGGGTGCGGAACACCTCGTCGAGGCGGCCGCGCTCCACGTCCATTTCCTTGATTTGCCAGCCGCGCGCCGCGACCAGCGCGCTGACCTGCGGGAAGATCACCTGGCCGGGCTGCGCCAGCACGGTCAGGCTGTGCTCGCGGGCGTTGCGCTCCACCCCGGCCACCCCCGGCAGCGCGGCCAGCGCGGCCTCGTCCAGCGGCGCGTCGCCGACCAGGGTCACCGCCTGGTGGTAGCGCGAACGGCTCTCCAGCTCGAAGGGCGTGCCGTCGGCGACCAGCCGGCCGGCGGCGATCACCACCGCGCGCGAGCAGACCGCGGCGACCTCCTCGAGGATGTGCGTGGAGATGACGATGATCTTGTCGGCGGCCAGGTTCTGGATCAGCTGGCGCACCTGGTGCTTCTGGTTGGGGTCGAGGCCGTCGGTGGGCTCGTCGAGGATCAGCGCGCGCGGGTCGTGGAGGATCGCCTGGGCCAGCCCGACCCGGCGCTTGAAGCCCTTGGACAGGGTCTCGATGGACTGCTCGAGCACCTTCTCCAGCTCCACCAGCTCCACCGCGCGGGCCACCCGCGCCTTCTTCTCGGCGCCGCGGAAACCGCGCACCTCGGCGACGAACTCGAGGAAGCCGCGCACGCGCATGTCGCCGTAACAGGGCGCGCCCTCGGGCAGGTAGCCGATCAGCCGCTGGGCCTGGAGGGTCTGCCGCCGGATGTCGAAGCCGAAGATCCGCGCGGTACCCGAGGTCGGCGCGAGAAAGCCGGTGAGCATCTTCATGGTGGTCGACTTGCCGGCGCCGTTGGGGCCGAGGAAGCCCAGCACCTCGCCGGGCTGGACGCGGAAGGACAGGTCGTCCACCGCCGTGTGCTGCGCAAAGCGCTTGCTGAGTCGTTCTATCTCGATCATGGCCACTCCATAACCTGCTGGAGCCCCCGGACCGCAAGGCCCGGAGGCCGCTCGAATGCCGGCTGAACTCTAGGTAGAGCGGGCGGGCATTGCAAGGGGCGCGGTGCGGCAGGCCTTTGCCGAAGATGTCCGCCCGCCCCGCTGCGCGCAGGCCGGCTAAGCTGAACGAGGCACACCGTAGCGACGGCGCCCTTGCCGGCCACCGGCAGCGCCCCGTCCGGAGACCCCAGCCATGCCCCGCGCCATCCTCTATCGCGGCCTGCTGCTCGCCCTGCTCTGGTGGGTGCTGAGCGAGGGCCGTGCGGACAGCTGGGCGCTCGGCGCCCCGGCAGTACTCGCCGCCCTGTGGGTCAGCCTGCACCTGCTGCCGCCCGCCCGGCGCATCAGCGCGGGCGGCCTGCTCGGCTACCTGGCCTTCTTCCTGGGCAACTCCCTACGCGGCGGGCTGCAGGTCTCGCTGCTGGCCCTGCGCGGCCGCGCGGCCCTCGAGCCGGCCATACTGGAATGGCGACTGAAGCTGCCGGAGGGACTGCCGCGGGTGCTGATGCTCAACACCCTGGGGCTGATGCCCGGCACCGTGGGGGTGGAGCTGGACGACGCGCACCTGCGCGTCCACGTGATCGACCGGCGCCTGCCCATCGCCGCCGAAGTGGCGGCGCTGGAGAGACACATCGCGCGGATCTTCGGAGCCTGCCCATGACCGGACTCGAACTGCCCATCGCCCTGTTCCTGCTCGGCAACCTGCTGGTCGCCCTGCTCGCCGCCGCACGCGGGCCGACCAGTGCCGACCGCATGCTGGTGGCGCTGCTGTTCGGCAGCACCGGGGTCGGCCTGCTGGTGCTGCTGGCCCACGCCGGCGGCGGCTGGGCGCTGGTCGACGTCGCGCTGGTGATCGCCCTGCTCGCCGCCATCACCGGCATCGCCTTCGCCCGCCGCGCCTGGCACGGCCGGGAGCGTCCTCATGGCTGAGCCGGCGAGCGCCGTGCTGCTGTGCGCCGGCGCCTTCTTCTACTTCGCCGGCACCCTCGGCCTGCTGCGCTTTCCGGACGTCTACTGCCGGCTGCATGCGCTGGCCAAGGCCGACAACCTCGGTCTCGGCTGCCTGCTGCTGGGTCTGGCGCTGCAGGCCGACAGCCTGGCGGCGGCGCTCAAGCTGCTGCTGATCTGGCCGCTGGCGCTGGCCGCCAGCGCCGGCGCCAGCTACGCCATCGCCCGCCGCGCCGATGCCCTGGGCATCGCGCCGTGGCGTCGGGAGCGACCATGAACCTGGCCCTCGACCTGCTGCTGGCCGGCGCCCTGCTGTGGAGCGCCTGGCGCGCCCTGAGCGCCCCCGGACTGGACCGCGCGGTGGTGATGTTCATCGTCTTCGGCCTGCTGATGGCGCTGGCCTGGGCGCGCCTGCAGGCGCCGGACATCGGCCTGGCCGAGGCGGCCATCGGCGCGGGGCTGACCGGCGCGCTGCTGCTCGACGCCTACGGCGCGCTGCGCCGCCACGGCCGGGGGACGCGCCGATGAAGCGCCTGCTGGTGGGCGGCGCGGCGCTGGCCTTCGCCCTCGCGCTGGGCGCGGCCCTGCTCGAGCTGCCGCCGGCCGCCATCGACCTGCGCCCGACGGTGACCGCCAACCTGGCGAGCAGCGGCGTCGAGCATCCGGTCACCGCCGTGCTGCTCAACTTCCGCGGCTACGACACCCTGCTCGAAGTCGCCGTGCTGCTGCTCGCCCTGTTCGCCCTGCTGGCGCAGGGGCTGGAGCGCCAGCCGGCCCGCCTCGCGCCGCCCTCGCTGCCGCTGGCCATGCTGGCGCGCATCGCCAGCCCGCCGCTGCTGCTGGTCGCCGCCTACCTGCTGTGGGCCGGCGCCTTCCGTCCCGGCGGCGCCTTCCAGGCCGGCGCCGTGCTGGCCGCCGGCGCCGTGCTGCTGCACCTGACCGGCGTGCTGCCGGGCTGGCTGCAGCCACGGGCCCGGCTGCGCTGGGGGCTGGCCGGCGGCTTCCTGGCGTTCCTCGGCGTGGCGGCGGCCATGCTCGCGCATGGCGCCCTGCTCGAATATCCGCCGGCCCTGGCCGGGGCGCTGATCCTGCTGATCGAGACCGGCCTGACGCTCTCGCTCGGCCTGATCCTCGCCGGGCTGTTCCTGTTCATGTCCTGCGACGAGGACGGCGAACGATGAGCAGCGGCCTGCTGTTCGCCCTCTGCGGCGTCGCCCTGTTCGCCATGGGCGCGGCCGGCGTGCTGCTGGCGCACCACCTGCTGCGACGCATCCTCGCCTTCAACCTGATGGGCAGCGGCGCCTTCCTGGTGCTGGTCGGCCTCGCCCAGCGCCAGGGCGCGGCCGACCCGGTGCCGCAGGCCATGGTGCTGACCGGCATCGTGGTGGCGGTGGCCGCCACCGCGCTGGCCCTGGCCCTGATGCGCCGCCTGCACGCGCTGACCGGGCGGGCCGAGCTGCCCGAGGTGGACGATGACTGAGCCCGCCGCCGGCATGGCCTGGCTGGTCGTGCTGCCGCTGGCCTGGGCCTGCCTGGCCTTCCTGCTCGGCCCCGGGCGCGGCGCACGCGCCGCCATCGCCGGCCTGCTGGTGCAGCTGGCGCTGGCCGTGCAACTGGCGGTCGCCCTGACCGACGCCGGCCCGGTCGGACACGCGGTGGGCGGCTGGGCGGCGCCGCTGGGCATCGCCCTGGCCGCCGACGGCCTGGCGGCGGCGCTGCTGCTGCTCGCCCAGCTCATCCTGCTGCCGCTGGCGTTCTACGCGCGCGCCTACTACGCCGCCGGCGCCGCCGAGGCGCGCTACTTCTGGCCGCTGCTGGGCATCCAGGTGGCCGGCCTCAACGGTCTGTTCCTCTCCGCCGACCTGTTCAACCTCTACGTCACCCTGGAACTGGTCGGCCTCTCCGCGGTCGGCCTGGTCGCCGCCGGCGGCGGGGCCGGCCAGGTCGCCGCAGCGCTGCGCTACCTGTTCGCCACCCTGCTCGGCTCCGGCGCCTACCTGCTCGGCGTGGCGCTGGTCTACGGCAGCCTCGGCACGGTCTCGCTGAGCGCCCTCGCGGCGCCGATCGACGGCGACGCGCCGCGCGCGCTGTGGTTCGCCGGCGGCCTGATGCTGGTCGGGCTGATGCTCAAGACCGCGCTGTTCCCCTTCCACTACTGGCTGCCGCCGGCCCACGGCGGCGCGCCGGCGCCGGTCTCGGCGCTGCTCTCGGCGCTGGTGGTCAAGGCCTCCTTCTACCTGATCCTGCGCCTGTGGAACGGCCCCTTCGCCGGCCTGGCCGGGCAGTTCGCGGCGCTCGCCTGGCTGCCCATGGCGCTCGGCTCGGCGGCGATCCTCTGGGGTTCCTGGCAGGCGATCCGCGCCCATCGCCTGAAGATGCTGATCGCCTACTCGACGGTGGCCCAGCTCGGCTACCTGTTCCTGATCTTCCCGCTGCTGGCCGCCGCCGGCGCGCTGCAGGCGGGGATCATGCACGCCTTCGCCCACGGCCTGGCCAAGGCAGCGATGTTCGCCGCGGCCGGCGCGATCATCAAGGCCACCGGCCAGGACACGGTCGCCGGGGTGGCCGGGGTGGCCGCCCGCCTGCCGCTGCCGCTGTACGCCTTCGGCATGGCCGGCGCCACCCTCGCCGGTCTGCCGCCCTCGGCGGGCTTTCTCGCCAAGTGGCTGCTGATCGATACCGCCCTGCAGCGCGGCCACTGGATCGTCGCCGTGGTAGTGCTGCTCGGCGGCCTGCTCGCCGCGGTCTACGTGTTCCGCGTGCTGCGCCAGGCCTTCCTGCGCGTGCCGCTGGCCAAGGAGATCGCGCCGGTGCCGCGCATGCTGCAGTGGATGGCCTTCCTGCTCGCCGCCGCCAGCGTGCTGCTCGGCCTGCGCGGCGTCGAGCTGGTGGCGCTGCTGTCGATCGGAGCGGCGCGATGAGCGGCAGCGAACTCCTGCCGCTGGCCGTGCTGGCCTCGTCGCTGCTGCCCGGCCTGCTGATCTTCGCCCTGCCGGAGCGGCGCGTCGGGCTGCGCACCGCCCTCAACCTGTTCGCCGCGCTCACCAAGCTGGCGCTGGTCGCCATCCTGATCGTCGGGGTGCACGCCGGCTTCAGCTACGAGGTGCGCTTCGCGGTGCTGCCGGGCCTCGACCTGGCCCTCGAGGCCGACGCCCTGGGCCTGATGTTCATCACCCTGTCGGCGATCCTCTGGCTGTTCACCACCCTGTACGCCATCGGCTATCTGGAGGGCATGCCGCACCGCAGTCGCTTCTTCGGCTTCTTCAGCCTGTGCGTGACCGCCACCATGGGCATCGCCATGGCGGGCAACCTGTTCACCTTTTTCGTGTTCTACGAGTTCCTCACCCTGTCCACCTTCCCCCTGGTAGTGCACCGCGGCAGCGCCAAGGCGCTGCAGGCCGGGGCGATCTACCTGGCCTACACCCTGACCGGCGGCACCTTGCTGCTCACCGGCATCGTCTGGCTGCAGCACCTGCTCGGCCACACCGAATTCGCCCACGCCGGCATCGTCGCCGAACTGGCCGACCAGCACGCCGGCGAGCTGCGCATCGTCTTCGTCCTGCTGATCGTCGGCGTCGCCGTCAAGGCGGCGATGGTGCCGCTGCACGGCTGGCTGCCGCGAGCGATGGTGGCGCCCGCGCCGGTGTCGGCGCTGCTGCACGCGGTGGCGGTGGTCAAGGCCGGCGCCTTCGGCATCGCGCGCATCGTCTACGAGGTCTACGGCGTCGAGCTGACCCAGGCGCTCGGCCTGCTCGCCCCGCTGGCCGGCGCCGCCGCCGTGACCATCCTCTGGGGCAGCCTGCGCGCACTGTTCCAGGACGACCTCAAGCGGCGTCTGGCCTACTCGACGGTCAGCCAGGTGTCCTACATCGTCCTCGGCGTCGCCCTGTTCGGCCCGGTCGGCAGCGTCGGCGGCCTGGTCCATCTGGTCCACCAGGGAATCATGAAGATCACCCTGTTCTTCTGCGCCGGCAACTACGCCGAAACCCTCGGCGTGCACCGGGTCAGCGAGATGGACGGCATCGGCCGGCGCATGCCGATGAGCACCCTGGCCTTCAGCGTCGCCGCGCTGAGCATGATGGGCATGCCGCTGACCGCCGGGGCGGTCAGCAAGGCCTGGCTGATCGACGGCGCGGCGCAGGCCGGCCTGCACTGGGCGATCTGGGTGCTGTGGGCCTCCAGCCTGCTCAACGCCGGCTACTTCCTGCCCATCCTCTGGCGCGCCTGGCTGCGCCCGCCGCCGGCCGCCTGGCCCGACGAGCGCCTGCACACCCGGAAGTGGCACGAAACCGCCTGGCTGCTGAGCATGCCGCCACTGGTCACCGCCGCCGCCGTGCTCGCCGCCGGGCTGTTCGCCGACACGCCGTGGAGCCCGCTGGCCTGGGCGCAGCTGATCGCCGAGCGCGAGTACCGCCAGGAGCTGCCCTGAAGCCGCGCCGCACCCGTTCAGTCGCGCAGGCGGCTGAACACGTAGTCGTGCTCCTTCTCGGGGGCATGGCAGCCGTAGCAGGCGCTCGCCGCATTGGCGCCGACCGCCCGCTGCGCGGGATCGCCGCCGGCGAAGCCCTCGAAGCCCCAGCCGCCGGTGGCCGCGTACTTGCGCGCATCCTTGTGCATCACCCCGAGCACCTTGCGCCCCCCCTCGGTCACCGCGTTGTCGGCGCGCTCGGCCGCCAGCAGGTCGAAGACGATCACCGCGCCGTCCGGGAAGCGGCCGGCGCGGTAGCCCTCCAGGGCCGCGGCGTTGGCGTAGATGTGGTGGATGCCGCCGAAGGACTCGTACAGCGGATGGCCCGGCTCGATCAGCATGCTCTTGACGTGCTGCCAGTAGCGATAGCCGGCAGGATAGGGAACCTCGGGATCGGCGGCCAGCGTCGTGCTGGCGGGCAGCGCCGCGAGCAGGGCAAGCAGAAGCGGTTTCATGGGGATACCTCGTGGCGGGCCGGCACGCGCGCCGCCCGCAGGTTGCGCGAAACGGCGACCCGCGCAGTGCCGGAATCGCCAGCCACACCGCCTCGCCCCCGCAACCGCACCGCCCGCGGGTGCGCCCTGCGCCCGCGGCGGAGTGCATCGAGCCGGTGCCAGAGCAGCGTAGGTGCCCCCCGCCGCCCTGTCAAAGCCGCGCCCCGGCGGCCGGGCAGGGCGCCGGCCGTGCGGCTAAGGTAGAAGGGTAACTCCGCCACGACGAGGCACGCCCATGGCCAGGCAGCGCGCAACGGCGCCGCGCAAGACCGCCGGCATCCCCCTGCAGCCCGCGGCGGCGGACGTCTGGGCGCAGAAGTACCGGCTCTGCGACGCCGACGGCCGACCGCTGGAAGCCGACATCGACGCCACCTGGCAGCGCATCGCCCGCGCCGTCGCCGCCGTCGAGGCCCCCGAGCGGCGCGAGCACTGGTGCGCACAGTTCCTCTGGGCGCTGCGCAACGGCGCCATCCCCGCCGGTCGGATCGTCGCCAACGCCGGCGCGCAGGACCGCAAGCCGGCCACCTCGACCGTCAACTGCACCGTCTCCGCCAGCATCGGCGACTCGCTGGACGAGATCCTCGCCCGCCTCCACGAGGCCGGACTGACCCTCAAGGCCGGCTGCGGCATCGGCTACGAGTTCTCCACCCTGCGCCCGCGCGGCGCGCAGGTCAGCGGCGCCGGCGCGCGTACCAGCGGCCCGCTGTCGTTCATGGACGTCTACGACAGGATGTGCTTCACCGTCAGCTCCGCAGGCGGGCGGCGCGGCGCGCAGATGGCCACCTTCGACGTCGCCCACCCGGACGTGCGCGAATTCATCCGCGCCAAGCGCGAGGACGGCCGCCTGCGCCAGTTCAACCTGAGCCTGCTGATCGGCGACGACTTCATGCAGGCGGTCGAGGACGACGCCGACTGGCCGCTGGTGTTCCCGGTGCACCCGCGCGAGACGGCCCGCCTGGACCTGAACAACCCCGACCAGGTGCTCTGGCGCGACTGGCCGCTGCGCGAGGGCTACCCGCTGCGCGACGACGGCAAGGTGGCCTGCCGGATCTACGCCAAGGTGCGCGCCCGCCACCTGTGGGACATGCTGATGACCTCCAGCTACGACTTCGCCGAACCCGGCTTCATCCTCATCGACCGGGTCAACCAGTTGAACAACAACTGGTGGTGCGAGGAAATCCGCGCCTGCAACCCGTGCGGCGAACAACCGCTGCCGCCCTACGGCGCCTGCCTGCTCGGCTCGCTCAACCTCACCGCGTTCGTCGACGAGCCGTTCGGCGGGCGGGCGCGCTTCGACTGGAAACGCTTCCGCCGGGTGGCGCGCATCTTCACCCGCCTGCTCGACAACGTGGTGGAACTGGCCAACCTGCCGCTGGAGACGCAGCGCCGCGAAATCCTCGCCAAGCGCCGCCACGGCATGGGTTTTCTCGGCCTCGGCTCGGCACTGGCCATGCTGCGCCTGCGCTACGGCAGCGCCGAGGCCTGCCGCTTCACCGAAGAGGTGAGCCGTGCGCTGGCGCTGATCGGCTGGCAGATGGCCCTCGAACTGGCCCGCGAGAAGGGCCCGGCACCGCTGCTCGGCGAAGACTTCGAAGTGACCGCACGGATGCTCGAGCAACGCCCGGAAATGCGCACCGACGGCTACAAGGTGGGCGACCGGGTGGCGGGCCGCGTGCTGCACGCGCGCTATTCGCGCTACATGCAGCGCCTCGCCGAGGCCGCTCCCGAGCTGGTCGCCGCACTGGCCCGCGAAGGCGCACGCTTCACCCACCACAGCTCCATCGCCCCCACCGGCACCATCGCCCTGAGCCTGGCCAACAACGCCTCCAACGGCATCGAACCGAGCTTCGCGCAGCGCTACTCGCGCAACCTGATCCGTCCGGGACGCAAGGCCAAGGAGAAGATCGAGGTGCTCAGCTACGAACTGCTGGCCTACCGTGCGCTGGTCGATCCGCAGGCCGCCCCGGACAGCGAGGACCCCGCACACCGCCTGCCGGAATGGTTCGTCGGTGCCGACGACATCGCCCCGCGCGAACACATCGACATGCAGGCCGCCGCGCAGAAATGGCTGGACTCGTCGATCTCCAAGACCGTCAACGTGCCCAGCGACTACCCCTTCGAGGCCTTCAAGGACATCTACCGCTACGCCTGGCGCCAGGGTCTCAAGGGCTGCACCACCTTCCGCTTCAACCCGACGGCCTTCCAGGGCGTGCTGGTCCGCGAGGCCGACCTGGAGAATACCCACTACCGCTTCGAACTGGAGGACGGCAGCACGATCGAGCTCAGGGGCAACGAACTGGTCGAGTACGAGGGCGAGGTGAACAGCGCCGCCAACCTGTTCGACGCCCTCAAAGAAGGCTATTACGGCAAGTACTGATGGCCCTCCCCGGTGACCTGCCCAGCCCTACCCCACAACCTGCGCACAGCGAGAATCCCATGACCGTGAAGATCAGCCAGCGCATCCGCCGCTTCGCGGTGATCGAGCGGGCGCTCCGGCCCACCAAGGCGGCCGGAGCGCCGCCGGTGCAACTCGACGAAAGCCTCCAGCGCCCGGAAGTGCTGAACGGTACCACCTACAAGATCAAGTCGCCGCTGTTCGAACACGCCCTCTACGTGACCATCAACGACATCCTGCTCAACCCCGGCACCCCCTTCGAACAGCGCCGGCCTTTCGAGATCTTCATCAACTCCAAGAACATGGACCACTTCCAGTGGATCGTCGCCCTCACCCGCATCATGTCCGCGGTACTGCGCAAGGGCGGCGACTGCACCTTCCTGGTCGAGGAACTCAAGGCGGTGTTCGACCCGCGCGGCGGTTACCTGAAGAAAGGCGGCGTCTACATGCCCTCGATAGTCGCCGAGATCGGCGCCGTGCTGGAACGCCACCTGATCGCCATCGGCATGCTCCGCGAGCAGCGCCCCGACGAAACGCAGCAGCACTACCTGGCCGAACGCCGCGCCGTCTGGGAAGCCCGCCAGGGCGCCGCGGCGCTGGAGCCCGGCGAAGGCTTCCCGCCCGGCGCCCGGCTGTGCGGCCACTGCCGCACCCGCGCGGTGATCCGCCTGGAGGGCTGCGACAGCTGTCTGAACTGCGGACACAGCCAGTGCGGATGAGCGAGCTCAGGGCCGATCCAGCGGACTCAGCACGGCCAGCCCGCCGCGGTTGAGCACGTGGGTGTAAATCATCGTCGTCTTGACGTCAGCGTGTCCGAGCAGCTCCTGGACCGTGCGGATGTCCTGTCCACTCTCCAGCAGGTGGGTGGCGAAACAGTGCCGCAGCGTGTGCGGCGTGGCCGGCTTGACGACTCCCGCAGCCTGCAGCGCCCGCTTGAAGCCGCGCTGGATGCGCTTCTCGTCGAGGTGATGGCGGCGCACCGCCCCCGAACGCGGATCGACCGACAGCCCGGCGGCCGGAAAGACGTACTGCCAGCCCCAGTCCCAGGCCGCATTGGGATACTTGCGCTCCAGCGCGAAGGGCAGCCAGACATCGCCCCGCCCGGCCGCCAGCTCGGCCTGGTGCAAGGCCCGCACCAGCGCCAGATGCTGGCGCAACGGCTGCTGCAGGGTGCGCGGCAACACCGTCACCCGATCCTTCATGCCCTTGCCGTCGCGGATCAGGATTTCCCCGCGAGCGAAGTCCACGTCCTTGACCCGCAGGCGCAACACCTCCATCAGGCGCATGCCGGTGCCGTAGAGCAGACTGCAGACCAACCAGAGATCGCCCTGCAGCCCAGCCAGAACGCTGCGCACCTCCTCGACCGACAAGACCACCGGCAGGCGCTGCGGCCGCTTCGCCCGCACCACATCCTTCAACCAGGGCAGGTCTGCCTGCAGTACTTCGCGGTAGAGAAACAACAAGGCGGCCAGCGCCTGATTCTGCGTAGAGGCCGAGACCTTGCGCCGCACGGCCAGATCGGTCAGAAAGACTTCCAGCTCCGGAGCCCCCATCTCCACGGGATGGCGGTAGCGGTGGAAACGTATGAACTGCTTCACCCACTCGCAATAGACCTTCTCGGTACGAATGGAGTAGTGTTTGACTCGAATCCGCTCACGCATCTGGTCGAGCAGCCTGGGCTTGCCATCCATGGTGCATAACTCCCCGAAGCGGTCATCCTGACCGCAGAACCCGCAGCGTAGACAGGGAAAGCAAGAATGACAAGGAGTGTTATCCACCAGCCCCGTTCGGGGTGTTATACACCAGCTGGTGTCTATTTATAGTTAGAGGTCTAGATCGTGCCACCTGCAATGACCCCGAAAGATTTTATTGACCGGTTTGCTTTAGACACCATCGAGGCCACACGCCTTCTCTATGAAAAAAAGCTTTTCGGGCATTTGATGATTTTGATCTACTCCGCAATTGATGCAATGGGATTGCTCGATGCGCCGCCAAAGCAGACCTCTGCCAACGGAAAGTCATTTCAAGCATGGGTTAAAAAATACCTACTAAACAACCCTGAAATTCAGTTCAACGAAATTGATCTGTGGGCTGCTCGATGCTCCGTCCTCCACACGTTTACGTCGAAATCTGACCTATCCAACGCAGGAAAAGCCCGGCAGATTCAATATTATTCAGGCCCCAAAGATTCGCCGATGGCAAAAGCTTTCGTCGAAGCTGCGAATGATATTGATGGTGGAGCCCACGTTCCTGGGCATATTGAAGATACCTACATGACTTTCTTGGATGGCCTTGGAAAATTCGCAGGTGATCTGGTTATAAAGTGCAGCACATCCGTTGAGCATGAAAAACGACTTCGCAACGTACTGCAGCCATTTTCACTTTGAATCCGCCCTCTAACTATTCCGTCGAGAGGGACCGCCCACAAGCTGCGCTTGTGGGTTCCCTTCGCGGCTTCGCCGCTACGGCGGCCCCTCACGTCAAACGTTAGCCACTTATCGCAGGACGCATATGCACTTTTTCTATCTCGACGAAAGCGGCGACACAGGGAAAAATCTGAATGACGCAGAACAGCCAATATTTGTCTTGGCCGGATTAAGCGTTGCAGATAAAAAGTGGAACAATACAAAAGAGCAGCTCGACGCAATTACAATCCAGTACTTCGAGGGAAATCCCCCTGAAAATTTCGAGCTACACTCGCATCAATTACTGTCTCCAAAAGGTGAAGGGCCATTTACAGGCCACCCCATTGATCGCCGCTTGGCGCTAGTAACCGACTTAATAGACCTGATTGATGATCTTGGACATCAAATTCACTACTATGCAATTGACAAAAAGAAAATGGCCGATGAAGACTGTCAATTTGAAACCATCTTTGATCACAAGACGCCATATCTTCTTGCATTTGAATACTTAATTACCTACATGAACTGGCATGTAAAGGAAAATCTTGGGCAATCCGCCCGAGGAATGATTGTTCTCGACGAAAAAGAAGAGCATCACGAAAGCATAGAATCAATCATCCACAACAGGCGCTATCAAGTTGCCAATAATCAAAAGGTTAAGTGGATTGTTGAATTTAGCTATCCAGTTGACTCACGTAAGAATCCGATGATTCAGCTTTCTGATCTTGTCGCCCTGTGTATCCGAAGGTTCCTTGAAATAGAAACTGGGTACAAGCCAAACATCCCCGATGTTGTGAAGCAGTTCTATGGCGAGTGCTTCCATAAAATAGACAAAAGGGTCAAGTCAAAAAATATAATCGAGCGAAACGGACGACGCCTTGAGCATTTGAATAAATACATTGCAAGCGTTCAGTCAAAGCCAAGCACACAATGGCGCCGTGCATACGGGTTAAAACGTGGCTAACAACTGTATATGGACTCTCCCCACAAGTAGTGAGTAAAGCCTTGCCAACCCTGTCGTCAGTGCGGTTGCATTCGTATATCCGGCCTTTGCTGGGCGTTGCCGCCCGGGCCACTCTGTAGTTCGCGCAACGGG
>NZ_JANGEY010000011.1 GCF_024451105.1 Stutzerimonas stutzeri
CATCCCGAACTCAGCAGTGAAACGACGCATCGCCGATGGTAGTGTGGGGCTTCCCCATGTGAGAGTAGGTCATCGTCAAGCACCTATACAGAAACCCCGATCAGCAAACGCTGGTCGGGGTTTCGTCCTTTTCGGTCGAAAGCCGATGGGTTACTGTCCAAGCAGGCAGAAAAAGCCCCGCGGCATTAGCGTCGGGGCTCGCCCGCCCGTGGGCCGGATCAGCTGGTGGCGAGTGGTTCGCTCCACAGGCACAGATCCAGGCTGTGGCTTGCCCCTGCCGCCAGCTCAATGCAGTCCTCCAGCACGTTGGCGGTTTCGATGCACAGCATGCGTTGCCAGGCGTCCGGGGCGAACTGCGCCAAGCGTTGGGCCTTGTCGATCCACGGATTCCACAATACGGCCGAGCGGGATGCGCGGCTTTCCAGACAGAGGCGCCGCTGCCAGCCGGCATCCTGCAGTTCCAGGCGCGAGGGCAGGTTCAGGTAGATGCGGTCGGTTTCCCCGCCGAACAGCAGTGCGCCATCCTGACGGCATTCGCGCCAGCCATCGAGGGTCTCGATGTAGCTGTGTCCTTCCACTCCCGTGACGCTTACCCTGTGGATATCGCTGACGGCGAAGTAGCTGTGCAGGGCCTGACTTATCCACACCGGGCGCTGGCCGCGGTTGTGGCTGTGCAACTGCAGGTGCAGGCGCTGCGCGAGGCGGATCTCCAGTTCCACGTCGACCGCCTGCGGCCAGTCGGGCAGGCCGCTTTCCGCCTGCGGGCAGGCGAACCGCAGGCGTACCTCGTCGCCATCGATCAGGCTTTCCCGGCATTCCCATGGCAGGTTGCGCACCAGCCCGTGAAAAGGGGCGGCATCGCCGCGATACTGGGCGAGCAGCGCCGCCGGGTTGCGTGCCAGGTCGCCGAACCACGGCCAGCACACCGGTACGCCGCCGCGTACCGACTGGCCGCGCAGCCCGCGCGCCCGTTCGCTGAGCCAGATCAGCGGCGGGGCGTCGCCGCGTCGGTAGCTGAGGATCTGCGCGCCCTGCTCGGCGATCAGCAGGTTGGCATCACGGGTCCGGATCCGCCAGCAGGGCAGGTCGTCGAACTGTTCGCGGCGGATAGTGGGGAGCTGGCTCACTGTGCGGTCCTGATTGGAGTAGTCGGCAGCCCATTATTCCGCGCTGCCAGCGGCGGCGCCATGCGTGCCGGCTAACCTGAAAGGGATGGACGGAGCGGAGAGCGAGGCATGCGCAAGGGCTTGATCGCAGCGGCACTGCTGCTGACGCTGGGGGCGCTGCTGTGGTGGTGGCAGCGCCCCGAGCCGCTACCGGTGGCGCTGCTGAGCGTGCAGCGCGGCCCGGTGGAGAGCCTGGTGGCCAACAGCCGTGCCGGTACCCTCAGGGCCTGTCGCCGTTCGCTGCTGTCCTTCAACCTGGGAGCGCCGGTGGCCGAGCGTCTGGTTGAGGAGGGCGAGCGGGTGCTGGCCGGCCAGGTACTGATGCGGCTGCGCCAGGACGATCAGCAGGCCCGCTTGGCCGAGGCGGAGGCGCGGCTGGTCCTGCAGCGCAACGCCCGCCTGCGCCAGTGCGCCCAGGCGGAGCTGGACGAGCGCGAGGCGGCACGCCTGCGCGGACTGGCCGAGCGCCGCCTGGCGGCCGCCGAGTTGCTCGACCGCGCGCAGACCCAGGCGCGGCTGTCTGCGTTGCACTGCGAGGCTGCTGTCGCCCAGATCGCCGAGGCCGAGGCGAGCGTGGCCTTGCAGCGTACGCTGCTCGACCAGAAGACCCTGCGCGCACCCTTCGCCGGGATAGTCGCGGAGATCAACGGCGAGGTCGGCGAGTTCGTCACCCCCTCGCCGCCGGGCATCCCCACCCCGCCAGCGGTGGACCTGATCGACGACAGCTGTCTGTACGTCGAGGCGCCGATCGACGAAGTCGAGGCCTCCCGGGTGTCGCTCGACATGCCGGTGCGCATCAGCCTGGACGCCTTCCGCGGTCGCCACTTCGACGGTCGCGTCAGTCGCATCGCGCCCTTCGTGCGCGAACTGGAGAAGCAGGCGCGCACCGTCGACGTCGAGGTGCGTTTCCGCGAGCCGCCACCGCAACTGGTCCTGCTCAGCGGCTACAGCGCCGACGTCGAGATCCTCGTCGAACGGCGCGAGGCGGTGCTGCGCATCCCCAGCGAGAGCCTGCTCGACGGTCGCCGGGTGCTGCGCTACGACGCACAGACCGGGGTGCTGCGCGCGGTCGAGGTGCAGACCGGGCTGGCCAACTGGCGCTGGACCGAGGTAACCGGCGGGCTTGCCGAAGGCGAGCGCATCCTTGCCAGTCTGGAGCAGGAGGGGCTGGGTGACGGCGTGGCGGTGGTCCCCCGGGAGGGTGCCGGGCCATGATCCGCCTGCGCGGGGTGACGCGCTGCTTTCGGCTCGGCGAGCAGCGGGTGATGGGGCTGGATGCGGTGGACCTGGACATCGCCGCCGGCGAGTACCTGTCGGTGATGGGGCCGTCCGGCTCCGGCAAGTCGACCCTGCTCAACGTGCTGGGCCTGCTCGACGCACCGGATGCCGGCGAATACTGGCTCGACGGCGAGCCGACCGCGGCGCTCGACGAGGTCCGCCGCGCGGTTCTGCGCAGTCGCCGGATCGGCTTCGTGTTCCAGTCCTACCACCTGATCCCGCGCCTCACCGCCCTAGAGAACATCGAGCTGCCGATGCTGCTGGCCGGCATCGAGCCCGCCGAGCGGCACAGGCGCAGCCTCCGGCTGGTCGAGCGGCTGAGCCTCGGCGACCGGGTGGCGCATCGTCCGGGCGAGCTGTCCGGCGGTCAGCGCCAGCGCGTAGCGATCGCCCGGGCGATGGTCATGCAGCCGGCGCTGCTGCTGGCCGACGAGCCGACCGGCAACCTCGACAGCCATTCCGGCGCCGAGGTGGTGACACTGCTCGAGGAGCTCAATCGCGACGGTCTGACCCTGCTGGTCGTCACCCATGACCTTGCTCTGGGCGCGCGTGCCCCGCGCCGCCTGGGCATGCACGACGGACGCATCGTCAGCGACCGGCGTGGCGAAGGGGCCAACTGATGCGCGCCGCCGATGCCTTGCGCCTTTGCTTCGGCGCCCTGCGCGGCCATCGCCGGCGCAGCCTGATGCTGCTGCTGGCGGTGGCCATCGGCGTGCTGGCGGTCAACCTGCTCACCGGGCTGGCCGAGGGCGCGCGCGGCTTCGTGCTCGCCGAGTTCTCGCTGCTCGGCCGCAACACCCTGATCGTCCTGCCCGGGCGCAAGGAGACCAGCGGCGGGGTGCCGCCGCTCACCGGCCTGGCGCCGCGCGACCTGACCCTGCAGGATGCCGAGGCCATCGCCCGCTTGCCGGCGGTGCGTCGGGTCGCGCCGCTGCAGGCCGGACAGCTGGAGGTCAGCATCGGCGGCCGGCGCCGCGAGGCCCTGGTGCTAGGCACCAGTCGCGAGTTCTTTGCCATCCGCCAGCTGCGGGTCAGCCAGGGGCAACCGCTGCCGGCGCTGCCCTTCGCCCAGGCCGAGGCGGTCTGCGTGATCGGCGCCAGGCTGCGCCGCGAGCTGTTCGGTACGCGCCCGGCGCTGGGCGAATGGCTGCGCGCCGGCGACCGGCGCTTTCGGGTGATCGGCCTGCTTGAGGAGCGCGGCGAGTCGCTGGGCATGGACTTCGCCGAGCTGCTGATCGTTCCGGTGGCCAGCGCCCAGGCGCTGTTCGACCGCGAGGGGCTGTTCCGGGTGTTCGCCGAGGTGCGCGGACCGCTGCTGCTGGACAGCGGTAAGCGGGAGATCCTCGCGCTGATCCGCGCGCGCCACCAGGGCGAGGAGGACGTCACCCTGATCAGCCAGGACTCGCTGCTCGCCGCCTTCGACGACATCCTCGGCGCTCTGGCGCTGGCGCTGGCCGGCATCGCCGCGATCAGCCTGCTGGTGGCCGGGGTGCTGATCATGAACGTCACCTGGATCGCGGTCAGCCAGCGCACCGCCGAGATCGGCCTGCTCAAGGCCCTAGGCGCCACGCCGCGTCAGGTGCGCGGGCTGTTCGTCGGCGAGGCGCTGTTGCTGGCGCTGCTCGGCGCGCTGGCCGGCCTGCTGTTCGCCGAACTGCTGCTGTGGCTGGCCCGCCTGGCCTGGGGACTTCCGCTGCGTGCGCCGTTCTGGGCCAGATTCGGCGCGCTGCTGCTGGCCGTGGCGACGGCCCTGCTGTTCGCCTGGCTGCCGGCGGCGCAGGCGGCGCGCCTGCCGCCGGTGCAGGCGCTGCGGCCGCCGGGGGCACGCTGATGCGCTGGCAGGACGGCCTGCGGCTGACCGCCTCGGCGCTGACCAGCCGCCCGCTGCGCAGCCTGCTGACCCTGCTCGGCGTGGCCATCGGCATCGCCGCGGTGGCGCTGCTCACCGCCATCGGCGAAGGTCTGCGCCACTACGTGCTGGAGAACTTCTCGCAGTTCGGCACGCGGATCGTCGCCATCCACCCCGGGCGCACCCAGACCGGCGGCTTCGGCGGCCTGCTGGCCAGCGTCCGCCCGCTGTCGCTGGCCGATGCCGAGGCCCTGCGCCGCCTGCCCCACGTCGAGGCGGTGGTGCCGGTGATCCAGGGCAGCGGCGACGTCCAGGTCGGGGTGCGCAAGCGCGGCAGCGACATCATTGGCGGCGGCCACCAACTGGCCGAAGCCTGGCGCTTCCGCGTCGCTCTCGGCCAGTTCCTGCCACCGCCGCGCAACGGCCGTTCGCCTCCGGTCGCGGTGCTCGGCCACCGCCTGCGCGTCGAGCTGTTCGGTAGCGCCAATCCGCTCGGCGAGACGCTGCGTATCGGCGGCATGCGCTTCCGGGTGGTCGGCGCGATGGCCGAGAAGGGCCAACTGCTCGGCTTCGATCTCGACGACGTTGCCTACATTCCGGTGGACTGGGCCGAGACGCTGTTCAACCGCGAGGGGCTGATGGAGATCAGCGTGGTTTACGGCCCGGGCACCAGCGCGGCGCAACTGGCCGAGGGCGTCCGCCGGGTGCTGGTCGAGCGCCATGGCGTCGAGGACTTCAGTCTGACCAGCCAGGACGACATGCTCGCCAGCCTCGACCGCATCCTCGCCATCCTCGGCGCCGCGGTGGCGGCACTGGGCGGCATCTCGCTGCTGGTCGGTGCGGTCGGCATCCTCGCCATCATGACCACCACGGTGGGCGAGCGCACCGCCGAGATCGGCCTGCTGCGCGCCCTCGGCGCTAGTCCGCGGCAGGTGCTCGGCCTGTTCCTCACCGAGGCTGCCCTGCTGGCGCTGGCCGGCGGCCTGCTCGGCCTGTTGCTGATGGCCCTGCTGCTCGGCGTCCTGCACCTGCTGATGGCGGGGTTGCCGTTGCGTCCGCAGCCGCTGTTCCTCCTGCTGGCCCTGCTGCTATCGGCGCTGATCGGCATTCTCGCCGGCCTGGCCCCGGCGCGTCAGGCCGCGCGTCTGCATCCGGTGGACGCACTGCGCGGCGAGTGACAAATATCCGGGTAAAGCGGTGTGACTTGTCGCCGGCACGGACTGTCGGTTAAGACACCCATTCAAGCGCCCGCGGCCACAAGCCCTCGGCGCGCGCCAGTCCCGGACTACAACCGTGAAAGAGGTTCCCGTGCAGGAGAAGAAGAAGATGGAAGGCATCGACGCCGCCCTTTGCAGCATCGTCGATGGCTTCAAGCGTTTCCGTCGCGAGGTGTTTCCCGCCCAGGAGGAGCTGTTCAAGAAACTCGCCACCGCACAGAGCCCGCGGGCCATGTTCATCACCTGCGCCGATTCGCGCATCGTCCCCGAGCTGATCACCCAGAGTTCGCCGGGCGACCTGTTCGTCACCCGCAACGTCGGCAACGTGGTGCCGCCCTACGGGCAGATGAACGGCGGCGTCTCCACCGCCATCGAATACGCGGTGGCGGCGCTGGGCGTGCGCCACATCATCATCTGCGGCCACTCCGACTGTGGCGCCATGAAGGCGGTGCTCAATCCGCAGTCGCTGGAAAGCATGCCGACGGTGAAAGGCTGGCTGCGCCATGCCGAGGTGGCGCGCACGGTGGTCGCGCAGAACTACGCGCGCTGCGACTGCGGCCAGGAGCACCTGGAGATGCTCACCGAGGAGAACGTCATCGCCCAGCTCAACCATCTGCTCACCCATCCGTCGGTGGCGGCGCGGGTGGCCAGCGGCCAGCTGTTCATCCATGGCTGGGTGTACAACATCGAAACCAGCGAGATCATCGCCTACGACGCCGAGAGCGGGCGTTTCCTGCCACTCGACGGCGAGCTGGTGCCGATGGCCACGCCGCGCTCGCGCTACAACGGCTGAGGCCGGCGCCCCGCCGCACGAGGCGGCGGGGCGGCCTTCAGGCGGAGGTCAGCTGCAGTTCGACGCCCAGTCGACGCGACAGGCATGGCCAGTTCCGCCAGGCCGCCAGGCGCTGCGGAGCGGCTAGCTGGGCGCGGTATTCGCGGACCGTGCCGGTACTGAAGATCCGCTCGTCGAGCAGGCTCTCGCTGGCCTGATGCACCGCGGCGTCGAGCTGGTTGGCGAAGGGTTCGCCGATCAGCGCGTGGGCCACCAGGTTGGCCACCGTGGTGTCCAGGGGGATCAGCGGCTGGCCGAAGTGGACGATGTAGCGGTCGTTGACTTCCTCCACCAGGCGATGGGCCAGATAGGCTTCGTCGAGCAGGGCCTCCAGCCCCTCGTGCCCCTCCAGTTCCGGCGGCGGGCTGAGGAAGAACGCCTCGGCCAGGCGCAATACCGGCGTGATCTGTGCATCGATGCCGGCCTCGGTCGCCACGCTGGCCGCTGCCTCCACCAGCTCTGGTACCTCGTCCACATAGGCGCGCACGAAGCGCAGCAGGGTCCCCGGCGCGTCTGCGGCGGGCAGGCGTATGGCCCGGTGCAGGCTGTCGATGCGACCGGCCAGGTCGGCGGCCAGGCTGCCGTGCTCGGTTTCGTGCTGCTGGGCCTGATCGATGCGTTCGCGCAGGGCGGCGATGTTCATGGGCGGCGGTGCTCCGGGGACAGTTGATGACAAGTAGGCAACATAGTTGCAGATCGTCGAGCGCGCCAATTGACCTGTAACAGGTTAACGAATATCCGCTTGGCCGCACCGGCGACGCTCGATGCCCGGCTCGATTGCCACCCCGGGGACCCTGTCTATACTCAGGTCGTGTGCACTGAAGGGAACCGGCAACTGCTCGGGCAGGGCAGGGGCGATAACAGGCGGCGGTTGCGTCGAGGCCGCGCCCCCTGGCCGCAGGCAAGAAGCCGGCGGGTACAAGAAGAACGACAAGGGGACCCGGAATGTTGCGACATTCGCATTTGTGGCTGGGGGCCACGCTGGCGTTGGCGTCGCTATCGGCGCACGCCGAGTGGAAGCTGAACATGAGCCCGGGCGTCACCGAGGTCAGCCGCTCGGTATTCGATCTGCACATGACCATCTTCTGGATCTGTGTGGTCATCGGCCTGGTGGTGTTCGGTGCGATGTTCTGGTCGATGCTCATGCACCGGCGCAGCCAGGGCCGCCAGCCGGCGCAGTTCCACGAGCACACCTGGGTGGAGATCCTCTGGACCGTGGTGCCCTTCGCCATCCTGGTGCTGATGGCGGTGCCGGCCACCCGCACGCTGATCGCCATCTACGACCATTCCGAGCCCGATCTCGACATCCAGATCACCGGCTACCAGTGGAAGTGGCACTACAAGTACCTGGGCCAGGACGTCGAGTTCTTCAGCAACCTCGCCACCCCGCGCGAACAGATCGCCAACCGGGCGGTCAAGGATCCGCACTACCTGCTCGAGGTGGACAATCCGCTGGTGGTGCCGGTGGGCGCCAAGGTGCGCTTCCTGGTCACCGCCGCCGACGTCATCCACTCCTGGTGGGTGCCGGCGCTGGCGGTGAAGAAGGACGCCATCCCCGGCTTCGTCAACGAAGCCTGGACGCGCATCGAGCAGCCCGGCCTCTACCGCGGCCAATGCACCGAGCTGTGCGGCAAGGACCACGGCTTCATGCCGGTGGTGGTCGAGGCCAAGACGCCCGAGGACTACGCAGTCTGGCTGGCCGAGCGCAAGGCCGCGGCGCTGGCGGAGCGGGCGTTGGGGGATCGGGAGTGGAGCCTGGAGGAGCTGATGGCGCGCGGCGAGCAGGTCTACAAGACCGCCTGCGCCGCCTGCCACCTGCCCGACGGCGCCGGCATGCCGCCGGTATTCCCGGCGCTCAAGGGCTCGCCGATCGCCGTGGGGGCCAAGGAGGGACATATCGCCATCGTGGTCGACGGCAAGCCGGGCACCGCCATGGCTGCCTTCGGCAAGCAGCTCTCCGACGTCGATCTGGCGGCGATCATCACCTACGAGCGCAACGCCTGGGGCAACGATACCGGGGACATGGTCACGCCGCAGGAGGTCGCGGCGTACAAGCAGGCGAAGGAGTGACGGACATGAGCGCAGTGATCGACTCGCACGCCCGGGGCCATGCCCACGGCCCGGCCCGTGGCCTGATGCGCTGGGTGCTGACCACCAACCACAAGGACATCGGCACCCTGTACCTGTGGTTCAGCTTCGCCATGTTCCTGCTCGGCGGCTCGATGGCCATGGTGATCCGTGCCGAGCTGTTCCAGCCCGGCCTGCAGATCGTCGAACCGGCCTTCTTCAACCAGATGACCACCATGCACGGCCTGATCATGGTGTTCGGCGCGGTGATGCCGGCCTTCGTCGGCCTGGCCAACTGGATGCTCCCGTTGATGATCGGTGCGCCGGACATGGCCCTGCCGCGGATGAACAACTTCAGCTTCTGGTTGCTGCCGGCGGCCTTCGGCCTGCTGGTCAGCACCCTGTTCATGGAGGGCGGCGGCCCCGACTTCGGCTGGACCTTCTACGCGCCGCTGTCGACCACCTACGCGCCGGAGTCGGTCACCTTCTTCATCTTCGCCGTTCACCTGATGGGCATCAGCTCGATCATGGGCGCGATCAACGTCATCGCCACCGTGCTCAACCTGCGTGCCCCGGGCCTGTCGCTGATGCAGATGCCGCTGTTCGTCTGGACCTGGCTGATCACCGCCTTCCTGCTGATCGCGGTGATGCCGGTGCTGGCCGGGGTGGTGACCATGATGCTGATGGACATCCACTTCGGCACCAGCTTCTTCGACGCCGGCGGCGGCGGCGATCCGGTGCTGTTCCAGCACGTGTTCTGGTTCTTCGGGCATCCCGAGGTCTACATCATGATCCTGCCCGCCTTCGGCGCGGTCAGCGCGATCATCCCCACCTTCAGCCGCAAGCACCTGTTCGGCTACACCTCGATGGTCTACGCCACCGGCGCCATCGCCTTCCTGTCGTTCATCGTCTGGGCGCACCACATGTTCACCGTCGGCATTCCGCTGACCGGCCAGCTGTTCTTCATGTACGCCACCATGCTGATCGCCGTGCCGACCGGGGTGAAGGTGTTCAACTGGGTGACCACCATGTGGCGTGGCGCGCTGACCTTCGAGGCGCCGATGCTGTTCGCCGTGGCCTTCGTCATCCTGTTCACCATCGGCGGTTTCTCCGGGCTGATGCTGGCCATCGCTCCGGCCGATTTCCAGTATCACGACACCTACTTCGTGGTCGCCCACTTCCACTACGTGCTGGTACCGGGCGCGATCTTCGGCATCTTCGCCTCGGTCTATTACTGGCTGCCCAAGTGGACCGGGCACCTGTACGACGAGACCCTCGCCAGGCTGCACTTCTGGCTGTCCTTCGTCGGCATGAACCTGGCTTTCTTCCCCATGCACTTCGTCGGCCTGGCCGGCATGCCGCGGCGCATCCCCGACTACAACCTGATGTTCGCCAACTTCAACATGATCTCCAGCATCGGCGCCTTCCTGTTCGGCGCTACCCAGCTGCTGTTCCTGTTCATCGTCGTCAAGTGCATCCGCGGCGGCCCGAAGGCGGCCGCCAAGCCGTGGGACGGCGCCCATGGCCTGGAGTGGACGGTGCCCTCGCCGGCGCCCTACCACACCTTCCAGACTCCGCCCGAGGTGGACGAACGCAGCCGGCTGCACTGAACAGCCGACGAGGAGAGGACCATGAGCGACAGCCCCGAGACGCGCCGGCTGGTCCGTCGTCTGCTGCTGGTGGTGGTGGCCATGTTCGGTTTCGGCTTCGCCCTGGTGCCGCTGTACGAGGTGATGTGCCAGGCCTTCGGCATCAACGGCAAGACCGCCGGCGCCTATGCGGGCAGCCAGCAGGTGGACGAGTCGCGCGCGGTGCGCGTGCAGTTCCTCGCCACCAACGCCGCGGGGATGAGCTGGCGCTTCGGTCCGCAGCAGGACGAGCTGGTGGTCCATCCGGGGGCGGTGAACCAGATGCTGTTCGTCGCCTACAACCCGAGCGACCGGCCGATGACCGGCCAGGCCATCCCCAGCGTGGCACCGGCCAGGGCGGCGGCCTGGTTTCACAAGACCGAGTGTTTCTGCTTCACCCAGCAGGTGCTGCAGCCGGGCGAGCGCATCGAGATGCCGGTGCGCTTCATCGTCGACCGCGACCTGCCGGCCGACGTGCAGCACCTGACTCTGGGTTACACGCTGTTCGACATCACCGCGCGCAAGCCGCCGCTGGCGCAGCGCGCAGGCAACTGACGAGGTGCCCGGCGCACCCATGCACAGCAGGTCGCGCCGCCGGCGCCGCCGAGGAGAACGACAATGGCCAGCCACGAGCAGTACTACGTTCCCGAGCAGAGCAAGTGGCCGATCATCGCCAGCATCGGCCTGCTGGTGACGGTGGTCGGCCTGGGCGTCTGGTTCAACGACCTCAAGGCGGCGCGTAGCGGTTCCGCCGGCCCGTTGGTGTTCTTCGTCGGTGCGCTGCTGCTGGCCTACATGCTGTTCGGCTGGTTCGGCAACGTCATCCGCGAGAGCCGCAGCGGCCTGTACAGCGCACAGATGGACCGCTCGTTCCGCTGGGGCATGCGCTGGTTCATCTTCTCCGAGGTGATGTTCTTCGCCGCCTTCTTCGGCGCGTTGTTCTACCTGCGGGTGTTCGTCGGCCCCTGGCTGGACGGCCAGGGCGACAAGGGTGTCAGCGCCATGCTCTGGCCGGACTTCCAGTTCAGCTGGCCGCTGCTCGACAATCCCGATCCCAAGGCCTACCCGGCGCCGCAGGGCATCATCGACCCCTGGCACCTGCCGCTGATCAATACCGTGCTGCTGGTGTCCTCCAGCTTTACCCTGGGCTTCGCCCACCATGCCCTGCGCCACGACCGGCGCAATGCGCTCAAGGCCTGGCTGGCCCTGACCGTGCTGCTCGGCGCGATCTTCCTGGTGCTGCAGGCCGAGGAATACGTGCACGCCTACACCGAACTGGACCTGACTCTCGGCTCGGGGGTGTACGGCGCGACCTTCTTCATGCTCACCGGCTTCCACGGCGCCCACGTCACCATCGGCGCGCTGATGCTGCTGGTGATGCTGATCCGCATCCTGCGCGGCCACTTCGCCCCGGACCAGCATTTCGCCTTCGAGGCGGCCAGTTGGTACTGGCACTTCGTCGACGTGGTCTGGGTCGGACTGTTCATCTTCGTCTACGTGCTGTGAGGCGGCGGCCATGTCGGGCCCTGTCGTGCCTGCGCGGACGCCGAGTTTCCGTCCGGGGCTGCTGCCGACCCTGGTGGTGCTGGCCCTGCTGCCGTTGCTGCTGGGTCTCGGCTTCTGGCAGCTGCAGCGCGCCGAGGAGAAGCGCACGCTGCTGACCGAGCAGGCTGCGCGCCGCGCCGCCCCGGTCGTGGACCTGATCGGGCTGGCGGCGCTGGACGAGCCGGGTTTCCGCCGCGTGCGGCTGGTCGGCGAGTTCGACGCCGAGCACAGCCTGTTGCTGGACAACCGCCAGCGCGGCGGGCGGGTCGGCGTCGAGCTGCTGCAGCCGTTCCGCGACCGCCCCAGCGGGCGCTGGGTACTGGTCAACCGCGGCTGGCTGCCCTGGCCGCAGCGGTCCGCGCCGCCGGCATTCGACACCCCGCAGGGCGAGCTGACGCTGCTGGCCAGCGTCTACCGGCCGACGGAGCGCGCCTTCCTGCTCGGCGACGGTGCGCCGGGCGAGGGCTGGCCGCGACTGGTCAACGCGGTGGACGCTGCGGCGCTGTGGCGCGAGCTGGGCCGCGACGGGCTGGGCGACGAGCTGCGCCTGGCGCCCGGTCCGGCCAGCTACGTCGGCGACTGGCCGTTGCTCGCCGCGGGGCCGGAAAAGCACGTGGGGTATGCCGTGCAGTGGTTCGCCCTGGCGGCGACCCTGCTGGGCATGTACCTGTGGTCCGGCGTGAAACAGGCGAAGGAGATGCTCGATGGCTTCCACACTGACGCTTGAGTCGCCGCGCCGCACGCGCGGCCGCTGGCAGTTGCTCGGCCTGCTGGCCGTGGTGTTCGCGCCCATGCTGCTGGCCGGCGCCATGTATCGCTGGCAGTTCTGGGTGCCCGAGGGGCGCAACTACCACGGCGCGCTGATCGCCACCGGACAGACCCCGGCCGATCTCGGCGTGGCCGGCGGCTGGGGCGTAGCGGCCGGCGAGGAACCGGGTCGCTGGCTGCTGCTGGTGACCAGCGGCGACGGCTGTGCCGCCGACTGTCGGGCGCTGGTCTACTTGGCGCGGCAGATCCACATCGGCCTCGGCCGCGAGGTGCCGCGCGCCGCGCATGCCCTGGCCCACGGCGCCGTGCTGGCGGCCGACTACGACGCCGAGCTGCGCGCCGGCTACCCGCGGCTGCAGCGACTGCCCCTCGACGCCGAACGCTACCCGGAGACGGGGGTGCAGCTGTGGATCGTCGACCCGCACGGCAACCTGGTACTGCGCTACGCGCCCGGCAGCAACGGCAAGCGGATCCTCGACGACCTGCGCTACCTGCTGAAGATCTCGCAGATCGGCTGAGTTCGCCGGGCGGTCTGCCGAAGGGCTGCTAGAGTCAAGGACAGGAGTGACTTCGACCAGCTGTGCAGGAATCCGGGGGGAGGAACTGCCATGGCGACATCCACGAGAAGGCCGGGCTACCGGCTCGCGCTCTGTGCCACCGGGCTGGCCCTGCTGGTGGTGATGCTCGGTGCCTATACCCGCCTGACCCATGCCGGCCTCGGCTGTCCGGACTGGCCCGGCTGCTACGGTTTCCTCGGCGTGCCGATGAGCGAGCAAGCCCGGGCCATCGCCGAGGCACGCTTCCCCGAGGCGCCGCTGGAGGTGGACAAGGGCTGGAACGAAATGGTCCATCGCTACTTCGCCGGGGGGCTCGGTCTGCTGATCCTGCTGCTGGCCGGGCAGGCGCTGCGCTGGCGCGGCGTCGACGGCCAGCCGTTCAGGCTGCCGCTGGCCCTGTTGGCACTGGTGTTGCTGCAGGCGGCCTTCGGCATGTGGACGGTGACCCTCAAACTGTGGCCGCAGGTGGTCACCGCCCACCTGCTCGGCGGCTTCGCCACCCTCGCCCTGCTGTTCCTGCTCAGCTTGCGCCTGTCGGACGCCTGGCCCGTGCTGCCCGGCGTGTCACGCCGGCTGCGCGCGCTGGCCGCGTTGGCGCTGCTGGCGGTGACCGGACAGATCGCCCTGGGCGGCTGGGTGAGCAGCAACTACGCGGCGGTGGCCTGCGTCGACCTGCCCACCTGCCACGGGGAGTGGTGGCCGGCGATGGACTTCGCCAACGGCTTCCACCTGACTCAGCACATCGGTCCCAACTACCTCGGCGGCCAGCTCGACAGCGACGCGCGTACCGCCATTCACATGAGCCATCGCCTGGGGGCGCTGCTGGTGAGCCTGATCGTGCTGACCCTGGCCTGGCGGCTGCGCCGTCACGGTCAGGCGGCGCTGGGCGGCCTGCTGCTGCTGGCGCTTGCCACCCAGCTCGGCCTGGGCGTCGCCAATGTGCTGCTGCACCTTCCGCTGGCGGTGGCGGTGGCGCATAACCTCGGTGGCGCCGGCCTGCTGCTGGTTCTGGTGCTGGTCAACTACCGACTGCGCGCGGCGGCGCAGGTCAAGCAGGCGATCGACCTGCGCCTGATCGGCCGCGGCGCAGCGGAACTGCGGCGCTGCTCGCGGTCGTGAGCGGGGGAGACGCCGGATACGACGATGACGAGGGGGAGGGAAGACCATGGCGACTTTGGTCCGGCAACGTCAGGCCCGCGCCGGCTGGCGCGACTATCTGGAACTGACCAAGCCCCGGGTGGTGGTGCTGATGCTGATCACCGCGCTGGTCGGCATGTTTCTCGCCAGCACCGACGGGGTGTCCTGGCGGGTGCTGCTGTTCGGCAACCTCGGCATCGGCCTGTGCGCCGGCGCGGCGGCGGCGGTCAACCATGTGGTGGACCGGCGCATCGACGCGCTGATGGCGCGCACCCGTCTGCGCCCGCTGGTCGCCGGGCGCGTCTCGCCGGCGGCGGCGCTGGCCTTCGCCCTGGCGCTGGCGCTGGCCGGCCAGGCGCTGCTGCTGGCCTATACCAACGCGCTGACCGCCTGGCTGACCCTGGCCTCGTTGCTCGGCTACGCGGCCATCTACACCGGCTTCCTGAAGCGTGCCACGCCGCAGAACATCGTGATCGGCGGCCTGGCCGGGGCGGCGCCGCCGATGCTCGGCTGGACCGCGGTGACCGGCCGGCTGGATGCCGAGGCGCTGCTGCTGGTGCTGATCATCTTCGCCTGGACGCCGCCGCACTTCTGGGCCTTGGCCATCCACCGCAAGGACGACTACGCCAAGGCGGAGATCCCCATGCTGCCGGTGACCCACGGCGAGCGCTACACCAAGCTGCACATCCTGCTCTACACCCTGATCCTGTTCGCGGTCAGCCTGCTGCCCTTCGCCATCCACATGAGCGGGCCGCTCTACCTGGTCGGCGCCGTGCTGCTCGGCGCGCGCTTCCTCGACTGGGCCTGGGCGCTGTACCGTGACAGCCGACCGCAGGCCGCGATCCGTACCTTCAAGTACTCTATTACCTACCTGTTCGCCCTGTTCATCGTCCTGCTGGTCGATCACTATCTGCCGGCGCTTCCGTTCTAGCCAGCGAATCCGAGTCCATGACCCGCATCCACAAGACCGTCCTCGTCCTCGTCGCCGTCATCGCCCTGGTGCTCGGCCTCACCGTCAGCAAGGTGCTCAACGCACCGAAGCAGCTCGATCCGGCGGCGCTGGCCGACGCCGGCATCATCCTCCTGCCGCAGAGCCGCGCCCTGCCGGCGCGGACCCTCACCGACGAGCAGGGCGCGCCGCAGGCGCTCGACCAGCTCAAGGGCCGCTGGACCCTGCTGTTCTTCGGCTACACCTTCTGCCCGGACATCTGCCCGACCACCCTCGCCGAGCTGCGCCAGCTGAAGAACCAGTTGCCGGCCGAGGTGCTCGAGCGCTACCGGGTGACCATGGTCAGCGTCGATCCCGACCGCGACACCCCCGAGCAGCTCCGCCAGTACCTGGGCTTCTACAACGCCGGCTTCAGCGGCCTGACCGGCGAGCTGGCCGCCATCCAGCAGCTGTCCAGCGCGGTGAGCATCCCCTTCATTCCCGGCGACACCGCCAGGCAGCACTACACCGTCGACCACAGCGGCAACCTGGCGCTGATCGGCCCCGACGGTCGCCAGCGCGGCTTCATCCGCGCACCGCTGAATCCGGCCAAGCTGGCGGCGCAGCTGCCGCAGGTGCTGCGCCAGGAGTAGGGCATCCGGCGGATGGACACCCTGCACAAGATGCACAAGGGCTACCCCATGGGGTGGCCCTTGTCTTCTCGCTCCGGAAACGGCCGATTCAGCCGCCCTTCGCCGTCTCCGCCATGGCCTGGACGATCGCCCGCCTGCGGCGTTCCTCGGCGCGGCGGGTGAAGTACCAGGCGAGGAAGGTGAACAGCGACACCACCAGCAGGATCAGGCTGGCCACCGCGTTGATCTCCGGCTTCACCCCCAGGCGCACGGCGGAGAAGATCTCCATCGGCAGGGTGGTGGCACCGGGGCCGGAGACGAAGCTGGCCAGCACCAGGTCGTCCAGCGACAGGGCGAAGGACATCATCGCCCCGGCCGCCAGCGACGGCGCGATCATCGGGATGGTGATCAGCAGGAACACCTTCCACGGCCGCGCGCCCAGATCCATGGCCGCCTCCTCGATCGACAGGTCCAGCTCGCGCAGGCGGGCCGAGACGATGATCGCCACGTAGGCGGTACAGAAGGTGGTGTGGGCGATCCAGATGGTCAGCAGGCCGCGCTCGGCCGGCCAGCCGATCAGCTGGGCCATGGCCACGAACAGCAGCAGCAGCGACAGGCCGGTGATCACCTCGGGCATCACCAGCGGCGCGGTGACCATGCCGCCGAACAGCGTGCGGCCGCGGAAGCGCGGAATGCGCGTCAGCACGAAGGCTGCCAGGGTACCCAGCGCGGTGGCGGCGATCGCCGTGTAGAAGGCGATCTTCAGCGAGCGGCCCACCGCGCTCATCAGCTGGGCGTTGTCGAGCAGCCCGGCGTACCAGTGCAGCGACCAGCCGCCCCACACTGTCACCAGGCGCGAGGCGTTGAACGAGTAGATCACCAGGATCAGCATCGGCAGGTAGATGAACAGCATGCCGGCGACCAGCATGCAGCCGGAGAAGCTGAAGCGCTTCATACCTTGCCCTCCAGTTCCTTGGCCTGGTTCCTGTTGAACAGGATGATCGGCAACAGCAGGATCGCCAGCATCACCACCGCCAGCGCGGCGGCCACCGGCCAGTCGCGGTTGTTGAAGAATTCCTGCCAGAGCACCTTGCCGATCATCAGGGTCTCCGGACCGCCGAGCAGCTCGGGGATGACGAACTCGCCGACCACCGGGATGAACACCAGCATGCAGCCGGCGACGATGCCGTTCTTCGACAGCGGCACGGTGATCCTCCAGAAGCTGGTCAGGTGGCGGCAGCCGAGGTCGGCGGCGGCCTCCAGCAGGCTCGGGTCGTGCTTGACCAGGTTGGCGTACAGCGGCAGCACCATGAACGGCAGGTAGGCGTAGACGATGCCGATGTACACGGCCAGGTCGGTGTTGAGGATCTGCAGCGGTGCGTCGATCAGCCCCAGGCCCTGCAGCAGGGCGTTGAGCAGACCGTTGTTGCTGAGGATGCCCATCCAGGCATAGACGCGGATCAGCAGCGCGGTCCAGGTCGGCATCATCACCAGCAGCAGCCAGACCGTCTGCATCTCCTTGCTGGCGCGGCTGATCGCGTAGGCCATCGGATAGCCGATCAGCAGGCACAGCAGGGTGCTGATGGCGGCGATCTTCAGCGAGCCGAGGTAGGCGGCCAGGTACAGCTCGTCCTCGCTGAGGAACAGGTAGTTGCCGAGGTTGAGCAGCACGCTGAGCTGGTTGTCGGCCCAGCTGACGATCTCGGTGTACGGCGGGATGGCCACGTCGACTTCGGCGAAGCTGATCTTCAGCACGATGGCGAAGGGCAGCAGGAAGAACAGCAGCAGCCAGAAGAACGGCACGCCGATCACCAGCTGGCGGCCGGAGGGCAGCAGGCGCTTGAGGGCATTCATGACTGCAGCACCACGCCGCTGTCGTCGATCCAGGACACGTACACCGGGTCGTTCCAGGTCGGCCGCTTCACGTGGCGCTCCGAGTTGGCCATGAAGGCCTGCACCACCAGCCCCGAGGGCAGGGCGACGTGGTACACCGAGTGGCCGCCGAGATAGGCGATGTCCTGCACGGTGCCGGTCGACCAGTTGTAGTCGGCGTGCTCCAGTTCCGGCTTGTCCATGCTCAGCAGCAGCTTTTCCGGACGCAGGGCGTAGGTGATGCGCTTGTCTTCGGCGCGGGTGGAGATGCCGTGACCGATGTAGATCGGTCGTTCCAGTTGCGGGCAGGCGATCTTGGCGTGGTCGGCGTCGTCCTCCACCAGCTCGCCCTCGAACAGGTTGACGTTGCCGATGAACTCGCAGACCAGGCGGCTGGCCGGGGTCTCGTAGATGTCCATCGGGCTGCCGACCTGAGCGATCCAGCCCATGTGCATGATGGCGATGCGCTCGGCCATGGTCATCGCCTCCTCCTGGTCGTGGGTGACCATCACGCAGGTCACGCCGACCCGCTCGATGATCTCCACCAGCTCCAGCTGCATCTGCGAGCGCAGCTTCTTGTCCAGGGCGCCCATCGGCTCGTCGAGCAGCAGCAGCTTGGGGCGCTTGGCCAGCGAGCGGGCCAGCGCCACCCGCTGGCGCTGGCCGCCGGACAGCTGGTGCGGCTTGCGCTGGGCGTACTGGGTCATGTGCACCAGCTTGAGCATCTCGGCCACGCGCGCGGCGATCTCCTCCTTGGGCAGGCCGTCCTGCTTGAGGCCGAAGGCGATGTTCTGCTCCACGCTCATGTGCGGGAACAGCGCATAGGACTGGAACATCATGTTGATCGGCCGCTCGTAGGGCGGCAGGTCGGTGATGTCCTGGCCATCCAGGAAGATGCGCCCCTCGGTGGGCCGCTCGAAGCCGGCGAGCATGCGCAGCAGGGTCGACTTGCCCGAGCCCGAACCGCCGAGCAGGGCGAAGATCTCGCCCTTGTGGATGGTCAGCGAAACGTTGTCGACGGCGACGGTTTCGTCGAACTTCTTCGTCACCCGGTCGATCCTGACCAGGACCTCCCGGGCAGGGGCACCGCTCAGGGCTTTCTTGTGGGCAGAAGGGGCTGTCGCCATCTAATACTCCCAGGGCTGGCGAACCCGGCCGCCTGGCCGGATCGGTTGAGTGGGGTCACTGGCCGGACTTGATGCGCGTCCAGCTTCGGGTCATGAGGCGCTGCACATTAGCCGGCAATTGCGCAGAAACAAAGAGGCGATCCAGCACTTCTTGCGGCGGGTGGATCGCCGGGTCGGCGAGCACCTCGGCATCCATGAAGGCGGCGGCGGCGCGGTTGGGATTGGCGTAGCCGACGTGCGCGCTGATCGCCGCGATCACCGCCGGTTCCAGCAGGTAGTCGATGAAGCGGTGCGCCTCGCGCACGTTGCGCGCGTCGGCGGGAATGGCCAGCATGTCGAACCACAGGTTGGCGCCTTCGCGGGGGATGCTGTAGGCGATTTCGACGCCGTTGCCGGCCTGCGCGGCACGCTCGGCGGCCTGCAGCACGTCGCCGGAGTAGCCGGCGGCCACGCAGATCTCGCCGTTGGCCAGGTCGCCGACGTACTTGGAGGAGTGGAAGTAGGTCACGTGCGGACGGATCGCCCGCAGGCGCTCCTCGGCGCGTGCGTAGTCCTCGGCACTCTCGCTGTTGGGGTCGAGGCCCAGGTAGTTGAGCATGGCCGGGATCATCTCGTCGGCCGAGTCGAGGAAGGCCACGCCGCAGCTGGACAGTTTCTCGATGTTCTCCGGCTCGAACAGCACCGCCCAGGAGTCGATGCGCTCGATGCCGAGCACCGCCCTGACCTTGTCGACGTTGTAGCCGATGCCGTTGGTGCCCCACAGGTAGGGCACCGCGTACTGGTTGCCGGGGTCGTTGCGCTCGAGCTGCTTCATCAGCTGCGGGTCGAGGTTGTCCCAGTTCGGCAGCAGGCTGCGGTCGAGCTTCTGGAAGGCGCCGGCCTGGATCTGCCGGGCGAGGAAGTGGTTGGACGGCACCACGATGTCGTAGCCCGAGTTGCCGGCCAGCAGCTTGCCCTCGAGGGTCTCGTTGGAGTCGAACACGTCGTAGTGCGGGCGGATGCCGGTGCGTGCCTCGAAGCGCGCGAGGGTGTCCTCGCCGATATAGTCCGACCAGTTGTAGATGTACAGGCGGGGGGCGGCCTGCAGGGAGGCGCTCAGGGCCAGGCCGGCGCCGAGCAGGAGGGTGGGGAGCGAAGTCTGCACGGGTGGATCCTCCGGGTGGGCGGCCGGCGGCGGAGGCCGCCGGCCGTGGTCAAGCGCACTCGGCAGTCCGCGGCGCCGGGCGCCGCGGTCCCCGCTGGATCAGCGGCCCGACTTGATCTTGGTCCAGCTGCGGGTCATGTCGCGCTGCACCTTGGCCGGCAGGTCGGCGATGGCGTAGAGCTTGCCCATGGTCTCGTCGCTCGGATAGATGCCGGGGTCGGTGCGGATCTCCTCGGCCACCAGCGGGGTCGCCGCGGCGTTGCCGTTGGGGAACTGCACGAAGTCGGTGATCTCGGCCATGATCTCCGGCTTCATCAGGAAGTTGATGAAGGTGTGCGCGCCCTGCGGGTTCTTGGCGTCGGCGGGGATCGCCAGCATGTCGAAGAAGGTGCCGGCGCCTTCCTTGGGAATGTTGTAGGACACCGCGACCTTGCCGCCGGCCTCCTCGGCGCGCGACTTGGCCTGGTAGACGTCGCCCGAGTAGCCGACCGCCACGCAGATGTTGCCGTTGGCCAGGTCGGAGATGTACTTGGAGGAGTGGAAGTAGGTCACCGACGGGCGGATCTTCAGGAACAGCGCCTCGGCCTCCTTGAGCTGCTTGGGATCTTGGCTGTCGGTCGGGTAGCCCAGGTAGTGCAGGGCGATCGGCAGGATCTCGGTCGGCGAGTCGAGGAAGCTGACGCCGCAGCCCTTGAGCTTCTCGATGTTCTCCGGCTTGAACAGCAGGTCCCAGGAGTCCACCGGCGCGTTGTCGCCCAGCGCGGCCTTGACCTTCTCCGGGTTGTAGCCGATGCCGATCGAGCCCCACATGTAGGGGACGGCGTACTGGTTGTCCGGGTCGCTGACCGATACCGCCTTGAGCAGGTCCTTGTTGAGGTTGTCCCAGTTCGGCAGCTGGGCGCGGTCCAGCGGCTGGTAGACCTTGGCCTTGATCTGCTTGGCGAGGAAGTTGTTCGACGGCACCACGATGTCGTAGCCCGAGTTGCCGGCCAGCAGCTTGGCCTCCAGGGTCTCGTTGCTGTCGTAGACGTCGTAGACCACCTTGATGCCGGTTTCCTTCTCGAACTTGGCCAGGGTGTCCGGGGCGATGTAGTCGGACCAGTTGTAGACGTGCAGCACCTTGTCGTCGGCCTGGGCCGCGCCGGCGACGGTGGCGGCCAGGGCCGCGGCGAGGAGGGTCTTGGCGAATGCTTTCATCGATCTGTGCTTCCTGAGGTCTTCGAATGGATTTCCAGTGGCGCCGTCAGCATCCGCACCCCCCGGTGAGTCTGGCCAGCGCACGGCTGCCGAGTCTGGCAAGGACTGGCGCTGCACTCAACAGGATGCGGCAAAACTGTGCCGCATCCCGGATATGCAGAGCCTGGCAGGGGGCTCAGCCGCGCAGCTCGGCGGCGGTGGCGTCCAGGCACTTGCGCGCCAGTCCCACCAGCTCGTCGATCTGCTCGGGGGTGATCACCAGCGGCGGCGAGACGATCATGGTGTCGCCCACCGCGCGCATGATCAGGCCGTTGCGGAAGCAGTGCTCGCGGCAGCGCATGCCGATGCCGCCCTCGAAACGGGCACGGGTCCGTTTGTCCCTGACCAGTTCCAGTGCGCCGAGCATGCCCAGGCCGCGGGCCTCGCCCACCAGCGGGTGGTCGGCCAGCTCCTGCCAGCGTTTCTGCAAGTAGGGTGCCGTCTCGGCCTTGACGCGCTCGACGATCCGCTCCTCGCGCAGGATGCGGATGTTCTCCAGCGCCACCGCGGCGGCCACCGGGTGTCCGGAGTAGGTGTAGCCGTGGTAGAACTCGCCGCCCTCGGCGAGGGTCCTGGCCACATGGTCGCGGACGATCACCCCGCCCATCGGCAGGTAGCCGCTGGTCAGGCCCTTGGCGATCGGCATCAGGTCCGGCTCGAGGCCGTAGTACTGGCTGCCGAACCATTCGCCGGTGCGGCCGAAGCCGCAGATCACCTCGTCGGCGACGAACAGGATCTCGTGCCTGGCGAGGATCTCGCGCACCCGCGGCCAGTAGCTCGCGGGCGGGATGATCACCCCGCCGGCGCCCTGGATCGGCTCGGCGATGAAGGCCGCCACCTTGTCCTCGCCGACCTCGAGGATCTTCCGCTCCAGCTCGTCGGCGGCCCATTCGCCGAACGCCTGCGGGTCCATGGCGCCGCTTTCCCCGTACCAGTAGGGCTGGGCGATGTGTTCGATGCCGGGGATCGGCAGGTCGCCCTGCTCGTGCATCGCCTGCATGCCGCCGAGGCTGGCGCCAGCCACGGTGGAGCCGTGGTAGCCGTTGATCCGGCCGATGATCACCTTCTTCTCGGGCCGACCCTTGATCGCCCAGTAGTGGCGCACCAGGCGCAGCACGGTGTCGTTGGCCTCCGAGCCCGAGCCGGTGAAGAACACGTGCTGCATGCCCGGCGGGGCGATCTCGGCGATCGCCGCGGCCAGCTCGATGGCCGGCGGGTGGGCGGTCTGGAAGAACAGGTTGTAGTAGGGCAGCTCGAGCATCTGCCGGTGCGCGACGTCGGCCAGCTCGCGGCGGCCGTAGCCGACGTTGACGCACCACAGGCCGGCCATGCCGTCGAGGATCCTGTGCCCCTCGCTGTCCCACAGGTAGACGCCGGAGGCCCTGGTGACGATGCGCGCGCCCTTGGCGCCGAGCTGCTTGTAGTCGCTGAACGGGGCGAGCAGGTGCTCGCGGCCGAGGGCCTGCCACTCGGCGGTGCTGCGTTGCTGGGTCATGTCGTGTTACCCCCCTCGAGCAAGGCGTTCCAGGAGTGTCGGCTCATACCGAGAGCAGCAGGAACTCGCGCTCCCAGGAGCTGATCACCCGTTTGAAGTTCTCGTTCTCGACCCGCTTGACCGCCACGTAGCCGCGGCAGAAGCGCCGCCCCAGGTAGCGTTCGAGGGTCTTCGACTGTTCCATGGCCTCCAGCGCCGCCTCCAGGTTGAGCGGCAGGCGCAGGTTGCGCCGCTGGTAGGCGCGGCCCTTGACCGGCGGCGTCGGATGCAGCCCCTCGAGCATGCCGACGTAGCCGCACAGCAGGCTGGCGGCGATGGCCAGGTAGGGATTGGCGTCGGCGCCCGGCAGGCGGTTCTCGACCCGGCGGCTCTGCGGGTTGGCATCCGGCACGCGCAGACCGACGGTGCGGTTCTCCTCGCCCCACTCGACGTTGACCGGTGCCGAGGTGTCGGGCAGGAAGCGGCGGAACGAGTTGACGTTGGGGGCGAACAGCGGCAGCGCCTCGGGAATCAGCTTCTGCAGGCCGGCGATGTGGTTGAGGAACAGCTCGCTGCTGCTGCCGTCCTCGCTGGAGAACACGTTGCGCCCGCTGCGGCGGTCGATCACGTTCTGGTGCAGATGCATGGCGCTGCCCGGCTCGCCGGTCATCGGCTTGGCCATGAAGGTGGCGGTGACGCCGTGCTTGAACGCCGCCTCGCGCAGGGTGCGCTTGAACACGAAGATCTGGTCGGCCAGCTGCAGGGCGTCGCCGTGGCGGAAGTTGATCTCCATCTGCGCGGTGCCTTCCTCGTGGATCAGGGTGTCCAGGTCCAGGCCCTGCGCCTCGCACCAGGCGTACATGTCCTCGAACAGCGGATCGAACTCGTTGGCGGCGTCGATGGAGAACGACTGGCGGCCGGTCTCCTGGCGTCCGGAGCGGCCCACCGGCGGCTGCAGCGGATAGTCGGGATCGTCGCAGCGCTGGGTCAGGTAGAACTCCATCTCCGGCGCCACGATCGGCTGCCAGCCCTGTTCGGCGTACAGGCGCAGCACGTGCTTGAGCACGTTGCGCGGCGACAGGTCGGCGGGGTTGCCGACCTTGTCGTAGCTGTCGTGGATCACCATGGCGGTCGGTTCGATGGCCCAGGGCACCGGGAACACCGCGTTCTCGTCCGGGCGGCAGAACATGTCGATGTCGGCGGGGTCGAGGAGGTCGTAGTAGATCTCGTCCTCGACGTAGTCGCCGGTGACGCTCTGCAGCAGGACGCTCTCGGGCAGGCGCATGCCGCGCTCGGCGAGGAACTTGCTGGTCGGCGCGATCTTGCCGCGGGCGATCCCGTTGAGGTCGCAGACCAGGCACTCCACCTCGGTGATCCGGTGCTCCTTCAGCCAGTTGCTCAGACGGTCCTGCTTGGTAGCCATGGCATCCTCGACAATTGCCGGTCGGTAGTCCCTTACAGCATGGCCTAGCTGCGTGACGCGCGCTCGCGGCAGGCCGCGCCGAAGGCGCGGAAGATCGCCAGGTAGGCCGGATGCTCGGTCACCTTCCACTCCGGGTGCCACTGCACGCCGAGGGCGAAGGTCTCGGCCTGCTCCACCGAGAAGGCCTCGATCAGTCCGTCCGGCGCCAGACCCTCGACGCGCAGGCCCGGGGCCAGACACTCGACGCCCTGACCGTGCACCGAGTTGACCTCGAAGCGCGGGCCGAGGCCGAGGCGCTCGAGCAGTCCGCCCGGCTGCACCTCCAGCGGGTGGCGCAGGCCGTACTGCACCTCCAGCGGCGCCGCCTGGTCCTCGCGGTGGTCCATGAACGGCCCGGCCTCGTGCACGCGCTGATGCAGGCTGCCGCCGAAGGCCACGTTCATCTCCTGGAAGCCGCGGCAGATGCCCAGCAGCGGCACGCCGAGATCGACCGCGGCGCGGATCAGCGGCAGGGTCAGGCCGTCGCGGGCCGGATCGTGGTGGGTGTCCGGCGCGCTGGCCGGCCCCCGGTAGTGGTGCGGCTCGACGTTGGACGGCGAGCCGGTGAGCAACAGGCCGTCGAGACGTTCGAGCAGGGCGGGGATGTCGATCAGTTCGGGCATGGCCGGGATCGCCAGCGGCAGGCCGCCGGCGGCCACGGCCACGGCGCGCAGGTACTTGTCGCCGACGACGTGGAAGGGGTGCAGGCCGATCTGCTTGCTGCAGGCGGTGACGCCGATCAGGGGCTGTACGGACATGGGAGCACCGGGCGGTCGCAGTGTGGATCTGGCCCGAGCTTAGTCTTGTTCGATTTATTCGACAACACCTGCCGGATTGCCTGAACAGGCCCGACGAACGGCGCCGTTCGCTGCGGGAACGCTGCCCGGAAAGCGGACATGGCGCCCTAACAGTGTGCAACATTTGGGCCTATTGACAACCCAATGCCTTTGGGATTGACTCAAATCCATGCAGACACGTGATTGATATTTTAAACAAGACAAGGTGTTCCATCATGGCGGCCGCTCCGAGTGCCGTTCTGCTCAACGAAGCGAACGAGTTCCTAGCGGAACATCCCGAGGTCCAGTTCGTGGACCTGCTGATTGCAGACATGAACGGTGTGGTGCGCGGCAAGCGCATCGACCGCAGCAACCTGCTCAAGGTCTACGAGAAGGGCATCAACCTGCCGGCTTCGCTGTTCGCCCTCGACATCACCGGTTCGACCGTGGAGCGCTCCGGCCTCGGGCTCGACATCGGCGACGCCGACCGCGTGTGCCTGCCGATCCCCGGTACCCTGCGCATGGAGCCCTGGCAGCGCCGGCCCACCGCCCAGCTGCTGATGACCATGCACGAGATGGAAGGCGAGCCGTTCTTCGCCGACCCGCGCGAGGTGCTGCGCCGGGTGGTGCAGCGTTTCGACGAGCTGGGGCTGACCGTATGCGCGGCCTTCGAGCTGGAGTTCTACCTGATCGACCAGGAGAACGTGAACGGCCGCCCGCAGCCGCCGCGCTCGCCGATCTCCGGCAAGCGTCCGCAGGCGGTGCAGGTCTACTCCATCGACGACCTCGACGAGTACGCCGACTGCCTGCAGGACATCCTCGACGGCGCGCACATCCAGGGCATCCCGGCCGACGCCATCGTCAAGGAAAGCGCCCCGGCGCAGTTCGAGGTCAACCTCAACCACGTCGCCGACCCGCTGGCGGCCTGCGACTACGCGGTGCTGCTCAAGCGGCTGATCAAGAACACCGCCTACGACCACGAGATGGACACCACCTTCATGGCCAAGCCCTACCCGGGCCAGGCCGGCAACGGGCTGCACGTGCACATCTCGCTGCTCGACCGCGACGGGCGCAACATCTTCGCCGGCGAGGACCCGCTGGCCAACGACGCCCTGCGCCACGCCATCGGCGGCGTGCTGCAGGCCCTGCCGGCGTCGATGGCCTTCCTCTGTCCCAACGTCAACTCCTACCGGCGTTTCGGCTCGCAGTTCTACGTGCCCAACGCGCCGTCCTGGGGGCTGGACAACCGCACCGTGGCGCTGCGCGTCCCGACCGGCAACCCCGAGGCGCTGCGCATCGAGCAGCGCGTGGCCGGCGCCGACGCCAACCCCTACCTGCTGATGGCCTCGCTGCTGGCCGGCGTGCACCACGGCCTGAGCCAGCGGATCGAGCCGCCGCCGCCGATCGAGGGCAACTCCTACGAGCAGCTCGAGCAGAGCCTGCCCAACAACCTGCGCGACGCTCTGCGCGCGCTGGACGACAGCGAGATCCTCGCCCGCTACATCAGTCCCGACTACATCGACGTGTTCGTCGCCTGCAAGGAGCACGAGCTGGAGGAGTTCGAGCACTCGATCTCCGACCTGGAGTACAACTGGTATCTGCATACGGTCTGAATCGGCCAGCCGCTGGCGGGCAGGGGGTGGAAGCTCGTGCAGCGATTTTCCACCACGGCCCGCGGCCAACTGGTGGAAAAGACCTGCGGCCGTTTTCCATGGGGCGGCCATCCATGGGGCGGCCATCCGCGGGGCGGCCGTCGCGCCAGCTCCCGCCATTTGACCCCGCGGCTATCCTCTGCCAGCTTGAAGGCACTTCTCTTCGCGTCGCCACGAGGTCGCCATGTCCCGCATCGTCACCGTCGCCGCCACCCAGATGGCCTGTTCCTGGGAGCGCGCCGCCAACATCGCCAACGCCGAGAAGCTGGTGCGCCGGGCGGCGACGCAGGGCGCGCAGATCGTGCTCCTCCAGGAGCTGTTCGAGACCCCGTACTTCTGCCAGAAGCCCAACCCGGACTACCTGCAGCTGGCCACCCCGCTGGAAACCAACGAGGCCATCGCCCATTTCCGCAAGGTGGCCCGCGAGCTCGCCGTGGTGCTGCCGATCAGCTTCTTCGAGCGTGCCGGGCGCGCGCGCTTCAACAGCATCGCGATCATCGACGCCGACGGCAGCCTGCTCGGCATCTACCGCAAGAGCCACATTCCCGACGGCCCGGGCTACCACGAGAAGTACTACTTCAACCCCGGCGACACCGGCTTCAGGGTGTGGAACACCCGCTACGCGAAGATCGGCGTCGGCATCTGCTGGGACCAGTGGTTCCCCGAGTGCGCGCGGGCCATGGCCCTGCAGGGCGCCGAGCTGCTGTTCTACCCGACCGCCATCGGCAGCGAGCCGCACGACCCGAGCATCGTCTCCCGCGACCACTGGCAGCGCGTGCAGCAGGGCCACGCCGGTGCCAACCTGATGCCGCTGATCGCCAGCAACCGCATCGGCCGCGAGGACCAGGAGGACTACCACATCACCTTCTACGGCTCCTCGTTCATCGCCGACCCGTTCGGCGCCAAGGTCGCCGAGCTGGGCGAGACGGAGGAGGGCGTGCTGGTGCACAGCTTCGACCTCGACCGCCTCGAGCACCTGCGCAGCGCCTGGGGGGTGTTCCGCGACCGCCGGCCGAACCTCTACGGGCCGCTGGCCACCCTCGACGGCGAGCACGCCTCCGAGTGACCCCGCGGCAAGGCACAGGTGAGCCCATGACCACCCTCAACACCACCCCGCGCGCCGACGGCTTCCGCATGCCGGCCGAGTGGGAGCCGCACGCGCAGACCTGGCTGCTCTGGCCGGAGCGCCCGGACAACTGGCGCCTCGGCGCCAAGCCGGCGCAGGCCGCCTTCGCCGCCGTGGCCCGCGCCATCGCCCGTTTCGAGCCGGTGACCGTCGGCGTCGGCGCCGCCCAGTACGAGAACGCCTGCGCGCGCCTGGCCCACGGCGACATCCGCGTGGTCGAGCTGAGCAGCGACGACGCCTGGGTGCGCGACACCGGGCCGACCTTCGTGGTCGACGCTCGCGGCGAGGTGCGCGGCGTCGACTGGACCTTCAACGCCTGGGGCGGTTTCGACGGCGGCCTGTACGCGCCGTGGAACCGCGACGACCAGGTGGCGGGCAAGATCCTCGCCATCGAGCGCTGCGCGCGCTACCGGGTCGAGGGCTTCGTCCTGGAGGGCGGCGCCATCCACGTCGACGGCGAGGGCACCCTGCTGACCACCGAGGAGTGCCTGCTCAACCCCAACCGCAATCCGCAGCTGACCCGCGGCGAGATCGAGGCGGTGCTGCACGCCCACCTGGCGGTGGACAAGGTGATCTGGCTGCCGCATGGCCTGTACAACGACGAGACCGACGGCCACGTCGACAACTTCTGCTGCTTCGTGCGCCCCGGCGAGGTGCTGCTGGCCTGGAGCGACGACGAGCGCGATCCCAACTGGTCGCGCTGCCGCGCCGCGCTGGCGGTGCTCGAGCAGGTGCGCGACGCCCGCGGCCGAGCGCTGACCGTGCACCGCATGCCGATCCCCGGCCCGCTGCACGCCACTGCCGAGGAGTGCGCCGGGGTCGACCTGGTTCCCGGCAGCCAGCCGCGCGACCCGGCGATCCGCCTGGCGGCTTCCTACGTCAACTTCCTGATCGTCAACGGCGGGGTGATCGCACCGAGCTTCGACGATCCCCGCGACGCCGAAGCCGAGGCCCTGCTGAAGCGGCTGTTCCCCGAGCGCGAGGTGGTGATGCTGCCGGGGCGCGAGATCCTCCTCGGCGGCGGCAACATCCACTGCATCACCCAGCAGCAGCCGGCGCCGCAGCGGCGCAATCTGGAGGGGACTATCTGTGACAGTCGCCACAACTAGCCGGCCACTCGTATTGCAATCAGCCCGCTGAGCACCAGCCCGGCAGAAAGGAGCAAGAATACGGTAACTTTTTGGCCGCTACCGCGCCTGCATATCTTGTAGATCGAGCCTGCAAGCGATGGAAAACGAACGAGTAGTGCCGTAGCAACAATGCTCAATATCAGCATATGTCACCTCGAAAAGAATGAGGCCGGATCTTTCGTCGCGAGCGCATGGCGCGACCGCAAGCATTCATAGCGCAGCAAGGACATAGTGTGTCGGCCGGAAGCCTGCGGGGAGAGTTTTCCTGCGCGCTGGTGGGCCGAGAAGGCATCGCCTGCCTGAGGTTGCGCAGTCTAAGACGATGCCTTCCGCGTCAAAGCGGACGTCCCAGGCGTTTTTCGACTTGTCGCCTCTCCCACTGAGGGCCGAGGAACCCGTCGGGGCGAAAGACACGGCTGGCGTGCATGAGGATACCAAGTCCCCAGCCCCCCATTACCCAAAGCGCCCACATCCTGTTGGGAGTGACGGTCAGATTGATCACCAACAGGGCGAGAGTAACCACGGCGTAACGCGCCACGTGCCGATAAAGGCCTCTCAGTTTGCGAACGTAGTTGAATGCTTCCGCCTCTTGCTGTTCGGAAGGATCAGAGGGGCTGGATTTCATGGCTTGCTCCGGGTTAAGGGCTGAGAAGTCGATCTCGAATACCGCAGCAAGAGACTTGAGGGATTCCGTACTGGCCGGATAGCCGGCCTCTATTCGCTGAATCGTGCGGACACTCAGGCCGCTGGCTTCGGCAAGCTGTTGCTGGGACCAGCCCAGTTTGAGGCGCAATTTCTGAACCGACATTTTCAAGATCCCTTTGCTGCGGAGCGCCCAATCTGACGCGGACGGCCACATTCCGCCACGACGGCAAGACGACAGCAACCCGCCACGAGCCCGAAAGCGAGCCGCCATGGCCGACTTGTCGTAGCAGTCTGAGGGGGAGGAATAAGGATTAGGTGCTCGGAGGACGTGGAGCGCTGAAAGGAGGGGCGAGCATTCTGCAAGCCAAATGAGCAGGGCCGGTCAACGACCGGCCCTGCTCATTACAGCTCAGGCTTACTTGCCGTACACCACACCCGGCAGCCAGGTGACCAGCTCCGGCCAGATGTAGGCGATCACCAGCATCAGGCCCTGGATGGCGATGAACGGCGCCACGCCCTTGTACATGGTGCTGGTCGGCACCGAGCGCGGGGTCACGCCGCGCAGGTAGAACAGCGAGAAGCCGAATGGTGGGGTGAGGAACGAGGTCTGCAGGTTGAGGGCGATCATCACCCCCAGCCAGACCGGGTCCAGGCCCATGGCCAGCAGCACCGGACCGACGATCGGCACCACCACGAAGGTGATCTCGATGAAGTCGAGGATGAAGCCGAGCAGGAAGATCACCACCATCACTACCAGGAAGGCGCCGAGCACCCCGCCGGGCAACTGGGCGAAGGCGTCCTCGATCAGCGCCTCGCCGCCGAAGCCGCGGAACACCAGGGAGAACAGCGAGGCGCCGATCAGGATCAGGAACACCATCGAGCTGATCTCGGTGGTGCCGAAGGCCACCTCCTTGAGCTGGACGAGGTTCAGCTTGCGCTTGGCCACGGCCAGCAGGGTGGCGCCGACCGCACCGAGCGCCGCCGCCTCGGTGGGCGTGGCGTAGCCGGCGAGGATCGAGCCGAGCACCGCGGCGATCAGCACCAGCGGCGGGATCAGCGCGTTGAACAGCTTGCCCCACTCGATCGGGCCGAGCTCCTCCTTGGGCAGCGCCGGCAGCTTCTTCGGCTGGGTGACGGCGACGAACACCAGGTAGAGGATGTACAGGCCGACCAGCAGCAGGCCGGGCAGCAGCGCGCCGACGAACAGGTCGCCGACCGACACGGTCTTCGGCGAGAACACGCCCATCTTCAGCTGCGCCTGCTGGTAGGCGCTGGACATCACGTCGCCGAGCAGCACGAGGATGATCGACGGCGGGATGATCTGCCCGAGGGTGCCGGTGGCGGCCAGGGTGCCGGTGGCGATGGCCGGGTCGTAGCCGCGGCGCAGCATGGTCGGCAGCGCCAGCAGGCCCATGGTCACCACGGTGGCGCCGACGATGCCGGTGCTGGCGGCGAGCAGCGCGCCGACCACGCAGACCGAGATCGCCAGGCCGCCGCGCAGGGTGCCGAACAGCCGCGACATGGACTCCAGCAGGTCCTCGGCGACCCGCGACTTCTCCAGCATCACGCCCATGAACACGAACAGCGGCACCGCCAGCATGGTCTGGTTGTTCATGATGCCGAACAGGCGGTTGGGCAGCGCGTGCAGGTAGCTGCCGTCGAAGGCGCCGGTGAGGATGCCGATGCCGGCGAACAGCAGCGACACGCCGCCCAGGGTGAAGGCCACCGGGTAGCCGGCCATCAGCACCAGGCAGATGCTGACGAACAGCAGGATCGCCATCAGCTCAGCCATGGTGCACCTCCGGGAAGGGTTCGCGGCCGGCCAGGCGGTAGCCGAGGATGACGATGTCGGCGAGCGCCTGGAGGATCAGGCTGAACACCAGCACCAGGATGATGCTCTTCTGCAGGTAGACGTAGGCCAGGCCGCGGGCCTCGCCGGATACCTCGCGGGTCGACCAGGAGGCGGCGACGTAGTCCCAGCTGTTCCAGGCGAGGAACAGGCACACCGGCAGCAGCAGCAGCAGGTGGCCGAGCAGGTCGACCACGGCCTGCCGCGGCTGCGGGAGCTTCTGGTAGAAGATGTCGACCCGCACGTGGCCGCCGCGCTGCAGGGTCCAGGCGGCGGCGCCCATGAACACCAGGGCGTGGGCGTACATCACCGACTCCTGCAGGGCGATGGCGCCGATGCCGAAGCCGTAGCGCAGCACCACCACCACGGTGGTGCCGAGGACGAGGAACAGGGTAAGCCAGGCGCAGGCCTGACCGAAGCGCGCGTTGAGCGCCTCGATGACGCGCGCCAGCCTGAGCAGGGCAGGGGGGGAGTCGGACATGGGAGGGTCCTTGTCGTTGTCAATTGGTCTGTCCGGCGATTCTCGCAATAGCGATGGCCGGCCGGCAATCGGAGCATGAATTGGAATAACCGCCTGTCAGTCTAGCTGCTGCGGCTATGCTGGAGATGAAACCCGCGGCCGTGCTATCAAGAGGCAGGCGCCGCACCGACCGGGGCGCCAGCCCAACAACAAGGAGTCCTGCATGAAACGTCGCGACATTCTTGCCGCCGCCGGTGTCGGCCTGGCCGCCACCGCGCTGGCCGGTTGTCAGAAGCAGAACGAGAGCACGCAGGGAGGGGCCGCCGCGCCGGCGCAGACCTTCTCCTGGAAGATGGTCACCTCCTGGCCGAAGAATTTCCCCGGCGTCGGGGTCGGCGCCGAGCGCTTCGCCAGGCTGGTCAACGAGATGAGCGGCGGCCGCCTGCAGGTCAAGGTGTATGCGGCCGGCGAACTGGTCCCGGCGCTGGAGGTGTTCGACGCGGTGTCGCGCGGCACCGCCGAGATGGGCCACGGTGCGCCCTACTACTGGAAGGGCAAGGTCCCGGCGGCGCAGTTCTTCTGCGCCCTGCCGTTCGGCCCGAACGCCCAGGAGATGAACGCCTGGCTGCACTACGGCGGCGGCATGCAGCTGTGGGAGGAGGTCTACAAGCCGTTCAACGTGGTGCCCTTCGCCTGCGGCGCCACCGGCGTGCAGACCGCCGGCTGGTTCAACAAGGAGATCAACACGGTCGACGACTTCAAGGGCCTGAAGATGCGCACCCCGGGCCTGGGCGGCGAGGTGCTGACCAAGATGGGCGGCACCGTGGTCAACCTGCCGGCCGGCGAGATCTTCACCGCCCTGCAGACCGGCGCAATCGACGCCACCGAGTGGATCGGCCCGTACAACGACCTGGCCCTGGGCCTGCACAAGGCGGCCAAGTACTACTACACCCCGGGCTGGCAGGAGCCCAACGTGACCTTCGAGCTGACCGTCAACCAGGCCGCCTGGGACAAGCTGCCGGCCGACCTCCAGGCCATCGTTCGCGCCGCCGCCCGCGACGTCAACGGCGACATGCTCGACGACTACAACGCGCGCAACATGGAGGCGATGGAGAAGCTCAGGGCCGAGGGCGTCGAGGTGCGCCGCCTGCCCGAGGTGGTGATCGCCCGCCTGCGCGAGGTGGCCGCCGAGGTGGTCGAGGCCAGCGCCGCCGCCGACCCGGCCGCCAGCAAGGTGTGGGCGCAGCAGAAGGCCTACCTCAAGCGCCTGCGCGACTACGCCGAGGACAACGAGAAACTGATCTACAACATCCGCAGCTGAGTCGCGGCGCCCGGTGCAGAAACGCCAACGCCAGCCCCCGGGCTGGCGTTGTGCCGTCGGTTCGCCGTGCGCGGCTTCAGAGGCGCGGCGGCAGGACGCGGGTGCGGCCGTCGGCGTCGATGGCGACGAACACGAACACCGCCTCGGTGACCTTGCGCCAGTCGCTGGTCAGCGGGTCGTCGCTCCACACCTCGATCAGCAGGCGCACCGAGCTACGGCCGATGGCCACCGCCTGGGTGTAGAAGGACAGCTGCGCGCCGACCGCCACCGGCACCAGGAAGGCCATGCGGTCGATCGCCACCGTGGCCACCCGGCCGCCGGCGATGCGGCTGGCCATGGCGGTGCCGGCCAGGTCCATCTGCGCCACCAGCCAGCCGCCGTAGATGTCGCCGAAGCCGTTGGTTTCCCGCGGCAGCGCGGTGATCTGCAGGGCAAGGTCGCCCTGGGGGATGGGATCGTCCTGTTCGAATTCGTTCATCGCTCGCCGCCGTAGGGGAATTGTTGTTGTGCACAGCAGCAATTGTGCCAAGGCCCGCCGTCGAGGGACAGACCCCGTCGGGCGGCAGAGGGTCGCCGCGGGAACGGTCATGCAACTGTCACAATCGGTTCATAGAGTGTTCATGCGGCCTGCCGATACTGGCCCCCGATCCGAACCACTTCCCCATCCGTTCAGGAGCAAGGCATGAAACTCAAGCGTTTGATGGCGGCCATGACCTTCGTCGCCGCCGGCGTCGCCACCGCCAGTGCGGTTGCCGCCATCGACCCGGCGCTGCCGACCTACGAGAAGACCACCGGCGTCTCCGGCAACCTGTCCAGCGTCGGCTCCGACTCCCTGGCCAACCTGATGACCCTGTGGGCCGAGGAGTTCAAGAAGCAGTACCCGAACGTGAACATCCAGATCCAGGCCGCCGGTTCCTCCACCGCGCCGCCGGCGCTGACCGAAGGCACCGCCAACATGGGGCCGATGAGCCGCCCGATGAAGGACAACGAGATCCAGGCCTTCGAAGAGAAGTACGGCTACAAGCCGACCGCGGTGCCGGTGGCGATCGACGCCCTGGCGGTGTTCGTGCACAAGGACAACCCGATCCAGTCGCTGGACATCGCCCAGGTCGACGCGATCTTCTCCAGCACCCGCCTGTGCGGCGGCGAGAAGGACATCAAGACCTGGGGCGATCTGGGCCTGACCGGCGAGTGGGCGGCCAAGCCGATCCAGATGTTCGGCCGCAACTCGGTGTCCGGCACCTACGGCTACTTCAAGGAAGAGGCCCTGTGCAAGGGCGACTTCAAGCCCAACGTCAACGAGCAGCCGGGCTCGGCCTCGGTGGTGCAGTCGATCTCCAGCACCCTGAACGCCATCGGCTACTCGGGCATCGGCTACAAGACCTCCAGCGTGCGCGCCGTGCCGCTGTCGAAGAAGGGCGGCGAGGCCTTCGAGGCCAGCGAGGAGAACGCCCTGGCCGGCAAGTTCCCGCTGGCGCGCTACTTCTACGTCTACGTGAACAAGGCGCCGAACAAGCCGCTGAGCCCGCTGGACGCCGAGTTCATCAAGCTGGTGCTGTCCAAGCAGGGTCAGGAAGTGGTGGTCAAGGACGGCTACATCCCGATGCCGAGCAAGATCGCCGAGAAGACCCTCAAGGAGCTGGGCCTGTAAGTCATCGACCGGCAGCCGGCACGGACGCCGCGGGCAGCAAGCCCGCCCCTGCGATGCCCGCCCTCGCGAGAGTGGCGGGCCTCGCCACGTCACCGCTCTGTAATCTTTGTGTCACAAAGCCCCGCTAGGGTGTGCGCATGAACGACTTGGCCAATGAAACCATGACCTCTCTCACCAAAACGCAGCGGCTGGATTTCGATACCCCGGCGCTTCAGCGCAAGCGCCGCCTGCGCGCACTCAAGGACCACCTGTCCCGCTGGTACGTGTCGATCGGCGGTCTGGCGGTGCTCGGCGCCATCACCCTGATCTTTTTCTACCTGGCCTGGGTGGTCATGCCGATCTTCGGTGGCGCGTCGCTCGAGGCGCGTCCGGCGCAGCAGCCGGCCTGGCTGACCGAGCAGGCGCCGGCGCTGCTGCTGGCCGTCGAGGAGCAGAACCAGGTGGCGATGCGCCTGGACCGCAGCGGTCGGGTGCAGTTCTTCGCCCTGAAGAACGGCGAGGCGCTGAACAGCCAGCGCGTGGCGCTGCCCGACGGCGTGGCCATCAGCTCGGTCGCCGAGGACCAGCCGGGCAGCCGCCGCCTGGCGCTGGGGCTGTCCAACGGCCAGGTGCTGGTGCTGCAGCACAACTACAAGGTCAGCTACCCCGACGACGTCAAGACCATCTCTCCGGAGATCGCCTATCCGTTCGGCGAAGCGCCGATCACCCTCGATCCGCAGGGCCGCGCGCTGGACAAGGTCGGCATCAGCCAGAACGGTCCGGCCCTGCTGCTGGCTGCCTCCACCGGCAGCGAACTGCACGTGCTGAGCCTGGAGCGCGAGGAGAACCTGTTCACCGGCGAGGTGAGCCTCGACGAGCAGCGCATCGAGCTGCCGCAGATCGCCGATCCGATCCACAGCCTGGTCATCGATCCGCGCCACCTGTGGCTGTACGTGGTCAACGGCCGCGCCACCGCCGACGTGTTCGACCTGCGCCGGCGGAGCCTGAACGGCCGCTACGAACTGGCCCGCGACCGCGAGACCGCGGTGACCAGCGTCAGCCCGCTGCTCGGCGGCATCTCGCTGATGGTCGGCGATTCGCAGGGCGGCATCGCCCAGTGGTTCATGGTGCGCAGCCCGGACGGCAAGGCCGCGCTGACCCGCATCCGCGACTTCCGCCTGGGCGACGCCGCGGTGACCCAGATCCTCCCCGAGGAGCGCCGCAAGGGCTTCCTGGCCCTCGACGCCGCTGGCACCCTGGGTCTGTTCCACAGCACCGCGCACCGCACCCTGCTCACCGAGCAGGTCGCCGAAGGCGCCGCGCTCGCCGCCCTGTCGCCGCGCGCCACCCGCGTGCTGGTGGAGGAGGGCGGCCGGCTCAAGCGCTTCGTGGTCGACAACCCGCACCCGGAGGTGTCGTGGAGCGCGCTGTGGGGCAAGGTCTGGTACGAGAGCTACGACGAGCCGCGCTACGTCTGGCAGTCGACCTCGGCCAACACCGACTTCGAGCCCAAGCTGAGCCTCGCCCCGCTGGCCTTCGGCACCCTCAAGGCGGCCTTCTACGCCATGCTGCTGGCCGCCCCGCTGGCGATCTGCGCGGCAATCTACACCGCCTACTTCATGGCCCCGGCGATGCGCCGCAAGATCAAGCCGGTGATCGAGCTGATGGAAGCGCTGCCGACGGTGATCCTCGGCTTCTTCGCCGGCCTGTTCCTCGCGCCCTTCGTCGAGGGCCACCTGCCGGGGATCTTCAGCCTGCTGCTGCTGATGCCGCTCGGCATCGTGCTGGCCGCCTGGATCTGGAGCCGCCTGCCGGAAAGCATCCGCCTGCGCGTGCCGGACGGCTGGGAAGCGGCGCTGCTGATCCCGGTGGTGATCGGCGTCGGCGCCTTCGCCCTGGGCATCAGCGGCCACCTGGAGAACTGGTTCTTCGGCGGCGACATGCGGCTGTGGCTGACCAACGACCTGGGCATCCCGTTCGACCAGCGCAACGCCCTGGTGGTCGGCCTGGCGATGGGCTTCGCGGTGATCCCCAACATCTTCTCGATCGCCGAGGACGCCGTGTTCAGCGTGCCGAAAAGCCTGACCTTCGGCTCCCTGGCCCTGGGCGCCACGCCGTGGCAGACCCTGACCCGGGTGGTAATCCTCACCGCCAGCCCGGGGATCTTCTCGGCGCTGATGATCGGCATGGGCCGCGCGGTGGGCGAGACGATGATCGTGCTGATGGCCACCGGCAACACGCCGATCATGGAGATGAATATCTTCGAGGGCCTGCGCACCCTGGCCGCCAACGTGGCGGTGGAGATGCCCGAGTCCGAGGTGGGCAGCACCCACTACCGCGTGCTGTTCCTCGCCGCGCTGGTGCTGCTGAGCTTCACCTTCGTGATGAACACCCTGGCGGAACTGATCCGCACCCGCCTGCGCAAGAAGTACGCGTCGCTCTGAGGCTCTGGAAAGGTAGACGTCCGTGAACGTGAAACAGCAAAACCTGAACACCTGGTTCAAGAGCGGCACGCCCTGGGTGTGGATGACCGGCGGCGCGGTGTCGATCGCCGTGATCATGACCATCGGCCTGCTGGCGGTGATCGCCGTGCGCGGTCTCGGCCACTTCTGGCCGGCCGACGTGCTGCAGGCCGAATACCGGGTGCCCGGCCAGGAAGCCCGGCTGATCGCCGGCGAGGTGGTGGAGCGCGAGGAGGTGCCGCGCGCCCGCCTGGCCGCCAGCGGCCTGCCGGTGGACGCCGCCGGCGGCGAGTTCATGACCCGCGAGCTGCTCAAGGTCGGCAACCGCGAGGTGTTCGGCGCCGACTTCAGCTGGGTGGTCGGCGAGTGGCTGCACGAGCAGCGTACCCCGGAAAGCCTGGTGGTGCTCGAGCGCCGCGAGTGGGGCAACTTCTACGGCTACCTGCAGGCGGTCAAGGAGAACGGTCAGCCGGTCGCCGCAGGCGAGGCCGCCTGGGCCGAGCTGCAGGCGCGCCTGGAGCGCGTCGACGCGCTGCACGCGCAGATCCGTCGCCTCGAGAAGCGCGACATCGGCCGGATCAACGCCGGCCTCGAGCGCCTGCGCCTGGAGAGCCGCCGGCTGGAGCTGGCGGGCCGTCTGGACGCCGCCGCCCAGGCCGATCTGGACGCCGAGCGCGCCCGCTGGGATGCCGAGTACCGGGTGCTCGAGGCGCAGCTGGTCGAGCTGCAGCAGCAGTTCAACCGCGACAGCGCGGTGCTCGCGACCGTCGACGGCCGCGAGGTCGAGCTGAGCCTGGGCAAGGTGGTGCGCGCCTACCGGCCCAACGCCATGGGCACCCTCGACAAGCTGGGCTTCTACTTCGCCAAGCTGTGGGAGTTCGTCAGCGACGAACCGCGCGAGGCCAACACCGAGGGCGGCATCTTCCCGGCGATCTTCGGCACGGTGATGATGACCCTGATCATGGCGGTGATCGTCACCCCGTTCGGCGTGCTGGCCGCCATCTACCTGCGCGAGTACGCCAGGCAGGGCCCGCTGACCCGCATCATCCGCATCGCGGTGAACAACCTGGCCGGCGTGCCGTCGATCGTCTACGGGGTGTTCGGCCTGGGCTTCTTCGTCTACGTGCTGGGCGGTTCGATCGACCGGCTGTTCTTCCCCGAGGCCGCGCCGGCACCGACCTTCGGCACCCCGGGCCTGCTCTGGGCGTCGCTGACCCTGGCGATCCTCGCCGTGCCGGTGGTGATCGTCGCCACCGAGGAAGGCCTGGCGCGCATCCCGCGCGCCCTGCGCGAGGGCTCGCTGGCGCTCGGCGCGACCAAGGCCGAGACGCTGTGGAAGGTGGTGCTGCCGATGGCCAGCCCGGCGATGATGACCGGCCTGATCCTCGCCGTGGCGCGCGCCGCCGGCGAGGTGGCGCCGCTGATGCTGGTCGGCGTGGTCAAGCTGGCGCCGAGCCTGCCGGTGAGCGGCAACTACCCGTACCTGCACCTCGACCAGAAGATCATGCACCTGGGCTTCCACATCTACGACGTCGGCTTCCAGAGCCCCAACGTCGAGGCCGCCCGCCCGCTGGTCTACGCCACCGCGCTGCTGCTGGTGCTGGTGATCGCCCTGCTCAACCTGAGCGCGGTGTACATCCGCAACCACCTGCGCGAGAAGTACAAGGCGCTCGACCACTGACCGATTTCCGCCGCTGCGGCGGGCCACCGGGCCCGCGCGGCCACCGCATTGACAGCGTAGGGAGTTTCCCATGCAGCAGAACGCACACACCCACGGCATCAGCCTCGACAGCCTGGGCCGCAAGAAGCAGACCCTCGACCTGGCCAGCGAGCCGGTGGCCCTCGAGGTGCCCGGCCTGAACCTCTACTACGGCGACAAACAGGCGCTGTACGACGTGCGGATGAACATCCCGCGCAACCGCGTCACCGCCTTCATCGGACCAAGCGGCTGCGGCAAGTCGACCCTGCTGCGCACCTTCAACCGGATGAACGACCTGGTCGACGGCTGCCGGGTGGAAGGCGAGATCCGCCTCGACGGCAAGGACATCTACGCCAAGGGCGTCGACGTCGCCGAGCTGCGCCGCCGCGTCGGCATGGTGTTCCAGAAGCCCAACCCGTTCCCCAAGAGCATCTACGAGAACGTGGTCTACGGCCTGCGCCTGCAGGGCATCAACCAGAAGCGCGTGCTCGACGAGACGGTGGAGTGGGCGCTGAAGAGCGCGGCGCTGTGGGACGAGGTCAAGGACCGCCTGCACGACTCGGCCCTCGGCCTCTCCGGTGGCCAGCAGCAGCGTCTGGTGATCGCCCGCACCGTGGCCGTGCAGCCGGAAGTGCTGCTGCTCGACGAGCCCTGCTCGGCGCTCGACCCGATCTCCACCCTCAAGGTCGAGGAGCTGATCAACGAGCTCAAGGGCCAGTACACCATCGTCATCGTCACCCACAACATGCAGCAGGCGGCGCGCGTCTCCGACTACACCGCGTTCATGTACATGGGCAAGCTGATCGAGTTCGGCGACACCGACACCCTGTTCACCAACCCGGCGAAGAAGCAGACCGAGGACTACATCACCGGTCGCTACGGCTAGTGGCCATGGCAAATCGCGCCGGGTTGCGGCGACGACGTTTGCCGTACGGGTTGTGTACCGTCTGCGTCGCCTCCTAGCCCGACACCCTTTTCCAGGGGCCACTTCGTCATCCTGCCTGGGCATCCGCTCTCATCGAGGGTTTGTACATGATCAACAAAGACAGCCTTTCCCATCACATCTCCGCCCAGTTCAACGCCGAGCTGGAGGAGGTTCGCAGCCACCTGCTGGCCATGGGCGGCCTGGTCGAGAAGCAGGTCAGCGACGCGGTCAGCGCGCTGGTCGAGGCCGACTCCGGTCTGGCCCAGCAGGTGCGCGACGTCGACGCGCTGATCAACCAGATGGAGCGCGACATCGACGAGGAGTGCGTGCGCATCCTCGCCCGCCGTCAGCCGGCCGCCTCCGACCTGCGGCTGATCATCAGCATCTCCAAGTCGGTGATCGACCTCGAGCGGATCGGCGACGAGGCGACCAAGATCGCCAAGCGCGCCATCGACCTCTGCGAGGAGGGCGTGGCGCCCAAGGGCTACGTGGAGATCCGCCACATCGGCGAGCAGGTGCGCAAGATGGTCCAGGAGGCGCTGGACGCCTTCGCCCGCTTCGACGCCGACCTGGCCCTGTCGGTGGCCCAGTACGACAAGATCGTCGACCGCGAGTACAAGAGCGCGCTGCGCGAGCTGGCCACCTACATGATGGAGGATCCGCGCTCGATCTCCCGGGTGCTCAGCGTGATCTGGGCGCTGCGCTCGCTGGAGCGGATCGGCGACCATGCGCGCAACATCGCCGAACTGGTGATCTACCTGGTGCGCGGCACCGACGTGCGGCATACCGGGCTGGCCAAGCAGGGGCCGGTCGAGCAGGGCTGATCATCGGGCGGCACCGGTTTGATCTGGATCAGCCCGGCGCACGACGCCGTTCACAACGGTGCCGAACGCGTCTCGCCCGGGCGCGGGCCGGCCTGTTAGGCTTGGCCCGTCTTCCGCCCTGCTGACAGCGTGCCATCATGCCCGTCCGCTTCCTCCTGTTCGGCTCGCTGCTCGCCGGCCTGGCCGCCCCGGCCGGCGCGCTGACCGTCTACAAGCACGTCGACGCCAACGGCGTGGTCACCTACAGCGACCAGGCCATGCCCGGCGCACGGTTGTTCCGGATTCCGGCGCCCGGCCAGCGCGCCGCGCTGCCGGCCCTCGACGAGCCGCTGGACTACCGGGTGCGCCTGGACACCCACCGGCATGCCGCGGGCGAGACCCTGCGGGTGCACAACGAGATGTTCGCCCCGGTGGAGATCGAGCTGCGTCTCGAGGAGCTGGACAACGTCAGCGGAGCGCCGGAGCGGCCGCTGCGCTGGATCCTGCCGCCGCGCAGCCAGATCCGCCTGCTGACCCTGGCGCCGCGCGACCCGTCCCGGCCGCTGCGCTACACGCCGAAGCTGACCCATGCCCTTGGCGACCCGCGCCTGTTGCCCAGGCCCTACCGCTATCCGCTGCCCTGGGTCGGCGGACCGTTCCGCAAGACCCAGGGCGCCAACGGCAGCTACAGCCACTTCACCGCCAAGGGCCGCTACGCGGTGGACATCGCCATGCCCGAGGGCACGCCGATCCTCGCCGCGCGCGCCGGCGTGGTGGTCGCCACCCTCAACGACCAGGCCGGCGCCGGCCCCAATCCGGCCGGCAACTTCGTGCGGATCCTCCACGACGACGGCACCATGGGCGTCTACCTGCACCTGCAGCGGGGCTCGCTGCAGGTGGCGCCGGGGCAGCGGGTGCGCGCCGGGGCGCGCATCGCCGCCTCCGGCAACACCGGACGCAGCACCGGCCCGCACCTGCACTTCGTGGTGCAGCGCAACGTCGGTCTGGCGGTGGAGTCGATCCCCTTCCAGTTCGCCCAGCCGGTGGACAGCCTGCCGAACTTCGCGGTCGGCGGTGACTGACTGCAGCCTGTCTCCGCCGGTCGTTCGAGGGCAGGGCGGTCAAGGCGCGCCGGGCCGCCCTCGGCGGGCGATCTGCCGGGCCTGGAAGTGGCAGGTGAAGGTGCTGCCCTTGCCCGGGGTGCTGTCGACCTGCAGCTGGCCGTGGTGGTGGATCAGTACGTGCTTGACGATGGCCAGGCCCAGGCCGGTGCCGCCGGTGTTCGCCGAGCGGCTGGCGTCGACCCGGTAGAAGCGCTCGGTGAGGCGCGGGATGTGCTTGGCCTCGATGCCCACGCCGCTGTCCTGCACGGCCAGGTGCGCCCCGGCCTGGTCGGCCCACCAGCGCACGCGGATCTCGCCGCCCGCGGGGCTGTACTTGACCGCGTTGAACACCAGGTTGGAGAAGGCGCTGCGCAGCTCGCTCTCGCTGCCCTTGAGCTGCACCGCGGGGTCGGCCTCGAGATGGATGCGGTGGCGCTCGGCGGACAGCGCGCGGGCATCGGCGACGATGCTGTGCAGCAGCAGGTCGATCGCCACCGGCTTGTTGTCGTCGGGGTAGCTGGCCGCCTCCAGGCGGGCCAGCAGCAGCAGGTCGTTGAGCAGGTTCTGCATCCGCGCGCCCTGCTGCTGCATCTGCTGCAGGGCGCGGCGCCAGCGCGGCTGGATGGCGTCGACGTTGTCGAGCAGGGTCTCCAGGTAGCCGGTCAGCACGGTCAGCGGCGTGCGCAGCTCGTGGGAGACGTTGGCGACGAAGTCCTTGCGCATCTGCTCGAGCTGGTGGACGCGGGTCACGTCGCGCACCAGCAGCAGGTGCTCGCCGTTGCCGTAGACGGTCAGCTGGAACTGCAGGCGCACGTGGTCGTTGACCGGCGAGGGCAGTTCCAGCGGCTCGCGGTAGTTCTGCTGCTCGAAGTACTCCTTGAAGTGCGGATGGCGCACCAGGTTGGTGATCGGCTGGCCGCCGTCCTGCTTGCGCTTGAGGCCGAGCAGGGTGCCGGCGGCGCGGTTCCACCATTCCAGGTTGCCCTGGCGGTCGAGCATCACCACCGCGTCCTTGAGCGCCGCGGTGGACTCCTGGACGCGGTCGATCACCGCCTGCAGGCGGCCGCGAGCGCGCTGGTTGCGCTTTTGCAGGTGGTAGATCTGGTCGAACACCTCGCCCCACAGGCCGGAGCTTTCCGGCGGCAGCTCGTCGGGGCCGGCGCTCTTCAGCCAGTGGTGCAGGCGCAGCAGCTGGCGCAGGTTCCAGTACAGGTAGCCGGCCAGCCCGGCGGCCAGCGCCCAGGCGTACTGGCCGGTGATCAGGCCGAGCAGCAGGCAGGCGCCGAGCAGCAGCAGCAGGCGGCGGATCAGGATGCCGCGCCAGTCGTGGTTCACCTTGCGATCCTTGTGCAGCGGCCGCGTGCGGGCGGCGGGGTCCGGCGGCCGGGGGTCAGCCCTTGGTGGAGAAACGATAGCCGGTGCCGCGCACCGTCTGCACCAGGTTTTCGCAGCTCTCGCCGAGCGCCTTGCGCAGGCGGCGGATGTGCACGTCGACGGTGCGCTCCTCGACGTAGACGTTGCCGCCCCAGACCTGGTCGAGCAGCTGGCTGCGCGTGTAGGCGCGCTCCTGGTGGGTCATGAAGAACTGCAGCAGCCGGTATTCGGTGGGGCCCATCTCGGCCGGCCGGCCGTCGATGGTGACGCGGTGGCTGAGCGGGTCGAGGACCAGCGGGCCGACCTCGATCGGCGTCTCGCCGTCGCCGGCCCCGGCGCGGCGCAGCACAGCCTTGAGGCGGGCGACCAGCTCGCGCGGCGAGAACGGCTTGGTGATGTAGTCGTCGGCGCCGACCTCCAGGCCCTGGATCTTGTTGTCCTCCTCGCCCTTGGCGGTGAGCATGATGATCGGCGTGTCGGCGGTGCGCTCGTCGCGCTTGAGGCGCCGGGCCAGCTCGATGCCGGAGGTGCCGGGCAGCATCCAGTCGAGCAGGATCAGGTCGGGCTTGCGGTCGACGATCAGCGCGTGGGCCTGCTGGCTGTTCTCCGCCTCGAGGCACTCGTAGCCGGCCATTTCCAGGGCGACGGCGATCATTTCGCGGATCGGCGCTTCGTCGTCAACGATGAGGATGGATTTGCCAACCATGGGGCGGTCTCTGTATTCCGTGGCGATGCCGGCATTACATAACGGAATTATTGCAGCGATGTGACACACGGACGCCGGGATGTCTGGCGCGGGCCTTCGGCTATGCTGGAAGAGCCCGCCGGCGCGCGTCGGCGGCCGATGCCCGGCGTGCCCTGCGCCGCTGTCTCGCGTGCGCCGTGCCCTTCCCCTTCCAGCGAGGAGAGCCGCGATGCTCACAATCCCCAAGACCCTGCCGGCGCTGGCCGGCGCCGCCCTGCTGGCGCTGCTGGGCCAGGCCTGGGCGGCCGAACCGGCGATGGTCAAGGATGGCATGCTGGTCGACGCCCGGGGCATGACCCTGTACACCTTCGACAAGGACAGTCCGGGGCGCTCGCTGTGCAACGATACCTGCGCCATCAACTGGCCGCCGCTGGTGGCCACCGCCGACGCCGAGGGCGGCGGCCAGTGGAGCGTGCTGCAGCGCGACGACGGCAGCTGGCAGTGGGCCTACGCCGGCCGGCCGCTGTACACCTTCGTCCAGGACCGCCAGCCGGGCGACACCCTCGGCGACGGCCGGATGGGCGCCTGGCGCGTCGCCCGGCCGTAGCGCCGTCGGCCGCCGCTCAGCGCAGGGCGAAGTCGGCGACGGTGCCGACGAGGATCGCCAGGCCGGCCCAGTGGTTGTGCAGGAAGGCGCGGAAGCAGGCCAGGCGCTCGCGCGAACGGGTGCTCCGGTACTCCCAGACGAAGCAGCCGGCGGCGGCCGCCAGACCGAGGTGGTAGTACATGCCCAGCTCGAAGCGTGCTGCGGCGAGCAGCAGGCAGAGCAGGCTGAGCCCCTGGAGAAGGGCGATCATCGCGCGGTCGGCTTCGCCGAACAGGATGGCGGTGGACTTCACGCCGATCTTCAGGTCGTCGTCGCGGTCGGTCATCGCGTAGTAGGTGTCGTAGGCGACGGTCCACAGCAGGTTGGCCAGGTACAGCAGGCCGGCCGCCGCCGGCAGGCTGCCGGCCTCGGCGGTGAAGGTCATCAGGATGCCCCAGGAGTAGGCGGCGCCGAGCGCCACCTGCGGCAGGTGGGTGTGGCGCTTCATGAACGGGTAGAGCGCGGCCAGCGCCAGCGCGCCGAACGACAGCCAGACGGTGGTCGCGTTGGTCAGCAGCACCAGGACGAAGGCTGCCGCCATCAGCACGGCGAAGGTCGCCAGCGCCTCGCGCGGACTCACCCGGCCGCTGGCCAGCGGCCGCTCGCGGGTGCGCTCGACGTGGCCGTCGAAGCGGCGGTCGGCGAAGTCGTTGATCGCGCAGCCGGCCGAGCGGGTCAGCACCACGCCGCAGGCGAAGATCAGCAGGTTGGCCAGCGAGGGCACGCCGCCTGCGGCGATCCACAGCGCGCTGAGGGTCGGCCAGAGCAGCAGGTAGATGCCGATCGGCCGGTTCAGCCGGGTCAGGTCGATGAAGTCCTGGGCGCGCGGGTGCAGGCGGGCCAGGGGCTTGAGCAGGGATGTGGACATCGCGGGCCTCCCGGTGGCGAAGGGCTGGATTATAGGGCCTGCACCGGGCAATGGCCGGTCCGCGGAGCGAGACGGTTGTCTGACGTCAAACTGGTTTTTTTCTGCGGGCGCCTTCACACTTCCGTCATCCGCTGCGTTCCGGGCCGCCTGCCGGCCCGCGCCCCAGGGCGTGCGCAGCTGCCACCGGGGCTGAATCCATGCAGGAAGAGAAAATCTCGCCGGGCTCCCGCGCGGAGCCGCCGCAAGCCGTCGAAGCCGACCCGCTCCGCCTCGGGCCGGCCAGGCTCGCCGCGCTGATCCGCGCGGCGCTCGAACAGTCGTTCAACGCCGTGCTGGTCACCGACGCCGGGGACGGCGAGGGCGGCCCGCGCATCCTCTACGCCAACCCGGCGTTCTGCCGGATGAGCGGCTATCGCGAGGAGGAGCTGCTCGGCTGCTCGCCGCGCCTGTTGCAGGGGCCGCTGACCAACGGCGACGTGCTCGCCGAGCTGCGCGAGTGCCTGCGCGGCGGGCGCTACTTCCAGGGCTCCACCGTCAACTACCGCAAGGACGGCAGCCCCTACACGGTGGAGTGGAACATCTCGCCGGTGCGCAACGAGGCGGGTCGGGTCACCCACTTCGTCTCGGTGCAGCAGGACATCGGCGGCCTGGTCGCCACCCAGCGTTCCAGCCAGCTGCTGGCGCACGCCCTGGACGTGGCCCAGGACGCGATCTTCATCACCGACACCGAAGGGGCGATCGTCTTCGCCAACCAGGGCTTCGAGCAGGTCACCGGCTACAGCCCCGCCGAGGTGCTCGGCCGCACTCCGGCCCTGCTGCGCTCCGGCGCCCAGGACAGCGCCTTCTACCGCCGCCTGTGGCGCAGCCTCAAGGCCGGGCAGACCTTCCGCGCCACCGTGGTCAACCGTCACAAGAGCGGCCGGCTGATCCACTGCGAGGAAACCATCACCCCGGTGCACGGCGACGGCGGCACGCTCAGCCACTTCGTCAGCATCATCAAGGATCTCACCGAGCGGGTGCAGGCCGAGCAGGCGCTGCGCGAGCAGGCCTCGCTGGACCCGCTGACCGGCCTGCTGAACCGGCGCTCCGGCGAGCTGCAACTGGAGAAGGCCTACCTCGCCTGGCGCGAGGGGCGCGCGCCCTTCTGCGTGCTGCTCGCCGACGTCGACCACTTCAAGGCGATCAACGACACCTGGGGACACCCGGCCGGCGACGCCGTCCTGCAGGGCGTCGCTCGCCTGCTGCGCTCCGGCGTGCGCGCCACCGACAGCGTGGCGCGCTGGGGCGGCGAGGAGTTCCTGCTGGTGCTGCCGTACTGCGAGCTGGCGGCGGCGCAGCGTCTCGGCGAGCACCTGCGCATGCGGCTGGAGCGCACTCCCCAGGCGCAGGCGGGGCGGGTCACGCTGTCCGTCGGGGTGGCGCAGATCGAGGATCAGGAGACCCTGGTCGGGCTGATCGCGCGGGTCGACCGCGCCCTCTACCGGGCCAAGAAGGAAGGCCGCAACCGGGTGTGCGGCTGAGCCCCGGCGGAGCGCCGAGGCGCAGGGTTCAGCGACCGTCGCCGTCGGCCTGCCAGAGCGCCGGCAGGAACACCTCGGCGACCAGTACGCCGAGCGCGCCGCGGCGGAACAGCGAGCGGCGTCCCCACAGGCCTGCGGCGCGCACTGCCGGCGGCAGCAGCCCGGCCGGATAGCGGCAGGCCTCGATCGGCTGGCGGACGAAGGCCGGGTCGCGGAACAGCAGATGGCCGAGCGAGGTGCTGCCGAGGCGATCGAGCGCGAAGGGATGCGCCTCGAGCGCCGCGCGCGCCGCCACGCTGCGGGCGAACACCCAGGGCTGGCCGGCGCCGTGCAGGTAGACCTCGCGCACCCAGCCCTCGCTGCCGGCGGGCACGCCCAGGGCGGTGCACTCGTCGTCGCGCAGGGTCTGCCAGCCCTCGGCCAGCGGCTCGACGGCGAAGCGCCCGCCGCTGAGCACGGTGAGGCGGCGGGTCAGCGAGCCCTGCTCGTTCAGCCAGTCGAGCTGGTGCGGCGCGGGGGCGGGATGCAGTCGATCGATGGCCAGCCAGAGCGGGCTGGCGCAGGTGGTCTGGGACACGGCGGGGCAACGGCAGTGGAAAACGGCGGCCAGTCTAGCATGCGGCCGGCGTCCCTGGCGGCGGCCGGGCCGCGGCCTCTACGACCAATGGCCGGTGGCTGTGCCCCGGCGGAGGTCTGGCGCAGGCCGGGCGGGCATGCCATCCTTCGAGCGTTCGCTGCGTGCCAGAGCCTTCCGGCCGGTGGCGCTCGACTGTCGGCTGTCCGCGTCTGCGGGCACGCCGCTGCCACGGCGCACGCGGCACTCGCCACCACAACAAGAACAATCCACACGAGGCATCTATGCGTAAACCGGAACTCGCTGCCGCCGTCGCGGAGAAGACCGACCTCACCAAGGAACAGGCCAACCGCGTCCTCAACGCCGTGCTCGAACAGATCACCCACGCGCTGAACCGTCAGGACAGCGTCACCCTGGTCGGCTTCGGCACCTTCCTGCAGCGCCACCGCGGCGCCCGCATGGGCAAGAACCCGCAGACGGGGGAGCCCGTGAAGATCCGCGCCTGCAACACGGTGTCCTTCAAGCCGGGCAAGGCGCTGCGCGAAGCGATCAACTGAGGCTGCCGGCCCGGGGCTGTCGGTCCCGGGCCGCCGGCAGCGGCCGCGCCGTCCGGCGCCGCGCTAGAATTCCAGCTCCCGTGCGTGACTCGCGAGGTGTCGCTGTGAAATTCCGCCTGCTCCTCTGGCTGCTCGGCCGCCTGCTGGCCGGCGCCAGCCGCCGCAACCCCGAATTCCGCGAGCAGCTGCAAGACCGCGACCTGGTGTTCCAGCTGCAGACCCGCGACGGGCGCATCGCCCGCCACTTCGTCGTCAGGGGCCGGCGCATCCGCAGCGCTGCCGGCACGGTGCCCCAGCCGGCGTTCAGCATCGTCTTCCGCGACGCCGCCTACGGCTTCGCTACCCTCACCGCCGACAACCGCCAGCTGGCCTTCATGCAGGGCATCCAGAACCGGGACATCCAGATCAGCGGCAACCCGGCGCTGGTGCTGTGGTTCCAGGGGCTGGTCCAGCTGCTGGAGGGGCGCAAGAAGCAGGCGGCCTGAGCGGCGCGTCAGCCTAGCAGCCAGCCCGCGCCGGCGCTGCCCAGCACGACCAGTCAAGGGCGCCCGGTCCGAGGAACATAGCCGCGCCATGTGGCATGCGGATGGCTCCCCGAGTCGGACCGCTCACACCTGCCCGTACTGCTGCCCATGCCTGAGCCAGCGTTCGAGCAGCGGGCTGACGTGCTGCGGCCAGCGCGCCAGCAGGGTCTGCGCCGCCTCGCGCACTGCGGGCAGCAGGTCGGCGTCGCGCAGCAGGTCGGCGACCTTGAACTGCAGCAGGCCGGTCTGCCGGGTGCCGAGCATCTCGCCGGGGCCGCGCAGTTCCAGATCCTTCTCGGCGATGATGAAGCCGTCGCTGGTCTCGCGCATGATCGCCAGGCGCTCGCGGCCCATGTGCGACAGCGGCGCGTGGTAGAGCAGCACGCAGTGGCTGACCGCGCTGCCGCGGCCGACCCGGCCGCGCAGCTGGTGCAGCTGGGAGAGGCCGAGGCGCTCGGGGTTCTCGATGATCATCAGGCTGGCGTTGGGCACGTCGACGCCGACCTCGATCACCGTGGTGGCGACCAGCAGCTGCAGCGCGCCGGCCTTGAACTGTTCCATCACCGCGGCCTTCTCGGCCGGCTTCATGCGCCCGTGGACCAGGCCGACGCGCAGCTCGCCGAGCGCCGCGCAGAGCTCCTCGAAGGTGCTCTGCGCCGCCTGGCAGGTGAGCTCCTCGGATTCCTCGATCAGCGTGCACACCCAGTAGGCCTGGCGGCCCTCGCTGCAGGCGGCGCGCACCCGCTCGATCACTTCCAGGCGCCGGCTGTCGGCGATCACCAGGGTGGTCACCGGGGTGCGTCCGGGCGGAAGTTCGTCGAGGATCGAGGTGTCGAGGTCGGCGTAGGCGCTCATCGCCAGGGTGCGCGGGATCGGCGTGGCGGTCATGATCAGCTGGTGCGGACACAGGCGGCCGTCGACGCCCTTCTGGCGCAGCGCCAGGCGCTGCTGCACGCCGAAGCGGTGCTGCTCGTCGATGATCGCCAGGGCCAGGTTGCGAAAGCGCACCTCGTCCTGGAACAGCGCGTGGGTGCCGACCACCATCGGGCTGCCTGCGGCGATGCGCTCCAGAGCGCTGGCGCGGGCCTTGCCCTTGAGCTTGCCGGCCAGCCAGGCGACCTCGATGCCCAGCGGCTGCAGCCAGCGGCTGAAGTTCAGGTAGTGCTGCTCGGCGAGGATCTCGGTGGGCGCCATCAGCGCGACCTGGTAGCCGGCCTCGATGGCCTGCAGGGCGGCCAGCGCGGCGACCACGGTCTTGCCGGCGCCGACGTCGCCTTGCACCAGGCGCAGCATCGGTGCGGCCTGGGCCAGGTCCCAGGCGATCTCGGCGGCGACCCGCTGCTGGGCACCGGTGGGGGCGAAGCCGAGGCCGGCGAGGAAGCGCGCCGGCAGGCGCGAGGCCGCTGGCAGCGGCGGCGCCTGCTGGGCGCGCACGTTCTCGCGCAGGCGCTGCAGGGACAACTGGTGGGTGAGCAGCTCCTCGAAGGCCAGGCGGTGCTGCGCCCAGTGACGGCCTTCGGCCAGCTCCTCGAGGTCGGCGTCCGGCGGCGGGCGGTGCAGGTAGCGGATCGCCGCGTCGAGCGGCGCCAGGCGGTACTGGCGGGCCAGTTCGGCGGGCAGCCAGTCGGGCAGGCTGCGCCCGTCGAGGGCGCGCAGGGCCTGTTCGCTGAGCGCGCGCAGGCGCTGCTGGGTGAGGCCCTCGGTGCTCGGGTAGATCGGCGTGAGGCTCTGCTCGACCCGCCCGGACGGCTCGTCGGCGCCGAGGGCGCGGTATTCCGGGTGGTAGATCTCCAGCCCCGTGGCGCCGGGGCGCACCTCGCCGTAGCAGCGCAGGCTGGTGCCGCGCTTGAGCGCGTCCTTCTGCGCCTGGCTGAAATGGAAGAAGCGCAGGCTGAGGGTGCCGCTGGCGTCCTGCAGGCGCACCAGCAGGCTGCGCCGGCGGCCCATGGTCACCTCGGCGGCGCTGACCACGCCTTCCACCACGGCGTCGCCGCCGGGGCGCAGGGCGCCGATCGGGGTGACCCGGGTGCGGTCCTGGTAGCGCAGCGGCAGGTGGAACAGCACGTCCTGCAGGGTCTCCAGGCCGACCCGGGCGAGCTTCTCGGCCAGCGCCGGACCGACGCCCTTGAGCGTGGTGACGGCGACGCGCGCCAGTTCGCTCATGCCGGCTGGACCGCCTCCGCCGCCTGCGGCGGGTGGGCCAGCGAGCACAGGCGCACGGCGTCGACCAGCACGTCGATGGCTTTGGGCCGCGGGAAGCTGGCACGCCAGGCGATGGCCACGGTGCGGTGCGGTACCGGCGGGCTGAGCGGGCGGATGGCGATCACCCCGGGCGCGTAGTGGTGGCTGTCCACCGCGGTGAACGGCAGCACCGACACGCCGAGGCCGGAGGCCACCATGTGGCGGATGGTCTCCAGCGAGCTGGACTCCACCGTGGTGTGCTGCTGCGCCTCGCTGCCGCGGCGGGAGGTCGGACAGGACTCCAGTACCTGGTCGCGGAAGCAGTGGCCCTCGCCGAGCAGCAGCAGGCTCTTGTCGTTGAGCATGCTGCTGTCGATGCTGGCCAGATTGGTCCAGGGGTGGTCGGCCGGCATCACCACGTAGAACGGTTCGTCGTACAGCGGCTTGGTCAGTACGTCGGCCTCCTGGAACGGCAGGGCGACGAGGATCGCGTCCAGCTCGCCGGTGCGCAGCTTGTCGCGCAGCACGTGGGTGAAGTTCTCCTCGATGTACAGCGGCATGTCCGGGGCGATGCGGTGCAGCTGCGGGATCAGGTGCGGGAACAGGTAGGGGCCGACGGTGTAGATGGCGCCGACCTTGAGCGGCGCGGCCAGCTGGTTCTTGCCGGCCTGGGCCAGTTCGCGGATGCCCTGGGCCTGCTCGAGGACCTTCTGCGCCTGGGCGACGATGCCCTCGCCGACCGGGGTCAGGCGCACGGCGCTCTTGCTGCGCTCGAAGATCAGCACCCCCAGCTCGTCCTCGAGCTTCTTCACGCCCACCGACAGGGTCGGTTGGCTGACGTGGCAACGCTCGGCGGCGCGACCGAAGTGCTGTTCCTGGGCGAGGGTGACGATATAGCGCAGTTCCGTGAGTGTCATAGCGAATATCCATTGAGATAAGCCCAAGCATAGCGACTGTCTTCAATGGAACCAACCACCCGGGCGGGTGATGCGTCACGGCTTGTCGACGGCGCACGGCCGGCGATGGCGGGACCATCGCCGGCCGCTGGGCAGGAGGGGATCAGCGCCGCTCCAGCGAGTAGACGAAGGGCGCCACCACCTCGAGACTGCCGCCCTGCAGCAGCTCGGCCGGCGGCGCCGGCAGCGGCTGGGCGCGGCGGATCATCTGCAGGGTGGCGCGATCCAGCGACGGGCTGCCGGAACGCTCGGCCAGCTCGAACTTGAGCACGCGACCCTGGCCGTCGACCACGAAGCGCAGCTTGACCACGCCCTCCTGGCCGCGCCGGCGCGCGTCCTCGGGGTAGCGCTTGTAGCGGTTGAGGTGGGCGAGCAGGCGGCTCTGCCAGCTGGCCTTGGCCTTGGACGGCGCCGGATTGCCGGCCTGCGGGCTCGACTGGACGGCCGGCCGGGCGCTCGGCGCGGGCGCGCTGTGCTCGACCGGCGCGCTGCTCGGCAGCGGTTCGACCGGCGGCTGCGGCCTGGGCTCGGGCTTGGGTTCCGGCCTGGGTTTGGGCGGCTGCGGACGCGGCTTGGGCGGCGGTGGCGGCAGGGCCAGCCTGGGCTTGGGCGCCTCGATCACCTTGGGCGGCGGTGGCTCGGGCGCGCGCACCGGCTCGGGCGGCGGCGGCGGGGCCGCCGGGGCGGCCGGCGGTGCGGGCGCCAGCTCGATGAGCATGGCCGGCGGGGGCAGCGGTAGCGGAGCGGCCTGCGGCTGCCAGTACAGCGACCAGGCGGCCACGCCGACGTGCACGCCGAGCACCGCGAGCAGGCTCAGGCCCCAGCGGGGCAGGCTGCGGACGCCGCTCATGGGCGACCGACCGTTTCCAGGCCGACCAGGCCGATCTTCAGGTAGCCGGCCGCGCGCAGCAGGTCCATGACCTCCATCAGGCGTGCGTAGTCGACCTCCTGGTCGCCGCGGATGAAGACGGTCTGTTCCTTGTCGCCGCCGGTCTGGCGATCGAGCGCGGCGCCGAGCTGTTCGGCGGCCACCGCGTCGTTGCCCAGGTACAGGCTGCGGTCTTCCTTGATGCTCAGGTACACCGGCTGCTCGGGGCGCGGCTGCGGAGTGGCGCTGGAGGCGGGCAGGTCGACCTTGACGTCGACGGTGGCCAGCGGTGCGGCGACCATGAAGATGATCAGCAGCACCAGCATCACGTCGATGAACGGCGTGACGTTGATCTCGTGGGCCTCCTGCAGGTCGTCGCTGCCCTCGTTGAGATGCATGCCCATGTTCAGCCTACCTTGACCATGTGCGGGGTGGCGGCGCTGCGCGCGACGACCGGCGGCGGCTGGCGGTCGAGGTCACGGCTGACCAGCAGCAGCACCTGGGCGGAGATGTCGGCGACCTGCGCCTTGTAGCCGGCGATCGAGCGGGCGAACACGTTGTAGATCACCACCGCCGGGATTGCCGCGACCAGGCCGATGGCGGTGGCCAGCAGGGCCTCGGCGATGCCGGGGGCGACCACCGCGAGGTTGGTGGTCTGCGACTTGGCGATGCCGATGAAGCTGTTCATGATCCCCCACACGGTGCCGAACAGGCCGACGAAGGGCGCGACCGAGCCGATGGTGGCCAGCACCCCGGTGCCGCTGCTCATCTTGCGACCGCTGGCGGCGACCAGCCGCTCGAGACGGAAGCTGACGCGCTCCTTGATGCCTTCCTTCTCGGTCAGTCCGCCGGACAGGCGCAGTTCGTCCTGGGCGTCCTCGATCAGCAGGGTGCTGAAGCTGTGCTTGGCGCGGGCCTGTTCGGCGGCCTCGTCGAGGCTGCGCAGGTTCTTGAAGTCGGCCAGCTCGCCGCGCAGGCGGCGGCGCGCGCCGAGCAGTTCGAGGCCCTTGGCCACCCCGATGGTCCAGGTGACCACCGAGGCCAGCAGCAGGCCGATCATCACGGCCTTCACCACCACGTCGGCGGCCTGGTACATGCCCCAGGGCGACAGGTCGTGGACCGCCGCGGCTTCGGCGGCAGGGGCCGGCGCCGCCTCGGCCGCGGTGTCCGAGGTCGCGGTGTCCGCGCTTGCCGGCGGGGGCGCGGCGGCCGGGCCGGGCACCGCGACGGTTTGGCTGGCGGTATCCTGCGCGGCCGGCGGCGCCGGCTGTTCGGCCAGGGCGAGCGGAGCCAGCAGCAGGCCGGCAAGCAGCACCGCGACGGCCGGAAGGTGGCGGGCTTGGGCGATGAGCGGGGGGGCGGTGAGAGCGTTCATGCGAACCGGACCTGTCTGCAAGGGGGAAAGCGGGCGCCGCCTTGGCCGGCGCGCAAGAGTCAGGTGCGAGATTATTGCAAACGTTTCTTGTTTGTAAATCGTTATGGCGGTTTTTCGCGCTCGGTGTTGCGCGTCTGCGGGGGTCTGCCGGACGACCGGTTGCCGCGCTATCCTGCGTCTTTTGACTCCGGAGTGCCGCGATGTCCGTTCTTCCTAGCGTGGTGATCGCCGGTTGCGGTGACGTCGGCGGCCGTCTCGGCCGACAGTTGCTGGCCGCCGGCTGGGCGGTGCACGGCCTGCGCCGCGACGTGGCGGCTCTGCCGGCCGGCCTGCGGCCGCTGGCCGCCGACCTCGGCGAGGCCGAGTGCCCCGCCGCCTGGCCGGCGCAGGCGCCGGACTACCTGGTCTACTGTGCGGCGCCGCGCGGCGGCGGCGAGGCCGCCTATCGGGTCACCTACCTCGAGGGTCTGCGCCATGTGCTCGGCTGGCTGGCGCAGCGCGGCCAGCGGCCGCGACGCCTGCTGTTCGTCTCCAGTACCGGGGTCTACGGCCAGCAGGACGGCGAGCGGGTCGACGAGGATTCGCCCTGCCGGCCGGCGAGCTGGTCCGGGCAGGTGCTGCTGGAGGCCGAGCGACTGGCGCTCGGCAGCGGCATTCCCGCCAGCGTGGTGCGGCTGGCCGGGATCTACGGGCCTGGTCGGCGCTGGCTGCTCGATCAGGTGCGCGCCGGCTACCGGGTGGCCGCCGCGCCGCCGCAGTACGCCAACCGCATCCACGCCGAGGATGCCGCCGGCCTGCTGGCCTGTCTGCTGCAGGCCGATGCCCGCGGGGTGGCGCTGGAGTCGGTGTATCTGGGCGTCGACGACGAGCCGGCGCCGCTGCACGAGGTGGTCGCCTGGCTGCGCGAGCGCCTGGGGGTGAGTCGCTGGGCCGAGCAGTCGGCCAGCCGGCGCGCCGGCAGCAAGCGTTGCAGCAACGCCCGGGCCCGTGCGCTGGGCTGGGCGCCGCGCTATCCGAGCTGGCGCGAGGGCTACGCGGCGCTGCTCGAGGAGGCCGGCGCCTAGAGCCGGCCGCCGGGGGCGTCAGCCGAGCACCAGGATGCCGTCCATCTCGACCTGGGCGCCGCGCGGCAGGGCGGCCACGCCGATGGCCGCGCGCGCCGGGTAGGGCTGCTGGAAGTAGCGGCCCATCACCTCGTTGACGGTGGCGAAGTTGCCGAGGTCGGTGAGGAAGATGTTCAGCTTGACGATGTCGGCCAGCGAGCCGCCGGAGGCTGCGCAGACTGCCTTGAGGTTCTCGAATACCTGCACGGCCTCGGCCTCGAAGCCGCCCTCGACCATCTGCATGCTGGCCGGCACCAGCGGGATCTGCCCGGACAGGTAGACGGTATTGCCGGCCTTGATGGCCTGGGAGTAGGTGCCGATGGCGGCGGGGGCCTGATCGGTGCTGATGACGCTCTTGCTCATGGAGGCTCCTTGCGGACTGTCGGGCGCTGGCGCCGGGGCGCCGCGCAGGCTGGATGGGAAACGGGGGGTCAGGCGCGCAGGCGGGCGATGCGGGCGACGCCCTTGATGGTGCGCAGGCGCTTGATCACGCGGGCCAGGTGTACCCGGTTGTGCACGCTGACCACCAGCTGGACCACGCTGATGCGGCCGTCGCGCTCGTCCATGCTGATCTTCTCGATGTTGCCGTCGGCGCTGGCCACCGCGGTGGCCAGCAGGGCGATCAGGCCGCGCTGGTGCTCCAGCTCGACGCGCAGCTCGACGTTGAACTCGCCGGTGACGTCCTTGGCCCAGGACAGCGGGATGCACTTGTCCGGATTGTGGCGCAGCTCGCTGATGTTGCGGCAGTTGTCGAGGTGGATGACCATGCCCTTGCCGGCCGACAGATGGCCGACGATCGGGTCGCCGGGGATCGGCGTGCAGCACTTGGCGTAGCTGATCACCAGACCTTCGGTGCCGCGGATCGCCAGCGGGCCGTCCTGCTCGGGTGTCTGCTCGCTGGTTTCGGCGGCCAGCAGACGGCGCGCCACCACGTAGGCCATGCGGTTGCCGAGGCCGATGTCCTCGAGCAGGTCGTCGAGGTGGGCCATCTGGTATTCGGCGAGCGCGGCGGCGACGCGCTCGGCGGCGATCTGCTCCAGGCGGCTGTCGAAGCCGGCCAGCGCCTTGTTGAGCAGGCGCTCGCCGAGGCTGACCGACTCGGAGCGGCGCTGCTGCTTGAGCGAGTGGCGGATGTGGGTGCGCGCCTTGCCGGTGACCACGAAGTTGAGCCAGGCCGGGTTGGGCCGCGCGCCGGGGGCGGTGACGATCTCCACCGTCTGGCCGCTCTGCAGCGCCTCGGACAGCGGCGCCAGGCGGCGGTTGATGCGGCAGGCGATGCAGCTGTTGCCGACGTCGGTGTGCACCGCGTAGGCGAAGTCGACGGCGGTCGAGCCCTTGGGCAGTTCCATGATCCGCCCCTTGGGGGTGAACACGTAGACTTCGTCGGGGAACAGGTCGATCTTGACGTTCTCGATGAACTCCAGCGAGTTGCCGGCGCGCTGCTGCAGCTCGAGGATGCCCTTGACCCACTGGCGCGCGCGCGCGTGGGTGCCGCGCGGCGACTCGTCGTCGCTGGACTTGTACAGCCAGTGCGCGGCGATGCCGTGGTTGGCCATCTCCTCCATCTCGCGGGTGCGGATCTGGATCTCGATGGGCACGCCGTGCATGCCGAACAGGGTGGTGTGCAGCGACTGGTAACCGTTGGCCTTGGGGATCGCGATGTAGTCCTTGAAGCGTCCGGGGAACGGCTTGTACAGGCTGTGCACCGCACCGAGCACCCGGTAGCAGGTGTCGACCTTGTCGACCACGATGCGGAAGGCGTAGACGTCCATGATCTCGTTGAACGCCCGGCGTTTGCCGCGCATCTTCTGGTAGATGCTGTAGAGGTGTTTCTCGCGGCCCTTGACCTCGCCCGGCAGGCCTTCCTGGGCCAGGCAGTTGACCAGCGACTCCTGGATCTTGCCGACGATCTCGCGGCGGTTGCCGCGGGCGCGGCGCACCGCCTGCTTGATGCGTTCGGCGCGCATCGGGTGCATGGCCTTGAAGCCCAGATCCTCGAACTCGGCGAAGGTGTTGTGCATGCCCAAGCGGTTGGCGATCGGCGCGTAGATCTCCAGGGTTTCCTTGGCGATGCGCCGGCTCTTCTCGTGCGGCATGGCGTCCAGCGTGCGCATGTTGTGCAGGCGGTCGGCCAGCTTGACGAGGATCACGCGGATGTCGCGGGCCATGGCCATGGCCATCTTCTGGAAGTTTTCGGCCTGCGCCTCGGCCTTGGTCTGGAAGTCCATCTGGGTCAGCTTGCTGACCCCGTCGACCAGTTCGGCGACGGTCTCGCCGAACTGCGCGCTCAAGGCATCCTTGGGAATGCCGGTGTCCTCGATGACGTCGTGCAGCATGGCGGCCATCAGGCTCTGATGGTCCATGTGCATGTCGGCGAGGATGCAGGCCACCGCCAGCGGGTGGGTGACGTAGGCCTCGCCGCTGCGCCGGCGCTGGCCGTCGTGGGCCTGTTCGGCGTAGTAGTAGGCGCGGCGGACCAGGTTGACCTGGTCCGTCGTGAGGTAGCTGCTGAGCCGGTCGGCGAGGGCGTCTATGCTGGCCAAGGGCTTACTCCAGGCCGGACCGTGCCGGCAATTCAGGCGCGCGACGTCGACCCGGCAATTCAGATCTCCTCGCTGCCGTTTTCCTCGAAGGCGGCGAACAGCGGGGTCTCCTCGACGATGTCTTCCTGCTGGACGACCTCGTGGTCGACCAGGCCTTCGGCGATCTCGCGCAGGGCCACCACGGTCGGCTTGTCGTTCTCCCAGGCCACCTTCGGCTCCTTGCCGCCGGTCGCCAGCTGGCGGGCGCGCTTGCTGGCGAGCATGACCAGTTCAAAACGGTTATCGACGTTGTCCAGGCAGTCTTCGACGGTGACGCGGGCCATGGTGTTCCTCGTGATTCAACGGCTGGGCCCGGTGGAGCCGGGCGGATTGGATAGTCTAAAAAATCGCCAATGGTTAGGGAAGTGGCGAATGCGCCGGCTCAGCGGAGCAGACGCTCGAGCAGCTCGCAATGGCGCTGCTGCTGGGCGTGCTGGTGCAGCTGGCGAGCGCGGAAGATCGCTTTGAGATCCTCCAGAGCATGGCTGAACTGGTCGTTGATAACCACATAATCGTACTCGACGTAATGGCTCATCTCGCCGATCGCCTCGCGCATGCGTCGCTCGATGATCTCCTCGCTGTCCTGACCGCGGTTGTTCAGGCGGTGGCGCAGCGCCTCCTGCGACGGCGGCAGGATGAAGATCGACTGCGCGTGCGGCATCAGCCGGCGCACCTGCTGGGCGCCCTGCCAGTCGATCTCGAGGATCAGGTCGAAGCCCTCGGCGAGGGTGCGCTCGACCCAGCGTTGCGAGGTACCGTAGAGGTTGCCGAACACCTCGGCGTGCTCGAGGAATTCGTTCTGCTCGAGCATGCCGAGGAAGGTCTCGCGCCCGACGAAGTGGTAGTTCACCCCGTCGACCTCGCCCGGACGCATGGGGCGGGTGGTGTGCGATACCGATACGCGGATCTGCTCGTTGCTGTCGAGCAGGGCCTTGACCAGGCTGGTCTTGCCGGCGCCGGAGGGCGCGGAAACGATGTAGAGGGTGCCGTGGCTGCTGTTCATGGAAGATTCTGTCACCGGGTCACTCGATGTTCTGCACTTGTTCGCGCATCTGCTCGATCAGCACCTTGAGGTTGACCGCCGCCTGGGTGGAGCGCGGGTCGAAAGCCTTGGAGCCGAGGGTGTTGGCCTCGCGGTTGAGTTCCTGCATCAGGAAGTCGAGGCGCCGGCCGGCGGCGCCGCCGGCCTTGAGCACGCGGCGCACCTCGCGCACATGGGTGCTCAGGCGATCCAGCTCCTCGGCCACGTCACTCTTCTGCGCCAGCAGCACCAGCTCCTGCTCGAGGCGCTGCGGGTCGAGTTCGGCCTGCAGCTCGGCGAAGCGGTTTTCGATCTTCTGCCGCTGCGCAGCGAGCATCTGCGGGACCAGGGCGCGCAGCGCCTCGACCTCGGTGAGGATGGCGGCCAGGCGTTCCTCGAGCAACGCGGCGAGCGCCGCGCCCTCGCGCGCGCGGCTGGCCTTCAGCTCGTCCAGGGCCTGCCCGAACAGCGCCAGGGCGGCGCTGCTGAGCGCCTGCGGATCGGCGGCGTCGGCCACCAGCACGCCCGGCCAGGCCAGCACCGCCAGCGGGTCGATCGGTGCCGGGTGGCGGATCAGCGCGGCCACCGCCTCGCAGGCGGCGACCACCTGGGCGGCGCGCTCGCGGTCGACCTGCAGCGCCTTGCCGGCGCTCTCCTCGGTCAGGCGCAGGGTGCACTCGACCTTGCCGCGCGCCAGCCCCTGGCGCAGCGCCTCGCGCACGCCGCCTTCCAGCTCGCGCAGGGCTTCGGGCAGGCGCAGGTGCGGCTCCAGGTAGCGGTGATTGACCGAGCGCAGCTCCCAGCTCAGGGTGCCCCAGGGGCCGGTGCTCTCCACCCGCGCGAAGGCGGTCATGCTGTGTACCATGGGCGGTTCTCGCAGTGGTAGGGGGACGGGCGCCCACGGACGCCGCGAATCGGATGCGCCAGTGTAACCCAGGCGGGCCGGGCGCCCCAATGCGACGGTGGTTCGTCGGCGCCGCGGCCCTCTATAATGGTCCGCACTTCATTCTCTCCCGACTCGACAGGACCCGCCGATGAACCGTCCCAGTGGCCGCGCCGCCGACCAGATGCGCCCGATCCGTATCACCCGCCACTACACCAAGCACGCCGAGGGGTCGGTGCTGGTCGAGTTCGGCGACACCAAGGTGATCTGCACGGTGAGCGCCGAGGCCGGCGTGCCGCGCTTCCTCAAGGGGCAGGGCCAGGGCTGGCTGACCGCCGAGTACGGCATGCTGCCGCGCGCCACCGGTTCGCGTACCGCGCGCGAGGCGGCGCGCGGCAAGCAGGGCGGGCGCACCCTGGAGATCCAGCGGCTGATCGGTCGCTCGCTGCGCGCCGCGCTGGACCTGTCCAAGCTGGGCGAGACCACCCTGTACGTCGACTGCGACGTCATCCAGGCCGACGGCGGCACCCGCACGGCCTCGATCACCGGCGCCACCGTGGCGCTGATCGACGCGCTGGCCGCACTGAAGAAGCGCGGCGCGCTGAAGCAGAACCCGCTCAGGCAACTGGTCGCGGCGGTGTCGGTGGGCATCTACCAGGGCCAGCCGGTGCTCGACCTCGACTACCTGGAGGATTCGGCCGCCGGCACCGACCTCAACGTGGTGATGACCGATGCCGGCGGCTTCATCGAGGTGCAGGGCACCGCCGAGGGCACGCCGTTCCAGCCCGAGGAGCTCAACGCCATGCTGGTCCTGGCGCGCAAGGGCATCGAGGAGCTGTTCGAGCTGCAGCGCGCCGCGCTGGACAACTGAAGGCGTCCGGCCGGGCGCGAGGGGGAGTAGCGATGAGCGACGAGCGGCTGCCGGGGTCGCCCGGCCCGGATGCCGAGGCGCGCAAGTGGGCGATGTTCTGCCACTACGCGGCTTTCGCCTGGGTGCTGGCGCCGATGATCGGCAACGTCATCGGCCCGCTGGTGGTCTGGCAGCTCAAGCGCGAGAGCGATCCCTACGTCGACAGCCAGGGGCGCGAGGCGTTGAACTTCCAGATCACCGTGAGTCTGGCGCTGCTGGCCTGCGCGGCGCTGGCCTGGATCGCCTTTCCGCTGGCGACGCTGGTCAGCGTGGGCGCCCTGGTGCTGACCGTGATCGGCGGCATCCGCGCCAACGAGGGGCGGCCCTGGCGCTATCCGTTCTGCATCCGCTTCCTCAGGTAGCGGAGACGAAAAAGCCGACGGGGCGTCGGCTTTTTCGGCGGCGGCTCAGACGCTCAGCGTCCAGTCGTAGTCGACCACCAGCGGCGCGTGCTGCGAGAAGCGCGGCTGGCGCGGCAACTGGGCGCCGCGCACGCAGCGGCGCAGGCCGGGGGTGAGCAGCTGGTAGTCGAAGCGGAAGCCGAGGTTGAGCAGCTGTGCCTGCTCGGTGTCCGGCCACCAGCTGTACTGTTCGCCCTCGCGGCTGACTTCGCGCAGCGCGTCGACGTAGCCGAGGTTGCCGAGCACCTCGTCCATCCACGCGCGCTCCGGGGCGAGGAAGCCCGGCGCCTGCTGGCAGTCGCGCCAGTTCTTCACGTCCAGCTTCTGGTGCGCCACGTACAGCGAGCTGCAGTAGATGTACTCGCGACGCTTGCGGCGCTGCTTGTTCAGGTAGCTGGTGAAGTCGTCCATGAACTTGAACTTGGCGTTCAGGTCGGTATCGCCCTTCTGCCCGCTGGGCATCAGCAGGCTGGCGATGCTGACCTTGTCGAAGTCGGCCTGCAGGTAGCGCCCGTAGCGGTCGGCCTGCTCGAAGCCCAGGCCGAAGATGATGGCCTTGGGCTGCAGGCGCGAGTAGATGGCGACGCCGCCCTGGCTGGGCACCTCCGCGTCGGCGGCGTACATGGTGTAGCCGTCGAGCTGCCAGGTCGGGTCCTCCATGTCGTAGCACGAGGCGCGGGTGTCCTGCAGGCAGACGACGTCGGCGTTCTGGCTCTGCAGCCAACCGAGCAGGCCGTGCTCGACCGCCGCCTGCATACCGTTCACGTTGACACTGACAATCCGCATAAATGGCCCCTGAAAAAACCAGTGTGTATGATACCCGACTTTCATGTTTTTTGGCGGGATCGGGCATCTCATGCAGGCATATCAACGCGAATTCATCCGCTTCGCCATCGAGCGCGGCGTGCTGCGCTTCGGCGAGTTCACCCTCAAGTCCGGGCGCACCAGCCCCTACTTCTTCAACGCCGGGCTGTTCAACAGCGGCCTGGCCCTGGCGCAGCTGGGGCGCTTCTACGCCGAGGCGGTGCAGGCCAGCGGCATCGACTTCGACGTGCTGTTCGGCCCGGCCTACAAGGGCATCCCGCTGGCCAGCGCCACCGCCATCGCTCTCGCCGAGCGGCACGGCCGCGACCTGCCCTGGTGCTTCAACCGCAAGGAGGCCAAGGATCACGGCGAGGGCGGCACCCTGGTCGGTGCTCCGCTGGTCGGAAAGGCGTTGATCGTCGACGACGTGATCACCGCCGGCACCGCGATCCGCGAGGTGATGCAGATCATCCAGGCGCAGGGCGCAGCGGCCGCCGGGGTGCTGATTGCGCTCAACCGCGAGGAGCGCGGCCAGGGCGAACTGTCGGCGATCCAGGAAGTCGAGCGCGACTTTGGTATACCGGTGGTGAGCATTGTCTCGCTGAGCCAAGTGCTGGATTATTTGGCGCAGGATGAACAGCTCCGCCAGCACCTGCCGGCGGTGGAAGCGTACCGCGCGCAATACGGAATCTGACCGGAATATAAAGTTTCAGGCCACAAAACAACTATTAGAAACTTATTTTTGGATTGGCAAACCAGTTCAAGGCCTGCCAGGCGGCCATGCGCAGACATGGCCGTCGCAATCACAAGAATAAGAAAGATTAGTCGGAGCGGACTGGCGGTGGCCGGCCCGCGTCTCTAACCTTTTCAAACAATAGTTGAATATATGGCTGACAATAATCAGAAGAGTTATCGCGATCTGCATAAGCCAAGAAGAGAGTTCGGGTCGCGCGAAGAATATCTCGAGCACGAACTGACGATCATGGCGCCGCGCCGCTGGGGCATCAACCTGCCGCTGCGCGACTACCGCTTCGAGCTGGAAGACTGGGTGCCGGCGATGGCCGCCACCATCGGCAAGATCGTCATGGTGGCCGCCGTGGTGGCCGCCTTCGCCGGTCCGCTGGGGCTGTCCAACGAGTTCGTCATCGAGAACGTCCGTTTCGAGATGCTGATCGCCGCACTGCTGTTCGTGGTGCTGTTCTCCGGCGTGCTCAACCCCAACGCCAACCTGGCCGGTACCCATGGCCCGCTGATCCCGCTGATCCCGCTGATCGTCGCCTCCGGCGGCCATCCGATGGCGCTGGGCATCATGGTCGGCGTGCTCGGCTTCGTCCTCGGCATCGCCAAGGGCGGCAGCCTGCTGGCGCGGCTGACCAGCGACGGGGTGTGCGGTGGTCTGCTGCTGTATCTGGGCTTCATCGGCATCACCTCGCAGATCAAGAAGCTGTTCGGCTGGGCCGACGGTTTCGACATGGGCTATATCGCCTTCGTGATCGTCTTCGCCACCATTGTCATGTATGCCTATCTCGAGCATATCCGCATGCGCTGGCTGGCCATTCCGCTGGGCTCGGCGATGGCCGCGATCATCGCCTTCGCCATGGGCGCACCCTTCGAGTTCACCACCGAGCCGGGCGTTCCCAATCTGAATCCGGCCTACTGGTGGGGCGAGGATACCGGCTGGCAACTGGGCCTGCCGGAACTGCACCACTTCATCGCCGTGGCGCCCTTCGCGGTACTGGCGGTGGCCATGTGGTCGCCGGATTTCCTCGGCCATCGGATCTTCCAGGAGCTGAACTATCCGCCCAAGGCCAAGAAGGTGCTGATGAACATCGACGACACCATGTGCATCGCCGCGGCGCGCCAGGTGGTCGGCACCTCGCTGGGCGGCGGCAACCTCGCCTCGTCCTGGGGCACCTACATGGTGCCGGCCTCCATCGCCAAGCGACCGATCCCGGCCGGTGCGATGCTCACCGGCCTGCTCTGCGTGGTCGCCGCGCTGTGGGGCTACCCGATGGACCTGGCGATCTGGCCGCCGGTGCTCAGCGTGGCGCTGATGGTCGGCGTGTTCCTGCCGCTGCTCGAGGCCGGCATGCAGATGACCCGCGAGGGCAAGACCTCGCAGTCGGCGGCCATCGTGATCTTCTCTTCCTCGCTGGTGAATCCGGTGTTCGGCTGGTCGCTGACCATGTTGCTGGACAACCTCGGCATCATCGGCGACAAGGAGCGCGGTCGCGGTCTGAGCCACATCGATCGCTGGGTGATCCCGGGCGTGGTGTTCCTGCTGCTCTGCGGCGTGATGGCGGCGATCGGCATGTTCCCGGGCATCCCGGCGCTGCTGGAGTCCTTCCGCAGCATCGGCTGATCGCGCCGGCGGATCGCGACAGGGGAGCTTCGGCTCCCCTGTCGCGTTTGGCGCAGCGGTTCACGCGCGGTTTGCCCAGCAGTTTTGTGGCGCGCAGGGCTGCGCGGTTATCCTGTAGGGCGAGTAAGGGAATTATCCGGCAGGCGGCGGGAGGCCGAACGACGATCACGGCTTCCGGCCACGGCCGGCCGGGGCAGGCGAACGAGGTGAGGGCGAGCGGATGCGGATTGGGTGCGGGGTGGCGCTGCTGCTGGGGCTGCTGGTCGCGACGGCGGCGCAGGCCGAGCTGTATCGCTACGTGAACAGCGCGGGTGTGACGGTGCTGGACCGCCAGGGCGTGCCTCCCGAGTACGTGGCCAACGGCTACGAGGTGCTCAACGACCAGGGGCGGGTGATCCGCGTGGTGCCGCGCGCGCCGACCGCCGAGGAGTTGCGCCAGAGGGCCGAGGCCGAGCGCCAGGCGCAGGCCGACGCCCAGCTGCGCCAGCGCTACGCCAGCCTCGCCGACCTCGAGCAGACCCGCGCCCAGCGCCTGCGCGACCTGGACTCCTTCGCCGGGGTCAACCGCGCCAACCTGCGCAGCGTCAACGGCCAGCTGCGCGGCCTGGAGCGCCAGGCCGCCGAACGCCAGCGTGCCGGGCAGAACCTGACCCCGGCGCTGCTGCGGCAGATCGAGGATCTGCGCGAGGAGCGCCGCCGCCTGGAGGGCGAGCTGCAGCGCCTGGAGCACCTGCGCGGCGAGGTGGAGACGGAGTTCGCCGCCGACCGCGCGCGCCTCGAGCAGCTGCTCGACGGCGGCTGAGCCGGCAACGGAAACGCCGCCCGCTCCGGGCGGGCGGCGTCTGCGGGCCGGGCCGCGCCGGTTCCTCAGCGCGCCTGCGCGTTGGTGATCAGGGTGCCGACGCCGCTGTCGGTGAAGATCTCCAGCAGCACGGCATTCGGTACGCGACCGTCGACGATGTGCGCGCTGTGCACGCCGCCCTGCACCGCTTCCAGCGCGCAGCGGATCTTCGGCAGCATGCCGCCGTAGATGGTGCCGTCGGCGATCAGCGCGTCGACCTGCTCGGTGGACAGTCCGGTCAGCACCTGGCCCTGCTTGTCGAGCAGGCCGGCGGTGTTGGTCAGCAGCATCAGCTTCTCGCACTTGAGCGCCTCGGCCACCTTGCCGGCCACCAGGTCGGCGTTGATGTTGTAGGACTCGCCGTCCTCGCCGACGCCGATCGGCGCGATCACCGGGATGAAGTCGCCGGCCACCAGCATGTTGATCAGTTCGACGTTGACCGACACCACCTCGCCGACGTGGCCGATGTCGATGATCTCCGGCTGGGTCATCTCCGGGGTCTGGCGGGTCACCTTGAGCTTCCTGGCCTTGATCAGCCCGGCGTCCTTGCCGGTCAGGCCGATGGCGCTGCCGCCGTGCTGGTTGATCAGGTTGACGATGTCCTTGTTGACCTGGCCGCCGAGGACCATCTCGACCACGTCCATGGTCGCGGCGTCGGTGACGCGCATGCCGTCGACGAAGTGGCTCTCGATGGACAGGCGCTTGAGCAGGTCGCCGATCTGCGGACCGCCGCCGTGCACCACCACCGGGTTGATGCCGACCGCCTTCATCAGCACGATGTCGCGGGCGAAGCTGGTCTTCAGTTCGTCGCTTTCCATGGCGTTGCCGCCGTACTTGACCACCAGGGTCTTGCCGCTGAAGCGGCGGATGTAGGGCAGGGCTTCGGCGAGGACTTTGGCTACCTGTTGGGCAGCTTCACGATTGAGGGGCATGCTGGGCTCCAGTGATGTCAGAAGGGCAGGTCCAGATCGGCAGCCACGGCCTTGAGCTGGGCGTGGAAGACCTGCTGGATCCGCGAAAGTTCGGCGGCGCTGTCGGCCTCGAAGCGCAGCACCAGCACCGGGGTGGTGTTGGAGGCGCGCACCAGGCCCCAGCCGTGGGGGTAGTCGACGCGCACGCCGTCGAGGGTGGTGAGCTTGGCCTCGCCCCACTGGGCGTGGTGCTGCAGGGCCTCGATCAGCGCGAACTTGCGCTCGTCGCCGACGGCGACGTTGATTTCCGGGGTGGACAGGGCGACCGGGAAGTCGGCGAACACCTCGGCGGCGCTGCGGCTGTCCAGGCTGAGGATCTCCAGCAGCCGTGCGGCGCTGTAGATGCCGTCGTCGAAGCCGTACCAGCGCTCCTTGAAGAAGATGTGCCCGCTCATCTCGCCGGCCAGCAGGGCGCCGGTCTCCTTCATCTTCGCCTTGATCAGCGAGTGGCCGGTCTTCCACATCAGCGGCCGGCCGCCGTAGCCGCGGATCAGTCCGGCCAGGGCGCGGGTGCACTTGACGTCGAAGATCACGTCGGCACCGGGGTTGCGGCTCAGCACGTCGCGGGCGAACAGCATCAGCAGGCGGTCGGGGTGGATGATCTCGCCCTGGTCGGTCACCACGCCGACGCGGTCGCCGTCGCCGTCGAAGGCCAGACCGAGGTCGGCGCCGTGCTCGGCGACGGCGGCGATCAGCTCGCGCAGGTTCTCCGGCTTGCCCGGGTCCGGGTGATGGTTGGGGAAGCGGCCGTCGACCTCGCAGTACAGCGGGATCACCTCGCAGCCGAGGTCGGCGAGCAGCTCGGGGGCGTTGACCGCGGCGACGCCGTTGCCGCAGTCGACCACCACCCGGAGCGGGCGGGCCAGCACCACGTCGTCGACGATGCGCTGCTGGTATTGCGCCAGCGGCGCGCTCTGGCTGCGGGTGCCGGCGCCGCTGGCCAGGTCGCCGTCGAGCAGGCGCCGGTGGAGGGCCTGGATGCGCTCGTTGGCCAGGGTCTCGCCGGCGACGACCACCTTGAAGCCGTTGTACTCGGGCGGGTTGTGGCTGCCGGTGACCATCACCCCGCTGCGTGCGCCGAGGGTGTGGGTGGCGAAGTAGAGCACCGGGGTGGGCAGCATGCCGAGGTCGGTGACGTGGCAGCCGCAGTCCTGCAGGCCGCGGATCAGCGCCTCGGTCAGCTCCGCGCCGGACAGCCGGCCGTCGCGGCCGACCAGCACCGCCGGTTCGCCGCAGGCCAGGCTCTCCGAGCCGATGGCGCGGCCGATCCAGTAGGCGCTGTCGGCGTCCAGCTGGTCGCCGACCACGCCGCGGATGTCGTAGGCGCGGAAGATCCCGGCCGGCGGCAGCGGAACGGCGAGCGCCGGCGGGACGGCGGCGGGCAGGTGCTCGTCGTCGAGCAGGTCGAAGACGTCCGCCGCCGGCGCGACGTCGGCGCCGGTCGGCGCGAGGGGGGCGGCGGGCGGCGGATTGTCCGGCAGCCCGCTCGCCGGCAGGCCGGCGAGCAGGGTGTCGAGTTCGCCCGGCTCCTGCGCCCTGGCCGGCGCGTTCGGCGCGGCGGCGGGCTCGCCGCGGCGCTGCACGGCGGCGCCGCCGAGCGCGCCGGCCAGGGCCAGCAGGGCCGCCAGCAGCGCCTGCCAGTGGGCCGGGGCGGCCGGGTGCAGGGCGCTGCCCGGTTGCAGGCTGAGCTGCCAGTTGGGATGGGCGGTCGGCCAGCTGTGCGCCTCGCCCTCGCCGCTGCCGCGGTTCAGCAGCGCCTGCGCCGGGCTGCCGGGGAACTGCTGGAGCAGTTGCAGCCTGCCGACCGCGGCCGGCACGGGCGGCAGGCGGCCGAGCAGTTGCTCGAGGTCGCGCACCAGCAGCAGGGTGCCCTGTACCTGGCCGGCGCCGTCGCGGATGGCGGCGGCGCTGTACAGCAGCCAGCGTTCGCCGATCCGGTAGGCCTCGGCGGGCGGCGGGTCGCCCTGCTCGGTGCGGCGCAGCAGATCGAGGGCGGCGAAGTTGAGCGGCGCGGCGCGCGTCTCGTCGAGCTGTGCGGCGCCGCGGCGGTTGAGTTGCACGTCGAGCAGGTCGCTGCGGTGGGTCAGCAGGTGTTCGGCGGCGGCACGCCGCTCGACTTCGCTGCCGGCCAGGGCGGCGAGCAGCTCGGGGTGGCCGGCGCTGTCGCGGGTGTCCCGGTCGAGCTGGCGCAGGCCCTGCTGCAGGGCGCCGAGCGGGCCCGCACTCCAGGCGGCGAGCAGTTGCTGGCGGTTTTCCGCGGCGGCCTGCTGCTGGGCATGCAGCAGCAGGCCGCCGCCGGCGAGCAGGCCGAGCAGGCTGCCGGCGGCGACCGGCAGCAGGCGGCGCAAAGAGGGGGTCGGCTTCATGGGCGGCTCGGGGCTGTGGAGGCAAGGAGGTTCAGTGGCGGCCGCTGTGGCCGAAGCCGCCGGCGCCGCGCTGGCTGTCGTCGAACTGCTCGACCAGCTCGAAGTGCGCCTGCACCACCGGCACCAGCACCAGCTGGGCCAGGCGCTCGCCGACGGCGATGGTGAACGGCTGCTGGCCACGGTTCCAGCAGGACACCATCAGCTCGCCCTGGTAGTCGGAGTCGATCAGGCCGACCAGGTTGCCGAGCACGATGCCGTGCTTGTGGCCCAGTCCCGAGCGCGGCAGGATCAGCGCGGCCAGGCCGGGGTCGGCGATGTGGATGGCCAGCCCGGTGGGAATCAGCACGGTCTGGCCGGGCTCGAGGAGCAGGTCCTGCTGCAGCATGGCGCGCAGGTCGAGGCCGGCGGAGCCGGGGGTGGCGTACTCGGGCAGCGGGAAGTCGCGGCCCAGGCGCGGATCGAGGATGCGGGCTTGCAGGGTATGCATCGGGAGTCAGGTCCGGTGGTAGCGGTCGGCGATGAAGGCGATCAGCTGGCGGGCGATCTTGCCCTTGCTGGTCTGCGCGAAGGCATTCTGCTGGAGAGCGCGGTCGATGACGGTGATCGCATTCTCCTCGCTGTTGAAGCCGATGGCCGGATTGGCCACGTCGTTGGCGACGATCAGGTCGAGGTTCTTGTCCCTGAGCTTGCGCGCCGCGTAGTCGAGCAGGTTCTCGGTCTCGGCGGCGAAGCCGACGCTGAACGGCCGGTCGGCGCGCTGCGCCAGGGTGGCGAGGATGTCCGGGTTGCGCACCATGCGCAGGGTCAGGCCGTCGTCGCCGGCGGGGTCCTTCTTCATCTTCTGCGTGGCGACCGCCTCGGGGCGGTAGTCGGCCACCGCGGCGGCGGCGATCAGGATGTCGCAGGGCATCGCCGCCTCGCAGGCGGCCAGCATGTCGCGGGCGCTGACCACGTCGACCCGGTTGACCCGCTGCGGGCTGGCCAGGTGCACCGGGCCGCTGACCAGGGTCACCGCGGCGCCGGCCTCGGCGGCCGCCTCGGCGAGGGCGAAACCCATCTTGCCCGAGCTGTGGTTGCTGACGTAGCGCACCGGGTCGATGGCCTCGCGGGTGGGGCCGGCGGTGATCAGCACCCGGCAGCCGGTGAGCAGGCCGCGCTCGAAGCAGTCGGCGGCGCGTTGCGCCAGTTCGTCGGCCTCCAGCATGCGCCCCGGGCCGACGTCGCCGCAGGCCTGGCTGCCGGCCGCCGGGCCGAACAGGCGCATGCCGCGCTGTACCAGCAGCTCGGCGTTGGCCTGGGTGGCCGGATCGCGCCACATCGCCTGGTTCATCGCCGGGGCCAGCGCCACCGGAGCGTCGGTGGCCAGCACCAGGGTGGTCAAGAGGTCGTCGGCGAGGCCCTGGGCCAGGCGCGCCATCAGGTCGGCGGTGGCCGGGGCGATCAGCACCAGGTCGGCCCATCTGGCCAGCTCGATGTGGCCCATGGCCGCCTCGGCGGCGGGGTCGAGCAGGTCGTCGAACACCGGGTGGCCGGACAGCGCCTGCAGGGTCAGCGGGGTGATGAACTCGCGGGCGGCGCGGGTCATCGCCACGCGCACCTCGGCGCCCTGGTCGCGCAGCCGGCGGATCAGTTCGGCGCTCTTGTAGGCGGCGATGCCGCCGCCGACTCCCAGGACGATGCGTTTACCGTGCAACCGCTGCATGACTCTGCCTTCTTATTCTGAGCTCGGGGGTGGAGTGCGCGATGCCGCGAACGGGGTCACAACAGGCGGCATCGGCTTGACAATCGGGCGGGCTAAGATAGCACAGCGCCAGCCGCGCCGGCAGGCGAGCACACAGGGAGGTGGGCGATGAGCATCCGCGATTGGCCGGCCGCCGAGCGGCCACGGGAGAAGCTGCTGGCGCAGGGTGCCGCGGCGCTGAGCGACGCCGAGCTGCTGGCGATCTTCCTGCGCACCGGGGTGGCCGGGCGCAGCGCGGTGGACCTGGCGCGCCACTTGCTGGCCGAGTTCGGCGGCCTGCGCCCGCTGCTGGAGGCCGACCTGGCCGGCTTCTCCGCCCACCTCGGCCTCGGTCCGGCCAAGTACGCCCAGCTGCAGGCGGTGCTGGAGATGGGCCGTCGCCACCTGGAGGCGCGGATCCGCCGCGACTCGGCGCTGGAGAGCCCGCAGGCGGTGCGCGACTACCTCAAGGCGCGTCTGCGTCACGAGCCGCACGAGGTGTTCGCCTGCCTGTTCCTCGACACCCGCCACCGGGTGCTGGCCTTCGAGGTGCTGTTCCACGGCTCGATCGACGGCGCCAGCGTCTATCCGCGCCAGGTGGTCAAGCGTGCCCTGGCGCACAACGCCGCGGCGCTGATCCTCACCCACAACCACCCCTCCGGGATCGCCGAGCCCAGCCAGGCCGACCGCCTGCTGACCCAGAAGCTCAAGGAGGCGCTGGCGCTGGTCGAGGTGCGGGTGCTCGACCATTTCGTGATCGGCGACGGCGAGCCGGTGTCGCTCGCCGAATACGGCTGGATCTGAGAGAATGCGCGGCCTGTTTTCCCTGTCCGGCCGGTGGTCGGGCGCGCCGCATCCGCCTTGCGGGTGCGGCGGCTTTCTGCTATAAAACTGCGCTCTTTTCTGGGGCCCGGCTTTTCAGCCCGTAGGCACGGCCGGTAAGACCCCCGATGGAACCCAAGATTCATAGCGATTCAAGCGGCCAACCCATGCCGGGTTGGGCATGTGGTCAAGAGGGCTGAGGTATGTCGAGAGTCTGTCAAGTGACCGGTAAGGGTCCGGTTACCGGGAACAACATTTCCCACGCGAACAACAAAACCCGTCGTCGTTTCCTGCCGAACCTGCAGTACCATCGTTTCTGGGTCGAGTCCGAGAAGCGTTTCGTGCGTCTGCGCGTGTCGGCCAAGGGCATGCGCGTCATCGACAAGCGCGGCATCGACGCCGTGCTGGCTGAAATCCGCGGCCGCGGCGAAAAAGTCTAAGGAGCACAATCATGCGTGACCTGATCCGTCTGGTGTCCAGTGCCGGTACCGGCCATTTCTACACCACCGACAAGAACAAGCGCACCACCCCCGAAAAGATCGAGATCAAGAAGTACGATCCGGTCGTTCGCAAGCACGTGATCTACAAGGAAGCCAAGATCAAGTAATTGATCCGGCCCTTGAAGAAGAAACCCGCCCCTCGTGGCGGGTTTTTTCTTGCCGGCGATTTTTCGCGCCGGCTTGCGCGGCTTTTCGCCCTGCGGCCATGATGTTCCGACCAACCGCACCCGGAGCACAGCACATGAGCACCCCGAGCCGCCTCGAATGGGAACACCGCGCCAGCACCCTGCACGTCGAGGGCCGCGCCTTCGTGCACGGCCAGTACCGGCCCGCCGAATCGGGGGCGACCTTCGACTGCATCAGTCCGATCGATGGCCGCCTGCTGGCCCGGGTGGCCAGCTGCGACGCCGCCGACGCCGACGCCGCGGTGGCGGATGCCCGCGCGACCTTCGACTCCGGGGTGTGGTCGCGCCTGGCGCCGGCCCGGCGCAAGGCGGTGATACTGCGCTTCGCCGGCCTGCTCGACGCCCACCGCGAGGAGCTGGCGCTGCTCGAGACCCTCGACATGGGCAAGCCGATCGGCGACGCGCTGAAGGTCGACATGCCCGCCGCGGCGCGCTGCCTGCGCTGGTGCGGCGAGGCGATCGACAAGCTCTACGACGAGGTGGCGCCGACCGCCCACGACGAGCTGGGGTTGGTCACCCGCGAGCCGGTCGGCGTGGTCGCCGCCATCGTGCCGTGGAACTTCCCGCTGCTGATGGCCTGCTGGAAGCTCGGCCCGGCGCTGGCCGCCGGCAACTCGGTGGTGCTCAAGCCCTCGGAGAAGTCGCCGCTGACCGCCATCCGCGTCGCCCAACTGGCCGTCGACGCCGGCATCCCGGCCGGGGTGCTCAACGTGCTGCCCGGCTACGGCCACACGGTCGGCAAGGCGCTGGCCCTGCACATGGACGTCGACACCCTGGTGTTCACCGGCTCCACGCGCACCGCCAAGCAGCTGATGATCTACGCCGGCGAGTCGAACATGAAGCGCGTCTGGCTGGAGGCCGGCGGCAAGAGCCCGAACATCGTCTGTGCCGACGCCCCCGACCTGCGCGCCGCGGCGCGCGCCGCGGCCGGCGCGATCTGCTTCAACCAGGGGGAGGTGTGCACCGCCGGCTCGCGCCTGCTGGTCGAGGCGTCGATCAAGGACGCGTTCATGGCCCTGCTGCTCGAGGAGATGCAGCACTGGCAGCCCGGCCATCCGCTCGACCCGTCGACCAACGTCGGCGCGCTGGTCGACGAGCAGCAGCTCAACACCGTGCTCGGCTACATCGCCGCCGGCCACGCCGAGGGCGCCCAGCTGCGTTGCGGCGGCGGCCGGGTGCTGGCCGAGAGCGGCGGGGTGTTCGTCGCGCCGACGGTGTTCGACGGGGTCAGCAACGCGATGAAGATCGCCCGCGAGGAGATCTTCGGCCCGGTGCTGTCGGTGATCGCCTTCGACGATCTCGACGAGGCGATCCGCATCGCCAACGACACCCCCTACGGGCTGGCCGCGGCGGTGTGGACCGCCAACCTGTCCAAGGCCCATCTGGCCGCCAAGGCCCTGCGCGCCGGCAGCGTGTGGGTCAACCAGTACGACGGCGGCGACATGACCGCGCCGTTCGGCGGCTTCAAGCAGTCCGGCAATGGCCGCGACAAGTCGCTGCACGCTTTCGACAAGTACACCGAGATCAAGGCGACCTGGATCAAGCTTTGAGCCGCAGCCAGCATCACAGGGTATCGACGGGGTAGGGTGGAAGCGACCGCAGGTCTTTTCCACCGCGCCGCTGCGCAGCGCTACAGCCGCTCCCTGAGCCGCTCCCAGAGCATGCCCAGCGCGAGCAGCGGCGCGCGCAGCAGTGCGCCGCCGGGAAAGGTCGGGTGTGGCACGGCGGCGAACAGCTCGAAGCCTGTGCTGTCCTCGCCGTGCATGGCCTGGGCCAGCAGCTGTGCGGCCAGGTGGCTGGCGTTGAGGCCGTGGCCGGAGTAGGCCTGGGCGTACCAGACGTTCGGCTGCTCCGCCAGCCGGCCGAGCTGCGGCAGGCGGTTGGCGCCGATGCCGATCATCCCGCCCCAGGCGTAGTCGATGCGCACGTCCGCCAGCTGGGGAAACACCTTGAGCATCTTCGGCCGCATGTAGGCGGCGATGTCCGCCGGATCGCGCCCCGAATAGTGGCAGGCGCCGCCGAACAGCAGGCGGCGGTCGCGCGACAGCCGGTAGTAGTCGAGCGCCACGCGCTGGTCGCACAGCGCCATGTCCTGGGGGATCAGCTGGCGCGCACGAGCCTCGCCGAGCGGTTCGCTGGCGACGATGTAGCTGCCGGCCGGCAGCACCTTGCCGGCCAGCCAGGGCTGCAGGCCGTCGAGGTAGGCGTTGCAGGCGAGGATCAGCCGCTCGGCGCGCACCATGCCGCGCGCCGTGTGCACGCGGATCTGCGTCCCGTAGTCGATGCGTGTCGCCGCCGAGCCCTCGAACAGCCGCGCGCCCAGGCTCGTGGCGGCGGCCGCCTCGCCGAGCGCCAGGTTGAGCGGGTGCAGGTGCCCGGAGCCCATGTCGATCAGCCCGCCGCAGTAGCGGTCGGAGCCGACCACCTGGTGCATCTGGTCGGCCTGCAGCAGGCGCAACTCGTGGCGGTAGCCCAGTTCCAGCAGTTCGTCGCGCGCCCGGCGGAAGCCGTCGAGATGCTCCGGGCGGTTGGCCAGGTCGCAGTAGCCCCAGCGCAGGTCGCAGTCGATGGCGAACTCGTCGATGCGCCGGCGCACCAGCTCCACCGCCTCCAGGCCGTAGCGCTTGAGGCGGCGCACGCCGTCCGCGCCGAGCAGCGGCCGGAAGCGCTCGACCTCGTGGCCGACGCCGCGGATCAACTGGCCGCCGTTGCGTCCGCTGGCGCCCCAGCCGATCAGCCGTGCCTCCAGCAGCACCACCGCGTAGCCGCGGCGGGCCAGTTCGATGGCGCAGTTCAGGCCGGTGTAGCCGCCGCCGACGATGCACACGTCGGCGACCGTTTCCCCCTCCAGCGGCGGGAACTCCAGGTGACGGTTGACGCTGGCGGCGTACCACGAAGGTGCATGCTCGGGGCTGTGGCTGGGCATTTGGGTAACAGGTGGTGGGTGAGTCATCAGCATAGGCCGGCAGCGGTCGTCGACCAAGGCTTGGCTGGCGCCGCGGCGGGCGTGGCCTGCAGGGCAATCGGCAGTTTTTTTCGTGGAGTTTTCTGCCGTGTCTCCTGCATCCGGCAGGGGAAAGCTCTGCAGGCTGCCGGCATGGCGATGCCGATTCGAGGAAAGCGCGGCAATGGCCAGAGGAATCACTGCGCCTGCCGGGGCGCGGGGGGCGCGGCCGGCCGCTGGCACAGCCCATGCTACACAGCCCGCGCAAGACAGGCGTCGCCTGGCACCCCATCGACAAGCGCAAAGAGAACCCCCTGATGGAACTACTGAACACTGCAGTGAATAGTCTCAATGGCCTGGTCTGGGGCCCGCCCATGCTGGTGCTGATCCTCGGCACCGGGCTGTTCCTGATGCTGGGGCTCCGGTTCATGCCGCTGGCCAAGATCGTGCCCGGCTTCCGCCTGCTCTGGCAGGGTCGCCGCAAGGGCGCCGAGGGCACCGGCGAGATCAGCCCGTTCCAGGCGCTGATGACCTGCCTGGCCGCCACCGTGGGTACCGGCAACATCGCCGGGGTGGCCACGGCGATCTTCCTCGGCGGTCCCGGTGCGCTGTTCTGGATGTGGTGCACGGCGCTGGTCGGCATGGCCACCAAGTACGCCGAGGTGGTGCTGGCGGTGCACTACCGCGAGGTCGACGAGCGCGGCGAACACGTCGGCGGGCCGATGTACGCGATCAAGAACGGCCTGGGTCGCAAGTGGCTGTGGCTGGGCGGCGCCTTCGCCCTGTTCGGCGGCTTCTGCGGCTTCGGCATCGGCAACATGGTGCAGGTCAACAGCATGGCCCAGGCGCTCGACAGCACCTTCGGCGTGCCGGCCTGGCTGACCGGGGTGGTCAGCATGGTGCTGGTCGGCCTGGTGATCCTCGGCGGCATCCGCCGCATCGGCAAGGTGGCCGCCGCGCTGGTGCCGCTGATGTGCGTGATCTACATCGCCGCCACCCTGGCGGTGCTGGCGGTCAACTTCGCCGCCATCCCCGACGCCTTCGCGCTGATCTTCCACCATGCCTTCAATCCGGTCGCCGCCACCGGCGGTTTCGCCGGCGCCGCGGTGATGGCGGCGATCCGCTTCGGCGTGGCCCGCGGCATCTTCTCCAACGAGGCGGGGCTGGGCACCGCCGGCATCGCCCAGGCCGCCGGCACCACCGACAGCCCGGTGCGCTCGGGGCTGATCGGCATGCTCGGCACCTTCATCGACACCCTGATCATCTGCACCCTGACCGGCCTGGCGATCATCACCACCGGCGTGTGGACCAGCGGCGTCAGCGGCGCGGCGCTGTCGGCGGCGGCCTTCGAGGCGGCCATGCCCGGCTTCGGCGGCGCCCTGCTCAGCATCGCCCTGGTGGTGTTCGCCTTCACCACCATCCTCGGCTGGAGCTACTACGGCGAGAAGTGCTGGGAGTTCATGGTCGGCACCAGGGCGATCCTGCCCTACCGGCTGCTCTGGGTGCTGGCGGTGCCGTTCGGCGCGGTGGCCCAGCTGGACTTCGCCTGGCTGCTGTCGGACACCCTCAACGGCCTGATGGCGATCCCCAACCTGATCGCCCTGCTGCTGCTCAGCCCGGTGGTGATCCGCCTGACCCGCGAGTACTTCGCCCGCGAGGCGGCCCCGGCGGCGCTGGCGGCGAAATCCGTCTGAGCCCCGCTCGCGCGTAACCCGACAATGCCCGCCTCCCCGGAGGCGGGCATTGTCGTCTGTGGGGGTAGCGCTTCAGTCGGGAATCGGCAGCGCCAGGGTCGCCTTGACCTCCTCCATGACGATGTAGCTCTTCGACTCGCGCACGTGCGGCAGCTTGAGCAGGATGTCGCCGAGCAGCTTGCGGTAGGAGGCCATCTCCGAGATGCGCGCCTTGATCAGGTAGTAGAACTCGCCGGACACCAGGTGGCACTCCAGCACCTGAGGCAGCTTGAGCACCGCGCGGCGGAACTCCTCGAAGGTGTCGCCGGACTTGTAGTCCAGGCTCAGCTCGACGAACACCAGGAGGCCCGCGCGCAGCAGCTGCGGATTGAGCCGGGCGTGGTAGCCGAGGATCACCCCGTCGCGCTCCAGGCGGCGCACCCGCTCGGTGCACGGGGTGGTCGACAGGTTGACCCGCTCGCCCAGCTCGGTGAAGGAGATCCGCCCCTCCTGCTGGAGGATGCGCAGGATGCTGCGGTCGGTGCGGTCGAGGTCGCGCCGGGTCTTCTTGCCGCCGTCGTTCATGGTGGATGCCACTCCGTGAAAAGCCATTCTGCCGGGAATTATCGCCAGAAATTGCCTGAAGAACAGTGAATATTTCTGGGTCGGCGTTCCTATACTGCGGCCATCGAAGCCCACAACAACAGCTCATTCGCGGTGGCGGGTGCGGGAGGCAAGCATGCGAGTTCTGGTCCTTGGCAGCGGTGTGGTCGGCACCGCCAGCGCGTACTACCTGGCCCGCGCCGGGTTCGAGGTGGTGGTCGTCGACCGCCAGGACGGCGTGGCCCTGGAAACCAGCTACGCCAACGCCGGCCAGGTGTCGCCCGGCTACGCCTCGCCGTGGGCCGCTCCGGGCATCCCGCTGAAGGCCATGAAGTGGCTGCTGCAGCGCCACGCGCCGCTGGCCATCAAGCCCACCGCCAGCCTCGACCAGTACCTGTGGATGGCGCAGATGCTGCGCAACTGCACCGCCGCCCGCTACGCGGTGAACAAGGAGCGCATGGTGCGTCTGGCCGAGTACAGCCGCGACTGCCTCGACGAGCTGCGCATGGAGACCGGCATCGCCTACGAGGGCCGCGAGCTCGGCACCACCCAGCTGTTCCGCAGCCAGGCCCAGGTCGACGCCGCGGCCAAGGACATCGCCGTGCTCGAGCAGGCCGGGGTGCCCTACGAGCTGCTCGACCGCGCCGGCATCGCCCGCGTCGAGCCGGCGCTGGCCGCGGTGGCCGACAAGCTGGCCGGCGCCCTGCGCCTGCCCAACGACCAGACCGGCGACTGCTTCCTGTTCACCAGCCGGCTGGCCGAGATGGCGCGCAGCCTTGGCGTCGAGTTCCGCTTCGGCCGCACCATCGAGCGTCTCGACCACGCCGGCGAGCGCATCAACGGCGTGTGGATCGACGGCCGGCTGGAAACCGCCGACCACTACGTGCTGGCGCTCGGCAGCTACTCGCCGCAGCTGCTCAAGCCGCTGGGCATCCGCGCGCCGGTCTACCCGCTGAAGGGCTACTCGCTGACCGTGCCGATCGTCGACGCCGCCATGGCGCCGACCTCGACCATCCTCGACGAGACCTACAAGGTGGCGATCACCCGCTTCGACAAGCGCATCCGCGTCGGCGGCATGGCCGAGATCGCCGGTTTCGACCTGTCGCTCAACCCGCGCCGCCGCGAGACCCTGGAGATGATCACCGCCGACCTGTATCCCCGCGGCGGCGACCTGGCGCGCGCCGAATTCTGGACCGGCCTGCGCCCGGCGACCCCGGACGGCACCCCGATCGTCGGCGCCACCCGCTACCGCAACCTGTTCCTCAACACCGGACACGGTACCCTTGGCTGGACCATGGCCTGCGGCTCCGGCCGCCTGCTCGCCGACCTGATGGCGAAAAAGCGCCCGCAGATCAGCCCGCAGGGCCTGGATATTTCCCGTTACAGCAACTCCAAGGAGAGCACCCCGAATGTCCGTACAGCGCCTGCACACTGAGACCCGCTACAGCGAGATCGTCGTCCACAACGGCACCGTCTACCTGGCGGGCCAGCTGGCCGACGACTACGCCGGCGACATCCAGCAGCAGACCCGCGAGGCCCTGGCCAGCATCGAGCGCCTGCTCGCCGAGGCCGGCAGCGACAAGTCGCGCCTGCTGGCGGTGACCATCCACCTCAGCGACCTGGCCGACTACGCCGGGATGAACGCGGTGTGGGACGCCTGGCTGCCGGCCGGCTGCGCGCCGGCGCGCACCTGCGTCGAGGCCCGGCTCTATGACCCGCGTGCCCGCGTCGAGATGACCGTGGTGGCCGCGCTGCCCTGACCCTTGCTTGCCCGGCTGGTTGCGCCGGGCTTTTTTTCATCACCAGAAGATCCGCCATGCGTCCAGCCCGTGCCCTGATCGACCTCGACGCCCTGCGTCACAACTACCGCCTGGCTCGCGAGCTGAGCGGCGCCCGCGCCCTGGCCGTGGTCAAGGCCGACGCCTACGGCCATGGCGCGGTGCGCTGCGCCCAGGCGCTGGCGCCGGAGGCCGACGGCTTCGCGGTGGCCTGCATCGAGGAGGCGCTGGAGCTGCGCGCGGCCGGCATCCGCGCGCCGATCCTGCTGCTCGAGGGCTTCTTCGCGGCCGACGAGCTGGCGCTGATCGCCGAGCAGCAGCTGTGGTGCGTGGTGCACTCGGCCTGGCAGCTGGAGGCCATCGAGCGCAGCGCGCTGGCCCGCCCGCTGCACGTCTGGCTGAAGCTCGACTCGGGCATGCACCGGGTCGGCCTGCAGCCCGAGGAGTACCGCGCCGCCCACGCCCGCCTGCTGGCCAGCGGCAAGGTGGCGAAGATCGTGCTGATGAGCCACTTCGCTCGCGCCGACGAGCCGGACTGCCCGCGCACCGCCGAACAGCTGGCGGTGTTCCGCGCGGCCACGGCGGGGCTGGGCGGCGAGCTCAGCCTGCGCAATTCGCCGGCCGTGCTCGGCTGGCCCGAGGTGCCGAGCGACTGGGTGCGCCCGGGGATCATGCTCTACGGCGCCAGCCCGTTCGCCCAGGCGCAGGATTCGGCCGCGCGGCTGCAGCCGGTGATGACCCTGGAATCGCAGATCATCGCCGTGCGCGAGCTGCCCGCCGGCGAGCCGGTCGGCTACGGCGCGCGCTTCGTCAGCGCGCGGCCGACCCGCGTCGGCGTGGTGGCCATGGGCTACGCCGACGGCTACCCGCGCCACGCGCCGAACGGCACGCCGGTGGTGGTGGACGGCGTGCGCACCGCGCTGATCGGCCGGGTGTCGATGGACATGCTCACCGTCGATCTGACCGAGCTGCCGCAGGCCGGCCTCGGCAGCCGGGTCGAGCTGTGGGGCGCCCAGCTGCCGGCCGGCGAGGTGGCGGCGGCGGCCGAGACCATTCCCTACCAGCTGTTCTGCAACCTCAAGCGGGTGCCGCGCCACTACTGCGCCGCCGTCTGAGTCCGCGCCACGGCGGGACGCTCGCCGCGGCCCGTCGCCTTGAAACCACCCCGCCCGGCCCGCCGTGCGGGGCGTTCGTGTTGTAAATACTGAACGGGCTTGCCATCATTGTCGCATCCATCTCCGATTTCGAATGACCGTGGAGGTCCCCAGCCTTGGACGTCGGCGCCCGTCTGCAAGCGATCCGCAAACTCAAAGGCCTGTCCCAGCGCGAGCTGGCCAAGCGCGCGGGAGTGACCAACAGCACCATCTCGATGATCGAGAAGAACAGCGTCAGCCCGTCGATCAGCTCGCTGAAGAAGGTACTCGGCGGCATTCCCATGTCGCTGGTGGAGTTCTTCTCCATGGACCTGGAGGAGGGCAACCAGACCCAGGTGGTGTACAAGTCCGACGAGCTGATCGACATCGGCAGCGGCGCGGTGACCATGAAGCTGGTCGGCCGCATGTTTCCCAACCGGGTCATGTCGTTTCTCGACGAGACCTACCCGCCGGGCGCCGACACCGGCATGGAGATGCTCAACCACGAGGGCGAGGAGGCCGGCGTGGTGGTCGACGGCCGTCTTGAGCTGACCGTCGGCGACGAGGTGTACATCCTCGGCAGCGGCGACAGCTACTACTTCCGCAGCGACCAGCCGCATCGCTTCCGCAACCCCTTCGACGTTCCGGCACGGCTGATCAGCGCCACCACGCCGGCCAACTTCTGAGCGGCTGCATCTTTCGACCCGAGCCGCGAGTGTCAAGCCCCTGCGACCATCGGGGTTGTTTCGGCAGGCTTCGCTTTGCCGTTATACTGCCGCCCGCCCGCGCGGCCCATCGCCCGGGCGTGACTAGCCATAGAGGGTGTAAGGGTGAACCTGATCAAGAAAGTCTTGGCAGCCCAGGCTGCCGTACTGGCCCTGTGGGCGGTTGGCGCCCAGGCCGCGAGCGATGAAGCCATCGCCGAACGTCTCAAGCCGGTAGGTGAAGTCTGCATCGCCGGTCAGGAGTGCAAGGGCGTGGGCGCCGTCGCTGCCGCCGCCGCTGGCGGTGCGCGCACTGCCGACGACGTGGTCGCCAAGCACTGCAACGCCTGCCACGGCGTCGGTGTGCTGGGCGCGCCCAAGGTGGGCGACACCGCCGACTGGAAGGCCCGCGCCGACGCCAAGGGCGGCCTGGACGGCATCCTCAAGACCGCCATCGCCGGTATCAACGCCATGCCGCCGAAGGGCACCTGCAACGACTGCTCCGACGACGAGCTGAAGGCAGCCATCGAGAAGATGTCCGGCCTGTAACGGCGTCGGGGTCGCGAAGAAGCCGCCTGCCCGGGCGGCTTTTTTGTGCGCGTGGCGATCTCAGAGGAACTGCGCCCGGCCGTCCTCCAGCGAGGCGAGGCGGGCCCGCGCCTCGACCCGATAGCCGAGCCGCTCCAGTGCGCCGCGACCGCCCTGGAGCGCGCCGACGTTGCCGTTCGCCGGATTTTCGTCGTGCGGTTCAGCATTTGCCCGGAGCGGGCGGTCATAGCCAGGCTCGCATCCCTTCTTCGAGGTTAGCCCCATGCCCCTGTCACGTTCCCTCAGCCTGTCCGCCCTGCTGCTCGCGGCGAGCGCCGCCGTCTCCGCCGCCGAGCCGGGCGGCAGCGCCGAGGCGCTGCCGGCGCCGGCCGCACCGGCCCTGCAGGTGGCTCCGGCCGTCGAGGCCGCGCCTGTCGCGGCGCCGACCGCTCCGGTACTGCCGGCCACCCAGGCCGCTCCGGCCATGCCTGCGCTGCCGGTATTGCCGACTGGCGCCGTCCTCGGCAGCCTGGTCGATCCGCAGACCCTGGCGCTGCTCGAGCAGCTCCGCGCCCTGCAGGTCACCCCGCAGCAGGCGGTGGGCGGGGTCGGCGCGCTGCTCGGCCTGGCGCAGAGCCAGCTGGCGGCGGAGCAGTACGCGCAGCTGGCCGGCAGCGTGCCGGGGCTGGAGCTGCTGGCTGGCAACGGCGCCAATGCGGCCAGCGGTGACAGCGCCGGCGGTGTGCTCGCTCGCCTGGGCGCGCTGGGTGGCCTGCTCGGCGGCAGGGCCAGCCCGCAACCGGCGGCCGCGCCGGTCGACAGCCTGGCGGGCGTCGGCCAGGCCTTCTCGCTGCTGGGCATGGACAGCAGCCTGGTCGGCCCGTTCGGCCAGATCCTCCTGCAGTTCCTCGCCGGCCAGGGTCTGGCCGGGGCGCTGCTGCAGAGCCTGGGCGGCATCTGGGGTGTGCCGGGTGTGCCAGGAGTGCTGGCGCCGGTTACCCCGGCGGGCACCCCGGTGGCTGTCGGCGGCTGAGTCCGTCTGACACAAGAAGGCCGGCAGAGTCCTCGGGCCTCTGCCGGCCTGGTTGGCTTGACCGCTAACCGCGGATACGGTCGTGCGGGGCCCTTGCTGGAACTGCCAGACGTACCGCGAGGGTGGCTCCTACGCCACCCTCGCCGCCGTTGCCGCGCGCTACCTCAGGCGCTGCCAAAGACGATGTCGCTGGCCAGAAGGTCGACGCCGACCACGGTGATGGTCGTCAGTTGTCCGCCCGACGATGCGGATTCGGCAATCGTCACGATGCTGTCGACGCCGCTGTTGTCGATCGACTGGACCTGGGCGGTCGGGTCGCCGATCAGCACCAGGGTGTCGCGCAGGTCAGGACTTGCATTCGCATCGAAGTCGGTGATCCGGTACAGGTTCTCGCTGCCCGACAGATCGATGTTGAAGGCGTCGTGCTCACCGTTCGTGCCCGCCAGCAAGAAGTGGAAGGCGGCGTTGGCCGGCTCGTTGGCGAACAGGTTGGCGTCGAAGGTGCTGGTCGCCGTGTCGCCATCGCCATCCGTCAGCGTTGCGCTGAAGGTCAGCTGGATATCGCTGGCCAGGTCCTCGCTTTCCTGGATGAACTGGATCACCGGGATCTTGACCGTGCCCAGGCCCATCGTCAGCTGCACGGCGTCGATCAGCTTGCTGCCCTCCCGCTCGATTTCGAAGAACACCACTCCTACCCCCAGACCGTATACCGCATTGGGCGCCGCTTGCAGATCAGTGGCAAGCACCTTGGTGTGATCCGAGTACGAACCGTCGGAGTAGAAGATCCGGTAGTACAGCTCTTCCGTGGCCGGGGTGTAGCCCCCTACCGAGTTGTCGATGAAGACCTTCATGCCCGTCAGCAGGCTCTGGGGGTTGATGATGAAACTTTCGTCACCGGCATTGATGCCCGCCGTGGTGTTGCCATCGAAGTTGTTGTTGGCGAGGCCGATGCCGGAGGTGCTGACGTTCATGGCCGCCGTGCCGATGTAGGACGGCAAAGGGGTGGTCTGCAGCTGGGCTTCGGTGGGGTCGGGTGCTCCGAGCCCGATGCCGGTCAGGATGCTGTTGTCACCCGTCGGCGGCGCCAGCGGATTGGCGGTGAAGAAGACGATTTGTTCGGTGCCGATCGTCAGCGTACGCACCGGATCCGGCCCCCCCGCATCGAGCGAGCCGTCGGCGCTGCTGCGGACGATCGTCGAGCTGAAGCCCTGCACCAGATCCAGCGCGTAGGTGCCATCGGCAAAGGCGGTCAGCGTGTAGTCGATGCTGGTGTCCGCCGTTGCGGCATTGTTGTCGAAGTCGCCGGTCAGGGTTCCGCCGAAGCGGTACGCGCCGCCATCCGGTGAGGGTGACAGCTCGGTGAGCGTGCCGGTCCCGGTGGTGGTCGTGCCGTTGGGTCTGACCAGGGTGAACTGGCCATTCACCAGGGTGATGTCCAGACCGCTCGTCCCCACGCCGTCGGCACCGGCAGCCATGCTCCAGTATCCATATTGCGCAAGGGTGGTACCGGTGCCGACCAGGTTGCCGAAGGCGAGCGATGGGCCGTCGTCCTTGAACACCAGGTTCTGGCCGATGTTGAGGGTGGCCTGGGCGCTGTCGCCGTCCTTGTCGGTCTTGGTGGCCGTCAGGGTCACCAGCTCGTCCGCGGCCAGGGTCTTCGCGTCGTCGTGATCGGTGGCGTCGGGATGGACCACGGCGCGGATCTGGTTGAGGGTGACGTCGCCATTGGCGGCCACGCTGACGGTGAACACCAGCAGGTTGGTGGTGGCCGTGCGGCCTTCCACCACGCCACTGGCGTTGACGGAG
>NZ_JANGEY010000012.1 GCF_024451105.1 Stutzerimonas stutzeri
CGGCAACATCCCGCTGACCGAAACCGCGCGGGGCGTGGTGCCCTTCCTGATCTCGGACGTCCTGCGCATCATCGTGCTGGCGCTGTTCCCCGGCATCACCCTGTTCCTGCTCATGCTGTAGCGAACTGCACCGCCAAGGCCGCCTTCGGGCGGCCTTGTTCTTTGTACCCGGCATCCCATCAGGAGTGCGCATGCCCCCCGTCGTCGCCAATCCCCAACGCCTGATCGTCCTGCTCGCCGCGCTGGTGGCCTTCGGCCCGCTGTCGATCGACATGTACCTGCCCAGCCTGCCGCTGATCGCCGGCGACCTCGGCGCTCCCGAGGCGCAGATCCAGCTGACCATCAGCGTGTTCCTCGCCGGCCTGTGCGCCGGCATGCTGCTCTACGGCCCGCTGTCCGATCGCTTCGGCCGGCGCAAGCTGCTGCTCGGCGGCATCGCCCTGTACATGCTCGCCAGCGTCGGCTGCATCCTCGCCGCCAAGGCCGAACACCTGCTGTTCTGGCGCATCCTCCAGGCCCTCGGCGGCGCCGCCGCTTCGGTGCTGGCACGGACCATCGTGCGCGACCTGTTCCCGCTCAAGGACGCCGCCCGGGTACTGTCGCTGATGCACCTGGTGACCCTGATCGCCACCCTGATCGCCCCGCTGCTCGGCGGCTACCTGATCCTGATCGCCGGCTGGCGGTCCATCTTCGGCGTGCTGCTGGCCTTCGCCGGCCTGTGCCTGGCGCTGGTGGCCTGGAAGATTCCCGAGACCCACCCGGCCGACAAGCGCGGCACCTCCATAGCCGGCGCCTTCCGCGCCTACGGCCACATCGCCCGCCAGCCGCAGGCGCTCGGCTACATCCTGTGCATGGGCCTGTCGTTCGGCGGCATGTTCGCCTTCATCACCGCCTCGCCGTTCGTCTACATCCAGTACTTCGGCATCTCGCCGCAGCACTACGCCTGGCTGTTCGCCCTCAACGTCGCCGGCATCATGGCCATGACCCTGCTCAACGCCCGGCTGGTCGGTCGCCTCGGCCCGCAGCGCATGCTCGGCTTCGGCGCCGGCATCGCCGCACTGTCCGGGCTGGCCCTGGCCGGCTTCGGCGCCAGCGGCGTCGGCGGCCTGAGCGCGATGGTCGGCTGCCTGCTGCTCTACGTCAGCGTCACTGGCCTGCTCGGCGCCAACAGCGTGGCCAGCCTGCTGGCACGCTTCCCCAAGCAGGCCGGCGCTGCCGCCGGCCTCGCCGTGGCCCTGCAGTTCGGCCTCGGCACCGCGGCCAGCGCGCTGGTCGGCGCCCTGCACGACGGCAGCCCGCTGCCGATGAGCCTGGTGGTCGGCGGCGCCGGTCTCGGCAGCCTGCTGGCCCTGCTGCTGACGCGGATCCCGGAGCGCGCGGAGGCAGGCGCCGAACGCTGAGATTGCCCCAGCGCTGAAACTGGCACGTCACATGCATTGTCTAGAGTGTCCAGTTTCGGGGACCACGGTACAGGCAGGCCGGGGAATCCCCTTTTTACGCCGAAAGCCCCGGATCGCCGCGCGATCCGGGGCTTTTTCCTTCCCGACGGCGTTTCCCGCCGCCCCCGGCGGCGCAGGCCTGTCGGCAACGCGACACGCGGCCTTGTCGAGATCCCGCCAGCGCGCACAACCGGCGTGCTCCCTGCACCGCAAGGGGGCAGGCTACTGGCGGTAGATCTCGCGGCGGAAGATCAGAGCGCGCTGGACGGCCTGCGAGCCGAAGGTGGCCCGCGCCGAAGGCGTCTCGAGTCCGTTACCCTCCACCCAGTCATGCTTCAGCCATTCCGGGAATACCCCGCCCTGTCCCGAGAGACGGACCAGCACGCTGCCCTGCTTGTCGGGTGCCGGCAGGCGGATCAGGCCGCTGGGCAAAGGCGTCCCCGACGGCGGCTGCAGGCTGCGCAGCGCCACTGGGAAATCGGCCTCCTCCAGCGGGGGAACTCCGGAAAACTCCGCGAGCAGCACATCGCCGAGCACCGCCGGCGTCGAACAGACATCGTCCGCGTTCTTCCCCCAGCCCGGACCGCCGACCGAGGTATGCCAGCTTTCCAGCCAGTAGGGCAGGTCCAGCGGCTGATCCTCCGGGCCGCGAGCACTCTCGATGCGCAGTCGGCCGAGGCGCACTTGCGTGCCGCCGACGGCATGCACGAAGTCCTGGCAACTGGCGGCAGCACCGTCGCTGCCGCGGTAGCAGACGCCATCGAGGTCGACCAGGCGATCGCTCGACACCTGCAGCGCGACGTAGGCGCCGCTCGCGTCGAGCGTCAAAGGCAGGTCTTCGCTCGAAGGACTGGCCGGCAGTTGCCAGGACAGCGCATCGGCCAGGCGCGCACTCGCCGCGTCGGCACGCCAGTCGAAGGAGCGGCTGCCGTCCGCCGCGCCACTGTCGGGGATGGTCAGCGACCGCGCATCGCCCAGACTCTGCAGCCGCGCAGCCAGATTCGGCCTGCCCGCCGCGATGAGGCTGTAGGGCTGACGCTGCGGCGGCTCGTCCAGACGCCAGAATGCCCCCCGGTCGTAGTTGCGCGTCACCTCGCCCTGGCGGTTGTAGCCGGTCACCCGAAGCGCCGGCTGACCGCCGGCGAAAGGGATGGGCTGGCCCTGATAACTGAAGGTCCCGCAGGCATGGCTCAGGCTGGCCTGGCTGGTCACGCCCAGCCAGGCAGGCGTGAAGCGACCGATCAGCCCACTCTCGCCACCGCCGATGCTCTGCCCGAGATAGAGCGGCGGTGCGGCAACGATCCGGAAGATGCCGACCTCACTCTGGCTCACCTCGAGGGTGGTGGTGGCCGAGACATGCGCGTAGCTGCTCAGCAGGCTCCGCGTACCGCTGCTCGCATCATGGCGGTAGAAGGCGCCGGCCGCGCCGTCGGTCGGCGCGAGCGCAGTGGAGTTCAGCGCGATGCCGTTCAGACGGAAGTTCGGGGTGGTCGGATTGTCGCGCAGGGCGGCCTCGGTCAACGGCTCGCCATCGGCCTGCCAGGCGACGGCGCGGACGCTCAGCGGAAAACTGTCGCCGGCCATGCGCAGCACGCCGCAGGCGGCAGGCGTCGCCGTCGTGCAGCCGGCGTCGGCCGGCGTGGAAATATGCAACCCGTAGGGTCGGCTGACGAACATGTCCGAGCCGCGCATGTCCAGCCCGCTCTCGGCCCCCGTACCGACATAGCGGGCCTGCAGACGCATCCGTCCGGCATCGTCGTAGCGCACCGCCAGATAGGCGGTCGCCGTGTTGTCGAAGTTCAGCGTCAGGCTGCTCGGCGCCGTCGATATCGCCGCGCCGTTGAGGTGCACGGGCATGCTGCCCGTGCCCGGATCGACATACTCGCTCCAGAACTGCAGGGTGCGGGTGGCCGGACCGAAGCCCGGCACACAGCGCTGGGGATCGCCCGGCTCGGTGCGCATGGCCTGCAGGGCGACGTTGACATGCGGCTTGCCGGCCAGCAGATCCGGCACATCGAAGACGAACCCGCTGTCGGCGAAGTACACCCGACAGTCGGCCGTGCTGCAGCGTAGGGAGTTGTTGGCCGACGGCGTCGCCGCGATGCCGAGGGTCACCTGGCCTACCCCGCGCAACCTGAGGGACGCCTGGCCGCCGTTGAAGTACACCTGATTGCCGCCTTCCCAGGTGCTCGGGCTGAGCGTGGCATTGATGCTGCCTTCGTAGCGCCGGGAGCAGTCCGCATTGGCACACGCCTGTAGCACCACGTCGAGCGGGTTGCAGCTCAGTCCGCTGGCGGCATGCAGGAAGCGGAAATGGTCTATCTGCCCGAGCGAGTCCGGGTTGTCGCAGAGCGTGCCGAAATCGGTGCCGGGAATGGCGCTGGCGTCATAGATGATGTTGTTGCCCTTGCTCATGCTGCCTCCGGAGGAGATGGCACCGCGAATTTTCGGGTTGTTGCCGATCGTCGCCGTGCCCGTCGCATAGATCATGGCGTTCACATAGATATTGTTGCTGTCCTGGATCGTCAGGTTACCCCTGACCAGGATGATCAGATTCGACGGGCTACCCCATCTGTTCACCTCGGAGTTGTTGGAGATGGTCAGATTGCCGTCGACATAGACCCGCGCCGTCCCGGTGCTTTGGGTTTCCAGCCGCCAACCATTGCCCGAAATACCACCTCGCCAGTAGCTGTTGCCCACATTTATCCGGCTCGCCCCCACCCGATCCACTGCGGTCAGCACGGGACTGCTGCTGGCGTCGAACAGCGGAAAGTCACCCCAGGCAACGTTGCCGTTCAGGCCGTCGCCTCCCGGTCCCGGAAAGAACAGCTGGGTACACAACACCGCCCAAGCGGCCGGGCTGCTCATGCTCAGCAGTACGCCCAGCAGCAGGGCGGGTACCTTCCCAAGCAGCTTCATGCTCATCGCTCCACCGTCACTTCCAGGCGCCGCCAGGCGTGGTCGGTCCGGCTGTCCGGGCTGCCGTTGTCGGCCGTGGCGGTCAATCGGTACAGGTTGAAGGTCCGGATGCCCTCCGCATAGCTCTCCGGGCAAACCGCCCCGCTGCAGGGCAGGGGCAGCTTCACGCAGGCGAAGCTCACAGTGAAATCCTCAAGGCCGCTGCCGGCCATCGACACGTTGCTGGCGGCCGGGCAGTCGCCCGCGTTGCTCTCCAGCAGCAACTGGTGCAACCCCCACTCCAGGCCGGCGCGCGCGGCCTGGTAGGCGCGTGCCTGCTGGATGCCCAGGTCGAGGCTGGCGTTCTGGGTGACCGACAGGCGGCTCATGGCCGCCACCGCCACGGCGACGACGACCATCACGAACAGCGCCGCCACCAGGGCGAATCCACGTTCAGGGCGCATTGTTCACCTGCACGAATTGAACCAGACGGACCGCCTCGCCAGCCTGGGCGATGTTCAGGCGCAGGGTGGCCTGGCTGGCCGCCGCGTCGTCGAGAAAGCTGCAGCTGGCGACGTGCTCGGCCTGCACGCGCGCGCCGGCCGGCAGCGTGACGGGCAGCGCGGGCAGCAACTGCGCATGCTCGTAGCGCAGCAGCCGAGTACCGACGCAGCGATAGCCGACCACGCGGGTGGCGAAGTACAGCCGACGCGAGGACGAGGACGGAGCGGCGAAGGCGGTGCTGCCCGTCTCGGGCGCGATGCGGAAACGGGCGATGCCCTCGCTCACCCCCAGGGCCTCGATACCGGCGCGGCCAATCGCTCCGGGATTGGCCGTGGCGTCCCAGACGTCCAGGCCGCTGCTCGGTAGCACCAGCCAGGCCGACGACGGAGGCGCGAAATGCGGATCAAGCACCTGCAGCACATCGCAGGCAGGCTGCGGAGGGCTTCCCTCCTCGGGGCCGATGCATTGCTGGGGCGGCGAGGCCGTGGGGTTCCGCGGCTCGAACGCCAACTGGCCGCTCGGCCGGTTCGCCAGATAGCGCCCGGCGACCTCGATCAGCAGCACCTCCAGCGCATCGTTGGCGCCATCGCCATCGAGGTCCGCCATCCGCAGCGAACCGGGCACCGCCATGCGGATGTCGCGCTGCATGCGGTTGAGGGCGATGCTACCGGTATCCACCAGCGCGGCGCGCCGGCTCTGGGCGGCGAAGCCTTCCAGCGGGCGGGACAGAACCGTCGAAACCATCACCGCGACCACCGCACTGAGAGCGATCACCAGGATCAGCTCGACCAGGGTGAAACCGCATTGACGAGCGCCAGGCGCCCGTAGGGTGGAAAACCGCGCAGCGTTTTCCACCAGCCCTTCGGCGGGTAACGCTGCGCGGTTACCCACCCTGCGCGGCAACCCATGCGGAGCGCGCTTCAGGGAGTGCATGCGTAGTCTCCCATAGCGTCGTATTCGTCGTAGCAGGTACGCCAGCCGCTGAGCGTCAGGGCCTGCCCCGTCGGGTCCTGCACGTCGATCTGCACGTGCCAGGCATTGCTCGCCGAGATGCCGGAAAAGCCTCTGGCCTCGATGCGGCGGGTGATCGAGTAGCCGCCCAGCCCCGCAGCCGTGGCCGCTGTGCGGGCCTGGGTGCAATCGCTGCCGTCCAGCCCGGCAAACGGCTTGCCGAGGATCTCCTCCAGACAGGCCTCGGCGAGCATCAGGCTCTGCTGGCGCAGCATGGGATCGGCGGAACGTGCGGTGATGCTGGCCATCGCGCTGTACAGCGCCGCGGCGGCGATGCCGACGATGACGATGGCGATCACCAGTTCGACCAGGGTGACACCGCGCTGGCGGTTCATCGCACGTATCCCGTTTCGGCTTCGACGCCGATGCAATGGCTGCCGATGACCACCCCGGCCGCCTGCCCCGTGCGCCCGCAATGACTGGTCGGGCTGCCGCTGAGCGGCTGGCCGAGGGCGCCGAAGGTCAGGTCCAGATCGGCGCTGGCCAGCGGCGCGGGAAAGCGACCGCCGGACGGGTCGACCAGCGGCGTGCCGGCGGCGGCTCCGCCACAGGCCGCAGCGAGGCTGACCGAATAGGCTGCCGGTGCGACCTGCACGCGCACCGGGCAACCGCCGGCGATGGCACGCTTCTGCGCATAGCGCAGCGCCGCCAGGCTTTCCTCGTAGTGCAGCCGCTCGTCGAACACCCGACGGTCGAAGAACCGCGGCCCCACCACCGCGGCGAGGATGCCGAGGACGACGATCACCAGGATCAGTTCGACGAGGGTGAAGCCGGTGCGTCGTCCACCGATCTGGCAGCCCTTCATCATGCCCTCCTCGCAAGAGCGGACAGCGGCAACACTAGCGACAATTGGTCTCGGTCAAATTGTCCGATGTGATGCTGGGCGTCACCACGCTCCAACTGGACCTCAGGGTGTAATTGAACTTGCAGTCCCATTGCCCCCAGATGGCTACGTTGATATTCCCATCACCACTGTCGCTGATGGCTATAGTGTCATCCTCTTCCAGTTGCGCGGCCTTGACGATCCCGCCCAAGGTCGCCGCCGGATACAGACCGAGCATCTCGATAGGTTCGCCCTCCAGATAGACAACCAGCTTGCCGCCAACCTCGACCGGTGGCGTGACTTGCGCCTGCAGGTGAACGATGGCAGCCGCCGACTGGACCGCGCCGAGCGCGCCCTTCATGGTCGCGTACTTGGCCGCACCGGTAAAACTGGCCAGACGCGGCAGAGCAAAAGCAGAAAGGATACCCAGCATCACGACCACCAGAATCAGCTCGATCAGGGTGAATCCACGCTGCCTTCCTTGCATAAAACTATCCTTACGCGAGCAAATCAGCCGACTCTGTGTCAGTCATCAACACTTGCGACGCCACTCAATGGAGCGACACGTGCCCACGCAAAGCGTGGGCACAATCAAACTACCATCGCCAACGAGTTAGTTACATCCGGCTGTATCAACCAAAATACTTGCCGGGGCTACAGACCCCGCAGTGGTATTGGCGGCAGTATATGTAACCTTGCAGGTGCTAGCAGCAGTTGCAGCACCACCACTTGGCGCGACATAAAGGACTGCTGCAGACCCTGCCCCACCCGCACTCACCTCTGCACCATCAATTTGGGCTGCAGCAATAATCCCACTTGCATCTGCAGTGGGGTAACCACCAATCATGGTTATGCTTACACCTTCGATAAGCACATCCGTAGCCCCACTATCTCCTGCAGCCAGCTGCGTAGCATGAGCAATACTCGAAGCCGAGCGCATTGCACCGGCAAGACCCTCTACGGTTGCCGTACGTGCTTGACCACTGAAATCGGCGAACCTCGGCAATGCAAACGCCGCCAGAATGCCAAGAATAACGATGACCATGATCAGCTCGATCAGGGTAAAACCGCTTTGCTGTTTCTTCATGATTGAAGTCCTTTTGGAGTTTTATCTGATTGAATCGGGTATGAATCAGTTGGCCGAGGTGGTCACGACGCCATTGCTGCTGTTGTAGGCGATGGTGCGCTGACCGGTAGTGCGGCCGTCCAGGCTATAGGTGTAAGTGCAGGTCGTACCGTCGGACGTCATGACGTAATCAATACCTGAAGCAGCAGCAGCAGCTACGCGGGGTGCCGAGCCTTGCATCACGTTGTCCCATACCTCGATACAGTTCAAGGTCGCACTAAGGCCAAGCGGCCAACCGGTGGTGGCATCTACATCGACGAGGCCGTTACCAAAGCCAGCCACATTAGTGTGCGGTGTGGCAACTCCCTTGGCCCGATTCAGCTCCCACTGCGACCTGACCAGCGCCACGCCGGCCGCCAGCGCGCCGCCGGTGCCCTTGACCGCGGCGGTATGCGCGTCCTCGGTGGCGTTCATGAAGCGCGGCAGCGCCACCGCGGCGAGCACGCCGAGGACCACGATCACCACCACCAGTTCGATCAGGGTGAAACCCTGCTGCCTTTTCATCTTCGTCATCTCCTGTTGCCCTGCGGGCGTCGTCACGGATCGTTCCAGTCCACCGCCCGCAGCTCCACGGCGGTCAGCCGTGCGCCCTTCGCGGTTTCCATCGGTTGCAGCGGAAGGCGCACCAGTTGCCAGACCTGCACGCCGTCCGTCCCGCCGCTGCGCCAGCCGTCGAAGCGGGCGCGGTACAGCACCCGGGCCTGCTGCGGCAGGAAGTACCAGCAGCCCCGGCGCGGCGCCTGGCCGGAGGCCAGTTCGCCGCAGTAGTTGCCCTGCTGCCCACGCAGCAGGACGAACGGGTCGCGACGGGCCAGCGCTTCGTCGAGCGGCTGGCCGTGCGCCATATTCTCGGCGGCCAGCGCGTTCAGACTGCGCGCCAGATTCGCCACCGTCGCTTCCATGGCTCGCCGTTCGCTGTCGCGCGCAATATGCCACATCGTGACAAGGATCACACTGCCCGACATCAATAGCAGCAGCCAGCGACTCCCGCGCTGCAGCGGTGCGACCAGCAGCAGGCGCGTCTCGCGCAGCGGCAGCGGTCTCACTTGACGCCCTTGGCCGCGGCCGACAGTTCCCACATCGGCAGGAACACGCCGAGGGCGAGGACCAGCACCATGGCGCCCATGGCGACGATGAGGATCGGCTCGATGGCGTCGGCCAGGCGCTTGAGGTCGTAGTCGACCTCCTGCTCGTAGAAGTCGGCGACCTCGACGAACAGGTCGTCCAGCGCGCCGGTCTCCTCGCCGACCGCCATCATCTGCAGCACCAGCGGGGTGAACAGGCCGCTGGCCACCGCGCCGCGGGTCAGCGCCTCGCCGCGCTCGACGCCCTCGCGCATGGCGACGATGGCCCGGCCGATGTGGCGGTTGCCCACCGTGTGGCTGTTGATCGCCAGGGTCTGCAGCAGCGGCAGGCCGGCGCGGTACATCATCGCGAAGGTGCGGGTGAAGCGCGCCAGGGCGATGCGCTCGAAGACCCCGCCGACGATCGGCAGGCGCAGCTTCCAGCGATCCCAGACCAGCGCCCCCGGCTCGGTCTCGATCCAGCGCCGGAAGGCGACCAGCGCGCCGAGCAGGCCGAGGCCGAGCAGCCACCACCACTGCTGCATGAACTCGGAGAAGCCGATCAGCACGCGGGTCGGCCAGGGCAGCTCGGCGTGGAACTGGGCGAACACCTTGGAGAACGCCGGGATCACCAGCAGGTTGATCACCGTCAGGGCCACGCCCATGGCGATCAGCACGAACAGCGGGTAGCGGGTGGCCTGCTTGATGCGCTTGCGCGTCTCGCGCTCCATCTCCAGGTAGCCGGCCAGCTGGCGGAACGCCTGGTCGAGCTGGCCGGTGTTCTCGCCGACGCTGATCATGCTGACGAACAGCGGGTTGAACACCTTCGGGTGGCTGCCGAGGGCCACGGCCATGGCCGTGCCGCCTTCGAGGTCGCTGCGCAGCGCCTGGAGAATCTCGCGGAAGTAGGGATTGCGCGTCGACTCGGCGAGACCGCCGATGGCGCGGATGATCGGCACGCCGGCCTTGCTCAGGCTGAACATCTGCCGACAGAAGATGATCAGCTCCTCCAGCTCGACCCGCTCGCGGCCGAGCAGCCGGTTCAGCGTGCGCAGGACGTCCTGCTCGCCGGCCGCGCGCTCGCTCTGCGCCTCGATGCTCAGCGGGGTGATGCGCTCGGCGAGCAGCTCGCCGGCCAGCGCCTCGGCACTGGCCGCCTGACGCACGCCGCCGATCCTGCGGCCCTGGGCATCGCGCCCGCTGAAGCGGAAGCGCGCCATCAGGCCACCCGCTCGTCGCTGAGGCTGGCGCTGACGCGCAGCACTTCCTCGACGCTGGTCAGCCCGGCCAGCGCGTAGTCCAGCGCGGCGGCGGCCAGCGGCCGGTAGTGCGCCTGCGCCCGGGCCGCGTCGATGAAGCCCTGCACGTCGTTGCGGCGCAGCGCGGCGGACAGCGTGGCGTCGACCTCGAGCAGCTCGTAGACACCGATGCGCCCCAGGTAGCCGGTGTTGTGGCATTGGTGGCAGCCGCTGCCGCGGGCGAAGCGGCGACCGTCCAGGGCACGGCCGTGGATCTCCTGCAGCCAGTGGCGCTCGCGCTCCTCCGGCTCGTGCTCGACCCGGCAGTGCTCGCAGACCCGGCGCACCAGGCGCTGGGCGATCACCGCGTTGAGGGCATTGGCCACCAGGAAGGGCTCGGCGCCCATGTCGATCAGCCGCAGCGGCGAGGTCATGGCGTCGTTGGTGTGCAGGGTGGACAGCACCAGGTGGCCGGTCATCGCCGCGCGCAGGGCGATCTCGGCGGTCTCGCGGTCGCGGATCTCGCCGACCAGCACGATGTCCGGGTCCTGGCGCAGCGCGGCGCGCAGTACGCGAGCGAAGGTCAGATCGATCTTCGGGTTGACCTGCACCTGGTTGACCCGCGGCAGGCGGTACTCGACCGGGTCCTCGACGGTGATGATCTTCTTCTCCGGGCTGTTCAGCTCGGCCAGCCCGGCGTACAGGGTGGTGGTCTTGCCCGAGCCGGTCGGGCCGGTGACCAGCACGATGCCGTGCGGGCGCTGCAGCAGGGTGCGCAGGCGCGCCAGCATGTCGGCGGGCATGCCGGTACGCTCGAGGTCGAAGACCCCGGCACTCTGGTCGAGCAGACGCATCACCACCGACTCGCCGTACTGCACCGGCATGGTCGAGACGCGCACGTCGAGGCTGTGGTTCTTCACCCGGATGTTGAAGCGGCCGTCCTGCGGCAGGCGCTTCTCGGAGATGTCCAGGCCGGCCATGATCTTCAGGCGCATGACCAGCGCCGAGGCGACGCGGGTCTCCTTGATCAGCTGCTCGTTGAGCACGCCGTCGATACGCTGGCGGATGCGCAGCACCTTCTCGTCGGGCTCGATGTGGATGTCCGAGGCCTTCATCTGCACGGCGTCCTCGAAGAGCATCTGCAGCAGGCGAACCACCGGCGCGTCGCTGTTGTCGAGGCTCAGGCCGCTGAAGTCGAAGTCGCTCTCCTCCAGGCGCTCGTCGAGCTGGCCGGCCAGTTCGGCGATCTCGCCGGTGCGCCGGTAGAAGCGGTCGAGGCAGTCGACCAGGTCGCCCTCGCGCACCACCGCGGGCTTGACCGGCTGGCCGAGCAGGCGGGTCAGCTCGTCGATGGCGAACAGGTCGAGCGGGTCGCTCATGCCGACCAGCAGGCCGTCGCCCTCGCGGACCAGCAGGATGGCGCGGAAGCGCCGCGCCAGGGCCTCGGGCAGGCGCTGGATCAGCGCCTCGTCGAAGCGGAACTGGCGCAGGTCGACCCAGGGAATGTCCAGCTGCCGCGACAGGGTCTCGAGCAGCTTCTGTTCGCTGATGAAGCCCATGTCGACCACCGCGCGGCCGAGCTTGGCGCCGCTGCGCTTCTGCTCCTCCAGCGCCAGCTGCAACTGGCCCTCGCTGATCAGGCCGCTCTGCACCAGCAGGTCGCCGATGCGGACCTTGCGCCGGCGTTTCTCGCCACCATCCATCAGGGTTCTCCTCCCAGGGCCAGGGCCCGCTCGCGGGCGTAGCGCCGACTGGCGTCGTCCAGGCCCTGCCCCTGCAGCGCCTGGCGGTAGTGTTGGGCGGCGCCGGCAGGGTCGCCGAGCCGTTCGAGGGCGATGCCCAGGCCGAGCTGCCAGTTGGCCTGGCTCGGGCGCAGCAGCACCAGGTTGCGATACAGCCGCGCGCTGTCGCGCCACTGCCCGGTCTGCTGGTAGGTGGCGGCGAGCAGCGCATGCCAGGCCGGGTCCTCGGCCAGCGGCGGCAGGCGCTCGGCCAGCGTCGCTGCCGCCGCGGCGCTGGCGCCGCTCTGCAGCTGGGCGCGGGCGAGCAGCACGCGCAGCTCGCCGTCGCCGGGGAAGCGCGCCAGCCAGGCCGGCAGCTCGCCGAGCAGCCGCTCGGTCTGGCCGTCGGCCAGCCGGGCGCGGGCCAGCCAGCGCAGCGCCTCGCGGTGCTCCGGCTGGCGGCCGACCAGCGTCTCCAGCAGGGCGATGGCGCGCCCGCGCTCGCCGGCCAGCAGCGCCTGGCGCGCCTCGCCGAGCGGGTCCGGGCGGTGGCTGGCGACGCTGACCTCCGGGACGCGTGGTGCAGCCGGCGCGGACTGTGGCGCAGGCGCCGGCGCCGCGGCAAGCGGTGCCGACGGGCGGGCGGGCACGGGCGGCGGCTCGGCGGACGGCTCCGCAGCCACCGGCAGTTGCTCCGGATCGAAGGGATCGGCGACGAGCGGCACCTCGACCCACAGCTGCCAGCGCTCGCCGGCCGGCTCCAGGCGGTCGAGGACCTGCAACTCGTCGCCCAGGCCGACCAGCAGCAGCTCGGCGCCGTCGTCGACCGGCAGCAGGCTCCAGCTCAGGCTACGTCCGTCGCCGGCGAAGCCGCCGGCGCGCGGACCCTGATCGGCCAGCTGCAGGCGCGCCAGGCGCAGGCTGACCACCCCGCTCTGCTCGCTGCGCCGGTACTCCGGGGCGCGGTCGAGCAGCAGCTGGAGGACGAAGCGTTCGCGCCCGTGCTGCGGCAGGGTGGCGAGCAGACGCACCGGCGGCTCGCCGTCGGCGACCGGCGCGCCGGCCGGCGCGGGTGGCGCGGACAACGGCGCCGGTACGGCCGCGGCGGGCATGGCGTCGGCCCAGGGGCGCAGCAGCAGGAAGGCGGCCGCCGCGAGGGCGAGCAGCAGCGGCAGCGCCAGCAGCAGCCGGCGCCTTCCGGCGCGACGCGCGGCGGCGCCCTCGTCGGCCGGCAGCAGGCCGTCCAGCGGCGCCCGCTCGGCCGGCGGGGCGCGACGCGTCTCGAGGTCGCGCAGCATGTCGTTGACCAGACTCATGGCGTCCTCCCCAGTGTCGGCAGCCAGGCCTGCAGCCACGGCCACAGACCGACCAGCATCAGCAGCGCGCCGATACCAGCCAGCCCCCAGCCCAGGTACGGGCCGCCACCGCGCAGGAACGGCCGCGCGCCCTCGGTATCGGCCAGGGCGCGCCGCACGTGGTCGGCGCGCACGCGCCGGCTGCCGGCGCCGAAGGCGACCATCAGCGCCTTGTGGGCGAGGATGTTGATCAGTCGTGGAATACCGCCGCTGCCGGCCGCCAGCCGGCGCAGGGCGCGGGCATCGAACAGCGGCTCGCCGCGGTAGCCGGCATGGATCAGGCGCTCCTCGACGTAGCGCCGGGTGTCGGCCAGGTCCAGCGGGCGCAGGCGGTAGGAAAAGGTGATGCGCTGGCGCAGCTGGCGGAACTCGGCGCGCTCGAGCAGTTCGTCCAGTTCGGGCTGGCCGAACAGCACCACCTGCAGCAGCTTGCAGTGCTCGGTCTCCAGATTGGTGAGCAGGCGCAGCGCCTCGAGGGTCCGCGGCGGCAGGGCCTGGGCCTCGTCGATCAGCAGCACGGTGCGCTTGCCCTGCGCGGCCAGCTCGATCAGCCGACGGTTGAGGGCGGCGAGCAGGCCGTGCTCGTCGAGCAGCTCGGCGTCGTCGATGTGCAGCTCCTGGGCCAGCGCCTGGCGCAGCTCGCGCGGCCCCAGGGCCGGATTGGGAATCCAGGCCAGCTGCCAGCGCCCGTCGTCCGCACCGAGGAGGTTGAGCAGCGCGCGGCACAGCAGGGTCTTGCCGGTGCCGACCTCGCCGCTGACCTTGACGAACCCCTCGCCTTCGGCCAGCGCCACGCGCAGCAGGTTGAGGCACGCCTGGTAGGGCGCCAGGCGCACCAGGAAGGCGGTGTTGGGGCTCAGCGCGAAGGGTTTCTCGCGCAGGCCGAAGAAGCCCTGGTACATGCCCGCGGCCCTAGCGCAGTTCGCGGAAGCCGGCGGCGCTCTGCTGCAGCTCCTCCAGCCAGGTGTCGGCGCCCACCACCTGCGGGCGCAGCAGGATCACCAGCTCGCTGCGCTCGAGCTCCTTGCGCTGCTGCTGGAACGCCCAGCCGACGAACGGCAGCTTCGACAGCCAGGGCACGTTGGCGTCGGTGTTGTCGCTGGCGTTCTGCAGCAGGCCGCCGATCACCACCACCTGGCCACTGCGCGCCCGCACGATGGAGTCCGACTGGCGGGTGGTGGACAGCGCCAGCGGCAGGTTGAGGACACGGTCCTCGCCGAGGCTGATCACCTTGTTCTGGTCCTGCACCCGGCTGACCGTCGGCCGCACGTGCAGGGTGACCTCTTCGCGCTGGTTGATCTGCGGGGTGACGTCCAGGGAGATGCCGGAGAAGAACGGCGTCAGGGTGACGTCCTGGGTCGGTTCGCTGACCCCGGCGAGGGTGGTGGTATTGCTGGTCGAGATGTCGGTGACGAAGAACTCGTCGGTGCCGACCTTGATCACCGCCTTCTGGTTGTTCAGCGTGGAGATGCGCGGGCTGGACAGCACGCGCACCTGGCCCTGGGTCTCGAGCAGCTGCAGCAGGCCGCTGAAGTCGCCGACGCTGAGCGCGGCGCTGAACACGCCGCCGATGCCCTGCGGGCCGCTCAGCTCGGCGCCGGACAGATCGAGGCCGAAGCTGGTGTTGCGCTCCTTGCCCAGCTGGGTCCAGTTGATGCCGGCCTGGAAACCGTCGTTCAGGCGCACCTCGAGGATCTTCGCCTCGAGGATCACCTGGCGCTGCAGGTTGCGTTCGGCCTGCTCGAGGAAGGCCTCGACGTTCTGCTGGTCGGCGCTGGAGGCGCGCACCACCAGCAGGCTGGCCTGCGGATTGACCACCACCCGGTTGCCGGGCTCGTCGCCGATCAGCGCGCCGATCACGTCGGCCACCTCGCGCCAGAAGTCGACCTCGCTGCGGGTCACCACCTGGCTGGCGTTGACCGTGCTGACGCTGGAGCTGCTGGTGGTGCTGTCGCCGCCGCTGCTGGTGCTGTCCGAAGCGGTGACCTGGCCGGAGCTGACCCGGGTGTCGGTCTCGCCGCGGCGCTGCAGGTTGAGGTAGTTGAGGTCGTAGGTGCGGGTCTGCAGCCGGTTGGGCAGGATGCGGTAACCGTAGGCGGTGCGCTTGAAGTCGTAGCCGTAGCTGTCGCGCACCGCAGCGAGCACCTCCTCGAGGGTGACGTTGCGCAGGCTGAAGGTGATGCTGCCGCCGACCTCGGGGTGCACCACCAGGTTCTGCCCGGCACCGTCCATCAGGCTGAGGAAGAACTCGCGGGCTTCCATGTCGCGCACCGCCACGTCGAAGCGCGGGCCGCCGCCCAACGCCGGCGCCTCGGGCAGCAGCGGCGGCAGCAGGGCCGCCTGCACCGCCGGCGGCAAGGCCGGCGCGCGCTGGCTCTGCGCCAGGCTGTCCTCGAGCAGCCGCGCGGACTGCTCGCGCAACTGGCGGTCGCCATCGGTGAAGGTCTGGCAGGCGGCCAGCAGGCAGCAGCTGCCGAACAGGACCAGGCGGGACAGGCGATAGGGCATCGAGGTCATCAACGGCTCGGGCTCCGGTTGGCGGGAGTCAGAATGGGTTGGCTGAGGTGCAGTTCGTGACGCTGCCCCTGGTGTTCGACCAGCACGCTGCGCGCGCGGATGGCCAGCAGTTGCAGCTCGCCGTGGCGCTCTCCGACCCGCAGGCTGTGCCCGCCGATCACCGCCCGGGCGCCGGCCGGGCCGCGCAGGATGGCCTGCAGCGGCGGCACGGGCAGCAGCGCGTCGGATGCCGCCGCGCCAGCGACCGGCTGGCGCGGCGGCTGGGTCGGGTCGAGGGCGGCCATGGCCGGCAGGGCCAGCAGTCCGGCAAGCAGACAGAGGACTCTAGACACCGATCCACCCCGCATGGCGACTGAGCGTGTACAACTCGAGGGTGATGCGCGCCCGCGCCGGGCCGGCCTCCTCGACCCGGTAGTCGAGACGCTCCCAGAACAGCCGGCGCCCGCCGGCGGCCAGGCTCTGCCGCTCGATGCCGCGCAGGTAGTCGCGCAGCTCGAAGTAGCTGCCTTCCAGGGTCAGACGCATGCCATGGCGATAGAGCGCCGGCACCGCGGCGGCCCGCTCGCCGGCGGGCGCCTCGCCGGCCGGCACGGGCAGCTCGAGCGGCGCCGAGAAGCTCTCCAGGGCCAGCAGGCGCAGCCCCGGGCGACTGTGCAGCAGGTCCTGCAGCACCTGCTGCATGCGCTGCGGGTCGACCAGCGCGGCGGTATCCTCGGCCAGCTCGGCGAGCTGGCGTTCGCGCACGGCCTGGGCGGCGAGCAGCGCCTGGCGCAGTTCGCGGTCCGGGTCGGCGGCGGCGCGCGCCTGCAGCTCGGCCTCGGCGCTGCGCGCCTCGAGCAGGCGGGCCTCCACGCCCTGGCGCTCGCCGTGCAGGCGTTGCAGCCGCTGCGCCAGGGGATCGTGGCCGAGCATCAGCCAGGCCATGACCGGCAGCAGCAGGCCGACGCCGACGGCCATCCATTGCTCGCGGGCGCTGAGGCCCTGCCAGCGTTGCGACAGGGCGCTCATCGCGGCGTCTCCGTGGCAGCGACCGCCTGCGAGGCCAGGCGGAAGCGCAGCACGCCGGCCTCGTCGCGGTCGAGATCGAACCGGGCGAACTGACGCCCGGCGAAGGCCGGGCTGCGTCCCAGGCTGTCGAGATAGCCGGGCAGCAGCTCGGACTGCTGGCTGGCGCCTTCCAGCAGCAGCTCGCGGCCGCCCTGCTCGAAGCGGATGGCGCTCAGCCAGACCCCGGCGAGGTGGCGCTCGGCGAGGGCGTCCAGGGCGCCGCTGAAGCCGCCGCTGCGCTCGGCCAGCAGACCCTGCAGGTGCTCGCCGAGACGCTGCAGCTGGCGGTTCTCGGCCTCCACGGCGGCCAGCTGCAGCGGCAGGCGGGGATCGGGCTGCGGCTCGCGGAAGCTGGCGCGCAGGCCGGCCAGCGCGGCCTCGGCCTGCTCGGCGGCCTGGCGGCCGGTCGCCAGCTCGCCCTGCAGCTGCTGCAGGCGCCAGTAGTGCCAGGCGCCGTCGGCGGCGATCGCCAGCAGCGCCAGCGCGCCGAGCAGGACCACCAGGCGCGGCGTCGGCCGCCCGTCGCGGGCGCGCTGCGGCGGCTGATAGAGGTTGACGTTCTGCATGCTCATCCGCGCGCCTCCTGGCGCAGCGCCGCGCCGATGGCCGGCAGGAAGGCGGCGCGCTGCGCGGCCGGCAGGTCGAGCAGCGGCGAGCCGGCGAACAGCTGCTCGAGGGCCAGCCGCTCGACGCGCACCGACAGCTGGCGACCCAGTTCGAGGAGCGTCTCCTCCTCGGCGTCGACCACCGGCAACAGCAGCAGGCGGCTCAGGTAGCCCTTGCCCAGCTGGCTCTCGAAGTAGTCCAGCGAGCGCTGGATCTCCAGCGCCAGCTGCGCGCCGCCCTCGCCGCGGTTGTCGAGACCGTGCTCGATGCGCCGGGCCATGTACAGGTCGGCGCCGTGCTGCACGCAGATCAGTCCGGCGCGCGGACCGAGCATCGTCACCGCGAGGTTCTGTCCCTCCGCGCCGACCAGCAGGCCGAGGTTGCGCAGGGCCATCTCCGGGATGTCGATGCTCGCCAGGCGCAGGCCGGCGCCCTCCACCCAGTCGGCCAGCGCCTGCATGCGCGTGCGGCTCAGCACCGCACAGTAGGCCATCGGCGTGCGTCCGCGGTAGGCGTCGTCGGGCAGCGCGAAGGCGTCCACCACCAGCGACTCCAGCGGCGCGCTGACCAGCTCGCGGATGCGCCAGCGCAGGGCGTCGCGCAGCTCGGCCGGCGGCACCTCGGGGCGCTCGACCAGCAGCAGCTGATAGTCGGCGCCGGACAGCAGCAGATTGACCGGCCGCTCCTGCAGGCCGAGCGCCTCGACCCGCTCGCGCAGCGGTTCGACGGCGCCGCCCGGCGTGGTCGCGACGAACTCGGCGAGCGGCAGCTGCAGACCGCCGGCCTGGCGCCGGCCGCCGACCAGCGCACAGCCGCCCGCCGCGGGAGCCAGCCCGCACAGTTGCTCGGTCGCCTTGGTCGTTCGCTTCAGCCAGGCCAGCAAAGGTTCTCTCCTTGGACCACCGGTTCGGCTCCCGAACGGGGCACGCTGGCAGGTCGCAAACCGTTAGAATGCGCGGCGCACCCTCTCGCACAGGCCCGCCCGATGTTTCACGTTGTGTTGTTCCAGCCGGAAATTCCGCCCAATACCGGCAATATCATCCGACTCTGCGCCAATGCCGGCTGCCGGCTGCACCTGATCGAGCCGCTCGGCTTCGAGCTCGACGACAAGCGTCTGCGCCGCGCCGGACTGGACTACCACGAGTACGCGACGGTTACCCGCCACCCCTCGCTGGAAGCCTGCCTGGCGAGCCTGGGCGGCGGCAGGATACTGGCGCTGACAACCAAAGCCAACAACGGCTATGCCGACATGGCCTACCGGGCCGGCGACATCCTGCTGTTCGGCCCCGAGAGCCGCGGCCTGCCGGCCGAGGTGCTGGCCAGCCTGCCACCCGAACAACTGCTGCGCCTGCCCATGCACCCCGGTTGCCGCAGCCTCAACCTGTCCAATGCGGTCGCGGTGACCGTCTACGAAGCCTGGCGCCAGCACGGTTTCCGCATCGACTAGGGCACTCCGACAGTACCGCGAGCGGGTCCGGCCAACATGACGGCCCGGCGACGCCGCACACCGACCGCCATCAAGTTAGCGAAACCCGTCACACTTTAGAAGCCTACCTTGGTGGCGGCGTCACAGGAATCCGCCGCCCGGAGGGCGACGGATTGCGGCGACCGCTGCCAGCCCGCCGTTCAGAACCAGCGCGCGTTGCGGATCGAGACCTGGTCGTTGAGGGTCCAGAAGTCGTAGAGCACACCGATCAGGAAGAAGCCGCCGGTCAGCAGGTAGAGGACGCCGGTGATCCACTTGCCCATGTACATGCGGTGCACGCCGAAGATCCCGAGGAAGGTCAGCAGGATCCACGCCACGTCGTAGCTGGTGCGCCCGCCGTGGTAGCGCAGGTCGGCCTCGCGGTCCATGCCGGGGATCAGGAACAGGTCGATCAGCCAGCCGATGCCGAGCAGGCCGAAGGTGAAGAACCAGATGGTGCCGGTGACCGGTCGCCCGTAGTAGAACCGGTGCGCGCCGAGAAAGCCGAAGATCCACAGCAGGTAGCCGATGGTCTTGCTGTGGGTGTCCCGGTTCAGTGTGCTCATGCTGCCTCCAGTCGGAAAACGCGGCGGCGGCCTCGGGCCGCCAGCCTCTGTGACCCCAGCCCGCCGGCGGCGTTCCGCCCGGCGGCTCAGCGCCGGCGCAGGCCCGGCGCGTCCTCCTCGGCGTGCTCGAGGCTGAGGCTCTGGGTCAGCTTGCTCAGATGGTCGGCGTCGGTCTCCGAGCCCAGCTTGATCATCAGGCGCAGGTCGTTGGCCGAATCGGCATGGGCCAAGGCGTCCTCGTAGGTGATCTCGGCGTTGCTGTACAGCTGGTAGAGCGCCTGGTCGAAGGTCTGCATGCCCTGCTCGGTGGAGCGTTTCATCAGCGCCTTGAGCTCGTGCACCTCGCCCTTGCGGATCAGGTCGGCGGCCAGCGGGGTGTTGATCAGCACCTCGATCACCGCCCGGCGGCCCTTGCCGTCCGGGGTCGGCACCAGTTGCTGGGCGACGATGGCCTTGAGATTGAGCGACAGGTCCATCCACACCTGATCGTGACGATCCGGCGGGAAGAAGTGGATGATCCGGTCGAGCGCCTGGTTGGCGTTATTGGCGTGCAGGGTGGCCAGGCACAGGTGGCCGGTCTCGGCGAAGGCCACCGCATAGTCCATGGTCTCGCGGGTACGCACCTCGCCGATCATGATCACGTCCGGCGCCTGGCGCAGGGTGTTCTTCAGCGCCACCTCGAAGGACTCGGTGTCCAGGCCCACCTCGCGCTGGGTGACGATGCAGCCCTGGTGCTGGTGGATGAACTCGATGGGGTCCTCGATGGAGATGATGTGGCCCTGGGAGTTGCGGTTGCGGTAGCCGATCATCGCCGCCAGCGAGGTCGACTTGCCGGTGCCGGTGGCGCCGACGAACAGCACCAGGCCGCGCTTGGTCATCGACAGCTGCTTGAGCACGTCGGGCAGCTTGAGATCCTCGAAGGTCGGAATCTGCGTCTCGATGCGGCGCAGCACCATGCCCACCAGGTTGCGCTGGTAGAAGGCGCTGACCCGGAAGCGGCCGATACCACGGGCGCTGATGGCGAAGTTGCACTCGTGGTTCTCGGCGAACTCGCGGCGCTGGTGCTCGTTCATCACCGACAGCACCGTCTCGCGGGTCTGCTCCGGCGACATCGGGTTCTTGGTCACCGGCAGGATGCGCCCGTTGACCTTCATCGACGGCGGCACGCCGGCGGTGACGAACAGGTCGGAACCGCCCTTCTCGACCATCAGGCGCAGCAGTTTCTCGAATTCCATGGCTTTCCTCGCGGTTCCTGCGCGGCCCGGCCGCGCAGCGGGGGCCGGCCGCCACGCGACCGGCGCGACTGACTGTTACAGGCTTTCCGGCGACTTGGCCTTTTCCTTGGCCGCCTCGCGGCTGACCAGCCCCTTGGTCACCAGGTTCTTCAGGCAGGCGTCGAGGGTCTGCATGCCCAGCGCGCCGCCGGTCTGGATCGCCGAGTACATCTGCGCCACCTTGTCCTCGCGGATCAGGTTGCGGATCGCCGGGGTGCCGATCATGATCTCGTGGGCCGCGACCCGGCCGCCGCCGATCTTCTTCAACAGGGTCTGCGAGATCACCGCCTGCAGCGATTCGGAGAGCATCGAGCGGACCATCGACTTCTCCTCGGCGGGGAACACGTCGACCACCCGGTCGATGGTCTTGGCCGCGCTGGTGGTATGCAGGGTGCCGAACACCAGGTGGCCGGTTTCCGCCGCGGTCAGCGCCAGACGGATGGTCTCCAGGTCGCGCATCTCGCCGACCAGGATGATGTCCGGGTCCTCGCGCAGCGCCGAGCGCAGCGCCTCGGAGAAGCCGAGGGTGTCGCGGTGCACCTCGCGCTGGTTGACCAGGCACTTCTTCGACTCGTGGACGAATTCGATCGGGTCCTCGATGGTCAGGATATGGTGGTACTTGGAGTTGTTGATGTAGTCGAGCATCGCCGCCAGGGTGGTCGACTTGCCCGAACCGGTCGGCCCGGTGACCAGCACCAGGCCGCGCGGCACGTCGGAGATCTTCTTGAACACCTCGCCCATGCCGAGGTCTTCCATGCTCAGCACCCGCGAGGGAATGGTCCGGAACACCGCGCCGGCGCCGCGGTTCTGGTTGAAGGCGTTGACCCGGAAGCGCGCCACGCCCGGCACCTCGAAGGAGAAGTCGGTCTCGAGAAACTCCTCGTAATCCTTGCGCTGCTTGTCGTTCATGATGTCGTAGATCAGCGCGTGCACCTGCTTGTGCTCCATCGGCGGCAGGTTGATGCGGCGCACGTCGCCGTCGACACGGATCATCGGCGGCAGGCCGGCGGAGAGGTGCAGGTCGGATGCGCCCTGCTTGGCGCTGAAGGCCAGCAGCTCGGTAATATCCATGGGGGTCCCCAATCACAAACAAGCAGGTAGAATGCCGCGACAGCCAGCGGCCGGGCAGGAAGCGGAATCAAATGTCCACGATCCACGACAATATTGCAAAGGTCCGTACGCGCATCCGTGAGGCAGAGCAAGCCGGCGCCCGCTCGCCGGGCAGCGTGCAGCTGCTGGCGGTGAGCAAGACCAAGCCGGCCGGCGCGCTGCGCGAGGCGTTCGCCTGCGGCCAGCGCGATTTCGGCGAGAACTACCTGCAGGAGGCCCTGGCCAAGCAGGCCGAACTGGCCGACCTCGACCTGGTCTGGCACTTCATCGGGCCGATCCAGTCGAACAAGACCCGGCAACTGGCCGAGCGCTTCGCCTGGGTCCACTCGGTGGACCGCCTGAAGATCGCCGAACGCCTGTCCGCCCAGCGCCCCGCGCACCTGCCGGCGCTGAACGTCTGCCTGCAGGTCAACGTCAGCCTTGAACCCAGCAAGTCCGGCTGCGCGCCCGAGGAGCTGCCGGCGCTGGCCGCAGCGGTGGCCGCGCTGCCCAACCTGCGCCTGCGCGGGCTGATGGCCATCCCCGAACCGACCGCCGACGTCGCCGCCCAGCGCGCCGCCTTCGCCCGCCTGCGCCAGCTCAAGGAGAGCCTGCCGCTGCCGCTCGACAGCCTGTCGATGGGCATGAGCGACGACCTCGAGGCGGCCATCGCCGAAGGCGCCACCTGGGTGCGCATCGGCAGCGCGCTGTTCGGCGCCCGCGACTACCCTCAGAAATCAGCCGCGAGCCCCGCCCCCTGAGGCACGGCTCCCCCGAGCAGACAAGGAATCCTCCATGACTCATCCACGTATCGCCTTCGTCGGCGCCGGCAACATGGCCGCCAGCCTGATCGGCGGCCTGATCGCCCGCGCCGTGCCCGCCGAGAACATCACCGCCAGCGAACCGGCCGCCGAGCAGCGCGAGCGCATCGCCCGCGAGCACGGCATCGCGGTGTTCGAGGACAACGCCGCGGCGCTGGCCGGCGCCGACATCGTGGTGCTGGCGGTCAAGCCGCAGGTGATGAAGGCGGTCTGCCTGGCGCTGGCCCCGGCGCTGCCACCGCACGCCCTGATCGTCTCGATCGCCGCCGGCATTCCCTGCGCGAGCCTGGAGCGCTGGCTAGGCGCGCGCGCCATCGTGCGCTGCATGCCCAACACCCCGGCATTGCTCCACCAGGGCGCCAGCGGCCTGTACGCCAACGCGCACGCCAGCGCCGCCCAGCGCGAGCAGGCCGAGGCGCTGCTGGAGGCCGTCGGCCTGGCGCTGTGGCTGGACGAGGAGCGGCAGATCGACGCGGTGACCGCGGTGTCCGGCAGCGGTCCGGCCTACTTCTTCCTGCTGCTGGAGGCGATGACCGCCGCCGGCGAGCGCCTCGGCCTGTCCGCCGAGACCGCCAGCCTGCTGGCCCGCCAGACCGCCCTCGGCGCGGCGCGCATGGCGCTGGTCAGCGACTGCGACCCGGCCGAGCTGCGCCGCCGGGTCACCTCGCCGGGCGGTACCACCGAGGCGGCGATCAAGACCTTCCAGGCCGGCGGCTTCGAGGCGCTGGTCGATGCGGCCCTGCAGGCCGCCGCCCACCGCTCGGCGGAACTCGCCGAGCAGCTCGGCCAGTAAGGAGGCACGATGAACGGACTCAACACCGCGGCCATCTACGTGCTGCAGACCCTCGGCAGCCTGTACCTGCTGGTCGTGCTGCTGCGCTTCGTCCTCCAGCTGGTGCGCGCCGACTTCTACAACCCGCTCAGCCAGTTCGCGGTCAAGGCCACCAAGCCGCTGCTCAACCCGCTGCGCAAGGTGATCCCCGGCCTCGGCGGCCTCGACCTGGCCTCGCTGGTGCTGGCGATCCTGATCCAGCTGCTGCTGATGGCCCTGACCCTGCTGCTGATGGGCTACGGCGTCGGCGGGTTGTTGCCGCAGCTGCTGGTCTGGGCGGTGATCGGCGTCACCGCGCTGTTCCTGAAGATCTTCTTCTTCGCCCTGATCGCCAGCGTGATCCTCTCCTGGGTGGCGCCGGGCAGCTACAACCCGGCGGCGCAGCTGATCAACCAGATCTGCGAGCCGCTGCTGGCGCCGATCCGCCGTCTGCTGCCGAGCCTCGGCGGCCTGGACATCTCGCCGATCTTCGCCTTCATCGCGCTGAACCTGATCGACATGCTGGTGATCCGCAACCTCGCGGCGATGAGCCAGATGCCGAAGCTGCTCAGCCCGTTCCTCTGATGGCCTGGTTCCGCTGGGACGGCGCGGACCTGCTGCTCGACTGCCATCTGCAGCCCAAGGCGAGCAAGGACGAGTTCGCCGGGCTGCACGGCGAGCGCCTGAAGATCCGCCTCACCGCGCCGCCGGTGGAGGGCAAGGCCAACGCCCAGTTGCTGGCCTTCCTCGGCAAGGCGTTCGGCGTGGCGAAGAGCCAGGTGCTGCTGGAAAGCGGCGAGCTGAATCGCCAGAAGCGCGTGCGCATCCGCGCCCCGCAGAAGCTGCCGGCCGGGCTGGCCGGCGAACTCGAAGCCGGCCGCCAGACGTAGGGTGGGTCAGGCCGCAGGCCGTAACCCACCAACCGGCCGCCAGGCCGGCAAGCGGGATGCCTGTCGGCATCCTTGGTGGGTTACGCCGCTGCGCGGCTAACCCACCCTACGACTCGAAGCCGGCCACCCTAGCCGCCCCCGCCGCGCCCTTGCCCCCCGGGGGCGCGCTCTTTAGACTTGCCGACTTCACTTTTCGAGAGCAGGGTCGATGCCCACCGTCTTCGCGGAAGATTCCGTCGGCCTGGTCAGTCCCCAGGTCCTGCACTTCAAGGATCCTCTCCCGCTCGCCTGCGGCCGCCAGCTGGCCGACTACGAGCTGGTCTACGAGACCTACGGCACCCTCAACGCCGAGCGCAGCAACGCCGTGCTGATCTGCCACGCGCTGTCCGGCCACCACCACGCCGCCGGCTACCACAGCGCCGACGACCGCAAGCCGGGCTGGTGGGACAGCTGCATCGGCCCGGGCAAGCCGATCGACACCCGCAGGTTCTTCGTCGTCAGCCTCAACAACCTCGGCGGCTGCAACGGCTCCACCGGCCCCGGCAGCCGCAACCCGGCGACCGGCCGCGCCTACGGCGCCGACTTCCCGGTGCTGACCGTCGAGGACTGGGTGCACAGCCAGGCGCGCCTGGCCGACGCCCTCGGCATCCGCCAGTGGGCCGCGGTGGTCGGCGGCAGCCTCGGCGGCATGCAGGCCCTGCAGTGGAGCATCAGCTATCCCGAGCGCCTGCGCCACTGCGTGGTGATCGCCTCGGCGCCCAAGCTGTCGGCGCAGAACATCGCCTTCAACGAGGTGGCGCGCCAGGCGATCCTCACCGACCCGGAATTCCACGGCGGTCACTTCCAGGAGCAGGGCGCCATTCCCAGACGCGGCCTGATGCTGGCGCGGATGGTCGGCCACATCACCTACCTGTCCGACGACGCCATGGGCGAGAAATTCGGCCGCGAGCTGAAGACCGACCAGCTCAACTACGACTTCCACAGCGTCGAGTTCCAGGTCGAGAGCTACCTGCGCTACCAGGGCGAGGAGTTCTCCGGACGCTTCGACGCCAACACCTACCTGCTGATGACCAAGGCGCTGGACTACTTCGACCCGGCCGCCGCCCACGACGGCGACCTGGTGAAGACCCTCGCCCCGGTCAGGGCCGACTTCTGCGTGATCTCCTTCTCCACCGACTGGCGCTTCTCGCCGGCGCGCTCGCGGGAGATCGTCGACGCGCTGGTGGCGGCGAAGAAGAACGTCAGCTACCTGGAGATCGAGTCGGCCCACGGCCACGACGCCTTCCTCATCCCGAGCCCGCGCTACATCCAGGGCTTCGGTCGCTACATGAACCGCATCGCCGTGTAAGGAACGTCGCCGATCATGCGTGCCGATCTGGAAATCATTCAGGAGTGGATCCCCGCCGGCAGCCGGGTCCTCGACCTCGGCTGCGGCACCGGCGAGCTGCTCGCCTGGCTGCGCGACCACAAGGACGTGCATGGCTACGGTCTGGAGCGCGACCCGGACAAGATCGCCCAGTGCCTGGACCGCGGCGTCAACGTCATCGAGCAGGACCTCGACCAGGGCCTCGACCACTTCGCCGACGACAGCTTCGACGTCGTGGTGATGACCCAGACCATCCAGGCGGTGCACTACCCCGACCGCCTGCTGCGCGACATGCTGCGGGTCGGCAAGACCTGCATCATCACCTTCCCCAACTTCGGCCACTGGCGCTGCCGCTGGTACCTGGCGCGCCGCGGCGAGATGCCGCGCTCGGACTTCCTGCCCTACACCTGGTACAACACGCCGAACATCCACTTCTGCACCTTCCGCGACTTCGAAGCGCTGTGCCGCGAACTGCAGCTGCGGGTGCTCGACCGCCTGGCCGTGGATCGCGCCCACCGCCTGCGCGCACTCGCCCGCCGCTGGCCTAATCTGTTGGGTGAGATCGGCATCTACCGCGTCACCCGCTGACCAAGGCCCCATCGAGGAGACAAGCCCATGCGCCGCCTGACCCTGTTCCTGCTCACCCTGAGTCTCGCCCTGCCGGCCGCCGCCGAGCGTCTGCAGCGTTTCGGCGATCTCGAGGTGCACTACAACGTGTTCAACTCCAGCTTCCTGCAACCCGAGGTCGCCGCCGCCTCCGGCCTGACCCGCAGCAAGACCCAGGGCGTGCTCAACGTCGCGGTGATGCGCGCCGGCAAGCCGGCGGCGGGCGCCGCGGTGAGCGGCACGGTGAAGAACCTGCTCGGCCAGAGCCGGCGGCTCGCCTTCCGGCGCGTCAGCGAGGGCGAAGGCGAGACCCTGGCCGTCTACCATCTCGCCCAGTTCGGCATGACCGAACGCGAGCTGCTGACCTTCGAACTCAATATCCAGGAAGGCGGCACCACCCACAGTCTCACCTTCAACCAGGAAGTGTTCCCCGACGAATGAAAGCCCTGACCGAACTGGTGCTGGCCAGCCACAACGCCGGCAAGCTCAAGGAACTGCAGGCCATGCTCGGCGACGCGGTGCGCGTGCGCTCGGTGGCCGAGTTCAGCAGCCATGAGCCGGAGGAGACCGGCCTGTCGTTCGTCGAGAACGCCATCCTCAAGGCCCGCCACGCCGCCCGGGTGTCCGGCCTGCCGGCGCTGGCCGACGACTCGGGCCTGGCGGTGGACGCCCTCGGCGGCGCGCCGGGCATCCGCTCGGCGCGCTACGCCGACGGCCAGGGCGACGCGGCGAACAACGCCAAGCTGCTCGACGCGCTCAAGGACGTGCCGGACGCCGAGCGCGGCGCCCAGTTCGTCTGCGCCCTGGCCCTGGTGCGGCATGCCGACGACCCGCTGCCGATCCTCTGCGAGGGCCTGTGGCACGGCCGCATCCTCCACGAGGCGCGCGGCGCCGGCGGCTTCGGCTACGACCCGCTGTTCTGGGTACCGGAGCGCGAGTGCGCCAGCGCCGAACTGCCCGCCGCCGAGAAGAACCGCCTGAGCCACCGCGCCCGCGCCATGGCCCAGCTCAAGCAGCGGCTGGGTATCGCTTGAGCCTGTTCCGTCTGCCGCCGCTGGCGCTGTACGTGCACATCCCGTGGTGCGTGCGCAAGTGCCCGTACTGCGACTTCAACTCCCACGCCGCCGGCCCCGAGCTGCCCGAGGAGGCCTACGTCGACGCCCTGCTCGCCGACCTCGACGCCGACCTGCCCGCCGCACACGGCCGCGAGCTGGGCTCGATCTTCTTCGGCGGCGGCACGCCCAGCCTGTTCTCGGCGCGCGCCCTCGACCGCCTGCTGCAGGGCGTGAACCGGCGCCTGGGCTTCGCCCGGGACATCGAGATCACCCTCGAGGCCAATCCCGGCACCTTCGAGCAGGCCAAGTTCCGCGACTACCGCAGCCTCGGCATCAATCGCCTGTCGATCGGCGTGCAGAGCTTCCAGACCGAGCAGCTCAAGGCGCTGGGGCGCATCCACGACGGCCTCGAGGCGGTGCGCGCCGCCGGGATGGCCCGCGCGGCCGGCTTCGACAACTTCAACCTCGACCTGATGCACGGCCTGCCGGGGCAGGACGTCGACGGCGCGCTGGCCGACCTGCGCCAGGCCATCGCCCTGGAACCGGCCCACCTGTCCTGGTACCAGCTGACCCTGGAGCCGAACACGGTGTTCTGGAGCCAGCCGCCGCAGATCCCCGAGGACGACGTCCTCTGGGACATCCAGGAGGCTGGCCAGGCGCTGCTCGCCGCCGAGGGCTTCGCCCAGTACGAGACCTCGGCCTACGCCAGAGACGGCCGCCGCGCCCGCCACAACCTCAACTACTGGAGCTTCGGCGACTTCCTCGGCATCGGCGCCGGCGCCCACGCCAAGCTGAGCGGGCCGGACGGGCGCATCCGCCGCACCTGGAAGACCCGCCTGCCGAAGGACTACCTCGACCCGGCCAAGCGCTTCCAGGCCGGCGATCGGGTGCTGGAGGCGGCCGAGCTGCCCTTCGAGTTCCTGATGAACGCCCTGCGCCTCACCGAGGGCGTGCCGGCCACGCTGTTCGAGCAGCGCACCGGCCTGCCGCTGGCCACCCTCGCCGAGGGCTGCGCCGCTGCGCGCGCGGCCGGGCTGCTGGACATCGACCTGCAGTGGCTCAGGCCCACCGCCCGCGGCCAGCTGTTCCTCAACGACCTGCTGCAGCACTTTCTGCCGTAAGCGTGTGCGCCGTGGCAGGTCCGTCACGGCGCAGCGGGTAAACTGCGTCCAGCCTTTCCGACACTAGCCAGGAGCCTGCATGGATCTGCTACTCGACCTGTTCGTCACCCTGTCGCGCTGGTGCCGCAGCCACCTCGACGAGATCGCCCTAGCAGTGATCGCCGCACTGCTGGTGCTGTTCGGCCCGCTGCTCAACGCCTGGCTGCAGCGTCGGGTCGGCAGCCTCAACTTCGTGTTCCGCACCCTGCTGTTCATCCTGCTCTGCGCCCTCGGCTACGGCATGGTCATCGTCCACGCCACGCCCTGGCTGGCCAAGGGTCTGGCCCAGCTGAACAACTACACCCTGGCGCCGGCGCTGGCGCTGGTGTTCATCGGCATCGGCGTGATCGCAGAGCGGCGCTGAGAGCGGCTCTTCGCGAACGCCAGAAACGACGAAGCCGGGCAAGCCCGGCTTCGTTGGCATCAGTGGGGTGATCACTCCACGCGCTGGAACTTCAGGTCCCACACGCCATGGCCGAGGCGCTCGCCGCGGCGCTCGAACTTGGTCACCGGGCGCTCCTCCGGGCGCGGCACGTAGCTGCCGTCTTCGGCCAGGTTGCGGTAGCCGGGCGCAGCGTTCATCACCTCGAGCATGTGCTCGGCGTAGGGCTGCCAGTCGGTGGCCATGTGCAGCACGCCGCCGACCTTGAGCTTCTGGCGCACCAGCTCGGCGAACGCCGGCTGGACGATGCGCCGCTTGTGGTGGCGGGCCTTGTGCCAGGGATCGGGGAAGAACAGCAGCACGCGGTCCAGGCTGGCATCGGCCACACACTGGCGCAGCACGTCGAGGGCATCGCAGCTGTACACGCGGAGGTTGGTCAGGTTCTGCGCCAGGGCACCGCTGAGCAGGGCGCCGACGCCCGGCTTGTGCACCTCGACGCCGATGAAGTCCTGCTCGGGCGCGGCAGCGGCCATCTCCAGGGTCGAGTGGCCCATGCCGAAGCCGATCTCGAAGGTGCGCGGCGCTTGGCGGCCGAACACCTGGTCGAAGTCGCGCAGGCCGTCCTCGAGCTGCAGACCGAACTTCGGCCAGCCCTGCTCGAGGCCGCGCTGCTGGCCGTCGGTCATGCGCCCGGCGCGCATCACGAAGCTCTTGATGGTGCGCAGGCGCGGCGCTTCGCCGGCGGTCTCCGGCGCTTGTTGGATTTCGTCGGTCATTGTGCTTCCTGAAAGACAACCGCGCCCTGCCATCGGGCAGGGCGCGCGGAGGGGATGGGCGGCAGCGCGGCCGCCCGGACGATCAGCGGATCAGGCCTTCCAGCGGCGACGAGGCGCTGGCGTAGAGTTTCTTCGGCATGCGCCCGGCGAGATAGGCCAGGCGTCCGGCGACGATGGCGTGCTTCATCGCCTCGGCCATCAGCACCGGGTGCTGCGCGTGGGCGATGGCGCTGTTCATCAGCACCGCCTCGCAGCCCAGCTCCATGGCGATGGCGGCGTCGGAGGCGGTGCCCACCCCGGCGTCCACCAGCACCGGCACCTTGGCTTCCTCGAGGATGATGCGCAGGTTGTACGGGTTGCAGATGCCCAGCCCCGTGCCGATCAGCCCGGCCAGCGGCATCACCGCGACGCAGCCGATCTCGGCCAGCTGGCGGGCGACGATCGGGTCGTCGCTGGTGTAGACCATCACGTCGAAGCCGTCCCCGACCAGCACTTCGGCGGCCTTGAGGGTCTCGATGACGTTGGGGAACAGGGTCTTCTGGTCGGCCAGCACTTCCAGCTTGACCAGGTTGTGACCGTCGAGCAGCTCGCGGGCCAGACGGCAGGTGCGCACCGCCTCCTCGGCGTCGTAGCAGCCGGCGGTGTTGGGCAGGATGGTGTACTTGTCCGGCGAAATCACGTCGAGCAGGTTCGGCTCGCCGGGATTCTGGCCGATGTTGGTGCGGCGCACCGCGACGGTGACGATCTCGGCGCCGGAAGCCTCGATGGCCAGGCGGGTCTCTTCGAGATCCCTGTACTTGCCGGTGCCGACCAGCAGGCGCGATTGATAGGTACGGCCGGCCAGGACCAGCGGCTTGTCGAACGGGGAAGACTGGCTCATCGGGAGCTCCTCTGCAGGCGTGCGCGAACGGTTGGCGAAGGGGGCGGCGAGCAGCACGGGCTAGCCGCCGCCGATGGCGTGCACCACCTCGACGCGGTCGCCGTCGCGCAGCAGGGTGCTGGCGTGCTGGCTGCGCGGCACTATGTCCAGGTTGAGTTCGACCGCAACGCGGCGGCCGGCCAGCTCGAGGCGGGCCAGCAGGTCGGCGACGGACTGCCCTTCGGGCAGCTCCACAGCTTCGCCATTGAGCTGAATGCGCATGGTGGGGGCCACTCGCGAGATTCGGGGAAAGGCCGGCATTCTAGCGCCGATCAGCGCCGCTGACCAAGGCACCGGCCGGACGGGCGCGCCAGGCTGCCAGCGCCAGGCACAGCCAGCCGGCGAGCAGGCAGACACCGCCCAGCGGAGTGACCGGGCCGACCCGCAGGCCGGCCAGGGTCAGCAGGTAGAGACTGCCGGAGAACAGCAGGATGCCGGCGACGAACAACCCGCCGGCCGCGCCGAGCAGGCGCGAGCGCCAGTGCAGGGCCAGCGCGCCGACGCCGAGCAGCGCCAGGGCGTGCACCAGCTGGTAGAGCACCCCGGTCTGGAACACCGCGAGGTGCTCGGGCGTCAGCCGGCCGCGCAGGCCGTGGGCGGCGAAGGCGCCGAGAGCCACCCCGGCACAGCCGAACAGGGCGGCGAGCAGGACGAACGGACGGGACATGGCAGCGACTCCCTGCAGGACGACGAAGGCGCCCATGATCGCCGCCCGCGCCGCCGGCGGCAAACCCCGCTGCGCGACGGATTGCCGCCGGCACGGCAGGACAGGCCGTTATACTGGCCCGCCGTGTTCCGCTCCGGTCCGCCATGCGCCGCTCCCCGCTCCGCCGCCTGCCCCTCCTCGTCCTGCGCCTGCTGCTCGGCGCGATGCTGGCCAGCGCCCTGCTGGTGCTGGCCCTGCGCTGGCTGCCGCCGCCCGGTACGGCGCTGATGGTCGAACGCAAGGTCGAGGCCTGGCGCAGCGGCGAGACGCTCGTCCTGCAACGCAGCTGGCGCCCCTGGGCGGAGCTGCCGGACGACCTGAAGATGGCGGTCATCGCCGCCGAGGACCAGAAGTTCGCCGAGCACCGCGGCTTCGACCTGGCGGCGATCCGTGCCGCGCTGGCCCACAACGAGCGCGGCGGCAGCCTGCGCGGCGCCAGCACGCTCAGCCAGCAGGTGGCCAAGAATCTGTTCCTGTGGTCCGGCCGCAGCTGGGCGCGCAAGGCCCTGGAGGCCTGGTTCACCGTGCTGATCGAGGCACTGTGGCCCAAGCAGCGCATCCTCGAGGTCTACCTGAACAGCGCCGAGTGGGGGCGCGGCGTGTTCGGCGCCGAGGCCGCCGCCCGCCATCACTTCGGCAAGGGCGCGCCCTACCTGTCGCGCCACGAGGCCAGCCTGCTCGCCGCGGTGCTGCCCAACCCGCGCGAGCGCCACGCCGGCCGGCCGAGCGCCTACGTTCAGCAGCGCGCCGCCTGGATCCGTCAGCAGATGTGGCAGCTGGGCAGCAGCCACTACCTCAAGCGCCTGTAGGCGACCGGAAACGCAAAGGCCGCACCCGAGGATGCGGCCTTTGCGATGCCTTGAAGGGCGTGCCGGTCAGGCCAGCAGGCGGCCCTTGAGCTTGTGCATGGCGTTCTTCTCCAGCTGGCGGATCCGCTCGGCGGAGACGTTGTACTTGGCGGCCAGCTCGTGCAGGGTGGCCTTCTCCTCGGCCAGCCAGCGCTGCTGGAGGATGTCGCGGCTGCGCTCGTCGAGCCCTTCGAGGGCGTCGTGCAGGCTGGCGTTGGCGCTGTCGCTCCAGTCGGCCTCCTCCAGCTGGCGGGCCGGATCGTAGCGGTTGTCTTCCAGGTAGTGGGCCGGGGCCTGGAAGGCGGCATCGTCGTCGGCGTCGCTGGCCGGGTCGAAGGCCATGTCCTGGCCGGTCAGGCGGCTCTCCATCTCGCGCACCTCGCGCGCCTCGACGCCGAGGCTCTCGGCGACCGCGTGCACTTCGTCGTTGTTCATCCACGCCAGGCGCTTCTTCTGGCTGCGCAGGTTGAAGAACAGCTTGCGCTGCGCCTTGGTGGTGGCGACCTTGACGATGCGCCAGTTGCGCAGGATGAATTCGTGGATCTCGGCGCGGATCCAGTGCACGGCGAAGGACACCAGACGCACGCCCATCTCGGGATTGAAGCGCTTGACCGCCTTCATCAGGCCGACGTTGCCCTCCTGGATCAGGTCGGCCTGGGCCAGGCCGTAGCCGGAGTAGCTGCGGGCGATGTGCACCACGAAGCGCAGGTGGGCCAGCACCAGCTGGCGGGCCGCCTCGAGGTCCTGCGCGTAGTACAGACGCCCGGCCAGCTCGCGCTCCTGCTCGGCCGACAGCAGCGGGATGCTGTTGACCGAATGCACGTAGGCCTCCAGATTGGCGCCGGGGACCAGGGCATGGACAGGTTGCAGAGACGTGGACATGGACACCCTCCGAGTTGCCGAATCAGCGCAGCACTATAGCACCGCGTCATTCGGACAGGGAATCGCCGGAAATGTTCCCCCGAGGCGCGGCGGCCCTACTGCGGCGCCAGCTGGCGCAGGTGGCGGGCCACCGCCAGCCAGGCGCCGATCCAGCCGAGCAGCACGGCGCCGACCAGCAGCGACAGGCCGTCCTCCACCGGCACCCCGGCGAGGGCGAAGTCGCTGTGGTACAGCCCGGCCAGGCCGACCACCGACTGGTTCAGCCAGCCCAGCCCGTACTCCAGCACGCCCCAGGCCAGCAGGCCGGCGCCGACGCCGTAGAAGGCCCCGGTGTAGAGGAACGGCCGGCGCACGTAGCCGTCGGTGCCGCCGACCAGCTTGATCACCTCGATCTCCGCGCGACGGTTCTCGATGTGCAGGCGGATGGTGTTGCCGACCACCAGCAGCAGGGCCAGCACCAGGGTCACCGCCAGGCCGAAGACGAAGCGTTCGCCGAGCTGCAGGATGGCGCCGAGGCGCTCCACCCAGAGCAGGTCGAGCTGCGCCTGATCGACTCCGGGCAGGGCCGCCAGGCGCGCGCGCAGCGCCTCCAGGGCGGCCTTGTCGACTTCCTGCGGGGTGACCAGCACCACCGCCGGCAGCGGATTTTCCGGCAGCTCGCGCAACACATCGCCGAGCCCCGAGTGCTGCTGCAGCTGCTCGAGGCCCTGCTCGCGACTGATCCACTCGGCGGCGAGCACGCCGTCCATGCCGGCGATCCGCTCGCGCAGCGCCTGCCCCTCGCGGTCGGCCAGCTCGAGCTTGAGGAACACCGAGATCTGCGCGGCGCGCTGCCAGGAACCGCCGAGCCGCTCGACGCTGTCGAGCAGCAGCGCCAGGCCCATCGGCAGCGACAGGGCGATGCCCATCACCAGGCAGGTGAGGAAGCTGCCGAACGGCTGAGCGGCCAGCCGGCGCAGGCTGTCGAGCAGGCTGGCGCGGTGGCTGTCCAGATAGGCGCGCAACAGGCCGCCCCAGTCGGTGCGCTCGGCCTCCTGCAGATGGCGCTGGCGCTGCTCCGGGGCGCCTTCCTCGGCGCCGCGCGGCAGTTGCTTGCCGGCGCCCATCAGTTCGGCTCCCCGTCGCCGATCAGGCGGCCGCGTTGCAGGGTCAGCAGGCGATGGCGCATGCGCGCGATCAGGGCAAGGTCATGGCTGGCGATCAGCACGGTAGTCCCCAGGCGGTTGATGTCCTCGAACACCCCCATGATCTCGGCGGCCAGACGCGGGTCGAGGTTGCCGGTCGGTTCGTCGGCGAGCAGCAGCGCCGGCTGGTGGACCACCGCGCGGGCGATGCCGACGCGCTGCTGCTGGCCGCTGGACAGGTCGGCAGGCAGGCGGTCGCCCATGTCGCCGAGCGAGACCCGCTCCAGCGCCGCGCCGACCCGCCGCTCGATCTCCGCGCGCGGCAGGCCGAGGATCTGCAGCGGCAGGGCGACGTTGGCGAACACGCTGCGGTCGAACAGCAGGTGGTGGTTCTGGAACACCACGCCGATCTGCCGGCGCAGGAAGGGAATCTCGGCGTTGCGGATCGCGCCGATGTCCTGACCGGCGAGCAGCAGCCGGCCGCTGGTCGGGCGCTCCAGGGCCAGCAGCAGGCGCAGCAGGGTGCTCTTGCCGGCCCCGGAGTGGCCGGTGACGAAGAGGAATTCGCCGCGGCGGGCGCGGAAGCTCAGCTCGTGCAGGCCGACGTGGCCGTTGGGATAGCGCTTGCCCACCTGCTCGAAACGGATCATGCGCGCTCCTGCTCCGCGAACAGCGCCCTGACGAAGGCCTCGGCCTCGAACGGGCGCAGATCGTCGATGCCCTCGCCGACGCCGATGTAGCGGATCGGCAGGCTCATCTGCTTGGCCAGGGCGAAGATCACCCCGCCCTTGGCGGTGCCGTCCAGCTTGGTCAGCGCCAGGCCGCTGAGGTTGACCGCCTGGTGGAACAGCCGCGCCTGGCTGAGGGCGTTCTGCCCGGTGCCGGCGTCGAGCACCAGCAGGGTCTCGTGCGGCGCGCTCTCGTCGAGCTTGCCGATCACCCGGCGGACCTTCTTCAGCTCCTCCATCAGGTTGTCCTTGGTGTGCAGGCGACCGGCGGTGTCGGCGATCAGCACGTCGATGCCGCGCGCCTGGGCGGCCTGCACCGCATCGAAGATCACCGAGGCGGAGTCGGCGCCGGTGTGCTGGGCGATCACCGGAATGTTGTTGCGTTCGCCCCACACCTGCAGCTGCTCGACCGCAGCGGCGCGGAAGGTGTCGCCGGCGGCGAGCATGACCTTCTTGCCCTCGTCCTGCAGCTTCTTGGCCAGCTTGCCGATGGTGGTGGTCTTGCCGGCGCCGTTCACCCCGACCACCAGGATCACGTAGGGCTTGTGGCCGGCGTCGATCAGCAGGTTCTGCTCGACCGGGCGGAGGATCGCCGCCAGCTCCTCCTGCAGCGCCCTGTACAGCGCGTCGCTGTCGGCCAGCTCCTTGCGCGACACCCGCTTGGTAAGGTTCTGCATGATCGCACTGGTCGCCTCGACGCCGACGTCGGCGGTCAGCAGGCGGGTTTCCAGCTCGTCGAGCAGGTCGTCGTCGATGGCCTTCTTGCCGAGGAACAGGCTGGCCATGCCCTCGCCGATGCTGGCGCTGGTCTTGGCCAGGCCCTGCCTGAGACGGGCGAAGAAGCCGAGCTTGGCCGGCTTTTCTTCCGTCGCCGCAGGCTGGGGAGCGGGCGCACCGGCCGGCGCGCTGGCCACCGGAGCGGGCGCCTCGGCCACCGGCTCGGGCTCGGGCTGCTGCGCTTCGGCCGCAGCCGCTGCGGCGGGTTCGAGCGGTGCCACGGCAGGCGCCTCCGCCTCCCGCTCGACCGCCTCGACCTCGGCAGGCGCCGCTGCGGCCGCGGCGGGCGGTTCGGCGGCCGGCGTCTCGACCGGCTCGACGGCGGTCTCGGCCTGCGCCTTCTTGCGGAACCAGCCGAACAGGCCTTTCTTTTCTCCGCTCTCCGGAGTCTTCTTGTCGTCTTTGGAACCAAACATGGACGGCTTGCATCTCAAGTGGGCGGCTGCGCACTGACGTGGCCGCCAGGAAATCGGTTGGGTATCCTAGCACCTCATCGCCCGCCGGCGCCAAAACCGGCCGGCAGTCTGACAGGTCATTATTGATGAACGCATCGACACGCCGCCTCGCCGGCCTGCTGCTGATTGCCCTCGGCCTGCCGCTGGCCGCACGGGCCGCCGCACCGCAGCCGACCCACGAGTTCCGCCTCGACAACGGCCTGACCGTGATCGTGCGCGAGGACCGCCGCGCCCCGGTGGTGGTCTCCCAGCTCTGGTACAAGGTCGGCTCCAGCTACGAACGCCCCGGCCTCACCGGGCTGTCCCACGCCCTCGAGCACATGATGTTCAAGGGCAGCGCGCGGCTCGGCCCCGGCGAATCCTCGCGGATCCTGCGCGAGCTGGGCGCCGAGGAGAACGCCTTCACCAGCGACGACTACACCGCCTACTACCAGGTGCTGGCCCGCGACCGCCTGGAGGTCGCCCTGGAGATGGAGGCCGACCGTCTGGCCGGCCTGCGCCTGCCGGCCGACGAGTTCGCCCGCGAGATCGAGGTGATCAAGGAGGAGCGCCGCCTGCGCACCGAGGACAATCCCTCGTCGCTGGCCTGGGAGCGCTTCAAGACCGCCGCCTACCCGGCCAGCGGCTATCGCAACCCGACCATCGGCTGGATGGCCGATCTCGAACGCATGGCGGTGGACGACCTGCGCGCCTGGCACGACGACTGGTACAGCCCCAACAACGCCACCCTGGTGGTGGTCGGCGACGTCGGCGTCGACGAGGTGAAGAGCCTGGTCGAGCGCCACTTCGCCGCCATCCCGGCGCGCCCGCTGCCGGCCGCCAGGGCACCGCTGGAGCTGCCGGCGCTCGGCGAGCGGCGCCTGACCCTCAGGGTCAAGACCCAGCTGCCCAGCCTGCTGATGGGCTTCAACGCCCCAGGCCTGGCCAGCGCCGCGGATGCCCGCGAGGTGCACGCCCTGCGCCTGATCGCCGCGCTGCTCGACGGCGGCTACAGCGCGCGCCTGTCCAGCCGCCTGGAGCGCGAGCAGGAACTGGTGACCGGCGCCTCGGCCTGGTACAACCCCTTCACCCGCGGCGACAGCCTGTTCGTGCTCTCGGCGCGGCCCAACGTGCAGCAGGGCAGGACCCTCGAGCAGGTCGAGGCCGGCCTGTGGCAAGAGCTCGAGCGCCTGCAGAACGAGCCGCCGAGCGGCGAGGAGCTGGCGCGCGTGCAGGCCCAGGTGATCGCCGGCCTGGTCTACGAGCGCGACTCGATCACCAGCCAGGCTACCAGCATCGGCCAGCTGGAAACCGTCGGCCTGTCCTGGGAACTGCTCGACCGGGACCTCGACGCCCTCCGGGCGGTCACCCCCGCAGACATCCAGACCGCCGCCCGCAGGCTGTTCCAGCGCGAGCGCCTGACCCTGGCCCGGGTGCTGCCGCTGGAGAATGCCGAGGAGAGCCGCCCATGAACAAGCGCCACCTGCTGCTGGGCATCGCCCTGCTCGCCCTGTTCGCCCTGCTGCTGCTGATCGCCCGCCCGAGCGCCGCGCCGGATCCGGCCGCCGCGCCCGCCGCCGGCAGTCCGCCGGACGCCACGCCCCAGCTCGCCTCGCTGAGCCGTCTCGACGGCCAGCCGCCGGCGCGCCGGCCGCTCGCCATCCAGCGCTGGCAGACCGCCGAAGGCGCCCGCGTGCTGTTCGTCGAGGCCCGCGAGCTGCCGATGTTCGACCTGCGCCTGACCTTCGCCGCCGGCAGCAGCCAGGACGGCGGCCAGCCGGGGCTGGCCCTGCTCACCAACGCCATGCTCAACGAAGGCGTCGAGGGCCTCGACACCACGGCGATCGCCGCCGGCTTCGAAGGTCTCGGCGCACGCTTCGGCAACGGCGCCTACCGCGACATGGCGGTCGCCTCGCTGCGCAGCCTGTCGGCCGCCGAACAGCGCGAACCGGCGCTGGCGCTGTTCGCCAAGGTGGTCGGCGCACCGACCTTCCCCGCCGAGGCGCTGGCGCGCCTGAAGAACCAGGCGCTCGCCGGCCTGGAGCTGCAGAAGCAGAACCCCGGCAAGCTGGCCGGCATCGCCCTGTTCCGCCAGCTGTACGGCGCGCACCCCTACGCCGAGCCGAGCGACGGTACCCCGCAGAGCATTCCCGCCATCGAGCGCGCCCAGCTCGCCGCCTTCCACGCCCGCGCCTACGCCGCCGGCAACGCGGTGATCGCCCTGGTCGGCGACCTGTCGCGCGACGAGGCCGAGGCCATCGCCGCCCGGCTGTCCGCCGCCCTGCCCGCAGGGCCGGCGCTGCCGCCGCCGCCGCCGCCGCAGACCCCGAGCGGCGGACGCCAGCACATCGAGTTCCCCTCGCAGCAGACCCACCTGCTGCTCGCCCAGCTCGGCATCGACCGCCGCCACCCGGACCACGCCGCGCTCCACGTCGGCAACCAGATCCTCGGCGGCGGCGGTTTCGGCTCGCGGCTGATGGAGGAGGTGCGCGAGAAGCGCGGCCTGACCTACGGCATCTACTCCGGCTTCACCCCCATGCAGGTGGCCGGGCCGTTCACCATCAACGTGCAGACCCGCGCCGAACTGAGCGAGGCCACTCTCGCGCTGATCCGCGACCTGGTGCGCGACTTCGTCGCCCGCGGGCCGAGCGCGGCGGAGCTGGCGCGAGTCAAGCGCGAGCTGAGCGGCAGCTTCCCGCTGACCACCGCGAGCAACGCCGACATCGTCGGCCAGCTGGCCGCCATCGGCTTCTACGACCTGCCCAGCACCCAGCTGGAAGACTTCATGGACCAGGTGCAGCAGCTCACGGTGGAGCAGGTGCGCGCGGCCATGGCCCGCCACCTCGACGCCGACGCCTTCGTGGTGGTCTCCAGCGGCCCCACGGTCGAGCAGCAACCGCTGCCGCCCCCCGTCGAACGACCCGCCGTGCCGCGCGCCGGCGTACCGGAGCACTGATGTCCCGTCCCTCCGCCAAGCCCTCCCGTCGACCCGCCGCCGGCCGCCAGGCCGGCGGCCAGCTGCGCATCATCGGCGGCGAGTGGCGCTCGCGGCGCCTCGGCTTCCCCGACGCCCCCGGCCTGCGCCCCACCCCGGACCGGGTGCGCGAGACCCTGTTCAACTGGCTGGCCGCCCAGGTGCCGGGCGCCCGCGTGCTCGATCCCTTCGCCGGCAGCGGCGCGCTGCTGCTCGAGGCGCTGTCGCGCGGCGCCGGCCGCGGCCTGGCCCTGGAGCTCAATCCGGCGGCCGCCGCGGCCCTGCGCGACAACCTGGAACTGCTGCGCGCGAGCAACGCCGAGGTGCGCCAGGCCGACGCCCTGCAGCACCTGCAGGGCGCGAGCGCCGAGCCCTTCGACCTGGTGTTCCTCGACCCGCCGTTCCACAAGGACCTGCTCGCCCCCGCCTGCCAGCTGCTGGAGACCCGCGGCTGGCTGACGCCCGACGCCTGGATCTACACCGAGAGCGAAAGCGCCCCCTCCGGACTCGGCCTGCCGGACAACTGGCAGCTGCACCGCGAGAAACATGCCGGGCAGGTGTACTACGCGCTGTGGCGGCGCCAGGCACCCGGCACGCCGGCCTGAGTCGCCACGCGTCGCACGCCGCCGCGGCGATTTTTTGTCGATCGCATCACAAGCCAAAGCACGACTGCGTCACACCACTGCAAAGCCGACAAGGTCGGCGGTATGCTGCACCGACGAGTCCGGGCGCATCTTTCCGTAGCGCGCGGACCAGGAGTCCGCATGCCCACCCCCCGCGATGCCTCGTCCAGCCGCTGCAGCCAAGCCTGCCAGTGGCTGCTCTGCAGCCTGCTGGTCCTCGCCGGCCTGACCCTCAGCGCACTGCTCGCCCGGCAGTTCTGGCTGGACGACCGGCGCCTGGCCCGCCAGCAGTTCGAGTACCTGGCCGAAGAGCGTTTCCAGCGCCTGCGCGAGCGCCTGGACGCCCGCCTCGACGATCTCGACGCGGTCCGACGTTTCATGGAAAGCACCCCGGGCATCGATCTCCACGCCTTCCTGCACTTCACCGCCCCGCTGCAGCGCGACAACCTGGCGATCGCCTGGGCGCCGCGCCTGGACCTGTCCGGCGCCGACGCGACGGCACGCATGGAGCGGTTCGCCGCCCGCGCGCAGGTGCTGGTCGGCAGCGCCTTCCGCCTGGTCGAGAGCGATCCGCACGGCGCCCTGCGGCCGCTGCAGCCGGCCGGCGAGCACTATCCGCTGCTGCTCCTGCAGTCTCACCGCCTGCGCAGCCTGCCGCTCGGCCTCGACCTGGCGTCCCCCGGCCCGCGCCGCGAGGTCCTGCTGCGCGCCCTGGACAGCGACCGGGCGCAGATCAGCCGCCGCGTGCACCTGGTCGGCACGGCCGCCGAGGACAGCCAGGGCATCCTGATGCTCACCCCGGTCCGGCCGTTGCAGCGGCGGCGCAGCGATCCCGCGGATGTCGCCCCGGCAGGCGTGCTGGTCAACGGCATGAGCCTGCGCCAGCTGCTGGAGCAGGGCCTCAGCGAAGCCAGCCTGGCCCTGCTGGCCGTCGAGCTGCATGACCTGACCCCGGGCCACGCCAGCGCGGAGCCGATCTACCGCAGCGGCCGGGCGGCCGCCAGTCCGCTGCTCTGGCAGGGGCGGCTCGACGCCGCCGGCAACACCTACCGGCTCGACGTGCGCCCCACCGCGGCGCTGCTCGCGACCCTGCCGCCCGGCGACCAATGGGCGGTGCTGCTGACCGGCAGCAGCCTCAGCCTGCTGCTCGGCAGCCTGCTGTTCGTCCTGCTCAGCCAGCGCCGCCGCGCCCAGGCGCTGGTCGAGCGGCGCACCGCCGAGCTGCACGGGAGCCGCGAGGCGCTGCGCCTCGCCGAGCGGCGCTGGGCGCTGGCCCTGGACGGCATCGGCGACGGCGTCTGGGACTGGGACCTGCTCGGCGACCGCCTCTACTTCTCGCCGCAGTGGAAGGCGCTGCTCGGCCACGCCGAGAACGAGATCGGCGACAGCCCCGAGGAATGGCTCGAGCGGCTGCACCCGGAAGACCTCGCGCGCAGCCGCCAGGCCCTGCACGAGCACCTGGCCAAGCGCACGCCGCTGTACCGCTGCGAGCAGCGCCTGCGCCGCAAGGACGGCAGCTGGCTGTGGCTGCTGGCCCGCGGCAAGGTGGTCGAGCGCCAGGCCGACGGCCAGCCGCTGCGGATCATCGGCACCCACGTCGACATCTCGCTGCGCAAGGCGCTGGAGCTGGAGCTGCGCCAGAGTCACGCCCGCCTGCAGGGCCTGCTCGAGTCCGCCACCCAGGTCGCCATCGTCGCGATCGACAGCGACGGCCGTATCCGCACCTTCAATGCCGGCGCCGAGCGCCTGCTCGGCCATTCGCGCGCCGATATCTGCCGGCAACCCGTCGACCCGCTGCTCGACATGCCGCGGCTGGCCGCCAGCGCCGGCCTGGCGGAAGTCCCCGCCGACGGCCCGGGCCTGCTCGCCGCCCTGCTCGGCCAGCACCAGCATCGCGAACTGGATACCGTCCTGCTGCAGCGCAACCGCGAGCCGCTGCAGGTCACCCTGATGCTTTCGGCCATCCTCGACCCCGACGGCCGACGCGGCGGCTTCCTGCTGATCGCCCTCGACATCGGCGAGCGCCTGCGCGTCCGCCGGGCCCTGGAGGAACGCAGCCGCCTGCTGGAAAAGCTCGGCGCGCAGATCCCCGGCACCATCTTCCAGTACCGGCTGTATCCCGACGGACGCAGCTGCTTTCCCTACTCCAGCGCCGGCATCCGCGAGGTCTACGAGGTCGAGCCGGAACAGCTGTGCGGCGACGCCTCGCCGGTGTTCGAGCGCATCCATCCGCAGGATCGCGAGCGGGTCGTCGCCTCGATCCAGCGTTCGGCGGAGCGGCTGGAGCACTGGCAGGAGGACTATCGCGTGCTGCTGCCGCAACGCGGCCTGCGCTGGCTGCGCGGCGAATCCGCGCCCGAGCGTCTGGCCGACGGCTCGGTGCTCTGGCACGGGTTCATCGCCGACATCAGCAGCCTCAAGCAGGTCGAGGACGAGCTGCGCACCCTGACCGTCACCGACCCGCTCACCGGCATCCACAACCGCCGCTACTTCCTCGAACACCTGGACGCCGAGCTGCAGCGCCGCGCCCGCAGCGGGCGTCCGCTCAGTCTGATCATGCTGGACATCGATCGCTTCAAGCGCATCAACGACAACTGGGGACACGACACCGGCGACAGCGTGCTCCGCGAGCTGTGCCGGCGCATCGCCGTCCGCCTGCGGCGGATCGACATGTTCTGCCGGCTGGGCGGCGAGGAGTTCATCGTCATCTGCCCCGAGACCGACGCGGATCAGGCCCTGTACCTGGCCGAAGAGCTGCGCCGGCTGGTCGAGGCTACCCCCTTCGCCGAGGTCGGCCAGGTCACCGCCAGCTTCGGGGTGAGCAGCGCCCGCGACGGCGACGACCACGGGCGCCTGCTGCAGCGCGTCGACCGGGCGATGTATGCGGCCAAGCAGAGTGGGCGCAACCGGGTGTGCGGGGAAGCCGAGACCGTCGTCGTCTGAGCCGGGACGCCGCCCGGCTTGGCCGCCCGGGTGGCGCTGCGCTACCATCCGGACCAGCCACGCTCCCTGCCTACAGGACAACAGGATGAACCGAGCGCTTTACCCGGGGACCTTCGACCCCATCACCAAGGGCCACGGCGACCTGATCGAGCGCGCCGCGCGGCTGTTCGACGAGGTGATCATCGCCGTGGCCGCCAGCCCGAAGAAGAACCCGCTGTTCAGCCTGGAGCAGCGCGTCGCGCTGGCCGAGGCGGTCTGCGCCCACCTGCCCAACGTGCGGGTGCTCGGCTTCACCAACCTGCTCGCCGAGTTCGCCCAGCAGCAGCAGGCCAACATCCTGATCCGCGGCCTGCGCGCGGTGTCCGACTTCGAGTACGAGTTCCAGCTGGCCAACATGAACCGCCAGCTGGCGCCGCAGGTGGAGAGCCTGTTCCTGACGCCTTCGGAACAGTATTCCTACATCTCCTCGACCCTGGTGCGCGAGATCGCCGCCCTCGGCGGCAACATCGGCAAATTCGTCCACCCGGCCGTCGCCGAAGCGCTGCGCGAGCGCTTCGCCGGCTGACACGGCGAGTGCAGCGCCGCGGCGCTTGCGGCACAATAACGATCGTTGACTGTACCTGCTCCTGGAGTTGCCCCATGTCCCTTATGATCACCGACGACTGCATCAACTGCGACGTCTGCGAACCGGAGTGCCCGAACGGCGCCATTTCCCAGGGGGAGGAGATCTACGAGATCGACCCGAACCTGTGCACCGAGTGCGTCGGCCACTACGACGAGCCGCAGTGCCAGCAGGTGTGCCCGGTGGACTGCATCCCGCTCGACCCCAACCACGCGGAAAGCCGCGACGAGCTGATGCAGAAGTACCTGATCATCACCGGCAAGGCCTGATCGCCCTGCCGTTCCCGGACGCCGGCCCTCGGGCCGGCGTCTTCATTTCGTCTCCACGCGGATCAGCGGCTCGTCGCCGGCGCTGCGGAACGGCAGTTGCGGCATCACCTCGCGGCCCTCGCCCAGACCGAGCAGCAGCACGTTGCGCAGGCTCTGGCCGATGCGGCTGGCATAGCCCAGGTCGTTCATCAGCGAACTGGCGCGCAGGCCGTCCAGGCGCTGCTCGCGCACCGCGGCGAACAGCCGCTCGCGGAAGGCCGCGTCGAAGTTCGCCGCCTGGTTGTCGAAGTACTCCAGACGCGCCTTGAGCGCCTCGGCCGGCAGGTCGAGCAGGCTGATCGCACGCACCTCGCGCAGCACCCAGAGCAGATGGCGGCGCAGCTCGGCGTAGGCGGCGCTGACCGCCGGCTCGCCGTCGGTGAGCCGGCGGCCGAGGTTCTTCTGCAGGTGCTTGGCATCCTTCACCGCGTCCACCAGCTGCAGCGCCACCAGCTGGCTGGCGACCCAGGCGCGGCCGTGCGCCTCGTCCAGACCGACCTCCAGGCGCCCCATGTAGCTCAGCAGGTCGGCGTACACGCCCTTGATGTGGTGCTGATAGAGTTGCTCGGCGTCCATGCCGCCTCTCGCCGTGCGCGCCGAGGCCTGCAACGCCGCCTCGTCGACCCGGGCGCTGCGCAGCTGGTCGACCGGCAGGTACAGGGCGTGGCAGATCACCTCCAGACTCAGCCGCGCCAGGTGCTGCAGCTCGCGGGCCACCGCCTGCACGGCGGCGTCCGCCGAGTTCAGCGCGCTCTCGTCCAGATAGCGGGCGCGGGTCTGCGGCGCCACCTGGCCGCCGTCCATTTCGGCAATCAGCACGTGCGGTTCGGCGACATCGGGCAGCAGCCGCTCCAGCCAGCGCGCCAGGCGGCCGTGCCAGGGCACGAACAGCAGCACGCCCAGACCGTTGAACAGGGTGTGGAACAGCGCCAGCTGGAACAGCGCGTTTCCGTCCAGGCCGAGGCGGGCGGCCAACCAGGCGGTCAGCGTGGTCAGCGGGGCGATCAGCAGGATGCTCGGAGTGCTGGTCCCCAGGTTGAACAGCACATGGCCGAGGGCCAGGCGCTTGCCGGGGCGGGCGCCGCCCAGCGAGCCGAGCACCGCGGTGACGGTGGTGCCCAGGTTGGCGCCGATGGCCAGGGCGAAGGCCTGCTCGAGGCCGATCTGTCCGCCGGCCAGCGCGGTCAGGGTCAGCATCAGCGCGGCGTGGCTGGACTGCAGCAGCACCGTGGCGAGCATCCCGGCGCCGACGAACAGCAGGCTGCCGAGCAGGCCGGGTACCCGGATGCTGGCCGGGTCCAGCCAGCCGGTGGCGCCGGAAAAGCCGCTCTGCATCAGGTCGATGCCGAGGAACAGGAAGCAGATGCCCAGCAGTACCCGACCGACGCCCCTGGCGCGCGGACCGTTGAAGCCGAGCAGGCTGCCGACCACGGCCAGCGGCAGGGCCAGGGCGCCCAGACTGGCGCTCTGCCCGGCCAGCGCCAGCAGCCAGATGCCGCTGGTGGTGCCCAGGTTGGCGCCGAAGATGATGCACAACCCGGCCGCCAGGCCGATCAGCCCGGTGCCGAGGAAGGCGATGGTCAGCAGCGAGATCAGCGAGCTGGACTGCACCAGCGCGGTGGCCAGCACGCCGAAGCCGAGGCTTTTCCAGGCCCGGTCGGTGACGCGGGCGAGGATCCGCTCCAGGCCGCCGCCGGCCAGCAGGCGCAGGCCATCCTCCAGGCACTGCATGCCGAACAGGAACAGCGCCAGACCGCCGGCCAGTTCGGTCCAGCCCTCGCTGAACCAGAACGACACCAGCAGCCCGGCGATCAGCAGCCAGACCGCCCACTCGCGCGCTGTCCCCTTCATCCCGATCCCTCCCGATGAGCCGCCTGGCCGGAGCCGCCGTCACAACTGGATCAGCGGTTGCTCGTCCTCGCTGCGGAACGGCAGTTGCGGCCACAGCTCGCGTCCCTCGTCGAGACCGAGGATCAGCACGTTGCGCAGGCTCTGGCTGATCCGGCTGACGTAGCCGAGGTCGTTCATCAGCGAGCTGGCATGCAGACCGTCGAGGCGCTTGTCGCGTACCGCCGCGAACAGCCGCTCGCGGAACTGGCCGTCGAAGCGCGCCGCCTCGCCGTCGAACAGCTCCAGGCGGGCGCGCAGCGCCTCGGCCGGCAGGTCGAGCAGGCTGATGGTGCGGATCTCGCGCAGCACCCAGAGCATGTGCCGGCGCAGCTCGGCGTAGGCGGCGCTGACCGCCGGCTCGCTGCCATTGAGCTGGCGGCCGAGGTTCTTCTGCAGGTGCTTGGCGTCCTTGACCGCATCGACCAGCTGCATGGCCAGCACCTGGCTGGCGACCCACGCGCGCTGGTGGCTGTCGTCGAGACTGGCCGTGAGGCGGCCCATGTAGCTGACCAGATCGCTGTACACGCCCTTGATATGGCGCTGATAGAGTGCCTCGGCATCCAGCCCGCGGCGCGCGTCCTGCGCCGACTCGCGCAGGACACGCTCGTCGATCTGCGCGCTGCGCAGCTGGTCGACCGGCAGGTACAGCGCGTGGCAGATCACCTCCAGGCTCAGCCGCGCCAGGTGCTGCAGCTCGCGGGCCACCGCCTGTACCGCGGCGTCCGCCGAGTCCAGGGCATTGTCCTCCAGATAGCGCGCCCGGGTCGGCGCAGCAACCTGTGCCGGCGCCTGGACCTCGGCGATCAGCACGCTGGGCTCGGCCTGCTCCGGCAGCCAGCGCTCCAGCGCCGCCCCCAGGCGCTGGTGCCAGGGCACGAACAGCAGCACGCCCAGACCGTTGAACAGGGTGTGGAACAGCGCCAGCTCGAGCAGCGCGTTGCCGGCGAAGCCGAAGTGCCCGGCGAGCCGCAGCACCAGCGCGGTGAGCGGCTGCAGGAACAGCAGCGCCAGCGCCGCCACCGAGCAGTTGAACACCACGTTGCCGAAGGCCAGGCGCTTGCCGGCGCGCCCGCCGCTCAGCGAGCCGACCAGCGCGGTGACCACCCCGCCGACGTTGGTGCCGATGGCCAGGGCGAAGCCCTGGTCGACATCGATCTGCCCGGAGGCCAGCGCGGTGAGCACCAGCATCAGGCTGGCGTGGCTGGACTGCACCACCGCGGTGACCAGCGCACCGATGCCGACGAACAGCAGGATGCCCTGGATGCCCGGCACCCTGAACTGCGCCGGATCGAACATCTCGGTGGCGTCGCTGAAGCCGCCCTTGATCAGGTCGATACCGAAGAACAGGAAGCAGATGCCCAGCAGCACCCGTCCGGCGCCCTTGCCCCGCGGACCGCTGAAGCCGAGCAGGATGCCGAACACCGCCAGCGGCAGGGCCAGATCGCCGAGGCTGGCGCTCTGCCCGGCCAGCGCCAGCAGCCAGATGCCGCTGGTGGTGCCGAGGTTGGCGCCGAACACGATGCACAGGCCGGCGCCCAGGCCGATCAGTCCGGTGCCGAGAAAGGCGATGGTCAAGAGCGACACCAGGGTGCTCGACTGCACCATGACGGTGGCGACGACGCCGAAGCCCAGGCTCTTCCAGGCCCGGTCGGTGGCCCTGCCAAGGAAACGCTCCAGCTCGCCGCCGGCCAGTTGCCGCAGCCCTTCCTCGAGGCTCTGCATGCCGAACAGGAACAGCGCCAGGCCGCCGGCCAGGCGGGTCCAGCCCGGGCTGAACCAGAACGACAGCGCCAGCGCCGCCGCCAGCAGCCACATCGCGGCCGTATTGGCCTTGTTGTCCTTGTTGAGAGTCAAGACTTCTCCCGGGCATCAGCCGAAACGGAGGGGCATGGAACCAATGATGGTCGACGCGGAGCGGCCGCGCCGCTGCGAAGGCAGGCCGGGCGCCGCATGAAGGCGCCATGACGCTAGCGTGACGATTCTGCCCGAAAGCGGGCGCGAGCGGGGAGAGGGGACAGGGTGCCCGGCCGGACACCCTGGAGGGAAACGCTTACTGCTGACCCTGACCGTAGGCCGGACGGGTCTCGGTGCAGCCCAGGCAGCGCGCGAAGGCCGCACGTCCCGGTTCGATCACCAGCGCCTCGGCCGCCTCGCCGGTGTTACCGCCCAGCGCCGAGAACGGCAGGGTCACCACGAAGACGCCCGCCCCGATGGCCGTGGCGGCGATCAGCAGCGGCCGGGCGATCAGCAGGTCGGCGGTCATCGAGAAGGCCCTGGGGTACTCGACGGTGTATTGCGGATCGCCGCTGACGTTGTCCTGGGAGGCCGACGCGGACAGCGGAAGGGCGGCCAGACCGCTGGTCAGGATCAGGCCGAGGGCGGTGGAACGGAACAGTTTCATGCGCAGGGTCCTTTTGCCGCGTTGCACGTGGGGTTAACTATATCAGCCAATCGACACGCACCAGCGTGAACACCGTCAATCGGCGTGGCCGAAAACGCTTTCAGCGCTGGCAGCGCGGACAGTACACGCTGGCCCGCTGGCCCAGCCTGATCTCGCGCAAGGTGCCGCCGCAGAGCTTGCAGAACTGGCCGCCGCGGCCGTAGACGAACAGCTCCTGCTGGAAGTAGCCGGGCTTGCCGTCGCCGCCGACGAAGTCGCGCAGGGTGGTGCCGCCGCAGTCGATGGCCTGGGCGAGGATGCGCCTGATCTCCTCGGCCAGCCGCAGGTAACGCGCCCGCGAGATCGAGCCGGCCGCGCGGCGCGGGTCGATGCCCGCGGCGAACAGTGCCTCGCTGGCGTAGATGTTGCCGACCCCGACCACCACCGCGTTGTCCATGATGAACGGCTTGACCGCCAGCTGCTTGCCGCGCGACAGCTCATACAGCCGCTCGCCGTCGAACTCGCCGCCCAGCGGCTCCGGCCCCAGCTTGCGCAGCAGCTCGTGCTGGAGCGGGTCCTCGCTCCACAGCAGCGCGCCGAAGCGGCGCGGGTCGTGGTAGCGCAGCGCCAGCCCGGAATCCAGCACGATGTCGACGTGCTCGTGCTTCTGTGCCGGCAGGCCGGCCTCGACCAGGCGCAGGCTACCGGACATGCCGAGGTGGCCGATCAGCGTGCCGCACTCGGCCTCGATCAGCAGGTACTTGGCGCGCCGAGCGACCCGCTCGATGCGCTGCCCGGACAGACGCACGTCGAGATCCTCGGGGATCGGCCAGCGCAGGCGCCGCTCGCGGACGATCACGCGGGTCACGCGACGGCCTTCCAGGTGCGGGGCGATACCGCGGCGGGTGGTTTCGACTTCGGGCAGTTCGGGCATGGCGGCTGACACGGGCAAAACAGGGGCCGCCAACATAGCAGGATTGCCGGCACAGGCAACCGCACGAACAAGCCCTGCAGGAGCGAGTGCATGCGCCTTTGCCAGGCCCTTTGGCGAATGAATTCGCCCCTGCAAGAGGGGAGCGACCCCGCCTTCCGCTATAATCGGCGCTTTTTGCGAGAGTGCGCACCATGTCCCTGCCCAGCCTGCGACTGAAAGCCAATGCCGAGCGCCGCCTGCGCGCCGGCCACCTGTGGGTCTACAGCAACGAGGTGGACGTGGCGGCCACCCCGCTGGCGCTGTTCCAGCCGGGCGACCAGGCCATCCTCGAGATGAGCAACGGCAAGGCCCTCGGCATCGTCGCGATCAGCCCGCAGAACCTGATCTGCGCGCGGCTGATCTCCCGCGACGTCAAGCACCCGCTGGACAAGTCGCTGCTGGTGCACCGCCTGAACGTCGCCCTCGGCCTGCGCGAGCAGCTGTTCGAGGCGCCCTGCTACCGGCTGGTCTACGGCGACTCCGATTTCCTGCCCGGCCTGGTGGTCGACCGCTTCGGCGACCATCTGGTGGTGCAGCTGGCCTCGGCGGCCATGGAGCGCCAGAAGGACGCGGTGATCGAGGCGCTGGTGCAGGTGCTCAAGCCGCGCGGCATCCTGCTCAAGAACGACTCCAACGCCCGCGACGCCGAAGGCCTGAACCGCTACGTGGAGACCGCCTTCGGCGTGGTGCCGGAGTGGGTGGCGCTGGAGGAGAACGGCGTGAAGTTCGAGGCGCCGGTGCAGGGCGGGCAGAAGACCGGCTGGTTCTACGACCACCGCCTCAACCGTGCGCGCCTGGCACCCTACGTCAAGGGCAAGCGGGTGCTCGACCTGTTCAGCTACGTCGGCGGCTGGGGCGTGCAGGCCGCGGTGTTCGGCGCCACCGAGGTGATGTGCGTGGACGGCTCGGCGCTGGCCCTGGACGGCGTCGAGCGCAACGCCGCGCTGAACGGCGTGGCCGAGAAGCTGGCCTGCGTCGAGGGCGACGTGTTCGAGGCGCTCAAGGAGCTGAAGGCTGCCGAGGAGCGTTTCGACGTGATCGTCGCCGACCCGCCGGCCTTCATCAAGCGCAAGAAGGACCTGAAGAACGGCGAGGCCGCCTACCGCCGGCTCAACGAGCAGGCCATGCGCCTGCTCAACAAGGACGGCATCCTGGTCAGCGCCAGCTGCTCGATGCACCTGCCCGAGGACGACCTGCAGAACATCCTGCTCTCCAGCGCCCGCCACCTCGACCGCAACATCCAGCTGCTCGAGCGCGGCGCCCAGGGCCCCGACCATCCGGTGCACCCGGCCATCGCCGAGACCCGCTACATCAAGAGCCTGACCTGCCGGATCCTGCCCAACGGCTGAGGCGGCATCCTCATGGTGCGCCTGGCGCACCCTACGTCCCGGGCACCCGCTTGCCCGCGTAGGGTGCGCCGCGCGCACCGCGTCGCCCCGCCGCCCAGCCTGTGCGCTCGCAGCCAATCGCGTTATCCTGAAAACTTCCGTATCCGCCAGCATTCCGGGAACCCGCCATGCCTGACTATCGCTCGAAAACCTCCACCTTCGGCCGCAACATGGCCGGCGCCCGTGCCCTGTGGCGCGCCACCGGGATGAAGGACGAGGACTTCAAGAAGCCGATCATCGCCGTCGCCAACTCCTTCACCCAGTTCGTGCCCGGCCACGTGCACCTGAAGGACCTCGGCCAGCTGGTCGCCCGCGAGATCGAGAAGGCCGGCGGCGTGGCCAAGGAATTCGACACCATCGCCGTCGACGACGGCATCGCCATGGGCCACGACGGCATGCTCTATTCGCTGCCGAGCCGCGAGATCATCGCCGACTCCGTCGAGTACATGGTCAACGCCCACTGCGCCGACGCGCTGGTGTGCATCTCCAACTGCGACAAGATCACCCCCGGCATGCTGATGGCCGCCCTGCGCCTGAACATCCCGGTGGTGTTCGTCTCCGGCGGGCCGATGGAAGCCGGCAAGACCAAGCTGGCCAGCCACGGCCTCGACCTGGTCGACGCCATGGTCGCCGCCGCCGACGACTCCTGCTCCGACGAGACCGTCGCCGAGTACGAGCGCAGCGCCTGCCCGACCTGCGGCAGCTGCTCGGGCATGTTCACCGCCAACTCGATGAACTGCCTGACCGAGGCCCTCGGCCTGTCGCTGCCGGGCAACGGCACCACCCTGGCCACCCACGCCGACCGCGAGCAGCTGTTCCTCAAGGCCGGCCGGCTGATCGTCGAACTGTGCCAGCGCTACTACGGCGAGGGCGACGAGTCGGTACTGCCGCGCTCGATCGCCAGCTTCAAGGCGTTCGAGAACGCCATGACCCTGGACATCGCCATGGGCGGCTCGACCAACACCATCCTGCACCTCTTGGCCGCCGCCCAGGAGGCCGAGGTCGACTTCAACCTGCGCCACATCGACCAGCTGTCGCGTCGCGTGCCGCAACTGTGCAAGGTCGCGCCGAACATCCAGAAGTACCACATGGAAGACGTGCACCGCGCCGGCGGCATCTTCTCGATCCTCGGCGAGCTGGCCCGCGGCGGCCTGCTGCACACCGACGTGCCGACCGTGCACAGCCCGACCATGGCCGACGCCATCGCCGCCTGGGACATCACCCAAACCAGCGACGAGGCGGTGCACACCTTCTTCAAGGCCGGCCCGGCCGGCGTTCCGTCGCAGACCGCGTTCAGCCAGGCCACCCGCTGGCCGAGCCTCGACACCGACCGCTTCGAGGGCTGCATCCGCAGCGTCGAGAACGCCTACTCCCAGGAAGGCGGCCTGGCCGTGCTGTACGGCAACATCGCCGAAGGCGGCTGCGTGGTGAAGACCGCCGGCGTCGACGAGTCGATCCACGTGTTCGAAGGTCGCGCGCGCATCTACGAGAGCCAGGACGCCGCGGTGAAGGGCATCCTCGCCGACGAGATCCAGCCGGGCGACATCGTGGTGATCCGCTACGAAGGCCCGAAGGGCGGCCCGGGCATGCAGGAAATGCTCTATCCGACCAGCTACCTGAAGTCCAAGGGCCTGGGCAAGCAGTGCGCCCTGCTCACCGACGGCCGCTTCTCCGGCGGCACCTCGGGCCTGTCGATCGGCCACGTCTCGCCGGAGGCCGCCTCGGGCGGCGCCATCGGCCTGGTCGAGGAAGGCGACAAGATCCTCATCGACATCCCCAACCGCAGCATCAGCCTGCTGGTCGGCGACGACGAGCTGAAGGCCCGCCGCCTGCACCAGGACCACAAGGGCTGGAAGCCGGCCGCTCCGCGCGCGCGCAAGGTCAGCACCGCGCTGAAGGCCTACGCCCTGCTCGCCACCAGCGCCGACAAGGGCGCGGTGCGCAACAAGGCGCTGCTGGAGGACTGACAGCCGCCCCGGGATGCACCGCGTGTGCATCCCACCACACAAACGACAAGGCCCGGCAGCGCTGCCGGGCCTTGTCGTTTTCAGGTGTCGCGTTTCAAGGTCAGGCGCGACGCTCCCAGCGCTCGTAGGCATGCGCCGGCGCCTCGCCATCGGCGGCGTGTTCCTCGCGCTCGGCCAGTCGCCAGTCGCTTTCGACGAATTCGGGGAAGAACGCATCGCCCTCCGGCGAAAGATGCACGCGGGTCAGGTACAGGCGCGCGGCCAGCGGCAGGCCCTGAGCGTACAGCTCGGCGCCGCCGATCAGCATCAGCTCGCCCACGCCCTGCGCGCGCGCCCAGGCGTCGGCGCGAGCGATGGCTGCCTCGAGGGAGGGGAATACTTCGGCGCCGTCCAGCGCGAGCCCCGCCTGGCGGCTGACCACCAGGTTGAGCCGGCCCGGCAGCGGCCGGCCGAGCGAATCCCAGGTCTTGCGGCCCATGATGATCGGCTTGCCGAGGGTCAGCGCCTTGAAATGCTTGAGATCTGCCGGCAGGTGCCAGGGCAGGCGGTTGTCGATGCCGATCACGCGGTTGTCGGCCAGCGCGGCGATCAGGGCGAGGGGGAACGTCGTGGTAGTCATGGGGCGCGAGGATAGCAGCCGCCGGCCGCGCTGACGATGTCGCCGGGCCATTGCGGTATCCTCGGCATATCCGCCGTTCCGGTTGACCACATGGAGTTGTGATGGCCACCCTGCTCACCTCGCTCAACAGCTGCCTGCCGCGCATGACCGCCGGCGAACGCAAGGTCGCCCGGCTGTTCGAGCAGCTGCTGGACGATAGCTACCTGTGCTGGTACGACGTGCCCCTCGGCGCCCGCGGCCAGCGTCCCGACTTCAGCCTGCTGCACCCGCTGCGCGGCATCCTGCTGCTGGAGGTCAAGGACTGGAAACTCTCCACCCTGCTCGACATCGACCGCCGCCACGCGACGCTGCAACTGCCCAGCGGCCCCAAGCGGGTCAGCAACCCGCTGGAGCAGGTACGCCAGTACTGCTACGTGCTCAGCGGCCTGCTGCAGCGCGACCCGCAACTGACCCATCCGGCCGGCCCGAATCGGGGCCAGTTGCTGCTGCCCTGGGGGTACGGGGTGATTCTCACCCAGATCAGCCGCGCGCAGTTCGAGCAGGCCGGTCTCGGCGAGGTGCTCAACGCCAGCCAGGTGATCTGCAAGGACGAGCTGGACGAGAAGCAGGACCCGGAGGCGCTGCAACAGCGGCTCTGGGGCATGTTCACCGTCAGCTTCCCCTGCGATCTCGATGCGCAGCAGGTCGACCGGGTGCGCTGGCACCTGTTCCCCGAGCTGCGCCTGCAGTCCTCGCAGCAGAGCCTTTTCGACGAACCGCCCGGCCCCGACCAGCCGCCGGCCAGTCCGCCCGATCTGGTCCGCATCATGGACCTGCAGCAGGAGCAGCTGGCGCGCAACCTCGGCGAGGGCCACCGTGTGATCCACGGCGTGGCCGGCTCGGGCAAGACCATGATCCTCGGCTACCGCGCCCTGCACCTGGCCCGCCTGCTGCAGGCGCCGATCCTGGTGCTCTGCTACAACAAGGCGCTGGCCGCCCGCCTGAACCTGCAGATGACCACCCACGGGGTCGCCGAGCGGGTGCAGGTACGCAGCTTCCATGCCTGGTGCGGCGAGCTGCTGCGCAGCCACGCCATTGCCCTGCCGCGCTATCGCCCCGGCGATACGCAATACCCCGAAAAGCTGGTGGCCGGCACCCTCGAGGCCGTCGCGGACGGGCGCCTTCCCGGCGGCCGCTACGGCGCCATCCTCATCGACGAGGGCCACGACTTCCAGCCGGAATGGTTCCAACTGGCCGTTCAGCAGCTCGACCCCGCCACCCAGTCGCTGCTGGTGCTCTACGACGACGCCCAGAGTCTCTACAAGCGCCGCCGTTTCAGCTTCTCCAGCGTCGGCATCCAGGCCCGCGGGCGCACCACCATCCTGCGTCTGAACTACCGCAATACCGCCGAGATCCTCGGCGCTGCGGCGCGCTTTGCCAGTGAGTGGCTGACCGAACAGAGCGCCGAAGAGGACGGCATCCCGCGGGTGCCGCCACAGAGCGTCGGCCGCAACGGCCCGCCGCCGCAATGGCGCGACTGCGCGGACGAGGCCGACGAGCTCGCTCGGGTGATCGCCTACCTGCGCGAGCGCCGCGCCGGACTCGACAGCTGGGGCCAGCTGGCCGTGCTGGGCAAGACCCGCCGGGACAACGAGCGCATCCACCGCGCCCTGGTGCAGGCCGGCATCCCGGCCTGCCTGCTGGCGCAGAACGAGTCGCCCGAGGCGCTGGTCGAAGACAGCGTGAAGATCCTCACCCTGCATGCCAGCAAGGGACTGGAGTTCGAGGCGGTGGCCATTCCCTTCGTCGGCCAGATGCCGCATCCCAGGGCCGAGTCCATCGAGGACGAGAGCCGCGTGCTCTACGTCGGCATGACCCGCTCGATGACCCATCTGCTGCTGACTGCCAGCCGCGACTCCGCCTTCAGCCTGCGCCTGCGTGCCATCCTTGCCCCGGAAACACAACCCGTTGCGGAGGAGGCCGCGTGCCGCTGAAGTCCATCCCCGAAGCCCTCTGGCTCGCCGAAACCCTGCGCCTGACCGAGGAGCAGCGCGGCCCGCTGGAGGACGCCGAGGCCTGCCGCCAGGCGCGCGCCGGCGGCGGCGACCTGCGCCGGCGCATCCTCGCGCGCGCCGCCCTGCTGGCCCGCCGCGAGGGTCTCGACCTGGCCGCGGCGCACTGGCGCCAGGGCGCGCGCCTGGCCCTGCTGCTGCTCGGCCTGCTGGCACTCGGCAGCGGCGCCGGGCTGGCCTTCGCCGCACTCGGCGACGGCAGCCGCCCGGTCAACCTGCTGTGGGCGCTGGGCAGCCTGCTCGGCCTGCATCTCGTCACCCTCGCCGGCTGGGCGCTGGGTTTCGTCTTCGCCGGCGAGGCCGCCGGCGTGCTCGGCCGCCTGTGGCTGGATCTCGGCGGACGGCTGGCCCGCGACAGCCGCAGCGCCCTGCTCGGCCCGGCGTTGCTGGCGCTGCTCGGCCGCGCCGGCCTGCAGCGCTGGGCGCTCGGCCTGCTCAGCCACGGCCTGTGGCTGCTCGCCCTGCTCGCGGCGCTGGCGGTGCTGCTGGCCCTGCTCGCCACCCGCCGCTACGGCTTCGTCTGGGAGACCACCCTGCTGCCGACGGAAGGCTTCGCCGCGCTGATCCACGCTCTCGGCGCACTGCCCGCGCTGCTCGGCTTCCCGCAGCCGGACCTGGAACTGCTGCGCGCCAGCGGCGAGGCGGTGGTCGGCGGCGAGGCGGCGCGGCAGACCTGGGCCGCCTGGCTGCTCGGGGTGTTCGCGGTCTACGGCCTGCTGCCGCGCGCGCTGCTCGCCCTGCTCTGCCTGTGGCGCTGGCGGCGCGGCCTGGCGCGTCTCGACCTGGACCTCGCCCAGCCCGGCTACAGCCGCCTGCGCGAGCGCCTGCTGCCGTCCAGCGAACGTCTCGGGGTCGGCGATCCGGCGCCGGCGCAGCTGCACCAGCCGCGCGCCGGCCACGCCGAACGCACGCTGCAGGGCGCGCTGCTGGTCGCGGTGGAACTGGACGACCGCCAGCCGTGGCCGCCGGCGCTGCCGCCCGGGGTCGAGGACGCCGGCGTGCTCGACGACGGCGCCAGCCGCCGCGCCCTGCTCGAACGCCTGGCCAACCGCCCCGCGGCGCGCCTGCTGGTCGCCTGCGATCCACGCCGCTCGCCGGACCGCGGCACCCTCGGCCTGCTCGGCGAGCTGGCGCGCAGCGCCGGCGACACGCGCGTCTGGCTGCTGCCGGCGCCGCCCGGCGAACCCCTCGACCCCGCGCGCCTGGGCGACTGGCAGACAGCCCTCGCCGCGCTGCAGCTGCCGTGCGGCGCGCAGGCTCCCTGGGCGTGGCTGGAGAACGGCGATGACTGAAGCGCTGAAGCTGGCCGTGGTCGGCCACACCAACGTCGGCAAGACCTCGCTGCTGCGCACCCTGACCCGCGACGTGGGTTTCGGCGAGGTGTCGCACCGGCCGAGCACCACCCGCCACGTCGAGGGCGCGCGCCTGTCGGTGGACGGCGAGGCGCTGCTCGAGCTGTACGATACCCCGGGCCTGGAGGACGCCATCGCCCTGCGCGACCATCTCGACGCCCTTGCCGCGCCCGGCGAGCGCCTCGACGGCCCGGAACGGCTCGCGCGCTTTCTTGCCGGCCCCGCGGCCAGCGGGCGCTTCGAGCAGGAATCCAAGGTGCTGCGCCAGCTGCTGGTGTCCGACGCCGGGCTGTACGTGATCGACGCCCGCGAGCCGGTGCTGGCCAAGTATCGCGACGAGCTGGCGGTGCTCGCCGACTGCGGCAAGCCGCTGCTGCCGGTGCTCAATTTCGTCGCCGCTCCCGGCCACCGCGAGGAAGACTGGCGCGCGGCGCTGGCCCGCCTCGGCCTGCACGCGCAGGTCGTCTTCGACAGCGTGGCACCGCCGCTGGACGGCGAGCGGCGCCTGTACCAGAGCCTGGCGCTGCTGCTCGAGCGCGGCCGTGCGCAGCTGGAGCGGCTGATCGCCGACCACCAGGCACAGCGTCTCGCCCGGCGCGCCGCCGGGGCGCGGCTGATCGCCGAGCTGCTGATCGACGCCGCCGCCTGCCGGCGCCTGGCGGGCGGCGACGCGGACGCGCTGGGCGCTGCCGTCGGGCGCCTGCAGGGCGAGCTGCGCGCGCGCGAGCAGCGCTGCGTCGAGGCGCTGCTCGCGCTCTATGCCTTCCGCTCCGGCGACGCCGAAGCCGGCGAACTGCCGTTGCTGGACGGGCGCTGGGGCGACGACCTGTTCCATCCGGAAACCCTCAGGCAGCTCGGCGTGAAGGTCGGCGGCGGCATGGCCGCCGGCGCGGCGGCCGGGGCCGGCATCGACCTGCTGGTCGGCGGCCTGACCCTGGGCGCCGCCGCGGCGCTCGGGGCCATCGCCGGCGGCACCTGGCAGACCCTGCGCAACTACGGCGAGCGCCTCAAGGGCAAGCTGACCGGCCAGCGCGAACTGAGCGTCGACGACGCCGTGCTGCGCCTCTTGGCGCTGCGCCAGCGCCAGCTGCTGGTCGCCCTGGAAGGCCGCGGCCACGCCGCGCAGCAGCCGCTGCGCCTGGAGCGCCCGGAGGAGCAGGCCTGGCGCGAGGGCCGGCTGCCGGAGTCGCTGCACAAGGCCCGTGCGCATCCCGAGTGGTCGAGCCTGAACCACGGCGCCCGCCCGCAGCAGGCCGAGCGTCAGGAGGAAATCCGCCGGCTGGCGGCGCAGCTGCAGGGCTAGGAGGTCCTACTGGCCGCCCCGCAACGCCGCGCGGATCGCCTGCAGCGCCGCGCGGTAGTAGAGCTGCCCCTCGACCGACTCGGCGAAGGCGGCGTACTCGGTCAGCTGGGCGTCGTCGAGGTCGCGATAGACGTACAGCAGGGTGTTCTCCAGCCGAGTGTCGATCTGCTGCATCAGCCGCTCGCGCTGTCCGCCGAGCAGTTGCTGCGGGTCAGCGCCGAACAGTCCGTTGAGACCCGGCACCATCTGGCTGAGGCTGTCGGCGGCCACCCCGGCCAGCGCCAGGCTGACCTCCGCGCCGGCCTCGCGAGCCGGCAGAGCCCGGCCCAGACGCTGCACCAGGGCGCGACGCGGCGCCGAGGCGTTCATCTGCGGCAGACCGTCGGCGTGCCGGTTCAGCTCGGTGGGCGCGCTGGCGCGCACCTCGCGCTCGACCACCGCACGGCCCAGCGGACTGTCGAAGAAGCGGATCGCCGCCAGCGGGTCGGGCAGCTCCTGGCGCAGGCTCTCCAGCGCACGCCGGTCCATCGCCTGCGGCGCGAAGCGTCGGTTGCTGTTGTCGACCAGCGCCTGGTAGACCGCCGGCGGCAGGCTGCCCTGGTAGCGCTGCTGGGCGGCGAGCAGCGCGGCGCTGAAATGCTCGCGCTGCTGCGGCCAGCCGGCCAGCTCGTAGAGCAGCTCGTGCTCGTCGGCCCGGCTCAGCAGGCTGACGAGACAGAAGGCAAGGGCAATCAGGACACGCATGGCAACTCTCGCGAAACAGGGGCGTATTGTCGGCGGCGTGCAGCCAGCTTGTCGAGGCGATCCGCGCCTGCGCGACGCCGGCCGGCAGGCGCGGCGACGAACAGCAGTTTTGTCCGTGCCTGCCGGCATTGGTTCACTCGAACGCCCGCTGCGGCAAAACGCGCCTCGGCAGATGCGCCGGCAGACCGTACACTCGGCGCTCTCGCCTGCCGGCGAGTCCCGCCCAGTTCCCGGAATGCGCCATGACCGAGCCCGACACCGCCTCCGCCCTGATCTCCCGCATCCTCGACGACCTCGCCAGCCGCGGCTGGTCGGTGCAGCCCCTGGCCCTGCCCGCGCCGCTGAGCGGCGAACTGGCCGCCGAGTGCCGCCGCCGCCACGCCGCCGGCGAACTGGCACGCGCCGCGGTCGGCCGCGGCAGCGGCCAGCTGCACGACGCGAGCATCCGCGGCGACCACATCCAGTGGCTGGGGCGCGGCGAGAGCGCGGTCACCGACCGCTATCTCGACCTGCTCGACCGACTGCGCGTGGCACTCAACCGCGAGCTGTTCCTCGGCCTCGAGGACTACGAGTGCCACTTCGCGCTCTATCCGCCGGGCAGCTTCTACCGCCGCCACCTCGACCGCTTCCGCGACGACGACCGGCGCACGGTGACCACGGTGTGCTACCTCAACGACGACTGGCAGGCGCGACAGGGCGGCGCGCTGCGCATCGAGCTGGCCGACGGCACCGAGCACGACGTGCTGCCGGCGGCGGGCACCCTGGTGGTGTTCATGTCCGCCGACTTCCCCCACGAGGTGCTGCCGGCCAGCCGCGAACGGCTGTCGCTGACCGGCTGGTATCGCCGGCGCGGTGGCGGGCCGCTGTAGGCGCTGGCGCTCGGCCGGCCGCGAACTAGTCTCTAGGGGACTTCCCTGCAGCGGAGAGCCCCGCGATGAAATCCCTGCTTGCCCTCGGCGGCCTGCTGGCCGGCATCACCCTGGCCGCCCCGCTGCTGGCCGAGACCCCGCGCTCCACGGCCCCCGAAGGCGCCGCCGTGTACTTCATCGAGCCGCTCGACGGCGCCACGGTCGGCAGTCCGCTCACCGTCAGGTTCGGCCTCAGGGGCATGGGCGTGGCGCCGGCCGGGGTCGGGATGGCCGACACCGGCCACCACCATCTGCTGGTCGACGTCGACGAGCTGCCGGCCATGGACCAGCCGCTGCCGGCCACCGACAGCATCCGCCACTTCGGCAAGGGCCAGACCGAGACCGAACTGAGCCTGCCGCCGGGCCGGCACAGCCTGCAGCTGTTGCTCGGCGACCAGAACCACGTGCCGCACCAGCCGCCGGTGCTCTCGGAGAAGATCACCATCACCGTGCAGTGAGGCACAAAAGCAGAAGGGAGGCCGAGGCCTCCCTTCTGCGTTCATCCGACCGCGATCAGAACAGCACGCGGCAGCGGATGGTGCCCTTGACCTCCTGCAGCTTCTGCAGGGCCAGGTCGGAGTACTCCTTGTCGACGTCGATCACCACGTAGCCGACCTTCTCGTTGGTCTGCAGGAACTGGCCGGCGATGTTGATGCCGTTGTCGGCGAACACCTTGTTGATCTCGCTCATCACGCCCGGAATGTTCTGGTGGATGTGCAGCAGGCGGTGGTTGCCGGCGTGGGCCGGCAGGGCCACTTCCGGGAAGTTCACCGAGGACACCGAGGTGCCGTTGTCGCTGTACTTGACCAGCTTCTCGGCCACTTCCAGACCGATGTTGGCCTGCGCCTCGGCGGTCGAGCCGCCGATGTGCGGGGTGAGGATCACGCGGTCCAGGCCGCGCAGCGGGCTCTCGAACTCCTCGTCGTTGGACTTTGGCTCGACCGGGAACACGTCGATGGCCGCGCCGATCAGGTGCTCGTCCTTGATCGCCTCGGCCAGGTGATCCAGCTCGACCACGGTGCCGCGCGCGGCGTTGATCAGGATGCCGCCCTTCTTCATGGCGCGGATTTCCTTCTCGCCGATCATCCACTGGGTGGACGGCAGCTCCGGCACGTGCAGGGAAACGATGTCGCACAGGCCCAGCAGCTCGTGCAGCGAACCGATCTGCTGCGCGTTGCCGATCGGCAGCTTGGTCACCACGTCGTAGAAGTAGACCTGCATGCCCAGCGCCTCGGCCAGCACGGAAAGCTGGGTGCCGATCGAACCGTAGCCGACGATGCCGAGCTTCTTGCCGCGGATCTCGAAGGAGTTGGCCGCCGACTTGATCCAGCCGCCGCGGTGGCAGGAGGCGTTCTTCTCCGGGATGCCGCGCAGCAGCAGGATCGCCTCGGCGAGCACCAGCTCGGCCACCGAACGGGTGTTCGAGTAGGGCGCGTTGAACACCGCGATGCCGCGTTCGCGGGCGGCGTTGAGGTCGACCTGGTTGGTGCCGATGCAGAAGCAGCCGACCGCGACCAGCTTCTTGGCGCAGTCGAAGACCTCTTCGGTCAACTGGGTACGCGAGCGGATGCCGATGAAGTGCACGTCGGCGATCTTGGCCTTGAGCTCCTCGCCGGACAGGGCGCCCTTCAGGTACTCGATGTTGGTGTAGCCGGCGGCCTTGAGGGTATCCACGGCGTTCTGGTGCACACCTTCGAGGAGAAGGAACTTGATCTTGCTCTTGTCGAGAGAGGTCGTCTTGCTCATCTGCGTAAACCTGTTGTCCCGGGGGTTGTCTGGGCGCTGGACAGCGCGGGCGGTGCCGACCCGCAGGTCGGCGGCGGGCGCTTCGCGGGGGGTGCGTATGCTACCATAGCGCCCCCGCGAAACGCCCCATCCCCGAGCATGAAGCCTGCTCAGGGTGACCATGAACCGCCCGAGATTTCCGCAGATGAGCCAAGCTGCCCTGATCGATGAACTGAAGACCCTGGTCGAGCCCGGCAAGGTGCTGACCGACGCCGACTCCCTGGACGCCTACGGCAAGGACTGGACCAAGCAGTTCGCCCCGGCGCCGCTGGCCATCGCCTTCCCGAAATCCGTCGAGGAAGTGCAGGCCATCGTGCGCTGGGCCAACCAGCGCCAGGTCGCCCTGGTGCCCTCGGGCGGCCGCACCGGCCTGTCCGCCGGCGCCGTCGCCGCCCACGGCGAGGTGGTGGTGGCCTTCGACTACATGAACAGGATCCTCGACTTCAACGCCTTCGACCGCACCGTGCGCTGCCAGGCCGGGGTGGTCACCGAGCAGCTGCAGAACTTCGCCGAGGAGCAGGGCCTGTACTACCCGGTCGACTTCGCCTCGGCCGGCTCCAGCCAGATCGGCGGCAACATCGGCACCAACGCCGGCGGCATCAAGGTGATCCGCTACGGCATGACCCGCAACTGGGTGGCCGGCATGAAGGTGGTCACCGGCAAGGGCGACATCCTCGAGCTGAACCGCGACCTGATCAAGAACGCCACCGGCTACGACCTGCGCCAGCTGTTCATCGGCGCCGAGGGCACCCTGGGCTTCGTGGTGGAAGCCACCATGCGCCTGGAGCGCGCGCCGAACAACCTCACCGCGATGGTCCTCGGCGCCCCGGATCTCGACTCGATCATGCCGGTGCTGCACGCCTTCCAAGGCCGCCTCGACCTGACCGCCTTCGAGTTCTTCTCCGACAAGGCGCTGGCCAAGGTGCTGGCGCGCGGCGACGTGCCGGCGCCGTTCGAGACCGACTGCCCGTACTACGCGCTGCTCGAGTTCGAGGCCAGCAGCGAGGAAGTGGCCAACGCCGCGCTGGAGCTGTTCGAGCACTGCGTCGAGCAGGGCTGGGTGCTCGACGGGGTGATGAGCCAGAGCGAGCAGCAGCTGCAGAACCTGTGGAAGCTGCGCGAGTACATCTCCGAGACCATCAGCCACTGGACCCCGTACAAGAACGACGTGTCGGTGACCGTCTCCCAGGTACCGGCCTTCCTCAAGGAAATCGACGCCATCGTCGGCGAACACTACCCGGACTTCGAGATCGTCTGGTTCGGCCACATCGGCGACGGCAACCTGCACCTGAACATCCTCAAGCCCGACGCCATGGCCAGGGAAGACTTCTTCGCCCGCTGCGCCACCGTCAACAAGTGGGTGTTCGAGACCGTGGAGAAGTACCACGGCTCGATCAGCGCCGAGCACGGCGTAGGCATGACCAAGCGCGACTACCTGGGCTACAGTCGCTCGGAGGCCGAGATCGCCTACATGAAGGCGGTCAAGGCGGTGTTCGACCCGAACGGGATCATGAATCCGGGCAAGATCTTCGCCTGAGGACGGCGCGTGCGCCGGGCGGAAAGCGGCCGACGGCCCTCTCCGCCCGGCAGCGTCACGGTGGAAAACGCTTCGCGGCATTCCGCCCTACGGATTACCAGGAGTCTGTCATGAGCTACCAGCACCAGTACGTCGACGGCACGCGCATCCACTTCCCGCTGGGCAAGGTGGTCTGCGTCGGCCGCAACTACGCCGAGCACGCCAGGGAACTGAACAACCCGGTGCCGAGCGAGCCGCTGCTGTTCATCAAGCCGGCCAGCGCGGTGGTCGACCTCGAGGGCGGCTTCGCCATTCCCGAGGGGCGCGGCGAGGTGCACTACGAGACCGAGATCGCCGTGCTGATCGGCAAGCCGCTGTCGACCCAGCCCGGCGACGAGGAGATCCTCGATGCCATCTCCGGCTTCGGCGTGGCGCTGGACCTGACCCTGCGCGAGGTGCAGGCGCGCCTCAAGGACAAGGGCCATCCGTGGGAGATCGCCAAGGCCTTCGACGGCGCCTGCCCGCTGTCGCCGTTCGTGCCCGCCGACGCGGTGGAGGATCCGGCCGACATCGGCGTGCGCCTGACCGTCAACGACGAAGTCCGCCAGGACGGCAACAGCCGCGACATGCTCACCCCGATCCTGCCGCTGATCCGCTACATCAGCGGGCACTTCTCCCTGCAGCCCGGCGACGTGGTGCTCACCGGCACCCCGGCCGGCGTCGGCCCGCTGCAGCGCGGCGACCGGCTGACGCTGGAACTGCCGGGCCTCTGCCGCTTCGCGACCCAGGTGCTCTGACCCGCCGCTCCGGGCGCTCCGCGCCCGGCCGCCTTCACGCGTCCTTCAACAATCGGCTGGCATCCTGTCGCCCCCCCCCCACGGAGTGCGTCACCCCATGCCTGCCCCACGCCGCCGACGCCTGCTGTCCGCCGCCCTGTCGATCGTCCTGGCCGCCGGGCTGCTCGCCGCCCACCTGCTGCACCTCGACGATCGCCTGGCCCTGTACTGGCAGGAGCTGCGCAGCGACGAGGACGAACGCCAGTCCGGCATCTGGCTGCCGGACTATCGGCTGGTGCTGGAGACCGAACTGGCCGGCCTCGCGGAGGACGAGACCTCGGGGCTGACCTGGAACCCGCTGACCGGCACCCTGTTCACCGTCACCGGGCAGAACCCGCAGCTGGTCGAGTTCACCCCCGGCGGGGTGATCCTGCGGCGCATCCCCCTCGACGGCTTTTCCGATCCGGAGGCGGTCGAAGCGCTCGGCGACGGCCGCCTGGCCATCGTCGACGAACGCCGCCGCCTGCTGGCGGTATTCCACCTCGAGCCGGACGTCGAGCGCCTCGACCTCGCCACGCTGCCCACCTACGATCTGGGCTTCGCCGAGGCCGGCAACAAGGGGTTCGAGGGGCTGGCCTGGAACCCGCAGACCCGACGCCTGCTGCTGGCCAAGGAGCGTGACCCGCTGGGCCTGTTCAGCCTGCCGTTCCCCGGCGAGGACGGCGCCGCCGGGGCGCTCGAGCCGCTACCCGGCGGACATCTGCTGGTGCGCGATCTGTCCTCGGTAGCCATCGACCCGCGCAGCGGCCACACCCTGCTGCTCTCCGACGAGTCGCGGCTGCTGGTCGAGCTCGACCTGGAGGGCCGGCCGCGCAGCTTCATCGCCCTGTTCGGCGGACTCAACGGCCTGGTGCGCGGCATCGCGCAGGCCGAGGGCGTGGCCATGGACGCCGATGGCAACATCTACGTGGTCGGCGAGCCGAACCGCTTCTACGTGTTCGCCCGCCGGACGCCGCGCCGCGACTAGCCGGCCTCACGCCGGGACCAGCAGCACCGGGCTGCGCGCCTGCCGGCACAGACTCTCCACCCGGCCGTCGAGGAACGGCTCGCCGACGCCGCCGGGGCGCCGCTGACCGACGACGATCAGCGGCGCGCCGAGATCCTCGGCCAGCCGGCAGACCGCCGCCGCCGGCTCCCCGGCGAGCGGCGCGAACTCGACGCCGGCCTGGCCGGCGACCAGTTCGTCCAGCGCCTGCACCTCGGCCGGCGACCGCTCGGCGCCGTCCGCCAGCAGCGCCACCCGGCCGGCCCGACCCGCCAGCAGCCCCGCGAAGCAGCGCCGCGCAGCGGCCGCACCGGACGAATTGTCGCTGACCAGCAGCAGCGGGGCGCTCTCGTCGAGCCCGCCGAGATCGAGAGGCACGATCAGCAGCGGCAGCGTGCTCATGCGCGCCAGGTTCAGCGCCACGTTGCCCATGAACAGCTCCTGACCGCGGGAGTGGCTGCGGTTGGCGACCACGATCAGGTCGGCCCGCTCGCGGGCGGCCTGCTCGAGGAGGGCGCTGGCGGCAAACCCGGCAACCAGCCGGGACTGCACCTCCAGCCCCAGGCTGGCCGCAAGGTCGTCCGCCGCCTGGGTCAGGCGTACGCCGGCGGCGGCGGCGGCGACGTCCTCGCGCCGCCACTGGTTGGGCTCCTCGACATGCACCAGGGTCAGCCGGCGGATGCCGAGCAGGGGCGCCATGCGCCTGAGCCGGGCCTTGACCTGATCCCAGCCCGCGGAAAAATCGATACCAGCAACGCAATGCCTGAACATGGGGAATACCCTCCGCTGCGGATCCTCCCTGACGCTGTCTATCACCCCGTCAAGGATAGCCCCCCGCGACAAGCCTCGCCCCGCCCCCGGCACTCCCGCAGCGCCAACGAAAACGCCGGCCTGCCGCGTCGCGACAGGCCGGCGTCGGTACGCTCGGAAGGGACTCAGCGCACGAGGCGGCGCACGCCGTCCTGGGTGCCGAGCAGCAGCAGGTCGGCCGGGCGTGCGGCGAACAGGCCGTTGGTGACCACCCCGACGATGTTGTTGATACGCGCCTCGAGCGCCACCGCGTCGGTGATGTAGAGGTTGTGCACGTCGAGGATCACGTTGCCGTTGTCGGTGACGAAACCGTCGCGGTACACCGGATCGCCGCCCAGCTTGACCAGCTCGCGGGCCACATGGCTGCGCGCCATCGGCAGCACTTCCACCGGCAGCGGATAGCCGCCGAGGCGCTCGACCAGCTTGCTCTGGTCGGCGATGCAGACGAAGGTGCGTGCCACCGCGGCGACGATCTTCTCGCGGGTCAGCGCCCCGCCGCCGCCCTTGACCAGTTGCAGGCGCGCGTCGGCCTCGTCGGCGCCGTCGACGTAGAACTCCAGCTCCGGCACGCTGTTGAGGTCGTAGACCGGGATGCCGTGACTCTTCAGCCGCGCCGCGGTGGCCTCGGAGCTGGCCACCGCGCCGTCGAAGTCGTGGCGGATCTTCGCCAGCGCGTCGATGAAGCAGTTGGCGGTGGAGCCGGTGCCGACGCCGACGATGCTGCGCGGGGTCAGGTCGGGGGCGATGAAATCGACGGCGGCCTGGGCCACTGCCTGCTTGAGCTGATCCTGGTTCATGACGGATTCCGCGGGGAGGAGGGAAAAAACGGCCGGCATTATAGCGCCAAGCCACGCGAAATGCGGCCCTCGCCTTGGCCGCCCGACGTACGCAGGAGTAGACTCGACGCCATTGTGCCAGCCCGCCTGCGAACCCCTCCGATGCTCGAACAGTACGTCAAGAAGATCCTCACCTCGCCCGTCTACGACGTGGCGGTGGAAACCCCCCTGCAACCGGCGCGCAGCCTCTCCGAGCGGCTGAACAACCAGGTTCTGCTCAAGCGCGAGGACCTGCAGCCGGTGTTCTCCTTCAAGATCCGCGGCGCCTACCACAAGGCCGCGCTGCTCAGCGAGGAGGAGAAGGCCCGCGGGGTGATCGCCGCCTCGGCCGGCAACCACGCCCAAGGCCTGGCGCTGGCGGCGAAGAAGCTCGGCATCAAGGCGGTCATCGTCATGCCGAAGACCACCCCGGACATCAAGGTCCAGGCGGTGCGCGCCCGTGGCGCACGGGTGGTGCTGCACGGCGAGGCGTTCCCCGAGGCGCTGGCCCACTGCCTGAAGCTGGTCGAGGAGAAGGGCTACACCTTCGTGCATCCCTACGACGACCCCGAGGTGATCGCCGGGCAAGGCACCGTGGCCATGGAGATCCTCCGCCAGCAGCCGGGGCGGCTGGACGCGATCTTCGTGCCGGTCGGCGGCGGCGGCCTGATCGCCGGCATCGCCGCCTACGTCAAGTACCTGCGTCCGGACATCCGGGTGATCGGCGTCGAGCCCGAGGAGTCCGACTGCCTGCGCGCGGCGATGGCCGCCGGCGAGCGCGTGGTGCTCAGCCAGGTCGGGCTGTTCGCCGACGGCGTGGCGGTGGCGCAGATCGGCGCCGAGACCTTCCGCATCTGCCGCGAGCACGTCGACGAGGTGGTCACCGTCAGCACCGACGAGATCTGCGCGGCGATGAAGGACATCTACGACGACACCCGCTCGATCACCGAGCCGGCCGGCGCCCTCGGCGTGGCCGGGATCAAGCGCTACGTGCAGCGCGAGGGCGTGACCGGGCAGACCCTGGTGGCCATCGACTCCGGCGCCAACGTCAACTTCGACCGCCTGCGCTACGTCGCCGAGCGCGCCGAGCTGGGCGAGCAGCGCGAGGCGATCATCGCCGTGACCATCCCGGAGAAGCCGGGCAGCTTCAAGGCGTTCTGCCAGGCGCTGGGCAAGCGCTCGATCACCGAGTTCAACTACCGCTACAACCGCCCGGACCAGGCGCACATCTTCGTCGGCGTGCAGACCCACCCGGAGACCGACCCGCGCGAGCAGCTGGTCGAATCGCTGCGCGAGCAGGGCTTCCCGGTGCTCGACCTGACCGACAGCGAGCTGGCCAAGCTGCACATCCGCCACATGGTCGGCGGCCACGCGCCGGGCGCCGAGAACGAGCGGGTCTACCGCTTCGAGTTCCCCGAGCGCCCCGGCGCGCTGTTCAACTTCCTCAACAAGCTCGGCGGGCGCTGGAACATCTCGATGTTCCACTACCGCAACCACGGCGCCGCCGACGGCCGCGTGCTGGTCGGCATGCAGGTGCCGGACGAGGATCTGGCGCTGCTCACCGAGGCGCTCGACGGCATCGGCTACCCGTACTGGAGCGTCAGCGACGATCCGGCCTACCGGCTGTTCCTCGGCTGACGCCGCGCACGATCACAGGGAGGTGATCGCCATGCCCCACCTGCCCCACCCGCCGCCCCGGAGGACGCACTGATGCGCATCCTGCTGGTCGGCGCCGGCGGCTTCCTCGGCCGCCACCTGCATGTCGCGCTGCGCGCGGCCGGCCACCAGGTCCTCGCCACGGCGCGCCAGCCCGATCCGGCCGCCAGCGGCGACTGGCTGGCGCTGGACCTGGCCGAACTGGCCCGCGACCCGCACAGCTTCGCCTGGCCGGACGGCGTCGAGCTGGTGATCAACGCCGCCGGCCTGCTGTCCAGCGACCGCACGCAGCTGGACGAGGTGCAGCACCTCGGCGCCTGCGCGCTGTTCGAGCTGGCCGCCGCCCATGGCGTACGGGTGCTGCAGATCTCCGCCCTCGGCGCCGAGGACGGCCCCGACACCGCCTTCCTCGCCAGCAAGGCCGCCGCCGAACGCCACCTGCTCGGCCTCGGCATCCCCGCCGTGGTGCTGCGCCCCTCGCTGGTGCTCGGCCCCGGCGCGGCCAGCAGCCGCTGGCTGCAGCGCCTGTCGCCCTGGCCGTGGACGCCGCTGCTGGACAACCGCGCGCGCCTGCAGCCGCTGCACGTCGACGACCTGTGCGCCGCGGTGCTCGCCCTGCTGGCCAGCTGGCCGGCGCAGCCGTGCAGCCTGGCGCTGGTCGGCCCCGAGGCGCTGACCATGGGCCAGATCGTCGACCGCCTGCGCGCCGCCCAGGGCTGGGGGCCGGGGCGCTACTGGACGCTGCCGCGCCCGCTGGCCCTGGCCGGCGCCCTGCTCGGCGAGCGCCTGAGCTGGCGCGCGCTGAACCGCCAGACCCTGCGTCTCGCCCGGCGCGACAACCTGGCCTCGGCCGAGCCGCTGGCCGAAGCCTGCGGCCACCGCTGCCTGCCGCTGGAGGCACGTCTGCACGACTGGCCGCCGGCGAGCGAGAGCCTCGACCTGACCCTGCAGCCGCTGCTGCTCGCCCTGCTGGTGCTGGTCTGGCTGGGCACCGCGCTGGCCTGCCTCGGCCCCGGCTTCGCCTGGGGCCTGCGCATCCTCGCCGAGGCCGGCATCGACGGCTGGCCGGCGCGCATCGCGGTGGCCGGCGGCGCGCTGCTCGACGGCGCCCTCGGCCTCGGCCTGCTGTGGCGGCGCTGGCGCCGCCGCGCGCTGCAGGCGCAGGTCGCCCTGATGCTCGCCTACACGGCGCTGATCTCCTGGCTGCTGCCGCACTACTGGTTCGATCCCTTCCAGGGCGTCGGCAAGAACCTGGTGCTGCTGGCGGTCAACCTGTGGCTGCTGTGGCTGCCACCCGCTCACGGACGGAGCGAAGCATGACCCTCTACCTGCTGCTCAAGACCCTGCACATCCTCTCCTCCACCCTGCTGTTCGGCACCGGCCTCGGCTCGGCGTACTACGCCTGGCGGGCGTGGAAAAGCGCCCAGGTGGCGACCATCGCCACCACCTTCCGCCACCTGGTCGCCGCCGACTGGCTGTTCACCGCCCCCACCGCGGTGCTGCAGCCGCTGAGCGGCCTGGCCATGGTCCACCTGGGCGGCTGGCCGCTCGGCCAGCACTGGCTGCTGGTGACCCTCGTCCTCTATGCGCTGGCCGGGCTGTGCTGGCTGCCGGTGGTGTGGCTGCAGATTCGCGTGCGCGACCTGGCCGTGCAGGCCGAGCGCGACGGCACGCCGCTGCCGGCGCTGGCCGGGCGCTACATGGCCTGGTGGTTCGCCCTCGGCTGGCCGGCGTTCATGGCCTTCGTGGCGATCTTCTTCCTGATGGTGGTCAAGCCGGCCTGAAGGCGTGCCCGTGCGCTCCTGTCGGGGTGACACCTGTCACGCCGCATCCGCGTTGCCGCTGTGACGGGCTTTGTGGAACAATCCGGGCATATCTGTTTCGAGGTATCCACCGTGATCGATCCCGATGGTTTCCGACCGAATGTCGGCATCATCCTGGCCAATGAACTCGGCCAAGTGATGTGGGCGCGACGCATCAACCAGGATGCCTGGCAGTTCCCCCAGGGCGGCATCAATGCGCAGGAATCCCCGGAAGAGGCACTGTTTCGCGAATTGAACGAGGAAGTCGGCCTGGAGCCTCAGGATGTGCGCATCCTCGCCTGCACCCGCGGCTGGTTGCGCTATCGTCTGCCGCAGCGCCTGGTGCGCACCCACAGCCAGCCGCTGTGCATCGGCCAGAAGCAGAAGTGGTTCCTCCTGCACCTGACCGGCGACGAGCAGCGGGTGCGCATGGACCTGACCGGCAAGCCCGAATTCGACGGCTGGCGCTGGGTCAGCTACTGGTACCCGCTGGGCCAGGTGGTGTCCTTCAAGCGCGAGGTGTACCGCCGCGCCCTGAAGGAGCTGGCGCCGCGCCTGCCGATCCGCGACTGAACCGTCCACCGAGGCCGACCTAAAGGAGCGCCCAACCGTTGACCATGCTCAACACGCTGCGCAAGATCATCCAGGAGGTGAATTCCGCCCGGGATCTCGATACCGCCCTGACGATCATCGTCGAGCGCGTGCGCGCCGCCATGGGCACCCAGGTCTGCTCGGTGTACCTGCTCGACCCGCAGAGCAACCGCTTCGTGCTGATGGCCACCGAGGGCCTCAACAAGGCCGCCATCGGCCAGGTCAGCATGGCCCCCAGCGAGGGCCTGGTCGGCCTGGTCGGCACCCGCGAGGAACCGCTCAACCTCGAGGACGCCTCCAGCCACCCGCGCTACCGCTACTTCGCCGAGACCGGCGAGGAACGTTACGCCTCCTTCCTCGGCGCGCCGATCATCCACCACCGCCGGGTGATGGGCGTGCTGGTCGTGCAGCAGAAGGAGCGCCGCCAGTTCGACGAGGGCGAGGAAGCCTTCCTGGTCACCATGAGCGCCCAGCTCGCCGGGGTGATCGCCCACGCCGAGGCCACCGGCTCGATCCGCGGCCTCGGCCGCCAGGGCCAGGCCACCGCAGACACTCGCTTCATCGGCGTGCCCGGCTCGCCCGGCGTGGCCCTCGGCAGCGCCGTGGTGGTGCTGCCGCCGGCCGATCTGGAGGTGGTCCCGGACCGCAGCGTCGACGACATCGACGGCGAGATCGCCTACTTCTACAACGCCATCGAGGCGGTGCGCAAGGACATGCGCGAGCTGTCCGCGCGGATGTCCACCCAGCTGCGCCAGGAAGAGCGCGCGCTGTTCGACGTCTACCTGATGATGCTCGACGACGCCTCCCTGGCCGGCGAGGTGATCCGGGTCATCGAGACCGGCCAGTGGGCCCAGGGCGCCCTGCGCCAGGTGGTCAACGGCCACGTGCAGCGCTTCGAGCTGATGGACGACGTCTACCTGCGCGAGCGCGCCTCGGACGTCAAGGACATCGGCCGGCGGATCCTCGCCTACCTGCAGCAGGCCCGCCAGCAGAAGCTGGTCTACCCGGACAACACCATCCTGGTCAGCGAGGAGCTGTCGCCGGCGATGCTCGGTGAGGTGCCGCCCGGCAAGCTGGCCGGCCTGGTCTCGGTGACCGGCTCGAGCAACTCGCACGTCGCCATCCTCGCCCGCGCCATGGGCGTGCCGACGGTGATGGGCGCGGTCGACCTGCCCTACGCCATGCTCGACGGCATCGAGCTGATCGTCGACGGCTACCGCGGCGACGTGTTCACCAACCCCTCGCCCGGCCTGCGCCGCCAGTTCGCCGAGATCGCCGAGGAGGAGCGCCAGCTCAACCTCGGCCTCGACGCGCTCAGGAGCCTGCCCTGCGAGACCCGCGACGGCCACCGTATGCCGCTGTGGGTCAACACCGGGCTGATCGCCGACGTCAAGCGCGCCCAGGAACGCGGCGCCGAGGGCGTCGGCCTGTACCGCAGCGAAGTGCCGTTCATGACCAACGAGCGCTTCCCCAGCGAGAAGGAGCAGGTGGCGATCTACCGCGAGCAGCTCAAGGCCTTCCACCCGCTGCCGGTGACCATGCGCACCCTCGACATCGGCGGCGACAAGGCGCTGTCCTACTTCCCGATCAAGGAAGAGAACCCGTTCCTCGGCTGGCGCGGCATCCGCGTCACCCTCGACCACCCGGAGATCTTCCTGGTCCAGGCGCGCGCCATGCTCAAGGCCAGCGAGGGCCTCGACAACCTGCGCATCCTGCTGCCGATGATCAGCGGCCTGCCCGAGCTGGAGGAGGCGCAGCGCCTGCTGCACCGCGCCTGGAGCGAGGTGCGCGAGGAAGGCGTCGACGTGCCGATGCCGCCGGTCGGGGTGATGATCGAGATCCCCGCCGCGGTGTTCCAGACCCGCGAACTGGCCCGCCAGGTCGACTTCCTCTCGGTCGGCTCCAACGACCTGACCCAGTACCTGCTGGCGGTCGACCGCAACAACCCGCGGGTCGCCAACCTCTACGACTACCTGCACCCGTCGATCCTCCAGGCGCTCAAGCGGGTGGTCGACGACGCGCACAGCGTCGGCAAGCCGGTGAGCATCTGCGGCGAGATGGCCGGCGACCCGATGGCCGCCATGCTGCTGATGGCCATGGGCTTCGACTCGCTGTCGATGAACGCCACCAACCTGCCCAAGGTGAAGTGGCTGCTGCGCCAGCTGTCGCTGGAGCAGGCCCGCGAACTGCTCGACCTGGTGCTGGCTCTCGACCACGCGCCGCTGATCCACAGCACCCTGCAGCTGCACCTGCGCAACCTCGGCCTGAGCCGCATGCTGGCGCCGGGCGGCAGCGTGCAGGGCTGAGCGGCGCGCGCCGGCCCTAGAGGCGCCCCCCCCAATCCGCTACCATGCCGCTTTGCCTGCAGGGAGTGGCAATGGAGTTCGTCATCTATCTGATCCTGGGCGCCGCGGCCGGCGTGCTGGCCGGGCTGTTCGGCGTCGGCGGCGGCATGGTCATCGTGCCGGTGCTGGTCTACAGCTTCCAGGTGCAGGGCTTCGCCCCGGAGGTGCTCACCCACATGGCGGTCGGCACCTCGCTGGCGACCATCGCCTTCACCTCGATCAACTCGATCCGCGCCCACCACAGGCGCGGCGCGGTGCGCTGGGAGATCGTCCGCTGGCTGGCCGTCGGCATCCTCGCCGGCAGCGTGCTCGGCGGCCTGACCGCCTCGCTGCTGCAGGGCGCGTGGCTGCAGAAGATCATCGGCGTGTTCGCCATCAGCGTGGCCGCGCAGATGGCCTTCGACCTCAAGCCCAGGGCCAGCGGCGGGGTGCCCGGCAAGACCGGGCTCGGCGCGGCCGGCGGGGTGATCGGCTGGGCCTCGGCGATCATCGGCATCGGCGGCGGCTCGCTGACCGTGCCCTTCCTGACCTGGCGCAGCGTGCCGATGCAGCAGGCGGTGGCCACCTCGGCGGCCTGCGGCCTGCCGATCGCCGTGGCCAGCGCGCTGAGCTTCATGTGGCTCGGCCACGGCGAGCCGCAGCTGCCGCCGTGGAGCGCCGGCTTCGTCTACCTGCCGGCGCTGGTCGGCATTGCCACCACCTCGATGTTCTTCGCCCGCTTCGGCGCGCAGCTGGCGCACCATCTGTCGCCGCTGATGCTCAAGCGCCTGTTCGCCCTGCTGCTGCTCTGCGTGGGCCTGAACTTCCTGCTCTGAGGACCCTCCATGCTGGTTTTCCCGCAGATCGACCCGGTGGCCGTCGCCCTCGGCCCGCTGAAGATCCACTGGTACGGCCTGATGTACCTGGTCGGCATCGGCGGCGCCTGGTGGCTGGCCAGCCGCCGCCTGGCGCGCTTCGACGCCGCCTGGAGCCGCGACACCCTCTCCGACCTGGTGTTCTGGGTGGCCTGCGGGGTGGTGCTCGGCGGGCGCTTCGGCTACGTGGTGTTCTACAACTTCGAGCAGTTCATCAACGACCCGCTGTGGCTGCTGCGCATCTGGGAAGGCGGCATGTCGTTCCACGGCGGCCTGCTCGGCGTGATGCTGGCGGTCTGGTGGTTCGGCCGCCGCCACGGCAAGGGCTTCTTCCAGCTGCTCGACTTCATCGCCCCGTTGGTGCCGCTGGGTCTGGGTGCCGGGCGGATCGGCAACTTCATCAACGCCGAGCTGTGGGGCAAGCCGACCGACCTGCCGTGGGGCATGCTGTTCCCGGCGTGGAGCGATCCGGCGCAGCTCGCCCGCCATCCCTCGCAGCTCTACCAGTTCGCCCTGGAAGGCGTGGCGCTGTTCGTCATCCTCTGGCTGTACTCCAGCAAACCGCGACCGACCATGGCGGTGTCCGGGCTGTTCGCCGCCTGCTACGGCCTGTTCCGCTTCCTGGTCGAGTTCGTTCGCGTGCCGGACGCCCAGCTCGGCTACCTGGCCGGCGGCTGGCTGACCATGGGCCAGGTCCTCAGCCTGCCGATGGTCCTCGGCGGCATCGGCCTGATGGCGTATGCCTACCGCCGCGCCGGACGTACCCTGTAGGGGCGAATTCATTCGCCAGCGTGGCCCCGGGCAGGCGAATGAATTCGCCCCTACGGTCATCCGGGAATCCTTGAAGGCACGGCGCGCGGCTCTTACCATTGGCCGCTTTCGCCTGCCCCGGTGTTCCCGATGAAACAGTACCTCGACCTGATGCGCCGCGTGCGCGAGACCGGCACCTTCAAGGCCGACCGTACCGGCACCGGCACCTACAGCGTGTTCGGCCACCAGATGCGCTTCGACCTGGCCGACGGCTTCCCGCTGGTCACCACCAAGAAGTGCCACCTGAAATCCATCGTCCACGAGCTGCTGTGGTTCCTCAGGGGCGAGACCAACATCCGCTACCTGAAGGACAACGGCGTCTCCATCTGGGACGAGTGGGCCGACGCCGACGGCGAGCTGGGCCCGGTGTACGGCTACCAGTGGCGCAGCTGGCCGGCGCCCAACGGCGAGTCGATCGACCAGATCGCCAACCTGATCGCGATGATCCGGAAGAACCCGGATTCGCGGCGGCTGATCGTCTCGGCGTGGAACCCGGCGCTGGTCGAGCAGATGGCCCTGCCGCCCTGCCACGCGCTGTTCCAGTTCTACGTGGCCGACGGCAAGCTCAGCTGCCAGCTGTACCAGCGCAGCGCCGACATCTTCCTCGGCGTGCCGTTCAACATCGCCAGCTACGCCCTGCTGACCCTGATGGTGGCGCAGGTCTGCGACCTCGCGCCCGGCGAGTTCGTCTGGACCGGCGGCGACTGCCACCTGTACGCCAACCACCTGGAACAGGCCGACCTGCAGCTGTCGCGCGAGCCCCTGCCGCTGCCGCAGATGAAGCTGAACCCAACGGTGAAGGACCTGTTCGCCTTCCGCTTCGAGGACTTCGAGCTGGTCGGCTACCAGGCACACCCGCACATCAAGGCGCCGGTGGCGGTCTGAGCCTTTCGCGCAGCAGGCGGCCCACCTGCCAGGCGCTGGCCAGTGCCAGCAGCAGCAGGCTGGGCACGATCAGCGCGAGCGGAATCCACAGCGGCACGCCGAGCAGCACCGACTGGTCGCCGTACAGGTAGTTGTCGCGGGCCTGCAGGGCGGTGCGCCAGGCCAGCAGCAGCGCGGCGAACAGGCACAGGCCGTGGGCGAACGCGTCGAGGATGCGGCGCGCAACGGCCGGCAGCGCCAGGGTGAAGGTCTCGACGCGGATGTGCCGCCCGTGCAGTTCGCACAATGGCAGGAAGGCGGCGATAGCCACCGCCGCGCCCATCTCCAGCAGCTCGATGTCGCCGCGGACCGGCGAGGCGTACAGCTTGCGCCCGGACAGCGAGAACAGCGAGAGACCGACCAGGCACAGCAGGATCGCCCCGCCTGCCAGTGCCAGGCCCCGGCAGGCCCGCAGCAACAGGCGCCCCCAGCAGCCGCCGGGTTCGGCGACGGCGGATTCGGAATCCCAGGACTCGCCCATGGTCGACCACCCGCTGGCAGCGCGGACCGACCGCCGACCGCCCGCCCGCCCGCCCGCCGGACGGCGGCGCCACGCCCTCAGGGTTCCATGATGGTCGCCGCAGCGCAGCGCGGCCAGCGGCAGCGGACGACAGGTCGTCACGCCGCCGCTGGCCGGCCGAGGCGGCTCAGAGGCTGAGCAGCCACAGGCTGATGCCGGGGAACAGCGCCAGCACGACGATGCGCAGCAGGTCCGAGGCGAGGAACGGCAGCACGCCGCGGGCGGTCTCCATCAGCGGCACGTCGGCT
>NZ_JANGEY010000013.1 GCF_024451105.1 Stutzerimonas stutzeri
GATTGTGTCCCAGGAAGTGGTGTAACTGCCCGTGGCGCTAGCAGTCGAGTCTGCGGGGGACTCAGCTGATCACAGCGGACAGCCGAGCAGATTGATTGTCACTGAGCGATTGCAGCCCCTCAAGCTGCATGTAGCGCCGTTGCAGACTCCATTCGTCGTTCTGTTCCAGCAGCATTGCCCCGACCAGCCGGACGATGGCCGCGTCGTTGGGGAAGATGCCCACCACGTCGGTGCGCCGCTTGATCTCGGCGTTCAGCCGCTCCAACGGGTTGGTGCTGTGGATCTGCTGTCGGTGCGCCTTTGGGAACCCCATATGGGCCAGCACCTCGTCTTCGCAACCGTCCATCAACTGGGCGATCTTCGGGAAACGCTCGCGCAACTGATTGGCCACCGCCCGCCATTGGCGCCGCGCCTCGGCTTCATTGTCCTGGGCGAACACCGTGCGCAGCAGGGCCGCCACCATGGTGCGCTGGCCCTTGCCGACATGCGCCAGGGCGTTGCGCATGAAGTGCACCCGGCAGCGCTGCCAAGTCGCTTTCAGTACCCGGGACACGGCGGCCTTTAGCCCCTCATGGGCATCCGAGATCACCAGCTTCACGCCCCGAAGGCCGCGACGCATCAGGCTGCGCAGGAACTCCGTCCAGAAGGGCTCGGCCTCCGATGGTCCCACCCGCATGCCCAGCACTTCGCGCACACCGTCAGTGTTCACTGCCACGGCGATTATCACGGCGACCGAGACGATCCGCCCGGCCTCCCGCACCTTGACGTAGGTGGCGTCGATCCCGAACGCCTGAACTACCCCAGGCCGCCCGATCCGCACCTTGACGTAGGTGGCGTCGATCCACAGGTAGGGCCAGTCGCCCTCGATGGGTCGGTCGAGAAACGCGTGCACACGGTCATCGATTTCCGCCGCCAGGCGTGACACTTGGCTCTTGGAGATGCCGCTCATGCCCATGGCCTGCACCAGCTCATCGACTGATCGGGTCGAGACGCCTTGCACGTAGGCCTCCTGGATTACCGCCGCCAACGCCTTCTCGGCGGTGCGCCGGGGCTCTAGGAAGGTCGGGAAGTAGCTGCCCTGACGTAGCTTGGGAATGCGCAGCTCGACGTCGCCGGCGCGGGTTTGCCACAGGCGGTCGCGGTAGCCGTTGCGGCTATTACTGCGCTCGTCGCTCTTGATGCCGTAGCCGGCACCACAGAGGGTCTCGACGTCGAGCTCCATCAGACGCTGGGCGACGAACTGGATCATGTGCTTGAGCAGCTCGGCATCGGCCCCTTTCTCGGCGAGTTCGCTCAATGCGATAGTGGGCTTGGTCATCGTGGTTTCTCCGGTGATGGTCAGGTCAGCAAACTCAACCTAGCCAGAAACCACGGTGACCATCCTCCTCACGCCTGACGGCGCTTCTGATGGTGCTCAGTTACACCACTTCCCGGGACACAATCGCAGTGAACGCGCAGGTTTCCCAGGCGACCGCCCCCGTATTTTTCTGAGCTGCCTGTCCGGCAGTGAACGCCTGGGCCGAGTGCGCCGCCCAGATCGACATTTTCTGAGCTGCCTGTCCGGCAGTGAACGAGCTGCGCCGCATCAGCGGCCAGCGCATGGATTTCTGAGCTGCCTGTCCGGCAGTGAACATCCTGCGCCGCCTGATGCCGATGGCCGGACGTTTCTGAGCTGCCTGTCCGGCAGTGAACAAGGCCGCGAAGCTGGGGGGACGACCCAGCGATTTCTGAGCTGCCTGTCCGGCAGTGAACGATGACGGCCAGTTCATCACCGCAGCCTGCATTTTCTGAGCTGCCTGTCCGGCAGTGAACCCACAGCGGGTAGGTCAGGATGGCCGCCAGCATTTCTGAGCTGCCTGTCCGGCAGTGAACTTCGTGGCCAGGAAGAGCGCGGTTTGCGTCTCTTTCTGAGCTGCCTGTCCGGCAGTGAACGCGCAGGGTACGGGCGTCCTCTTCCGACCACTTTTCTGAGCTGCCTGTCCGGCAGTGAACCAGCTTGGTCTGGTCGCCTTCATCCACCTGCATTTCTGAGCTGCCTGTCCGGCAGTGAACGCCCCGCCGGTGGCTGTGTCCGGCCTCACCCTTTTCTGAGCTGCCTGTCCGGCAGTGAACCAGCGATCTGGTGCTGCTGGCCACCCTGGCGTTTTCTGAGCTGCCTGTCCGGCAGTGAACATCGCACGCTTGGCGGTACTCGCCGGCCAGCATTTCTGAGCTGCCTGTCCGGCAGTGAACGGCAGGGCAGGCGCTGGTGGTGCGGATTGACATTTCTGAGCTGCCTGTCCGGCAGTGAACTTCCACTGGCGGCTCCACTGGCGGCTCCACTGTTTCTGAGCTGCCTGTCCGGCAGTGAACGCTCCACTGGTGGCTCCACTGGTGGCGACACTTTTCTGAGCTGCCTGTCCGGCAGTGAACCCAACATCGTCAACCGCGTGTGCGACCTGACTTTTCTGAGCTGCCTGTCCGGCAGTGAACCGCAGCACCTCGAGCGAGCGCACCACGGACAATTTCTGAGCTGCCTGTCCGGCAGTGAACTCGAGCGCGCGGCGCGCGACGACGGCGCCGGCTTTCTGAGCTGCCTGTCCGGCAGTGAACCTGCCAGGGCCTTGCCGCCGGCCTGCTGTTCTTTTCTGAGCTGCCTGTCCGGCAGTGAACCGCCGCGACAGTGCGCTTCGCCAAATCTGCCATTTCTGAGCTGCCTGTCCGGCAGTGAACATGCAGTTGCTCGACACGCCTGCCGGGCGAAATTTCTGAGCTGCCTGTCCGGCAGTGAACACGGTGCTCAGCCAAGAGAGCCTTGTCCTCTATTTCTGAGCTGCCTGTCCGGCAGTGAACCGGAGTTTTCCAATGAATGAACGCCCCGCACTTTTCTGAGCTGCCTGTCCGGCAGTGAACCTCACCCTGGCCGGTATCCAGCTCAGCGATCTTTTCTGAGCTGCCTGTCCGGCAGTGAACGTCCTCGTCCTCTTTCGTCCGCACCATGTACATTTCTGAGCTGCCTGTCCGGCAGTGAACGCGGCACCTACGAGCTGATCGGATATTCTCAATTTCTGAGCTGCCTGTCCGGCAGTGAACCCAACCCAGGCGGCAAACCCCGCCGCGCTCAGTTTCTGAGCTGCCTGTCCGGCAGTGAACATCGAGGGAAAGGAAGCGCACTTATTCTCTCCTTTCTGAGCTGCCTGTCCGGCAGTGAACGAACTGCTGGCCGAGCTGGAGGAGAAGGCGAATTTCTGAGCTGCCTGTCCGGCAGTGAACACCCGCTCTGGCGACATGTGGCAGCCGGAGACTTTCTGAGCTGCCTGTCCGGCAGTGAACGAATGGTTGCGATCTTGATGCCCTGCCAGCCATTTCTGAGCTGCCTGTCCGGCAGTGAACCCCATTCCCAGCCGGTGCCTGGCCTCGATGGCTTTCTGAGCTGCCTGTCCGGCAGTGAACATGGCCATCACGCCACCTCCGCATCGGTGATCTTTCTGAGCTGCCTGTCCGGCAGTGAACGCGGAGCTGTACGTCGCCGCAACCGGCACGCCTTTCTGAGCTGCCTGTCCGGCAGTGAACGGCGTCGTCCTCGCCCTCGTCGTACTCCAGCATTTCTGAGCTGCCTGTCCGGCAGTGAACCGCACCGACAAGGTGCGGGGTCCGATGCGCCGTTTCTGAGCTGCCTGTCCGGCAGTGAACGCCGCACCTGAACCCGCCCGAGATGCTGGCTCCTTTCTGAGCTGCCTGTCCGGCAGTGAACGACATCGGCAACAGCGACGGCACGGCCATCTGTTTCTGAGCTGCCTGTCCGGCAGTGAACTATCCCGGATCCTCGAACCCCTCCAGCTTGCATTTCTGAGCTGCCTGTCCGGCAGTGAACACACGGGCGATACAGGCGACACAGGTTCCACTTTTCTGAGCTGCCTGTCCGGCAGTGAACGGGGAAGACTTGACCGCATCAATAAAGCCCTGTTTCTGAGCTGCCTGTCCGGCAGTGAACGTGGTCATGATCGCGCAGTGCATGCGCAGCATTTTCTGAGCTGCCTGTCCGGCAGTGAACATTGCTGGTGGTGTATGGCTAGACGCCATCTGTTTCTGAGCTGCCTGTCCGGCAGTGAACCTGTTCGCCAAGCTCGACGTGTCGGCGGCACATTTCTGAGCTGCCTGTCCGGCAGTGAACGCGTCGGTGAGGCTTTGGTGGTTGCTCATAATTTTCTGAGCTGCCTGTCCGGCAGTGAACGTTGTGGCGAAACTGTCTCTGATGCTCTGGCTTTTCTGAGCTGCCTGTCCGGCAGTGAACAGCGTTACGTTAGCATCACCTCCGGGGTTGCTTTTCTGAGCTGCCTGTCCGGCAGTGAACGATCAACTCGCGCTCGGTCAGCTCCTGGTCAATTTCTGAGCTGCCTGTCCGGCAGTGAACGACGCCACCAACCGCGCCGTGATTCAGCCATTTTTCTGAGCTGCCTGTCCGGCAGTGAACGAGCCGAATTGCGCAACGGCGCTGTGCGTTCATTTCTGAGCTGCCTGTCCGGCAGTGAACACCACCCCGCTCACGCTCTGGCGCAGGCTGTCTTTCTGAGCTGCCTGTCCGGCAGTGAACCCAGAGTTTGGCACGCTGCCACCGGCCCAGGTTTTCTGAGCTGCCTGTCCGGCAGTGAACTACAGCATTTTCATACTAACTAGCTGATTATTAAAGAACTACTCCTGAATCAGCCTTACTGACCCTTTTTTCTGGCACTTTCGTAACCCATTGATTTTCCGTGGCCCTGCGCGGGCCACGGAAAAGAGGGTCAGAACCAGGGGACGGTGGTGCTGGCGCTCAGGCCGTAGCTGCTGAAGTGGCCGGGGGTGGCGGTGTCCTGCAGCGGGCCGTGGTCGAGGAACAGGCGAAAGCGCTGGCCGCTGCTCTGACTGCGCATTTCTACCCAGGGCAGGTGGGTCAGTTGCATCGTGCTGTCGGGGATGCGCTGGCGGGCGGCAGCCTCGTCGAGGCCCTGGCGTTTCATCAGCCGGCGGCGCTGGCGTTCGGGGTTGCTGTCCACCTGTACCCGGCGCACGACCCGGTGCTGGCAGCCGGCCGGAACCGTCGCCAGTTCGCCGAGGCGGGTGTGGTCGCGCATGCCGGTCAGCCAGTCGAGCGCCTGCAGCTGGGTCAGTGCGTTCAGGCTGCCATGCAGGCGCAGGTGGCTGCCGGTGCCGCGCGCGCTGTGGCCCGGCAGGCTGATGCCCACCGAGCCGTCGCCAAGCTGCACCAGCGCACGGTGCAGCTTGCCGAACAGCGCCCGCAGCAGCTGATCCGGTGCGAACTCCGGGTCAGGCAGCAGGTGGATGTCCAGATAGTGGTCGTGGCTCATTTTTCCGCGTCCCCGAACACGCCGCCACGGATCAGGCAGGCCATCACGAAGTGCTGCTGCTCCAGTGCCGGGGCGTCGCCCTTGAGCACCCAGTTGTCCAGCAGGTTGTAGAAGTCCTGCTTCTGCTTCGGCTGGCGGTAGGCCTTGCCCTGCGAAGTCACCGAGCCGTAGGGCTCCACCGCAATCGGCCCCAGCTCGCCAGCGCCTTCGTACCAGGTGTCGATGGTGCGCAGTGCGTTGCCGATCTTCTGCGAGTGGATGGCCGCCACGTCGCGCACGGCGTACAGGGTCTTGCTCTTCTGGCCCTTCTTGTCGCCCCGGTCGAGGATCAGCTCCTGCGACGGGAACACCTCCTGCCCGGCCCCGATCCGCACCCAGGCCGTCACTTCCAGCAGCACATGGCCGCTGCCGCTCAGGCCTTCGGCGATCACGGCAGCCAGCGCATCCAGATCGGCGCTATGCGGAAATTCACGCAGGCCGATCTGCAGGGCATCGAAGTCCCAGCTCTGTGCAGCCTGACCATCGCGCAGGCGGCTGACGCGCACCACCACCGACTCGGCCCCCACGCGGTTGCGCCACAGGAAGCGGCCGTTGGCCAGGTTGACGGCGTAGCGGTGCGCCAGCTCGTCGAAGCTGCCGTACTGGGCGATGGTGGCCAGCAGCGCAGCCTGATAGTCGGCGTCGTTGCAGGCGTTCGGCGTACCGGCACCGCCGAGCACACGCAGGGTGAAGCGCAGCTGCAGGCTGTCGCAGTCGGCCGGCAGGCTGGCGACATCCACGGTCTGCAGGTTGGGCGACTGGATCGAGGCGTCCAGTTTGGCCGGATCGGCATCCTTGGCCTTCAGACGGTTGGAGATGGTGCCGCGCACCGACTTGGTCTGCACGGCGACCGGCTGCCAGCTGGCGGCGTTGTCGCGCTGCTCCCAGCGACCGGCGTACAGCAGGGCATCGGACGGGTCGAGCTTGCGCTCGAAGGCGAGGACGGAAGCGGTTTTCAGATCATTCTTGGCCATGACGGATGTCCTTATTCGGAGTCTTGCGGCAGGTAATCGGTGGTTTCGCACAGGTACAGACCGGCATCGGGGTCGGCGCGGTGGTACCAGAACAGTTCGGAGAGATCGCGTACCCGGTGCGGGCTGAGCCACTGCCCTAGGCTGTACAGGCTTTCGACGAAGCAGAACGGCGTGTCGCGGTCGCGCGCGTTGCGCACGCTGCCGGCAGGCTGCACGTCACCGAGGGCGCGGTAGCCGACCGGAATCGGCACCAGCCAGCCGCCACGCGGACGCACATGCCAGCCGGCGGCCGGGCTGTCTTGCTCCGCATCGGCCTGCGGCGGGTCGATGTTCAGGCGGGTCAGATCCAGCAGGGCATCCAGGGTATCGGCCTGCGGGTCAGCCGCCTGCAGTTGCGCGGTGTGCTCAGTCAGCAGATCGCGGCGGCCGACCAGCGCAAAGCCCGGCAGCAGACGGCGACGCAGCATGCGCAGCTGCTTCTCGTCGCCCTCGTCCGAGCCGGTACGCTCCAGCAACTGCGCACGCTGTGCTGACGGCAGCAGGCTGCCACCGGCCAGCCGCATCGACAGCGCCGCCTGCAGGATGCGGGCAGCCAGCCCCTGCCGGATCGCCTCGTCGTACAGGCAATCGCCGTTGACGCCAATCAGCAGGCTGACTTCAAGATGCGCGCGGCCCTCCTCGACAATCGCGGCGGTGCTGCCATCGGCATTCACCGGGTTGCGCGTCAGATGAAAGACATGGGTGCGCTTGCCGGCCGGCAGCGAGGTCTGCGCTTCGAAGTGATGGCAGACGATGGCCACGCCATCCAGTTCGATATCCAGCGCCTCCGCCTGCAGGCGGCGCTGCAGCGCATGCACGAAGCCGGTGAAGGCGGTAACGGCCGGAAAGCCCCAGCTCAGCGGCCCGGCGATGGCGTTGGCGTTCTGCACCCGCAGATGCGGCAGCAGCAACAGGGCTTCACAGTTCATCGTCGAGCACCTCGCGCAGCAGTTGCAGCTCACCCAGCAGATCGCGCCTCCACTGGGCATGGACATCCTCATCCAGCCGCAGCTGGCCCGCGCCCAGCACATGGTTCAGCCAGTTGCCGAAGCGGTGGCTGACCTGCTGCTGCCAGTCGGGTACGGCCTCCTGCGGGTGGTGCGGATCGAGCCAGCGCCGCTCGGCCGGATGCAGCAGGCAGTCGTCGCGCTCGCTCCAACCCGGCTCCAGCGCTTGCAGGCTGGCGGCGTACTGCAGCAGCTCGTCGCAGATCGTCGCCACCAGCGCCGCCCGCTTACGGCGGATATGCACGTTGTTGCGCTCGGTGCCCTGCAGGAACTCGCGCAGCCCGCCGGTCAGCTCGCGCACCTGCCGCTGGCCACCGAAGGCGCGGTCAAACACCGAACTCACGCCCAGCGGCAGCCGCACATCCGCCGATTGCCATTGCGGCGGCAGGGCGGCCAGCAGCCAGTTCTCGCCATAGCGTTCGCTGTTGAGCTGGCTGATGTTCTGCGGCTTGGTGCCGCCGAATTTCTGGATCGCCATGTCCGGGTATTCGCAGTAGCCATGCGGCCAGTCCTTCTCTACCCGGCGTGCTTCGCGCGCGGCTTTCGCTGCATCACCAAAGCGATCATTGCGCAGCGTGCGCTGCAGGCGATGGATCAGGCTGGTGGGAAACAGCGGAGCCAGCAGGTGATAGCCGCCATCCTCCAGCGGGAAATACAGCTGGCGCGCCAGCGTGTGCGAAGCAGCCCCGCCCTTGCTGGCGACGATGCCGGCAAAGGCCGCCTGCCAGGCGGCACCCTGCTCCGGGTCGTCCGACAGGGCCGCCGCCACCTGCGGGTCATCGGCCAGCACGCGCTGCAACAGACTCTGGCCGGCATGCTCGACCTTCAGCAGCTTGTACACATCCAGCGCCGCCGCGTTGCCGACCACATCGTCATCCGGTGCAGTCAGCATCCGCGACGATACCAGTCCAGCCAGTTCCGGCTCGCTGCTGCGCACATGCAGGTTGCTGCCCCGTGCATCGGGATGGATGGGCTTGAGGGTATGGGTGGCCAGCTGGATCTGGCTGACCCGTTTTGCCGCACTCTCCAGCCAGACGGCCGGCCGGTGCTCTTCCAGCAGCTTTGCGCGCTGCTCGTGCTCGTCGTCTTTCAGCTTGTCGAGCTTGTCCTGCAGGCGTGCGTTGATGAAGGCATGGATGCTGGCGCGCAGCGCGCTGGCATCCGGGGATAGGGGAATCGCCATTGAACCTCCTGTAGGGCGGGCCGGCAGTCCGGCCGATGCCGCCAAGATAGCGCGCCTTGCCGGCCGGCGGTCTGTCGACCTTGGGCGCATGCCGCCGGTGTGGCAGGCGGCAGCGCCGAAGCTAGCACCCTGCTGCGACAGAGTGTGTCGCATGCAGTCAGCGCGGACGCCGGAACCCCAGCACCTCATGCCACTCCCAGCCCTGGCTGTTGTCCTGCGGCACCGCCAGCTGCACCTGCCCGAAGCGGCGGGCACACTGGTTGGGTGACAGCTCGAAACGCTCGGCCAGCGCCAGCAGCTCGCGGCGGTAGTCGATGCAGGCCCAGGGCTGCATGCGCTGGCCACAGTGCAGCGCCGGCTGCGTCAGCAGATTGCCCTCCCGGATGAGCGTGCCGTCGTCCTCCAGCCGGCAGAACTGCAGCGCGCCGTCCTCGTCATCCTCTTCCAGCTGCAGGATGTACGGCTGGTCGGGGCGACCGGCACGGAAGGGGAAGGTGCGCGGCAGCAGTCCACACAGACTGCTGCGCAGCATCCAGCCATCCTGCGCCTGCAGCCGGGTACGGTCGCGCTCCTTCAGTGCGCCTTCTTCCAGCAACAGCCCGGCCAGCCGGGCGTGCTCCAGCAAGTCCAGCCGGCTCTTCCAGTTCGCCAGCTCGCCCTGCGGGCAGATGCGCGGCGCGGCGTTGATCGCCTCCAGCTGCTCTGGCGGCAGCAGCTGGAGCAGGTCATGACTGGCCAGCCGCGCCTGCTCGTGCTCGAAGCCGGGGCGGGTGAAGGCCACCTTGCTGCCCTGCAGCGCCAGCAGGTTGTATTGCAGCAACAGCAGATTGGTCGTGGTTACCGGCTCGCTGCGGTGACGGCGGATGCGGCCAGCCAGCTGGATCAGCGAGCGGCTGGATGACGGCTCGACGATGGCCCAGTCGTAATCGTGATCGCGCCCCACCTCGGCCACCGGCGAAGCCAGCACCACGAACAACTGATCCGGCTCGGGATATGCGCTCAGCGCGTCGCGTACCAACGGATGCGCAAACAGAGCATCCGGCTTGTGGCGGTTCAGCAGACTGTCCAGCTCGCGCTCCAGTGCCGAGCGCAGCAGCAGCGGATGGCGCGAGTGGTACACGCACAGGTGAATGCGCGAGCCCTCGGGCGCATCCAGCGCCAGCAGTGCCTGCGCCACCTCGGTCAGCGGTTCGATATTGGCCATGCGCAGCAGGCCGCAGCTGACCCGGCGGCCATCAGGGGCTGGCGTGTGGTGCTGCTGATGCAGCTGCAGCATCGCCGGCAGCAACTGGCGGGCCAGCTCCTGGCTCACCTGCGGGCGTTTGCGGCTGTCGAGGGCCAGCGGCAGGATCGCTGCGCGCCGCCGCACGGCCTGCGTGCCCAGTTGCTGCACGCGCTGGGCGACAAATTCGCCATGCGCCGCCAGCAGGGTGTCCCGGCTGGCATGGCGCGAGTGCCGGCAGTCGAACTCGTCGAACCAGGCGCAGCAGACCTCCAGCGCCGTACCCGGCTCGCCCCGGTTGGCCTGATACACCCGGCGGCCGGCGCAGTAGGCCTCGAACAGGCCGCCGACCAGCGCCGGCGGCAGGGTGGCGGATGACAGCAGCACCCGGCTGCCGAGCAGGCCAGCCCAGTACACCAGCCGCGACAGCGCCGGCAGGTCGGCGAGGTCGAAATCGTCCACCTCATCCAGCACCAGATCGCTGGTGAGCAGGCGCAGCATGGGGGCGATCTGATGACCACCGCGCAGGCTTTCACAGGCCGGCATCAGGTGGTCGATGGTGCAGGCCAGGATCGGTGCGCTGACCAGTTTGTGCGCTGCGGGATTCTTTTCCAGCCAGCGTTGCAGCGGGCCGTCGGCCAGTGCGCTCTCGTAGTGAACGTGCAGGTTGTCGGCCAGCAGTGCCTCGGCCGACTCGCTGCCGCTTTGCGCGGCCGTGCTGGTCTGTGCAGCCTCGAACAGCTGGCGCACCGCCGCACCACCGACCATCACCGCCAGATCATCCTCGCCCAGACCGAGGCGCTCGCGGTACACCTGCCCGGTCTGCAGGGTCAGGGTGCGCAGGCCGAGGGCGATGCTGAAGCGCGGGCCGCGCTGCGGGTCGGCCAGGCCGTACAGGATGCGGCCATTGGCCAGCGTCTTGCCGCAGCCGGTGGAGGCCATGTTGATGCCGAAGAAGCCGTGACGAGTGCTGGGCAGGTGCAGGCTGCAGGCCAGATCGAAGGCCCTGTCCTGCCAGGCAAAGCGCCGGTCGGCGCTGCGCTTGCGAAAGCCGCGATGCGGCGCAAGCCTCGGCAGACGACGTTCCAGCTGTGGCAGCACCTGCGCCACCCGCCGTGCCTCGCGGGCCACGCCGAGCAGGTGCTCGTCGAGGCGCTGCTTGAGCTGGCCACCCTTGTCGGTGTTGGCGTGCGCGGCAAAACCGGCATCGCCCAGCCCGGTCGAGGCCGGAAGGCTGGAGTAATGGTGGTCAGCCAGCATCAGCGACAGGCGGGCCAGATGCAGTACCCAAGGATTGTCCAGCAGCGTGTCGGCGCGCTGCAGCAGGCCGGGATGCCGCAGCAGACTGCTGGCACACTCGGCCATCCGCTGCCGCCAGCTGCGGCTGGCAAACGGCAGGTGCCCCTCGGCAAACTGCCAGCAGGCGGCCCTGGCCTGCGTGCTGGCATCGCTGCGTGCGCCGCACCACTCGGCGTTGATCGGGGCTGGCAGCTCGGCCAGTCTGCGGCGGATCAGCCCCTTGCCCTCGGCCGGCAGCGGCAGCCGGTGATGACTGACCACCAGCCAGCCAATGATCTGTGCCAGTGCTGGCAAGGCTCCCGGACTGAACGGGCCGCCCGCCGGTTCCCGGTCATCGCGCTGCAGGCGTGCCAGCCAGTCGCCATCCTGACTGCCATCACCGCAGGCCAGCCGCTGCAGCCACTCGGCATCGCTGGCCGCCGGGCCGACGAAGGCCTCGAACAGACGCAGCGACACCCACTCATGGCGGTAGGCATCGGCGACGGCCTGTTGCAGTTTGAGCTTGGCCTGAAACGCCTCACTCGCCTTGCCCAGGTCATGCAGTAGCGCGGCCATCTGCGCTAGCAGGCGGATGTCTTCGCCGGTGTGCCAGTCGTTTTCGTCGTCGCGGCGCAGGATGTCGCGGCTGGTTGTGTTGGTCGGTACCGCGCCGCGTTCGTTGAAGCGGCTGGCGTCGCCGACGATCCACAGCAGTTCGCTGTGGTTGAGCCCGCGTATCCAGTGGCAGGCCACGGCGGTGTTGCGCCGGGCGGTCTTCTTCAGCAGCTTGCGCAGGGTGTCGAGGCCGGTCTGGGTGATCGGGGTTTGCCAGCTGCGCTCGCCGCAGCGTTCGGCGAATTGGTCGAGGATGCGCCGGCTTTCCACCAGCGCACGCTTGTCGCATTGGGAGATCAGCAGGATGTTCATGCGCTCACCCGGCCGAGGCGGGCGGCCACGTCCTGCAGTGTCTCGATCATGAAGTCCAGCGCTTCGCTGCGGGTCAGGCTGTCGATGCAGGACTGGCGGAATTCCTGCTCCTCGTCGCCGCGCACCGCCGAGACGAAGGCCTGCGGCAGGATGCAGGCGTCCTTGACCAGATCGGCCACGTCGAACACCAGTCCGCCGCGGCGGGTCTTGCCGTGCAGCACGGCAAGACCGTGGGGAATGCCCAGCACCCAGGTGGCGCTGGCGGCCAGGCCGTAGGCCAGGTAGTTGCCGTGGTCGAGAAAGCGGTTGGCCGGGTCGCTGCCGGTGCCGCGCTTGGCGCGGGTGAATTCGCCATAGCCGCTGGCATCGCAGGCCAGCTTGAACAGCGCCTTGCTCAGGCGTGCCTCTTCGGTGAGCAGTGCGGTGTTGTCCGGCAGGTCGGGGATCAGTTGCTGCGAGCGGTCGAGCAACTGGTCGAGGCGTGCCTCATCGATGGCGAATCCCGCTTCGCGCAGGGCGCGGGTCTTCCACAGCGTGCGAATCCGGCTCAGGCGCGCCAGCTGGAAGTGGCGGGCCGCGTTCAGCCTTGCGGCGTCATCGAACCAGAAGCTCACCCAGTGCTGCAGGTATTCGGTCGGCCGGTATTCGCTTTGCGGCGCGAACCAGGCCACTTCCACGTCCATCTCGTTGGCGGAGAACAGCGGTGTACCGCCACCGCCGCAGAAGCCGACCATCACACCCGCCTTGGCCAGCTCGCGCATCGCTGCCTGGGTGATGGAGGTGCCGGTGCCGAGCAGCAGGGTGGTGGTATTGGCAATGGGGATGTTCCAGTAGCGCGAACGCTGGCCTTCGTCGGTCACGTACTCGACGCGACCGCCATTCACCAGCACCCGGCAGTGCTGCAGGTAGTACAGGTTGGCGCGCTTGGAGTGGAGGATGGTCTTGAGGTCGCTGGGGCTGAAATCGTCCATGAAGGGCTCCGTGAGGATCAGCCCCGGATCATGCCAGCCGCCAGTGGCTCAGGCGAGGTGCACCACCCTCAGCGCTTCCCCATCGACCGCCGCGTCCCTCTCGGTGGGGTGTGCGGGCGTTTGTCGTGGTTGCTCTTGCCGTTGCGGTTGGGCCACTGCTGGCCGTCGTTCTGCTTCGGCGCGTAGGTGTCCGGCGAGAAGGGGAAGCGGAAGGCGGGGATGCCGCCGCTCTGGACGGCTTCGTCGCCGGTCGGCTGGGTTTCGCTGGGGGTATGGGGGGCGGGGGTGTGGGTCTTCGACATGGCGTATCCGGTATGGCGTTGGGGAGGTTCTGGTCGGCCAGGCCTCGTGCGGCGCGCATTATACCCGGTCGGGATGCGTCTGCCGTGCCCTCCGCTGTGGTCGCCTGCCGCGGTGCGGCGGCAGGCCGGCGCGCGGGGGCTCGGTCGAAGAGTTCCTTCGGCATGTTGCCGCCGTTGTCGGCGAGCTTTTGCAGCCCGGCCTTGTGCAGCCACATGTTCATCTGCGCCGAGTCGCCCATCCGGTCCGCCGGGCAGTTCGGTTCGCTGGCCAGCTCCTTGCGCGCGGCCAGGCAGCAGTCGAGGCCGAGCGGCTCGAGCTGGTCGACGATGGCGACCTTCCAGTTGAGTTTTTCCGGATGGGCGGCGGCCAGGTTTTCCAGCTTGGCGCTCAGGTCGACCGACGCCATCGGGCGCGCGGTTTCCCCGGCCGGCGATGGGCGCGGGCGGCCGAGACAGGCCGCATTCCCTCCGCCGGCGCCAGAGCTGGTTCAGACCTTCTTGACGAATTCGGACTTGAGCTTCATCGCGCCGATGCCGTCGATCTTGCAGTCGATGTCGTGATCGCCGTCGCACAGACGGATGCCTTTGACCTTGGTGCCGACCTTGACCACCAGGGAGGAGCCCTTGACCTTGAGGTCCTTGATCACGGTGACGGTGTCGCCGTCGGCCAGCACGTTGCCGACCGAGTCGCGGATCACCTTATCGCCCTCGCCCTGGGGCTCGGCGTTGCCCAGGGCGGACCACTCGTGGCCGCACTCCGGGCAGATCAGCGAAGGACCGTCCTCGTAGGTGTATTCGGAGCTGCATTTGGGGCAGGGAGGCAGGGTGCTCATGAACGATCCTCATGTTCGGCGGTGATAAACCACGAATTATAGAGGGTTTTGTCGACCTTTCGGCAAGGCTTGCGTCCCGATTTCGCGCTCCGCGTTCGGCGCTTGGGGCGGCCGCCAGACGAGCGGTTGTATGATCAGGACTAATGCAGTGGTCGGGGCATGCGCTCCCGAGGAGCCGTCGTGCGGCGAAAACTCTTGCAATAGCTGGATTTTGACAGTCGGCAAGGCGGTTCCGAAGATGCCCCTATCCTGCTGCAACCTAACGAAGAGACAAGCATGCACGCTGAAGAGAAGAACCTGATCGACGGTCTGTTCACCCGCCTGCGCGACGTGGAGGGGCAAGCCGCCCCGCGCGAAGCCCAGGCCGAGGCGCTGATCAACGAACACATCGCCCGCCAGCCGGCGGCGCCCTACTACATGGCCCAGGCGATCATCGTCCAGGAGAACGCCATCCAGCAGCTCGATGCCCGGATCAAGGAGCTGGAGGCGCAGATCGAGAGCCTCCAGCGGGTCCAGAGCCAGCCGCAGCAGAGCAGCGGCGGTTTCCTCGCCGGGCTGTTCGGCGGCCGCAGCCAGCCGCAGCCGCAAGCCCAGGTCCAGCCGCAGCCCGGCGCCCAGTCGGGGCGCTCCGGCTGGCAGGAGCCGGCCGGCGCCAGCCGTTTCGGCCAGCAGCCGGGCTTCGCTCAGCAGTCCGCCTTCGGCCAGCGCGGCGCGCCGGCGCAGGGCGGCGGCTTCCTTTCCGGCGCCCTGCAGACCGCAGCCGGCGTAGCCGGCGGCATGATGCTCGGCAACCTGCTGATGGACATGTTCAAGGGCGACGAGGCCCAGCAGGTCGCCGAGGCGGCGCCGGCCGAGGAGGCTCAGCTGGCCCAGGAGGCGCCGGCCGCGGAGGAGCACTACGCCGACAGCGGCTTCTTCGGTGGCGACGAGGGTGGCTTCTTCGACGGCGGCGACGACGAGGACTTCGTCTGACCTGCGTGGGCTCCCTCGGCGGGAGCCCGTCTGCCGCGCCGAGCCGGGTGAGGGACTGCCACGGCAGCCCCGGCCGGCGCGCCGCAGGTCAGCCGGCCAGGCCCACGTAGACGTTCTGCACGTCGTCGTGGCTGTCGAGCGCCTCGAGGAAGGCCTCGACTTCCTCCAGCTCGGCACCGGACAGGCTCACCGGATTCTTCGCCTTGTAGCCGAGGTTGGCCGACTGCACGGTGAAGCCGAATTCCGGCAGCGCCTTGCACACCGCGTCGAGGTCGGTCGGCTCGGTGTAGAACAGGGTGGCGCCTTCCTCGGCCGGCTCGAAATCCTGGGCGCCGGCCTCGATGGCGGCCAGCTCCGGGTCGGCGTCGCCTTCCGGGGTCGCCTCGATCATGCCCAGGTAGTCGAAGTCCCAGCTCACCGAGCCGGAGGTGCCCAACTGGCCCTTGCGGAACAGCACGCGGACTTCGGCCACGGTGCGGTTGACGTTGTCGGTCAGGCACTCGACGATCACCGGCACGCGGTGCGGGGCGAAGCCTTCATAGAGGGTGCGCTCGTAGTTGACCACTTCGCCGGAGAGGCCCGCGCCTTTCTTGATGGCGCGCTCCAGGGTGTCCTTGGGCATCGACGCCTTCTTGGCCTGGTGGATGGCCAGGCGCAGCTTGGGGTTCATGTCCGGATCGGCGCCGTTACGCGCGGCGATCATGATTTCCTTCACCAGCTTGCCGAAGATCTTGCCCTTGGCGTTGGCGGCGGCTTCTTTGGGTTTGGCTTTCCACTGGGCGCCCATGTCGGTTCTCTCGCTGCGGGATGAGTCCCGGGTCGGCCCGGGAACGGGAAAGCCGCGATTCTAGCGGCTCGGCGGGCGCTCGGCACCTGTCGCGCGGTTGTCGGGGGCGGTGCTTTTCTCTATCCTCAGCGGCTTTTCACAAGCCCTCGGACGGTTCCCATGCTCGAAACCACCCTTGCCCAGCTCGAAGGCCTTGTGGCCGACCTGCTGCAACAGAACCAGACCCTCAGCGCCCACTGCCAGCAGCTCGAGGATCAGCTGCGCCAGGCCCGCGAGGAGAACGAAAACCTGCAGATGGCTGCCCTGGAGCAGGAGGAGCAGCAGGCTGCTACCCTGTCCCGCCTGCAGGCGCTGATCCAGCGCGCCGGCGCCAGTAGCGCGGCATGAGAGAAGGCGGCGTCCGGGTCCTGAACGTCCTCGGGATCGACTACCCGGTCAGGGCGCCGGCGGGCGAGGAGGCGGCGCTGGAGCAGGCCGCGGCCCGGCTGCAGGAACAGCTCGACCAGAATCACCGGCGTTTCCCGCGCGCCGGCAGTCACGAGCTGCTGGTGCTCACCGCGCTGAACCTGTGCGTGCCGCTGCTCGAGCAGGAGGCGCGGCTGCGCGAGGTCGAGGCGCGCCTGGCGGCCACCGTCGAGCGCATCCGCGGACAGCTGCAGGGCTGATCCGTGTCGCCGAACGAAAAAGGGGCTGCCGATCGGCAGCCCCTTTTTCGTTGCGTCGGGATCAGTCCTGGCGGCTGGTGACTTCCAGCAGGTGGTAGCCGAACTGGGTCTTCACCGGGCCCTGCACTACGTTGAGCGGCGCGCTGAACACGACTTCGTCGAACTCGCGGACCATCTGGCCGCGGCCGAAGGAGCCGAGGTCGCCGCCCTGGCGGCCGGACGGGCAGCTGGAGTTGTCGCGGGCGACCTGGGCGAAGTCGGCGCCGGCTTCGATGGCAGCCTTCAGTTCCAGGCATTTGGCTTCGCTGGAAACCAGGATGTGACGGGCGGTGGCGCGGGGCATGGGGGATTCCTCCTGTGTTGGGGCGTCCAGCCTAGCGGAATGCGCCGGGCTTGCAAGCGCCGGGACGGCCAGGCGGCCGTCCCGTTTGCGCGTGCTCAGTGCAGCGGCTGGCGCCTGATCGTCTTGAGCAGGTCCTCGGGGCTGATCTCGGCGACGATGCTCGCCGCGCTGCCCGGCTGCGGCAGGTTGAGGATGTGCCCCTTGATCTTGCCGATCACGTGCATCTCGCACGGCTTGCAGTCGAACCTCAGGGTCAGCACCTCGTCGCCGTGCACCAGCTGCATGGGCGCGACCTTGGTGCGCACCCCGGTGTAGCCCTTGGCCTGCTTGGGGCAGAGGTTGAAGGAGAAGCGCAGGCAGTGCTTGGTGATCATCACCGGCACCTCGCCGGTCTCCTCGTGGGCCTCGTAGGCCGCGTCGATCAGCTGCACGCCGAAACGCTGGTAGAAGGCCCGCGCCTTGGCGTTGTAGACGTTGGCGAGGAAGCTCAGGTGCGACTCCGGGTAGACCGGTGGCGGCACGCTGACCGGCTTGCGCCAGCCCTTGCGGTGGGCGGCGACGCGCGCGGCGGTCAGCGCCTCGATCACCTCGCGGCGCAGCGCCTTGAGCTGCGAGTTGGGTACGAACGGCATCTGCGGCGCGTCGATCTCCACGCCATCGGCGTGATAGAGGGTGGTACCCAGCTGGCCGAGCAGGTCGCGCAGCTGCTCCAGCGCCTGCTCCGGCTTGTTGGCCGCGCCGAAGGCGCCGTCCAGGCTGGCCGAGGCGCTCACGCCTTCCTCGCTGGTGGCGGTGAGGCTGACGCGCTCGGCGTCCAGCTCGGCCCGCCAGCGTACGCCGACGCGCCGCTCGGCGGAGGTCTTCTGCAGCGCCTGCTGCCAGTTGTGGTCGAGGTTGCGGTTGAGCGGATGGTTGGGGCGCAGGCGGCGCAGCTCCTCCGGCATCTCGTTGGGCTCGACGCGGTACTGCCAGCGCGGCTCGCCGTTCTCCTCGGCCTGGCCGAGCAGCTCGACCACGCTGGCGCGGAAGCCCACCACCTCGCGCTTGACCAGCACGTTGAGGCCGTCGCCGTTGGACAGCGGCGCGCTGGTGCTGGCGATCAGGTCGCGCTTGCCGACCTTGAGCACCTCGCCGATCGGCAGGCCGGTGAACTTCGGCGAGTCGAAGGCGCCGATGTCGACCAGCCGGTCGTTGACGAAGTAGTCGGTGCTGCCGCGGTGGAAGGTGCGCTCCGGGTCGGGCACGAAGAAGTGCTCGGTGCGGCCGCTGGAGGCGCGCGCCAGCTCCGGGCGCTCCGCGAGGATCTCGTCGAGGCGCTGGCGGTAGTAGGCGGTGATGTTCTTCACGTAGCCGACGTCCTTGTAGCGCCCCTCGATCTTGAACGAGCGCACCCCGGCGTCGATCAGCGCGCGCAGGTTGGCGCTCTGGTTGTTGTCCTTCATCGACAGCAGGTGCTTCTCGAAGGCCACCACCGCGCCGCTCTCGTCCTTGAGGGTGTAGGGCAGCCGGCAGGCCTGCGAGCAGTCGCCGCGGTTGGCGCTGCGCCCGGTCTGCGCGTGGGAGATGTAGCACTGCCCGGAGAAGGCCACGCACAGCGCGCCGTGGATGAAGAACTCCACGGTGGCGTCGACGTTGTCGCTGATCTCGCGGATTTCCTTGAGGTTCAGCTCGCGGGCCAGCACCAGCTGGGAGAAGCCGGCATCGGAAAGGAATTTCGCCTTGTCCAGGCTGCGGATGTCGGTCTGGGTGCTGGCGTGGATCTCGATCGGCGGCAGGTCCAGCTCCATGATGCCCATGTCCTGGACGATCAGCGCATCGACACCGGCCTCGTAGAGTGCGTGGATCAGCCTGCGCGCCGCCTCCAGTTCGTCGTCGTGGAGGATGGTGTTGAGGGTGACGAACACCCGCGCATGGAACAGGTGGGCGAACTTCACCAGCTCGGCGATCTCCGCCACGCTGTTCTCGGCGTTGTGCCGGGCACCGAAACTGGGGCCGCCGATGTACACGGCGTCGGCGCCGTGCAGGATGGCCTCCTTGGCGATGGCGACATCCCGCGCGGGGCTGAGCAGTTCCAGGTGGTGTTTGGGCAGGGACATGAGGCGGGCTCGCGAGCGCTGTGAAACGAGCCGCGCATTGTAGCGGGCCGGGGCGCGTTTGGATCGTCTCCGTGACGCGCGGAGGCATCCGCCGCCGAGTGCCGTCGGTCGCCCTTCGCCGTCGGCGCGGCGCGTCCGCCGGAATCCGCTATCTGGCTGTTTTCACGACGGTTTCTGCATTTTTCCCGGCGCAGGCGGGCTACTTGCGCGAGAAAATATTGCCGTAAGCCAAAAATAAAACTGTACTTTCGCCGGGAAAGGCGTACATTGCGCTCACTGCTTTGCGATTGACACTTCGATACTCGGCTTGATGCTTCCCTGATTCATCTCCTCGGTTCGTTTTGCTCTGGCTTCTCAGTCCTGGCTCCGAATGTGTCGGCGCCACGGTCTCAATCTACCCTGGAGATACATCATGTCCGCACGTCAAACCGGTACCGTCAAGTGGTTCAACGATGAGAAAGGCTTCGGCTTCATCACCCCCGCCGACGGCAGCTCCGATCTCTTCGTCCACTACCGCTCGATCGAAAGCGCTGGCTTCAAGAGCCTGAGCGAAGGCCAGTCCGTGTCCTACCTGGCCGTCAAGGGCCAGAAAGGCATGCAGGCCGATCAGGTTCAAGTCATCTAAGACTTCCGATCCGAAAAGAACCCCGCCGATGCGGGGTTTTTTTCGTCCGCAGGAAATGCTCGCCGGCGGGCGCGGCCGGCGCCGAGGTGGCGCAAGGAGCGATGGCTTTCCTCAATCGCGGCGATGCAGATTGTCCGTTTCCCTCGCGGGCGGCAGGGCGGCAACATCGCCTCCAGGCCACCCGGCGCTGCCGGGCGGCAGGCAACCCACGCTCAGGAGGAACGAGCCCATGAAGATCCAGCATCAGGTCTACTTCGCCGAATCCGCGCTCAGGCACGCCTGCGGTCTGGTCTACAGCCGCTCCCGCGGCTGACGGACCTTCGCGGTCCGGCTCAGGCATCGCGCAGCAGGTCGAAGGAATCGAGCAGCCGCCAGGCGATTTCCGGCCGGGCCTCCAGCGCCCGGCGGATCGCCGCCGGAATGCTGCGCCGCGTCCGGCGGCACAGTCCGGGCTGGTCGGCGATCCGGATGTGCAGGCCGCGCATGCTGCGCACCTCGTTGTGGCCCGGCTCGACGCTCAGGCGGATGCCCAGTTGCTCGTGCATGCGCCGCTGCAGGTGCTGCAGGTCTTCCAGGCTCTGCAGGTTTTCCAGGCGCTCCAGCAGGCGCTTCTCCTCGTGCCGGGTCAGCCGCAGGATGCGCGGATCGCCGTGCGGATCGTCCAGCAGCTCGCGGTGCCTGCAGATGCAGACACCGGGCGGGCAGGGCTGGCGGAGCGGCGGTGGGCTGTTCATGGGCCCGATCATAGCCGCGCTGCGCGGTGGCGCCCACCTGCAGACTGATCAAAAGCCCCGTAATCGCGCATCATGGACGCTCTCAGACCAAGGAGGTTTCCATGCGCATTGCTTCATCCGTTGTGCTGTCGTTGGGATTGGCGTTCGCCGCCGCTGCCGGGGCGAGCGAGCAGGCGCGCCTGCTGGAGTCGATCAATGCCTACCGCAGCCAGGCGCAAAGCTGCGCCGGACAGGCCTCCGAGGAACTGCCGCCACTGAGCGCCGATCCGCGCCTGGTGCTGCCGGTCGGCGGCGCCGGCGACCTGCAGCAGGCGCTGCAGCGAGCCGCCTATCCGATGGTCAACGCGCAGGCGATCAGCCTGTCCGGGCCGCGCGACGCGCAGACGGCGATGCAGACGCTGCGCGAGAGCTTCTGCCAGGTCCTGCTCGATCCGCAGTTCGTCGAGATCGGCGTCAGTCACGTCGGGCGCGACTGGCGCATCGTGCTGGCGCGGCCGCTGCTGAGCGGCAAGATGGGTGACTGGCAGGCGGAGGGGCAGAGGCTGCTCGAGGGCATCAACGCCGCCCGCGCCCAGGCGCGCCAGTGCGGCGAGCGCGCCTTCGCCGCAGCGCCGCCGCTGGCCTGGAGCGCCACCCTGGGCAGCGTCGCCGAAACCCACAGCCGGGCCATGGCCAACGGCAACTTCTTCGCCCACATCGACCGCGACGGCCGCACCCCCGGCGAGCGCGTCGAGCTGGCCGGCTACGGCGGCGGACTGATCGGCGAGAACATCGCCGCCGCGCTGGACGACTCCGCCCGGGTGGTCGCCGGCTGGCTGGCCAGCCCCGGCCACTGCGCCACCCTGATGAACCCGCAGTACCGCGAGCTGGGCGCCGCCTACGCGGTCGATCCGCAGAGCGATGCGGGGATCTACTGGACGGCGCTGTTCGCCGCCCCCTGAACGGCGCGCCGCCGAGCGGGCGGGAGAATGGCGTCCGCTTGGCTATGCTCAAGGACGGACTTCCACACCACAGGGGAGCAACCGCGATGAGCAGTTTCGAGATCGAGAGCTGGTGCAAGCCCAGCTCCGCCGAGAAATCCGAGCCCATGGGGCTGATCCACTTCTACATCGGCGGCAACGAGCGGGTGAAGCTCGAGCAGGCCGAGGAGCGCCTGCAACGCAGCGGCGCAGCCGAGGAGATGCTCGACGTCGACCTCGACACCCTGGAGCTGGTCACCCCGCCGGAGTGCGGGCCGCTGTCCGACTGTCAGCTGCGTGTCTACCTGCGCAAGGACGATCGGCGCGGCCAGTTCCATCTGGTCGGCCATCGCGCCAGCGACGGCAGCCTGGTCTATACCAACGCGTTGCTGATCGACGCGCTGATGTAGCGAGCCGGCTGGGGAAGGTGGGTGCGCGGGTGTTACCGCGCCGGTACCGGCGTAACGCCATCTGGGTCGGCGGGTAACCGATTGGCCGTCACCGGCAGCCTCTCGGGCATGGCGTTAACTGGTAAATCATTGATTTTAAAGGGTTTTAAAAAGTTGGCACGACGCCTGCTTTATCTCTGGTACAACAAAAACAACAACGCTGAACCAACACAACAAAAACAAGACGTAACGACTCCATAACAACAAGAACAACAGGGTGGAGGCGCAGCAAACGAATTCTTTTGGAGAGGAGTTGCCCGTCAGGGATCTCCCCTCGACCGGACCGAGAACGATAAAACTGCCCCGAGGCAGCGGCCAGCACCGGTAGGACCCGCAAGGGTAGCGGCAACATCAGCGTCCAAAGGAATACGTTTGTTCTTGCGGTCCCGACTTGGGACTACCACCGGCCTCCGGCCGGGCGGGTTGCCAAAAACAACAACAAGCCCGTCAGCACAACAAGAACAAAGCATGACCGATTCGAAGGGGGAGCCCATGGGCTCCCCCTTGTGCTGTCTGCCTTCCTGATCCTGCCCGCGCTCCTGCCAGGCGGGGCAGTCCCGTCTACTGCCGCTCGCCCAGAATGATCTGCCACTCCTCCTCGCCGACCGGCATCACCGACAGCCGGCTGCCGCGCTGCACCAGCGGCAGGTTCTCCAGGCCGGGCAGGGTCTTGAGGCGGTCGAGGGAGATCAGCCGCGCCAGCTTGCGCCCGAACACCATGTCCACCGCATCCCAGCGCGGCTTGTCCGGCGTGCTTTTGGCGTCGAAGTAGGGCGACTGCGGATCGAACTGGGTCGGGTCGACGTAGGCCGTGCGCGAGACCCGCACCACGCCGGCGATGCCGATGTCCTTGCAGCTCGCGTGGTAGACGAACACCTCGTCGCCCTCGGCCATGGCCCTGAGGAAGTTGCGCGCCTGGTAGTTGCGCACCCCGTCCCAGCGGATTGGCGTCTGCGGCGCGCGGGCGAAGTCGTCGATGCCGCATTCGGAGGGTTCGGTTTTCACCAGCCATCTGGCCATGAGCGCGTTCCTGTGCAGAGTGGGGCGGGCAATCATAATGCAGCCCGGCGCGTCGGGCTGGACAAGCGCGCTCGCGGCCCCTACAAAGACGGCCTCGCGCGGGCCGGCGGCCGGCCGGGCGCCCAGATCGGATCGAGAGACAGGTGGACTTGTGAGAAAGAAGAAACCCGTGGACCCCGTTCGCCAGGCGAACAAGAACCGTGGCTACCGGATCGGCTGGCTGATCGCCCTGGCCGGCATCGTCTGCGGCTTCGCGCTGGTGGCGCTGAGGCAGGGCTGACAAGGCGCCGAGCGCCCCACGGCAGGCACGCAAGGAGGCGTCCCATCATGCTGCCCTACGATCGTCGTCTGAAACCGCTTTCGCGCCAGTTGCGCAACGACATGACCGACGCCGAGCGGCGCCTGTGGGCCTGCCTGCGCCGCAAGCAGCTGGGCGGCCTGCAGTTCTACCGGCAGAAACCGCTGGCCGGCTACATCGTCGATTTCTACTGTGCCGCCGCGCAACTGGTCATCGAGCTGGACGGTTCCCAGCACCATGCGCCGGAGGCCATCGAATACGACCGCCAGCGCACCCGAACGCTGGAGGCGCTGGGGCTGCGGGTGATCCGCTTCGACAACCGGCAGGTGCTGCGGGAGCTGGAGGGGGTGCTGGAGACGATTCGGGAGGAGCTGGGAATCCCCCTCGGCCCCCCTTTTGCAAAGGGGGGGAGTGGGACGGTGCGAGGTCTGATGGTCGGGCGTCACCCGCAGCGGCGGAATCCCCCCCGGCCCCCCTTTTACAAAGGGGGGAGTGGAGCGGTGCCAGGTCTGATGGTCGGGGGGCGTCACCCGCAGCGGCGGAATCCCCCCCGGCCCCCTTTTGCAAAGGGGGGGAGTGGGGCGGTGCGATTCTGATGTTCAGGCCCAGAACGCCATTCTCCAGCACACCACCGAGCCATCCCCCCTTTGCAAAAGGGGGGTTAGGGGGGATTCCCTCTACTGCTGCAACGCAGGCCTGCTGTCCTTCCCGGCCGACCAGATGCGGTAGCGCACCTCCACGTCGGCGGGGGCGTAGATCACCAGCGGCAGCCTGCTGTTGTAGCGCACCAGCATCGGCTCGCCGCCGACCGGCACGAAGGCCTGCCTGCGGCTGTCCTCCGGGCAGGCCATCAGGGTGCCGAACGCCGGGCCGACCTTCTCCAGCTCGTAGTAGCCGTAGCCCCAGCCCTCCACCGTCTTCGCCTGCCACTGGCCGCCCAGGCGGCGCTGGTTGCAGTCCACCTCCATGGTCTTGCCGGCGATCAGCTCCACCCGGTGGTCAGCCTCGTCCGGCTGGGCCGGCAGGTCGATCACGTGGCGCTGGTAACCCGCGGCGGCGACCGGGAACGGCTTGAGCGCCTCGGGCGTGGCGGCGCAGGCCGCCAGCGGCAGGCCGATGGCGAGGGCGAACAGGGCAGGGTGGCGAACGATCATGGTCAAGTTCCTTGCGCTGGGGCGCTGCGGGTGAGCGAGGAATCCGCATCACGGTAGCAGACTGACCGGCCCGGTGTGCCGGGGTTCCATGGCGCAACCTGCGAACTGCGCCATGCCGCGCTGCCGCGTGGCCTCTTTCCGTAGCGATAGGAACGGGTAGAGTATCGCCACCCGCAACCACCGCGAGAGGATTCCCCATGCCGACCTACGACTACCGCTGCGAAGCCAACGGCCAGGTGTACGAAGTCCAGCACCCGATGGCCCTGAGCCCGAAGACCTGGGGCGAACTGCGCGCCGCCTGCAGCCTGGCCGAAGATGCCTCGATCCCCGACGACGCCCCGGTGACCAAGCTGCTCGGCGCCTCCGGCGTGGTCAGCAGCCGCGCCCTGAAGAACCCCGAGCCTCCGGCCTGCGCCCGCGGCGGCTGCGCCGGCAACTGCGTCTGAGCGGATAGCCGTCTCCCGTAGGGTGGAGGACTCGCGCAGCGATCCTCCACCGGGCGGCGCCGACCGAGCGCGCGGCAGCTCCCTGTCACCCCGCCCTGCGCCGTTGTCTACGCGGCTGTCCAGCCGCCGGGCGTGCTTTTCATGCCCCTATCCCCGGCTTGGGCTATGATGCGCGCCCCCACGCTTCGCCTGGAACATCAGACCATCATGGCCGGCAATACCCTCTACAACGACCTGTCCGGTTATTACGACCTGATGTGCGCCGATATCGACTACCCGGCGCAAAGCCACTGCGTGCATCGGCTGCAGCAGCTGTTCGGCAATGGCGGGCGCCGGCATCTCGACCTGGCCTGCGGCACCGGACCGCATGTCCGCCACTTCATCGACGCCGGTTACGCCAGCAGCGGCCTCGACATCAACCAGCCGATGCTAGACCGCGCCGCCCTGCGCTGCCCGGAGGCGCAGTTCTCCCTGCAGGACATGTGCGCCTTCACCGCGGACGAGCCGCAGGACCTGATCACCTGCTTCCTCTACTCGATCCACTACAGCGGCGGCCTCGACCGGCTGCAGGCCTGCATCGCCACCGCGCACCGCGCCCTGGCCAGCGAAGGGCTGTTCTGCTTCAACGCGGTCGACAAGCGGCGGATCGACAACGCCTCCTGCGTGAGCCACAGCGCCCAGCATGAGGACGGCCTGTTCAGCTTCAGCTCCGGCTGGAACTACCCTGGCGAGGGCGAGCGGCAGTCGCTGCGGCTGCGCATCGAACGCCGCGTGGCGGACGAGACCCAGGTGTGGCACGACGAACACCCGATGGTCGCGGTGAACTTCGACGAGCTGCAGGCGCTGCTGCAGCCGTACTTCGAGGTGCATGTGTTCGAGCATGATTACCAGAAGCTGATTCCCTGGGATGGCAGCTCCGGGAATGCGCTGTTTGCCTGTGTGAGGCGCTGAGGCCCCTCGGCACAGATCGCTCCCACGCTCCCGCGAGGGAGCGATCAATCGAACCTCATGGTTTGTGATCTGGCTCCCGTTATGGCGCACTGCTATCATCGCGCCGCTCTTTGGAGCATGCATGGATTATTGAGAGAGTAGGCGCATGAAGGCGCATCGTTTGGTTTTGGCACTTGGATTGGCTGCTGCTTGCACAGGCTGTGCTAGCGGCCTGAATACCCACCAGAAAGCAGAGCTTCGTCACTATGAAGCGAAGGGGCTTGCTGTTCAGGAGAAACACCCTGGCACTGGTGCGGCTCTTGGACTGCTTCCTGGTGGTGGCTCGTTCTACGGCCGCGAATATGGCTTGGGTGTTGTGAATCTGCTTTTCTGGCCGTTGTCGATTCTGTGGGATCCGGTCAGTGGTCACGACGCTGCCGAGTCGATCAATTACACCGCGACCAAGGCTCATGTGGGGCGCCTGCAGCAGAAGGAGCTTGATGCTCTGGATGAGCGCCTGCAGACCGGTCAGATCGACGTGGCGCAGTACACGCTTGAAAAGCGCAAGGTCGACAAGAAATACAATTTCAACTGAACACCTGCGCAGCCGGTTGCTCATGCCTGGCTAAGGCGGCTGGGTGATAACCGGCGGCCTGAGGTGAGTTGAAGACAATGCCCGCATCACTCGATGCGGGCATTGTCGTTTTGAGGGTGGCCACTCTGCGTGGGGGACTGGCCGCTGCCAGCATCCTGAAACGACGGAGCCCCGCACTGAGCGGGGCTCCGGTCTTTCGGCAATCGCCGCCCGAAATCAATCCCAGGCCAACGCACCGCCAGTCTGGTACTCGGTCACGCGAGTCTCGAAGAAGTTCTTCTCCTTCTTCAGGTCCATGATCTCGCTCATCCACGGGAACGGGTTGGTGGTGCCCGGGTACTGTTCCGGCAGGCCGATCTGGGTCAGGCGGCGGTTGGCGATGAACTTGAGGTAGTCCTCCATCATCGCCGCGTTCATGCCCAGCACGCCGCGCGGCATGGTGTCGCGGGCGTATTCGATCTCGAGCTGGGTGCCCTGCAGGATCATCTGGGTCGCCTCGTCCTTCATCTCGGCGTCCCACAGGTGCGGGTTCTCGATCTTGATCTGGTTGATCATGTCGATGCCGAAGTTCAGGTGCATGGACTCGTCGCGCAGGATGTACTGGAACTGCTCGGCGGTGCCGGTCATCTTGTTGCGGCGGCCCATGGAGAGGATCTGGGTGAAGCCGCAGTAGAAGAAGATGCCTTCCAGCACGCAGTAGTAGGCGATCAGGTTCTTGAGGAACTGCTTGTCGGTCTCGACGGTGCCGGTGTTGAACTGCGGATCGGAGATCGAGCGGGTGTACTTGAGGCCCCAGGACGCCTTCTTCGCGACGCTCGGGATCTCGTGGTACATGTTGAAGATCTCGCCCTCGTCCATGCCCAGCGACTCGATGCAGTACTGGTAGGCGTGGGTGTGGATCGCTTCCTCGAAGGCCTGGCGCAGGATGTACTGGCGGCACTCGGGGTTGGTGATCAGGCGGTACACGGCCAGCGCCAGGTTGTTGGCGACCAGCGAGTCGGCGGTGGAGAAGAAGCCGAGGTTGCGCATGACGATGCGGCGCTCGTCCTCGGTGAGGCCGTCCTGGCTCTTCCACAGGGCGATGTCCGCGTTCATGTTGACCTCTTGCGGCATCCAGTGGTTGGCGCAGCCGTCGAGGTACTTCTGCCAGGCCCAGTCGTACTTGAACGGCACGAGCTGGTTGAGGTCGGCGCGGCAGTTGATCATGCGCTTCTCGTCGACGCGCACGCGGGCGGCGGCGCCTTCGAGGTCTTCCAGGCCTTCGCGGATGTCCAGCTCGTTGAGCGCGGCCTTGGCGCGGGCCACGGCGGCGGAGTCGTCGGCGGTGACGGCGCGGGCGTCGTGGGCGAAGGCGTCGCCGGCGCTGTCCAGCTTGTCGAGGGTCATCGGCGCAGCGCTCTCGCTGGCGGCAGCGGCCGGCTTGGCGGCTACGGTTTCCTCGGTATCGAATTCATCCCAGCTCAGCATGATGGTTCTCCTGCCTGGTTGAGCCGGCCGATGCGGGTCGGCCTGTATGGATAGACAGTAAATCTTGATTCTATGGCGTTGCGTCGGGTGCGCAAGACGTGACCGGGGCCGTTGGTCGGTGCGGGGCTTTGCCCTCTCCCCCGGCCCCTCTCCCGCGGGCGGGAGAGGGGAGGCGGTGCCTGACGTTTACTGGCAGGCTTCGCAGTCCGGGTTGTCGATGCTGCACGCCTGCGGCACCGGAGCCGGCTTCGGCTCGGCGGCCGGCAGGCTTTCGTCGATCGCCGAGCTGACCGCGTTGAGCTTGCCGGTGTTGATGGTCGATTTCTCGGTGCTGGTGGCGGCCAGCGCGCGGAGGTAGTAGGTGGTCTTCAGGCCGCGGAACCAGGCCATGCGGTAGGTCACGTCGAGCTTCTTGCCCGAGGCGCCGGCGATGTACAGGTTCAGCGACTGGGCCTGGTCGATCCACTTCTGGCGGCGGCTGGCGGCCTCGACGATCCACTTGGTCTCGACTTCGAAGGCGGTGGCGTACATCGCCTTGAGGTCGGCCGGGATGCGTTCGATCTGTTGCACGGAGCCGTCGTAGTACTTGAGGTCGTTGACCATCACCGGGTCCCACAGGCCGCGGGCCTTGAGGTCGTGGACCAGGTAGGGGTTGATCACGGTGAACTCGCCGGACAGGTTCGACTTCACGTACAGGTTCTGGTAGGTCGGCTCGATCGACTGCGACACGCCAACGATGTTGGAGATGGTCGCGGTCGGCGCGATGGCCATGATGTTCGAGTTGCGCATGCCCTTCTGCACACGGGCGCGGATCGGCGCCCAGTCCAGGGTGCTGGAACGGTCGACCTCGATGTACTTGGCGCCACGCTGTTCGGCGAGGATGTCCAGCGAGTCGATCGGCAGGATGCCCTGGCTCCACAGCGAGCCGTCGAAGGTCGAGTAGGCGCCGCGCTCGTCGGCCAGGTCGCAGGAGGCCTGGATGGCGAAGTAGCTGATCGCTTCCATCGACTGGTCGGCGAAGGCGATGGCGTCTTCGGAACCGTAGGCGATGTGCTGCAGGTACAGGGCGTCCTGGAAGCCCATGATGCCCAGGCCCACCGGACGGTGCTTGAAGTTGGCGTTCTGCGCCTGCGGCACGCTGTAGTAGTTGATGTCGATGACGTTGTCGAGCATGCGCACGGCGGTCTTCACGGTGCGCTCGAGCTTGGCGGTGTCCAGCTTGCCATTGACGATGTGGTTGACCAGGTTGATCGAACCCAGGTTGCACACCGCGATCTCGTCGGCGTTGGTGTTGAGGGTGATCTCGGTGCACAGGTTGGAGCTGTGCACGACACCGACGTGCTGCTGCGGGCTGCGCAGGTTGCACGGGTCCTTGAAGGTCAGCCACGGGTGGCCGGTCTCGAACAGCATCGACAGCATCTTGCGCCACAGGTCCTTGGCCTTGATGGTCTTGTGCAGCTTGAGCTTGCCGTACTGGGTCAGGGCCTCGTAGTACTCGTAGCGCTCCTCGAAGGCCTTGCCGGTCAGGTCGTGCAGGTCCGGCACGTCGGACGGCGAGAACAGGGTCCAGTCGCCGTCCTCGAACACGCGCTTCATGAACAGGTCGGGAATCCAGTTCGCGGTGTTCATGTCGTGGGTGCGGCGGCGGTCGTCACCGGTGTTCTTGCGCAGCTCGAGGAATTCCTCGATGTCCAGGTGCCAGGTTTCCAGGTAGGCGCACACCGCGCCCTTGCGCTTGCCGCCCTGGTTGACCGCCACGGCGGTGTCGTTGACCACTTTCAGGAAGGGCACGACGCCCTGGCTCTTGCCGTTGGTGCCCTTGATGTAGGAGCCCAGTGCGCGCACCGGGGTCCAGTCGTTGCCCAGGCCGCCGGCGAACTTGGACAGCATGGCGTTGTCGTGGATGGCGTTGTAGATGCCCGACAGGTCGTCCGGAACGGTGGTCAGGTAGCAGCTGGACAGCTGCGGACGCAGGGTGCCGGCGTTGAACAGGGTCGGGGTCGAGGCCATGTAGTCGAACGACGACAGCAGGTTGTAGAACTCGATGGCGCGCGCCTCGCGGTCCTGCTCCTCGATGGCCAGGCCCATGGCGACGCGCATGAAGAACACCTGCGGCAGCTCGAAGCGCACGTCGCTCTTGTGCAGGAAGTAGCGGTCGTAGAGGGTCTGCAGGCCGAGGTAGGTGAACTGCTGGTCGCGCTCGTGGTCCAGCGCGGCGCCCAGGCGGGCCAGGTCGAATTCGCGCAGTTTCGGGTCGAGCAGCTCGAACTCGATGCCCTTGTCGACGTAGACGGCCAGCGCCTTGGCGTAGAAGTCGGCCATCTCGTGGTGGGTGGCGCGCTCGGCGATGCCGAGGAAGCCCAGGGCTTCGGCGCGCAGGGTGTCCATCAGCAGGCGGGCGGTGACGTAGCTGTAGTTCGGCTCGCGCTCGACCAGGGTGCGCGCGGTCATCACCAGGGCGGTGTTGACGTCCTTCTCGGACACGCCGTCGTAGAGGTTCTTCAGGGTCTCGCGCTGGATCAGCGCGCCGTCGACCTCGGCCAGGCCCTCGCAGGCCTCGGCGATGATGGTCTGCAGGCGGCCGAGATCGAGCGGGGTCTTCTCGCCGTTGGCCAGGGTGACGCGGATGCTCGGGTGCGGCTGGGCCACTTCGCTGGTCGCGGCGGCGCGCTTGCGCTCCTGGGCGCGGGCCTCGCGGTAGATCACGTAGTCGCGGGCGACCTTGTGCTCGCCGGCGCGCATCAGGGCCAGTTCGACCTGGTCCTGGATCTCCTCGATGTGGATGGTGCCGCCGGACGGCATGCGGCGCTTGAAGGTGGCGCTGACCTGCTCGGTCAGGCGCGCCACGGTGTCGTGGATGCGCGAGGAGTTGGCAGCGGAGCTGCCTTCCACCGCGAGGAAGGCCTTGGTGATGGCCACGGCGATCTTGTCGTCGGTGTAGGCGACGACGGTGCCGTTGCGCTTGATCACGCGCAGCTGGCCGGGCGCGGTGGCGCTCAGGTCCAGGCTGGCGTCTGTGGCCGGATTCTCGCGAGTGGTGTCGGTGTGCATCGTGGGCTCCGCAGTGCAGGTGTTCGGTCTGGATGCTGGCGCGCAGCACCGGCATCGGCTCCGTGCCCTGTCCGTTGTGGCGGCAGCTGTGGCTGCTGCTCGGGATAGGGCACTAGATGTAGTGTTTCCTCATCGGGCGGTCTGGCACCGCTCGCGTCGGGTGGCGAGCTGGCCGAATGGTTGCAGAAGCTCTCAGCGGCTGCTGCGAGCCAGTTCTGCAAATGCCGCGATCGGTGTCAAAGAGCTAGCGCCTTCCGTCGTCTCTGCGGTCGCCTTGGCACACTATATGTTGTGTGTCGGGGAGGCGCTCAGCGCAGCATAGTGCGTCGGTCGTCGTTGTCAAACGAGGTCTTGTGGATGGCGCTGTGGATAAGCTGTGGGGTTGCTGTGAGGCTTCCTGTCGGCTTCGCTGCAGCCCGCAGCCGTGCTGCGCCTGTACCGTTCGTCGCCTTCTGCGGGGCGCTTTTCACGGCCGTCCGGGCTGCGAAGGGCGCGCAAGTTAACACAATATCTTGTGTCTTTGCAGGCTTGGAAAAATGCCCCGATTGTGCGATGTGGCTCGGTCGGCGGCGATCGCCACCAGGCTCAGCAGGCGTTCCTCGCGGACCGCGAACAGGCCGTCCAGGCGGGTGCCGGCACGCCATTCGTCGCTCAGGTCCTCGCGCAGTTCGAGGCGCGCGTGGCCGTTTGCGTCGCGCTCGACCAGCGCGGCGGCGCGGAACCAGAAACGCCGGCCGACCAGCGGGTAGAGCGCCTTGAACAGGCTCTCCTTGAGCGAGAAGCACAGGGTCAGGTGCGCGCCGCGCTCGGCTTCGGGCAGTCGGCGGAAGTGCGCCAGCTCGTCGGCGGTGAGGAGTTCGGCGGCCAGGCGCTCGGCGCGGGCGGCGTCCAGCAGGCGCTCGGCGTCCAGGCCGAGGCTGCACCAGGCCTCCCGCGCGCCGACCAGCGCAGCGGCCCAGCCGTGGCTGTGGGTGATGCTGCCGGTGACGCCCGGTGGCCAGCAGGGCGCGTTGTCGGCGCCGCGCGCGGGGTAGGCGGGGGCGCCGTGCAGGGCGCACAGGGCGCTGGCGGCGCACAGGCGGCCGGCGAGGAATTCGCTCTGCCGCTTGGGCACGGCGCCGGCGATGTCGGGCGGCGCCTCGAGGGCGCAGCGGGCGAAGTCGTCGGCGGCAAGCCGCAGCGGGTCGAAGCGGCAGCTGTGCAGGTGCAGGCCGGGCAGCGCCTGCGGCAGTGGCCAGTCGGCGACCGGCGCGCTGCAGCAGGCGGGCAGGGGCAGGCTGTTCATGGATGCAGTATGCCGCCGGCGTGGCCGGATCAGTAGATCACCTTGTCGCGCAGCTTCTCGGCGGCCTGCTGGAGGGCGAGGATGACCCGCTCCTTGTCGTAGTTCTGGATGCTGTTGGTGTCCAGGTACATGGAGAAGCCGGGCAGCTCGTGCTCCAGGTAGCTGGAGCTGGCGCCGAGGTCGCGGCGGAAGTCGACCACCTGGTAGATCTGCACCGGGCGGGAGAAGCCCTTGACGCTGATCTGGCCCTTGTCGCGGCACATGATCACGTCCTTGATCATCGAGTAGGTCTCGTGGGAGATGAGGATCTCGCCGGAGTCGGAGGCGCTCTCCAGGCGGCTGGCGAGGTTCACCTCGCGGCCGATGATGGTGTAGTCCATGCGCGTGTCGGCGCCGAAGTTGCCGACGGTGCAGTAGCCGGTGTTGATGCCCATGCGGATCTCCAGCGGCTTGGTGATGCCCTGGCTGCGCCACTGCTGGCGCAGCACCTTCATGTGCTTGCGCATGGCGATGGCCATGGACACCGCGGCCACGGCATCCTTCTTGGCGCCCTGAGTGGTCGGGTCGCCGAAGAAGATCATCACCGCGTCGCCGATGAACTTGTCGATGGTGCCGCCGTACTTGAGGGCGATCTTCGACATCTCGTTGAGGTAGGTGTTGAGCACGTCGGTCAGCGCCTCGGCTTCCAGCTCCTCGGACAGCTCGGTGAAGCCCTTGATGTCGGAGAAGAACACCGTGAGCTTCTTGCGCTGGGTCTCCAGGCGCACGCTCTTCTTGCCGCTGAAGATCGACTCCCAGACCTGCGGCGACAGGTACTTGGCCAGGTTGCGCGCCAGGCTCGCGGCCTTCTCCTGTTCCTTCTTGATCTCCTCGCGGGCCTGGGCCAGACGCAGGCCCTGTTCGTGGACGAGGAAGGCGCCGATGCACACATAGAGGAGGGTGGACAGGATGCTGACCGCGGAGACCAGCGGCGGGGTGGCCAGGCCGAGCTCGGGGCCGATGGCGACCCCGGACAGCACCGCGCCGATCAGGGCGGCGAGCAGGGCGGTGACCAGCGAGCGCAGGCCGCCGAGGATCAGCGCGGTGAAGCTGAGGATCAGCGCGAACATCAGACTCGGCACCACGGCGTAGCCGAGCAGGGTCATGCCGATGCCGGCGTGCAGGGCGTCGATCAGCAGCAGGACCTGGTCGGTCCGCTGCGGATGGCTGTGCTTGACGCGCTGGCTGAGGCGGTGGGCCAGGTGCGGGTAGAGCAGGGCGTAGGGCACCAGCCAGAGGAGGTCGTGGCTGAAGAGCTGGCTGTAGGTGCCGGCCGCGACCGTGGCCGCCAGGCTCAGGTAGGCCAGGATGCGTGACCGATACTCGCGCAAACGGGGGTCCGGCAGCGTGTCGACCGTACGCCCAAGGGTTGTGAACTTCATCTGTTCGGGGGCTTCCCTGACAGGTGCCTGCACCTCTGTGGGGTGCTCAGGCTGGACAGGCCACTCGCGCAAGCGGTGGCGGACGCCGGATCTTAGCCGAGCGGCAGCTTGCGCGCAAAGGCGCGGGGATCGGCTGCGGTCCGGGCCGTCGGCCGTTCAGTGGCGCCAGAAGGCAGGTGTCAGAACGACCAGGATGGTGATGATCTCCAGGCGGCCGAGCAGCATGCCGGCCGACAGCAGCCACTTGGCGGCGTCCGGCAGGCCGGCAAAGTTGCCGGCCGGGCCGATGATCGGGCCGAGCCCCGGGCCGACGTTGCACACCGCGGTGGCCGCGCCGGTCAGTGCGGTGATCCAGTCGAGGCCGAGCAGGGCCAGGCCCAGGGCGATCACGCCGATGGTGATGGTGAAGAAGAAGGAGAAGGTGATCAGCGAGCGGACGATGTCCTCGTCGATCGGGTGGTTGTTGTACTGCTGCTTGATCACCGCGCGCGGGTGGATCATCTGCTGCAGGTTGGCCTTGAGCATCACGTAGGCGACCTGGAAGCGGAAGATCTTCAGGCCGCCGGAAGTGGAGCCGGAGCAGCCGCCGACGAAGGTCAGGTAGAAGAACAGCAACACCGCGAAGCCGCCCCACTGGCTGTAGTCGCCGAGGGCGAAGCCGGTGGTGGTGACCACCGAGGTGACGTTGACCGCGACGATGCGCACGGCGTCGAGCCAGGCGTGCTCGGAGTTGAACCACAGCCAGGTGCCGAACGCCAGCCAGGTCAGCACCAGGAAGCCGACGAAGCCGCGCACCTGCTGGTCGCGCAGCAGGGCCTTGCGGTGGCCGCGCAGGAAGGCGACGTAGAGGGTGAAGGGCAGGCCGCCGAGGATCATGAACAGCACGGCGACCCAGTGCACGGCCGGCTGCTGCCAGTTCGCCAGCGAGCTGTCGGAGGTGGAGTAGCCGCCGGTGGAGATGGTGGTCATGGCGTGGTTGATTGCCTCGAACGGGCTCATGCCGGCCCACCAGTAGGCGAGGATGCACAGCAGCGAAAGGCCCAGGTAGGTCGCCAGGATGTACTTGGCCACCATGTGCGAACGCGGCATGACCTTCTCCGACCAGTCGGAGGACTCGGTCTGGAACAGGCGCATGCCGCCGACGCGCAGCAGCGGCAGCACCGCCACCGCCATGCCGATGAAGCCCAGGCCGCCCAGCCACTGCAGCATGGAGCGCCAGATCAGCAGGGCCGGCGACGCGTCGTCCAGGCCGCTGAGCACGGTCGAGCCGGTGGTGGTGATGCCCGACATGGTCTCGAAGAAGGCGTCGGTGTAGCTGATGTGCTGGATGAACATCATCGGCAGGGCGGCGAACAGGCACACCGTAACCCAGCTCGAGGTGGTCAGCATGTACATGTCGCGCGGGCGCAGCTGCGCCTTGCGGGGGTAACCGGGCAGCACCGCCGCCAGGCCGCAGCCGAAGGTGATCAGCGTCGGCCAGAGGAAGTCCGCGAGCCGCTCCTCGCTGCCCAGGGTCAGCAGGGTGAGGATCGGGATGAGCATGCTGGCGGCCAGGGTGATCAGGAAGATCCCGAGGATGAAGGCGATCATGCGCAGGGTGGACAGGGTCATCGCGAGGCGTCCGTGGCCGCAAAGGGCGGCATTCTGCGCCTGTGCGCAGGGGCTGTAAATCGCTGCGGAAAAACTGCCGAACGGCCTCTTTCGGGCCGATTCGGCGCTCGCTAGAATTCGCGGCTCCCGCCGGCAGTCGCCGGTTCCTGCGGTGTTGCACCGATGTCCGAAAACAATCCCTGCCTGACGTGCGGCGCCTGCTGCGCGCACTTTCGTGTGTCCTTCTATTGGGGCGAATGCCAGTCCGCCGGCGGCCAGGTGCCGGACGAGCTGGTCGAGCAGATCAGCCCCTATCACGCTGCCATGCGCGGCACCACCAGCAAGCCGGCGCGCTGCGTCAGCCTGATGGGCGAGGTCGGCTGCGGTGTGCGCTGCACCATGTACGAACAGCGCTCCTCGGCCTGCCGCGAATTCGAGGCGTCCTGGGAGCACGGCGAACACAACCCGCGCTGCGATGCCGCCCGTGCCGCCCACGGTCTGCCGCCGCTGACGCCGCCGCTGCAGCCCGATCTTTCGCCCGAGCGTGCGGCCTGAGCGCCCCGGTGATCCGCCGCGTGCCGGCCTGCGGCGCTGCAATCCCGGCTAGAATGCCGGCTCCGCCCTTGCAAGGAGAATGCCCATGGATGCGCTCGATGCGCTGATCAACCGCGTTTCGGTGGCCCGTCTGGGCGAGCCGGCGCCGACCCCGGAGCAGCGCGAGCTGCTGCTGCGCGCCGCCCTGCGCGCGCCGGATCACGGCCAGCTGCGCCCCTGGCGCTTCCTGGCCGTCGAGGGCGAGGCGCGCGAGGCGCTCGGCGAGCTGTTCGTCCGCGCCGAGCTGGCCCGCGATGCGCAGGCGCCGACTGCGGTGCTCGACAAGGTGCGCGCGATGCCGCTGCGCGCGCCGCTGCTGATGGCGGTGATCGCCTGCCTCAGGGAGCACCCCAAGGTGCCGGAGTCCGAGCAACTGCTGGCCGCCGGCTGTGCGGCGCACGGCATGCTGCTGGCCGCGCATGCGCTGGGGCTCGGGGCGATCTGGCGCACCGGTGCGCTGTCCCACGATCCCGTCGTGCACGCCGGGCTGGGGCTGGCGGGCAACGAGCGGCTGCTCGGTTTCCTTTATATGGGCACGGTGCAGGGCGAGCGACGCACTCCGCAGCCGCTGGATCCTGCCGAGTTCGTCGCCAACTGGTCGTCAGACCTGTCCGCCGGGCGCTGACGGCAGTTCGAGGCGGGCGACGAAGCCGCCCGCCGGGTGGTTGGCCAGCAGCAGCCGGCCGCCGTGCCGCTGCGCGGCGCGGCGGGCGATGGCCAGTCCCAGGCCGTGCCCCGGCGCGGACTGCCCGGGGGCGCGGAAGAACGGCTCGCCCAGCTGGGCCAGGTGTTCCTCGGCCACGCCGGGACCATGGTCGCGCACCTCCAGCAGCACGCCGGCGCCGTCGCGGCGGGCGCCGACCTCCAGCGGCTGGCCGGGCGGATTGAAGCGCAGCGCGTTGCGCAGCAGGTTGTCCAGCGCGCGCTCGACCAGTTCGGGCCAGCCGTGCAGTTGCAGTCCCGGAGCGATATCCAGGCGGATGTCCTGCTGCGGGGCCAGCAGGCGCGCATCCTCGCGCAGCTTGCCGAGCAGGCCGGCGACGTCCACCGCTTGCGGCTGGCTGCTCTCGGCATCCATTCGCGCCAGCACCAGGATCTCGCTGATCAGCGCCTCCAGGCGGTCGCACTCCTGGGAGAGGCGCGGCCACAGGCGCGCGCGTTCCTCGTCGCCGGCGCGCTCGGCCAGCGCCAGGGCGATGCGCAGGCGCGCCAGCGGCGAACGCAGCTCGTGGGAGACGTCGCGCAGCAGCTGGCGCTGGCTGGCGATCAGGTCCTGCAGGCGCGCGCCCATGCGGTTGAAGTCGCGCGCCAGGGTGCCCAGCTCGTCGCGGCGCCGCGCCAGCCGGGCGAGGCTGTGCTGCTGGTAGGCGGTCTGGCCGAGGTCGTGCACCGCGCCGCGCAGACGGCCGAGCGGGCGGGTGATCGACAGGGTGAGCATGACGCTGAGCAGGGTGAGCACCACCAGGGTGACGGTCAGCGCGCTGAGCGGCCAGAGCAGGCTGTCGCGCTGCCAGCCGGCCAGCTCGGGATGCGGAATGCGGTAGATGAACAGGTAGGTCCGTCCGCTGCTTTCGCTGGTGTAGTCCTCGGTCAGCCGTCGCCAGGGCAAGCGGCGGCCTTCGCGGCGTGCCTCGAAGGCCGCGGCGCGCGGCGGGAAGGTGCCGGGCACGACCATCTGGCCGGTTTCGTCGAGGACCTGGACGTCGACGCCGTGATGGTGCCGGTGGTGCTCGAGGAAGGCTTGCGCCGCTTCCGGCCCCTGTCGCTCGTAGCGCGTGGTCCACTTGGCGGCCACGTCGCGCAGGCCGGGATGGTAGGCGAGGATCCAGGTGTCCTGGTTGAGGGCACGGCCGAGCAGCAGCGACAGGCCGGCCACCAGGGCGATGGCCAGCCAGAAGGTGGCGAAGATGCGCCAGAACAGGGTGCGCATGCAGGGTCCGTGTCGGAGGGTGGAAGGGGCGGGGGCCTCCGGCTGGAATGCCCCCGCTGCGGATTACTGGGTCTTCTGCTCGCGCTCGGCCTTCCAGGCTTCGAACTCGGCGCGCTCGGCGCGACGCTTCTCGCGCTCGGCCTGCAGTGCGTCGAACTGCTTCTGTTGCTCGGGGCTCAGGGTGTCGCGGATCGCCTTCTGCTGCTTGGCGCGGCTGGCTTCCTGCTCCTTGGTCATGGCGGCCTTGTCGGCGGCCGGCAGCTTGTCGAGGTAGCGCTGGGTGATCTCGCGCTGGGTCTGCATGTTCTCGCGCATGGCTGCGCCGACCTGCTGGCGCTGCTCGGGCGTGAGATCGAGGCCGCGCATCATGTGGCCGTGGTAGCCGCCGCCACGCTTGGCGTGCGGGCAGTGGCCGTCGCCCATGCCGGGGGCGGCGATGGCCAGGGTGGGCAGGGCGGCGGCGAGGAGCAGGGCGGTCAGGGTCTTGCGCATGGTCTGTTTCCTTCTCGGGGGCGGCTGGGTTGCCGGATGAGTTCAGTCTAGGGCGCGCAAGGTCAACCGCGGTCAGGCCCGGGTAAAGAGTGGGTAAAGCCGGCTCAGGGGGCGTAGTAGTAGCCGCGCCCGCGGCTGGCGAGGATGCGCGGGCGGCCGTCGGCGTGCGGGCCGAGCTTCTTGCGCAGGTTGCTGATGTGCATGTCCAGGCTGCGGTCGTAGAGGGTCAGGCGGCGGCCGAGGGCGAGCTGGGCCAGGCTCTGCTTGTCCAGCGGCTCGCCGGGCTGCTTGAGCAGCGCTTCGAGGATGTGGCTCTCCGAGACGGTGAGGGCGACTTCCTGCTCGCCGAGCATGGCCACGCCGCGGCTCGGGCTGTAGCTGAGGTCGCCCAGCTCCAGGCGGGTGTTGGCGCTCGGGCTGGCGCCGCCCGGCTGCACGCGGCGCAGCACGGCGCGCAGCCGGGCGGTCAGCTCGCGCGGGTCGCACGGCTTGGCCAGGTAGTCGTCGGCGCCCAGCTCCAGGCCGAGGATGCGGTCGAGCGGTTCGCCGCGCGCCGAGAGCATCAGCACCGGCAGTTCGGGATGGTCGCCGCGCAGTTGCTTGAGCAGCTCGAGGCCGCTGCCGTCGGGCAGCATGACGTCCAGCACCACGGCGTCCGGGGACGCTTCGGCCAGCGCCCGGCGCGCGCTGCCGCCGTCGTGGCAGGCGCGCACCTGGAAGCCCTCCTGGGTCAGCCAGGCGGCCAGCAGGTCGGTCAGCTCGCGGTCGTCGTCGATCAGCAGCAAATGGCTCATCGGGTGGCTCAGGGCAGGGTCTGGCGGAACGGCTTCACCACGACCTCGGCGTACACGCCGGCGGCGCGGAAGGGGTCGGCGTCGGCCCATTGGCGGGCGGCCTCCAGCGAGTCGAACTCGGCGACGATCAGGCTGCCGGTGAAGCCGGCCGGGCCCGGGTCGTTGCTGTCGATGGCCGGATGCGGGCCGGCCAGCACCAGGCGGCCGGCGTCCTTCAGCGCGTTGAGACGCTCGAGGTGGGCGGGGCGGTTGGCCAGGCGGGCCTCGAGGGAGTCGGCGGCGTCGGTGGCGATGATGGCGTAGAGCATGGCGGTCCTTGGGCGAATGGGCGGCGCTCGGCGGGGCCGGCAGGCGGGCCCCTGCGGAATGTCGCGTGACGCGCGCCAGGGGCGCCCGCGAAGGGGCATAATAGCAGACCGCCAAAGACGGAAAACCTCGCCATGTACGTCGATCTGCACTGCCACAGCACCGCCTCGGACGGCATGCTCGCCCCTGCCGAGCTGGTCGAGCGGGCCTGCGCGCGCGGCGTCGGCGTGCTCGCGCTGACCGACCACGACACCCTTGACGGCCTGGCCGAGGCGCGCGCCGCGGCCGAGCGGCTCGGCGTCGAACTGGTCAACGGCATCGAGCTGTCCTGCACCTGGGCCGGAGCGACCATCCATGTGCTCGGCTACGGTTTCGCCGCGGATGCCCCGGCGCTGCTGCGCGCCATCGACGCCCTGCACCTGGGGCGCTGGGCGCGCGCCGAGGAGATCGCCCGGCGCCTGGCCGCCAAGGGCATGCCCGGCTGCCTGGAGGGTGCGCGGAGCGTGCAGCAGGAGCGCGGCGAGAGCGGCAATGCGCCGTCGCGGCCGCACTTCGCCGAGTTCATGGTTCGCGCCGGCTACGTGCGCGACCACGCCCAGGCCTTCCAGCGCTGGCTGGGCGCCGGCAAGCTCGGCGACATCAAGCAGCACTGGCCGCCGCTGGAGAGCACCCTGCAGACCCTGCGCGAGGCCGAAGCCTGGATCAGTCTGGCGCACCCCTGCCACTACGACTTTACTCGAACCAAACGGCGCAAGCTGGTGGCGGCCTTCGCCGAGGGCGGTGGCCATGCCCTGGAGGTGTCCAACGGGCCGCAGGTCGACAGCCAGGTCGGCATGCTGGCCACCACCGCCCGCGAGTTCGGCCTGCTGGCCAGCGCCGGCAGCGATTTTCACGGGCCGCGCCAGTGGTCGGAGATCGGCAGCTACCGGGCCCTGCCCGACGGTCTGGAGCTGCTCTGGCCGCGTCTGACCGGAATGGAACATCCGCACGCTTAAGGAACAGCCATGAGCCAATTCTTCCAGATCCACGCGGAGAACCCGCAAGCACGCCTGGTCAAGCAGGCCGTGGACATCATCCGTCAGGGCGGCGTGGCGGTCTATCCGACCGATTCCTCCTACGCCCTGGGCTGCCGCATCGGCGACAAGGCGGCGCTGGACCGCATCCGCCAGCTGCGCCGCCTGGACGACAAGCACAACTTCACCCTGGTGTGCCGCGACCTGTCGCAGCTCGGCGAGTACGCCAAGGTCGACACCAGTGCCTTCCGCCTGCTCAAGGCGCACACCCCGGGCCCCTACACCTTCATCCTCGACGCCACCCGCGAGGTGCCGCGCATGCTGCTGCATCCCAAGCGGCGCACCATCGGCCTGCGCGTGCCGGGCAACCCCATCGCCCATGCGCTGCTCAGCGAGCTGGGCGAGCCGCTGATGAGCGTCAGTCTGATCCTGCCCGGCGACGAGCACCCGATGAGCGATCCCTACGAGATTCGCGACCGTCTGGAAAAGCTGGTCGACCTGATCATCGACGGCGGCTACGGCAGCCTCGAGGCCTCCACGGTGATCAGCCTGCTCGGCGGCGAGCCGGAGGTGCTGCGCGAGGGCTGCGGCGACCCGGAGCCGTTCCGGGTGCCGGCCTGACGGGCGAAGGTGTGCGTTGAGCGAACTGTCACGCGAGCCGGCCGCGACGCCGGATACAGCCCCCGAGCAGCTGCCGCTGGCGCTGGTCTACGGCGAGGCCGTCACCGAGCTGCCGCAGGACCTGTACATTCCGCCGGACGCGCTGGAGGTGTTCCTCGACGCTTTCGAGGGGCCGCTGGACCTGCTGCTCTACCTGATCCGCAAGCAGAACATCGACATCCTCGACATCCCGGTGGCGGAGATCACCCGCCAGTACATGGGCTACGTCGAGCTGATGAAGGCGGTGCGCCTGGAGCTGGCCGCCGAGTACCTGGTGATGGCGGCGATGCTCGCCGAGATCAAGTCGCGCATGCTGCTGCCGCGCTCCGGCGAGAGCGAGGACGAGGAGGACGACCCGCGCGCCGAGCTGATCCGCCGCCTGCAGGAGTACGAGCGCTTCAAGCAGGCCGCCGAGGAGCTGGACGCCCTGCCGCGGCTCGGTCGCGACCTGCAGGTGCCGCTGCTGCCGGCGCCGCAGGCGCGGGCGCGCACCCTGTTGCCGGAAGTGAGTCTGGACGAGCTGCTGCTGGCGATGGCCGAGGTGCTGCGCCGCGCCGAACTGTTCGAGAGCCACCAGGTGACCCGCGAGCTGCTCTCCACGCGCGAGCGGATGAGCGAGGTGCTGGCGCGCCTGCAGGGCGGCGCCTTCGTGCCCTTCGCCGAACTGTTCGCCGCCGAGGAGGGCAAGCTCGGCGTGGTGGTGACCTTCATGGCCATCCTCGAACTGGTCAAGGAGTCGCTGCTCGATCTGCTGCAGAACGAGCCCTTCGCGCCCATTCACGTCCGCCTGCGCGCTGCCGCGGCGGAAGACAGTCCGTTGCTGGAGGACCTTGCCGAATGAACCTTGCCGATCCGCGCCAACTGGCGACCGTGCTCGAGGCGATCCTGCTGGCGGCCGGCAAGCCGCTGTCGCTGGAGCGCCTGGCCGAGTTGTTCGACGAACACGAGCGGCCGACGCCGAAACTGCTGCGCGAGGCGCTGTCGGTGCTGGCCGGCGCCTGCCTGGGGCGCGGCTTCGAGCTCAGCGAGGTGGCGTCCGGCTACCGTCTGCAGGTGCGCGAGCGCTTCTCGCCCTGGGTCGGCCGCCTGTGGGAGGAGCGTCCGCAGCGCTACTCGCGGGCGCTGCTGGAGACCCTGGCGCTGATCGCCTATCGCCAGCCGATCACCCGCGGCGAGATCGAGGAGGTGCGCGGCGTAGCGGTCAACAGCAACATCGTCCGGACCCTGCAGGAGCGCGACTGGATCCGCGTGGTCGGCTACCGCGAGGTGCCGGGGCGGCCGGCGATGTTCGCCACCACCCGCGCCTTCCTCGACCACTTCGACCTGAAGAGCCTCGACGAGCTGCCGCCGCTGGCGGTGCTGCGCGAGCTGGAGCCGCAGTTGCCGGTCGAGGATCTCGACCCCGAGGTGCCGGCCGACCTGCAGGCGCGCGCCGATCTGGCGCGGGGCGAGGAGGCGGGGGGCGAGCGGCCCGTCGAGGCGCGCGGCGAGACCAGTTTCCGCAGCCTGCTGGCCGAGCTGGACGCCATGGAGCAGGGGCTCAAGAGCGACTTCGACGATCTGCTGCCGGTCGAGAGTGCAGCGTCCGAGGCGCTCGCCGGCGATGCGCCGCCCGTCCCGCGGGGCGACTGAGGCGCTGCGCCGCGGGTGCGCGCGCCCGTGCTTCGGCGTATCATGCCTGCCCCCTGAATCGCAGGGACAGCTCACAGCATCCGGTTACACCGGGAGGTGCCCAGAATGAACGAAGAACCGAATTCCGCCGCAGAATACCGCCCGGCCGGCGAGAAGCTGCAGAAGGTGCTGGCGCGCATGGGCGTCGGCTCCCGCCGCGACGTCGAGGAGTGGATCGCCCAGGGTCGCATCAAGGTCAACGGCGCCGACGCCAGCCTCGGCCAGCGCGTGCTGCCGAGCGACGCCATCGCCCTCGACGGTCGCCTGCTGCGCCGCGAGGAAGACCAGGTGGTGCGTCGCGTGCTGATCTACAACAAGCCCGAAGGCGAGGTGTGCACCCGCTCCGATCCGGAGGGGCGTCCGACCGTGTTCGACCGTCTGCCGCGGCCGAAGAGCGGGCGCTGGATCAACATCGGCCGTCTCGATATCAACACCACCGGCCTGCTGTTGTTCACCACCGACGGCGAGCTGGCCAACCGTCTGATGCATCCCTCCTACGAGATGGACCGCGAGTACGCCGTGCGCGTGCGCGGCGAGGTCACCGAGGAGATGCTCGACAACCTGAAGAACGGCGTGATGCTCGAGGACGGTCCGGCGCGCTTCACCGACATCCAGGAAGCGCCGCAGGGCGACGGCTTCAACCGCTGGTTCCACTGCGTGGTGATGGAGGGGCGCAACCGCGAGGTGCGTCGCCTGTGGGAGTCGCAGGGCGTGGTGGTCAGCCGCCTCAAGCGCGTGCGCTTTGGCCCGGTGTTCCTCACCTCCGACCTGTCGGTGGGCCGCTGGCGCGAGATGGAGCAGGGCGAAGTGGACATCCTCGCCGCCGAGGTCGGCCTCAAGCCGATGGCCCTGCCGGGCATGAAGGGCAAGCTGCGCGAGAAGCTCGACCGCCTGCAGCGCAAGGCGGCCAAGCCGGTGCCCGAGCGCGGCGGCCGCGCGGGGCGCGGCGAGCGTGCGGAGGGGCGCGGCACCGAGCTGGCCGAGCGGCCCGCCGATGTGCGCGGCAAGCGTCCGGCCAAGGCGCGCGAGGAGCGCGACACGCCGAACCTGAGCGAGCGTCCGTCGCGCAAGCCTGCCGCGGCGCCGGCCAAGCGTCGTCCGCAGCCGGGCGGCGACGGTCAGCGGCCGGGTTTCCGCCGCAAGTAAGCCGCTGCAACGGCACAACAAGGCGACCCGCGGGTCGCCTTGTTGCTTTGCGGGGCTCAGATGCCCTGGGGGAGCTCCTCGCCGCCGAGCGCCTCGATCAGTTGCGGCAGGAACTCGACGAAGGTCAGCATCATCAGGGTGAAGCTGGCGTCCTGCTGGGCCAGGGCGTCGTCGCCGCCGTCTTGCTCGGCCTGCTCCTGCAGCAGATCCTCGAAGCGCAGGCGCTTGAGCACGAGCTTGTCGTCGATCAGCAGCGACAGCTTGTCGGTCCAGGCCAGGCCCAGCTTGGTGACCAGCTTGCCGGCGGCCAGGTGGTTCTGCACCTCGTCGCTGCCCAGGTCCTGGCGCTTGCAGCGCACGATGCCACCGTCCTCGTGGGTGTCGCGCAGCTCGCACTCGTCGAGCAGGGCCAGGCCGTTGCTGGCGTGCTGGTTCTTCATCCACTCGGTGAAGGTGGCGGTGGGGGCGATCTTCACGCCGAGCGGGCGCACCGGCAGCGAGCCGAGCGCCTCGCGCAGGGTGGAGAGCAGCTCCTCGGCCTTCTTCGGGCTGGCGGCGTCGACCAGGATCCAGCCCTGCTGCGGGGCGATGGCGGCGAAGGTGCGCTGGCGACGGATGAAGGCGCGCGGCAGCAGGGTCTGGACGATCTCGTCCTTGAGCTGGTCGCGCTCCTTCTTGTAGACCTTGCGCATCTGCTGGGCCTCGATCTCCTCGACCTTCTCGGCCAGTGCGTCGCGCACCACGCTGCCGGGCAGGATGCGCTCCTCCTTGCGCGCGGCGATCAGGAAGAAGCCCTGGCTGGCGTGTGCCAGCGGGGCGTCCGGCCCCTTGCCCAACGGCGCGGCGAAGCCGTAGGTGGCCAGCTCCTGGCTGGCGCAGGGGCGGGCCGGCTTGCCGGCGAGTGCGGTCTCGAGTTGCTCGGCGTCCAGTTGCAGATCCTGGGTGAGGCGATAGACAAGCAGGTTGCGGAACCACATGGCGCGGGACACTCCTCAAGCAAAGGAGCGCATTATTCCCCTTCGCTCCTTCTCCGACCACTGCCGATTGCTCCAAGTGTCTGGTTTGCCTCGAAATTTTTTTTGAAAAAGGACTTGCCAAGGTGAGGGGACCTGCCTAGAATGCGCACCACTTCGAGAGCAAACGCAAACATGCGAATGCAGGCGAGGGTGGTTAGCTCAGCCGGGAGAGCATCTGCCTTACAAGCAGAGGGTCGGCGGTTCGATCCCGTCACCACCCACCAATCTCGAGGTTACGCGCAGCGGTAGTTCAGTCGGTTAGAATACCGGCCTGTCACGCCGGGGGTCGCGGGTTCGAGTCCCGTCCGCTGCGCCATTTTCTCCCTCCCCAAAGTGACAAATCCAGATTCTTCCCTCCCCAGAGTTCAATGCCGAATCGGCATATGAACTTTTCGTCGTTTCCGAATTCCAAGATTTCCAGCCGTGGCGGCGAGAGCGGGGCCCTGATAAGCTCGCGTGCACTCCCAGCCTGCCGCTGTGGTATTCATCATTTAAGGAACAAGCATGAAACATCATCGATTGGCCGCCGCGGTGGCTCTGGTCGGTCTCGTCCTCGCCGGTTGCGACAGCAAGCAGGCGGCGGAGAAGGAGCTGGAACTCAAGACGCCGGCGCAGAAGGCCTCCTACGGTATCGGCCTGAACATGGGGCGCAGCCTGGTTCAGGAAGGCCTGGACGATCTGGATCCGCGCGCCGTCGCCCTGGGGATCGAGGATGCCAAGGGCGACAAGGAGCAGCGTCTGAGCGACGAGCAGCTGATGGAGGCCTTCAGCTTCCTGCAGAAGCGCGCCGAGGAGCGCATGACTGCCCTGGCCGACGAAACCGCCAAGGCCGGCCAGAAATTCCTCGAGGAGAATGGCAAGCGCGAGGGCGTGGTGACCACCGCCTCCGGCCTGCAGTACGAGGTGCTGAAGAAGGCCGAGGGCGTCCAGCCCAAGCCCGACGACGTGGTCAGCGTCCACTACGAGGGCACCCTGATCGACGGCACGGTGTTCGACAGTTCCATCCAGCGCGGCGCGCCCATCGACCTGCCGGTCGGCGGGGTGATCCCCGGTTGGGTCGAGGGATTGCAGCTGATGCACGTCGGCGAGAAGTACAAGTTGTTCATCCCCAGCGAGCTGGCCTACGGCGCGCAGAGCCCGAGCCCGATGATTCCGGCCAACTCGGTGCTGGTCTTCGAGCTGGAGCTGCTCGGTATCCAGGAGAAGGGCGGCGAATAAGCGCCCGGAGCCTTGCGCAAACGCCCCGCTGGTCGGGGCGTTTGCGTTTCCGATGGTAACGATCTTGACGCTGGGACGGTGCGCCAGTCGAAACACTGACGCGGCGGCGGGCGCTTGTGCACACCGGATGGCGCTTCGGCGACGCTGTCAATAGCTTGCTCGCATCCCTGCGCGACAATTTTAAGAGTATGATTTGTAAAGACTTTTTTTGCTGAGCAAAAAACATCCGATCTGTCTGGAGGCCTCGCTGCACGGGCCTTGGGGGCACTATTCCAGATATTGTTCACAAGTTTATCCACAGCTTTTGTGGGTAACGCCGGCAAAGCCAGCAACGGCGGGGCTTGCGGAGATTTCCGGGGCGGCGGCGCGGGGCGTCGTGGCGTTCGGGGGACTGTTAAACTGAAACATGAGAGTGTGGGAGCCATCCGTATGAACGTTCAGGTCATCGAGCGTGACGGGCAGCCGGAATATGCCGTGCTGCCGTGGGCCGAGTATCAGGAGCTGCTGCGTGCCGCAGGCCGTCTGCGCTCCGGCGAGGCGCAGGAGGTGCGCCCGAGCGAGGAGCCCGTCTTCGTCCTCGCCGACCTGCGCCGCCTGCGCGAGGCGCGGCGGATGGCGCCCGAGGAACTGGCCCGGGCGGTGGGCATCAGCCCGCACTACCTGGCGCTGATCGAGAGCGGCGAGCGCCAGCCGGACCAGGCCATCGTCCGCGCCTTGGCCCGGGTGTTCGCCGCCCCGGCCCGGGAGTGAGCGGCTTGATCCTGCGCATCACCCGTCAGCATTGGCAGGCATTGCTTGCCGAGCTGGACGAGGCGCGCCGCCAGCGCCACCTGCTGACCTACCGCTCGCTGATCGAGCGGCTGCAGTTGCCGACCCCGGCGATGACCACCCTGACCGCGGCCCTCGAGCATCTGGCCATGCTCGATGCCCAGGCAGGCCAGCCGCTGCGCAGTGCGCTGGTGATCAGCCAGGGCGCCAGCCGGCTGCCGCGCCCCGGCTTCTTCGAGCACGCCAGGCGCCTCGGTCGCTTCAACGGTGCGCCGGACGGGGTCGCCGCGGCGGCCTGGCACGCCGCCGAGGTGGCGCGGGTGTTCGACCACGACTTCGGGGATTCGCACGGCTGAGGCGTGACGCAGGCCTGCGGCGAGTCTCAGGCGCTCGCCGCTTGCGGGCGCTCCTGCGGGCGGCCGATCAGGTAGCCCTGGACGAGGTCCACGCCCATGCGCTCGAGCAGCTCGAGCTCTTCGCGCTGCTCCACTCCTTCGGCGATCACCCGCGCGCGGGCGGCGCGGGCCATCTGCAGGATGGAGCCGACGAACTCGCGCTTGAGCGGATCGAGGTGGATGCCGTCGATGAAGTGGCGGTCGATCTTGACGATGTCCGGGCGCAGCTCCGACCACAGGCGCAGGCTGGAGTAGCCGGCGCCGAGGTCGTCGAGGGCGATGGAGAAGCCCATGGCGCGGTAGTGGTGCAGGGCTCGGTCGAGCAGGTCGAAGTCCTCGATCGGCGTCTGCTCGGTCAGCTCGATGACCACCCGCTCCGGCGCGATGCCGCAGCGCTGGAGGATCTGCAGGGTCCGGCCGGACTGGTGGCCGGGTTCGACCAGGCTTTCCGGCGAGACGTTCAGGTAGAGCATGCCGTGGCCGGCGTACTGGCTGAAGCGGCTGCAGGCGCGGACCCGGCTGGCGATCTCCAGCTCGCTCAGGCGGCCGGCCTGGCGGGCCACGGCGAACAGCGCCAGCGGCGCGTGCAGCGGGCTGTTGGAGGGGCCGCGGGTCAGCGCCTCGTGGCCGTGGATGCGCCGGTTGGCTAGCGAGTAGATGGGCTGGAACAGGCTGTTGAGCAGCTCGTGGGCCAGGATGCGCTCCAGTTCGCTCAACTGTTCGGTGGTGGTCATGCGGGGCTCGGCAGGCAGAGAAAAGAGCGCCCCGGCGATCGACCGGGGCGCTCAGATTTCACGACTAAATTGTGACTGCCTGATGACGGCGGCGCCCGCGCGGCTGGCGGAGCGGCTCAGTGGCGGGCGATGGCCGTGTTGAGGTTGAGGTAGTCGAGGAGGATGCGGCCGGACTCGGCGAGGAAGGCGTCCTTCTCCGGCGGCAGCTTGTCGTTCTCGTCCTCGTTCGGGTCTTCTTCCTCGTCCTTGAGCACCTTGAGCAGGGGCTCGCCCTTGGCGCTGCGGCGGGCGTTCTCGAGGGCCAGCTGGCGGCTCTCGATGGCGCTCTGCTGGGCGCGGCGCTTCTCCTCGTTGAGGCTGACCACGGTTTCCTCCATCAGCTGCTGGCTGAGCTCCAGGCGTTTGCGGGCGAACACGAAGTCGGGGTCGTGGGCGGTCCGTGCGGCATGGCGCGCCTGCAGTTCGGCGAGGAAGGGGCGGAACGGGTTGCTGTCCGGCTCGACCGCCGGGGCGATGCGATCCCAGGGCATGGCCGCCGGCAGGGCGCTCTCGCCGATCTGCTTGACGTCGACCATGGCCGGGTAGGGGATGTCCGGCAGCACGCCCTGGTGCTGGGTGCTCTGTCCGGAGACCCGGTAGAACTTGGCCAGGGTCAGCTTCAGTTCGCCGTGGTTGAGCGGCTGGATGGTCTGCACCGTGCCCTTGCCGAAGGTCTGCCCGCCGAGGATCAGCGCGCGGTGGTAGTCCTGCATGGCGCCGGCGAAGATTTCCGAGGCGGAAGCCGACAGCCGGTTGACCAGCACCGCCAGCGGACCGTTGTAGTAGGTGCCGGTGTCCTCGTCGGCGAGTACGTCGACGCGGCCGTCGCTGTTGCGTACCAGTACGGTCGGGCCCTTGTCGATGAACAGCCCGGTCAGCTCGGTGGCTTCCTGCAGCGAGCCGCCGCCGTTGTTGCGCAGGTCGATGACCACGCCGTCGACCTGCTCCTGCTTGAGCTCGCCGAGCAGCCTGCGCACGTCGCGAGTGGTGCTCTTGTAGTTGGGGTCGCCGCTGCGGTAGGCCTTGAAGTCCAGGTAGAAGGCCGGGATCTCGATCACTCCGAGCTTGTAGTCGCGGCCCTCGTGCTCGAGCTTGAGCACCGACTTCTTGGCGGCCTGCTCCTCGAGCTTGACCGCCTCGCGGGTGATCGACACCACCCGGGTGCTCTGATCGTTCGGTGCGTTGCTGGCCGGAATCACCTCCAGGCGCACCACCGAGCCCTTGGGACCGCGGATCAGCTTGACCACCTCGTCGAGGCGCCAGCCGATCACGTCGACCATCTCCTTGTCGCCCTGGGCGACGCCGATGATGCGGTCGGCCGGGTTGAGCAGCTTGCTCTTCTCGGCCGGGCCGGCCGGCACCAGACGGACGATCTTGACGTGCTCGTTGTCGCTCTGCAGCACCGCGCCGATGCCTTCCAGCGACAGGCTCATGTTGATGTCGAAGTTCTCCGCGTTCTCCGGCGACAGGTAGTTGGTGTGCGGGTCGTAGGTCTGCGTGAAGGCGTTGATGTAGGCTTGGAAGATGTCCTCGCTGCGGGTCTGCGCCAGGCGCTTGAGCTGGTTGCGGTAGCGCTTGGTGAGCAGCTCCTGGATCGCCTTGGGTTCCTTGCCGGCGATCTTCAGGCGCAGCGCCTCGTCCTTCACCCGCTTGCGCCACAGCTCGTCGAGCGCCGCGCTGTCGGCCGCCCAGGGCGCCTTCTCGCGATTGGTGTCGAGGCTCTCGTCGGTGCCGAAGTCGAACTGCTCGACGCCCTGTTCGAGCAGGCCGAGGGCGAACTGCAGGCGCTCCTGGGCGCGCTCGAGATGGCGCTTGTAGATGGTGAAGCCCGGCTGCAGCTCGCCGCCCTTGAGGAAGTCGTCCAGCCGGTAGCGCCAGGACTCGAAGTCGGCGATGTCCCTGGCGGTGAAGTAGCTGCGTGCCGGGTCGAGGCTCTTCAGGTAGTCGTCGAAGATCTGCGACGAGCGCGCGTCGTCCAGCGGCGGCTTGTTGTAGTGGTGGCGCTTGAGCAGTTCGACCACGTTGAGGCTGGCGATGGTCTGCTCCCTGTCGGGCTGCAGACCGTCCCAGGGGTTGCTGAGCGCGGCCGTGGCACCGAGCGGCAGGACGCCGGCGGCCAGGACGAGGGCGAGGGCGGTGCAGGACAGAGTGCGTTTCATGGGTTCTATGCGTCGCAGAGGGTTACGCCCGTTAGGCAGCGTAAGAGGCACCTGGTTCCATGGTGCCATCATGGGCTGGCACCCGGCGACAGGGGAGGCTGACGCGCGGTCAGTTCCGGGTCACAATCCGGGGGCGGTTGCCGGCGCCAGTGGAGCGCCGGACCTTTGACAATATGGAGGTAGCGTGAACGCATTGCAAGGTATCGAAGGGCAGCTGGAGTGGTCGGCGCAGCCGCGTCCGGAGTGCGATGTCGGGCAGATCCGCATCCGCGTGGCGGCGGCCGGTCTCAACCGGGCCGACCTGCTGCAGCGCAACGGCCTGTATCCGCCACCGCCGGGAGTGACCGAGGTGCTCGGCCTGGAGTGCTCCGGGGTGGTCAGCGAGGCCGGGGCCGGCAGCCGCTGGCGGGTCGGCGACCGGGTCTGCGCCCTGCTCGCCGGCGGCGGCATGGCCGAGGAGGTGGTGGTCGACGCCCGCCACGCCCTGCCGGTGCCCGAGGGCCTGAGTCTTGCCGAGGCCGCCGTGCTGCCGGAGGTCTACGCCACCGCCTGGCTCAACCTGTTCCAGCTGGCGCGTCTGCAGCCGGGCGAGAAGGTGCTGCTGCACGCCGGCGCCAGCGGCGTCGGCTCGGCGGCCATCCAGCTGTGCAAGGCCTTCGGCAGTCCGTGCTGGGTCAGCGTCGGCTCCGCCGAGCGCCTGGCCTACTGCGAGAGCCTGGGCGCCCAGGGCGGCGTGCTGCGCGGCGACGGCCTCGACGGCCTGCGCGACTTCGGCCCCTACGACGTGATCCTCGATCCGGTGGGCGCCAGCTACGCCGCGCCGAACCTGAAGATGCTCGCCCAGGACGGCCGCTGGGTGATCATCGGCCTGATGGGCGGGCGCAAGGCCGAGCTGGACCTGGCCCTGCTGCTCGGCAAGCGCATCCAGATGATCGGCTCGACCCTGCGCAACCGCGACGCCGATGCCAAGGCGCAACTGCTCGCCGAACTGGAGCAGCAGGTCTGGCCGCTGTTCGCCGAGGGGCGCCTCAGGCCGCAGCTCGAGCGCAGCTACCCGATCGCCGACGCCGAGGCAGCCTTCGCCGCGCTGGCCAGCAATCAGGTGCAGGGCAAGGTGGTGCTGGTGGTGGACGACGGTCTGGTCTGAGTGCCCGGACTGGAACGACAGGGGGCGCCGCGGCGCCCCCTGTCATGTCCGGCTCAGCGCCAGGTCAGGATGTCCCAGCCGTGGCGCTCGGCGTGCGCGCGCAGCGCAGCGTCGGGATTCACCGCATGCGGATGCTCGACGTGGCCGAGCAGCGGCAGGTCGTTGCGCGAGTCGGAGTAGAAGTGCGCGCCGGCCAGCGTCTCGTCCTGCTCGGCGCGCCACCGCTCGAGGCGGGCGATCTTGCCCTCGCGGGCGCAGGGGATGCCGGCGACCCCTCCGCTGTAGCAGCCGTGCCGCAGCTCCAGTTCGGTGGCCAGCAGCTCGCCGATGCCCAGGCGTTCGGCGATGGCCGCGACCAGGAAGGTCGGCGAGGCCGAGACGACCAGCACCCGGTCGCCGGCGGCGCGGTGCGCGGCGACGGCACGCATGGCGTCGGAGAGGATCAGCGGTTCGATGACCGCCTCGACGAAGGGGGCAACGACGTGCTCGACTTCCGCCGCGGTGCGGCCGATCAGCGGTTGCACGCTGAACGCCAGGTAGTCCTCGAGGGTCGCCTGCAGGGCGGCGTACTGCGCCACCAGCGCCTGCTCGCGGGTCAGGAAGGATTCGCGGTCGACCCAGCCGAGGTCGGCCAGGTAGGCCGTCCACAGGCTGGGGCTGTTGCCGCCGATCAGGGTGTCGTCGAGGTCGAAGAGCGCCAGGGCCATGTCGCGGCTCAGACCAGTTCGGCGCTCTGGTAGAAGGCGCTCAGCACCCTCACCAGATGCTCGAGGTCCTGGCTGCCGGCCAGCTCGCGGATCGAGTGCATGGCGAAGGTCGGCAGGCCGATGTCGACGGTACGCACGCCGAGCTTGCTGGCGGTGATCGGCCCGATGGTCGAGCCGCAGCCCAGGTCGCTGCGGGTCACGAAGCACTGCACCGGCACCTCGTGGGTCTGGCAGAGGTGGCGGAAGAAGCCGGCGCTCTCGCTGTTGCTGGCGTAGCGCTGGTTGTTGTTGACCTTGATCACCGGACCGCCGTTGAGGCGCGGGCCGTGGTTGCCGTCGTGCTTGTCGGCGTAGTTGGGGTGCACGCCGTGGGCGTTGTCGGCCGACACCAGCAGCGAGCGCTGGATGGCCCGCACGAAGGTTTCCTCGTCGCCGAGCAGGCGGCGCAGCACCTGCTCGAGGAACGGGCCGTCGGCGCCGCAGGCCGAGCAGGAGCCGATTTCCTCGTGGTCGGTGCACACCAGCACGCAGTTCTCTGCGTCGCCGGCGGCGAGCAGCGCCTCTAGGCCGGCATAGCAGGACAGCAGGTTGTCCAGGCGGGCGCCGGCGATGAAGTCCTGGTCGAGGCCGACCAGCGCGGCGGGCTGGGTGTCGTAGAGGCTCAGCTCGAAGTCGAGCACCTCGTCGACGTACAGGCCGTGCTCGCGCAGCAGTTGGGCGGCGAGCAAGGCGCGGAAGTCGCGGCTTTCGCCGGCGCCGAGCTGGGCGAGGAGCGGCGGCAGCTCGTTCTGCGGGTTGATCGCCCAGCCCTGGTTGGCCTCGCGGTTGAGGTGGATGGCCAGGTTGGGGATCACCGCGATCGGCGCCCGGAAGTCGATCAGGCGACTGTCCAGGCGTTCTTCGTGGCGGAAGGTGACGCGGCCGGCCAGCGACAGGTCGCGGTCGAACCAGGGCGCCAGCAGCACGCCGCCGTAGACCTCGACGCCCAGCTGCCAGCAGCCCTGGCGGGCCAGCTCCGGCTGCGGCTTGACGCGCAGGCAGGGGCTGTCGGTGTGCGCACCGACCATCCGCAGGCCGCCGTCCGGCAGGGCGCGGCGGCCGAGCTGCACGGCGATCAGCGAGGAGTCGTTGCGGGTCACGTAGTAGCGCCCGCCGGGCTGCGCCTGCCAGGCGGCGCGTTCGTCGAGGCGCCGGTAGCCGGCGGCCTCGAGACGGGCGGCCAGGCTGGCGGTGGCGTGGAAGGGGGTCGGCGAGGCCTTGAGGAAATCGATCAGGCCCTGGTTGAGTGCTTCGCGCATGACGGCTCCGGCGGCGGTGATGCGCGAAGTTTACCGGAATATGGCGGCAGGCCGCGCGGGTTCAGAACGGCGCCGGGCTCTCGAAGCGCAGACGCTCGCCGCTCTGCGGGTGGGTCAGGCACAGCAGGCTGGCGTGCAGGCACAGTCGCGGATGGGCGGCCAGCGCCTGCTCGTGGGCGTACAGGCGGTCGCCGAGCAGCGGGTGGCCGATGGCCAGCATGTGCACGCGCAGCTGGTGCGAACGGCCGGTGATCGGCGTCAGCTCGACCCGGCACCAGTCGCCGCAGCGCTCGACGATGCGCCAGAAGGTCAGCGCGTGCTTGCCCTGCTCGTGGTCGACGATGTGCCGCGGCTTGTTCGGCGGGTCGTAGCGCAGCGGCAGCTCGATGCGCCCGCTGTCGGCTGCGGGCTGGCCCCAGCACAGCGCGGTGTAGGCCTTCTCGGTCTCGCGGTCGTGGAACTGGCGGGACAGCTCGCGGTGGCTGTCGGCGTCGCGGGCCAGCACGATCAGCCCGGAGGTTTCCCAGTCCAGGCGGTGGACGATGCGCGCCTCCGGGTAGCCGTTGTCCTGCAGGCGGCTGACCAGGCAGTCCTTGTTGTCCTCGGCGCGGCCAGGCACCGAGAGCAGCAGGGTCGGCTTGTTGATCACCAGCAGGGCGGCGTCCTGGTGGACGATTTCGATGTTCGACAGCGGCATGGCGGATTCCACAAATGACAGCGGCGGCCCGCAGGCCGCCGCATGGCACACCCTGGCCCGATCAGCGCTCGGGCAGGGTGATGTTGAGCTCGAGGATCGAGCAGGTGCCCTGGTTCTCCAGGGCGACCTGCACCTGGTCCTGCTCGATGTTGACGTACTTGCGGATCACCGCGATCAACTCCTCCTGCAGGGCCGGCAGATAGTCGGGCTGGCCGCGGTTCCCGCGCTCGTGGGCGACGATGATCTGCAGGCGTTCCTTGGCGATCGAGGCAGAGCTGGTCTTCTTGCGCGCGAGGAGGAAGTCGAAGATGCTCATTCGCGGCCTCCGAACAGGCGTTGCAGCAGTCCTTTCTTCTGCACTTCGAGGAAGCGGTGCGGGACTTCCTTGCCGAGCAGGCGGTCGACCGCGTCGCCGTAGGCCTGGCCGGCGTCGCTCTGCTCGTCGAGGATCACCGGGATGCCCTGGTTGGAGGCCTTGAGCACCGCCTGGGATTCGGGGATCACCCCGAGCAGGGCGATGGAGAGGATCTCCTCGACGTCGTCGACGCTGAGCATCTCGCCCTTGGCCACCCGCTCGGGGTTGTAGCGGGTCAGCAGCAGGTGCTCCTGTATCGGCTCCTCGCCCTTCTCGGCGCGCTGCGACTTGCTGGCCAGCAGGCCGAGGATGCGGTCGGAGTCGCGGACCGAGGAGACTTCCGGGTTGGTCACGACTATGGCGATGTCGGCGAAGTACATCGCCAGGTGCGCGCCCTTCTCGATGCCGGCCGGCGAGTCGCAGATGATGTACTCGAAGTCCTTCTTCAGCTCCTCCAGCACCCGCTCGACGCCCTCCTGGGTCAGCGCGTCCTTGTCGCGGGTCTGGCTGGCGGCCAGCACGTAGAGGTTGTCCAGGCGCTTGTCCTTGATCAGGGCCTGGCCGAGGGTCGCCTCCTTGTGGATCACGTTGACGAAGTCGTACACCACGCGGCGCTCGCAGCCCATGATCAGGTCGAGGTTGCGCAGGCCGACGTCGAAGTCGACGATCACCGTCTTGTGGCCGCGCAGGGCGAGACCGGTGCCGATGGCGGCGCTGGACGTGGTCTTGCCCACGCCACCCTTGCCGGAAGTGACAACTATGATTTTGGCCAAGGTGAGTACCCCAGATGAATAGGATCAGGTCCCTGAAATTGCGGCGAGTATCCGTTAAAGGCGGGTGATGTTCAACACATCTCCCGACAGGCTGACCTGTACCGGCCTGCCCCATTGCGGGCTGCGTCGCAGGTCCTCGGCGACCTTGTAGCGGCCGGCGATGGACAGCAGTTCGGCGGTCAGTTGCTGGCAGAAGATGCGCGCCTCGGTATTGCCTCCGGCGCCGGCCAGCACCCGTCCGCGCAGCGGCCCGTACACATGGATGTTGCCGTCGGCGATGAGTTCCGCGCCGGGGCTGACCGCCGACAGCACCACCAGGTCGCCGCCCTCGGCGTAGACCTGCTGGCCGCCGCGCACCGGGCGGGTGACGACCAGGGTCGGGCGCGCCGCAGGTTCCTTGGGCGTCGGCTCCTCGGTGGGTTCGGCGATGGCCGCGCTGGCGGCCGGCTCGGCCTCGGCGGGGGGCGGCTCGCTCGGCGGGCGCTCGCGGCCGCTGGCCGGCGGCAGCAGCGGCAGGCCCAGGCCTTCGGCGGCCGCCACGTCGGCGGGGCGACTGGCGCGCACGCCCAGCGCCAGCAGGCCGTGACGCTGGCAGATGTCGAGCAGGGCGCCGAGGTCGAGTTCGCCGTCCTCGGCGGGCAGGTGCTCGAGGCCGAGCACCACCGGGGCGGCGGTGAAGAAGTTGGGGGCCTGGGCGACCTTCTCGGTCAGTTGCCGGTCGAGGCGCGCCAGGTCGTTGCGGGCCAGCTCCAGCACGGTGACGGCGAGCAGGTTGCCCTTGAGGCGGAACACGGCTTCTTGGTGGGGTGGATCAGCTTGGTTCATGTCGATTGCAGCCAGGGAGATGGCGGGACTTATAACGACAAGCCGGCGGGGTCGCAAGTTGCATGGACGGCTGATACGCCGCGGCGTGACGGGGTAGAATCTGCGGCCCGTTCGCCCGACTGGATGTGCTGATGGATCGTCCCCGCTTTCGTGCCGCCTTTCTTCACCCGCGTTTCTGGCCACTGTGGCTGGGGCTGGGGCTGCTCTGGCTGGTGGTCCAGCTGCCCTATCCGCTGTTGCTGCGCCTGGGCCGTGGTCTCGGTGCGCTGATGCTGCTGGGCGCCCTCTCGCGCCGGGCGATCGCCGCGCGCAACCTCGAGCTGTGCTTCCCGGAGCTGTCCGCCGCCGAACGCGCGCATCTGCTGCGCGAGAACTTCGCCTCCAGCGGCATCGCCTTCTTCGAGATGGCCATGAGCTGGTGGTGGCCGCGCGCGCGTCTGGCGCGGCTGGCCCACGTCGAGGGCCTCGAGCACCTGCAGGCGGCGCAGCGCGAGGGGCAGGGGGTGATCCTCATGTCCCTGCACTTCACCACCCTGGAAATCGGCGCCGCGCTGCTCGGCCAGCGCCACACCATCGACGGCATGTACCGCGAGCACAAGAATCCGCTGTTCGACTACATCCAGCGTCGCGGCCGCGAGCGCCACAACCCCGACGCCAGCGCCATCGAGCGCGAGGACGTGCGCGCCATGCTCAAGGTGCTGCGCGCCGGGCGCGCCATCTGGTACGCGCCCGACCAGGACTACGGGCGCAAGCAGAGCCTCTTCGTGCCGCTGTTCGGCATCCCGGCGGCCACCGTCACCGCCACCACCAAGTTCGCCCGCCTCGGCAAGGCGCGCGTGGTGCCCTTCACCCAGCAGCGCCTGGCCGATGGCTCCGGCTACCGGCTGGTGGTGCACCCGCCGCTGGCCGACTTCCCCGGCGACAGCGAGGAAGCCGACTGCCTGCGCATCAACCAGTGGGTCGAGCAGGCGGTGCGCCAGTGCCCCGAGCAGTACCTGTGGGCTCATCGCCGCTTCAAGACGCGGCCGGAGGGGGCCGCGAAGCTCTACGGTCGCGAGGATTGAGCATGGTCGAGGCGGCGGCCGGCGGTGCGGCGGGCGACACCGCGGCGGGCGACACCGCGCTGATCCTCTCCGGCGGCGGGGCGCGCGCCGCCTACCAGGTCGGCGTGCTGGCGGCGATCCGCGACCTGCTCGACGATGCCGCCGGCAATCCCTTTCCGGTGATCGTCGGCACCTCCGCCGGCGCCATCAATGCCGTGGCGCTGGCCAGCGCGGCGCCGCGCTTTCGCGCCGGAGTCGAGCGGCTGACGCAGATCTGGCAGGACTTCACCACCGCGCGGATCTATCGCAGCGACCTGCCCGGCGTGGCCCGCCAGGCCGCCCGCTTCATGGCCGGCAGCCTGCTCGGCCTGCGGCGCAGCGCGCCGGTGGCGCTGCTCGACAACCGGCCGCTGGCCGACCTGCTGGAGGCGGAGATCGACCTCGCCGGCATTCCGCACGCGCTGGCCGCGGGGCACCTGCGCGCGGTGGCGGTGACCGCTTTCGGCTACGGCTCCGGCCAGGCGGTGACCTTCTACCAGGCGGCCGGAGCGGTCGAGCCCTGGCAGCGCCATCGGCGCCTCGGCGTACCGGCCCGGCTCGGCCGCGAGCACCTGCTGGCCAGCTCGGCGATTCCGCTGCTGTTCCCGCCGGTGCGCATCGGCGCGGAGTTCTTCGGCGACGGCGCGGTGCGCCAGACCGCGCCGATCAGTCCGGCGCTGCACCTGGGCGCCCGCCGTGTGCTGGTGATCGGCGTCAGCGGCAGCCCGCAGTGCGCGGCGCCGTGCCCTGCGGCTGAGCGGGCGGAGCATCCGCCGAGCCTGGCCCAGTTGGGCGGCCACCTGCTCAACAGCACCTTCATCGACAACCTCGAGGCCGACATCGAACTGCTCGAGCGGCTCAACCGCTTCAGCCGGCTGCTGCCGGCCGAGCAGCGCGAGCCGCACCTGCAGCCGGTGGAGGTGCTGGTGGTCGCGCCGAGCCGGCCGCTCGACGAGATCGCCGCGCGCCATCGCGACCGCCTGCCGCACGCCCTGCGCCTGTTCCTGCGCGGTCCCGGTGCGACCCGGGCCAGCGGCGCGGGGGTGCTCAGCTACCTGCTGTTCGAGTCCGCCTACTGCCGCGAGCTGATCGAGCTCGGCTACCGCGACGGCATGGCGCGGCGCGTCGAGCTGGAGCGCTTCCTGGGCGTGGCGGTGCCGCGCCCGTTCCGCGTGGCCGAGCCGGCCTAGAAGCGCCCGGCGCGGAAATCCGCCAGCGCCTGCTCGATCTGCTCGCGGCTGTTCATCACGAAGGGGCCGTACTGGACGATGGGCTCGCCCAGCGGCCGGCCGGCGATCAGCAGGGCGCGGGCGCCCTCGGCGCTGCTCAGGTGCAGGCTGTCGCCGTCGCTCAGGCGCGCCAGCTGGCCGGTGCGCACGCTGCTGTCGCGCTGGCCGCGCACGCTGAGTTCGCCGTCGAAGACATGGATCAGCACGGTGTGGCCGCGTGGCAGTTCGGGCATCAGGCAGGCGCCGGCCGGGAAATCCAGCTGGTACAGCTGCGGTTCGGTATGCGGGCGCTGCACTGCGCCGAGGACCTCCCGTTCGCCCTCGCGGAAGCGTCCGGCGATCACCCGCACGGCGACGCCACGGGCGCTGTGCAGCTGCGGGATCTCCTGCGCGGCGAAGTCGCGGTAGCCGGCGGCTCCCAGCTTGTCCGCCGCCGGCAGGTTCAGCCACAGCTGGAAACCGAACAGTCGCCCGTGTTCCTGCTCGGGCATCTCGCTGTGCACGATGCCGCGCGCGGCGGTCATCCACTGCACGCCGCCGGCCTCGAGCAGGCCGCGGTTGCCGAGGTGGTCCTCGTGGCGCATGCGCCCCTCGAGCATGATGGTCACTGTCTCGAAGCCGCGGTGCGGGTGGGGCGGGAAGCCGCCGATGTAGTCGCGGGCCTCGGTGGAGTCGAAGGCGTCGAGCATCAGGAAGGGATCGAAGCGCTCCAGCCCGGCGCCGCCGATCAGGCGGGTCAGGCGCACGCCGTCGCCGTCGGCGGTGGCGCGGCCGCTGTGCAGGTCGAGCACGTCGCGGTAGTGGGGGTAGCTCATGGCGGGCTCCTCGCGTCAGGACATGCCGCCATTCTGGTTCAAGTTCGCGGATGGATGGGTGCTGTTTTTGCGCCTATTCCATCGATCCGCTCGATAGGTTGCCGGTTCACTCGCCGATCTGCAGCCGGCGCGCCTCGGTGTAGACGTAGCGTACCTTCTCGTACTCGAACGGCGAGTTGAGCTGGCCGTAGCGGAAGTCGTTGATGTGTCGGCGGTCGATGGCCATGGTCGTGTAGTAGGCGCCGCTCTGCGCGGCGACGCCGGCGGCCGCGGCCGGGTCGAGGGCGCCGCCGAGCAGGGGGTCGAAGGCCAGGCCGCCGGCGTCGCGCAGATTGGAGGGGCCGAGCAGCGGCAGCACCAGGTAGGGACCCTCGGCGACGCCCCAGGAGCCGAGGGTCTGGCCGAAGTCCTCGCTGCGCCGCGCCAGGCCCATGCGCCGGGCCGGGTCCCAGAGCCCGCCGATGCCCAGGGTGGTGTTGAACAGCAGGCGGGCGGTGGTGTGCAGGGCATTGTGGCCCTGCAGCTGCAGCAGGTGGTTGGCCAGGCTGGAGATCTCGCCGAGGTTGGCGAAGAAATGGCTGACCCCGCTGCGCACCACGCGCGGCGTGACGGTGCGGTAGAGGTCCACCGTCGGCAGGTACAGCCATTCGTCGAAGCGCTGGTTGAAGTGATAGACCCGGCGGTTCCACTCCTCCCAGGGATCGTCGTTGACCAGCGCCACCAGAGTGGCGCGCTCGAACTCGCGCTGGTCGAGGCGCGGGTTGAACCTGAGCTGCTCGAGGGGCCGGGTGAAGCCGTCGGCGTCGACGCCGGTTTCGGCCAGGGCGGCGTTGCCGGCGGCGAGCAGCAGCGCCGGCAACAGGCGGCGCAGGGGCTTAGTCACGGAAGAACTCCAGCATGGCCTGGGTGTTGACCTTGTAGTTCAGGTTGCCGCAGTGCCCGCCGCGCGGGAACAGGGTCAGCCGCGCGCCCAGGGTGCGGCGCAGGAAGCCGAGGTCGCCGGGACCGAGGATCATGTCGTCACGGTTGTGGAACACGGCGATCTTGTCGCTGCCGGCCAGGTAGTCCTGCAGGGAGTAGAGGCTGACCTGATCGATCATCTGCAGCAGGCTGTTGCCGTCGCCCTGGGCTCGCCAGTAAGGCAGCAGCTGTTCGCGGATGTAGCACTCGAAGTCGCAGAGCAGCGCGCGCTTGAAGAAGGGCGTCAGGCTGGTTCCCTGGTCCATCGGGTAGGTCGGCGGGACTATCGAGCCGCGGCGGTTGATCAGGTCCGAAGTGAAGGCGATGTCGGCGGCGGCGAAACGGAAGGCCGCGCCGATCAGCATGGCCATCTCCTCGTCGGAGAGGCGCTGGCGCGACTGCTGGAAGTCGTAGAGCATGGCGGCGTCGATCTCCGCCGAGCCGCGTTCCTCGAAGTAGCGCGCCAGCTTGCCGAGGATCAGGTCGTAGAAGGTGCGGCTGTTGTCGATGCCGCGCACCTCGGTCTGCACCAGGCGGTCGAGGTTGCTCACCGAGGTGTACAGGTTGACCGGCGGGTTGATCAGCAGTACGCGGCGGAAGTCGAACGCCTTGCGGGTTTCGTCGAGGTGGCTGACGAAGGCGGCGTGGAGGCCGCCGAGGCTGTAGCCGGTGAGGTAGTAGTCGGTCACCGGGAGGTCCTGCTGCTGCTCGCGGATCCGCACCATCGCCCGGTACAGGTCGACCGCGTCGCGCTCGGAGATGCCCGGGGTGGCATGCCGCGAGGCGGCGGCCATGAAGTCGTAGCTGGTCGGCGAGGACAGCTGCACCACGTGGTAGCCGGCGCCGTAGAACAGGCGCTTGAGGTCCTCGGTCTTGCCGTTGGCGTAGTGCGCGCCGGTGCCGGAGATGACGAACACCAGCGGCGCCGGGCCGGACTGGCGGGCCAGGCGATACCTGAACTTCTTCACCGCCCAGAAATTGTCGGGCAGCTCGCGGCGCGGTCGCAGGCGCAGGTTGTAGTCGGCCTGGTCGATGTCGGCGGCGTCGGGCAGCGTCGGGCGCAGCGCCGGCGGGGTGGTGGCGATGGTCGCCTCGAAGGGATTGGCCAGCGGGAAGCCGTAGTCCTCGACGGCGATCTCGTTGACCGCCGCCCGTGCAGGCTCGAGCCAGAGCGCGGCGAGCAGCAGGAGCAGGCGTGAAACCGGGGACATGCGACAACCTTCCGTCAGTGGCGATGCGAGGGGGAGAGGTGAGACCGGCGCCTGGCCGGCAAGTTGCCGGGCTGTCCTGCGGCGCGACCGATGGCGCCTTCAGTGTGCCATTTCCGGGCGAGGGGAGGCGAGTGAAGGGCGAACGCCCGGGCACGACCTTTGGCCGGAGCGGCTGGGGCCGTTCCGGCAACAATCCCGGTGCGGGACTGTTCCTGCCAAGCGCGAGGCGCTCAGAAGTCGTTATCGTCGTCCTGCTGCTTGAGCACCTCCAGATGCTTGCGGGCCAGGGCCAGGAAGCGTGGGGTCGGCCCGGCATCCTCGTAGAGCGGGTCGCCCTGTTCGTCGGTGGCCACCACCTTGCTGCCCTTCACGTAGGGAAAGCTTTCCTCGAGCTCCTGCAGGGCCACGCCGACCAGTTCGCCGAGCAGCTCCTCCGTACGGCGCTTGGGATACATCTCGGCGAGCGCCGCCAGCCGCGCCGCCGACTCCAGGTCGAGCGGAATGCTGTACGTCTTCTTGCTCAGCCGTCCCTTGGCGCTGAGCTCCCACTCGCCGACCAGATCGCGGATCTTCATGCCTGCCTCCGACCATGGAAACCGCCCATGCAGAAATCCTAGACCGGCGAGGCGCATTCTGCCGGCGACTTGCGCGGGATTCCACGCTGCGGCAGGCTCGGAGAAAACAGAGGAGTCAAGGCATGGCGGAGATCGATCCCAGGTTGCGCGAGGACGTGCACCTGCTGGGCGAGCTGCTCGGCAACACCTTCCAGGCCGAACGCGGCGAGCGATTTCTCGACAAGATCGAGCGCATCCGCCAGGGCGCCAAGGCGGCGCGGCGCGGCTCGGCCGAGGGCGCCCGGCAGCTGGCGCAGACCCTCGACGGGCTGGCCGAGGACGAACTGCTGCCGGTGGCGCGGGCCTTCAACCAGTTCCTCAACCTGGCCAACATCGCCGAGCAGTACCACCGCATCCGCCGCCGCCGCGCCCACGAGGCGCCGCCCTTCGAGGAGCGCGTGCTCGGCGAGCTGCTCGAACGCCTGCAGGCCGCCGGCCATGCGCCACAGAGCCTGGCCCGGCAGATCGCCGGGCTGGACATCGAACTGGTGCTCACCGCCCATCCCACCGAGGTGGCGCGGCGCACCCTGATCCAGAAGTACGACGACATCGCCGCCTGCCTGGCCGCACGCGACCACGACGACCTGGCGCCGCGCGAGCAGGCCGCGGTGCGTCGCGAGCTGTGCCGGCTGATCGCCGAGGTCTGGCATACGGAGGAGATCCGCCGTAGCAAGCCGACCCCGGTGGACGAGGCCAAGTGGGGCCTGGCGGTGATCGAGCACTCGCTGTGGCGGGCGTTGCCGGAGTTCCTGCGCGGGGTCGACGAACTGCTCGGCGCCTGCTGCGACGCCCGCCTGCCGCTGGACGCGGTGCCGGTGCGCTTCGCCTCGTGGATGGGCGGCGACCGCGACGGCAATCCCAACGTCACCGCCCGGGTGACCGCCGAGGCGCTGCTGCTGGCGCGCCGGCTGGCCGCCGAGCTGCACCTGCGCGACGTCGAGCGGTTGATCACCGACCTGTCCATGCAGCAGGCCAGTCCGGCGCTGCGCGCGCGGGTCGGCGAAGCGCCGGAGCCCTACCGTGCGCTGCTGCGCCAGTTGCGCGCGCGGCTGTTCGCCACCCGCGACTGGGCGGTCGCCGCGCTGGAGACGCCCGGACTGGCCGCGGGGCCGCTGGTGTTGCAGGACAATGCCGAACTGATCGAGCCGCTGCTGCTCTGCCACGACTCGCTGAGCGCATGCGGCATGGCGGCCATCGCCGACGGCCCGCTGCTCGACAGCCTGCGCCGCGCGCACTGCTTCGGCCTGTACCTGGTGCGCCTGGACATCCGCCAGGACGCCGGCCGCCACCGCGCCGCCCTCGACGAGATCACCGCCTACCTGGGCCTCGGCCGCTACGCCGAGTGGGACGAGGCGCAGCGTCTCGACTTCCTCCTGCGCGAGCTGGCCAGCCCGCGCCCGCTGCTGCCGGCCGATCACCGGCCCGCGGCCGATACCGCCGAGGTGCTGGCCACCTGCAAGGTGGTGGCGCAGTCTCCGGCCGCGGGACTGGGCTCCTACGTGATCTCCATGGCTGGCGCCGCCAGCGACGTGCTGGCGGTGCAGCTGCTGCTCAAGGAGGCCGGCCTGCGCCGGCCGATGCGCGTGGTACCGCTGTTCGAGACCCTCGCCGACCTCGAGCGCGCCGGCGCGGCGATCGACGCCCTGTTGGCGCTGCCGGCCTACCGCGAGCGGCTGGCCGGGCCGCAGGAGGTGATGATCGGCTACTCCGATTCGGCCAAGGATGCCGGCACGGTGGCGGCGGCCTGGGCCCAGTACCGCGCCCAGGAGGCGCTGGTCGAGGTGTGCGCGCGCCATGGCGTCGAGCTGCTGCTGTTCCACGGCCGCGGCGGCACCGTCGGTCGCGGCGGCGGCCCGGCGCACGCGGCGATCCTCTCGCAGCCGCCGGGCTCGGTGGCCGGGCGCTTCCGGGTCACCGAGCAGGGCGAGGTGATCCGCTTCAAGTTCGGCCTGCCGCGACTGGCCGAGCAGAACCTCAACCTCTACCTGGCCGCGGTGCTCGAGGCCACCCTGCTGCCGCCGCCGGCGCCGACCGCCGAGTGGCGCGCGCTGATGGAACGACTGGCCGCCGACGGCGTGGCCGCCTACCGTGCGGTGGTGCGCGAGCATCCGCAGTTCGTCGACTACTTCGCCCAGGCCACTCCCGAGCAGGAGCTCGGCCGCCTGCCGCTGGGCAGCCGCCCGGCGCGCCGGCGCAGCGGCGGGGTGGAGAGCCTGCGGGCGATCCCGTGGATCTTCGCCTGGACCCAGACGCGGCTGATGCTGCCGGCCTGGCTGGGCTGGGAGACCGCGTTGGCGGCGGCGGTGGCGCGCGGCGAGGCGGCGCTGCTGCAGCAGATGCGCGAGCGCTGGCCGTTCTTCCGTACCCGCATCGACATGCTGGAGATGGTGCTGGTCAAGGCCGATGCCGGGATCGCCCGGCTCTACGACGAGCGCCTGGTGGGCGATGAGCTGCGCCCGCTGGGCAGCCAGTTGCGCGACCTGTTGTCGCAGTGCGTGCGCATGGTGCTGGCGCTGACCGGCCAGTCGCGGCTGCTCGGCAGCGACCCGGTGCTGCGCGAGTCGATCAGCGTGCGCGACACCTACCTCGATCCGCTGCACCTGCTTCAGGTCGAGCTTCTCGCCCGTTCGCGCAAGCTCGTCGAGCATGGCGAGACGCCCCTGGAGCGGGCCCTGCTGGTCAGCGTGGCGGGCATCGCCGCGGGGCTGCGCAACACCGGGTGAAACGTTCAATCCTAGGACAGCCGGCATCTTGTGTCTGGCAGGCCGGCTGTGTATTTTGGTCTGCTTTTTCACCGGCCCGTTTCATGCTATGGGCCCCGAATTCCTCGACAAGATTGGCCCCACGAGGCGAATCCGATTTCCAAACTCTGTTCCAGGAGCAATAGCAATGCGTGTGATTCTGCTGGGGGCACCCGGTGCCGGCAAAGGTACCCAGGCTCGTTTCATCACCGAGAAGTTCGGCATTCCGCAGATCTCCACCGGTGACATGCTGCGTGCCGCGATCAAGGCCGAAAGCCCGCTGGGCCTGCAGGTCAAGGACGTGATGGCCAGCGGCGGCCTGGTCTCCGACGAGATCATCATCGGCCTGATCAAGGAGCGCATCGCCGCTGCCGACTGCGTCAACGGCTTCCTGTTCGACGGCTTCCCGCGCACCATCCCGCAGGCCGAAGCCCTGCGCGACGCCGGCGTGGAGATCGACCACGTGCTGGAGATCGCCGTGGAAGACCAGGAGATCATCAGCCGCATGTCCGGTCGCCGCGTGCACCCGGCCTCCGGCCGCACCTACCACGTCCAGTACAACCCGCCGAAGGTGGAAGGCAAGGACGACGAGACCGGCGAGGAGCTGATCCAGCGCGAGGACGACCGCGAAGAGACCGTGCGCAAGCGTCTGGACGTCTACCATGCCCAGACCCTGCCGCTGGTCGGCTTCTACCAGGACCTGGCCGCCAGCGCCGGCAAGCCGAAGTACTCGCGCGTCGAGGGCGTCGGCAGCGTCGAGGAGATCACCGCCAAGGTGCTCGCCGCGCTGAGCTGATCGCTCGCCCGCTGTGCCAAGCGGCCCGCCCTGTGCGGGCCGTTTGCATTTACAATGCCCGCCCTCCGTTCGCCAACCACCGGATACCTGTCATGAGCACCCTGCTGGCCCTGGATACCGCCACCGAAGCCTGTTCCGTCGCCCTGCTGCACGAAGGGCGCGTGCTCGGCCGCTACGAGGTGATCCCGCGCCTGCACGCCCAGCGCGTGCTGCCGATGGTCCGGGAGCTGCTCGCCGAGGCCGGCATTCCACTCGCCGCCGTCGACGCCATTGCCTTCGGCCGCGGCCCGGGCGCCTTCACCGGCGTGCGCATCGCCGTCGGCGTGGTCCAGGGGCTGGCCTTTGCCCTCGGCCGCCCGGTGCTGCCGGTCTCCAACCTGGCCATGCTGGCCCAGCGCGCCCATCGCGAGCACGGTGCCAGCCAGGTCGCGGCGGCCATCGACGCGCGCATGGATGAGGTCTACTGGGGCTGCTACCGCTTCGAGGACGGCGAGATGCGCCTGGCCGGCGTCGAGGCGGTGCTGCCGCCGGAGCGCGCCGCGCTGCCGCGCGAGGCGAGCGGCGAATGGTTCGGTGCCGGCACCGGCTGGGGCTACGCGGCGCGCATCCCCGTGGCGGTCGGTGGCATGGACGCCGGCCTGCTGCCGCACGCCGAAGACCTGCTGGCCCTGGCCCTCGGCGCCTGGTCGCGCGGCGAGGCGGTGGCCGCCGAGCAGGCCCAGCCGGTCTACCTGCGCGACAACGTGGCCACGCCGAAACGGGACTGACGCCCGGTGCCGCCGTACTTTCTCGGCTGTCCGTCGTGGAACGAGCCGGCCTGGCGCGGCGGGTTGTACCCGGCCGGCATGCCCAGCCGCGATTTCCTGCCGGCCTACTGCCGGGTATTCAACACGGTGGAGGGCAACACCACCTTCTACGCCCGGCCCGCCGCCGCGACCCTGGCGCGCTGGGCGCAGGCGATGCCGGCGGATTTCCGTTTCTGCGCCAAGCTGCCGCGCGACGTCAGCCATGCGGGCGACCTGTGCGCCAATCTCGCCGCCGCCGGCGAGTTCCTCGAGCTGCTCGCTCCGCTGGGCGCGCGGGTCGCGCCGCTGTGGCTGCAGCTGCCGGCCAGCTTCGGCCCGTCGCGGCTCGCCGAGCTGGCTGCCTTCGTCGACGCTCTCCGTGCGCCGCACGGCCTGGCGGTGGAGGTGCGCCACCCGGCGTTCTTCGCCCGCGGCGACGAGGAGCGGGCGCTCAACCGCCTGCTGCACGAGCGCGGCGTGGAGCGTATCGGTCTCGATTCGCGGGCGCTGTTCAGCTGCCGCGAGCGCAGCCCGGCGGTGCTCCACGCGCAGAGCAAGAAGCCGCGCGTGCCGCCGCGCCCGGCGGCCTTCACCCGCCATCCGCAGGTGCGCTTCATCGGCCATCCCGATCTCGCGGCCAACGACGCCTTCCTCGCCCCCTGGCTGGACAAGGTCGCCGCCTGGATCGAGGAGGGCCGCGCGCCGCACGTCTACCTGCACACCCCCGACAACCAGCGCGCGCCCGAACTGGCGCGGCGCTTCCACGCGCAGCTGATGGCGCGCCTGCCTGGCCTGCCGGCGCTGGCCGAGAGCAGCAGCGGCGAGCAGCTCGGTCTGCTGTAGGGGCGAACTCATTCGTCCGACGGGGCTGTACTGGCGAGTGAATCCGCTCCTACAGGTCAGCCGGCCAGCCGTGCCAATTCGACCGAGAGGATGGCGGCGCCTCCCCGATCGCCAGCGCATTCCCAAGTCCATCGCCTGCCCGGTGCTTTCGCGCTACCCTCGGCGCACGACCACAGACCGGGAAGTCTTCCATGCCCCTGCCGCGCCTGGCGCTGCTCGTCGCTCTGGCCATGCTGGCCTTCGCCGCCAACTCGCTGCTGTGCCGCATCGCCCTGCGCGACGGGCATGTCGACGCCGCCAGCTTCACTGCCATCCGCCTCGCCTCCGGAGCGCTGGCGCTGTGGCTGATCGTCCGCCTGCGCGGGGGCGGAAAGCCGGCTGCGCCCGGCGGCAACTGGCCGTCGGCGCTGGCGCTGTTTGCCTACGCGGCGGGCTTCTCCTGGGCCTACCTGCAGCTGTCCGCCGCCAGCGGCGCGCTGCTGCTGTTCGGCGCGGTGCAGGCCAGCATGATCCTCTGGGGGCTGTGGCGCGGCGAGCGGCTGTCGCTGGGACAGGGCTGCGGCCTGCTGCTGGCCGGCGCCGGGCTGGCCGTGCTGCTGCTGCCCGGCGCCAGCGCACCGGCGGCGCTGCCGGCACTGGCCATGCTGCTGGCCGGAGTAGCCTGGGGCGTCTACTCGCTGCGTGGGCGCGGCGCGGGCGACGCCACGGCGAACACCGCCGGCAACTTCGTCCGCTGCCTGCCGCTGGCCGTGCTGCTCGGCCTCGCCGGCCTGCCCTGGGCGCATCTGGATGCGGCCGGGCTGCTGCTGGCGCTGCTCTCCGGCGCGCTGGCCTCGGGCTGCGGCTACGCCCTGTGGTACGCGGTGCTGCCGGCGCTGCGCGCTACCCAGGCGGCCACCGTGCAGCTCAGCGTGCCGCTGATCACCGCGCTGCTCGGCGTGCTGCTGCTTGGCGAGGCCTTCGACCTGCGCCTGCTGCTGGCCGCGCTGCTGCTGCTCGGCGGCGTGGCCTGGGTGCTGCTCGGCCGCGCGCCTGCGCGCTGAGGCGATCTTTGGCAGAATGGCGCCCCCTTTCTCCTGCCCGGTAGCCCCGATGTCCGCCAGCCCTGTCCGTGTCCGCGTCGAAGCCCTGAGTCCCGCCCATGCCGCGGCCGCCCGGCAGTGGGCGATCCGGCTCGGACTGGCCGAGGAGGGCGAGGCCGAGTTCGCCCTGCAGCTGGGCGACGCCGGCCTGCAGCTGGTGGATCTCGGCCCGGAGGCGCCGGGGCCGGTGCGCGTCGACTTCGTCGAGGGCGCCAGCGCCCATCGCCGTCTGTTCGGCGGCGGCAGCGGGCAGATGATCGCCAAGGCGGTCGGCATCCAGCCCGGCGTGCGCCCGCGCATCCTCGACGCCACCGCGGGCCTGGGGCGCGACGCCTTCGTGCTGGCCAGCCTCGGCTGCGCGCTGACCCTGATCGAGCGCCAGCCGCTGGTCGCCGCGCTGCTCGAGGACGGCCTTGCGCGCGCCGCCCGCGCTCCCGAGGTGGCGCCGATCGTCGCGCAGATGCAGCTGCTGACCGGCAACGCGGTGGAGCTGATGCAGGCCTGGGCCGGCGAGCCGCCGCAGGTGATCTACCTCGACCCGATGTTCCCGCACCGTGACAAGAGTGCCCTGGTGAAGAAGGAGATGCGCCTGTTCCGGCCGCTGGTTGGCGACGACCTCGACGCCCCGGCGCTGCTCGCGGCGGCGCTGGCGCTGGCCAGCCACCGGGTGGTGGTCAAGCGCCCGCGCAAGGCGCCGTGCATCGATGGCCCCAGGCCTGCACATCAGCTGGAAGGCAAGTCCAGCCGTTACGACATCTATCCGAAGAAGGCGCTCAAGAACTGAGCGCGCTGCTGACCTGCTAGGCTGGATCTATCGATCCGGAACGAGGGCATCCCCGTGCAGAACGTCCGCGTGGCGCTGTTCATCGATGCCGACAATGCGCCGAGTCGCAAGATAGAGGGTATCCTCGCCGAGCTGGCGGTGCTCGGCGTGGTTTCCATCCGCCGCGCCTACGGCAACTGGCGCAGCCCGCGCCTGGAGTCCTGGGTGCAGGTGCTGCATGAACACGCCATCCAGCCGGTCCAGCAGTTCGACCTGGTCAAGGGCAAGAACGCCACCGACATGGCCATGGCCATCGACGCCATGGACGTGCTGCACGGCAAGCCGGTCGAGGTGTTCTGCCTGGTGTCCTCCGACTGCGACTTCACCCCGCTGGTCACCCGCCTGCGCGCCGACGGCAAGCAGGTGATCGGCTTCGGCGAGCGCAAGTCGCCGGAACCTTACGTCAACGCCTGCTCGCGCTTCGTCTACCTCGACGACATCCCGGTGGAGGTGAGCATCCAGCCGCTGGGCACCAGCGCCTCGCCGGTCGAAGCCGAGGAGGAGGGCGTGGTCTGCGTGCCGCCGGCGGTGGCGCTGGTCAGTCGGCGCAGCGCCGCCCAGCTCAAGGGCGACAGCAAGCTGATGAGCCTGTTGCGCAACGCGGTCCTGCATGCCGCCGACGACGACGGCTGGGCACCGCTCGGCCTGGTCGGCTCGCGCATCGCCAACCAGGCTTCCTTCGAGCCGCGCAACTACGGTTATTCGCGTTTGGTCGACCTGTTCGCCGCCATCGACCTGTTCGAGGTCCGCCGCGTCGGCAACCACCCGCAGGTGCGCTACAAGCGGCGCTCTCCACTCTCCTCCTGAGCGCGCGCCGGCCCGCCGCGCAGGTACGCCAGCCAGTAGACCCCGGCGACCAGCAGGCTGCCGCCGACGATGTTGCCGGCGGTCGACAGTGCCAGGTTGCGGGCGACGCCGGCCAGCGGGATCAGCCCCTGCTCGTCCAGCGCCAGTGCATAGGGCAGCAGGAACCAGTTGGCGATCGAGTGCTCGAAGCCGAGGGTGACGAAGGCGCTGATCGGCAGCAGGATGGCGAGGAACTTGTCGGTCACGCTGTGCCCGCCCATCGCCAGCCATACCGCCAGGCACACCAGCACGTTGCAGAGGATGCCGCGGGCGAAGACGGCGCCGGCGGAAAGCTCCGCCTTGGCCGCAGCGATCCGCAGTGCCGTCTCACCGGCCGCGCCGCCGCCCAGGCTGGAGGTGTCCGCCCAGATCACCAGCGCCACCGTGCCCAGGCAGCCGAGCACGTTGCCGAGGTAGACCAGCAACCAGTTGCGCAACAGCGCCCGGGTGCCGATCAGCCGGCTGGCCCAGGCCATGGCCAGCAGGTTGTTGCCGGTGAACAGCTCGGCGCCGCCGATCACCACCAGCACCAGGCCCAGGCAGAAGCTCAGCCCGCCGAGCAGGCGGGTCACTCCGAAGCCCAGCTCGCTGCCGGTCATCACCAGGTTGAAGAACAGCGCGCCCAGGGAGATGTAGGCGCCGGCCAGCAGCGCCAGCACCAGCAGGCTGAGGGCCTCGGCGCGAGCCTTGGCCACGCCCATCTCGGCCACCCGTCGGGCGATCTGGGCAGGTCGGTAGGCGTCGACGAACGGTGCGGTCTTGCTCATGGGCGCGCGTCCGGAGTGGGCTACCGGCAACTCTAGATCATCGAGCGGGATTCGCAGGGTGGCGACGGAATGTCGACCATTTCACCGCGCGGCGAAAAAATCCTCTTTTTTTGTGTGGATATATTGGCGGGCGCCGCGCCGTCCACTACTGTCGAGCGGCCGCCAGGGCAGCGGCGGCATACCGTCACCGATACAAGGAGCGTTCATCATGTCGAAAGCGCGTATCCCCTCTTTGCTGTTCGCCCTGCTCGCTGGATTCGCCACGCTGGCCAGTGCCGCCGAGGCGCCGGCACCGACCGCCACTCCGGCGGTGCAGCAGGCCCAGGCGTCGCCGGCCAAGGTCGATCTGAACAGCGCCGATGCGGCAACCCTGGCGCGCGAGCTCAACGGCATCGGCGAGGCCAAGGCCCGCGCCATCGTCGAATACCGCGAGGCCAACGGTGCCTTCAGCTCGGTGGACGAGCTGCTGGAGGTCAAGGGCATCGGCGCGGCGACCCTGGAGAAGAATCGCGACCGCCTGGTCGTGAACTGAGCCGCAGGGGCAGGACGAAGGGCCGGTCGGTCGACCGGCCCTTCCTGGTGGCGAGAGGCTCAGCCGAAGAAGCGGCCGAGCATGCGCGAGAGGAAGCTGCCTTCGATGTTGCGCTTGACGAAGGACACGTAGTGCTTGTCGTCGCGTTTGATGTGGTTGGTCAGCCACAGGCCGATGTCGGTGCGCACCTCCTTGGCCACCCGGAAGGTTTCCTCGCCCTTGCCCAGGCGCTCGTGGTAGGCGTGGGCGCGAGCCTTGAACGCCTCGTGCACCTGATGGTGGGCCTCCAGCATCGGATAGCCGGCCTGGGCCATCAGGCCTTCCTCGAAGGTGTTGTGCGAGATGGCATAGTCGATCAGCGACTTGATGACGTGCATGACCTCGTCGGCGTCGCGGGTCTTGATCGCATGGTCGATCTCCTCCAGGTACTCGAAGATGCGCTTGTGCTGCTCGTCGATGAT
>NZ_JANGEY010000014.1 GCF_024451105.1 Stutzerimonas stutzeri
TGCCGGCACCGTCGGCGCCGAACGCCGAGGTGAAGTTGGCGGCGAAGTTCTGGGTGGCGTCGATGGTCAGGTCGGTTTCGTCCACCGTCAGGGTGGGCTCGGTGCCGGTGGTGCTGATGCTCGGGCCATCGTCCTCGAAGTTCATCTTGGAGCCGATTTCGGTGGCTGCAGTCGAGACCTGCCGCAGCGTGAAGCCGCCGATATCGAAGTCGGCGTGGTCGTTGCCCTTGGCGTCGAGGGCCGCGCCGTTCTCGATCAGCACGCGGTTGTGATCCGCGCTCGTGGTGTATTCGATCCGGTAGCCGGCCTTGACGCCGGTGATGAAGGCAATCCCGCCAGAGATGGTGATGACGATGCCCGGATCATTCGCCGTTCCGTCCGAGTTCTCGAGCAACTGGCCGGTGCTGATGTTGAAGACCTTGACGTTGCTGATGGCAACCGCCGAGTCGTTGTCATAGCCGTCGACGAAGTTCACGCCGGGCTCGGCGGCGGTGCTGAAGGCGCTGATCCTGACCTGCGCGGTCTTGCCGCTCTGCAACTGCACGACGTCGAAATCGGCGCCCCTGGAATTGAACATGCCGGTGAAGTCGATGTTGGCTTCGACATCCGCCTCGTTCTGGTCCAGGTTGGGGATGGTCACGTCCTGCCGGGCACCGGTGACGAAGGTGAAGCGGATGCCCTCCTGCTCGGTGATCATCTGGTTGTTGGTGCCGAAGGTGGTCGGGCCGCCCGCCTGGCTGGTATTGATGGTGTCGCCGGTGTTGATGTTGACGCCGGTCGACTGGTTGGCCGGGTTCTTGCCGGTGGCGATGATGGTCGGATCGGTGATCCGCACGACACCGTTGACGGTTTCGGTTTGCGGGGTCGCCGTGGTGAACATCAGGAACAGGTTCTGCCCGGAGGGCGCATTGGCCAGGCTGAATTCCAGATCCTGGCTGGTGCCGATGTAAACCTTGCCGGTCAGGTCGACGGCATAGTCGTGATCGTTGGTGGTGTCCGGGTGCTTGAGCGGCTGGTACAGCACGGTCCAGATCTTGCCGCCAGTGACCGGTGTGCCGGTTTCCTCGATGTAGGCGGCGAACACGATGGCGCCGCTTGGGTTTGCCACGTCGTCGTCTGGCGCGTCGGTTGCCCCCTCACTGCCCACGCGGCCCAGGAGGATGTTGTTGTTGGACGTATCGGTGTAGAGAAAGATTTTGGTGCCATCGAGGGTATACAGACCGCTGTCCAGGCCATTCAGCGCTGCGCCACCGCTGCCGACGAAGCTGATATCGGTGATGCTGCCTCCCGGCGCGGGGGTGATGGTGAACGCGTTGCTGCCCGTGTTGCCCACGGCGCCGGTATAGCCGCTCAGGGCCGCCTGCATTGGGGTGCCTGCCCCAAGGCCGGACAAACGGGTGGAAAAGGCCAAGGGCATGGAGGTCGCCAGAATGTCGTTGTCGTCCTTGTCCCCATCTGGGGTTGGCGTGGCGGCGAGGTTCTGCAGTCCGGCGCTTTCGTCGAGGGTGACTTCTACACCCGTGCTGATAATCGTGGTCATTTAAACACTCCTACCGATGGTGGTCATGCGGCGCTGTGGCCACCTGCGTGGCTGCGCCCGGCAACGGCTGCTGACCGTGCTGCGTGAACGTCACGCTCGGTAGTGAGGCAACCCGGCTGTCTTGGACCAAGACCCAGGGCTTTCCGGCCCCGCATCGCTGCGGGTGTGGCTTTGGCATTCCGAAGGGTTCGGACGTTCGCGCAATCGCGCCCGGCAACTCCTCAATTCACCCCGGCCGAACTGCGCATGAAGCGGCGGCCCGAGTGCGTCAAATCAGGCCGTCCAAAGCCAACCAAGCAAACCTTGTGTGTGAACTCGTCACGCCAATAGTGTGACGTAGCTCACATTTTAAACGTTAGGTGAAGATCAGCCGCCTGCTATTGCGGGCTTATCCAGATTTGGCATTTTCTCTATTGCCGGATGCAATTTGCTCGCTGAGCGCGCAGGACAATGCCCTCTGAGCTGCCTGGGATCGCTGACGGACCTGGCAGGGTTCGCGCCGTGGTGCAGGCGGGCTTGCGCGCTCCGGCTGTCGCCCTGTCCGGGCAAGCCGAGGCGGTCCAGTTCGGTCGTGCGGAGCCCAACTGGAACGGTCGGAAACAGTGCGAGGGTGGCTCTTGTGCCACCCTCGCATTCGTTCACGCGCGCGATATCAGACGCCGCCAAAGACAATGTCGCTGGCCAGAAGGTCGACGCCAACCACGGTGATGGTGGTTGTCTGCCCGCCGGCCTCCACAACCGTCACGATGCTGTCGTCACCGCTGTTGTCGATTTGCGGAGCACCGGCGTTCGGGTCGCCGATCAGCACCAGGGTATCGCGCAGACCGGGACTCGCATTCGCATCGAAGCCGGTGACCCGGTACAGGTTCTCATCGGCCGACAAATCGACGTTGAAGGCATCCCGCTCACCGAGCGTGCCTACCAGCGTGTAGTTGACGAGCGGGTTGTCCAGTTCGTTGGCGAACAGGTTGGCGTCGAAGGTGCTGGTCGCCGTGTCCCCATCGCCGTCGGTCACGGTGGCATTGAACGTCAGCCGGATATCGCTGGCCAGGCTCTCGGTCTCCTGGATGAACTGGATCACCGGGATCTTGATCACACCCAGGCCCATGGTGAGCTGCACGGCATCGATCAGCTTGGTGCCCTCCCGCTCGATTTCGAAGAACTTCACCCCTACACCCAGACCGTATTCACTGTTAGGTGCCGGTTGCAGGTCGGCGGCCAGCACCTTGATCTGCGCCGAGGTTGAGCCGTCGGCGTAGAAGATCCGGTAGTACAGCTCTTCCGTTGCCGGGTTGTAGCCCTGCACCGAGTTGTCGATGAACACCTTCATGCCCGTCAACAAGGTCTCGGGGTTGATGACGAAACTCTCGTCACCGGCATTGATGCCGGGCGTGCCGTTGCCATCGAAGTTGTTGTTGCCGATACCGATACCGGAGGTGCTGACGTTCATGTTCGCGGTGCCGAGGAAGGCAAACCCCCCAGCTTCTATCTGCGCTTCGGTAAGGTCGGGCGCACCCAGGCCGATGGCGGACAAGATTTCGCTGGCGCTGGTGCCGGCGTTGACACCGAAGAAGACAACCTCCTCGGACGGGGAGGGGATGGTCGGTGGGTTCTGCGGCGGGATCAGCAGGGTGCGCACGGCGTCAGGGCCGCCCGCTGCCAGCGCGCCGTCGGCGCTGCTGAGGACGATCGTCGAACTGAAGCCCTGCACCAGGTCCAGCGCATAGGTGCCATCGGCGAAGGCGGTCAGCGTGTAGTCGATGCTGGTGTCCGCCGTTGCCGCGTTGTTGTCGAAGTCGCCGGTCAGGGTTCCGGCGAACCGGTATGCACCATTTGAGGGCGACAACTCGGTGAGCGTGCCGGTGCCGGTGGTGGTCGTGCCGTCGGGCCTGACCAGGGTGAACTGGCCATTCGCCAACGAGATATCCAGACCGGTCGCACCCAGTCCGTCGCTTCCGGCAGCCATGTTCCAGTAGCCGTATTGCGCAAGGTCGGTACCGGTGCCGATCAGGTTGCCGAAGGCGAGTGTCGGCCCATCATCCTCGAAGACCATCTTGGAGCCGATTTCCAGCGTGTCATTCGAGATCTGCCGCAGCGTGAAGCCGCCGATATCGAAGTCGGCGTGGTCGTTGCCTCTGGCGTCGAGTGCCGCGCCGTTCTCGATCAGCACGCGGTTGTGATCCGCGCTCGTGGTGTACTCGATCCGGTAGCCGGCCTTGACGCCGGTGATGAAGGCAATCCCATTACTATCAATGTTGATGGTAATGCCCGCGGTGACCTCCTGTCCGGTGCTGATGTTGAAGACCTTGACGTTGCTGATGGCAACCGCCGTGTCGTTGTCATAGCCGTCGACGAAGTCCACGCCGGGCTCGGCGGCGGTGCTGAAGGCGCTGATCCTGACCTGCGCGGTCTTGCCGCTCTGCAACTGCACGACGTCGAAATCGGCGCCCCTGGAATTGAACATGCCGGTGAAGTCGATGTTGGCTTCGACATCCGCCTCGTTCTGGTCCAGGTTGGGGATGGTCACGTCCTGCCGGGCACCGGTGACGAAGGTGAAGCGGATGCCCTCCTGCTCGGTGATCATCTGGTTGTTGGTGCCGAAGGTGGTCGGGCCGCCCGCCTGGCTGGTATTGATGGTGTCGCCGGTGTTGATGTTGACGCCGGTCGACTGGTTGGCCGGGTTCTTGCCGGTGGCGATGATGCTGGGGTCGGTGATCCGCAGGACACCACCGACGTCGACCACCGTCGGGTTCGCCATCGTGAACATCAGGAACAGGTTCTGCCCGGAGGGCGCACCGCTCAGAGTGAAATCAATGTCCTGGCTGGTGCCGATGAAAACCTTGCCGGTCAGGTCGACGGCATCGTCGTGGTCGTTGGCATCGGTATGCTTGAGCGGCTGGTACAGCACGGTCCAGATCTTGCCGCCGCTGACCGGCGTGCCGGTTTCCTCGATGTAGGCGGCGAACACGATGTCGCCGGTTGGACCTCCGGCCCGGCCCAGCAGGATGTTGTTGTTGGTATCCGTGTAGAGCAGGATTTCGGTGCCGTCGAGGGTGAACAGTCCGCTCGGGGTGCCACTCAGCGCCAAGCCATCGCTGCCGACGAAGCTGATATCGGTGACGCTTCCCCCCGGCGCAGCGGTGATGGTGAACGCATTGCTGCCCGTGTTGCCCGCGGCGCCGGTATAGCCGCTCAGGGCCGCCTCCATTGCGGTGCCCGCCCCAAGTGTCGTCAGGCGACCGGAGAAGGTCGAGGGCAGGGCCGCCAGCAGAATGTCGTTGTCGTCAGCATCTCCGGTTGGGGTTGGCGTGGCGGTGAGGTTCTGCAGCCCGGCGCTTTCGTCGAGGGTGACGTATACACCCGTGCCGATAATCGTGGTCATTTCAACACTCCTACCGATGGTGGTCATGCGGCGCTGCGGCCACGTCCGTGGCTGCGCCCGGCGATGGCTGCTGACCGTGCTGCGTGAACGTCACGCTCGGTAGTGAGGCAACCCGGCTGTCTTGGACCAAGACCCAGGGGCTTTCCGGCCCCGCATCGCTGCGGGTGTGGCTTTGGCATTCCGAAGGGTTCGGACGTTCGCGCAATCGCGCCCGGCAACTCCTCAATTCACCCCGGCCGAACTGCGCATGAAGCGGCGGCCCGAGCTCGTCAAATCAGGCCGTCCAAAGCCAACCAAGCAAACCTTGTGTGTGAGCGCAGTCCGCCAGTAGCGTGATGCGCTTCACATTTTTCAACCTTAGGTGAAGATCCGCCGTCTGCCGCCGCGGGCTTATCCAGATTTGGCATTTGCCCTATTGCGCAACGCAATTTGCCCGGCGGGTGCGGTCTGGAGCGGTGGGCGGGCATGTCGCACCAGCGGCCAGGCAGCGCGCCCTCGCCGGGTGGGCGCATGCGGTGGTGGGGTTTCGTGTGTGGGGTGGAGGCTCAGCCCGCCGGTGGCGTCTGCCGGCGGCGGCGCACCGCTTCGGCCCGGGCGCGCAGCTGGCCGCAGCCGCCGTCGACGTCTTGCCCTGCGCTGTTGCGTACCTTGGTCAGCACGCCCTGGCTGTGCAGGTAGCGCACCATCTGCACGATGCGTTCGCCGTCCGGGCGCTGGAAGGCGTCGTCTTCCAGGCTGTTGTAGGGGATCAGGTTCATCACCGCGTACTTGCCGCGCAGCAGGCGCAGGATGCCGTCCATTTCCTCGACGCTGTCGTTGATGCCCTTGAGCAGAGTCCACTGGTACTGGATCGGGTAGCCGACCGTGCGCGCGTAGGCCTCGCCCAGCTCGACCAGTTCGGCCGGGTCGAGCTGCGGCGCGTGCGGCAGCAGTGCGTGGCGCAGCTCGGCGTCGGTGGTGTGCAGCGACAGCGCCAGCGCCGGCTTGACCCGCTCGCGCGGCAGGCGCTCGAACACGCGCGGATCGCCCACCGTGGAGAACACCAGGTTCTTGTGGCCGATGTCGCCCTCGCTGCCGAGCAGGTGGATGGCTTCCAGCACGTTGTCGAGGTTGTGCGCCGGCTCGCCCATGCCCATGAACACCACCTTCTTGACCGGCCGGAAGCGTCGGGCGAGGGCCACCTGGGCGACGATCTCGGCGCTGCCGAGCTGACGCAGCAGGCCGCTCTTGCCGGTCATGCAGAACACGCAACCGACCGCGCAGCCGACCTGGCTCGACACGCACAGGCCATCTCTGGGCAGCAGTACGCTCTCGACCATCTGCCCGTCGGCCAGCTCGACCAGCAGGCGTGCCGAGCCGTCGGCGCCGGGGTGCTGCGAGCGCAGCCGGGCCAGGTCGGCGATCGCGCTGTCCAGCGTCGGCAGCGCCCGGCGCACCGAGAGCGGCAGGAAGTCGGCGGCCGGCTGCTTGCGCGGGCCGCTGTCCAGGGGCTGGCCGGCCAGCCAGGCACGCAGGATGCGTCGGCTGTGGCAGGGCTGGGCGCCGCAGGCGGCGAGGCGGGAGGTCAGGTCGTGGATGCGCATAGGGCGCGCATCCTATCACCGTGCGGCGGGGGAGGGCAGCCCGGCGCCGGAACCGGGCGCCGGGAGGTGCCGTGTGCGCAGATCGTTTGTAAAGCTTTGCAATTGATCGTGATTTGTATATGTTCCGTATCGTTTTTCGGCGGATACGGAACACCAGAAGCCACGGGCGACCCCGCCCCCTCGCTGCGTCGGCGCTTCGTGCGTCGGGAAGCTCGCCGCGGCGTACCGACCACTGCCCACTCGAGCGAGCCATCATGCTGCGTCTTTTCCGCACCCCGGGGGGCGAGCCCCGCAATCACCGGACGATCTTCGATGCCCTGCAGCGCGCGGTGGCGCTCGTCGAACTGCAGTCGGACGGTAGCGTGCGCGCCGCCAACGCGCCCTTCTGCGCCCTGATGGGCTATGCGCCCGAGGAGATCCGCGGCATCCCCCACCGCGCGCTGTGCGACGAGGCCTTCGCGGCCTGCGCCGACTACGCGGCGCTCTGGGAGCGTCTGCACCGCGGCGAGTCCTGGGCCGGCATCCGTCGGCACCGCCGTCGCGACGGCCGGGCGCTGTGGCTGGACGTCTGCTACGTGCCGCTGCGCGGCGACGACGGCGCGCTCGGCGGGGTGCTCGGGCTCGCCAGCGACGTCACCGCGCGCATCGAGCAAGCCAACCAGGATCGCCGCCTGGTGTCGGCCATCGACCGCTCGATGGCCGTCATCCAGTTCGACATGGACGGCCGGGTCCTGGAGGCCAACGAGAATTTCCTGAGCGTCATGGACTATGCCCCGGAGGAGGTGCGCGGCAAGCCACACGCCGACTTCTGCACGGCCGAATACCGCGCCTCCGAGGAGTACCGGCAGTTCTGGGCCGATCTGCGCAGCGGGCGCTTCTTCTCCGGGCAGTGCGAGCGGGTCGCCCGCAACGGCCAGCCGATCTGGCTCGAGGCCACCTACAACCCGGTATTCGACGAGCAGGGCCGCCCCTATCGGGTGATCAAGTTCGCCACCGACATCGGCGAGCGGGTCCGCCGCCATGCGGCCGAGCAGCACAGCGCGCGGACCGCCTACGCGATCGCCCGGGAGACCGAACAGCTGTCGAGCTCCGGCCAGCGGGTAATCCTCGAGGCGACCGAGCGCATGCGCGCCCTGGCCGAGCAGGTGCGCGCCGCGGTGGCGCAGGTCGAGCGCCTGGAGCGGCGCGTCCGCCAGGTCACCTCGATCGTCGATGCGATCCAGGACATCGCCCAGCAGACCAACCTGCTGTCGCTGAACGCCGCCATCGAGGCCGCTCGCGCCGGTTCCAGCGGCCAGGGCTTCGCCGTGGTCGCCGCCGAGGTGCGCAGCCTGGCGGGCCGCACCGCACAGGCGACCGGCTCGATCGACGAGCTGATCGGTGCGATCCGTGCCGAGGCCGACCAGGCGATGCAAGGCATGCTCGCCAGCCTGGCCGAGGTGGAGGAGGGTGTGCGTCTGGCCGGCGAGGCGGGAACCGCGATCCGCCAGATCCACGGCGGCGCGGGACGGGTGGTCGACGTGGTGCAGCGTTTCTCCTCCGGGGTCGCCGCCCGGGCGAGCTGACGCGGGAGCGGGCGAGCGGTCGCCTGGGGCCGGCCGCGCCCGCCGCTCATCTGCGCACGATGTCGCCGCTGAAGAACATCTCCACGCGCAGGGTCAGCGCCCAGCGCGGGCTGAAGTCGGCGTCGCGGGGGAAGTGCAGCTCGGGGATCAGGTCGGCGAAGAGGATCTCCCGGTGCAGGTTGCGCCGGTAGAGGAGCTGCAGGTAGCCGTCGTTGATCCGCGGGCCGGAGGAGCCGTTGCCGACCAGCACCGCGGAGTAGCGCAGTGCGCTGCGCCGGCCGAGCACCCGGTCGAGCTGGGCGGCCTGGGAGAACTCCAGGGTGTCCTCTTCCTCCTGCCACTGGAACTGGGTGACGAAGCGCAGGTGGCGGTGTTCGTCGAGCGGTCGGCCGACGTCCCAGCGGGTGCGTGCCGAGTAGCCGTCGCTGTCGAACCAGGACAGGCGGTTGTAGGACTCCAGCTGCCAGGGGCCGTCGCCGAGGTTCCACAGCCGCTCGCTGGTGAAGCGCAGGTAGGGGTCCAGCGGCCAGCGCAGCTTCACCCCGCCGCCGAGCCGGTTGGCCCAGGCCCGGCTCTTGTCCTGGCGACCGAGGCGGTCCAGGCCGATCACCGAGTTGCCGGTATCCCGCGGATCGTTGCGCAGGCGGTTGGCGCCCTGCTCGGCCAGGGTGCCGCGGCTTTCCTCCGGGTCGCTCTCGATGATCAGGCGCAGGCGCCTGCGGGTGGTCGGCACGTCGAGGCGGAAACGCACGCCGAAGTCGTGCTCGACGTCGTCGGACTCCAGCCACTCCACTTCGTGGCTGACGCGCAGGTAGGAGCGGTTCTCCACCGTCAGGCTGTCGTCTGTACCAAAGAAGGCATCGATGTTGCGCGAGGAGCTGTCGATCCAGCGCGACACGCTGTCGTGCAGCGGGGTGATGCGCTCCACGGCCCAGTGCGGCAGGTCGCTGTCCCCCTCCGTCCCCTCTGCCGCGGCGGCCTGGCAGGCCAGAAGGCTGCAGGCGAGCATGGCGGCAACGACTCTTCTCATGGTCGCTCTCCCTGTCCGTCGGTCGTGCCGGGCGTGGACCGTCCCTGTCAATGTAGCCGCTGCCGAGGCCGCCTGCGGCGGGAGGGCGACGCGGATCAGCGGAAGAACTTGCCCAGCATGCGCGAGACGAAGCCGCCGTCCAGACTCTTCTTCACGTAGGGCACGTAGTGGCGGTCGTCGCGCTTGATGTGGTTGGTCAGCCACAGGCCGAGGTCGCTGCGCACCTCGCGGGCCAGGCCGACGGGTTCCTCGCCGCCGTTGAGGCGCTGCAGGTAGCCGTTGACGCGCGTCTTGAAGGCCTCGTGGACCTTGTGATGGGCATCCAGCATCGGGTAGCCGGCCTTCTCCATCAGGCTTTCCTCGAAGGTGTTGTGCGAGACGGCGTAGTCGACCACGGCCTTGACCACGCGCTCCACGTCGTCGAGCGACCTGGCCTTGATGGCGGCGTCGATCTCGGTCAGGTATTCGAAGATGCGCTTGTGCTGTTCGTCGATGATGTCGATACCGGTCGCGTAGTCGTCCGACCAGTAGATGTATTGGCCCATGTGGATTCCCCCGGGAAGTTGGCGGTGATTGCTGCGCTGTCGGCGGCGGCCGGCGCCCGGCCTAGACCGCTCTGCGCCTCTTCCGCAGGACGGAAAGTTAGGGAATTTATTTAATTTGTACAAGCGTGTTGTTATTGTACAAGTCGACGGCCTTTCCCCGCAGCGCGCTCAGCCGCCCGGCGGGGCGGTGGCGTCCAGGTGGAACACCAGCGCCTTGAGCGCGCTGTCCGGGTGGATGTCGGCGAACTCCGGCGGATTGTCCAGGCGCAGGGCGAAGCGCAGGGCCGGCGCCTCGGCGGCCATGCCGTCGATCAGGAAGTCCGGGCCGATGTCCGGGTCGTTGACGCAGGCCAGCACGCTGCCGCCGGGCGCGAGCAGTTCGGGGAGGCGGCGGAGGATCTTCCGGTAGTCGCGGGTCAGGGCGAAGCTGCCCTTCTGGAACGACGGCGGGTCGATGACGATCAGGTCGTAGGGACCGGACTTGCGCACCTTGCCCCAGGACTTGAACAGCTCGTGGCCGAGGAACTCGACCCGCGCCAGGTCGTGGCCGTTGAGGCGGTGGTTGTCGCGGCCGCGGCTGAGCGCGGCGCGGGCCATGTCCAGGTTGACCACCTGCGCGGCGCCGCCGGCGATGGCCGCCACCGAGAAGCCGCAGGTGTAGGCGAACAGGTTGAGCACCCGCTGGCCGGCGGCCTGCGCGCGCACCCAGCGGCGACCGTAGCGCATGTCGAGGAACAGGCCGTTGTTCTGCTTGCGGCCGAGATCGAGCTTGTAGCGCAGGCCGTCCTCGTCGATCAGCCACTCCTCCAGCTCCTCGCCCAGCAGCCAGTCCATGCGGCTGTCGGGCAGGTAGCGGTGCTGCAGCAGCAGGTGGTGGGCGCCGCTCTGCTGCCACTCGGCGCTGGCGGCGACGGCCTGCAGCATGGCCAGCAGACGCTCCAGCTCGGCCGCCTCCGGTTCGCGGAACAGCGACACCAGCAGCACGCCCTGCAGCCAGTCCACGGTGAGGTGCTCGAGCCCCGGCCAGCGCCGGCCGCGGCCGTGGAACAGGCGGCGCGTCTCGGCAGGCGGGGCCGCCAGGGCGGCGAGGAGCTGCTGCTGCAGGGTGGCGATGGCGTCAGAATGCATGGCGAAGGGGTACCAGTGATCCGGGGCGGCGCATTCTAAACGCAGTCGCCCGTCTCCCGGGGGCGGGCGACGAAAGGAGGGTGTGCCCTGGGCTAGAATTGCCGGTCTTTCGCAGCCTACGAGGGCGCCCCGATGAGCAGCACTCCCCCCTACGGCGTCGGCGACGCCTCCTATCAGGCCGCCGGCGGCATCGATGGCCTGCGCCGGCTGGTCGACGACTTCTACCGGATCATGGACGAGTCGCCGGCCGCGGCCGAGCTGCGGCGCATGCATCCGCAGAGCCTCGACGCCTCGCGCGACAAGCTGGCCTGCTTCCTCAGCGGCTGGCTGGGCGGGCCGAAGCTGTTCGCCGAGAAGTACGGCCCCATCGTGATCCCGTCCTTCCACGCGCAGTGGCCGATCGACGAGGCCGGCAGCGCGGCCTGGCTGGACTGCATGGCCGAGGCCATCGCCCGCCAGGGTTACGCCCCGGAGTTCGCCGACTATCTGCTGCGCCAGCTGCGCGTGCCGGCCGAGCGCATCGTCCAGGCCAGCCGCGCGCGGCATGGTGGGGGCTGAGCGCGCCTCAGCGCTTGAGCAGCGCCCGGATATCCGCCAGCGCGCTGTTGCCGCGCTTGGCCTTGACCTCCACCGGCGCGTCCTCCTGGCCTTCCCAGAGCAGATCTTCCGGCGGCAGCTCGTCGAGGAAGCGGCTGGGCAGGCAGTCGATCACCTCGCCGTATTGCTTGCGCTTGGCGGCGAAGGTGATGGCGAGGTTGCGCTTGGCGCGGGTGATGCCGACGTAGGCCAGGCGGCGCTCCTCCTCGACGGTGTCGGCCTCGATGCTCGAGCGGTGCGGGAGGATCTCCTCCTCCATGCCCATGATGAACACCGAGGGGAACTCCAGGCCCTTGGAGGCGTGCAGGGTCATCATCTGCACGCCCTCGGCGCCGTCCTCCTCCTCCTGCTGGCGTTCGAGCATGTCGCGCAGCACCAGCTTGGCGATGGCCTGCTCGATGGTCATCTCGCCGTCCTCGTCCTTCTCCAGGGTGTTCTTCAGCGCTTCGAGGAGGAACCAGACGTTGCTCATCCGGTACTCGGCGGCCTTGTCGGTGGAGCTGTTCTCGCGCAGCCAGTTCTCGTAGTCGATGTCGGCGATCATCTGCCGCAGCGCGGCGATCGGCTCGTCCTCGGCGCACTGGCGGCGCACCCGGTCGAGGAAGTGCTTGAAGCGCGCCAGGCGCTCGCAGTAGCGGGCGTCGAGGTGCTCGAGCAGGCCGATCTCGTCGCTGGCCTCGTACATGCTGATCTTGCGTGTGCTGGCGTAGTTGCCGAGCTTCTCCAGGGTCGCCGAGCCGATCTCGCGGCGCGGCACGTTGATCACCCGCAGGAAGGCGTTGTCGTCGTCCGGGTTGACCAAGAGGCGGAAGTAGCTCATCAGGTCCTTCACCTCCTGGCGGGCGAAGAAGCTGGTGCCGCCGGAGAGGCGGTAGGGGATCTGGTGGTGCTGCAGCTTCAGCTCCATCAGCTTGGCCTGGTAGTTGCCGCGGTAGAGGATGGCGAAGTCGCTGTACGGGCGCTGGGTGCGCAGGTGCTCGGTGAGGATTTCCATGGCGATGCGCTCGCACTCGGCCTCCTCGTTCTTGCAGCGGATCACGCGGATCTCGTCGCCATGGCCCATCTCGCTCCACAGCTGCTTCTCGAACACGTGCGGGTTGTTGGCGATCAGCACGTTGGCGCATTTCAGGATGCGGCTGGTGGAGCGGTAGTTCTGCTCGAGCATCACCACCTTGAGGCTGGGGAAGTCCTCCTTGAGCTGCATCAGGTTCTCCGGCCGCGCGCCGCGCCAGGCGTAGATCGACTGGTCGTCGTCGCCGACCACGGTGAACTGCGCGCGCTCGGCGACCAGCAGCTTGACCAGCAGGTACTGGCTGGCGTTGGTGTCCTGGTATTCGTCGACCAGCATGTAGCGCACCCGGTTGCGCCACTTCTGCAGCACCTCGGGATGCTCCTGGAACAGCTTGACCGGCTGCAGGATCAGGTCGTCGAAGTCGACCGCGTTGTAGGCCTTGAGGGTGCGCTGGTAGTGCAGGTAGACGATCGCCGCGGTCTGCTCGCGCGGGTTGCGCGCCCGCGCCAGCGCCTCTTCGGGGAGGATCAGGTCGTTCTTCCAGGCGCCGATCAGGTTCTTGATCTCGTCGACGCCGTCGTCGCCCTGGTATTCCTTCTGCATGATGTCGGCGAGCAGCGCCTTGACGTCGCTCTCGTCGAAGATCGAGAAGCCGCTCTTGTAGCCGAGGTGGGCGTGCTCCTTGCGGATGATGTTGAGGCCGAGGTTGTGGAAGGTCGACACGGTCAGGCCGGCGCCCTCGCGGCCGCGCAGCAGCTGGCCGACGCGCTCCTTCATCTCCCGCGCCGCCTTGTTGGTGAAGGTCACCGCGACGATGTGGCGGGCGGCGATGCCGCACTGCTGGATCAGGTAGGCGATCTTGCGGGTGATCACGCTGGTCTTGCCGGAACCGGCGCCGGCCAGCACCAGCAGCGGGCCGCTGATGTAGTGGACGGCTTCCTGCTGGCGGGGGTTGAGTCGGGACATGCGGGCAGGGGTGTCTGGCTGCGGGGGAGGGCGGCATTCTAGCAGGCCGCCCCGCTGCGCCGAACGGGGCGGCGACCGGGGGCGGGCGCGCCCCTCAGCGCACCACATGCAAAAAGTGCATGTGCCGCTCGTACTGGTCGAGGATGTCGTCGATCACCTCGTCGCGCGACCAGCCCATCACGTCGTAGTCCTGGCCGCCCTCGAGCAGGTGCACCTCGGCGCGGAAGTACTTGCGCTCCTCGTCGCCCTCGAGCATCACGAAGCTCGGCTGCACGTAGGCGCGCGGGCGCACCTCGTAGACGAAGTCGACCTCGGCGCCGTGGCGCACCTCGAGGCGCACGCGGTGGTCGTCGCCGCTCTGCACCTCGCCGGTGAGGCCCTGCTTGCGCAGCTCCTCGGCCACCGCCAGGCAGGCCGGCTGCACCACCTCGTCGAGGAAGCGGTTGACGTGGGCGCGGCGCGGGAACATCACCAGGTTGCGCAGGCGGCGCTGCCAGCCGCCGTGGATCTGCGCGTGGCGGCCGTGGCCGGGGGTCTGCTGGCGCAGCACGCGCTTGGTCGAGTCGAGGTGCAGGGCCTTGAGCAGGCCCCACATCGAGGCCAGCAGGATGATCGAGAACGGCAGGGCGCTGGCGATGGTGGCGGTCTGCAGGGCGCTGAGGCCGTCGGCGAGCAGCAGGGCGATGGCCACCACGCCGATCGAGGCGGCCCAGAAGATCCGCTGCCACAGCGGGGTGTGCGGGTTGCCGCCGGAGGCGAGCATGTCGACCACCAGCGAGCCGGAGTCGGCCGAGGTGACGAAGAACACCACCACCATCAGCACCGCCACCGCCGACAGCACGGCGGCGAAGGGGAACTGCTCGAGGAAGGCGAACAGCGCCAGCGAGCTGTCCTGGCCGACCGTCTCGGCCAGGCTGGTCAGGCCCTGCTGCATGATCATGTGGATGGCGCCGTTGCCGAACACGGTCATCCACAGCAGGGTGAAGCCGGCGGGGACGAACAGCACGCCGCAGACGAACTGGCGGATGGTGCGGCCGCGCGACACGCGGGCGATGAACATGCCGACGAACGGCGACCAGGACATCCACCAGCCCCAGTACAGCAGGGTCCAGCCGCCCAGCCAGTCGGTCGGCTCGTAGGCGTACAGGTTGAAGGTCTTGCTGACGATCTCCGACAGGTAGCTGCCGGTGTTCTGCACGAAGGTCTGCAGCAGGTAGACGGTGGGGCCGAGCAGCAGCACCAGCAAGAGCAGGAGCACGGCCAGGCCGAGGTTGAGCTCGGACAGGCGGCGGATGCCCTTGTCCAGGCCGGTGACCACCGACAGGGTGGCCAGCGCGATGACCGCGACGATCAGCACGATCTGTACCCAGATGCCGACCGGCAGGCCGAACAGGTGGTTGAGGCCGCTGTTGATCTGCAGCACGCCGTAGCCCAGCGAGGTGGCCACGCCGAACACCGTGCCGAGGATGGCGAAGATGTCCACCGCATGGCCGATCGGGCCGTGGATGCGCTCGCCGATCAAGGGGTAGAGCGCCGAGCGCAGGGTCAGCGGCAGGCCGTGGCGGTAGCAGAAGAAGGCGAGGATCAGCGCGACTATGGCGTAGATCGCCCAGGCGTGCAGGCCCCAGTGGAAGAAGGTCAGCTTCATCGCCTCGCGGGCGGCCTGCACGCTGTTGGGCTCGCCCACCGGCGGGGCGACGAAGTGCATCACCGGCTCGGCGACGCCGAAGAACATCAGGCCGATGCCCATGCCGGCGGAGAACAGCATGGCGAACCAGGTGGCGTTGCTGTAGTCGGGGCGGCTGTGGTCGGGGCCGAGCTTGATGTCGCCGTAGCGGCTGACGGCGAGGAACACCACGGTTATCAGGATCAGCGCCACGGCCAGCACGTAGAACCAGCTGGCGTTGCCGACGATCCACGTCTGTACCTGACCGAACAGGGCCTGGGCGATCTGCGGCAGGGCCACGGCGAACGCCACCAGGGCGAGGATCAGCGCCGCCGAGCCGAAGAACACCGGGGGATTGAGGGCGCGCGCGGGGCGCGGGAAGGTTTCCATCGAGCAGGCTCTCCTTGTGATCGGATGGCCGCCAGGGGCGGGTATCGGAACAGACTGGACCGCGCCGGTGCCGAGCGCCAATCCCGGGCGCGGCGCGCCCGCGCGGTCCAGGGGGGCGACCACCCTAGCATCTCGATAGCTTTTTATGAAGGATTGATGCCCTTCAATAGCTTTGCTGCATTCGTTACGGCGCCTCAGCCGGGCCCGCCGCTCGCCCGGTACTGCAACGCCTCGGCCAGTTGGGCGCGCTCGATCCGCTCCTGTCCTTCCAGGTCGGCGAGGGTGCGCGCCACCTTGAGCACCCGGTGCAGGGCGCGCAGCGACAGGTGCAGGCGCCCGCCGGCGTCCTCCAGCCAGCGGCGGTCGGCCTCGCCGAGCGGGCAGTGGCGCTGCAGGCCGGGCAGGTCGAGATGGGCGTTGGCGCAGCCCTGGCGCGCCAGCTGCAATGCATGGGCGGCGGCCACCTGCTGCGCCAGCGTCGCGCTGTCCGGCCCCGTGGCGGCGGCGTGCAGGCGGGTCGGTTCGCGGCGCACGGTCAGGTGCAGGTCGATGCGGTCGAGCAGCGGCCCGGACAGCCGCGCGCGGTAGCGCTGCACCTGCTCCGGGGTGCAGCGGCAGCGCTGCTCGGGATCGCCGAGGTAACCGCACGGGCAGGGGTTCATCGCCGCCACCAGCTGGAAGCGTGCGGGAAAGCGCAGCTTGTCCTGGGCGCGGGCGATGACGATCTCGCCGCTCTCCAGCGGCTGACGCAGCACGTCGAGCACGCTGCGCGGGAATTCCGGCAGCTCGTCGAGGAACAGCACGCCATGGTGGGCCAGGCTGATCTCGCCGGGGCGCGGCCGGCTGCCGCCGCCGGCCAGCGCCGGCCCGGAGGCGTTGTGGTGCGGCTGGCGGAACGGCCGGCCCGGCCAGCCGGACAGCGGGGCGAGGCCGGCCACCGAGTGGATGGCCGCGACTTCCAGCGCCTCGGCCTCGGTCAGCGGCGGCAGCAGGCCGGGCAGGCGGCTGGCCAGCAGGGTCTTGCCGGTGCCCGGCGGGCCGCTGAGCAAGAGGTTGTGGCGGCCGGCGGCGGCCACCAGCAGGGCGCGCTTGGCGGCCAGCTGGCCCTGCACCTCGGCCATGTCGCCCTGGATCGGTGCAGGCTGCGGCTGGCCGCGGGCGGTCCAGGGCTCGAGCGGGCCGTGCCCGGCCAGGTGCGCCACCACCTCCAGCAGGTGCTCGGCGGCGTACAGGGTCAGCCCGGCGACCAGCGCGGCCTCCTCGGCGTTGGCGCGCGGCACCAGCAGCGCACGCCCGGCGGCGCGCGCGGCCAGCGCCGCCGGCAGCACGCCGCGCAGCGGGCGCAGGGCGCCGGACAGCGCCAGCTCGCCGAGGCACTCGATGCCGTCCAGGCTGGCGGCGGGCAGCTGGCCGCTGGCGGCGAGGATGCCGAGGGCGATGGCCAGGTCGAAGCGCCCGCCGTCCTTGGGCAGGTCGGCGGGGGCCAGGTTGAGGGTGATGCGGCGGCTGGGGAATTCGAAGCCGCAGCTCTGGATCGCGCTGCGTACGCGGTCCTTGCTTTCGCGCACGGCGGTCTCCGGCAGGCCGACCAGGGTCAGCGAAGGCAGGCCGTTGGCCAGATGCGCCTCGACGCTGACCGCCGGGGCATCGATGCCGAGCTGGGCGCGGCTGTGGACGATGGCGAGGGACATGATCGCTCCTTGATCGAGTGTCCCGCGGAGCCTGGCCTTACTGCGGCTGCGGCGGCTCCAGACGGGCTTCCAGTTCGGCGACCCGCGCCTCGAGGGCTTCGAGGCGGGCGCGGGTGCGCGCCAGCACCGCCATCTGCGCGTCGAACTCGTCGCGGCCGACCAGGTCCAGCTTGCCGAAGGCGCCTTGCAGCAGGGCCTTGAACTGGCTTTCCAGTTCGGCGCGCGGCAGCGGCGAGTCGGCGCCGAACAGGCGGCTGGCCTGGTTGGCGAACAGGTCGAGTACGGTCTTCGGCGGCAGCATGGCAGTCTTCCATCAACGGGAGGGGGCAGTCTAGCAAATGCCTTGTCGCACCTGCGACGGGCGCTGCGGGGGGCTGCACGGCCGACGCCGTGCACGTCGGGCCGACAGCGCTGCACGACAATGGTGCGCGGGCGGTCGGATCGGCGCAGCGGTTGCGCGTTTCTTGAGCAGGTCGCCCAGGCTGGCGCACTACATTGGTGCGTTCGGCCGGCGTTTGCCGCCGCAGACGCCGGCCATCCCGGCTAACTCCATGAAAAACCAGTCGATCCGGAAAGTTGGCAAGGATTCTGCAAATGTCTGGGCAACCGGTGCCCGCCTGCGACAGCGCCGGGACGGGCGAAGCGGGGGAACGCTTCGTCAGCTGCCGCCGGTCCACGTCGAATCCAGCCTGCGCGGTGTCTGCCACTGTTACAAAGGCCAGGCTCTGCGCTTAGACTTGTCACGGGTTCGTTGTTCCTGGGGCAAGTCCACCATTACGGAGAAACACTTCATGAAGCTAGTCACCGCCATCATCAAGCCGTTCAAGCTCGACGACGTGCGCGAGTCGCTGTCGGAAATCGGCGTGCAGGGCATCACCGTCACCGAGGTCAAGGGCTTCGGCCGCCAGAAGGGCCACACCGAGCTGTATCGCGGCGCCGAGTACGTCGTCGACTTCCTGCCCAAGGTGAAGATCGAGGTGGCGGTCGCCGACGACCAGCTGGACTCGGTCATCGACGCCATCACCAAGGCCGCCAACACCGGCAAGATCGGCGACGGCAAGATCTTCGTGGTCAACCTGGAGCAGGCCATCCGCATCCGCACCGGCGAGACCGGCACCGACGCGATCTGAAGCGCGGCGCGCCAGCCAACTACTCCACCGAACCCCCACGCCCCAGGAGTACATCATGATGTTGCGTCAAGTTCCCAGGCAGGAAGCCACAGTGCCCCTCGCCAGCCTCAGCCAGCCGCTCGCCTGTGGTCGCTGCCTTGCGCACGACTCCGGGCGACAGGCTCGCCGCCGCTGATCCGTGCCGCTGGCGCCCGAGGCGCCGCGCGGCCGCCCCCCTCGACTTTCGACATGGCCGGGTTCCCGTCACCGGGGCTCCGTGCCGCCTTGCGCTCCGGCGCCTTGGCCAGAGGCTGATAGAGACATGGAAAACACAGATCTGATTCAACTGCAGTACGGACTCGATACCTTCTACTTCGTCATGTGCGGCGCCTTGGTCATGTGGATGGCCGCCGGCTTCGCCATGCTCGAGTCGGGCCTGGTGCGGGCCAAGAACACCACCGAGATCCTCACCAAGAACGTCACCCTCTACGCGGTGGCTTGCGTGATGTACATGCTGGTCGGCTACCACATCATGTATTCCAGCCCCGAGGGCGGCTTCCTGCCCAGCCTGGGCTTCCTGATCGGCGACGAGCACGGCGTCGACAGCGTGATCGCCGGCGGCGACGGTGCGCCCTACTACTCGGCGCGCGCCGACTTCTTCTTCCAGGTGGTGTTCGTCGCCACCGCCATGTCGATCGTCTCCGGTGCGGTGGCCGAGCGCATGAAGCTGTGGGCCTTCCTCGCCTTCGCGGTGGTGATGACCGGCTTCATCTACCCGATCCAGGGCTACTGGAAGTGGGGTTCGGGCTTCCTCAACGAGGCCGGCTTCCTCGACTTCGCCGGTTCCGGCGTGGTGCACATGGCCGGCGCCTCCGCCGCCCTGGCCGGCGTCCTGCTGCTCGGCGCGCGGCGCGGCAAGTACGGCCCGAACGGCCAGGTCAACGCCATCCCCGGCGCCAACCTGCCGCTGGCGACCCTCGGTGCGCTGATCCTGTGGATGGGCTGGTTCGGCTTCAACGGCGGCTCGCAACTGAAGGTGAGCACCGTCGAGGACGCCAACGCGGTGGCCGCCGCCTTCGTCAACACCAACATGGCCGCTGCCGGCGGTCTGCTGGCCGCGCTGATCGTCGCCCGCATCGTGTTCGGCAAGTTCGACCTGACCATGGCCCTCAACGGCGCCCTGGCCGGTCTGGTGTCGATCACCGCCGAGCCGGTGACCCCGTCGGTACTGGCCGCCACCCTGATCGGCGGCGTGGGCGGTGCCCTGGTGGTCGGCGGCGTGGTGACCCTCGACAAGCTGAAGATCGACGATCCGGTCGGTGCCATCTCGGTGCATGGTCTGGCCGGTATCTGGGGCCTGCTGGCGGTGCCGCTGACCAACGCGGACGGCAGCTTCGGCGCCCAGCTGCTCGGCATCGTCTGCATCTTCGGCTGGGTGTTCGCCGCCAGCCTGGTGGTCTGGGCGATCCTCAAGGCGGTGATCGGCCTGCGCGTCGACCCGGAAGACGAGTACACCGGCGTGGACATCGCCGAGTGCGGCATGGAGGCCTATCCGGAATTCACTCGCAAGAGCTGATCCGGCGGTTTCGTCGAGCACGACAAGGGGCGCCTGCGGGCGCCCTTTGCTTTTTCTCGCGGCACGCTAGAATGCGCGCAAACGGGCCGGCCGCCCGCCTTGCCGGCGCCATCGCGGTGGCGCGCGAGGCCTGGCGGGGCCGGCGAATCCGCACCGGCGGCGCGCACGGGCGACGCGGCTGGGCTATAAACACTCTGCTTTTCAGCAGCAGCATGGGGTTGATCATGAGCGAAGAAGATCTCGAACAGGACGAGCTTGAGGGAACCGAGGAGGCCGACGAGGAGCTGGGCGCCGCTCCGGACGACGACGGCGACGGCGACGACGAGGTGGCGGCCCCGGTCGCCAAGAAGGCCAAGAAGGAGCCCGAGCCCGAGGAGCTGCCCTCCATCGAGGCCAAGCAGAAGGAGCGCGACGCGCTGGCCAGGGCAATGGAGGAATTCCTCGCCCGCGGCGGCAAGGTGCAGGAAATCGAATCCAACGTGGTTGCCGACCCGCCGAAGAAGCCGGACAGCAAGTACGGCAGCCGCCCCATCTGACCGATCCCGGTCGCTGGCAGGCGCAAGGGCGATCCCGGAGTGTCCGGGGCCGCCCTTTTCCGTTTTCAGAGGCTGCGCAGCGGATAGCTGAGCAGCAGGAAGTGCACCAGGTTGACCGTGCCGTGCAGCAGCACCGCCGCCCACAGCCGGCCGGACAGCCGCAGCACCCAGCCGTAGCCGAGTCCGGCCAGGGCGGCGGCGATGGCGAAGCCCGTGCTGAACGGCAGGTGGGCCAGCCCGAACAGCGCCGCGCCGACGGCGATGCCGCGCGCCGCGCCGAGGCGCTCGACCAGCGCGCCCTGCAGCAGGCCGCGGAACAGCAGTTCCTCGGCCAGCGCGGTGACGCCTAGGTTGAGTGCCAGCCAGAGGGCCAGCTCCGGCGGCCACTTCGGCTGCCAGGCGACCACGCCGAGGGCCAGGGCCAGCGCCGGCACCGCCAGCAGGGTGAGCAGCGCGCAGCCCCAGGCCTGCCCCGTTCGGCTCGCAGGCGCGCGCGGCTGGTGCAGCCACCAGGCCAGCAGGACGGCGCCGAGCAGCAGCTTGTCCCAGTGCAGGCGCAGCGCGTAGGGCGTGGCGTCGGCGCTGAACGGACGCGCTGCGCCGAGCGCCAGCGGTGCGAAGCCCGGCACGAGGTGGGCGGCCAGCGCCGCGCCGGCCAGCAGGGTCGCGACCAGCCACGATCCGGCCGTCAGCTGGCGTGGCGGGTGGAGCACCCAGATGGCGAACAGTGCGCCGAGCAGCACGCCGAGCGGCTGGATGCCGCCGGCCAATGCGCCGGCGAGCAGCACCGTCGGCGGCAGCAGCGTGGCGGGGCGTCGGGTGGCGAGCGCGGTCGGCGCGCCGGCGTCGCTCATCGGCGGGCCTGCCAGGACTCCAGCAGCGCCGGCAGCTCGGCGAGGCTGGCGATCTGCGCGTGCGGCTCGCGCTCGCCCTCCCAGGCCTTGCCCTGCGGGTTGATCCAGATGGCGCGCAGGCCGGCGCCGAGGGCGCCGGCGACGTCGTCGCGCGGATGGTCGCCGACGTGCACGGCCTCCTGCGCGCTCACCCCGGCGCGCGCCAGCGCGGCCCGGAAGGCGCGCGGGTCGGGCTTGGCCACGCCGAGCTGTTCGGCGCTGCAGGCGAAGCGGAAGTAGTCGGCGATACCGATGCGCCGCACGTCGGCGTTGCCGTTGGTCAGCACGCCCAGGGTGAAGCGTTCGGCCAGCCGCGCCAGGGTCGGGCGCGCCTCGGGGAACAGGCGGACCTGCTGGCGTGCGGCGAGAAAGTGCCGGAAGGCCTGCTCGGCCAGCCGGGCCTGCTCGGCCTCGGCGTAGCCGGCGGCTCCCAGGCTGTCGCGCAGCATGCGCCGGCGCAGTTCGCTGACCCGGCCCTTGAGCTGCGGCTCCCGCTCCAGCAGGCGGCGGCGCTGCTCGCGCAGGCGTTCGGCGGGATCGACGAGGCGCGGCGCGTGCGCGGCCAGCCAGGCCTGCAGGGCGAGTTCGGCCGCCTGCAGCACCGGCGGCGCGTCCCACAGGGTGTCGTCGAGGTCGAAGATGATCAGGCGCAGACTCAAGCAGGCTCTCCGCGGTGGCCGAGCGATTCGCTCAACCACTGCATCATACCGGCAAAGCTCAGTCCTGGCTGTCGTCGTCCGCCGCGGCGTGCCGTCGGGCGCGCGGATGGGCGCGCCGGTAGACCTGCGCCAGATAGCGGAAGTCGAGGCGTGCGTAGGCCTGCGCGCGCTCGCCGGTCGGGTCGTCCGGCGGCTCGCCGGCGGCGGCTCGTTCCTGCCCGGCGGCGGGCTCGACGGCGGGCGGCACGGCGGCGCCCGCCGCGCGCAGACCGGCCTGGCGCACCCGCTGCTGCACGGCGCGCGGGGTCAGTCGCCGACCGTGGCGGCCGACGAACAGCGCCGGCTCGACGGCGACCTCCTGGCGCCTGCCCAGCCAGGCCTGCAGCGCCGCGCACGGTCGCGGGCCGAGCGGCAGCTCGCGGGGGCGGCCGTCCTTGCCGGACAGGCGCAGCAGGCCGGCGGCGAGGTCGAGCTGCGCGAGATCGAGGGCGGCCAGCGCGCAGAGGCGCAGCCCGCTGGCGTAGAACAGTTCGAGCAGCGCCCGGTCGCGGCAGCTGCGGAAGTCGTCCGCCATGGCCTCAGCGCACCGCGCGCAGCGGCGGCACCAGGCGCGGCAGCAGGCGGGCGACGATCTCCGCGACGTGGGCGAGGAACACCGTGCCCAGCGAGCTCTTGTAGTGTTGCGGGTCGGGGCTGCCGAGGGCCAGCACGCCGTGCAGGCCCTGGTGGTCGAGCACCGCCACCGCCGCCGAGCCGATGCTGGCGAGGTTCTCGGCGGGGAACAGGAAGGCCAGCTCCTCGGCGCGCAGCACGCCGCACACCGTGCGGTTGCCGCCGAGCAGGGCGCCGATGCGCTGCTGGGCTTCGCCCTGGCCGACCCAGCGGCCCACCGCCGGCGGATTGTCGCTGAACAGCAGCAGGCTGACGCAGGGCACCTGGAAGTCGTGGCGCAGGCCGTCCTCCACCGCGGCGACCAGCTCCTCGAGGCTCTCGGCGTCGAGCAGGGCGACGATCAGCCGACGGGTGCGCTCGAACAGGCGGTCGTTGTCGCGGGCGATGTCCATCAGTTGGGTCAGGCGCGTGCGCAGCTCGTGGTTGCGCTCGCGCAGCAGGCGCAGCTGGCGCTCGACCAGCGACACCGCATGCCCGGCCTCGTGGGGAATCAGCAACTGCTCGAGCAGTTCGTCGCGCCCGACGAAGAACCGCGGGTGCGCCGCCAGCCAGGCGGCGACCTGCTCGGCGTCCAGCTCCGGCACCTCGAGCCGCTCGTTCACAGGCGCACCTGGCCTTCGAACACGCGCAGCGCCGGTCCGGTCATCAGCACCGGCGCGCCGGGGCCGGCCCACTCGATGGACAGCTTGCCGCCGGGCAGCTCGATCTGCACCGGCGACTGCAGCCAGCCCTGGCGGATGCCGGCCACCGCGGCGGCGCAGGCGCCGGTGCCGCAGGCCTGGGTCTCGCCGCAGCCGCGCTCCCATACACGCAGGCGCGCATGGTGGGCGTCGACCACCTGCAGGAAGCCGATGTTGGCCTTCTGCGGGAAGCGCGGATGGGTTTCCAGCTGCGGGCCCAGCTCGTGCACCGGCGCCGTGTCGACGTTGTCGACGCGCAGCACGCCGTGCGGGTTGCCCATCGAGACGGCGGCCAGCTCGACGCGCTGGCCGCCGACCTCGACCTCGTAGGCAAGCGCCGCTTCCGGGGCGACGAAGGGGATCTCGGCGGGCGCCAGGCGCGGCGCGCCCATGTCCACGGTGATCTGCCCGTCGCTGCGCACGTTCAGTTCGATCACGCTGTTCTTGGTCTCGACACGGATGCGCTTCTTGGCGGTCAGCCGCTTGTCCAGCACGAAGCGGGCGAAGCAGCGCGCGCCGTTGCCGCACTGCTCCACCTCGGAGCCGTCGGCATTGAAGATGCGGTAGCGGAAGTCGACGTCCGGGCGGCTCGGCGGCTCGACGATCAGCAGCTGGTCGAAGCCGACGCCGGTGTGGCGGTCGCCCCACTGGCGCACGTGCTTGGGCTGGATGTGGGCGTGCTGGGTGACCAGGTCGAGGACCATGAAGTCGTTGCCCAGCCCGTGCATCTTGGTGAAACGCAGCAGCATGCCGACCTCCGGATCAGTTGGGCAGCAGGCTTTCGCCGGCGAACAGCTCTTCGAGGGTTTCGCGGCGGCGCACCAGGTGCACCGCTTCGCCATCGACCAGCACCTCGGCGGCGCGGCCGCGGGTGTTGTAGTTGGAGCTCATCACGAAGCCGTAGGCGCCGGCCGAGCGCACCGCCAGCAGGTCGCCCTCGGCCAGCACCAGCTCGCGGTCCTTGCCGAGGAAGTCGCCGGTCTCGCAGATCGGCCCGACCAGGTCGTAGCGGCGCGCCTCGCCCGCGCGCGGCTGCACCGGCACGATGTCCATCCACGCCTGGTACAGCGCCGGGCGGATCAGGTCGTTCATCGCCGCGTCGATCACCGCGAAGTCCTTGTGCTCGGTGTGCTTGAGGAACTCGACGCGGGTCAGCAGCACGCCGGCGTTGGCGACGATCGAGCGGCCCGGCTCGAACACCAGGGCCAGCTGGCGGCCGGCCAGGCGCTCGCGCACCGCCTTGATGTAGTCGCCGGCCAGCGGCGGCTGCTCGTCGCGGTAGCGCACACCGAGGCCGCCGCCGAGGTCCAGGTGCCTGATCTGGATGCCGCGTTCGGCGAGGCGGTCGACCAGCGCCAGCAGGCGCTCGAGGGCGTCGAGGAACGGCTCGAGCTGGGTCAGCTGCGAGCCGATGTGGCAGTCGACGCCGACCACTTCCAGGTTCGGCAGCTCGGCGGCGCGGGCGTACACGGCCTCGGCGACGTCGATGCTGATGCCGAACTTGTTCTCCTTGAGGCCGGTGGAGATGTACGGGTGGGTCTGCGCATCGACGTCGGGGTTGACGCGCAGCGATACCGGCGCCTTGACGCCCAGCTCGGCCGCCACCTGCTGCAGGCGCTCCAGCTCGACGTCGGACTCGACGTTGAAGCAGTGCACGCCGACTTCCAGCGCGCGGCGCATGTCGTCGCGGCTCTTGCCGACCCCGGAGAACACCACCTTGGCCGGATCGCCGCCGGCCGCCAGCACGCGCTCCAGCTCGCCGCGCGAGACGATGTCGAAGCCGGCGCCGAGGCGGGCGAGCAGGTTGAGCACGCCGAGGTTGGAGTTGGCCTTGACCGCGAAGCACACCAGGTGCTCCATGCCGGCCAGCGCATCGGCATAGGCGCGGTACTGCGCCTCGATGTGCGCGCGCGAATAGACGTAGGTGGGGGTGCCGAAGCGTTCGGCGATCGCGGACAGCGCCGCGCCTTCCGCGAACAGCTGGCCGTCGCGGTACTCGAAGGGTTGCATGCAGCCTCCTGGGGCGCCCGCCCGCAGGCGGACGCAGGGAATCTTAGAATTCGAAACGGTCTTTGCTGCTACCGGCCTTTTCGTCGCCCGGAAGATACAGCGGACCCTTCTGGCCGCAGCCGCTGAGGCCGGCGCCGAGCACGATCAGCGCGAGGAGGGGAAGCAGCAAGCGCTTCATGGCGGAAATCCTTGTAAAAGCATCGATTGCGCCGGAGTATACCGACCCCCCGAGGGCTTGCCTATGCGCCGGGACGCACGGCGGGCGCGGCCTGCGGCCGGGGGTTGATGCCCGTCCCATCCCAGTGGAGAGAGAGTTGATGAGTCTGAGCGAAGCACGCTTCCACAGCCTGGTGGACGCCCTGCAGCGGGCGGTCGAGGACGCCTTCGACGCCAGCGATCTGGATGTCGACCTGGAGAACAGCGGCGGCGTGCTGACCGTGCGCTTCGACAACGGCAGCCAGCTGATCTTCAGCCGCCAGGAGCCGCTGCGCCAGCTGTGGCTGGCAGCGCGCTCGGGCGGCTTCCACTTCGACTACGACGAGTCGGCCAGCCGCTGGGTGTGCGATGCCAATGGCGAGGCGCTGACCGAGATGCTGGCGCGCCTGGTGCGCGAGCAGGGCGGCGAGGACGTCGACTTCTCCGCGCTCTGAGCTTTTTCCCTGCCGGGTCGGGCGATTGACCCGGCCGGCTTGCCTATTCGCCTTGCTGTGGTATGGTCGCTGCAAACCCCGCCTGCGCCGGTTGTGTAAAGACACCGCGTCGGGCGATGCGCCGTTGAAAGCGGTCGGCCCCCATGGCCGCCCTTTCGGCTTTGCTTCGCCGACGTTCGCGACGTTTTCACACAGCCTGCTCGGGCGGGGTTTTGCTTTTTCCCGATCACGTCAAGGAGCCCTGCCGACATCATGAGCCTGTCGCCGCCCATCACCATCACTCGTCTCGACCTGCAGCGTCTGGAGAAGCTGCTGGACAGCCTGGAGGACTACGGCCCCACCGCCGAGGCACTGGAGCGCGAACTCGAGCGCGCCGAGGTGGTCGGTCTCGACGCGGTGCCGCCGGGCGTGGTGACCATGAACTCCACCGCCCACTGCCGCGAGGAAGCCAGCGGCAAGGAATACCACCTGACCCTGGTCTACCCGCACGAGGCGGGCGCCGAGGGCACGGTATCGGTGCTGGCGCCGGTCGGCTGTGCGCTGCTCGGCCTGTCGGTGGGGCAGACCATCGACTGGGAAGTGCCCGGCGGCAAGCGTCTCAAGCTGACCCTGCTGGGCGTCGACTACCAGCCGGAGGCGGCCGGCGAGGTGCGCTGACGGCAGCCCTGACGGCAAGAGAACGCAAACAGCCCGCGACCGGGAAACCGGCGCGGGCTGTTGCGTTTGTGGAGGGCGGTTAGCGCGTGGTGCCGGCCGCCGTGGCTGCTGCGGCGAGACCGAGCAGCGGCAGGCAGCGGCGGTGCCTGGTGTCGGCCAGCGGGCCGTCGTAGCAGAGCTGCGGCGAGCCGGCCTCGAGCAGCCGGGCCGGCCCCGCGCCGTAGGGATTGCCTGCGGCGCTGACGCTCAGTGCCTGGGCGGCGGTGAAGCCGGGCTCCAGGCTACGGAGGCGGTTGTAGAGCTGGATGCGCGCACCCAGGTCATGCAGCTGCGCCAGATACTGGCGCATGTCGGGGATGGCGACGGCGACCAGCACATTGCCGATGGGGTTGCGCCAGTCCTGGTGGCGCACAGCCGCTGGCTGGCGCAGCCAGGCGACGAACTCGTCTGCGCTCAGCTGCGAAGCCTGGGCGATGCGCTGGTAGTCGGGCAGTGCGGCGTTGCTGCTCATGTTCGGCTTGAACAGCAGGCGCAGGGCGAGGCGCCCGTGCTCCTGGAGGAAGTGCGGGTCGTCGCGCATCGCCGCGAAGCCGTTGGCGAGCATCACGAACTCGCTCTGCATGGCGCTCTCCAGCGAGCGCTCGGCGGCCGTCAGGGGAGCCAGTGGCGTCGGTCGCTCGATCAGCCCCTGCTGGTACAGCGCGGCGAGGCTGCCGATGTCGCCGGCGACCAGCTGGGCGGTGACCATCTTCAGCAGCAGGCTGTCGGCGGCCGCCAGGTGCCGGCGCCAGTGGCCGAGGTCTTCCTCGAGCAGGGCTCTGGCCTGCCCGGGCTGGCCGTCGCGGAGCAGCCGGCAGGCTTGCAGTGCCAGCAGGTGGTTGCCGGTGGCCAGGGCAGCGTAGTTGGGCAGCGGTTCTGCCGGCTCGCTGGCGCCCAGGCTGCGCAGGTCGTCGAGGCGCGCGGCCTGACGGTAGCGCGCCAGCAGTTCGCGGCCCTGTTCGAGCAGCGCCGTGTCCTGCTCGGGCTGCCGGCAGAGACCCTGTTCGCCGTGCCGGGCGGCGAGCCTGGGCATGGACAGTGATTTGCCCGGCCTTGGGCGGAAATCGTCGAAAGGCGAATGGTTGGCGCGCCAGCTCCGGTATTGGGCCAGACGTGCCCTGCCGGCGTTCATCGGTTCGCCCTCGGCATCCAGTCCCAGCAGGTAGACATGCCCGGCGCTGGGCTCCCGCTGGGCGCTGGCCTCCGCCACCCAGGCGCTGGCCTGGTTGTCCAGCGGCGTGTCGCGGATCCAGTACAGCGCCAGGGAGGCGAGCATGACTACGGCGCCGAGCACGACGAGGATGAGGGGTGAAACACGAGGCATGGGGGACGTCCTTGTCCGGGAGGCGCTGCGCAGCATAGCGCTTTCCCGGCGGCGTCTTTGCCGAGGCGGTCAAGGTCTGCGCCGTGGCCGGGGTGGAGCGTCGGGCTGTGGTGCGGGGAAAGAGGTTTGCGACGTGGCTGGCGGGCCGGCGCCGTGTGGCGCGCGGTCCGCCCGTTCGGCCGTCAGGCCGGCTGCAGGATGGTCAGCACGGTGCGCAGCTGCTCGGCGGCATCGAGACCGAGGCTGGTCAGGTAGCCGCCGTCGGTCTGGCTGATCAGGCCCTTGGCGTGCAGGCGCGCTCCGGCGGCGATCATCGCCGGGGCGGCGTCCTGGTGGATCTTGAGGCCCTCCTGGGTGTTGTCCGGGTTGAACAGGGTGAGCAGTTCCAGTTCGGCGATCAGCTCGGGATTCAGGTGCATGGTGCCTCCGGTGCGGTCGCGGCAGCTGGATGCTGCCGCTTGTCGTTATTCGTCTTCCTCGGCGTCGCCCTGCAGGGCCTCGGGCAGCTCGGGCAGGGCGCGCAGCATGCGTTCGTAGCCGGCGCCGTCGAACGGGCGGTTGTCGGCCAGCATGTTCTCGATCTCGTGGGCGAGGATCAGCGCCATCAGACGCACGGCGTCGGTGCGTTCGTAGCCGACCAGGGTCAGCTTGTTGAGGGTGGCCAGGGTGGCGGCCGGCTCGCCGGCGGCGATCTGGTTCTCGATGGCCTCGATCAGTTTCTCTTCGGCGAAGACGGCATCGTCCTCGGCGCTGTGTGCGGTCATGGCGGGAGTCTCGTCGGGTGCCGGCGGGTTCTCTTCGTCCAGCCGGCAGAGGGTGCAGCTGCGGTCGTCCGGGCGGCTGGTCTCGATGTAGCGCACGCGGCGGCTGGCTGACTGGCGGTCGGCGCTGACGCGAAAGCGCGGGCGGTCGGAAGTGGGCATGGCGGGCAATCCGGGCGGCCTTGGCCTCCTTCATAACCCGCCGCTGCCGGGCGCGGCAAGCGCTCGTTGGTTGCGGGTGGCCATGCAGGGTGCGCCGCGCGCACCATCAGGCTGTGGCGCACCCTACGGGCTCAGCGCGCGGCCAGCAGCTCGCGGCCGCGAGCCACGGCGGCGCGGACCTGGGCCGGCGCGGTGCCGCCGATGTGGTCGCGGGCGTTGACCGAGCCCTCCAGGGTCAGCACGGCGAACACGTCGGCGTCGATCTGGTCGCTGAACTGGCGCAGCTCGTCGAGGCTCATCTCGGCCAGGTCCTTGCCGCTCTGCACGCCGTACTTCACCGCGTGGCCGACGATTTCGTGGCAGTCGCGGAACGGCAGGCCCTTGCGCACCAGGTAGTCGGCCAGGTCGGTGGCGGTGGAGAAGCCGCGGCGGGCGGCCTCGCGCATCACCTCGATGCGCGGCCGGATCGCCGGGACCATGTCGGCGAAGGCGCGCAGCGAGTCGCGCAGGGTGTCGGCGGCGTCGAACAGCGGTTCCTTGTCCTCCTGGTTGTCCTTGTTGTAGGCCAGCGGCTGGCCCTTCATCAGGGTCAGCAGGCCGGTCAGCGCGCCGAACACCCGGCCGCTCTTGCCGCGTACCAGCTCGGGGACGTCCGGGTTCTTCTTCTGCGGCATGATCGAGCTGCCGGTGCAGAAGCGGTCGGGCAGTTCGATGAAGTTGAACTGTGCCGAAGTCCACAGCACCAGCTCCTCGGAGAAGCGCGACAGGTGCATCATCGCCAGCGAGGCGGCGGCGCAGAATTCGATGGCGAAGTCGCGGTCCGACACGCCGTCCAGCGAGTTGCCGCCGATCGCCTCGAAGCCGAGCAGCCGGCAGGTGATCTCGCGCTGGATCGGGTAGGTGGTGCCGGCCAGCGCGGCCGAGCCCAGCGGCATGCGGTTGACCCGCTTGCGGCAGTCGACCAGGCGCTCGTAGTCGCGCGACAGCATCTCGAACCAGGCCAGCAGGTGGTGGCCGAAGGTCACCGGCTGGGCGGTCTGCAGGTGGGTGAAGCCGGGCATGATCACTTCGGCGTGCTGCTCGGCCTGCTCCAGCAGGCCCTGCTGCAGGCGGGTGATCTCGGCGAGGATGACGTCGATCTCGTCGCGCAGCCACAGGCGGATGTCGGTGGCCACCTGGTCGTTGCGGCTACGCCCGGTGTGCAGCTTCTTGCCGGTGATGCCGATGCGGTCGGTCAGGCGCGCCTCGATGTTCATGTGCACGTCTTCCAGATCGACGCGCCAGTCGAAGCCGCCGGCCTCGATCTCGGTCTGGATCTGCCGGAGGCCGTCGATGATCGCGTCGCGCTCGGCGGCGGTCAGCACGCCGGCCTGCTCGAGCATGGTGGCGTGGGCGATCGAGCCCATGATGTCGTGGCGGTACAGGCGCTTGTCGAAGTCGACGGAGGCGGTGAAGCGGGCGACGAAGGCGTCGACCGGCTCGCTGAAGCGGCCGCCCCAGGACTGGTTGGTTTTTTCGCTGCTCATCGGTGTCTCGTGCTGTGCATGCGTCGGTGAAGGAAGTGCCGGGCATGATAGCAGCTCGCCCGGGAAAACCCGGCAGCGGCATTCGGTGACGGCGGTCACCGTGACGGCGGGCCGGGCTTGCCGGACGGGCGGTCGGCACCGACACTGCCGGCATGCGCAGACCCTGGTCCGCCGGCACCCGCCCGCCGGCCTCTTCCGACGACTTCTTCCTCCCCGAACTGTGCGCGCCGGAGGCGCTGCTCAGCCTGGTGCTGCTCGCCGAGCTGCTGGTGCTGGTGCTGGTGCTGGCCGAGCCGCTGCAGCCGTCCTTCGACTGGGTGCGCCTGGCGCTGACCTCGCTGTTCGTGCAGTGGCTGGTGCTGCTCTCGGCGGCGCTGCTGTGCCGCCTGCGGCCGTGGCTGATGGGCCTGCCGCAGGCGCTGGCCGGGGTGCTCTGCGGCGTCCTGGTGGTGGCGCTGACCCTGGCCTGCACCTGGGCGGCCGGCTGGTTCGGCCTGGCCGCGCCGCGCCCGCAGGAGGGCGCGCTCAACCTCTACCTGCGCCACGGCCTGATCGCGCTGATCATGTCCGGCCTGGTGCTGCGCTACTTCTGGCTGCAGAGCCAGTGGCGCCGCCAGCAGCAGGCCGAGCTGCGCGCGCGGCTGGAGGCGTTGCAGGCGCGCATCCGCCCGCACTTCCTGTTCAACAGTCTGAACAGCATCGCCAGCCTGATCGTCGTCGACGCGGACAAGGCCGAGCAGGCGGTGCTCGACCTCTCCGACCTGTTCCGCGCCAGCCTGGCCAAGCCGGGCAGCCTGGTGGCCTGGCGCGACGAGCTGGCCCTGGCGCGCCGCTACCTGTCGATCGAGCAGTACCGCCTGGGCGAGCGCCTGCAGCTGGAGTGGCGGATCGACGGCGTGCCGGACGAGCTGCCGATTCCCCAGCTGACCCTGCAGCCGCTCTTGGAGAACGCGATCATCCACGGCATCCAGCCGCGCATCGACGGCGGGCGGGTCGAGGTGCTGGCCGAGTACGCCGACGGCCAGTTCCACCTGTGCGTGAGCAACCCGCTGGCCACGGAGGCGGCGGCGGAGTCCGGCGGCGCCCGTCTGGCGCTGGGCAACATCGAGGCGCGGCTGGCGGCACTTTTCGGGCCAGCGGCGAGTCTTACCTGCGAGCGCCGTGACGGACGGCACTTCACCTGTCTACGCTATGCTTGTGGAAGACCCACGCAGGAAGCCAGATCATCATGAATGTCCTGATCGTCGACGATGAACCTCTGGCGCGTGAGCGCCTGGCCCGACTGGTCGGGCAACTGGATGGCTATCGCGTCCTCGAACCCGGCGCCGGCAACGGCGAGGAGGCGCTGGCCCTGATCGATACCCTCAAGCCGGACATCGTCCTGCTCGACATCCGCATGCCCGGTCTCGACGGCCTGCAGGTGGCGGCCCGGCTGTGCGAGCGCGAAGCGCCGCCGGCGGTGATCTTCTGCACCGCCCACGACGAGTTCGCCCTCGACGCCTTCCAGGTCAGTGCGGTCGGCTATCTGGTCAAGCCGGTGCGCCAGGAGGCGCTGGCCGAGGCGCTGAAGAAGGCCGAGCGGCCCAACCGCGTGCAACTGGCCGCCCTCGGTCGGCCGGCGGAAGACCATGCCGCCGCGCGCAGCCATATCGGCGCGCGCACCCGCAAGGGCATCGACCTGATCCCGCTGGAGCAGGTCATCTACTTCATCGCCGACCACAAGTACGTGACCCTGCGCCACGAGCACGGCGAGGTGCTGCTCGACGAGCCGCTCAAGGCGCTGGAGGAGGAATTCGGCGAGCGTTTCGTGCGCATCCACCGCAACGCGCTGGTCGCCCGCGAGCGCATCGAGCGCCTGCAGCGCACCGCCCTCGGCCACTTCCAGCTGTACCTGCGCGGTCTCGGCGACGAGGCGCTGACCGTCAGTCGCCGCCATGTGGCCGGGGTGCGCAAGCTGATGCACGAGCTGTGACCCCCCTGAGCGGGCGCCGGCTGCGGCCGGCACCGCGGCTTGCCTGTCCTCGCGCGGTCCAGCCGGCGCGTCGAGCCTGCTATCATCGCGGCAATTCACCTGTCTCCGGAATTGCCCATGTCCCGCGAAATCCGCATCGCCACCCGCAAGAGTGCCCTCGCCCTGTGGCAGGCCGAATACGTCAAGAACCGTCTCGAGGCGGCCCATCCCGGCCTGGTCGTCAGCCTGGTGCCGATGGTCAGCCGCGGCGACAAGCTGCTCGATGCGCCGCTGGCGAAGATCGGCGGCAAGGGCCTGTTCGTCAAGGAGCTGGAGACCGCCCTGCTGGAGAACGAGGCGGACATCGCCGTGCACTCGATGAAGGACGTGCCGATGGACTTCCCGGAAGGGCTCGGCCTGTATTGCATCTGTGAGCGCGAGGACCCGCGCGACGCCTTCGTCTCCAACGCCTACGCGGGTCTCGATGACCTGCCGGCCGGCAGCGTGGTCGGCACCTCCAGCCTGCGCCGCCAGGCCCAGCTGCTGGCGCGCCGTCCGGACCTGAAGATCCAGTTCCTGCGCGGCAACGTGAACACCCGCCTGGCCAAGCTGGACGCCGGCGAGTACGACGCCATCATCCTCGCTGCCGCCGGGCTGATCCGCCTCGGCTTCGAGGAACGCATCCGCGCCTTCATCAGCGCCGAGGACAGCCTGCCGGCCGGCGGCCAGGGCGCGGTGGGCATCGAGTGCCGCAGTGCCGACGCCGAGGTGCACGCCCTGCTGGCGCCGCTGCACCACGCCGACACCGCCGACCGGGTCGATGCCGAGCGTGCGCTGAACAAGCGTCTCAACGGCGGCTGCCAGGTGCCGATCGCCTGCTACGCGCTGCTCGAGGGCGACGACCTGTGGCTGCGCGGTCTGGTCGGCCAGCCCGACGGCGGCCTGCTGCTGCGCGCCGAGGCCCGCGCGCCGCGCAGCGCGGCCGAGGCGCTCGGCGTGCAGGTCGCCGAGGCGCTGCTGGCCCAGGGCGCCGACCGCATCCTCGCCGCGGTCTACGGCGAGGCCAGCCAGCCGTGAGCGACTGGCGCCTGCTGCTGACCCGCCCGGCCGAGGACTGCGCCGCGCTGGCGCGGACCCTGGCCGGGCAGGGCGTGTTCGGCCACTGCCTGCCGCTGCTGGAGATCGAGGCGCTGCCGGAAACCCCGGAACAGCGCGGCGTATTTCTCGATCTGGATCGTTACTGCGCGGTGCTGGCGGTCAGCAAGCCGGCGGCGCGCCTCGGCCTCGAACTGCTCGACCGCTACTGGCCGCAGCCGCCGATGCGCCAGCGCTGGTTCGCCGTCGGCGCCGCCACCGGTGCGCTGCTCGAGGCCTACGGCCTGGACGCCAGCTGGCCGGAGGCGGGCGACGACAGCGAGGCGCTGCTGGCCCTGCCCGCGCTGCAGCGGGCGCTCGAGGTGCCGAACCCGCGGCTGCTGATCCTGCGCGGCGAGGGCGGCCGCGACTGGTTGGGCGAGCGCTTGCGCGAGCGGGGGGTGAGCGTCGACTATCTTTCCCTGTACCGTCGTCGCTTGCCGGAATACCCCGTCGGCGCGCTGGCAGGCGCGCTGCGCGAGCAGGCGCTGAACGGCCTGGTGGTGAGCAGCGGCGAGGGGCTGGCCAACCTGCAGAGACTGGCCGGTGACGACTGGCCGACGCTGGCGCGTCTGCCGCTGTTCGTGCCCAGCCCGCGGGTCGCCGCCCTGGCCCGCGCGGCCGGCGCCGTCGATGTACGAGACTGCCGCGGGGCGAGCGCCGCGGCACTGCTGGCGCGTCTGGCCGAGGGGCCGGCCGCCGGGGAACGCTGAGCCGGGCAGCCTGCGCTGCCGGGCGGATGAAACGACCAGAAGGATGCCCACGTGACCGAGCCCGCCCCGCAAACCGAACAAGTCGCCGCTGCCACCGAGCCGCCCGTCGCCCCGCCCGCCGCCGCGAAGCCGGCCGCGGCAGGCCGCCTGCTGCCCGTGCTGGCCCTGCTGCTGGGTGGTGGCGCCCTGCTGGTGGCCGGCTGGAGCCTGCGCCAGGTCGGCACTCTGGAAGCGGCCGACGTCCGCCAGCAGGCGGCCCTGGAGGCGCTGCGCGGCCAGGAAGCGAGCCTGGCCGAGCGCGACCGCCTGCTCGGTCAGCAGCTCGCCCAGTTGCCGGCGCCCGCCGAACTGGAAGCGCGCCGCCGCCTGCTCGGCGAGCTGCAGGCCGGCCAGCAGCAGCTTGCCGAACGGGTCGAGCGCGTGCTCGGCGCCAGCCGTCAGGAGTGGCGCCTGGCCGAGGCCGAGCACCTGCTGCGCCTGGCCAGCCTGCGCCTGGCGGCGCTGCAGGACGTCAACAGCGCGCGTTTCCTGCTCGCCACCGCCGACCAGATCCTCCGCGACCACGACGATCCGGCCGCCTACGCCGCCCGCGAACAGCTGGTGAGTGCGCTGGAGTCCCTGCAGACCCTGCCGCCGCTGGACCGCACCGGGCTGTTCCTGCAGCTCGGCGCCCTCGGCGAGCGGGCCGCCGCGCTCAATACCCGGCGTCCCGAATTCCGCGACCGAGAGAGCGCCCTGCCGGCCGCCGCCCAGGTCGCCGAGGGCGACGGCGCCAGCCGCTGGGCGCAGTGGTGGCAGCAGGTCAGCGGCTTCGTGCGCCTGGAGTTCACCGCCAGCGACGAGGTACGTCCGCTGCTCGCCGGGCAGACCCTCGAGCAGCTGCGCCTGGCCTTGCGTCTGGCCCTCGAGCAGGCGCAATGGGCGGCGCTCAACGCCCAGCCGGAAGTCTATCGCGGCGCCCTGGAGCAGGCGCGCGCCTTGGTGCAGCGCTACTTCGGCCTGGACAGCGCGGAAAACCAGGCGTTCTACGACCGCCTCGGCGAGCTGGCCGGGCAGCCGGTGGCTCTCGAGCTGCCCGACCTGAGTCCGGCGCTGGACGCCCTGCAGGCCTACCTCGGCCGGCGGGCCCGCAGTCAGCTGGAGGGCGCCGTACCCCAGGCTCCCGCCGCTGCGCCGGTGCAGGCTCCCGCGCCCGACGCGGTCGAGGTGCCCGCGGCGCCCGAGCAGGAGGCCGGCCAATGAATCGCACCTTCCTGCTGTTCCTGCTCGCCATCTCCGTCGCTGCGTTGCTCGGTCTGCTGATCGCCGAGGAGGCCGGCTACGTGCTGATCGCCTGGAAGGGCTTCCGCTACGAGTCCTCGCTGTGGGTGTTCCTTGCGGTTGGAGCGCTGTTCTGGGCGCTGATGGTCGGCGTGCGCCTGCTGCTCGGGCTGCTTGGCGCCTCGGGGCGGCTGGTCAACCCCTGGTCCGGGCGCAATCGTGCGCGGCGGGTGCAGCAGGCGGCGCAGCGCGGTCTGCTCGAGCTGGCCGCCGGGCGCTGGTCGCACGCGCTGCGTCTGCTGCGGCGGGCCGCTGTCCATGGCAGCCAGCCGCTGGTCGCCTACCTGGCCGCCGCCCGTGCCGCCAGCGAACTGGGCGAGCACGCCAGCGCCGACCAGTTGCTCGAGGAAGCGCGTCAGCGCGAGCCGAAGGCGATCCTGGCGGTCGATCTGGTCCAGGCTCAGCTGCTGGTCGCACGCGGCGACGAGGTCCGGGCGGCGAAGCTGCTGCAGGCGGTCCGTGACAAGCATCCCCGCCATCCCCACGCCCTGCGCCTGCTGGCCCAGTTGCTGCCGCGCCTGGGCGAGTGGGCGGCGTTCTGCGAGCTGCTGCCCGAGCTGCGCCGCCAGCAGCTGCTCGGCAGCGACGAACTGGACTCCCTCGAGCAGCGCGCGCGTCGCGATCAGCTGGAGCGGGCGACGAGCGACGACAAGGCGCCGCTGGACGCCCTGCGCCAGGCCTGGCAGCAACTGCCCCAGGCGCAGCGGCAGAAGCCGGCGCTGCTGGCCTGCTATGTTGAGCTGTTGCAGCGCCTGGGCGCCGGCGGCGAGGCCGAGGAGCTGCTGCGTGCCGCCCTCAAGCACGACTATGACGCCCGCCTGGCCTATCTCTACGGTCTGGTCCAGGGCCGCGATCCGGCGCGCCAGCTGGCCAGCGCCGAGGCCTGGGCGAAGGCGCGTCCGGACGATGCCGATCTGCTGCTCAGCCTCGGTCGCCTGGCCCAGCGCAACCAGCTGTGGGGCAAGGCGCGCGACTATCTCGAACACAGCCTGCGGCTCGAGCGGCGGGTCGAGACCTACGCCGAGCTGGCCCGCCTGCTCGCGCGCCTCGGCGAGGTGGAACGCAGCAACCGCGTGCTGCAGGAGGGCTTCGGCCTGCTCGGCGGCGAGCCGCCGGCGCTTGACAGGCGCGTCGGGCGTCAAGCCGGGCGGCCTTGAAAGGCCGCCCGGCTTTCCTCTACCGTAGCGGGCTTCCGTTTCCTCCCTTCGGAGCCGCCATGCCGCTGGCCAATCCCCGCCTGCTCAATCTTCTCGCCTTCCTGGCCTGCGCCGCACTGCTGGGCTTCGGTCTCTACCTCGAGCATGTCGAAGGGCTCGAGCCCTGTCCGCTGTGCATCGTCCAGCGCATCGAGTTCATCGGCGTCGGCCTGGCCTGCCTGGCGGCGGCCGTCCACGGTCCGCAGCGACTCGGCCGGCGCGTCTACGCCGCGCTGACCCTGCTGTTCAGCGTCGCCGGCATCGCCTCGGCCGGCCGCCAGGTCTGGCTGCAGGGCCTGCCGGCGGACCAGTTGCCGGCCTGCCTGCCGAGTCTCGAGTACATGATGGAGGCGCTGCCCTTCCAGGAAATCATCCGTCTGATGCTGCACGGCACCGCCGACTGCGCCGAGGTGACCTGGACCCTGCTCGGCCTGAGCATTCCCGAGTGGAGCCTGCTGGCCTTCGCCGGCTTCGCCGCGCTGGCCGTGCTGCAGCTGCTGCGGCGCGACTGAGAATCGCCTCATACGGGCGTATCAAAGTTTTCCCGGCGACGGCTTGCTGCCGCGCGCGCGCGCGACATAGTCTGGCCGCCACCGGCCTGCGCCGGAGGCGGCCGCCGGTCAGCCTCCGGCGGTCGGCGTCGATGCCGGGTGGCATCGTTTTCCCATGCGCACACCAACACGACCGACGCGGGAAGCGAGGATTACCATGCTCGAGAACTGTCGCAATGCCCAGGAACGCTGGGGTGGGGTCCACCTGCTGCTGGATCGCTGGCTGCACGGCCGCCACCAGTTGGTCAGCGCCTTCCAGACCCTCAGTGCCCGTCCGCAGGCCAGCGGGCCGCTGCTCGAAGACTTCTGCGCCCAACTGATGGACTACCTGTCCGCCGGCCATTTCGAGATCTACGAACAACTGCTCGGCGAGGCGCGCGCCTTCGGCGACGGACCGGCGCTGGCGCTGGCCGCCAGGGTATTCCCGCAGATCGAGGCCAGCACGGCGATCATGCTCGACTTCAACGATCGCTGCGACAACGGCGACTGCCGCGACAGCGCCGGCCTGGTCCACGAGCTGGAGAGGCTCGGCCAGTTGCTGGAGCAACGCTTCGAGCTGGAGGACTGTCTGATCGAAGTGCTGCACAACGTGCACAGCAGCGCCGCCAGCCAGACCGACCAGGCCTGAGGCGAGGCCTCTGGAAGCCGCGCCGACGGCGGACTAGTATGAGGTCACACTCATAGCCGGGAGGCATTTCATGGCGACCAGGAAAAAGCCAGTCACCACGCCGCTGCATCTGTTGCAGCAACTGTCCCACAGTCTGCTCGAGCATCTGGAGCAGGCCTGCAGCCAGGCGCTGGTGGATGCCGAGAAGCTGCTGGCCAAGCTGGAGAAGCAGCGCAGCAAGGCCCAGGACAAGCTGCACAAGGCCAGCGCCCGCCTCGAGGAGGCCGCTGCCGCCGGCAAGGCCAAGGCACAGGCCAAGGCGCGCGAGGCCATCGCCGAGCTGGAGGAGCTGCTCGACACCCTCAAGCAGCGCCAGAGCGAAACCCGCGACTATATCGTGCGCCTGAAGGTCGACGCCGAAGAAAGCCTGCACCTGGCCCAGGGCATCGGCAAGGTCAAGGAAAGCGTTGCCCAGTTGCTCGCCCAGCGCGAGAGCGGCGAGGCGCCGGCCAAGCCGCGTGCGGCGCGCCGCCCCCGCAGCGCCGCCCCGGCGGCGCCCCCTGCCAAGTCGCCGCCGCGCAGTCGGCGCAGCAGCGCCAAGCCGCAGGCCGCCGCCGAGGCGCCCGTGGTCGGCGCCGAGAGCCCGGTCCCCGCCGCGCCGCCCGCCGCCAAGCCGGCACGCAAGCGCAATGCGCCCGCCGCCAAGCCCGTCGCCGCGAGCAAGCCTGCCAAGCCGTCTGCACCGCGCGCTGCGCGCAAGCCGGCCGCCGCCAAGGCGGAATCGACGGCGGCCGCCGTGCCGAGCGGCGAGGCGCCGGCTCAGGACTGACCCGCCAACCCTGCCGCGACGCGCAGCGCCTGCAGCGCGTCGCGGCAGGCGGGGGCCAGCGGCTCCAGCCAGGTCGTCGCGCTCGCTGCGGGTGCATTCGTCGCCCAGTCCGCCGCCAGTTCCTCGATGCGCTCCAGCAGCCGGCGTTCGGCCTGCAGCTCCAGTTCCGCCAGGCGGCCGCGCAGCTCGGCCAGTTGCGTATCCGTCGCGGCCGGTGCCTTCCAGGCGCGGCGCAGCTGGCGCAGCGGGGCGACGACCGTCTGCTGCCAGGGCTGCGCCAGGCGCTGCAGGTGCGCGATTCGCGCCGGCGTCGCGTCCAGCCGACGACTCTCCAGCCACAGCCCGGCGAGCAGCAGGCAGACGTCGGCGCCGTGCTCGTCCTGCAGCTTCAGGCACAGTCCGGCGACGTCGGGACATCGGTAGAGGTCGACGGCGAAACTCCATAGCGATTGCGGCATGCAGGCCTCCGGGCGAGGGAAGCTGGTAGACTGCGGCACCGCCGAAGCCTCTTCCCAGATCATGATCCGAATCCAGAATCTTATCCTGCAGCGTGGCCCGCAGCGTCTGCTCGACGGTGCCGAACTGACCCTGCACCCCGGCCAGAAGGTCGGTCTCGTCGGCGCCAACGGCGCCGGCAAATCCAGCCTGTTCGCCCTGCTGCGCGGCGAGTTGCACGCCGATGGCGGCGACTGCGCGCTTCCGGCGGACTGGCGCATCGCCCATATGCGCCAGGAGGTCGACACCCTCGAGTGCCGCGCGGTGGACTACGTGCTGGACGGCGACCACAACCTGCGGCGCATCCAGGCCGAGCTGGAGGCGGCCGAGGTGGCCCACGACGGCCATGCCCTGGCCCGCCTGCACAGCGAATTCGACAGCGCCGATGGCTACACCGCCGACGCCCGCGCGCGCAAGCTGCTCGCCGGCCTCGGCTTCGACAGCGCGCAGATGGAGCGGGCGGTCGGCGACTTCTCCGGCGGCTGGCGGATGCGCCTGAACCTCGCCCAGGCGCTGATGTGCCCGTCCGAGCTGCTGCTGCTCGACGAGCCGACCAACCACCTCGACCTCGACGCCATCCTCTGGCTGGAGGAGTGGCTGAAGGGCTACCCCGGCACCCTGCTGCTGATCTCCCACGACCGCGACTTCCTCGATGCGGTGGTCGACCACGTGGTGCACCTCGAGCAGCAGAAGCTCAACCTGTATCGCGGCGGCTACTCGGCCTTCGAGCGCACCCGCGTCGAGCGCCTGGCCCAGCAGCAGCAGGCCTACGAGAAGCAGCAGGCGCAGCGCGCGCACATGGAAGACTTCATCCGCCGCTTCAAGGCCAAGGCCAGCAAGGCGCGCCAGGCGCAGAGCCGCATCAAGGCGCTGGAGCGCCTCGAGGAGCTGGCGCCGGCGCACATCGACTCGCCGTTCGATTTCCGCTTCCGCGAGGCCGACAAGGTCTCCAGCCCGCTGCTCGACCTCAGCGAGGGCCGCCTCGGCTACGGCGCGCGGGCGGTGCTGGAGAAGGTCAAGCTGCAGCTGGTGCCCGGTGCGCGGATCGGCCTGCTCGGCCCCAACGGCGCCGGCAAGTCGACCCTGATCAAGACCCTGGCCGGCGAGCTCGAGCCGCTCGGCGGCCGGCTGACCCGCGGCGAGAACCTCGCGGTCGGCTACTTCGCCCAGCACCAGCTCGACTCGCTGGACCCCAAGGCCAGCCCGCTGCTGCACCTGCAGCGCATCGCCCCCGGCGAGCGCGAGCAGGGCCTGCGCGACTTCCTCGGCGGCTTCGACTTCCGCGGTGCGCGCTGCGACGAGCCGGTGGTCAACTTCTCCGGTGGCGAGAAGGCGCGCCTGGCGCTGGCGCTGATCGCCTGGCAGAAGCCCAACCTGCTGCTGCTCGACGAGCCGACCAACCACCTCGACCTGGAGATGCGCCTGGCGCTGACCCTGGCCCTGCAGGACTTCGAGGGCGCGGTGCTGGTGGTGTCCCACGACCGCCACCTGCTGAAGAGCACCACCGACGAGTTCCTGCTGGTCGCCGACGGCCGCGTGCAGGCCTTCGACGGCGACCTCGACGACTACGGCCGCTGGCTGGTCGACTACCGCGCCCGCCAGCAGCCGGCCGAGACGGCGCCGGCCGCCGAGCGGACCGACAAGCGCGCCCAGCGCCAGGCCGCCGCAGCCCTGCGCCAGCAGCTGGCGCCGCGCAAGAAGGCCGCCGACAAGCTGGAGAAGGAGCTCGGCGGCGTGCAGGAGCGGCTCGCCGCTCTCGAGCAGCAGCTCGGCGACAGCGCGCTCTACGAGGCGGCGCGCAAGGACGAGCTGCGCGGCCTGCTGGCCGAGCAGGCCGCGCTGAAAGCCCGCGAGAGCGAGCTGGAGGAGGCCTGGCTGCTGGCCCTGGAGGCGCTCGAGGCGCTCGAGGCCGAGCTGGGCGGCGCGGCATGAAGGCCTGGCTGGCGCACTGGCTGGGCGAGTGGGGCGAGACCCTGCTGTTCGGCGGCCAGTTGCTGCTGATCCTGCTCGCCGGCTTCGTCCTGCAGCGCCTGGTGGCGCGCGCGCTGACCCGCGTCGCCAGCCGCTACCACCTGCCCGGCGAGCTGCTGCTGCCGCTGCGCGGCGCGCTGCGCTGGCTGATCATGGGCAGCGCGCTGATGCTCGCCCTGGAGCACCTCGGGGTGTCTGCCGGGGTGCTCTGGGCGGCGTTCTCCGGCTTCGTCGCGGTCGCCGCGGTGGCCTTCTTCGCCATCTGGAGCGTGCTCTCCAACCTGTTCTGCGCGGTGCTGATCTTCACCATCGGACCGTTCCGCCTGGGCGACCGGGTGGAGGTCATGGACGGCTTCGACAAGCCCGGCGCCAAGGGCCGGGTGGTGGCGATCAACCTGCTCTACACCACCCTCGAGGAGGAGAGCGAGAATGCTGGCGGAGCCCTGCTGCAGATCCCCAACAGCCTGTTCTTCCAGAAGGTCGTGCGCCGCTGGCGCGGGACCGAGCACCAGCCCGTCACACTCCTTCCTCCCAACGAGACCTGATCCATCATGGAATGGCTGACCAGCCCGGAAGTCTGGGTTGCTTTCCTCACCCTCACCGCCCTGGAAATCGTCCTCGGCATCGACAACATCATCTTCATCTCCATCCTGGTCGGCCGCCTGCCCAGAGAGCAGCAGGCCAGGGCGCGCCTCTTCGGCCTGGCGCTGGCCATGGGCACGCGCATCCTGCTGCTGCTGTCGATCGCCTGGGTGATGCGCCTGACCGCCGACCTGTTCAGCGTGTTCGAGCAGGGCGTGTCCGGTCGCGACCTGATCCTGTTCTTCGGTGGCCTGTTCCTGCTGTTCAAGAGCACCATGGAGATCTGGCACAGCGTCGAAGGCGAGGAGGACGCGGCAGCCGAAGGCGGCAGCGTGAAGAAGGCCGCTTTCATGGGGGTGATCCTGCAGATCGCGGTGATCGACATCATCTTCTCGCTGGACTCGGTGATCACCGCGGTCGGCCTGGTGGAAAGCGTGCCGGTGATGGTCGCCGCGATCGTCATTGCCGTGCTGGTGATGATGCTGTCCGCCGGTACCATCAGTGACTTCATCGATAAGCACCCGTCGCTGAAGATCCTCGCCCTGTCGTTCCTCATCGTGGTCGGCACCCTGTTGATCGCAGAGGCTTTCGAGGTGCACGTGCCCAAGGGCTACGTCTACTTCGCCATGGCCTTCTCGCTGGGCGTCGAGGCGCTCAACATCCGCATGCGCACCGCGATGCGGCGCAAGCTCAAGGAGCCGGTCAAGCTGCACAAGGACCTGCCGAGCTGAGCGTGGTAGGCTGAGCCCAGCCGCTCTGGCATGCTGTACCCGCCGGCCCTGCATGGGCCGGCGTCGTTTCCGCCATCCCTTACCGGAGTCTGCCCCATGAGCCCGGAAACCTGGCTTGCCTTCTTCGCCGCCTGCTGGGTGATCAGCCTGTCGCCCGGCGCCGGGGCGATCGCCTCGATGTCCAGTGGCCTCAACTATGGCTTCCGCCGTGGCTACTGGAACGCCATCGGCCTGCAGCTGGCGCTGGCCCTGCAGATCGCCGTGGTTGCCGCCGGTCTCGGCGCGGTGCTGGCCGCCTCGGAGCTGGCCTTCGCGGCGATCAAGTGGTTCGGCGTCGCCTACCTGGCGTACCTGGGCTGGAGGCAATGGGTGGCGCCGGTCGGCGAGCTGGCCGATGCCAGCGCCGGGCGCCCGCTCGGCCGGCCGCTGACCCTGGTGCTGCGCGGCTTCGTGGTCAACGCCAGCAACCCCAAGGCGATCGTGTTCATCCTCGCCGTGCTGCCGCAGTTCCTCGACCCGGCCCGCCCGCTGCTGGCCCAGTACCTGGCCATGGCGGCGACCATGATCGCCGTCGACCTGGTGGTGATGGCCGGCTACACCGGGCTGGCCGCGCGGGTCCTGCGCCTGCTGCGCACGCCACGCCAGCAGCGCCTGCTCAACCGCAGCTTCGCCAGCCTGTTCATGGCCGCCGCCGGTCTGCTCGCGCTGGTGCGTCGCGCGCCGGGCTGAGGCTCGTCACCAGGGCACCGGCTGCCCGCTCCAGTCCCAGAAGCTGCCGCTGTCGGCCGGGCTGCGTGCGCCGAGCACCTCGAGCAGGCGCGCGGCGCAGCGCGGCGGGATGCGTGGCACGGACGGGCACTGGTGGACGACGCAGGCGATCCCCTACCATGCCGGCGGTGACCTGCTGCTGGAGAGAGACGAATGCGCGTGTGGATCGATGCCGACGCCTGCCCGCGGGCAGCGCGGGATCTGGTGGTGAAGTTCGCCCTCAGGCGCCAGTTCGAGGTGGTGCTGGTGGCCGGCCAGGCGGTGGCGCGGCCGAATTTCGCCTGCGTGCGGCTGATCGTGGTGCCCAGCGGCCCGGACGCCGCCGACGACTACCTGGTCGAGCACGCCGTGCCCGGCGAGCTGGTGATCTGCTCGGACGTGCCGTTGGCCGACCGGCTGGTGAAGAAGGGCGTGGCCGCGCTGGATCCGCGCGGCCGCGAGTTCGCCGAGCGCAACATGGGCGAGCGCCTGGCGGCGCGCAACCTGTTCACCGAGCTGCGCGAGCTGGGCCAGGTCGGCGGCGGCCAGGCGGCCTACTCGGACAAGGACCGCCAGGCCTTCGCCAACGCGCTGGACCGCCTGCTCAACGCGCTGGCGCGGCTGTAGAGGCGACTCGATTCGCCTTGGCGCTGTTGGCGACGAACGAATTCGCCCCTACAGGCGATCAGGCCAGCTCGAGCACCCGGTCGACCAGCTTGTTGATGCCGCTGGCCGCCTCGGCCAGCGACTTGGCCAGCATGTAGGCCGGGGTGGTGACCAGCTTGCGTTGTGCGTCGACCACCACATCGTCCACCGGGCAGTCGACGTGCTCGGCGCCCATGTCGGCCAGCTTGGCCGCGGTGTCCGGATCGTGGCCGATGGTGCAGTGCACGCCGGGGCCGTAGATGCGCGCGGCCATCGCCGGGGCGATGCAGATCAGGCCGATCGGCTTGCCCGCCTCGGCGAAGCTGCGCGCGGCGGCCAGCACGTCCGGCTGCACCGTGCAGCTGGCGCCCTTGAAGGCGAAGTCGGAGAGGTTCTTCGCCGCGCCGAAGCCGCCGGGGATCACCAGGGCGTCGAAGTCGGCGGCCTGCAGCCCGCGCACGTCGCTGACCTGGCCGCGGGCGATGCGCGCCGATTCGACCAGCACGTTGCGGCTCTCGGCCATCTCGGTGCCGGTCAGGTGGTCGATCACATGGTGCTGGGGGATGTCCGGCGCGAAGCACTGCACCTGGGCGCCGCGCTGACTCAGGCGCAGCAGGGCGAGCACGCTTTCGTGGATCTCGGCGCCGTCGTAGACGCCGCAGCCGGACAGAATCACGGCAACCTTCTTCATTCGGAGCACTCCTTCATGGATGTCGGTCGGGCCTGCGCCACCGGGCGCAGGGAATGGCATTGCCACCATCCTAGCCGCAAGCGGGGCAGTGCGGCCATGCGTCAGTGGCCGAGCAGGGCGTCGGCGGGCTATGGTAGGAAGCTGCCGTGTGCGTCGCTCTCCGACGCCGTCGCATTTCTGTCACGATTTCTTCATAGACTGTCCAAGCCTGCCCTTCCGGGCCCGGAGTGTGCCGTGAGCTTTACCCCTGCCAACCGCCTGTTCCCCGCCACCCGCCTGCGCCGCAACCGTCGCGACGAGTTCTCCCGCCGCCTGGTGCGCGAGAACGTGCTGACCGTCGACGACCTGATCCTGCCGGTGTTCGTGCTGGAGGGCGAGAACCGCCGCGAGCAGGTCGAGTCGATGCCGGGGGTGGAGCGCCTGTCCATCGACCTGCTGCTCGAGGAGGCGGCAGAGCTGGTGGCCCTCGGCATCCCGATGCTGGCACTGTTCCCGGTGACCCCGCTGGAGAAGAAGTCGCTGCAGGCCGAGGAGGCCTGGAATCCCGAAGGCCTGGCCCAGCGCGCCTCCCGCGCGCTGCGCGAGCGCTTCCCGGAGCTGGGGGTGATGACCGACGTGGCCCTCGACCCGTTCACCACCCACGGCCAGGACGGCATCCTCGACGAGGCCGGTTACGTGCAGAACGACGTGACCATCGATGCGCTGGTCAGGCAGGCGCTGTCGCACGCCGAGGCCGGCGCCCAGGTGGTGGCGCCTTCGGACATGATGGACGGGCGCATCCAGGCGATCCGCGAGGCGCTGGAAGTCGCCGGCCATCCCAACGTGCGCATCATGGCCTACTCGGCCAAGTACGCCAGCGCCTACTACGGCCCGTTCCGCGACGCGGTCGGCTCGGCCGGCAACCTCAAGGGCGGCAACAAGTTCACCTACCAGATGGACCCGGCCAACGGCGACGAGGCCCTGCACGAGGTGGCCCTCGATCTGGCCGAGGGCGCCGACATGGTGATGGTCAAGCCGGGCATGCCCTATCTCGACATCGTCCGCCGGGTGAAGGACGAGTTCCGCGCGCCGACCTTCGTCTATCAGGTCAGCGGCGAGTATGCCATGCACATGGCGGCGATCCAGAACGGCTGGCTGTCCGAGGCGGTGATCCTCGAGTCTTTGGTAGCGTTCAAGCGTGCCGGGGCCGATGGCATCCTCACCTACTTCGCCAAGCGTGCGGCACAACAGTTGAAGCAGGGCTGACGTCCCTGCAGGAAGATGCAATGAACACTCAAGGACTCATCGACAGCGAATTGCCGGAGGCCGTGGCGGCCTCCGCCCCGCCGGCCGCCGAGGCCGCGCCCATGCCGCCGGAGGAGGGCGTCGACGCGCCGGCGCCGGTCGAGGAGCCGGCCGCGCCGGTGCCCGGCCTGGATGACAGCAGCCTGTACATCCACCGCGAGCTGTCGCAGCTGCAATTCAACATCCGCGTGCTGGAGCAGGCGCTGGACGAGTCCACCCCGCTGCTCGAGCGGCTGAAGTTCCTGCTGATCTTCTCCAGCAACCTCGACGAGTTCTTCGAGATCCGCGTCGCCGGGCTGAAGAAGCAGGTCGCCTTCGCTCGCGAGCTGGCCGGCGCCGACGGCCTGCAACCGCACCAGGTGCTGGCGCGGATTTCCGAGCTGGTCCACGAGCAGGTCGACCGCCAGTACGCGATCCTCAACGAGGTGCTGCTGCCGGCGCTGGAGCAGCACCAGATCCGCTTCATCCGCCGGCGCCACTGGACCACCAAGATCAAGAACTGGGTGCGCAAGTATTTCCGCGAGGAGATCGCGCCGATCATGACGCCGATCGGCCTCGACCCGACCCACCCGTTCCCCCTGCTGGTCAACAAGAGCCTGAACTTCATCGTCGAGCTGGAAGGCATCGACGCCTTCGGCCGCGACTCGGGCCTGGCCATCCTGCCGGCGCCGCGCCTGCTGCCGCGGGTGATCCGCATCCCCGAGGAGGTCGGCGGTCCCGGCGACAACTTCGTGTTCCTCTCGTCGATGATCCACGCCCACGCCGACGACCTGTTCCACGGCATGAGCGTCAAGGGTTGCTACCAGTTCCGCCTGACCCGCAACGCCGACCTGTCGGTGGACGCCGAGGATGTCGAGGACCTGGCCCGCGCCTTGCGCGGCGAGCTGTACTCGCGGCGCTTCGGCGATGCGGTACGCCTGGAGGTGGCGGACAACTGCCCCGAGCACCTGACCAACTATCTGCTCAAGCAGTTCGGCCTCGGCGAGAGCGAGCTGTACCAGGTCAACGGTCCGGTCAACCTGACCCGGCTGTTCTCGATCACCGGCCTGGACAGCCAGCGCGCCCTGCAGTACGTGCCGATCACCCCGGCGATTCCCAAGGCGCTGCAGAGCAGCGAAAAGCTGTTCAACGTGGTCGGCAAGCAGGACGTGCTGCTCTACCACCCGTTCGAGTCGTTCACCCCGGTGGTCGACCTGCTGCGCCAGGCGGCCAAGGACCCCAACGTGCTGGCGATCAAGCAGACCCTGTACCGTTCGGGAGCCAACTCGGAGATCGTCGACGCGCTGGTCGACGCGGCGCGCAGCGGCAAGGAGGTCACCGCGGTGATCGAGCTGCGCGCGCGCTTCGACGAGGAGTCCAACCTGGCCCTGGCCAGCCGCCTGCAGCAGGCCGGCGCGGTGGTGATCTACGGCGTGGTCGGCTTCAAGACCCACGCCAAGATGATGCTGATCCTGCGCCGCGAGAACGGCGAGCTGGTGCGTTACGCGCATCTGGGCACCGGCAACTACCACGCCGGCAACGCCCGCCTGTACACCGACTACAGCCTGCTGACCTCCGACGACGCGCTCTGCGAGGACGTCTCCAAGCTGTTCAACCAGTTGATCGGCATGGGCAAGACCCTGCGCATGAAGAAGCTGCTGCATGCGCCCTTCACCCTGAAGAAGACCCTGCTCGACATGATCGCGCGGGAAACCCAGCACGCCCTCGACGGCAAGCCGGCGCACATCATCGCCAAGATGAACTCGCTGACCGACCCGAAGATGATCAAGGCGCTGTACAAGGCCAGCCAGAGCGGGGTGAAGATCGACCTGATCGTGCGCGGCATGTGCTGCCTGCGTCCGGGCATCCCCGGGGTGTCGCACAACATCCAGGTACGCTCGATCATCGGCCGCTTCCTCGAGCACAGCCGCGCCTACTACTTCCAGAACGACGGCGAAGAGCAGCTCTACCTGGCCAGCGCCGACTGGATGGAGCGCAACCTCGACAAGCGGGTGGAGACCTGCTTCCCGCTGGAGGGCAAGAAGCTGGTCACCCGGGTCAAGAAGGAGCTGGAGGCCTACCTGGCCGACAACACCCAGGCCTGGGTGCTGCAGAGCGACGGCCGCTACCTGCGCCTGCAGCCGACCGGCAACCAGAACCCGCGCAGCGCCCAGGCGCTGATGGTGGAGAAGCTGAGCGGCCCGCTGCTGGTGCGCTGAGCCGATCCGTGCGGCAACCGGAAGGGGCGACTCCTCGCGGGGCGCCCCTTCTGCGTTGCACTGTGCTCAGCGCCCGCTGAGCTTGTAGCCGACCCGCGCCAGCCACTGTGCCTCGGCCTCGATGTCGGCCTCGGTCAGCGGGTTGGCGGCCAGCCAGCCGGGCGGGAACACCGCCTCGAGGCTGCGCGGGCCGGCGTGGAAGGTCACCTCGGGCATCTCCTGGGTGCCGCGGATGTGGTGGAACAGGATGGCGAAGCGCAGCACGATGCACAGGCGCACCAGGCGCTCGCCTTCCTCGCCGAACTCGGCGAAGCGCTCCACCGGGATGTTGCGCCGGTGGCCGCGCACCAGCAGGGCGAGCATCTGCTGGTCGAGGCGCGAGAAGCCGGCCAGGTCGGCGTGCTCGAGGATGTAGGCGCCGTGCTTGTGGTAGTGGTAGTGGGCGATGTCCAGGCCGATCTCGTGGACCTTGGCGCCCCAGCTGAGCAGCTCGCGGTGCCAGTCGTCGTTCAGTCCCCAGGGCTCGGCGACCTGGGCGAGGATCGACTGCGCCTTGGCCTCGACCCGGGCGGCCTGCTCGAGGTCGACGTGGCAGCGCTCCATCAGCGCCGACAGGGTGCGCTCGCGCACGTCCTCGTGGCTCTGCCGGCCGATCATGTCGTACAGCACGCCCTCGCGCAGGGCGCCTTCGGCGTGGGTCATCGACTGGATCTCGAGGGCGTCGAAGGTCGCCTCGAGGATCGCCAGGCCGGCCGGCAGGATCGGCTGGCGGTCCGGCTTGACCCCCTCGATGGCCAGCTCGGCGAGGCTGTCGCACTTGAGCACCTTGCGCTTGAGCCAGGCCAGGCCCTGCGGGGTGATCTCGCCGTTGCCCTGCCCGCCGGCCTGCAGCGCCAGGCTGATGGCGCGGATGGTGCCGGAGGAGCCGACCGCCTCGCGCCAGCCGAGCCGGCGCAGCGCCTGCTCGAACCCCATCAGTTCCAGGCGCGCCGCGGTGTAGGCCTGGGCGTAGCGCGCCAGGCTGAGCTTGCCGTCGGCGAAGAAGCGCTTGCTGTAGCTGACGCAGCCCATCTGCTGGCTCTCGCGCAGCAGCGACTCGAAGCGCTCGCCGATGATGAACTCGGTGCTGCCGCCGCCGATGTCCACCACCAGGCGCTTGCCCTCGGCCACCGGCAGGCTGTGCGACACGCCGAGGTGGATCAGGCGCGCCTCCTCGCGGCCGGAGATCACCTCGACCTGGTGGCCGAGCAGTTCCTCGGCGCGGCGGATGAACACCGCGCGGTTGCGTGCCTCGCGCAGCGCGTTGGTGGCGACGATGCGCACCGCACCCTGCGGCAGACCGTTGATCAGCTGGGCGAAGCGGCGCAGGCAGTCGAGGCCGCGGCCCATCGCCGCCTCGTCGAGGTTGCGCTGTTCGTCGAGCCCGGCGGCCAGCTGCACCTTCTCGCCCAGGCGTTCGAGCAGGCGGATCTCGCCCTGGTCGACCCGCGCCAGCACCATGTGGATGCTGTTGGAGCCGATGTCGATCGCGGCGATCAGAGGAAAGGCTTGGGCTGGTGTGTGCGGCATGATCGGACTATCTCGGGGCGAAACGGCAGAAGTCTGTCATCATAGAGCAATCATGCGCCGCGCAGGTTACAGTCGTCGCCGGCACGGCCGGTCATAGGTCGTACCCGCGCGCCCCCATAGTCAAGGCCGATCGCCGCCGCCTTCCGGTTGCCGGCGAGTGGGGCTATCATGGCGCGACTTTTTTGCGCATCCGATCATCACGGAGAACCACCATGAGCGAATTCATCACCAACGTCACCGACGCCAGCTTCGAGCAGGACGTGCTCAAGGCCGACGGCCCGGTACTGGTCGACTACTGGGCCGAGTGGTGCGGTCCGTGCAAGATGATTGCCCCGGTGCTCGACGAGATCGCCAAGGACTACCAGGGCAAGCTCACCGTGTGCAAGCTGAACATCGACGAGAACCAGGACACCCCGGCCAAGTTCGGCGTGCGCGGCATCCCGACCCTGATGCTGTTCAAGAACGGCAACGTCGAGGCCACCAAGGTCGGCGCGCTGTCCAAGTCCCAGCTGGCGGCCTTCCTCGACAGCAACATCTGATCCGGATGTCGAAAAACCCCGTTGCACGACGGGGTTTTTTCTGCTTGCATGCTGGACTCTGCCACAAGCGCAATGCTAAATTCGGCCTGCAGTCGCGATCAGACTGCCTCCCGCATGCCGTAGCCGCCGCCCTCACATCCCGAATTCCCGCAGTGAAGCTGCCGTATCCTGCGGCGCGGCTCCCGAAGCTCGACGCTTCCCCTAATCTCTCGCCAACCTGCACCTCATCCTATGAACCTGACCGAACTCAAGCAAAAGCCGATTCCCGAACTGCTGGAAATGGCCGACCAGATGGGCCTGGAGAACATGGCCCGGTCGCGCAAGCAGGACATCATCTTCGCCCTGCTGAAGAAGCACGCGAAAAGCGGCGAGGAGATCTCCGGTGACGGCGTGCTGGAGATCCTGCAGGACGGCTTCGGATTCCTGCGCAGCGCGGACTCCTCCTACCTGGCCGGTCCGGACGACATCTACGTCTCGCCCAGCCAGATCCGCCGCTTCAACCTGCGCACCGGCGACACCATCGTCGGCAAGATCCGCCCGCCGAAGGAAGGCGAGCGCTACTTCGCGCTGCTCAAGGTCGACACCATCAACTTCGACCGTCCGGAGAACGCCAAGAACAAGGTCCTGTTCGAGAACCTGACGCCGCTGTTCCCCACCCAGCGCCTGAAGATGGAGGCCGGCAACGGTTCCCGCGAAGACATCACCGGCCGGGTCATCGACCTCTGCGCGCCGATCGGCAAGGGCCAGCGCGGACTGATCGTCGCCCCGCCGAAGGCGGGCAAGACCATCATGCTGCAGAACATCGCCGCCAACATCACCCGCAACAACCCCGAGTGCTACCTGATCGTCCTGCTGATCGACGAGCGTCCGGAGGAAGTCACCGAGATGCAGCGCACCGTGCGCGGCGAAGTGGTCGCCTCGACCTTCGACGAGCCGCCGGCGCGCCACGTGCAGGTCGCCGAGATGGTGATCGAGAAGGCCAAGCGCCTGGTCGAGCACAAGAAGGACGTGGTCATCCTGCTCGACTCCATCACCCGTCTGGCGCGCGCCTACAACACCGTGATCCCCAGCTCCGGCAAGGTGCTCACCGGCGGCGTCGACGCCCACGCCCTGGAGAAGCCCAAGCGCTTCTTCGGCGCCGCGCGCAACATCGAGGAGGGCGGCAGCCTGACCATCCTCGCCACCGCGCTGATCGAGACCGGCTCGAAGATGGACGAGGTGATCTACGAGGAGTTCAAGGGTACCGGCAACATGGAGCTGATCCTCGACCGGCGCATTTCCGAGAAGCGCGTGTTCCCCGCCATCAACATCAACCGCTCCGGCACCCGCCGCGAGGAGCTGCTGACCGGCGACGAGGAGCTGCAGCGCATGTGGATCCTGCGCAAGATCCTCCATCCGATGGACGAGATCGCCGCCGTCGAGTTCCTCATCGACAAGCTCAAGGACACCAAGACCAACGAGGAATTCTTCCAGTCGATGAAGCGCAAGTAAGGCGGCGCCCTGGATCTGCAGACAACGGCCGGCATTCCCGGCCGTTGTCGCTCCTGCCGGCGGCCTCTGGCGGTTTCTGTCCGGCATCGTTCGGCGCTAGACTGGCCGCCTTTCGAATCTTCCCGAGGCTCAAGCATGCAGTACCGCGACCTGCGCGAGTTCATCCGCGGGCTGGAGGCGCAAGGCGAACTCAAGCGCATCCGGGTGCCCGTCTCGCCCGTGCTGGAAATGACCGAGATCTGCGACCGCACCCTGCGTCGCGGCGGCCCGGCGCTGCTGTTCGAGCAGCCGACCGGCCACGCCATGCCGGTGCTCGGCAACCTGTTCGGCACCCCGCGCCGGGTGGCGCTGGGCATGGGCGCCGCGGACGTTTCCGAGCTGCGCGAGATCGGCAGGCTGCTGGCCTACCTCAAGGAGCCGGAGCCGCCCAAGGGCTTCAAGGACGCGCTGAGCAAGCTGCCACTGCTGAAGAAGGTGGTCAGCATGGCGCCCAAGGTGCTCAAGGACGCGCCCTGCCAGGAGGTGGTGCTGGAGGGCGACGACGTCGACCTGTCGCGCATTCCGGTGCAGCACTGCTGGCCGGGCGATGCCGCGCCGCTGGTCACCTGGGGCCTGACCATCACCAAGGGGCCGAACAAGGAACGCCAGAACCTCGGCATCTACCGCCAGCAGGTGATCGGTCGCAACAAGCTGATCATGCGCTGGCTCAGCCACCGCGGCGGCGCGCTGGACTATCGCGAGTGGTGCCAGAAGTTCCCGGATCGCCCCTATCCGGTGTGCGTGGCGCTGGGCGCCGATCCGGCGACCATCCTCGGCGCGGTCACCCCGGTGCCGGACACCCTCTCCGAGTACGCTTTCGCCGGGCTGCTGCGCGGCTCGCGCAGCGAACTGGTCAAGGCCATCGGCTCGGACCTGCAGGTGCCGGCCTACGCGGAGATCGTCCTCGAGGGCCATATCCATCCCGGCGAAACCGCCCCGGAGGGCCCCTACGGCGATCACACCGGCTACTACAACGAGGTGGACCGCTTCCCGGTGTTCACCGTCGAGCGCGTCACCCACCGCAGGGATCCGATCTACCACAGCACCTACACCGGCCGTCCACCGGACGAGCCGGCGATCCTCGGCGTGGCGCTCAACGAGGTGTTCGTGCCGATCCTGCAGAAGCAGTTCCCGGAAATCGTCGACTTCTACCTGCCGCCGGAAGGCTGTTCCTACCGCATGGCGGTGGTGACCATGAAGAAGCAGTATCCGGGGCATGCCAAGCGGGTGATGCTCGGCGTGTGGAGCTTCCTGCGCCAGTTCATGTACACCAAGTTCGTCATCGTCACCGACGACGACATCGACGCCCGCGACTGGAACGACGTGATCTGGGCGATCACCACGCGCATGGACCCCAAGCGCGACACGGTGCTGATCGACAACACGCCGATCGACTATCTGGACTTCGCCTCGCCGGTCTCCGGGCTGGGCAGCAAGATGGGCCTGGACGCCACCCACAAGTGGCCGGGCGAGACCGATCGCGAGTGGGGCCGGGCGATCGAGCGCGATCCGGCCACGGTGGCGCGGGTCGACGCGCTGTGGAGCCAGTTGGGTATCGACTGAGAGGCCGGGTGCGCCGACGCGGCCGCCGGGCAGCCCCTGGGCAGTCCTTCGCAACGGGAGTCATCATGCGCATCACCCTGCAACCCTCCGGCCTGAGCCTCGAACTGCTGCCCGGCGAGCGGATCCTCGACGCCGCGCGGCGCCTCGGTTTCGACTGCCCGCAGAGCTGCCGCAACGGCAACTGCCATGTCTGCGCCGCGCTGCTGGTGGAGGGCCGCGTGCGTCAGCAGGGCGCCGAGCTGGACCGCGGCGAGCTGTTCACCTGCATCGCCGAGCCGCTCGAGGACTGCGTGCTGCACTGGGACGGCGTGCTGGCGCCGGGCGAGCTGCCGGTGCGCCGGCTGGCCTGCCAGCTGACGGCCTGCGAGGCGCTCGGCGGCGACGTGTTCCGCGTGCGCCTGCGCGCCCCCGCCGGCAGGCCGCCGCGCTACCACGCCGGCCAGTACCTGCTGCTCGAACGCGGGGCGGGCGGGCGCCCGGCGGCCTTCTCCATCGCCTCGGCACCGCACGCCGGGCGCGAGCTGGAACTGCACGTCCTGGCCCGTGACGACGGCACCCGCGCGCTGCTCGACGACATCCGCGCCAGTGGACTGGCGCGGGTGCAGTTGCCGTTCGGCGACTGCCACCTGGCCGCGCTGCCCGAGGGGCCGCTGCTGCTGCTCGCCGCCGGCACCGGGCTGGCGCAGATGCACGGCCTGATCGAGCACTGCCGGGCCAGCGGCTTCGCCCATCCGCTGCACCTGTATTGGGGCGTGCGCCGGGCGCAGGACTTCTACCGCCTGGCGGTGTGGGACGAGTGGCGGCGTCTGCCCAACCTGTTCCTCCACCGGGTGGTCAGCGATCCGCTGCCGGACGACGGCTGGAGCGGGCGCTGCGGCCTGCTGCACCAGGCGGTGCGCGAGGACTTCGCCGACCTGCGCGGCCTGCACGTCTACGCCAGCGGCTCGCCGGCGATGGTCTACGCGACCCTGGATGCGCTGGTCGCCGCCGGCATGGACGCGCACCAGATGCGCGCTGACGTGTTCGCCTACGCACCGCGCCCGGCCTGAAAAGGGCTCGGCGTTCACGCTCCGGGGCGGCCGCGGGGGGCGAGCCGACCACTGGTTATATGGACAAATTGCACGGGCCTCGCGCTTGCCGGAGAATGCGCCCGGCTCGTTCGCGAGCTCATCCGCCAGGCGGCCAGAGAGCCCCGGCGACTCGCACTTCAGCTTGCCTGTGAGGGAGAGGCATCCGAGATGCAACCGCGCAAGAAACCCGATCTGCTGTGGATTCTGGTCTGCCTGTTCGGCCTGGGGCTGGTGACCACCAGCTACGCGCAGAGCCTGTGGTGGCCCTGAGCCCGTCGAGCGCCTGAAGTCCCTCGCCCCGCTCGTGCGTCGCCGGCTAGCGTCGGCGCCGGCCCGAAGCGTACGCCTCCTCCAGCTCCTCGCGGCGACAGCCGGCGTGCCAGCCGCGGTCGGTCACGGTCGCGTGCAGCGGCACGTCCCAGCTCTCCAGCGGCAGGCGGTCGACCTGCTGGCAGGCGTGCGCCAGGCCGAGCAGCACCGGCTTCTGCCAGTTGCGGTGGCGCAGGCGGTAGGCCAGGGCGCGGTCGTAGAAGCCGCCGCCCATGCCCAGTCGGCCGCCCGAGTCGTCGAACCCCACCAGCGGCAGCAGCAGCAGGTCCAGCGCCCAGGGCTTGCGCTGGCGCGCCGGACAGGGATGCGGTTCGGGAATGCGGAAGCGGTTGCGGCGCAGCGTTTCGCCGGCCTCCAGGCGCTGGAACACCATGTGGGTGCGTGGCCAGTGCGCCAGCAGCGGCAGGTAGACCTGCTTGCCGCGGCGCAGCGCCTCGCGGCGCAGCAGCGCCGGGTCGATCTCGCCGTCGTTGGGCAGGTACAGGGCGATGTGCCGGGCGCGGCGGAACAGCGGATGCTGGGCCAGCTGGCGGTACAGGTCGCGGGCGGCCTGGCGCTGCTCGGCCGGGGTCAGGGCGCGGCGTTTGGCGCGCAGCAGGCGGCGCAGGGCGGGGCGGGAGTGCTGGTCGGCGTGGATCATCGCGGAGGCTGACGGATACGGCTCGGCCGTGATCGGCGGGTCGATGGGCGGGCAGCTGCACGGCAGGCGAGACGGCTGTCGCCGCGGGCCGGGCGCAGAGGCCGGCCGGAAAGAAGCATGACTCCCCGAAGTGCCGCTGTCGGGTTAGCCCTTGAACCCGAAAGTTCAAGGTGGAGGTTGCAGGAAGCGTTAAGGCTTTCCGTCAGGCGGACATGCACACCGGCTTCCAAACGCAACCCCCGGGTTGTGTGAATCGGCTCAGGGACATCGCCGACTGGCCAACACACCAGGGAGCATGGGCTGAGTTTACCGCAAACTCCCGGCTTGTCATCCCTGCCGTTGCTCCGGCGGTCGCTCCTGCAGGGCGCGGTCGACCCGGTCGAGCAGCTCGCGCATCCGCTCGCGGGTGTCGCCGGCCGTCGGCTGCGCCGGCGCGGCGCCGCGCTGCAGCAGTTCGTGGGCGATGTTCAGCGCGGCGAGCACGGCGATGCGGTCGGCGCCGATCACCTTGCCGCTGTTGCGGATCTCGCGCATCTTGCCGTCCACGTAGCGCGCTGCGCTTTCGAGGTTGGCGCGCTGCTGCGGCGGGCAGGCGATGGGGTATTCCTTGTCGAGGATCTGTACGGTGACGGTCTGCGTCTGGTTCATGAGTCCTGCTCCAGGGCCTTGAGGCGCGAAATCATCGCTTCGACCGTCTGCCGGGCCAGTTCGTTCTGCTCGATCAGTCGCGTGCGCTCGGCGCGCCACTGCTGCTCGCCGGCCCGCAGCTGGCGGTTTTCCAGGCGCAGCTGTTCGACCTGGCGGATCAGCTGCTCGATCTTCGCCGCCAGGGCGTTGAGGTCGGCGTCTTCCATGGGCGTACGCTCGCGGCGCGCAATGACCCTTCGACTATACAACACAACCGCCATGGCGGCCCGGGCCGATGGTCTTGGCCGGCGCGCGGGTGCTAGCATTGGCCGACGATTCCCCTCCTTCCGTCCGGTGCCGACTGCCTGCCATGTCCCTGCCTGCTTCCGCCTATTCCGCCTTCGCCGCCCTGCTGACCAACGCCGGCCAGTCCATTTCGCCCGCCGAGCTGCATGGTCTGCTGCTGGGACGTACCTGCGCCGGTGCCGGCTTCGACCCGGACCTGTGGCTGGCCGCCGCCGCCGAGCTGCTCGATACAGCGCCCGACGAGCGTCTGCGCCAGGCGCTGCTCGGCCTGCAGGCGATGCTCAAGGGCGAGCTGGAGGGCGGCGAGCTGTCGCTGGTGCTGCTGCTGCCGGCCGACGAGGCGCCGCTGGCCGAGCGCGCCGCGGCGCTGGGCCAGTGGTGCCAGGGCTTCCTCGCCGGTTTCGGCCTGACCGCCCGCCAGGGCAAGCTGTCCGCCGAGGCCGGCGAGGTGCTCGAGGATCTCGCCGCCATCGCGCGCATCGAGGAGTCGCTGGAGGAGTCCGAGGACGCCGAGAACGACTACATGGAAGTCATGGAGTACCTGCGCGTCGCGCCCCTGCTGCTGCTCAGCGAGTGCGGCGGCCTGCCGGTGAAGCCTGCCGACGACGCCAAACCTTCCCTGCACTGACCCCGCCAAGGAGGCGCGCCATGACCCGTATCGCCCAGTCCGAGTACGCCCGCCGCCGTCAGGCGCTGATGCAGCAGATGGTGCCGGGCAGCATCGCCATCCTGCCGGCCGCGCCGGTGCACGTGCGCAACCGCGACGTCGAGTACGACTACCGCCAGGACAGCGACTTCCAGTACCTGACCGGCTTCCCCGAGCCGGAGGCGGTGCTGGCGCTGATCCCCGGCCGGGCGCACGGCGAGTACGTGCTGTTCTGCCGCGAACGCAACCCCGAGCGCGAACTGTGGGACGGCCTGCGCGCCGGCCAGGAGGGCGCGGTGCGCGACTACGGCGCCGACGACGCCTTCCCGATCGACGACATCGACGACATCCTCCCCGGCCTGATCGAGGGTCGCTCGCGGGTCTACTATGCCCTCGGCGCCAATCCCGAGTTCGACCGCCAGCTGGTCGGCTGGATCAACGCGATCCGCAGCAAGGTGCGCCAGGGCGCCACCCCGCCCAGCGAGTTCGGCGCCCTCGACCACCTGCTGCACGACATGCGCCTGTACAAGTCGCCGGCCGAGGTCGCGGTGATGAAGGCCGCCGCCGACATCTCGGCGCGCGCCCACGTGCGCGCCATGCAGACCTGCCGGCCGGGGCTGCACGAGTACCACCTGGAGGCCGAACTGGACCACGAGTTCCGCAGGAGCGGCGCGCGCCTGGCGGCCTACGGCTCGATCGTCGCCAGCGGCCGCAACGCCTGCATCCTCCACTACCGCGAGAACGACGCGCCGCTGCGCGACGGCGACCTGGTGCTGATCGACGCCGGCTGCGAGCTCGACTGCTACGCCAGCGACATCACCCGCACCTTCCCGGTCGGCGGGCGCTTCTCGCCCGAGCAGAAGGCCATCTACGAGCTGGTGCTCGCCGCCCAGGCCGCCGCCATCGCCGAGGTCGCCCCCGGCAGGCACTGGAACCAGGCCCACGAGGCCAGCGTGCGGGTGATCGTCGCCGGGCTGGTGGAGCTCGGCCTGCTGGCCGGCGAGGTCGACCAGCTGATCGAGTGCGAGGCCTACAAGCCGTTCTACATGCACCGCGCCGGCCACTGGCTGGGCATGGACGTGCACGACGTCGGCGACTACAAGATCGGCGGCGTGTGGCGCGAGCTGGAGCCGGGCATGTGCCTGACCGTCGAGCCGGGCATCTACGTCGCCCACGACAACCCGAACGTCGAGGAGCGCTGGCGCGGCATCGGCGTGCGCATCGAGGACGACGTGGTGGTCACCGCCGACGGCTGCGAGGTCCTCACCGGCGGGGTGCCGAAGACGGTCGCCGAGATCGAGGCGCTGATGGCTGCCGCGCGCAGCCGGGCGGTCTGACGGCATGGGCATGGATGCGCGGCACGGCGGCCGGAGCCGCATCGCCATCGTCGGCGGCGGACTGGTCGGCGCCAGCCTGGCGCTGGCCCTGCTGCGCGGCGGCGTCGGCGCGCGCGACTGGTCGATCAGCCTGATCGAGCCGCACGCGCCCGGCGACGGCTTCCAGCCCAGCTACGACGCGCGCTGCTCGGCGCTGTCGTTCGGCACCCGGCTGATCTACGAGGACCTCGGCCTGTGGCCGGCGATCGCCGAGCGGGCCGAGCCGATCACCGATATCCATGTCTCCGAGCGCGGTCGCTTCGGCGCCACCCGCCTGGCGGCGGAGCAGGAGGGGGTGCCGGCGCTGGGCTACGTGGTGGAGAACGCCTGGCTGGGTCACTGCCTGTGGCAGGCGCTGCACGGCGAAGCCGGCATCGACTGGCGCTGCCCGGCGCGGGTGAGCGCGGCGCAGGCCCGCGCCGGCGGTTACCGGCTGACCCTCGACGACGGCAGCCCGCTGGACTGCGAGCTGCTGGTGCTGGCCGACGGCGGTCGTTCCGACCTGCGTCGGCAGTTGGGTATCCACGTGCGCCGCACGCCCTACGGACAGACCGCGCTGATCGCCAACGTCACGCCCGGCGAGCCGCATCGCGGCGAGGCCTTCGAGCGTTTCACCAGCGACGGGCCAATGGCCCTGCTGCCGCTGGCCGACGACCGCTGCGCGCTGGTCTGGACCCGTCCGGACGCCGACGCCGCGCGTCTCGCGGCGCTCGACGAGCGGGCCTTCCTCGCCGAGCTGCAGCAGGCCTTCGGCTACCGCCTCGGCGCCTTCCGCAAGGTCGGCGCGCGGCACAGCTATCCGCTGGCGCTGCTCGAGGCCGAAGAGCAGGTGCGCCGCCACCTGGTGGTGCTCGGCAACGCCGCCCACGGCCTGCACCCGATCGCCGGGCAGGGCTACAACCTTTCCTTGCGCGACGTCATGGCGCTGGCCGAGACCCTGCTGCAGGATGAAGCGCCGCTCGGCGATCTGGCCGCGCTGCAACGCTACCTGGCCGGCCAGCGCCTGGATCAGACGCTGACCGTGGGCTTTTCCGACAAGGTCACCCGGCTGTTCTCCCACGGCCGCCGTGGCCTGGGCGACGTGCGCCATCTCGGCCTGCTGGCGCTCGACCTGCTGCCGCCGGCCAAGCACTGGTTCGCCCGCCAGGCCATGGGCCTCGGCAGCCGGCCCTGAGACCACTTTACAGGCGCCCGCCGACCGGCAGGCGCGAGGAGCACCCGATGCACGCAGACCTGATCATCGTCGGCGCCGGCATGGTCGGCAGCAGCCTGGCGCTGGCCCTGGCCGGCAGCGGCCTGCGCATCCTGCTGCTCGACGGCGGCGCGCTGGCGCCGACGCCCTTCGAGCCGACCGCGCCCTTCGAGCCGCGGGTCAGCGCGCTGTCCGAAGCCAGCCGGCGCATCCTCGCCCGGCTCGGTGCCTGGGACGGCATCCTCGCCCGTCGCGCCGCGCCCTACACGGCGATGCAGGTGTGGGACGGCTCGGGTACCGGGCAGATCCAGTTTTCCGCCGCCAGCGTGCACGCCGCGGTGCTCGGCCACATCGTCGAGAACCGCGTGGTGCAGGACGCCCTGCTCGAGCGTCTGCAGGACAGCGGCGTCGAGCTGCTGCCCCACGCCCGCCTGGAGCAGCTGCGCCGTTCCGCTGGCGCTTGGCTGCTGCGGCTGGCCGACGGCCGCGAGCTGCGCACGCCGCTGCTGGTCGCCGCCGACGGCGCCCAGTCGGCGGTGCGCCGGCTGGCCGGCTGCGCCACCCGCGAATGGGATTACCTGCACCATGCCATCGTCACCAGTGTGCGTTGCGAGCAACCCCACCAGGCCACCGCCTGGCAGCGCTTCACCGACGACGGCCCGCTGGCCTTCCTGCCGCTCGACAGGGGCGGCGACCGCCACTGGTGCTCGATCGTCTGGTCGTGCACCCCGGGCGAGGCCGCGCGGCTGATGGCGCTGGACGACGCGGCCTTCGCCGCCGCGCTGGGTCGCGCTTTCGAGCAGCGCCTCGGCGCCGTGCTGGCGGTCGACCCGCGGCTGTGCATCCCGCTGCGCCAGCGCCACGCGCGGCGCTACGTCGAGCCGGGGCTGGCGTTGATCGGCGACGCCGCCCACGTCATCCATCCGCTGGCCGGGCAGGGCGTCAACCTCGGTTTTCTCGACGCCGCGACCCTCGCCGAGGTGCTGCTGCACGCCCACGCGCGCGGCGAGAAGCTCGCCGATGCGCGGGTGCTGGGTCGCTTCGAGCGCCGGCGGATGCCGCACAACCTGGCGATGATGGCGGCCATGGAGGGCTTCGAGCGGCTGTTCCAGGCCGACCGGCCGGCGCTGCGCTGGCTGCGCAACGCCGGACTGCGCCTGATGGACGGTCACCACGAGGCCAAGGGCCTGTTCGTGCGCCAGGCGCTCGGCCTGTCCGGCGACCTGCCGGCACTGGCGCGGGCGGAAGGGCTTGAGCTGCGGCAAAAAATCCGCGCCTGAGGGTCATTCTCCGGTTGTGAAGGCAAATGCTAGTAACTATCATTTGGCAACTTCCATCCTCAACGAGGCGCGTTCCATGCAGGCAAACAAGCAGTTCCTGGCAGCCCTGGCGCTGACCACCCTGGCCGGTACCGTTCAGGCCGCCGACGAAGTCGTGGTGTACTCGGCGCGCATCGACGAGCTGATCAAGCCGGTGTTCGACCAGTACACCGCCAAGACCGGGGTCAAGGTCAAGTTCATCACCGACAAGGAAGCGCCGCTGCTGGCGCGCCTGAAGGCCGAAGGTGCCAATACCCCGGCCGACCTGCTGATCACCGTGGATGCCGGCAACCTCTGGCAGGCCGAGCAGGAAGGCGTGCTCAAGCCGCTGCAGTCCAAGGTCATCGAGGGCAACATTCCCAGCCAGTACCGCTCCAGCAGCAATTCCTGGACCGGCCTGTCGCTGCGTGCGCGGACCATCGTCTACTCCACCGAGCGGGTCAAGCCGGAAGAGCTGTCCACCTACGAGGCGCTGGCCGACCAGAACTGGGAAGGCCGCCTGTGCCTGCGCTCGAGCAAGAAGGTCTACAACCAGTCGCTGACCGCCACCCTGATCGAGACCCACGGCGCCGAGCAGGCCGAGCGGATCGTCAAGGGCTGGGTGAACAACCTGGCCACCGATCCGTTCGCCGACGACACCGCGCTGATCCAGGCGATCGACGCCGGCCAGTGCGACGTCGGCATCGTCAACACCTACTACTACGGTCGCCTGCATCAGCAGAAGCCGGGGCTCAAGGCCAAGCTGTTCTGGCCGAACCAGGCCGACCGCGGCGTCCACGTCAACCTGGCCGGCGCCGGCGTGACCAGGCACGCTCCGCATGCCGAGCAGGCGCAGAAGCTGCTCGAGTGGATGACCAGCCCGGAGGCCCAGGCGGTGTTCGCCGGGGTCAATCAGGAGTACCCGGCCAACCCGCAGGTCGAGCCGTCCGCCGAGGTGGCCGCCTGGGGCGAGTTCAAGGCCGACAGCGTCGCGGTGGAAGTGGCCGGCAAGCGCCAGGCCGAGGCGATCCGCCTGATGGATCGTGCCGGCTGGAACTGATTCCCGTCCGCCTTTGGTTATACTCGACGCCCCGGTCTCGACCGGGGCGTTTTCGTTTGTGGGGCGAGCATGGCCGTGCATGGGAATTGCATGAGACACCGCGCCCGTTCCGCCCGTCGTCTGCCAAGGAGTCCGCGTGGCCCATTCCGCCCAACGCCGCTGGTATCCGCTCGCCGCGGCCATCGCCGCCCTGGTCCTGCTGCCGCTCAGCGTCCTGCTGCTGAGCTGGGGCGAGGTGGACGGCGAGATCTGGAGCCACCTGTGGGATACCCAGATGCCGCGCCTGCTCGGCAACACCCTGAGTCTGCTGCTCGGCGTCGGCGTCGGCGTGACCCTGCTCGGCGTCAGCCTGGCCTGGCTTACCGCGCTGTGCGAGTTCCCCGGGCGCAAGTGGCTGGACTGGGCGTTGATGCTGCCCTTCGCGATCCCCGCTTACGTGCTGGCGTTCGTCTTCGTCGGCCTGCTGGATTTCGCCGGGCCGGTGCAGAGCCTGCTGCGCGAGCTGTTCGGCAGCGGCCTGCGGCTGCCCAGGGTGCGTTCCACCGGCGGGGTGATCCTGGTGCTGGTGCTGGTGTTCTATCCCTACGTCTACCTGCTGGCGCGCAACGCCTTCCTCGCCCAGGGGCGCGGCCTGATGGAGGCGGCGCGGGTGCTCGGCCTGTCGCCCTGGCAGGCGTTCTGGCGGGTCGCCCTGCCGGTGGCGCGGCCGGCCATCGGCGCGGGCCTGGCGCTGGCGCTGATGGAGACCCTGGCCGACTTCGGCGCGGTCTCGGTGTTCAACTTCGACACCTTCACCACCGCCATCTACAAGACTTGGTACGGCTTCTACAGCCTGTCCAGCGCCACCCAGCTGGCCAGCCTGCTGCTGCTGGCGGTGATGGTCCTGCTCTGGGGCGAGCGCCGTGCCCGCGGTGCCAGCCGGCCCGGCAACGAGCGCGCGCGCAGCGGCGCGCTCTACCCGCTGCGTGGCGCCAAGGCCTTCGCCGCCAGCGCCTGGTGCGGCCTGGTGTTCGCCTGCGCCTTCGTCGTGCCGCTGCTGCAGCTGCTGGTGTGGTTCTGGCAGCGCGGCCGCTTCGACCTCGACGAGCGCTATTACGGGCTGATCCTGCACACCCTCTACCTCGGCGCGCTGGCTGCGGCGATCACCGTGGCGCTGGCCCTGCTGCTGGCCTTCGCCCGCCGGCTGACGCCGACCCGGCGCATGCAGGCGCTGGTCGGTCTGGCCAACCTCGGCTACGCGCTGCCCGGCTCGGTGCTGGCGGTGTCGATCATGCTCGCCTTCAGCTGGCTGGACCGCCACCTGGTGATCCCGCTGTCCGGCGCCCTCGGCGGCGCCGGCAAGCCACTGCTGCTGGGCAGCCTGGCGGCGCTGCTGCTGGCCTACCTGATCCGCTTCATGGCGGTGGCCCACGGCCCGCTGGAGGGCAGCCTGGCGCGCATCCGCCCGTCGCTGCCGGAGGCCTCGCGCAGCCTGGGGGTCGGCGGCGTGCGGCTGTTCGGCCGGGTCTACCTGCCGCTGCTGGTGCCCGGCGTGCTCAGCGCGGCGCTGCTGGTGTTCGTCGACGTGCTCAAGGAGATGCCGGCGACCCTGCTGATGCGCCCGTTCGGCTGGGACACCCTGGCGGTGCGGGTGTTCGAGATGACCAGCGAGGGCGAATGGGCGCGCGCCGCGCTGCCGGCGCTGACCCTGGTGCTGGTCGGCCTGCTGCCGGTGATCGGCCTGATCCGTCGCTCGGCGCGGCGCTTCGGCTGAGGCGCGCGCCGGCGCCCTGACCGGGCGCATGTCCGCACGCGCTTTTGCGGCTACAATGCCCGCCATTCGAGGCCCGCAAGAGGTTCCCATGGGACAGCGTACACCCCTCCATGATCTGCACGTGGCGTTGGGCGCCAAGATGGTCGACTTCGGCGGCTGGGACATGCCGCTGCACTACGGCTCGCAAGTCGAGGAGCACCATCAGGTGCGCAGCGACTGCGGGGTCTTCGACGTCTCGCACATGACCGTGGTGGACGTCGCCGGGGGCGACGCCGAGGCCTACCTGCGCCGCCTGCTGGCCAACGACGTGGCGCGCCTCGACGCGCTTGGCAAGGCGCTCTACGCGCTGATGCTCAACCCCGAGGGCGGGGTGATCGACGACCTGATCGTCTACCGCACCGAAGGCGGTTACCGGCTGGTGGTCAACGCCGGTACCCGCGAGAAGGATCTGGCCTGGATGCGGGCACAGGCCGAGGGCTTCGCCGTCGAGCTCGACGAGCGCGCCGACCTGGCGATGCTCGCCGTGCAGGGGCCGCACGCCCTGGAGCGCTGCGCCGCACTGGTCAGCCCGCCGCGCGCCGCGCTGATCCGCAGCCTCAAGCCGTTCCACGGCCTGGCCGAGGGCGACTGGTTCATCGCCCGCACCGGCTACACCGGCGAGGACGGCCTGGAGATCATGCTGCCGGCCGCCGAGGCGCCCGGCTTCCTCAACGACCTGGTCGGCGCCGGCATCGCCCCGGCGGGGCTCGGTGCGCGCGACACCCTGCGCCTGGAGGCCGGCCTCAACCTGTACGGCCAGGACATGGACGAGACGGTCACGCCGATGGCCGCCAACCTCGCCTGGACCGTCGCCTGGCAGCCGGTCGAGCGCGACTTCGTCGGCCGCGCCGCCCTGCAGGCGCAGCGCGACGGCGGCGGCGCCGAGACCAAGCTGGTCGGCCTGGTGCTCGAGGAGCGCGGCGTGCTGCGCGCCCACCAGGTGGTGCGCGTCGCCGGTCTCGGCGAGGGCGAGATCACCAGCGGCAGCTTCTCGCCGACCCTCGGCAAGGCCATCGCCCTGGCGCGCGTGCCGGCCGGTACCGGCGAGCGCGCCGAGGTGGAGATCCGCGGCAAGTGGTATCCGGTGCGGGTGGTCAAGCCGGCCTTCGTGCGCCACGGCAAGCCGCTGATCTGAGCGGAGGGACGTAGCCGCGTCGGCTGCGTCCCTGTACTGTTGAGGCCGATTTCACCGCTGGCGCCCGTGCGGCGCCGAACCGAACAAGGAAAACGACCATGAGCAACACTCCCGCCGAACTGCGTTATGCCGCCAGCCACGAATGGGCCCGCCTGGAGGCCGACGGCAGCGTCACCGTGGGCATCACCGACCACGCCCAGGAAGCCCTCGGCGACGTGGTCTTCGTCGAACTGCCCGAGGTCGGCAAGGCCTTGGGCGCCGGCGAACAGGCCGGGGTGGTGGAGTCGGTGAAGGCCGCCTCGGACATCTACGCGCCGCTCGCCGGCACCGTGATCGCGGTCAACGAGGCGCTGGCCGATGCGCCGGAGAGCGTCAACGCCGATCCCTACGGCGCCTGGTTCTTCCGCCTGCAGCCGGTCGCCGCCGCCGACCTCGACCAGCTGCTCGACGCCGCCGGCTACCAGGCCAGCTGCGACGCCTGATCCCGCTTCCCGCCGCTGGCCCGCGCCTGCCGGCGGGGCCGGAGGCGCCGCTCACCGCCTGTCCGGCTGCCGGAGCGGCCGGACCCCCGTTCCGGAGTCCGTGCCATGTCCAGCCCGCGCGACCTGCTGCACCCCGAAGCCTTCCTCCATCGTCACCTCGGTCCCGACGCTGCCGAACAGCGCGCCATGCTCGACGTCCTCGGCGTCGCCGACCGCGCCGCGCTGATCGAGCAGAGCGTGCCGCCGGCGATCCGCCTGGCCGGCCCGCTGCCGTTGCCGCCGGCGCTCGACGAGCAGGCCGCGCTGGCCCGCCTGCGCAGCTACGCCGAACGCAACGAGCTGTGGACCAGCCTGATCGGCATGGGCTACTACGCCACCCACACCCCGCCGGTGATCCTGCGCAACGTGCTGGAGAATCCCGGCTGGTACACCGCCTACACCCCCTACCAGCCGGAGATCTCCCAGGGCCGGCTGGAGGCGCTGCTCAACTTCCAGCAGCTGACCTGCGACCTCACCGGCCTCGAGCTGGCCAGCGCCTCGCTGCTCGACGAGGCCACCGCCGCCGCCGAGGCCATGGCCATGGCCCGCCGGGTGGCGAAGAGCCCGAGCAACCGCTTCTTCGTCGACGAGAACTGCCATCCGCAGACCATTTCCGTGCTGCAGACCCGCGCCGCCGGTTTCGGCTTCGAGCTGGCGATCGACAGCCCGGACAACCTCGCCCGGCACCAGGTGTTCGGCGCCCTGCTGCAGTACCCCGACAGCCACGGCGAGATCCGCGACCTGCGCCCGCTGATCGCGCAGCTGCACGCCCAGCAGGCGCTGGCCTGCGTGGCCTGCGATCTGCTCGCCCTGGTGCTGCTCACCCCGCCCGGCGAGCTGGGCGCCGACATCGCCCTCGGCAGCGCCCAGCGCTTCGGCGTGCCGATGGGCTACGGCGGCCCGCACGCGGCCTTCTTCGCCTGCCGCGACCAGTACAAGCGCGCCATGCCCGGGCGGATCATCGGCGTGTCGAAGGATGCGCGCGGCAACGTCGCCCTGCGCATGGCCCTGCAGACCCGCGAGCAGCACATCCGCCGCGAGAAGGCCAACTCGAACATCTGCACCGCACAGGCGCTGCTGGCCAACATGGCCGGCTTCTACGCCGTGTACCACGGCCCCCAGGGGCTCAAGCGCATCGCCGGGCGGGTGCAGCGGCTCACCGCGATCCTCGCTGCGGCGCTCGAGCGGGGCGGCGTCGCCCGCCGCAACCGGCAGTTCTTCGACACCCTGACCCTCGAAGTCGGCGGCGCCCAGCAGGCGATCCTGGAGAGCGCCAGCGCCGCGCGGATCAACCTGCGCATCCTCGGCCGCGGCCAGCTCGGCGTCAGCCTCGACGAGACCTGCACGACGGACACCGTGGCGCAGCTGGCGCAGATCTTCCTCGGCGCCGACCACGGCATCGACCTCGCCGCCCTGGCCGACGACGCCGGCCTGCCTCTCGGCATTCCCGCCGCGCTGGCGCGCAGCTCGGCGTTCCTCGAGCATCCGGTGTTCAACAGCCACCACAGCGAGACCGAGATGCTGCGTTACCTGCGCCAGCTGGAAGGCCGCGACCTGGCGCTCAACCAGGCGATGATCCCGCTCGGTTCCTGCACCATGAAGCTCAACGCCGCCAGCGAGATGCTGCCGGTGAGCTGGCCCGAGTTCGCCGCTCTGCACCCCTTCGTCCCGCGCGAGCAGGCGCGCGGCTACGCGCAGATGCTCGCCGAGCTGGAGGACTGGCTGCGCGCCGTCACCGGCTTCGATGCCATCAGCCTGCAGCCCAACTCCGGCGCGCAGGGCGAGTACGCCGGCCTCTTGGCGATCCGCCAGTACCATGCCAGCCGCGGCGAGGCGCAGCGCGACATCTGCCTGATTCCCGCCTCGGCGCACGGCACCAACCCGGCCACCGCCGCCATGGCCGGCCTGCAGGTGGTCATCGTCGACTGCGACAAGGCCGGCAACGTCGACCTCGCCGATCTCGAGGCCAAGGCCGCGGCGGCCGGCGCGCGGCTGGCCTGCCTGATGATCACCTATCCCTCGACCCACGGCGTGTTCGAGGAGGGTATCGGTGCGATCTGCGCGGCGATCCATGCCCGGGGCGGCCAGGTGTACATGGACGGGGCGAACCTCAACGCGCTGGTCGGTCTGGCCCGGCCGGCCGACATCGGTGCCGACGTGGCGCACATGAATCTGCACAAGACCTTCTGCATCCCCCACGGCGGCGGCGGTCCGGGCATGGGCCCGATCGGCGTCAAGGCGCACCTGGCGCCGTTCCTCGCCAACCACCCGGTGGTCGGGCTGGACGGCCCGCTGCCCGGCAACGGCGCGGTCAGCGCCGCGCCCTGGGGCAGCGCCGGCATCCTGCCGATCAGCTGGATGTACATCGCCATGATGGGCCCGCAGCTCAGGGAAGCCACCGAGGTGGCGATCCTCAACGCCAACTACCTGGCCACGCGTCTCGCCGAGGCCTACCCGGTGCTCTACAGCGGCCGCAACGGCCGGGTGGCCCACGAGTGCATCATCGACCTGCGCCCGCTCAAGGCGGCCAGCGGGATCAGCGAGGAGGACGTCGCCAAGCGCCTGATGGACTATGGTTTCCACGCGCCGACCATGTCCTTCCCGGTGCCCGGCACGCTGATGATCGAGCCCACCGAGAGCGAGTCGAAGGCCGAGCTGGACCGCTTCGTCGAGGCCATGCTGGCGATCCGCGCCGAGATCGCCCGCATCGAGTCCGGCGGCTGGCCGGCCGACGACAACCCGCTCAAGCGCGCGCCGCACACCCTGGCCGACGTCGTCGCCGAGTGGCAGCGCCCCTACGGCATCGCCGAGGCGGTCACCCCGAGCGCGCACACCCGCACCTTCAAGTACTGGCCGGCGGTCAACCGGGTCGACAACGTCCACGGCGACCGCCACCTGTTCTGCGCCTGCGTGCCGGTGGAGGCGTATCGCTAGGCGGCGCCCCCATGCCTCCTCCCGCTCGACTGGGTGGGAGGCATGGAGGCACAAGAGGAGGTTGGAGCGGAAACCGATGCCAGGGGCAGGCGGGAGCTCGATGAACTGTTTGCCTGGCCAGCGGCCAGGCTGCTCCGAACCGCTGGTGCAGGTCCGGGAACAGCTGCTGGGCGAACCAGACCGGGGCGGCATGCTGGCCAGCCGAAACATCCTTCTTGGCGGCATCGCGCAACTGACCGGGAACCAGCGGGCTGCCATCGGCAAGGCGCAGTTCCGCTTCGGAGGCATCCTTGAACAGTCGATGATGGATCAGCGACACGCACTCCGGAGCGAATAGCCCGCTCCATGGCAGGAACTCAAACCGCTCGAAGACGACCGCTGGGAAGCCGCCGACCAGTTGCACGCCAACTCCAAGCTGACCGCCAGCTGCCCGTGTGTGGATGAGAAGACCACGATCCACCCGGATACGGTGACAAAGCTGTTTTCGTCGGTTGGCCGTGTGCTGGCTAAGGATGGAAAGACGCGCTTCGCCTTCACTTGGAAGCATCTGCGCGCTACCTGCGAAACGCTGCTCGCCGCCCAGGGCGTGCCGCTGGAAGTGCGGGCCTGGCTGCTATCGCATGGACGTACAGGTTTCAGGCCAGGCACTATGACCGCTATACCTACCTGCCCGAGAAGCGTGCGGCTCTGGAGCAGTGGGGCGCTATCTGGACAAGCTGCATGCCGGCGAGCAGGACGACAACGTGGTGCTGTTGTCGCGGCGGCGTACCCAGGGGCCGGCCGGAGCTCGATGAATTGTTCACCTGGCCAGGGGTCAGGCTGCTCCGATCCGCTGGTGCAGGTCCGGGAACAGTTGCTGTGCGAACCAGACCGGGAGTGCCGGGTATAGCTCGCGGGCCTTGGGCGTGGGGCTGTTTACCAGCCCCAACTCCACGAGCTTTTTCAGTTGGTCGGTGGCCACCCGGTCACTCAGTCCTGTAAAGGCCTTGAAGTCGGCCCTGCTGACCTTGCCCATGGTGAGGAGGATATGCAGGGCGCGGGCTGTTTCCGCCTTGACGCCTGCCGAGGTGATGCGCGGCTCCCAGGTGACGACCTTCTCCAGCCGCTCGCGCATCTGTCCGACCTGCATGGTGCTCTCGATGTAGCGCATCTGATCGAGGCAGGTGTCCAGCATGAAGCTGACGAACTCGAACAGACCGGCCTGGGTGAGTTGGCCACGTCCATCCAGATCCCCGCGACGCGGCTGGTCTGCATTGGCGAGACGCGCGTAATACTCGTCATGCTTGCGCGCCAGGCCGCGAGACAGCGACCACAGTGGAGAGGACAGGCTCAGCTTGTGCAGCTGCAAGTGGGTCAGCAGGCGCACCACCCGGCCATTGCCATCGGCGAACGGGTGAACCCAGGCCAGCCGGTGATGGTAGGCCATCGTGGCAAGCAGGCGGGTGCGGGCGTCCTGCGGAGTGCCATAGACCTTCTGCATCCGGGCAAGCATGGGCGTTACCGCCGACCAGGCCGGGGCGGCATGCTGGCCAACCGAAACATCCTTCTCGGCGGCATCGCGCAACTGGCCGGGAACCAGCAGGCTGCCATCGGCAAGGCGCAGTTCCGCTTCGGAGGCATCCTTGAACAGTCGGTGATGGATCAGCGACACGAACTCCGGGGCGAACAGCTCGCTCCATGGCATGTCTACATGCCGGGAAATGACCCGCTCCAGCAGCTCTTGAACACCGACATGTGTCTGCGCCAGGGCCGTAAGCTCCTTGCGGCTGCGCTTGGGGGCGCGAGGCGCCAGGCTCAGCGGCTCGGTGAACTGCCCTTCGATGAGGTTGCTGTAGAAGCTGCTGGTCACCCGCAGCAGGCCGCCGACGCAGGCAGCGGTTTCTGCGGGCAGCATCCCGGCCAGCTTGCCGGCCTGGAAGGGAAGCTGCTCGGCCAACGTCAGGATGCTGGGTGGGATCTGCGAGGGTAGCAGTGGCTCCAGCCAATGCGTTCCGGTGACAAGCTGCGTTGACACGGTGACTCCTTTGCGGATTTTTCTGCGGATTCCCGCCGTGCGCGAAAGCCTCATGAACAGGGCTTTCCAACTGTATCAAGCGTGTCAATTTTTGCCAGTGCATGCGGATTTTCCTGCGGATATTCCGTGTCTGGAACAGTCGTCCGTGGGATGGCTGAAAAGGCCTGTATGACTGCATGGCAGTAGTGGAGGTGAGAGTCTGCGGTCTGGAATCGACGGGGAATACGGTCTTCCCGGTCCGTTCCCGACTGGGGCGGATGCCAGCACTGCGCCGTCTACCATCGCCTGCAGGTAAACTGGCCTCGCCTTGACCTGCAAGGCAGGCAGGGAAGCGTTGCCATGTGCGAGCGGATTCTGGCTATAGCCTGAGCCTGCTGTATGCCTCCCGTCGTTTAGAATCCAACCCTTTGCGGCCGCCCAGGCCGCGTGGAACAAGGCACTGCAGCGAACATGGACTATCAGGAAGATTGTGTCCCAGGAAGTGGTGTAACTGCCCGTGGCGCTAGCAGTCGAGTCTGCGGGGGACTCAGCTGATCACAGCGGACAGCCGAGCAGATTGATTGTCACTGAGCGATTGCAGCCCCTCAAG
>NZ_JANGEY010000015.1 GCF_024451105.1 Stutzerimonas stutzeri
ACCGCCCAGAAGCAGGCGGCGCCGCCGATCAGCATGGTGATGCCGATGTGCACGCGCAGCGCCAGCAGGGTCAGGGTGATGGCCAGGGCGATCAGGCCGAGACTCAGACCGCTCATGGGCGACCTCCGCAAACGCACACGGACACCCGCCAGGCGCTGGCCAGGGCGAGCAGGACGAGACTGGGCACGATCAGCGCCAGCGGGATCCACATCGGGATCGACAGCAGGGTGGACACGTCGCCGTACTCCAGGTTGTCGCGCAACTGCAGGGCGGTGCGCCAGGCGAGGATCAGCGCGGCGGACATGCACAGCAGATGGGCGACGGCATCCAGCGCACGCTGGGCCCCGGCGGACAGCTTCATGGTCAGGGCATCGACCTTGATGTGGGTGGCGCGCATCTCGCACAGCGGCAGGAAGGCGGCGATGGCGACGGCGGCGCCGATCTCCATCAGCTCGATGTCGCCGCGGATCGGCGTGGCGAACAGCTTGCGGCCGATGATCGACACCAGCGACATGTTGATCAGCGCCAGCAGCACCAGGCCACCGGCCAGGGCGAAGGTTTGGCAGGCCAGATAAAGAACGCGGCCCAGAGGGCCGCGTTGCAGTTCCAGGCCGCCTTCGAGGGAAAGCGACTCAGCCATGACGGATTACCGGGCCTGGGCCTGTACCTGGGCCTGGGCCGCGGCGATCTCGCGCACGCCCTTGAGCATGGCCTCGCCGTCGACGCCCTTGGCGGCGACTTCCTTCACCCAGTTCTGCGCCACCGGCTCGGCGGCCTTCTGCATGGCGGCGTAGTTCTCGGCGCTGATGTTGACGATCTGCTCGACCGGGGTGGCCTTGACGGCGCCTTCCATGTGCTTGTCCCAGACGTTGCTGATCATGTCGTTGAGCGCCGGGCCGCTGTTGCGCTCGATGATCTCCTGCAGGTCCTTGGGCAGGCTGGCGAACTTCTTCTCGTTCATCAGCAGGGTCAGCACGGTGCTGGTCAGCGACGGCGAACCGGCCGGCGGCTCGCTGTGGAAGCGGGTCACCTCGTCGACCTTGACGTCGCGGATGGTGCTCCAGGTGAACAGCACGCCGTCGATCACGCCCTTGGACAGCGACTCGGTCATCTGCGGCGGCGGCATGCTCACCGGCGCGGCTCCGAGCGACTCGACCAGCAATGCCGAGGCGCGGTGCGAGGCGCGCAGTTTCATGCCCTTGAGGTCGTCGAGGCTGGTGATCGCCTTACTGCGGGTGTGGAAGCCCATGCCGCCGTCGCCGTGCATGGCCAGCACCTTGTAGCCCTTGAAGTCGTCCTTGGCGTACTGCTCGTAGAACTTCCAGATGATCGGGTCGCTGTTGCGCGCACCGTAGGGCATCAGGAACGGCTGCTCGACCGCCTCGATGCGCGGGAACTTGCCCGGCGAGTAGGACGGTGCGGTCCAGACGATGTCGGCCACGCCGTTGCGCACCATGTCGGCCAGCTTGGCCGGGGTGCCACCGAGCTGCATGGACAGATAGATCTGGCACTCGAGTCGACCGGCGGACTCCTCCTTCAGCTTGGCGCACCAGGGCTCGAACATCTCGCGCTGCTGGTAGGAGGTGGAAGGCAGGAAGTGGCCGAACTTGAGGGTATAGGTCTCGGCGGCCTGGGCGGAGGCGGCGCAAGCGAAGGCGGTGACCAGTGCGGCCAGCTTGAGGCGTTTCATGTGATGCTCCCGAATTATTCTTGTATCGGCTTGTAGGGCTCTGAGGCTCTGATCAGCACGCGGCAGCGCGGGGCGGATAGCGAGCCCTTCTCGCCGAGCATACCCAAAAAGAGACACAGATCAACAAGCAAAAAGTCTATTTCGGTATCCCTTGCCGACATGCGCAGGCCGCGCAGCACCCCGCAAAAACCGCATGACCAGCCACATTACCGCATGAAACCTGCATTCCAGAGCCATCACGGGCAACAAGAGCAGATTCACGAGCAGCCGGCAAACGATACAAAAATCATGAAAACCACCTCCACACCTGAACAAATATTCTGAGCCCGCCCCCCTCCCCTGCGGCGAGGCGCCCGTCCCCTCCGCCAGCGGCCCCGCGGCAGGATTTTTCCGAAAGTGTGCCGGGCATCGAGGAGCGGCGGGCCGCCATCGCGCAGAATCCGCAATCCGGTGCAGGAGCGCATCGACTCCTGAGCATTGCATGGACGCTACATGGGCGCACGAGGAATGGGCGCCGCCTCTCCGGCGCTCGATACGGGCCTGGCCTGCCTGGTCATGCTCGCCCGCTTTCACAACCTGGTCGCCTCGCCCGAGCAGCTCGCCCACGAGTTCGCCGAGGACGGCCGCGCCTTCGGCCGGGCCGAGCTGCTGCTGGCGGCCAGGAAACTGGGCCTCAGGGCCAAGACCGCACGCAGCCGGATCGGGCGCCTCGCCCATACCCCGCTGCCCGCCATCGCGCTCGACAACGACGGGCGCTTCTTCATCATCGCGCGCATCGACGATGGCAAGGCGCTGATCCATGACCCTGGGAGCCAGCGACCCGAGGTGTTGGGCTTTGAAGAGCTTGAGGCACGCTGGACTGGCGAACTGATCCTGATCCGCTCTGAGGCCTCGCTGGCCGGCGAGCTGTCGAAGTTCGACTTCACCTGGTTCATCCCGGCCATCGTCAAGTACCGCAAGCTGCTCGGCGAAGTGTTGCTGGTGTCCTTCGTGTTGCAGATCTTCGCGCTGCTCACGCCGCTGTTCTTCCAGGTGGTGATGGACAAGGTGCTGGTGCATCGCGGCCTCAGCACACTGGATGTCATTGCCATCGGCCTGCTCGGCATCATGTTGTTCGAGACCGCCCTGAGCGGTCTGCGCAGCTACGTGTTCGCCCACACGGCCAGCCGCATCGACGTCGAGCTGGGTTCGCGACTGTTCCGCCATCTGGTCAGCCTGCCTCTGGCCTACTTCCAGGCGCGTCGAGTCGGTGACTCGGTGGCGCGGGTGCGCGAGCTGGAGAACATCCGCAGCTTCCTCACCGGCAATGCCATCACCCTGCTCCTTGACGTGCTGTTCTCGGTGGTGTTCATCGCCGTGATGTTCTACTACAGCGGCTGGCTGACTCTAGTGGTGGTGTTGTCGCTGCCGCTGTACTTCCTGATCTCTCTGTTCATCACGCCGCTGCTCCGTGCCCGCCTGCAGGAAAGCTTCAATCGCGGCGCGGAGAACCAGGCCTTCCTCGTGGAGACGGTCAACGGCATCGACACCCTCAAGTCGATGGCGGTGGAGCCGCAGATCGGCCGCAAGTGGGACAACCAGCTGGCCGGCTACGTGGCGGCCAGCTTCAAGACCCAGACCCTCTCCACCATCGCCAACGAAAGCGTTGGGCTGGTCGGCAAGCTGGTGACTGTCGCTACCCTGTGGCTGGGCGCGCGCCTGGTGATCGACGGCGACCTCACGGTAGGCCAGCTGATCGCCTTCAACATGCTCGCCGGGCGCGTCGCCCAGCCGATCATGCGCCTGGCCCAGTTGTGGACCAACTTCCAGCAGACCGGCGTCTCGGTGCAGCGTCTGGGCGACATCCTCAATACCCGCACCGAACTGTCCCAGGCCACGCGCAGCGCCCTGCCGCCAATCAAGGGGCAGGTGGAGTTCGATCAGGTGCACTTCCGCTACCGGCCGGATGGCTCCGAGGTGCTGCGTGGTATCAGCCTGAACATCCAGCCGGGCGAGGTGATCGGCGTGGTCGGCCGCTCTGGCTCCGGCAAGAGCACCCTGACCCGCCTGCTGCAACGGCTCTACGTCCCCGAGCGCGGGCGCGTGCTGATCGACGGTATGGATCTGGCGCTGGCCGACGTCTCTTCGCTGCGCCGGCAGATCGGTGTGGTGTTGCAGGAGAACATGCTGTTCGCCCGCAGCATCCGCGAGAACATCGCCCTGACCGACCCCGGCGCGCCCATCGAGGCGGTGATCCAGGCCGCCCGCCTGGCCGGCGCCCACGAGTTCATCCTCGAACTGCCGGAAGGCTACGACACCGTGGTCGGCGAGCACGGCGCCTCGCTGTCCGGCGGCCAGAGGCAGCGCATCGCCATCGCCCGGGCGCTGATGGGCAATCCGCGCGTTTTGATCTTCGACGAGGCCACCAGCGCGCTGGACTACGAGTCGGAGCGGATCGTCCAGCAGAACATGAAGTCCATCTGTCTGGGGCGCACGGTGATCATCATCGCCCATCGCTTGTCTGCCGTGCGCGACGCCAACCGCATCCTGGTCATGGACCGCGGCCAGATCGTCGAGCAGGGCAGCCATGCCGAACTGCTGACCCACCAGGCTGGCCACTACACGCGGCTGTACCGCCTGCAGCAGGGGAACGCCGCATGAGCCAGCCATCCGCCACCCGCGCCTTGCTGCGCCGATACCGCAGCGTCTGGCGCCACGCCTGGCGCCACCGCAAGGCGATGGACGCACCGCAGCGCCTGAGCCACGAAGTGCAGTTCCTGCCCGCCGCCCTGGCCTTGCAGGAACAGCCGGTGCACCCGGCGCCGCGCTACATCCAGTGGACCATCATGGCCTTCGCCGCGCTGGCCCTGCTGTGGGCCTGCATTGGCGAGATCGACGTAGTCGCCACCGCCAGCGGCAAGATCGTGCCCAGCGGCAAAAGCAAGGTCATCCAGCCCAGCGAGGTCGCGGTGGTCAAGGCCATCCACGTGCGCGACGGCCAGACGGTGAAGGCCGGCGAGCTGCTGGTCGAGCTGGATGCGCAGATCACCGGTGCCGACGTCGAGCGGCTGAAAAGCGATCTGCTCGCTGCTCAGGTCGACAGTGCCCGCGCCGGGGCACTGCTGGAAGCTATCCAGACCCGCCGCGAGCCCACTTCGCTGGCCGAGCGCCTGCCGCAGGCCAGCGCCGAGCAGCAGTTGGCCGCCCAGCGCTGGTTGCAGGGCCAGTATCTGGAGCTGCGCAGCACCCTCGACCAGGTCGAGGCCGAAATCGAACAGCGCTCCGCGGAAATCCGCGCGGCCCAGGCCAGCGTGGCCTCGTTGCAGAAGACCCTGCCGATCACTCGCGAATTGGCTGCGGACTACCACAATCTGCTGGAGCGCAAGTTCATCTCCAAGCATGCCTATCTGGAGAAGGAGCAGCAGCGCCTCGACCAGGAGCGCGAACTGGCGGTCCAGCAGGTGCGCATCGCCGAGCTGAATGCAGCCCGGAAAGCCGCCGAGAGCCGCCATGCCGGCGTCCTCGCCCAGACCCGCCGCGCCATGCTCGATTTGCAGCACGAGTCCGGACAGCACGCCACGGCGCTGACGCAGGAACTGAAAAAGGCCGAACAGCGCAACCGCCTGATGGCCCTCACCGCCCCGGTGGACGGCACCGTGCAGCAACTGGCTATCCACACTCAGGGCGGGGTGGTCACCGAAGCCCAGCCGTTGATGGTGATAGTGCCCAGCGACGAACCGGTGGAAGTGGAGGCCATGCTGGAGAACAAGGACATTGGCTTCGTCCGCCCGGGGCAGGAGGTGGAGATCAAGGTCGAGACCTTCACCTTTACCAAATACGGAGTGGTGCATGGCGTTGTGACCAGCATCTCCAACGATGCCATTGAGGATGAAAGACTCGGTTTGGTGTATGCCGCGCGGATTCAGCCACATGAGAATCGTATCCATGTGTGGGGGGGGGGGGGGGGAAGGATGTCGCCCTTTCGCCGGGTATGGCGGTCAGGTCCGAAGTGAAAACCGATAAACGCAAGGTGATCGATTACTTTTTTAGTCCATTCAAGCAATACAAGGATGAAAGCTTAAAGGAGAGATAGCTTTGTGTGGTTTGTTTGTGGTTTGGATTTTTGGTGGGCAGATATTGGCTGCCTTTGTTGGTGGCAGGTCGATTTCCGATTGCCTGCAAGATCACTCATTTTAGAAGCATTTTATTTGCTTGGATGGTGGGTATGGGGAAGGAGAGGTTTTTTAGTTGGGTGGTGGGTTGGTTGCTTGCTAATATTTTTAGCAATGCTGTTGGGGGGGTTGGTCTGGAAAAACAATGCAATAGAGAGCTTGGTGTTCAGTTTTAAGCCGCCGCAAATGGCTCTGGCAAAAAAAGCGCAAAAATTTTTTATTGGTGATCTTGGGGGGATGAAGGTTCGTGTTCCGAAGTATTGCGTGGAGCATGTTGAATATGACGCTGATCCGGGTGTTGGTGCGCAACAAAGTGGGTTTTTCCCAGAGCGTACTTTTGAGTCAAAACTGCGCAGTTTTGGTATTGATGCACGATTCCCTGAAATGAAGTGTAAGCAGGGCGAGGAAATGCGGATTGATTACCGTAATCAATTTTTGATGCCAGATAATGCTTGGGTAAGTATAGGGATAAGTTCTGGTGAAATCTATCCTGGTGTCGAGGCAGTGAATAGGCATGCAGTATTTGTTCTAAGTAGTGTTAACAATCCGACCGAGTTTTGGTTTGATAATTATGAGAGGGTTTCGGAGCGTTTTCTTGGGTTGGACGCGTATGTGGTTAAAGGGGTTGATCCGTATTCTGGAGCGCCTGCCAGAGATAGCGAGCTAACGGTTGATAAGTTCTTTAGGTTTGACCGGTTTGGTGTTGCGGATACACACATTGCGTGTGGTAAAACCCATGTTCCTGGTGGTGTTTCTAGTTGTAGTATGAAGTTTAGTATGGAGCCTAAGGCTAAGGTGCTCATCAGTGTTGGTTTCGTCAGGTCGCGTCTTTCTCAGTGGGAATTGATCAGGAAATCAACGATTGATTTTATTTCTGGGTTTTAATTTCGCGGGGAGGGTTCTGCTAAGTAATATGCTCGTGTCTTGAAGGGAAGCATTTTTTGGTTATAAAAGTATAGGGACTACGTTATGCCGCAAACGATTACGACAACTCAAATTCAAAGCCTTCAACAGTCGGTTCAAGCTGGCGGCGTTGGCGCTGCTGTGGATGCCTATGGAAGTTTGTATGCGCAAGGATACAACTATGCTGGCTGGGCAGGGGGCGTGGCCGCAGGGGATACGATTAGTGGGCAGGCCGCGTTAAGTTACATGCAAGGAACCGCCGCTATGGGCATAGGCGGTGAACAGTGTCGAAACCTTACTCAGCAGCAGATCGATAAGATTCGCACTGATATGGCGAATCAAACTTTGGAAAAATATAAAGAGATTTCCATTGATAATGGTGGTGCTCTTGATCGTGACTTGACTTATCAGGAGACAAAAGATGTTCACGATAAGGTGTTCAGGGATAATGGATTAACCCTTGATAACTGGACCCTAAATACGCCTATGGAGCTTATTCGTGATGAGTATGGAGATCAGTTTGTCGAAGATGTTTGGGAGGGCATACGTGATACTGGCGGGGATGGCCCTGATGCAATAAGGGCTAACTTGGTATTGATGGCATATATGCTGAGTAAGTTGCGTTCGGAGGATTCAGCTGTTCGAGACAAGGCAAGGGAGTGGCTGAGTCAGTTTGATGAACCGTCAGAGTGGCAGGATATAATTAGTGACTTTGTTAACGAAAACTTTAATCTTGCCCTTGATTTTATTTTACGCAGTGATCCTCTTACCCTAGACCTTGATGGCGATGGCATCGAAACCGTCTCCGCCGATACCGGTATAGTCTTCGACTTCGACGGAGACGGTCTCAAAACCGGTACCGGTTGGGTCAATGGAGACGACGCCTTCCTGGTACGCGACCTCGACGGCAACGGACTTATCGATAACGGAAGCGAACTGTTCGGTGTCGACACTCTCAAGCAGGATGGCAGCAAAGCCAAGGACGGCTTCGATGCATTGCGCGATCTTGACAGCAATGCCGATGGCGTATTCGACGCTCAGGACGAACACTTCTCCAACGTAAGGGTCTGGCAGGACCTGAACCAAGATGGGGTTTCGCAGGCCAATGAGCTGAGGTCCCTGGTGGAAAGCAGTATCGCCTCCATAAACCTCACCTCCCAGAGCACCCGCCAGACGAGCAACGACAACCTGATCAGCGCTGTAGGCAGTTTCACTCGTCTGGACGGCACCGCTGGTGAGGTGAACGGCAACCAGAGTCTGGCTGCCAACCTGGATCTGGCCAGCAATCCGTTCTATCGGGAGTATACCGACCGCATAGAGATCAGCGATGAGGTTGCTGCATTGCCGGACATGCAGGGTTCCGGGGCCGTGCGCGACCTTCAGGAAGCCGCGATGCTGGATGCCGGACTGCGCAACGTGCTTACTCAGTACTCTCAGGCAACCACACGCGAGCAACAACTCGATCTGGTTGACAAGTTGCTGGTCGAGTGGGCCAGCAGCAGTGGGTTCAAGACATTCAAGCAGCGGGTTGCTGAGTTGAGCAATGAGAAATTCAGTTTTGTGTTCTCTTATTCTTGGGAGATACCGAACAGTTACTCGGCAACCCCAAGCATGCTCGAGAATAAAGAGCTTCTAGAGAAGGTTATTATTCTTGAGGTTTTCAATGGCCAGGAATTCTTTGGCTTTGGAGGGGACGAAACGGCAGATGAAAACAATGAGGCTGGTTTCGAGGGGCGAGTCTCGGCAGGTGCAAGTAGTGGAGGATTTGGTATATCTGCCGGAGTCGCCTGGGGAAGAAACACCTTTTATGTTACAGAGAAACATCCGGCTTTAAATAGTGGTCAGAAGCAGCTTCTTGAAAGCTCATACGAAGCCCTGCGTCAGTCGGTCTACGACGGCCTGCTGTTGCAGACTCGCCTCAAGCCTTATATGGACGCGGTTTCGCTGACTGTCGATGAGAACGGCATCGGCTTTGACTTCTCGCAGGTCGACGGCCTGTTCCAGACTCGTTACGCCAGCGCCCCTGCCGAGGCGATCCGCGACCTGCTGGATTTGCAGCGTGTGCGAGGCGTCGATCTCGCCGCACTTGGCTGGGAAGGCCTTGGCCAACTCAACCAGTGGCTGAACGAGGCCTTGGGCGGGCCTAACGAAGCAGCGGTGCTGGCTGCTCTGGCCGACTTCGGCTACACCGGTGTCCGCCTGCAAGGCGACAACGATGTGGTCATCAGCGATGCAAATGGTGGCGTCCTGCAAGGGAGGGCTGGGTGGCGACGATCTGGTGCTGGGCGGAGCAGGCAACGATACCCTCAGCGGCGGCGCAGGCAACGACACGCTGCTGGGCGGCGCGGGCAATGACCGGCTGGATGGCGGCAGCGGTGCCGACGGCCTGGCGGGCGGGGTAGGCAACGACACCTACGTGGTGGACAACGCCGACGATGTGGTGACCGAGAATGCCGGCGAAGGTATCGACCTCGTGCAGGCGTCGGTGAGCTACACCCTGACCGAGCACGTCGAGAACCTGACCCTGACCGGCTCCTCCAGTATCAACGGTACCGGCAATGCGCTGGACAACCTGATCACCGGCAACGGCGGCAGCAACATCCTGCGCGGCCTGGAAGGCAACGACTCCCTGGTCGGCAATGCCGGCAACGATACCCTGGACGGCGGTAGCGGTGCCGACAGCATGAGCGGTGGCAGCGGCAACGACACCTATGTGGTGGACGATGCCGGCGACCTGGTGATCGAGGGCGCGGGCCAGGGGACCGACCTGGTGCAGGCCTCCATCGACTACAGCCTGACGGCCAACGTGGAGAACCTGACGCTGACCGGCAGTGCCGACCTGAACGGCACCGGCAACGGTCTGGCCAACGTGATCACCGGCAACAGTGGCGCCAACCTGCTGGATGGTGGCGAGGGCGCGGATACGCTGATCGGTGGCGCAGGCGACGATACCTACATCGTCGACAATATCGGCGATGTGGTCAGTGAGAGCAGTGGAGCAGGCATCGATACCGTGCTGTCCTCCGTCAGCCATACGCTGAGTGACAATGTCGAAAACCTCACCCTCACCGGTACTGCCAGCATCGCTGGCATCGGCAATGCCCAGGACAACGTTCTCCAGGGCAACAGCGGCGACAACCAGTTGCTGGGCGGAGAGGGCGACGACTGGCTGGATGGCGGCATCGGTGCCGACAGCCTGGCTGGCGGCACGGGGAACGACACCTACGTGGTGGACAATGCGGGCGATCAAGTGATCGAATCCGCCGACGAGGGTATCGACACCGTACGGGCTTCGGTGAGCTACAGCCTGAGCTCGAACGTGGAAAACCTCGAGCTGACCGGCTCGGCCGACATCGACGGCAACGGCAATGCCCTGGACAACGTCATCAGCGGCAACAGTGGTAACAACACGCTGGATGGCGGTGCCGGCAATGATCGCTTCGTCTTCGGTCTCGGCAGTGGCAACGACCGCATCGTCGATAACCTGGGGCTGGATGTGCTGCGCGTCACCAGTGGGTTGACGGCCAACGATCTGCAAGCCGAACGACTGGGCGACGATCTTCTGGTGCAGGTTATCGGCTCGACCGACACGGTCGTGCTGGCCAACTGGTTCGTCCAGACAGAAGGGGTCGGCTCGATTGCGTTCGATGATGGAGCCGTCCTGGATCGGCTGGGGATGGAGGCGCTGATGAACCGTCCTCCGGTAGCCAACCCCGACGAGATCGTCGTCCATGAGGACGGTGGCCCGCTGGTCTTCGCCTCCAGCGACCTGTTGGCCAACGATACCGACCCGAATCCGAAGGATGTCCTCGAGGTCGTGTCCATCGGCGAATCGGCCCTTGGGGTGAGTGTGGCCATGGCTGATGGAGCCATCACCTACGACATCGGCGACCGCTTCCAGAGTCTCGCGGCCGGCCAGGTGCTGAACGACAGCTTCTCCTACACCATCAGCGACAGCAAAGGTGCGACGGCATCGAGTGTGGTCAATGTCAGCATTGTGGGCACCAATGATGCCCCTGTGGTGGCAGGCGACAGTGCGCAGGTCGTGGAGGATGGTCAAATCTCCGCAGTCGGCAACGTACTGCTGAATGACCATGATATCGACGCTGGCGACATCCTCCGCATTGCCGAGCCCGGTGTCTACGAGGGGCTGTTCGGCAACCTGACGGTCGAGGCGAATGGCGACTACCGCTATGTGCTGGACAACCAGAGTGCCGCAGTGCAGTCCCTGGGACGTGAGGCGCAAGCCTACGAGGAGTTCCTGCTCCAGGTGACCGATGGGCTGGCGACTGTCACCGGTACAGGGTGATCCACTGAACGCGATCCTCGCGGCAAGCGGACAGTAAGGTCTGAGGGATAGCGAATAGCCCGCCGCAAGGCGGGCTATTCGTTTCTGATGATGCGACTTGTCGGGGAAACAGGCAAAGCCGAGCGACGGCCGTTTCGTTTCAGCCCTGCAACCCGCCAAACCGCCGGTAGAAGCTCTCGCCGGCCTCCGGCAGCGGCCCCTCGGCGGTTTCCAGCATCTGGTTCAGCCACTGCTCGGCCGGCGCGCAGATCAGCCGGTAGATGTTGCGGCACAGCTGGCGCGCGGCGCGGCCTTCCCAGTCGCCGGGGAGCAGTTCGTCGGGCAGCTGCGGGTCGCGCAGCAGCAGCTTGCGGTATTCGTGGATCAGCAGGGTACGGGCCAGGAAGCAGTCCTGCGGGTCGAGCTGCTCCTGCTCGCGCAGCGCCTGCCACAGCGGGCGGAACAGCTGGATGAACTCGCTGTAGTGCTCGCCGAGCACGTCGATCTTCCAGCTCTCCTTGACCTGCAGGCGCAACGCCCGCGAGGCCAGTACCTCCTGGGCGGTGGTCTCGAACAGGATGGTGTCGTCCAGTGCCTCCAGCTCCTGCAGGGTCGCCGCCACGTCGGCGCGGTCGCAGCGCGGGCTGGCCAGCACGGTCGGCGCCAGCGCGCCGAAGCCCTGCCACTCCAGCTCCTCGCGCACCTGCTTGCGCTTGTCCGCCTCCAGCTGCGACAGCACCGCCAGGCACCAGGCGCCGTCCCAGGCCGGCACGCTGCTGCTGTAGACCCGCTTGAAGGCCTTCTCGAAGCGCCGCCGGCCGGGACCGGTCAGGCTGTAGTAGCTGCGCCGGCCGACCTTGTCGGCCTTCAGCCAGCCGTCCTTGGTCAGGCGGAATACCGAGGTGCGGATCAGCCGTTGATTGATACCCATCGGCTCGAGCAGCTGGATCAGGCTGCCCAGCCAGACCGCGCCGCCGTGTGGCTCGATGGCGTCGCCGTAGACGGTGACGATCAGCGAGCTGGCACGGATGGGGGTCTGCTGCTGGAAGCGCTGGATCAGGTTTGCCAGAGGAGCGAGGGAAGTCATGGATGCGGGGGTTTGGCCGAAAAATCGCGACTATACCTAGTGGATCGGGCGGAAGGCTACCGTCCGAGTGCCGCGCTCGGATATTCCGCCGACCGGTTGCCGCGACGACGGCAGTGGCACAGGCAGACAAGCGGTTGGCAGGCTCAGCCATGCAGTCCGGCGAGCCGGCCGGCAGACTCGACAGCGCCCATTCCCGTGCCGCGCTGCGGCCCGACACCCAGAACAAGGGAGCCATCCCATGCGAATAACATCTCTCCTTGCACGCACCAGCCTGGCGCTCGGCGTCGCCCTCGGCGCGAGCCTCGCCCACGCCGAACTGCCGGTGGAAGAGGTCGGCCAGGTCACCCTGCCCTTCCCGCCGGAGCCGCACCGCGCCTACATCGTCGACGTCGAGTTCACCAACATGATCGCCACCCGCGTGGTGGTGGTCGATCCGGACGCCAAGCGCATGCTCGGCATGCTCAGCACCGGCGGCATGGCGCCGATGGTGCCGGCGCACGACCAGAAGACCCTCTACACCGCCGACACCTACTGGTCGCGCTACGTGCGCGGCACCCGCACCGACATGCTGACCGCCTGGGACAGCTCGACCCTGGAGCCGCTCTGGGAGGTGGAGATCCCGCCCAAGCGCGCCAACAGCATCACCGAGCGCTACGCGCTGAACACCAGCAGCGACGACCGCTTCGTCTACATCTACAACTTCACCCCGTCGACCTCGGTCACCGTGGTCGACGCCCAGGCGCGCAAGACGGTCAACGAGATCGCCATCGGCGGCTGCATCCTCAACTATCCGGTGGGTGCGCGGCGCTTCGCCTCGCTGTGCGGCGACGGCAGCCTGCAGGTGGTCACCCTGAACGACGAGGGCAAGGAGATCGACCGCCACCAGACGCCGATGTTCGATCCCAACCAGGTCAAGCTGGTCGAGCGCGCCGTGGCCAAGGGCGACACCTACTACTTCGTCACCACCGAAGGGGTGATCCATCCGGTCGACCTGTCCGGCGAGCGACCGAAGTTCCTGCCGACCTGGTCGCTGGTCAGCGCGGAAGAGAAGAAGGCCGGCTGGGCGCCGGGCGGCTGGCAGCTTATGGCGCTGGCGCCCAGTCTCGACCGCCTGTACGTGCTGATGCACCCCGACCACCAGCCGCTGAACTGGGAAGACCCGAGCAACACCATCTGGGTCTTCGACCTGAAGACCCGCAAGAAGATCGGCAGCCTAGAGGCGCCCGGGCTGATGTGGAGCCTGCACGCCACCAGCGACGACAAGCCGCTGCTGCTGGCCAGCACCGTCACCGGCGACCTGGAGGTCTTCGACCTGAACAGCGGCAAGCACACCGGCACCATGACCGGCATCGCCAAGACGCCGACCCTGGTGCAGAGCCACTGAGGAGGCCGCCATGCCGCTCGATCCGATCCTGATATACGCCGGCGCCCTGGCGCTGGCGGCGATCCTCGCCACCGCGGCGACCCACAAGCTGCGCGCACCGCGCTGGTTCGCCGCACAGCTGGAGGCCTACGCGCTGCTGCCGCAGACACTGCTCAAGCCGGTAGCGCGCACGCTGCCGCTGGTCGAGGGCGCCGTCGCCGCCGCCCTGCTGCTGCCGGCCAGCCGTACCGCCGCGGCGCTGGCCGCCGCGCTGCTGATGGCGCTGTACGCCGGCGCCATCGCCGTCAACCTGTGGCGCGGCCGCCGCGACATCGACTGCGGCTGCGCCGGCCCCGGCGAAAGCCAGCCGCTGCGCCCGCTGCTGCTGCTGCGCAACGCCGCGCTGCTCGGCCTGGCCCTGCTCGCCGGCGCCACCCCGCTGGCCCGCGAGCTCGGCCTGTTCGACGGCTTCGTCGCGCTCGCCGCCGCCGCGGTACTCCTGCTGCTCTACGCGGCGGTCGACGGTCTGCTGACCAACGCCCCGCGCCTGCTCAAACTGACTGGAAGGTGACCCCATGGAAGCCCTGATCGTTTCCAACATCCTGCTGTGGATCCTGCTGATCGCCCTGGCCTTCGTGGTCATGGGCCTGGTGCGCCAGATCGGCGTGCTGCACGCCCGCCTCGCCCCCGCCGGCGCACTGATGATCGACAAGGGCGTGGCGGTCAACGAGCCGGCGCCGCGGGTCACCGCCGCCGACCGCCACGGCCGTCCGGTGAACTTCGGCTACCCGTCCGACAAGGGCCAGCTGGTGTTCTTCCTGTCGCCGAGCTGCCCGATCTGCAAGTCGCTGCTGCCGGCGGTCAAGGCCATCGGCAAGGCGCGCAAGGACCTCGAGCTGGTCTACGTCAGCGACGGCGAGGCCGACGCCCAGGCCGCGCTGATCCGCGAGTTCGGCCTGGAGGACGCCCGCTACGTGGTCGGCCCGGAGGTCGGCATGACCTACCAGATCGGCAAGCTGCCCTACGCGGTGCTGATCGACGCGGCCGGCGTGCTGCGCGCCAAGGGCCTGGTCAACTCGCGCGAGCACCTCGACAGCCTGTTCGAGGCCGAGCAGATGGGCGTCGCCTCCCTGCAGGACTACCTGCATAAACCCGATCCCGCCAACGCCGTGAAGATCCACCACTAAGGCCCGAGGAGACTTGCCATGAAACTGCTGGACATCCTGTTCGAGCGCTCCGCACGCCGGGTCGCCGACCTCACCTCGCGCCGCCAGGCGCTGTCGCGCCTCGGCTCCTGGCTGGTGGCCGGCGCCGCCCTGCCGCTGCTGCTGCCCATCGACCGCGCCTCCAAGGCCCACGCCGAGACCGGCAACCCCGGCGATCCGGGCGACCCGAACAGCTGCGACTACTGGCGCCACTGCTCGGTGGACGGCTTCCTCTGCGGCTGCTGCGGCGGCACCACCACCAGTTGCCCGCCGGGCACCGAGGTGTCGCAGGTGACCTGGGTCGGCACCTGCCGCAACCCGGCCGACGGCAAGAACTACGTCATCTCCTACAACGACTGCTGCGGCAAGCAGGCCTGCGGCCAGTGCGCCTGCACCCGCAACGACAGCGAGGAGCCGATGTACCGGCCGTTCAACAACAACGACGTCAACTGGTGCCTGGGCGCCAAGTCCAACAGCGTCTACAACTGCACCGTCTCGGTGATCCGCGGCGTCGCCAGGTGAGGGAGGGAGTCGCCATGCGTCTGCTGCCGCTCGCCGCACTGGCCGCCGTCCTGGCGGCTCCGCCGGCGCTGGCCCGCGCCTTTCCCGATCCGCAGCAGAAGCCGGCGCCGGGCAACGAGGTGCCGCAGACGCCGATCGCCCAGGCCGGCTACAGCGCGGCGACCAACTACCAGCTGCAGTGCCTGGGCTGCCACCTGAGCCACGGCGAAGGCGCGCCGCGCAACGACACGCCACGGATGACCGGCTTCGTCGGCAACTTCCTGCGCGTCGAGGGCGGCCGCGAATTCCTCGTGCGCGTCCCCGGCGTGGCCCAGGCGGCGCTCAGCGACGCGCAGATCGCCGAACTGCTCAACTGGATCCTCGACCCCGCGCACGGCATGGCCGGCGCCAGCACCCCGGCCGACTTCCGGCCGTACAGCGCCGAGGAGGTCGGCCAGGTGCGCCGCCAGGCCATCCTCAACCTGCCCGCCACCCGCGCCGAACTGATCGCGCGGATGCGCGAACAGGGCATCGCCATCGAGGACGGCATGGACCAGCGCTGACCGCCACGGGCAACGCAACCAGCGACAGGGGGCCGGCACTTGCCGGCCCCCTGTCGTTTGCGCATCTCAGTCGCCGCGGTAGCGCCGGCGATACTCCCCCGGCGCCACGCCGAAGCGCGCCTTGAAGGCGCTGGAGAAGTAGCTGGCGTCGGAGAAGCCGAAGTCGTAGCCGAGCGCCGACAGCTTGAGTTCGCCGCCGGCGTGGCGCAGCGCCTCGGCGCACAGGTCGAGGCGGCGGTTGCGGATGTACTGCGCCACCACCAGCTGGTGGCGGGCGAACAGCCGGTACAGGCCGCGCAGCGACACGCCGATCTCGCGGGCGATCAGCTCGGGGCACAGCTCGGCCTCGCAGATGTGCCGCTCGATGAACGCCTGGGCGCGGCGGAACAGCCGCGCGTGCGGGTCGTCGTCGCTGTCGCCGCCGGCCAGCGCCGGGCGCAGCAGGCTGACCAGCGCGTCCAGGGTCGCCTCGCTCTCCGCCAGGCTCAGCCCCTCCTGGCGCGCCGACTCGCGCACCAGGCCGTGGGCCAGCACCGCCACCGGGGTGTGCGCGGCGATCCGCGCGCAGCTGCGCACGCTGGAGAAGCGCAGGCTGCGCTCGACCACCGCGCGCGGCAGGATCAGGCTGAGCTGGCGCGAGCCCGCGCCGTACTCGAACTCGCTGGGCCGCGCGGCGTCGATCAGGGTGATGTCGCCGGGGGCGAGGACGATGCGCTGGGTGTCCTGGGCCATCTGCGCGCGCCCCTCGAGCTGGAACACCGCGAAGTAGCCCTTGTCCTCGCCGGCGGCCAGCTCGCGCTCGGTGCGGTACAGCCGCGCGTGGGCGATGTCGTTGAACGACATGCGCAACGCGCCGCCCCGGTACTGCTCGATGCGCCCGGCGAACTCCTCGCCCAGCGCCTTGGCGCAGAAGCGCCCGCACAGCTCGTTGACGCGCTGCAGCCAGTGCTCCAGGGCCACATCCACCGCCGCGGTTGTCGTGTTCATGAGTCACCTCCCGATGCGCAATGCAGGCAAGTCGCATGCCGGAATCGGCGAATCAGGAGGCTCCCTTGGGCTTGACCTCGGAGGCCGGCAGGCTCGGCCGGTCGCTCTCCACCGCAGCGAGCGGCGCGCACTCCTCCATCGCCTCGCGGCAGCGCTGCGCCAGCACCTGGTACTCGCGGGTGCCGGCCTGCTTCCAGCGCACTTCCTTGTCGGTGAGCTGGCGGCTGACCCGCGCCGGCGCGCCCATCACCAGCGACTGTTCCTCGCAGGCGAAGCCGGCCTTGACGAAGGCGCAGGCGGCGACGATCGAGCGCGGCGCGATCTGCGCGTCGTCCATCACCACGGCGTTCATGCCGACCATGGCGTCCTCGCCGATCTGGCAGCCGTGCAGCACCGCGCCGTGGCCGATGTGGCCGTTGCGGGCGACGCGGGTGACGCTCTCCGGGAAGCCGTGGATCACGCAGGTGTCCTGCAGGTTGGCGCCCTCCTCGAGGACGATGCGCCCGAAATCGCCGCGCAGGCTGGCCAGCGGGCCGACGTAGCAGCCGGGACCGACGATCACGTCGCCGATCAGCACGGCGGTGGGATGGACGAAGGCGGTGGGATCGACCACCGGGGTGACCCCGGCGTAACGGTAGCAGGGCATGGGTATTCCTCTTCTTGTTGTTGTGCCCCCGTAGGGGCGAATTCATTCGCCCGGCATGGTCGCGTCAGGCGAATGAATTCGCCCCTACGGGCAGGTTCGCTTTATTCGGCGGCAACGTGACGGCGGCTCTGCACCACCACGAAGCGCCGCGCGACGAAGGCGGCGTCGGTCAGCGCGGCGTTGGCCGCCGGGTTGGCGCCGGTGCCGTGGAAGTCGCTGAACGCCGCCGACTGGTTGACGAACAGGCCGTTGTCCAGGTTGACCGACAGCGCCACGCCGACATCCTGCGCCAGCTCCTCGGCCTGTGCCAGCACCGCCTCGTCGGTGGAATACACCGCCAGGGTCAGCGCGCCCTTCTCGCCCAGGGTCTCGCGCACCAGCTGCAGGCTGTGCGCGGTGTCGTCGGTGGCGATGACGAAACTGATCGGCCCGAAGCGCTCCTCGGCGTAGGCGGCGCGCTCGCTGGCGTCGACCTTGAGCAGCAGCGGGGTGCGCACGCGCGCCTCGGGGTACTCGGGATGCACGCGCGCCTCGCTGTCCAGCAGCACCTCGCCGAGGGCATGGCAGGCGCCGATGCGCGCCAGGGTGGCCTCGGACTGGATGCAGCCGAGCACGCTGCAGGCGCGCTCGTTGTCGGACAGGAACTTGCTCACCGCCGTCGCCAGGGTCTGCGCGACTTCATCGAAGCCCAGCACGCCTTCCGGGGTGCGGATGCCGCCGCGCGGCACGTAGATGGCCTGCGGGGTGGTGCACATCTGCCCGGAGTACAGGCTGAGGCTGAACGCCAGGTTGCGCGCCACCGCCTTGAGGTCGCTGACGCTGTCGATCACCACGCTGTTCAGGCCGGACTTCTCGGTGAACACCTGGGCCTGGCGGGCGTTGTCCTCCAGCCAGTTGCCGAAGGCACTGGAGCCGGTGAAGTCGATCACCTTGACCCGCGGGTCGAGGGCCAGCTCCTTCGCCACCGGGGCATCGAGGGTATCCGGCACCAGGCTGACCAGCGCCGGGTCGAAGCCGGCTTCGGCCAGCACCTGCTGGGCGACGCGCACGGTCATCGCCACCGGCAGGATGGCGCCGGGGTGCGCCTTGACCAGCACCGGGTTGCCGGTGGCCAGGCTGGCGAACAGGCCCGGATAGGTGTTCCAGGTCGGGAAGGTCGAGCAGGCGATCACCAGGGCGATGCCGCGCGGCACGACGTGGAAGCGCTTGTCGACCACCAGCGGGTCGAGCTTGCCCTGCGGCTTGGTCCAGCGCGCCGTCTGCGGCACCTCGCGCAGCAGCTTCCAGGCCTGCGCCACCGCCTCCAGGCCGCGGTCCTGGGAATGCGGGCCGGCGGCCTGGAAGGCCATCGGCAGGCCCTGGCCGGTGGTGTGCACGGCGGCGTGGGCGATGTCGAAGCTCTGCGCGTTGAGGCGCTGGAGGATCTCCAGGCACACGCCGATCCACGCCCTGGGGCCGGCAGCGCGCCAGCTCGGCAGCTGCGCCTGCAGGTGGGCGAGCAGGGCGTCGAGGTCCGGCTGGTCGTAGGTGATGCCCAGCGCGAAGCCGTAGGGCGAGCGCTCGCCGCCGATCCGGCCCTTCACCGCCGGGCAGTGCAGCTCGAAATGGCGATCGCGCAGCGCGGCGAAGTTGGCCGGGCCGGCGGCCGCGGCCTCCTCGCCGTAGGGCCGCTGGCTTTCCGGATAGGGCGTCCAGTGGTCGCGGCTGGCGATGGCCTCCACGGCGCGCTCGAGCAGCGGCTGGTGGCGGGCGAACAGGTCGAGTGCGGAGACGGATGCGGGCACGGCGGCTTCCTCGTGGGTGACGGGCCGGCCCGACAAACACGACACTTGTCTAATGCTCAGCCACTTTCTTGTATCACATCACCTTAACCGCGCCCGGCGGAGAAATCCATACGTCGGACAAAGCCCTTGCAAATCAAGGAAATCTCGGTAAACCCGGCCTGTGCGGCGGCATTGCGGGGCGCCGGCGGCGACTCTCGCCCACCCCGCCCGCTCGTCGGCCAAGGCAGGCAAAGCGCCAAAACAGACACGGGAAACAAGCCTTGCATTAGTTGATCTGTATCACTTTATGGGTATACTCGGCTGAAACGGCTGCCCCGTGAAAGCCCCGTCCGCAGCGCAGGAACGGGCCCCGGCAGCGACAACAATTCCAAGAAACGAGCCCGGCGCCATCTGCCGGCGTGCACCGCGAGGATGTGCCTCCATGCCTCAGACCCTCAGCGTCCTGCCTCCCGAGCAGGGCGTGCGCCTGATCACCCTGCAGCGCCCCGAGGCGCTGAATGCCCTCAACACCCAGCTGCTCGGCGAACTCGCCGCCGAACTGGATGCCGCCGAAGCCTGCGCCGACACCCGCGCGGTGGTCATCACCGGCAGCCGCCGCGCCTTCGCCGCCGGCGCCGACATCAAGGAGATGGCCGAGCGCGACCTGGTCGGCATCCTCGAGGACCCGCGCCTGGCCCACTGGCAGCGCATCACCCGTTTCTCCAAGCCGCTGATCGCCGCGGTCAACGGCTTCGCCCTCGGCGGCGGCTGCGAGCTGGCCATGCACGCCGACATCCTCATCGCCGGCGAGGACGCCCAGTTCGGCCAGCCGGAAATCAACCTGGCGATCATGCCCGGCGCCGGCGGCACCCAGCGCCTGCTGCGCGCGGTCGGCAAGTCGCTGGCCATGCAGATGGTCCTCACCGGCGAGCCGATCGGCGCCCGCCGCGCCCTCGAGGCGGGCCTGGTCAGCGAGATCACCCAGCCCGAGCTGACCGTCGAGCGCGCCGTGGCCATCGCCCGCAAGATCGCCGAGAAGGCGCCGCTGGCCGTGCGCCTGGCCAAGGAAGCCCTGCTCAAGGCCGAGGACACCGACCTGGCCAGCGGCCTGCGCTTCGAGCGCCACGCCTTCACCCTGCTGGCCGGCACCGAAGACCGCAACGAGGGCATCCGCGCCTTCCAGGAAAAGCGCAAGCCGGTCTACAAGGGCCGCTGAGCGCGCCTGCCGCCCACCTCTGCACCGGGGGCGCGCCGCGCGCCCTCCTCTAATAAGAGAGAGCCTTCATGAGCTTCGAACACATCCTCTTCACCATCGAGCAGGGCGTCGCCACCCTGACCCTGAACCGCCCAGCGCAGCTCAACAGTTTCAACGCGCAGATGCACAAGGAAGTCCGCGAGGCCCTCAAGCAGCTGCGCCAGAGCCCCGAGGCGCGCTGCCTGCTGATCACCGGCAACGGCCGCGGCTTCTGCGCCGGCCAGGATCTCAGCGACCGCAACGTGGCGCCGGGCGCCGCCATGCCGGACCTGGGCGAGTCGATCGAGAACAACTACAACCCGCTGATCCGCACCCTGCGCGACCTGCCGATGCCGGTGATCTGCGCGGTCAACGGCGTGGCCGCCGGCGCCGGCGCCAACATCGCCCTGGCCTGCGACATCACCCTCGCCGCCCGCTCGGCCAGCTTTATCCAGGCGTTCTGCAAGATCGGCCTGGTGCCGGACTCCGGCGGCACCTGGACCCTGCCGCGCGCGGTCGGCATGGCCCGCGCCAAGGCCCTCGCCCTGCTGGGCGACAAGCTCAGCGCCGAGCAGGCCGAGCAGTGGGGCATGATCTGGCGCTGCGTCGACGACGAGGCGCTGCAGGACGAGGCGCTCAAGCTGGCACGCCACCTGGCCGCCCAGCCGACCTACGGCCTGGCGCTGATCAAGCGCGCGCTGAACGCCAGCGCCAGCAACAGCTTCGACGCGCAGCTCGACCTGGAGCGCGACCTGCAGCGCCTGGCCGGGCGCAGCGAGGACTATCGCGAGGGCGTCGCCGCCTTCATGGAAAAACGCACCCCCGAGTTCAAGGGCCGCTGAAATGACCGCACTGAATAAAGACGCCGCCGTCGCGGTGATCGGCGCCGGCGCGATGGGCGCCGGCATCGCCCAGGTGGCCGCCCAGGCCGGCCATCCTGTGGCCCTGTTCGACACCCGCGAAGGCGCCGCCGCCCAGGCCATCGCCGGCATCGCCAAACAGCTCGGCAAGCGCGTCGAGGCCGGCAAGCTGGACGCCGCCGAGCGCGACGCCGTGGTCGCCCGCCTGACCCCGGCCGAGCGCCTCGAGGATCTGGCCGGCAGCGCCCTGGTGGTCGAGGCCATCGTCGAGAACCTGCAGATCAAGCGCGAGCTGTTCGAGAAGCTGGAGACGATCTGCGGCGACGCCTGCATCCTCGCCAGCAACACCTCCTCGCTGTCGATCACCTCGCTGGCCGCCACCCTCAAGCGTCCCGAGCGGGTCGCCGGCCTGCACTTCTTCAACCCGGCGCCGGTGATGGCGCTGGTCGAGATCGTCGCCGGCCTGGCCAGCGACAAGGCGGTGCTCGACTGCCTGTACGCCACCGCCAAGGCGTGGGGCAAGAAGCCGGTTCATACGAAATCTACTCCGGGCTTTATCGTCAACCGCGTGGCGCGGCCGTTCTACGCCGAGAGCCTGCGCCTGCTGCAGGAAGGCGCCAGCGACTGCGCCACCCTCGACGCCCTGCTGCGCGACGCCGGCGGCTTCCGCATGGGCGCCTTCGAGCTGACCGATCTGATCGGCCACGACGTCAACTATGCGGTGACCTGCTCGGTGTTCGACGCCTACTACGGCGACTTCCGCTTCCAGCCCTCCTTGATCCAGAAGGAGCTGGTCGACGCCGGCCGCTTCGGCCGCAAGAGCGGCCGCGGTTTCTACGACTACGCCGAAGGCGCCGAGCGCCCGGTGCCGCAGAGCCTGCCGGCCGCCGCTAAACCGGAGTGCGTGGTGGTGGAAGGCGACCTCGGCCCGGCCAGCGCGCTGGTCGAGCGCATCGCCGCTGCCGGCATCGAAGTGATCCGCCGCGACGGCGCCGGCCTGATCCGTGTCGGCGAGGCGCTGCTGGCGCTGAGCGACGGCCGCATGGCTGCCGAGCGCGCCCGCGACGAGGGCCTGCGCAACCTGGCCGTGTTCGACCTGGCCCTCGACTACGCCAAGGCGACCCGTCTGGCGGTGGCCTTCGCCGCCGGCAGCGATGCGAGCGCCCGCGACGCGGTCGCAGGTCTCCTGCAGGCCGCCGGCCTGGAAGTCAGCGAAGTGACCGACAGCCCGGCGCTGGTGGTGCTGCGCACCGTGGCGATGCTCGCCAACGAGGCTGCCGACGCCGTGCTGCAGGGCGTCGGCTCTGCCGCCGACATCGACCTGGCGATGTGCGCCGGGGTCAACTATCCCAAGGGCCCGCTGGCCTGGGCCGACGCCATCGGCGTCGGCACCGTGCTGAGCGTGCTCGACAACCTGCAACGCAGCTACGGCGAGGACCGCTACCGGCCGTCCCTGCTGCTGCGCCGCCTGCACTGCGCCGGAGAGCGTTTCCATGGCTGAGCATCACAACGACAACCAGCTGCCGCCCCAGGAACTGGCCGAGGCCTGCGCCGCCGCCATGTACGAGCGCGACCTGGCCGTGCGCCACCTCGGCATCAAGGTGCTGCGCATGGCGCCGGGCGAGGCCGACCTGCAGATGACCGTCAGCGAGATCATGATCCAGGGCCACGCCAGCTGCCACGGCGGCTACCTGTTCACCCTCGCCGACTCGGCGTTCGCCTACGCCTGCAACAGCTACGACGACGCCACCGTGGCGCTCGGCGCCAGCATCGACTTCATCGCCCCCGGCCGCCTCGGCGACGTGCTCACCGCACGCGCCACCCAGGTCAGCCGCAGCGGCCGCACCGGCAACTACGACGTGCGCATCGAGAACCAGCACGGCCAGCTGATCGCCGTGTTCCACGGCAAGTCCTACAAGATCCGCGGCACCGTCCGCCAGCAGGAGAACCAGGCATGAGCGAAGCCCTGATCATCGACGCCATCCGCACCCCGATTGGCCGCTACGCCGGCGCGCTGTCCGCCGTGCGCGCCGACGACCTCGGCGCGGTGCCGCTGCGCGCACTGATGGCGCGCAACCCGCAGGTCGACTGGACTGCCGTCGACGACGTGATCTTCGGCTGCGCCAACCAGGCCGGCGAGGACAACCGCAACGTCGCGCGCATGTCCTCGCTGCTCGCCGGCCTGCCGATCAACGTGCCGGGCACCACCGTCAACCGCCTGTGCGGCTCGGGCATGGACGCCATCGGCAGCGCCGCCCGCGCGCTGCGCTGCGGCGAGGCCCAGCTGATGATCGCCGGCGGCGTGGAATCCATGTCGCGCGCGCCGTTCGTGATGGGCAAGGCCGAGAGCGCCTTCTCGCGCTCGGCCGAAATGTTCGACACCACCATCGGCTGGCGCTTCGTCAACGCCATCATGCAGAAGGAGTTCGGCATCGACTCGATGCCGGAGACCGCCGAGAACGTCGCCGAGCAGTTCGACGTGTCGCGCGCCGACCAGGACGCCTTCGCCCTGCGCAGCCAGCAGAAGGCCGGCGCCGCCATGGCCCGCGGGCGCTTCGCGCGCGAGATCGTCCCGGTGGAGATTCCCCAGCGCAAGGGCCCGGCCAAGGTCGTCGCCGAGGACGAGCACCCGCGTCCGGACACCACCCTGGAGCAGCTGGCCAAGCTCGGCACGCCGTTCCGCGACGGCGGCAGCGTCACCGCCGGCAACGCCTCGGGCGTCAACGACGGCGCCTGCGCGCTGCTGCTGGCCAGCCCGGAGGCTGCCAAGCGCTACGGCCTCAAGGCCCGCGGCCGGGTGCTGGCGATGGCCAGCGCCGGCGTCGAGCCGCGCATCATGGGCATCGGCCCGGTGCCGGCGACCCGCAAGGTGCTGGAGCTGGCCGGCCTGAGCCTGGCCGACATGGACGTGATCGAGCTGAACGAGGCGTTCGCCGCCCAGGGCCTGGCCGTGCTGCGCGAGCTGGGCATCGCCGACGACGACGCGCGGGTCAACCCCAACGGCGGCGCCATCGCCCTCGGCCACCCGCTGGGCATGAGCGGCGCGCGCCTGGTCACCACCGCGCTCAACGAGCTGGAGGAGCGCCAGGGCCGCTATGCGCTGTGCACCATGTGCATCGGCGTCGGCCAGGGCATCGCCATGGTCATCGAACGCCTGTGATAGCCGGCGCAGCGCGCCCCGCCCCGTGAGCGCGCTACGCTGATCGACGATTCGACACAACAAGAAGAGCGGGCGGCCTCGCCAGTCGCCCGTGGCTCCACACAAGAACAAAGAGAGACGCCATGAACGCCATGCACAATGCCTCTGCGCAAGCCGCCATCATCGACCCGATGGAAACCGCCAGCCTCGACCACCTGCGCGCCCACCAGCTCGAGCGCCTGCGCTGGACCCTGCAGCACGCCTACGACAACGTGCCGGTGTACCGGCAGAAGTTCGACGCCCTCGGCGTGCACCCCAGCGACCTGAAGTCGCTGGCCGACCTGGCCAAGTTCCCCTTCACCGGCAAGAGCGACCTGCGCGACAACTACCCGTTCGGCATGTTCGCCGTGCCGATGGAGCAGGTCTCGCGCATCCACGCCTCCAGCGGCACCACCGGCCAGCCCACCGTGGTCGGCTACACCGCCAACGACATCGACACCTGGGCCAACCTGGTGGCGCGCTCGATCCGCGCCGCCGGCGGCCGCCCGGGCGATCGCATCCACGTCGCCTACGGCTACGGCCTGTTCACCGGCGGCCTGGGCGCCCACTACGGCGCCGAGCGCCTGGGCTGCACGGTGATCCCGATGTCCGGCGGGCAGACCGAGAAGCAGGTCCAGCTGATCAAGGACTTCCAGCCGGACATCATCATGGTCACCCCGTCGTACATGCTCAACATCGCCGACGAGATGGAGCGCCAGGGCATCGACCCGCACAAGCTGCCGCTGCGCCTGGGCATCTTCGGCGCCGAGCCGTGGACCGGCCAGCTGCGCGGCGAGCTGGAGAGCCGCCTGGGCATCCAGGCCATGGACATCTACGGCCTGTCCGAGGTGATGGGCCCGGGCGTGGCCATGGAGTGCGCCGACTGCAAGGACGGCCCGACCATCTGGGAAGACCACTTCTACCCGGAGATCATCGACCCGGTGACCGGCGAACCGGTGCCGGACGGCCAGATGGGCGAGCTGGTGTTCACCTCGCTGTCCAAGGAAGCGCTGCCGATGATCCGCTACCGCACCCGCGACCTGACCCGCCTGCTGCCGGGCACCACTCGCGCCATGCGCCGCATCGACAAGATCACCGGGCGCAGCGACGACATGCTGATCATCCGCGGGGTCAACGTGTTCCCCACGCAGATCGAGGAGCAGGTGCTGAAAGTCAAACAGCTTTCCGCGCAGTACGAGCTGCACGTGTATCGCAACGGCAATCTCGACGGCATGGACGTGCTGGTCGAGCTCAAGCCCGAGTTCGAGCACCTGAACGACGTCGAACGCCAGGCGGTGAGCCGCGAGCTGGCCCACCACATCAAGAGCAGCGTCGGCATCAGCACGCGCATCAACATCTGCCCGTGCTTCAGCCTCAAGCGCTCGGAAGGCAAGGCCTGCCACGTCTACGACAAGCGCAAGAGCGCCTGACCGGCGCCAGCCAGGAGCCCCGCTGCGGCGGGGCTTTTTTATGCCCGCGAGAAGCCCGCTGCGCCGATCGAGCCCACGCTCTGCGTGGGCTCGCCGCCACGGGCGCTCCAGCGCCCAGGGACGCGGAGCGTCCCGTCCCGGGCTCCCACGCCGGAGCGTGGGAGCCATCAGGATCAGCGGCTCTGAAAACCCCTCCGCTCATCGCCAAAAGACACAAAGCGACACTGAAAATATTTTCTTGCTTGTGATTTGTGTATCATATAAAAATACTCAACGCCCTGCCCTGCCCTGCCTGCAACCCCGGCTGGAGAAAACAAGAAAATGTACGCACAACTCGTCGAAACCGGAGTCAAGCGCGTCAAGAGCCTCGAGGAGATGTCTCCCGAGGAACGCGCCTTCCAGGAACGCATCGATGCCGAGATCAAGATCGAGCCGAAGAACTGGATGCCGGAAGCCTATCGCCAGACCCTGATCCGCCAGATCTCCCAGCACGCCCACTCGGAAATCGTCGGCATGCTGCCGGAAGGCAACTGGGTCACCCGCGCGCCGACCCTCAAGCGCAAGCTGCAGCTGATGGCCAAGATCCAGGACGAGGCCGGCCACGGCATGTACCTGTACAGCGCCATGGAGACCCTCGGCGCCGACCGCGACGCGGAGATCGACAAGCTGCACGCCGGCAAGGCCAAGTACTCGAGCATCTTCAACTACCCGACCCTGAACTGGGCCGACATGGGTGCGGTGGGCTGGCTGGTCGACGGCGCCGCCATCGTCAACCAGGTGGTGCTGCAGCGCACCAGCTACGGCCCCTACTCGCGCGCGATGATCCGCATCTGCAAGGAAGAAAGCTTCCACCAGCGCCAGGGCTACGAAATCCTCCTGACCATGATGCGCCACGGCAACCAGGCGCAGAAGGACATGGTCCAGGACGCCATCAACCGCCTGTGGTGGCCGGCGCTGATGATGTTCGGCCCGAGCGACGCCGACTCGCCGAACAGCGCCCAGTCGATGGCCTGGAAGATCAAGCGCATGAGCAACGACGACCTGCGCCAGCGCTTCATCGACCAGACCGTGCCGCAACTCGAATACCTCGGCTGCACCGCTCCCGACCCGGACCTCAAGTGGAACGAGGAGCGCGGCCACTACGACTTCGGCCAGATCAACTGGCAGGAGTTCTACGACGTGCTCAAGGGCAACGGCCCATGCAACCGCGAACGCATCGCCACCCGCCGCAAGGCGCTGGAGGACGGTGCCTGGGTCCGCGAAGCCGCCGTCGCCCACGCCGCCAAACGCCAACAAAAACAAAACGCTGCCTGATCGGCGCCTGAATCGGAGAACCCCGCCATGTCCCAATGGACCCTTTTCGAAGTCTTCGTCCGCTCCAAGCACGGCCTGAACCACAAGCACGTCGGCAGCGTGCACGCCGCCGATGCGCAGATGGCCCTGGAGAGCGCCCGCGACCTGTACACCCGCCGCAACGAAGGCGTGAGCATCTGGGTGGTGCCCTCGGCGCAGATCACCGCCACCGCCGGCGACGAGAAAGAGCCGTTCTTCGACCCGTCGCAGGACAAGGTCTACCGTCACGCCAGCTTCTACGAGCTGCCCGACGAAGTCGGTCACATGTGAGGAAGCCGGCCATGACTGACAACAAGAACGACCTGATCGAATACCTGCTGCGCCTCGGCGACAACGCCATGATCAACGGCCAGCGCCTGTGCGAGTGGTGCGGCCACGCGCCGGCCCTGGAAGAGGAAATGGCGCTGATGAACCTGGCCCTCGACCTGGTCGGCCAGGCGCGCAACTGGTACGAGTACGCCGCCGAGCTGCTGGCCGACGGTCGCGACGCCGACCAGCTGGCCTTCACCCGCGACGAGCGCGACTTCCGCAACACCCTGCTGGTCGAGCAGCCCAACGGCGACTACGCGGTGACCACCGCCAAGCTGTTCCTGTTCGACGCCTGGCACTTCCACACCCTGCAGGCGCTGTCCGCCTCCAAGGACGAGCGCATCGCCGCCATCGCCGCCAAGGGCCTCAAGGAAGTCACCTACCACCTGCGCCGCTCCGGCGAGTGGGTCGAGCGCCTGGGCGACGGCACCGAGGAAAGCCGCCAGCGCATGCTCGCCGGCATCGACGAGGTATGGCGCTTCACCGGCGACCTGCTGGCCGGCGATGCCATCCAGCAGCGCCTGGCCACTGCCGGCATCGCCGCCGACGCCGAGGCCATCGCCAGCGCCTGGCAGGCCACCGTCGAGCAGGTGTTCGAGCGCGCCAGCCTGCCGGTGCCGCAGCCGGCCAGCTACTTCTACCTGGACGGCAAGCAGGGCCTGCACACCGAGCATCTGGGCATCCTGCTGGCGGAGATGCAGTTCCTGCAGCGCGCCTACCCCGGTGCGACCTGGTAAGCCCGGTCCGCAACCGATGACCCGCGGAGGAGCCATGAGCAAAGATTCCGAGCTCGACGCCCTGTTCGGCGGCAGTCCCGTCGCCGGCATGGGCAGCAGCGATCGGTCCGCCGGGCTGATCGCCTCCGACGGCGGCGCGCGCGCGGCGGACGAGTCCGACCTGCCGCGCGCCTGGCAGGTGCTGGAGCAGGTGATGGATCCGGAGGTGCCGGTGGTCAGCGTGATCGACCTCGGCATCATCCGCGACGTCGCCTGGGTCGACGGCCACCTTTCGGTTGCCGTCACCCCGACCTACTCCGGCTGCCCGGCCACCGAGCTGATCGAGAACGAGGTTTGCAAGGCCCTGGAGCGCGCCGGCTTCCGCGCGCCGCGCATCGAGCGCCGCCTGGCGCCGGCCTGGACCACCGACTGGATCAGCGAGCAGGGCCGCGAGCGCCTGCGCGTGTACGGCATCGCCCCGCCGGCCGGCAGCAGCAGCAAGCGCAGCCTGCTCGGCGAGAAGGACGAGATCAGCTGCCCGCACTGCGGCAGCCACGACACCGAGGTGGTCAGCCAGTTCGGCTCCACGGCCTGCAAGGCCCTGTACCGTTGCCGCTCCTGCCTGGAGCCCTTCGACTATTTCAAGTGCATCTGAACGGCTCGCCCACCGCCGCGACGCGGGCCTGGAGAATAACAAGATGAGCAAGTTCCATACGCTGACCATCCGCGAAGTGCGCCCGGAGACCCGCGACACCGTGTCGGTGGCCTTCGCCGTCCCGGCCGAACTCAAGGACAGCTTCCACTACACCCAGGGCCAGCACCTGGTGATGCGCACCCAGATCGACGGCGAGGAAGTGCGCCGCACCTACTCGATCTGCAGCGCGGTGAGCGAGGACGACCTGCGCGTGGCGATCAAGCGCGTGGACGGCGGCCTGTTCTCCAACTTCGCCAACGACCAGCTCAAGGCCGGCGCGACCCTGGAAGTGATGCCGCCGGCCGGCCACTTCTCCATCCCGCTGGATCCGGCGCGCGCCGGCAACTACCTGGCGGTGGCCGCCGGCAGCGGCATCACGCCGATCATGTCGATCGTCAAGACCACCCTGGAGGTCGAGCCGGACAGCCGCTTCACCCTGATCTACGGCAACCGCTCCAGCGCCAGCACCATCTTCCGCGAGCAGCTCGAGGACCTGAAGAACCAGTACCTCGACCGCCTCAACCTGATCTTCGTGTTCAGCCGCGAGCAGCAGGACATCGACCTGTACAACGGCCGTATCGACGCCGCCAAGTGCGACGCGCTGTTCTCCCGCTGGCTGGACGTGCCGAACCTCGACGCCGCCTTCATCTGCGGCCCGGTGGAGATGACCGAGTGCGTGCGCGACGCCCTGCGCCGCCACGACCTGATCAACGAGCGCATCCACTTCGAGCTGTTCACCGCCGGCACCCCGGGCGCCGCTGCCGAGAAGCGCGCCGCCCGCGAGGCCGCCGCCAAGACCTCCGGCGCGGTCAGCCACGTCACCGTGACCAGCGACGGCCGCAGCATGAGCTTCGACCTGACGCGCAACACCCAGAGCCTGCTCGACGCCGGCAACGCCCACGGCATGGAGCTGCCCTACTCGTGCAAGGCCGGCGTGTGCTCGACCTGCAAGTGCAAGGTGGTCAAGGGCGAGGTGGAGATGGACGCCAACTTCGCCCTGGAGGACTACGAGGTGGCCGCCGGCTACGTGCTGTCCTGCCAGGCCTTCCCGGTCAGCGACGAGGTTGTGCTGGACTTCGACCAGCTCTGATTCCTCGTCTACCCCTGCGGCGCCGGCTTGGCGCCGCGGGACAGAACAATCACGGGCGGCCATGACCGCCCGTTCTGCCTTGCTTCGGGAGATTCCCTGATGACCACCCTGCAAAGCTTCATCGGCGGCCGCTGGATCGGCGCCGACGCCGCCCAGGCGCTGAAGAGCGCCATCGACGGCCAGATCGTCGCCCACACCCACGCCGACAAGCTCGACTTCGCCGAGGCGGTCAGCTTCGCCCGCCAGAGCGGTACTCCGGCGCTGCTGAAGCTCGATTTCCAGAGCCGCGCGCAGATCCTCAAGGCGCTCGGCAAGTACCTGATGGAGCGCAAGGAGCAGCTCTACGCGATCAGCCACCACAGCGGCGCGACCCGCATGGACAGCTGGATCGACATCGAGGGCGGCGCCGGCACCCTGTTCGCCTACGCCAGCATGGGTACTCGCGAGCTGCCCTCCGGCAACCTGGTCCACGAAGGCCCGGCCATCCCGCTGGGCAAGCAGAACCACTTCGCCGGCACCCACATCCTGGTGCCGCGCGGCGGCCTGGCCGTGCACATCAACGCCTTCAACTTCCCGATCTGGGGCATGCTCGAGAAGTTCGCGCCGACCTTCCTCGCCGGCATGCCGTGCATCGTCAAGCCGGCCACCGCCACCAGCTACGTCACCGAGGCCTGCGTGCGCCTGATGCACGAATCCGGCCTGCTGCCGGCGGGCAGCCTGCAGCTGATCGTCGGCAGCACCGGCGACCTGCTCGACCGTCTGGAAGGCCCGGACGTGGTGACCTTCACCGGCTCGGCCGACACCGCCGCCAAGCTGCGCGTGCACCCCAACCTGATCCGCAACTCGATCCCGTTCAACGCCGAGGCCGACTCGCTGAACTGCGCGATCCTCGCCCCGGACGTGACCCCGGACGACGAGGAGTTCGAGCTGTTCGTCAAGGAAGTCGCCCGCGAGATGACGGTCAAGGCCGGCCAGAAGTGCACCGCGATCCGCCGCATCATCGTCCCGGAGAACCGTCTCGACGCCGTCGCCGAGCGCCTGGCCGCGCGCCTGGCCAAGGTGGTGGTCGGCGACCCGAGCAAGGACGGCGTGAAGATGGGCGCGCTGGCCTCGCACGACCAGCTGGAGGACGTCTCCGGCCGCGTCGACGCCCTGCTGGCCAGCAGCGAGCTGCTGTTCCGCGGCGAGGCGCAGTTCGTCGGTGACCAGGTCGCCGAGGGCGCGTTCTTCGCCCCGACCCTGCTCAAGAGCCGCGACCCGCATGCCGCCGGCGGCGCCCACGACATCGAGGCCTTCGGCCCGGTCAGCACCCTGATGGGCTACGCCGAGATCGACGAGGCGCTGGCCCTTGCCGCGCGCGGCAAGGGCAGTCTGGTGTCCACCCTGGTCACCCGCGACCCGCGCGTCGCCGCGAAGGTGGTGCCGGCCGCCGCCGCCTGGCACGGCCGCGTGCACGTGCTGGACGCCGAGGCCGCCAAGGAATCCACCGGCCACGGCTCGCCGCTGCCGATGCTCAAGCACGGCGGCCCCGGCCGCGCCGGCGGCGGCGAGGAGCTGGGCGGCATCCGCGCGGTCAAGCACTACCTGCAGCGCACCGCGGTGCAGGGTTCGCCGACCATGCTCAGCGCCATCACCGGCGAGTACGTGCGCGGCGCCAAGGTCATCGAGACCGAGGTGCACCCGTTCCGTCGCCACTTCGAGGACCTGCAGATCGGCGAGTCGCTGCTGACCCACCGCCGCACCGTCACCGAGGCCGACCTGGTCAACTTCGGCTGCCTGTCGGGCGATCACTTCTACATGCACTTCGACGAGATCGCCGCCAAGGAATCGCAGTTCGGCAAGCGCATCGCCCACGGCTACTTCGTGCTGTCGGCCGCCGCCGGCCTGTTCGTCTCCCCCGGCGTCGGCCCGGTGCTGGCCAACTACGGCCTCGACACCCTGCGCTTCGTCAACCCGGTGGGCATCGGCGACACCATCCAGGCGCGCCTGACCTGCAAGCGCAAGATCGACCAGGGCAAGCAGTCCAGCCTCGGCACCCCGCAGGGCGTGGTGGCCTGGGACGTGGAAGTCACCAACCAGAACGGCGAGCTGGTGGCCAGCTACGACATCCTGACCCTGGTGGCCAAGCGCGGCTGAGCCTCCGCAATACCCCCTTCTCCCCACCCGGGAGAAGGCCGGGCGGTAGGGAGTCCCTCCGCCCAACCCGCAGGACGGTTTGCGGCGCGGCCCAGGGCCGGCGCTCCGCCACAAGCGGGGCCCGTCCCTCGGCCCGCCCCAAGCCCCTCGCGCCGCCCCGCGGCGGCGCGTCAGTTGGACTCCGGATTCTGTGTTCTCGCCGGCCTCGCGCCGGCGTCTTTTTGTCCGCGCTTCAGGGCCTCAGCCAGTCCAGCGCGAACGCCAGCCCGACCACCACGGCGATGCCGCTGGCGACCAGCACCGCGCCGGCGGCGATGTCCTTGGCCGCGCCGATCTCCGGATGCTCATCGGGATGCAGGTGGTCGCTAAGCGCCTCCAGCGCGCTGTTGACCAGTTCGGCGACCAGCACCAGGCCCACCGCCAGCGCCAGCAGCGCCCACCACAGCGGCGCCGGGCGGGCCGCCAGCAGCACCGCCAGCACCGCCGCCGTGGCCAGCAGATGGCTGCGCAGGCTGCCCTCGCGCTGCACCGCCAGGCGCAGGCCGTGCAGGGCGAAGCCCAGACGCCTGACGAACGGCTGTCCCTTCATTCGCCCTCTCCTTCGCAAGACTCCTGTCATGCAGGGTAGCCAAACCACCCTCGACCGACCCCATTGCCAGTTACCGACCTTTGCGCCGAAGCTGGAGCATCCCGCAGATGAGGAGCCCCGCCATGAAGATCCAGCAGATCGTCGACTTCGCCCAGGCCAGCACCCCCACCGAGCACTACCGCCCGGCGGCGGAAAAGGTGCTCGCCGGCGACCCCGAGCAGAGCGTGCGCAACCACTACGCCAGTCCCTGCGGCCAGTTCAGCGCCGGCGTCTGGGAAGGCGCCATCGGCCAGTGGCAAGTCGACTACAGCGAACACGAATACTGCGAGATCCTCCAGGGCGTGTCGGTGCTGCGCGACCGGCACGGCAACGCCAAGACCGTGCGCGCCGGCGACCGCTTCGTCATCCCGGCCGGCTTCTCCGGCACCTGGGAGGTGCTGGAACCGTGCCGCAAGGTGTACGTGATCTTCGAGCCGGCCAAGGGCTGAACCGCCCATGCCCTGGCAAACCTTCCCCCACGAAGCCGACATCGGCGTGCGCGGCAGCGGCGCCACGCCGGAGGAGGCGTTCGCCGGCGCGGCGCTGGCGCTGACCTCGGCGATCTGCGATCCGGCCACGGTGGCGTCGCATACGGCGGTGCAGATCGATTGTGATGCGCCGGATCTGGAACTGCTGCTGGTCGACTGGCTCAACGCGCTGATCTACCGCATGGCCACCCGCCACCTGCTGTTCTCGCGTTTCGAGCTGAAGATCGACGGCACCCGCCTGCACGCCCACGCCTGGGGCGAGCCAGTCGACGTGGCGCGCCACCAGCCGGCGGCGGAGGCCAAGGGGGTGTCGTTCTGCGAGCTGAAGGTCGCGCAGCAGGCGGACGGCAGCTGGCTGGCGCAGGCGGTGGTCGACGTCTGAACGGTCCGGCGAACTCCCTTCCCCCTCGCTACGCTGAAAGGACTCCGGCGGCGGCCTGATCCTGCGCAGGGCGTGGCTGCCGCCCCCCAATCCCGAGGGAGGGCCGCCCCATGCCCCACACCAAGCTGCTGTTCCGCAACGCCGCGCGCGAGAAGGTGCTGCGCGGCGCCACCCAGCTGGCCGACGCGATCCGCGTGACCCTGGGGCCGAAGTCCAAGTCGGTGCTGATCCAGAAGAAGTGGGGCACGCCGACGGTGTGCAACGACGGCGTGACCATCGCCAAGCTGGTCGAGCTGGAGGACCCCGAGGAGAACCTCGGCGCGCAGATGCTGCGCCAGGCCGCCGAGCGCACCGGCGAGGCGGTCGGCGACGGCACCAGCACCGCCACGGTGCTGGCCCACGCGATCCTCGCCGACGGCGTGCGCAACGTGGTCGCCGGGGCCAGCGCCATCGACCTCAAGCGCGGCCTGGATCGCGGCCTGCAGGCGGCCATCGACTCGCTCAAGGCGCAGTCGCGCCCGGTGCAGACGCGCAAGGAGAAGGCCCAGGTGGCGGCCATCTCGGCGCACAACGACGACCCGATCGGCGAGCTGGTGGCCGACGCCCTGGAGCGGGTCGGCGGCGAGGGGGTGATCAGCGTCGAGGAGTCCAAGACCACCGAGACCGTGGTCGACGTGGTCGAGGGCATGCGCTTCGACCGCGGCTACATCTCGCCCTACTTCATCACCGACGCCGAGAAGATGCAGGCGGTGCTCGACGATCCCTTCCTGCTGCTCTGCGACCACAAGATCGGCCTGCTCAAGGAGCTGGTGCCGCTGCTCGAGCAGATCGCCAAGAGCGGCCGGCCGCTGCTGTTCGTCGCCGAGGACATCGAGGGCGAGGCGCTGGCCACCCTGGTGGTCAACCAGATCCGCGGCGTGCTGCGCGCGGTGGCGGTGAAGGCGCCGGGCTTCGGCGACCGGCGCAAGGAGATGCTGCAGGACATCGCCGTGCTCACCGCCGGCCAGGTGATCTCCAGCGAGCTGGGCCTGCGCCTGGAGCAGGTCGAGCTGCGCCAGCTCGGCCGCGCCAAGCGCGTGGTGGTCGACAAGGAGAGCACCACGCTGATCGGCGGCGGCGGGCGCAAGGACGCCATCGAGGCGCGCATCGCGCAGATCCGCAAGCAGATCGAAGCGGCGAGCAGCGACTACGACCGCGAGAAGCTGCAGGAGCGCCTGGCGCGGCTGGCCGGCGGCGTCGGGGTGATCCGTGTCGGCGCGCCCACCGAGGCGGAGATGAAGACCAAGAAGGACGCCCTCGACGACGCCATCGCCGCCACCCGCGCGGCCATCGAGGAAGGCATCGTCCCCGGCGGCGGCATGGCCCTGCTGCGCGCGGTGCCGGCGCTGGCGGCGCTGGAGGAGCAGTGCGCCGGCGACGAGAAGACCGGCGTGCAGATCCTGCGCCGCGCCCTGGAGGCGCCGACCCGCAGCATCGCCGAGAACTCGGCGGTGGACGCTGGCGTGGTGGTCGCGCGCATCCTCGGCGAGGCCGGGCCGGTGGGCTTCGACGCGGCGACCAACCAGTACGTCGACATGTACCAGGCCGGCATCGTCGACCCGACCAAGGTGGTGCGCATCGCCCTGGAGAACGCGGTGTCGGTGGCCAGCGTGCTGCTGCTGACCGAGGCGACCCTGACCGAGGTGCCCGGCAAGGACGAGCACGAACACGAGCCGCCCATGCCGGGCATGGAGTGACGCCATGCGCGCGAACCGCATCGACAAGACGCCCGCCGAGCTGCGGGTGACGCCCAACTGGCCGGCCACGCCGCAGGCGCGCACCGCCTTTTCCTGGGCGGAGGAAGCCAAGGGCCTCACCGGCCTGCCCGGCGGCGGCCTCAACCTCGCCTACGAGGCGGTGGACCGGCATGCCGCCGGGCCGCTGCGCGAGCATACCGCCCTGCGCCTGCTGTTCCGCGACGGCTGCCGCCGCGAGGTCAGCTACGGCGAGCTGGCACGGCTGACCAGCCGCTTCGCCGGCGCGCTGCGCAACCTCGGCGTGCAACCCGGCGCGCGGCTGTTCGTGCTGTGCAACCGCGGCCTGGAGCTATACCTCGGCGTGCTCGGCGGCCTCAAGGCCGGCTGCGTGGTGTCGCCGCTGTTCTCCGCCTTCGGCCCCGAGCCGCTGGAGACCCGCCTGCGCCTCGGCGAGGGCAGCGTGCTGCTGACCAGCGAAGCCCTGTACCGGCGCAAGGTGGCGGCCATCCGAGAGCGGCTGCCGCTGCTCAGGCACGTGCTGCTGTTCGACGACAACGGCGGCACCGTGCAGATCGCCGGCACCCACGACCTGCGCCAGCAGCTCGACCGGGCGACGGACGACTTCCCGGTGGCACCGACCACCGCGGACAGCCCCTCGCTGCTGCACTTCACCAGCGGCACCACCGGCACGCCCAAGGGCGCGCTGCACGTGCACGGCGCGGCGCTGACCCACCTGGTCACCGGCCGCTACGCCCTCGACCTGCACCCGGACGACGTGTTCTGGTGCACCGCCGATCCCGGCTGGGTCACCGGCACCTCCTACGGCATCCTCGCCCCGCTGCTGCTCGGGGTGACCAGCGTGGTCGACTGCGCCGACTTCGACGCGGTGCGCTGGTACGGCATCCTCAGAAGCGAAGCCGTCAGCGTCTGGTACACCGCGCCGACCGCCATCCGCCTGCTGATCAAGGCCGGCGACCAGCTGGCCCGCGCGCACCGGTATCCGGCGCTGCGCTTCGTCGCCAGCGTCGGCGAGCCGCTCGACCCGGAGGCGGTGTGCTGGGGCCAGGAGGTGCTCGGCCTGCCGATCCACGACAACTGGTGGCAGACCGAGACCGGCGGGATCATGCTCGCCAACACCGCGGCCATGCCGATCAAGCCGGGCTCGATGGGCCAGCCGCTGCCGGGCATCGAGGCGGCGATCGTGCACAGAAGGGATGACGGCACGCTGGAGATGCTCGGCGATGACGCCATCGGCGAGCTGGCGCTGCGCCAGCCGTGGCCGGGGATGTTCCGCGCCTACCTCGGCCAGGAGGAGCGCTACCGGCGCTGCTTCGTCGGCGACTGGTACCTGAGCGGCGACCTGGCCCGCCGCGACGCCGACGGCTACTACTGGTTCGTCGGCCGCAGCGACGACGTGATCAAGTCGGCCGGCCACCTGATCGGCCCGTTCGAGGTGGAGAGCGCGCTGCTCGAACACCCGGCGGTGGCCGAGGCGGCGGTGATCGGCAAGCCCGACGAGATCCTCGGCGAGACGGTGAAGGCGTTCGTCTCGCTGAAGGGCGACTTCACCGCCAGCGCGGCGCTGCACGCCGAGCTGCTCGGTCACGCGCGCAAGCGCCTCGGCGCGGCGGTGGCGCCCAAGGAGCTGGATATCCTGCCCAGCCTGCCGCGCACCCGCAGCGGCAAGCTCATGCGCCGCCTGCTCAAGGCCCGCGAGCTGGGCCTGCCCGAGGGCGACACCTCGACCCTGGAGAACCCGACATGAGTTCGGTGCCCTACCCGGCCGAGTTCGCCGTGACCCTGCTGCGCGACATGCTGCGCATCCGCCGGATGGAAGAGCGCTGCGCCGAGCTGTACGGCGCGGGCAAGATCCGCGGCTTCCTGCACCTGTACATCGGCGAGGAGGCGGTGGCCACCGGCGCGCTGCACGCCCTGGAGCCCGACGACGCCGTGGTCGCCACCTACCGCGAGCACGGCCACGCGCTGCTGCGCGGCACGCCGATGACCGCGATCATGGCCGAGATGTACGGCAAACTGGAGGGCTGCTGCCGCGGCCGCGGCGGCTCCATGCACCTGTTCGACGCCGCCCGGCGCTTCTTCGGCGGCAACGCCATCGTCGGCGGCGGCATCCCGCTGGCGGTCGGCCTGGCGCTGGCCGAGCGCCTGCAGGGCGGCAAGCGCATCACCGCCTGCTTCTTCGGCGAGGGCGCGCTGGCCGAGGGCGCCGCCGCCGAGTCGCTCAACCTCGCCGCGCTGTGGCAGCTGCCGGTGCTGTTCTGCTGCGAGAACAACTACTACGCCATGGGCACCGCGCTGGCCCGCTCGCAGGCGCAGACCGACCTGTGCGCCAAGGCCGAAGCGTTCAAGGTGCCGGCCCGCGCGGTGGACGGCATGGATGTGGTCGCCGTGCAGCAGGCCACCCGCCTGGCCGCCAAGCAGGTGCGCGCCGGCCACGGCCCGGTGTTCCTCGAGTACCAGACCTACCGCTTCCGCGCCCACTCGATGTTCGATCCCGAGCTGTACCGCGACAAGGCCGAGGTGGAGGCCTGGCGGCAGCGCGACCCGATCAAGGGCTACCGCGCGCGCCTGATCGCCGATGGGGTGCTCGACGCCGCCGGCGTGGCGGCGCTGGAAGCCGAGGCGGCGGCCGAGGTGGAGGCCGCGGTGGCCTTCGCCGAGGCCGGCACGCTGGAGCCGCTCGCGGACCTCGAGCGCGACCTCTACACCTCGGAGCCACGGCCATGAGCACCATCACCTACCGCGAGGCGCTGCGCCAGGGGCTGCGCGAGGCGCTGGCGCGCGATCCGCGGGTGTTCCTGATGGGCGAGGACGTCGGCCGCTACGGCGGCACCTTCGCGGTGAGCAAGGGCCTGCTCGACGAGTTCGGCGAGGAGCGGGTGCGCGACACGCCGCTGTCCGAGCTGGCCTTCGTCGGCGCCGGCATCGGCGCGGCGCTCGGCGGCCTGCGGCCGATCGTCGAGGTGATGACGGTGAACTTCTGCCTGCTCGCCCTCGACCAGCTGGTGAACACCGCCGCCACCCTGCGCCACATGTCCGGCGGGCAGTTCTCGGTGCCGCTGGTGGTGCGCATGACCACCGGCGCCGGACGCCAGCTCGCCGCCCAGCACTCGCACAGCCTGGAGGGCTGGCTGGCGCACATCCCCGGGCTGAAGATCCTCGCCCCGGCCACCCTGGAGGACGCCCGCGGCATGCTCTGGCCGGCGCTCGAGGACCCCGACCCGGTGCTGCTGTTCGAGCAGGGCGCGCTGTACAACCTCGAGGGCGCGCTGGACGAGGGCGAAGTGGTCGACATCCGCTCGGCGCGGGTGCGCCGGCCGGGCAGCGACCTGACCCTGATCGCCTACGGCGGCACCCTGACCAAGGCACTGGAGGCCGCCGCGCATCTGGCCGGTGAAGGGATATCGGCCGAGGTCATCGACCTGCGCGTGCTGCGCCCGCTGGACGACGCCACCATCATGGAATCGGTGCGCCGCACCCGCCGCGCCCTGGTGGTCGACGAGGGCTGGCGCAGCGGCAGCCTGGCCGCCGAGATCATCGCGCGCATCGTCGAGCAGGCGTTCTTCGACCTCGACGCCCCGCCGGCGCGGCTGTGCAGCGCCGAGGTGCCGACGCCCTACGCCAAGCATCTGGAAGACGCGGCGCTGCCGCAGGTACCGGCGATCATCGCGGCGGCGAAGGGTCTGCTGGGCCGGACGTGAACTGATCGTGCCCACGCTCCGCGGGCGCAGAGCACCCGGACTTGGGCTTCCACGCCGGAGCGTGGGAGCCATCGAACGACGGAGATGATCGTGCCCACGCTCTGCGTGGGCATGCCGCCGGGGACGCTCCGCGTCCCGAGGGCGCAGGAGCGTGGGAGCCATCACCCAAAGGGGGACCGATGATCGAATTCAGGATGCCCGCCCTCGGCGCCGACATGGACGCAGGCACGCTGCTCGAATGGCAGGTCGCCCCGGGCGATGCGGTCAGGCGCGGCCAGGTGGTCGCGGTGGTCGATACCGCCAAGGCCGCGGTGGAGATCGAGTGCTGGCAGGACGGCACGGTGTTCGAGCTGCTGATCCAGCCCGGCGCCCGGGTGGCGGTGGGCACGCCCATCGCCACCCTGCTGGAGGCCGGCGAGTCGCTGGAAACCGCGACTCGCCGGCCGGTCATGCCCTCCGCGCCACAGCCGGCTAAGCCGAAGATACCAGCGCCCGCGCCAGCCGCCGCTCCGGCAACGGCAGGCCCGAGCAGCCGCCCGCGCATCACCCCCGCCGCGCGCCAGCGCGCCGCCGAGCTGGGCATCGACGCAGCCGCGCTGAGCGGCACGGGCGCGCAGGGTTCGGTGACCCTGGCCGACGTCGAGGCCGCCGCGGCCGCCAGGCCCGCTGCGCGACCGGCCAGCGCGGCGGAGCGCCACGCCGCCATGCGCCAGGCCATCGCCGCGGCGATGAGCCGTTCCAAGCGCGAGATCCCGCACTACTACCTGAGCGAGACGGTGCCCATGGCCGCCGCGCTCACCTGGCTGACCGCGTACAACGCCGAGCTGCCGCCGGAGCGGCGCCTGCTCTCCGGCGTGCTGGTGCTCAAGGCGGTGGCCCTGGCGCTGCGCGACTATCCGCAGCTCAACGGCCACTGGATCGACGGCGCCTTCCAGCCGGGGCCGGGCATCCACCTCGGCGTGGCGGTGGCGCTGCGCCAGGGCGGGCTGATCGCCCCGGCACTGCACGACGTCGCCGCCAAGCCGCTCGACCAACTGATGGCCGAGCTGGGCGATCTGGTGCAGCGCGCGCGCAGCTACTCGCTGCGCAGCTCGGAGCTATCCGAGGCCACCCTCACCGTCACCCAGCTCGGCGACCAGGGCGTGGATGGTGTGTTCGGGGTGATCTACCCGCCGCAGGTGGCGCTGGTCGGCGTCGGCCGCATCGCCGAACGGCCCTGGGTGGCAGACGGCAAGGTGCGCGCTCTGGCCACCGCGCAGTTCAGCCTGGCCGCCGACCACCGCGCCAGCGACGGCCACTACGGCGCGCGCTTCCTCGCCGAGGTGCGCCGCCTGCTGCAGGAGCCCGACAGCCTGTGAGGAGGGAAAGACCGATGGATGACGCCCAGCTGCGCCAGCAAGTGTTCGCCGCCCTGCAGGGCATCGCCCCGGAGGTCGAGCCCGAGACCCTGCGCGGCGACCGCCCGCTGCGCGACGAGGTCGATCTCGACTCGATGGACTGGCTGCGCTTCCTTGCCGCCCTGCATCAGCGCCTGGGGGTGAACATCCCCGAGGCCGACTACCAGCAGCTCACCACGCTGGACGTGCTGCTGGCCTATCTGCGCCGGCACCTGGCCAGCGGATGACCGGGCCTCCCCGGTCGGGGGGCGCTCGCCTATAGTCAGGCGACGGCTTCCCTGCTGGAGAGCGTCGATGAACCTTGCCCAATTCCGCCAGCGCGGCCCCTTCGAATGGGAGATGCCCCGCCGCGGCGCCATGCGCGTGCCGGGGGTGATCTTCGCCTCGCGCGAGCTGCTCGAGGCGATGGACGCCAAGGTCGGCGAACAGCTGGCCAACGTCGCCGCCCTGCCGGGCATCGTCGACGCCGCCTACGCCATGCCCGACGCCCACTGGGGCTACGGCTTCCCGATCGGCGGGGTGGCAGCCTTCGACGCCGAGCAGGGCGGCGTGGTGTCGGCCGGCGGGGTCGGCTTCGACATCTCCTGCGGGGTGCGCAGCCTGCATACCGGCCTCAAGGAGGCCGACGTCGCGGCGGTCAAGGAGCGCCTCGCCGACCTGCTGTTCCGCCGCATCCCGGCGGGCCTCGGCAGCACCGGCGCGCTGCGCCTGACCGGCAAGGAGATGGGCGCCATGCTGCGCGGCGGCGCCAGATGGGCGGTCGAGCAGGGCTTCGGCAGCCCGGAGGATCTGGCGCGCATCGAGGAAGGCGGCTGCATGGCCGGCGCGCTGCCGGCCGCGGTGTCGGCCGAGGCCAGGCACCGCCAGCGCGACGAGATGGGCACCCTCGGCTCGGGCAACCACTACCTGGAGCTGCAGGTGGTCGACGAGCTGTTCGACCTCAAGGCGGCGCGGGCCTACGGCCTGCACGTCGGCGACGTGCTGACCACCATCCACTGCGGCTCGCGCGGCATGGGCCACCAGATCGGCACGGATTTTTTGCGCGAGATGGTGATCGCCGCGCCGCGCGCCGGCATCCAGCTCACCGACCGCGAGCTGGCCTGCGCGCCGCTCAATTCCGAGCTGGGGCAGAGCTACCTGGGCGCCATGCGCGCGGCGATCAACTGCGCGCTGGCCAACCGGCAGATCCTCACCCAGCTGGCGCGCGCGGCGTTCGCCGAGCTGTTCCCCGGCATCGCCATGCCGCTGCTCTACGACGTGTCGCACAACACCTGCAAGGAGGAGAGCCACGTCGTCGGCGGCGAGCGCCGCCGCCTGTTCGTCCACCGCAAGGGCGCCACCCGCGCCTTCGGCCCCGGCCATCCGGAGCTGCCGGCGGAGTACCGCCAGGTCGGCCAGCCGGTGCTGATCGGCGGCAGCATGGGCACCGGCTCCTGGGTGCTGGCCGGCGCCGGCGGTGCGCCCGAGCACGCCTTCGCCTCGGCCTGCCACGGCGCCGGGCGGGCGATGAGCCGCCACGAGGCGCTGCGCCGCTGGCAGGGCCGCGGCGTGGTCGAGGATCTGGCGCGGCGCGGCATCCTGATCCGCAGCCCGAGCCTGCGCGGCGTCGCCGAGGAAGCGCCGCTGGCCTACAAGGACGTCGGCGCGGTGGTCGAGGCCGCCGAGCAGGCCGGCCTGGCGCGGCGGGTGGCGCGCCTGCGGCCGCTGGTGTGCGTCAAGGGCTGAACCGCGATAGGCGGGCTGCATCGCCGCCATCGCCGGAACGGCGCTGCGGGCGGAGCGCCGATCGGGTCTAATGGCGGCATCGCCACCGTCGATGTGCCGCCATGCCGCAAGCCCAGACCCTCTCCGCCGAACTGCGCCAGTCCTGGCGCCTGCAGGCGCAGCAGCACCCGCTGATCGCCGCCGGCCTGCTCGCCGCGCTGCTCGCCCTCCTCGTCCTGCTGCTGATCGGCGTGTTCGCCGCCCTCGGCAACGGCCAGGCGGGTCACCTGCGCCACGCCCTGCTCGGCGGCGGCGCCGGCTTCGTCGCCACCGCAGCCGGCGCGCTGCTGGCCGTCGGCCTCGGCCGGGTCTCGCAGCGCAGCCAGGACAGCATGCTCGGCTTCGCCGCCGGGATGATGCTGGCCGCCAGCGCCTTCTCGCTGATCCTCCCCGGCCTCGAAGCCGGCCGCGAACTGCTCGGCAGCGGCCCGGCCGCCGCGCTGGTGGTGGTGCTCGGCCTGGGCCTGGGCGTGCTGCTGATGCTCGGCCTGGACTACTTCACCCCGCACGAGCACGCCAGCATCGGTCCCTGCGGACCGGACTGCGAGCGCCTCGGCCGCGTCTGGCTGTTCGTGCTGGCCATCGCCCTGCACAACCTGCCGGAGGGCATGGCCATCGGCGTCGGCTTCGCCGGCGGCGACCTGGGCGTCGGCCTGCCGCTGGCCACCGCCATCGCCATCCAGGACATTCCCGAGGGCCTGGCCGTGGCCCTGGCGCTGCGCAGCGCCGGCCTGGCCGCGCCGCCTTCGGTGCTGGTGGCCGCCGCCTCCGGCCTGATGGAGCCGCTCGGCGCGCTGGTCGGCCTCGGCCTGTCGAGCGGCTTCGCCCTCGCCTACCCGGTCGGCCTGGGGCTGGCCGCCGGCGCGATGATCTTCGTGGTGTCCCACGAGGTGATCCCGGAAACCCACCGCAACGGCCACCAGACCCGGGCGACCCTCGGCCTGATGGTCGGCTTCGCGGTGATGATGTTCCTCGACACGGCGCTCGGCTGAGTCAGGCGAAGCGCTCGCGCAACAGGGCGAACAGCTTGTCCCGCTGCACCTGCTCCTCGTTGACCAGGTGATGGCGCGCGCCGGGCAGGATCAGCTGTTCGGCACCCTGGAACTTGTCCTGCAGCACGCCGAGGTTGTACTGCCAGTCCACCGTCATGTCGGCGTCGCCCTGGACGATCAGCGGACTGTGCCGGGAGGCCGGCGCCGCCTCGATGCGCGGAATCCAGCGCGCCAGCGCACCGACCCAGGCGGTCGGCAGCACCTGCGCCTGCAACGGGTCGCGGCGCACGAAGTCGAGGAAGGCCGGGTCGCCGGAGTTGTCGGTGAAGCGCCGGCCGATCTGGCTGACGAAGGGGTTGAGCAGGTGGTAGCTGAGCTTCGACCAGCTCCAGGCGCGCGGGCGCACCAGCGGGGCGAGCAGCACGGTCTGGCCGAGGTCCGGGCGCGGCGCGCCGGTCAGCAGGTAGTCGAGCAGGATGGCGCCGCCGGTGCTCTGCCCGAACAGGTGCCAGGGCTGCGGCAGGTTGAGCTGCGCGGCGGCCTCGAACAGCGCGGCGAGCACCGCCTGGTACTCGGCGAAGTCACCGATGCTCGCCGGAGCGCCCTCGGACAGCCCGTGGCCGGGCAGGTCGCAGGACAGCACGGCGAAGTTCATCGCCAGCGCCCAGTCGAACACGTGGCGGTACAGCCCCATGTGGTCGTAGTAGCCGTGCAGCAGCAGGACGGTCGCCCGCGCGTCGTCGCGCCACCAGCTCTGCACGGCGACCCGCCGCCCCTGCACCTCCACCCAACCGAGGCGGCTGTGGATGTCGGGACGGTGCTGCAGGCCGTAGTAGCGGCGGTAGGCCTGCAGCTGCGGGCCGTGCTCGGCCGCGGCGGCGGTCAGCGGCGGCAGCTGCCGGCGCAGACGCTGGGGATCGAAGGTTTCGTTCATGGGCTCGGCCGGCATGCGGCAAGTTGACTGCTATCGTCGATCTTCAGACCGGCGGCGCGGCATGGCAAGCTTGGCCGTCATTTTCCGCAGGTCCCGCCATGCCCCGCCGCAATTCGCTCGCCCTCGCGCTGCTCGCCCTCCTCGCCGCAGGAGCCTTGTGGAGCCTGAAGCAGTGGTACCAGGAACGCTACGTCCGCCCGTTCGGCGAGAGCGCCGTGCTGTTCGAGGCCAGCGGCCTGCGCCTGCCGGCCGAACTGGCCGGCCCGGGCGACATCCGCCTGGTGCACATCTGGGACCCGCCCTGCCCGTGCAACGTCGGCAACCAGCAGCACCTCGCCGAGCTGATCGAGGGCTACGCCGGCCGCGGGGTCAGCTTCCACGTCTGGCAGAAGCCCGGCAGCCGCGGCCAGCTGCCGAAAGGCCTCGAGGCCCTGCGCCCCTTGCCCGAGCTGCCCGGCGCGGAGAGCCTGCCGGCCAGCCCGGCGGTGGCGATCTGGGACGGCGACGGCCGGCTGGCCTACGTCGGCCCCTACAGCGAGGGCGCGGTGTGCACCGCGGACAACAGCTTCATCGAGCCGGTGCTCGAGGCGCTGCTCGCCGGCCGGCCGGTGCACGGCGCCGGCAGCCTGGCGGTGGGCTGCTATTGTTCCTGGCACGACGCACCCTAGGGAGCCCTCCATGCCTCCGCCGATCCCGCCGCCCGTGGTGGTCGCGCTGTTCGCCGCGGCCATGTGGCAGCTCGCCGAACGCCTGCCGCTGGGCGGTTTCGCCTTCGCCGGCCAGCGCCCGCTGGCCGGGCTGCTGCTGTTCGGCGGCCTGGCGCTGATGGCCGCGGCGGCCTGGGCGCTGTTCAGGGCGCATACCACCGTCAATCCGCTGCGCCCCGAGCGGACGACGCGGCTGGTGACGTCCGGCGTGTTCGCCCTCTCGCGCAACCCGATCTATCTGGGCGATGCGCTGATCCTCGCCGCCCTCGCACTCGGTCTGGGCAACTGGCTGAACTTCCTGCTGCTGCCGGCCTTCGTGGGGCTCATCGGCCGCTTCCAGATCGCTCCCGAGGAGCGCGCGCTGCAGCGGCTGTTCGGCGACGAGTACCGCGCCTACTGCGCGCGGGTCAGGCGCTGGTTGTAGGGACGGGCTGGCCGCGCCGCGGGGTAACCCAGCGAAGAGGCCGCCAGGCCTCCCTGGCGACCGGTCGATGGGTTACGGCCTGCGGCCTGCCCCGCCCGACGCATTGCAGACCTCACAGTTTTTCCAGACAGCCCGCCAGGCCGTCACCGAGGTTCTCCAGCAGCCGCTCGTAGCCGCCGGCCTCGGCCTGCAGGTCGAAGCCCAGCGCGTCCAGCTCGGCCAGACGCACCGGCAGGCCTTCGCCGAGGGTCTGCGCCAGGCGCGGGCGCAGCGGCGGCTCGCTGAACACGCAGCTCGGCCCGGCGGCCTTGAGCTGCTCGCGCATGGCGGCGACGTGGCGGGCGCCCGGCTGCACCTCGGCGCTGACCGCGAACACCCCGGCGTGCTGCAGACCGTAGGCTTCCTCGAAATAGTCGTAGGCCTCGTGGAAGACGAAGAACGGCTTGCCGGCCAGCGGCGCCAGGCGCGCCTTGAGCCGGGCGTCGGTGGCCGCCAGGCGCTGCTCGAAGGCCGCCAGGTTGGCCCGGTAGCGCGCGGCGTTGGCCGGGTCGGCGGCGGCCAGGTCCGCGGCCATGCGTGCGGCGATCGCCCGGGCGTTGGCCGGCAGCAGCCACAGGTGGGCATCCAGCGCGCCGGGGCGATGGGCGTGGTCGTGCGCGCCTTCGTCGGCATGGCCGTGCTCGTGCTCGTGCTCGTGCTCGTGCTCGTGCTCGTGCTCGTGCTCGTGCTCGTGCTCGTCATGGTCGTCGTGGCGATGCGCCTCGCCGAAACGGCGCAGGTGCATGCCGGGCAGCTCCTGCACGGCCAGGGTCGGCGCCTGGCGGCCCTCCAGCACGCGCGGCAGGAAGGTCTCCAGGTCCGGACCGACCCAGTACAGCAGCTCGGCCTCGCGCACCTTGCGGATGTCGGAGGGGCGCAACGCATGGTGGTGTGGCGAGGCGCCCGGCGGCAGCAGCACCTCGGGGCGGCCGGCGCCGTCCTGCACCGCGGCGGCGATCAGTTGCAGCGGCTTGATGCTGGTCAGCACGCGCACCTCGGCCAGCGCCGGGGTGGCCAGCAGGGCGGACAGGGCGGCGGCTAGTGCGGCGGCTAGTGCGGCGGCTAGTGCGGCGGACGGCAGCAGGGAAGACAGACGGGGCACGGGACACTCTCTCCGGAGGCGGGAACGGTTATATAATAACGTCCCTTTGCCCCGGAGTGTCGCCATGACTTCCACGCCGCTGGCCTGCCATCCCCACGACCACAGCCACTGCGTGAGCGAAGCCCTGGCCGCCGCCGACGCCCTGTGCACGCGCAGCGGCGCGCGCCTGACCAGGCTGCGCCGTCGCGTGCTGGAACTGGTCTGGGCCAGCCACCAGCCGCTCGGCGCCTACGACATCCTCGGCGTGCTGAGCGCCGAGGACGGCCGCCGCGCTGCGCCGCCCACCGTGTACCGCGCGCTGGACTTCCTCCTCGAGCACGGCCTGATCCATCGCCTGGCCTCGCTGAACGCCTTCATCGGCTGCAACCATCCCGGCCAGGCGCACCAGGGCCACTTCCTGATCTGCCGCCAGTGCAACACCGCCATCGAGATCGAGCAGCCGGCCATCGGCGCGGCCATCCAGGCCGCCGCCGCCGAGGTCGGCTTCGCCGTGGAGGGCCAGACGGTGGAAGTGGTCGGCCTGTGCGCGCGCTGCCGGGAGGCGGCATGAGCGAGGCGCTGCTGCGTCTCGACGGGGTCGGCGTCGAGTTCGCCGGCAACGCCGTGCTGCAGGACGTGCAGCTGGAGCTGGCGCCCGGCGAGATCGTCACCCTGATCGGTCCCAACGGCGCCGGCAAGACCACCCTGGTGCGCGTGGTGCTCGGCCTGCTCGTCCCGCACAGCGGCCGCGTCTGGCGCCGCGAGCGCCTGCGCATCGGCTACATGCCGCAGAAGCTGCACGTCGAGCCGACCCTGCCGCTGTCGGTGCTGCGCTTCCTGCGCCTGGTGCCCGGGGTCGACCGGGCCCGCGCCGAAGCGGCGCTGGACGAGGTCGGCGCCGCGCACATCGTCGACAGCCCGCTGCAGCAGATCTCCGGCGGCGAGCTGCAGCGCGTGCTGCTGGCCCGCGCCCTGCTGCGCCAGCCGGAGCTGCTGGTGCTCGACGAGCCGGTGCAGGGCGTCGACGTCGCCGGGCAGAGCGAGCTGTACCGGCTGATCGGCCGCCTGCGCCAGCGCTACGGCTGCGCGGTGCTGATGGTCTCCCACGACCTGCACCTGGTGATGAGCGCCACCGACCGGGTGGTCTGCCTGAACCACCACGTGTGCTGCTCGGGGCTGCCCGAGCAGGTCAGCAGCGACCCGGTGTTCCGCGAGCTGTTCGGCAACGACGCGCGCAACCTGGCGATCTACCATCACCAGCACGACCACGCCCACGACCTGCACGGCGGCGTGGTGCTGGCCAAGCAACCCCACGTCCACGGCCCGAACTGCAAGCACTGACATGCCCGACTTCCTGCTCAACGCCCTGCTCGCCGGGCTCGCCCTGGCGCTGGTCGCCGGCCCGCTCGGCTCCTTCGTGGTCTGGCGGCGCATGGCCTACTTCGGCGACACCCTGGCCCACGCCGCGCTGCTCGGCGTGGCGCTGGGCTTCCTGCTCGACGTCAGCCCGAGCGTGGCGGTGGTGGTCGGCTGCGTGCTGCTCGCGGTGCTGCTGGTGACCCTGCAGCAACGCCAGCCGCTGGCCGCCGACACCCTGCTCGGCATCCTCGCCCACAGCACCCTGTCGCTCGGCCTGGTCACCGTCAGCCTGCTCGACGCGGTGCGCGTCGACCTGATGGCCTACCTGTTCGGCGACCTGCTGGCGGTGGGCGCGACGGACCTGTGGTGGATCGTCGCCGGCAGCGCACTGGTGCTCGGCGTGCTGGCCTGGCTGTGGCGCCCGCTGCTGGCGCTCACCGTGCACGAGGAACTGGCCAGGGTCGAGGGCCTGCCGGTCGGCGCCCTGCGCCTGGCGCTGATGCTGCTGATCGCCGTGGTGATCGCCGTGGCGATGAAGATCGTCGGCGTGCTGCTGATCACCTCGCTGCTGATCATTCCCGCCGCCGCGGCGCAGCGCCATGCGCGCAGCCCCGAGCAGATGGCCGCCGGCGCCGGCGCGGTCGGCCTGCTCGCGGTGTGCGCGGGCCTCGCGCTGTCCTGGTATCAGGACACCCCGGCCGGACCGTCCATCGTGGTCAGCGCCGCCGGCCTGTTCCTGCTGAGCTTCCTGCTGCCGCGCCGGGCGGTGTAGAATTTGCCTACTTTCTGAACAGTCCGAGGACTGCCCCATGCCCCGTGCCCTTCGCTGTCTGCCGCTGCTGGCGCTGTTGCTGCTCGGCGCCTGCCAGAGCCTGCCGTGGAGCGAGAGCGGTCGCGCCCAGGTCCGCGAGCGTCAGCAGTTCGAACGCCTGCTCTCCGCCGGCGAGCTGGAAGCCGCCGGCGGCACCCTCCAGCGCCTGCGCGAACGCGACGCCCCGCAGGCCGAACGCTACCAGCGCCTGCTCGCCGACGCCTGGCTGCAGCGCAGCCAGCAGGCCCTGGAGAAGGGCGACCTGAACGCCGCCACCACCGCGCTGGCCCGCGCCCGCGCGCTGATGCCCACGGCGCCGGCGCTGACCAACGGCCTGGGCGGCGCCCTGCAGCCGGCGGCGCCGGCCGAGGACGCTGGCGACGGCGGCGACGAGATCCTGCAGTGAGTCGCTCTGCTACGATTCCGACATATCCATAGTCTTCCAAAGCATTTTTCGCACTAAAGACGGGCCGCTAGACTGGGCACCCTCGGCACGGCCCGTTCCCCCACCCACAAGGTTTTCCCGTGATCCAATTCGACAACGTCCACAAGGCGTACCGGGTCAATGGCCGCGACGTTCCCGCCCTGCAGCCCACGTCGCTGCAGATCGGCGCCGGCGAGATCTTCGGCCTGATCGGCCACTCCGGCGCCGGCAAGAGCACCCTGCTGCGCCTGATCAACCGCCTCGAGGAGCCCTCCGGCGGGCGCATCCTGATCGACGGCGCCGACGCCACCGCCCTCGACGCCGCCGGCCTGCGCCGCCTGCGCCAGCGCATCGGCATGATCTTCCAGCACTTCAACCTGCTGGCCTCGAAGACCGTCGCCGACAACGTCGCCCTGCCGCTCAAGCTGGCCGGCGAGCTGCCGCGCACGGCCATCGACGCCCGCGTCAGCGAACTGCTGGCCCGCGTCGGCCTCAGCGAGCACGCGCACAAGTACCCGGCGCAGCTCTCCGGCGGCCAGAAGCAGCGCGTCGGCATCGCCCGCGCGCTGGCCCTGGAGCCGAAGATCCTGCTCTGCGACGAGGCGACCAGCGCCCTCGACCCGCAGACCACCGCCCAGGTGCTGCAGCTCCTGGCCGAGATCAACCGCGAGCTGAAGCTGACCATCGTGCTGATCACCCACGAGATGGACGTGATCCGCCGCGTCTGCGACCGGGTGGCGGTGATGGACGGCGGCACCATCGTCGAACAGGGCGCGGTGGCCGACGTGTTCCTGCACCCGCAGCACCCGACCACCAAGCGCTTCGTGCTGGAGGACGAGCACGTCGACGAAAACGCCCAGCAGGACGACTTCGCCCACGTGCCGGGGCGCATCCTGCGCCTGACCTTCCGCGGCGAGGCCACCTACGCGCCGCTGCTCGGCCAGGTCGCGCGCGACACCGGGGTCGACTACAGCATCCTCGCCGGACGCATCGACCGCATCCGCGAGACCCCCTACGGCCAGCTGACCCTGGCCCTCACCGGCGGCGACCTGGACGCCGCCCTGGCGCGCCTCGACGCCGCCGACGTGCACGTGGAGGTGCTGCGCTGATGCTGGAGAAACTGCTGCCCAACGTGTTCTGGCCGGAGATCTGGCAGGCCAGCCTCGACACCCTGGCGATGCTCGGCGGATCCTTGCTGTTCACCGTGCTGTTCGGTCTGCCGCTCGGCGTGCTGCTGTTCCTCAGCGGCCCGCGCCAGCTGTTCGACAACCCGCCGCTGTACCGCCTGCTGTCGCTGGTGGTCAACGTGCTGCGCTCGGTGCCCTTCGTCATCCTGCTGATCCTGATGATCCCGCTGACCGAGCTGATCGTCGGCACCTCGCTGGGCGCCGTCGGTGCCATCCCGCCGCTGGTGGTCGGCGCCACGCCGCTGTTCGCCCGCCTGGCCGAGACCGCGCTGCGCGAGGTCGACCGCGGCATCATCGAGGCGACCCAGGCGATGGGCGCCAGCACCAAACAGATCATCCTCGCGGCGCTGCTGCCCGAGGCACGCCCCGGCCTGCTCGCCGCGGTCACCGTCACCGCCATCACCCTGGTGTCGTACACCGCCATGTCCGGCCTGATCGGCGGCGGCGGCCTCGGCGACCTCGCCGTGCGCTACGGTTACCAGCGCTACCAGCCGGACGTCATGGCGGTCACCGTGATCCTCCTGCTGGTGCTGGTGCAGGTCCTGCAGAGCGCCGGCGACCGCCTGGTGATGCGTTTCTCGCGCAAGTAATCCGACCGGGCCGGCCATCCGCCGTCCCGGCGTTCCATCCCACAAGGAGTTCGACAATGAAGAAACTGCTGGCCGCCGCGACCCTGTTCGCCGCCTTCTCCGCCACCGCCCAGGCGCAGACCCTCAACGTCGCCGCCACCCCGGTGCCGCACGCGGAGATCCTCGAAGTGGTCAAGCCGATGCTGGCCAAGGAAGGGGTGGAACTGAAGGTGCGCGTGTTCACCGACTACGTGCAGCCCAACCTGCAGGTGCAGCAGGGCAACCTCGACGCCAACTTCTTCCAGCACCAGCCCTACCTCGACGAATTCAACGCCAGCCGCAAGACCTCGCTGGTCAGCGTGACCGGCGTGCACATCGAGCCGTTCGGCGCCTACTCCAGCAAGCTCAAGAGCCTCGACGAGCTGCCCGAGGGCGCCAGCGTGGCCATCCCCAACGACGCCACCAACGGCGGCCGCGCCCTGTTGCTGCTGGCCAAGGCCGGGGTGATCACCCTCAAGGACGGCGCCGGCATCACCGCCACGCCCAAGGACATCGCTGGGAACCCGAAGAACATCCAGGTCCGCGAACTGGAAGCGGCCACCCTGCCGCGCGTGCTCAAGCAGGTCGACCTGGCGCTGATCAACACCAACTACGCCCTGGAAGCCGGCCTGACCCCGACCCAGGACGCCCTGGCCATCGAGGGCAACGACTCGCCCTACGTCAACATCCTGGTCAGCCGCGCCGACAACAAGGACAGCGAGGCCATGCAGAAGCTGGCCAAGGCCCTGCACAGCGACGAGGTCAAGGCCTTCATCGCCGACAAGTACCAGGGCGCGGTGGTGCCGGCGTTCTGAGCCGGGCCTGAGCACTCCCGGCAATGAACGAAGCCCCCGCACTGCGGGGGCTTCGTCTTTTTTGTGGGCCGATGATCGTGGGGTGGCGCCCTCAGCCCTGAGGCGCGGCCTGCGGATACAGGCCATGCACCCGCGCGAACAACCGCGTCAGGCCGAGCAGCGCGTCGATGTTGGGCGTCTCGACGCCCACGCGCCGGCCGATCTCCTGCACCGCGCCGACGATGCCGTCCAGCTCGATGGCCCGCCCCGCCTCGGCGTCCTGCAGCATCGAGGTCTTGAACGCGCCCAGCTTGCGGGTCACCGCGTGGCGCTCGTCGGGGCTCTGGGTGACGTCGCAGCCGATCAGCCGGCCGATGGCGGCGGCCTCGCGCATCGCCGCCGAGCAGAACTGGCGCACCAGCTCGTCGTCGAGCAGGCGGTCGATGGTCGCGCCGGTGATCGCCGAGACCGGATTCATGGTCAGGTTGCCCCACAGCTTGTACCAGATGTCGTAGCGGATATCGGCGCTGACGGTGACGGCGAAGCCGGCCCGCTCCAGCAGCCCGGCCAGTTGCTGCACCCGCGCGGACGCGCCGCCGGCCGGCTCGCCGACGATCAGCCCGTTGCCCATCACGTGGCGCACCAGCCCCGGCTCCGGAGCGGTGCAGCTGGCGTGCACCACGCAGCCGACGACCCGCTCCAGCGGGATGGTCCGCGCGATGGCGCCGCGCGGATCGACGCTGGCCAGCGGCGCCTCGAAGCCCGGCAGCCCCTGGCAGAACCACCAGGGCACGCCGTTCATCGCCGGCAGCACCAGCGTGTCGGGGCCGATCAGCGGCGCGAGGCGCGGCGCCAGCCCGGCCAGCGCCTGGCCCTTGACCGCGATGACGACCAGATCCTGCACGCCGAGCGCTTCGGCCTGCTCCTCGGCCGCCGCCAGCGGCGCCCGCAGCAGGCCCTCGCCGGTTTGCAGCCGCCAGCCGTGGCGGCGCAGCGCCTCCAGGGTGGCGCCGCGGGCCAGGGCGCTGACGCTGGCGCCCGCCGCGGCGAGCTTGCTGCCGAGGAAACCGCCGATGGCGCCGGCGCCGACGATGCAGACTTTCATGGGTGTTTCTCCTGTGAAACGGGTGACAGTGGCTTGCCGGTATTCAACCGAAGAACCAGTAGCACACCCCGATCGCCGCCAGCACCCCGGCCAGGTCGGCGAGCAGCGCGCAGCCCACCGCATGGCGGGCGCGCTGGATGCCGACCGCGCCGAAGTACACGGCGAGCACGTAGAAGGTGGTCTCGGTGCTGCCCTGCACGGTGGCGGCGAGCAGCGCCGGGAAGCTGTCGACGCCGTGGCTCTGCATGGTCTCGATCAGCATGGCGCGCGCCGCGCTGCCGGAGAACGGCTTGACCAGCGCGGTGGGCAGGGCGTCGACGAAGCGGGTGTCCCAACCGGCCCACTCGATCAGTGCGCGCAGGCCGTCCAGACCGAACTCCAGCGCCCCCGAGGCGCGCAGCACGCCGATGGCGCAGAGCATGGCGACCAGGTAGGGCAACAGGTTCCTGGCCACCTCGAAGCCCTCCTTGGCGCCCTCGACGAACGCCTCGTACACCGGCACCCGCTTCAGCGCACCGCACAGCAGGAAGGCGAGGATCAGGCCGAACAGGGTGAGGTTGCCGAGCAGCGAGGACAGCGCCGCCAGCGCAGCGGCCGACAGCCCGGCGAGGAAGGCGACGAAGGCGCCGAGGGCCAGCGCCGCGCCGCCCAGCCAGGCCAGCACCACCGGGTCGTGCAGGCGCAGGCGCTGCACGAAGGCCACCGCCAGCAGGCCGGCGAGGGTCGAGGCGCTGGTGGCCAGCAGGATCGGCAGGAACACCAGGGTCGGATCGGCGGCGCCCTGCTGCACCCGGTACATGAAGATCGACACCGGCAGCAGGGTCAGCGACGAGGTGTTGAGCACCAGGAACAGGATCTGCGCGTTGCTCGCCCGCGCCGGACTGGGGTTGAGCTCCTGCAGCGCGCGCATCGCCTTGAGGCCGATGGGCGTCGCCGCATTGTCCAGGCCCAGGCCGTTGGCGGCGAAGTTGAGGGTGATCAGCCCCAGCGCCGGGTGGCCGGGCGGCACCTCCGGCATCAGCCGGCGAAACAGCGGCGCCAGCAGCACGGCCAGGCGCTCGACCAGCCCGGCGCGCTCGGCGATGCGCAAAAAGCCCAGCCACAGGGTCAGGGTACCGAACAGCACCACCATCACCTCGACCGACAGCCTGGCCATGGCGAACAGGCTCTCGACCATGGCGGCGAACACCCCCGGATCGTCGCCGACCAGCCAGCGGCCGCCGGCGGCGATGGCGGCGACGACGAAGAATCCCAGCCACAGACCGTTGAGCATGGACACCCCCTTGAATGGACCGGGCGATGATAGCGGCGCGGCGTGCGCCGGGTCATCCGCCGCGCCGCCCGGCGGCGGCCGGCTTCTCCGCTTGGAGCACGGCACGACGCTATGGCACCATCGCCGGACAGGATGTGGAGGGGGCCCATGGCCAAGCTGGCGCGCACGCCGTTCATCCGTCTGGTGACGCTGACCTATTGCCTGCTCGGGCTCGGCTGGATCTTCCTGTCCGACGAGCTGCTGGCGCTGTTCACCGACCGCGACGCCATCCTGCTCGCCTCGCGCTGGAAGGGCGGGCTGTTCGTGCTGGCCACCGCCGCGCTGCTCTACCTCGCGCTGCGCGCCGTGCCGCCCGCGCAGACGGCGAGCGCGACCTCGCTGCTCGACCGCCTGGCCTTGCGCGCGCTGCCGGCCCGCCCGGCGGGCTGGCTGCCCTACCTGTTCGCCCTGGCCATCACCCTGGTCGCCCTGGGCGTGCGGGCGAGCCTCACCGATGCGCTCGAAGGCCGACCGCTGCTGATCCTGTTCATCCTGCCGGTGGCCCTCGGCGCCCTGCTCGGCGGCCTGCTGCCCGGCCTGCTGGCGACCCTGCTCGCCAGCCTGGGCACCGCCTTCCTGTTCCTGCCCCCGGACGGCGCGATGGCCATCGACTCCCGGGCCGAACGCCTGCAGCTGTTCTTCTTCGTCCTCACCGCCGTCGGGCTGTGCGTGATCATCGAACTGCTCAAGCGCGCCCGCGAAGGCCTGGAGTCCCACCGCCGACTGCTCGACTCGCTGGTCTCGGGCAGTCCGGACGCCATCTTCGTCAAGGACCGCAACGGCCGCTACCTGCTGGCCAACCAGGCGGCCGCCGTGTTCGTCGGCCGTCCGCTCGACGAGCTGCTCGGCAAGACCGACGCCCAGCTGTTCCCGCTGCCGAGCGCCGAGCTGATCGCCCGCCACGACGCCGAGGTGCTGGCCGCCGGGCGGGTTGCCAGCCACGACGAATCGCTGGAGAGCCTCCAGGGCCGCCGACGGGTGTTCTCGGTCAGCAAGGGGCCGCTGTTCGACGAGCACGGCGCCGTCGCCGGGCTGTTCGGCATCGCCCGCGACATCACCGAGCGCCAGCGCGTCGAGCTGGCCCGCCAGGAAGCGGCGGCGGTGTTCGAGTCCAGCTACGAGGGGATCATGATCCTCGACCGCGAGCGGCGCCTCGTCCGCGTCAACCCGGCCTTCGTGCGGATCACCGGCTACAGCCCGGCCGAGGCGCTCGGCCGGCCGCCGCCGTGGCTGGACGGCAGCGAGGACGGCGCGGACGACACGCCCTGGAACGCTCTGCGGGAGCAGGGCTTCTGGAGCGGCGAACTGTGCAGCCGGCGCAGGAACGGCGAACGCTACGCCCAGTTGCTGTCGCTGTCGGCGGTGCGCGACGAGGACGGCGCCGTGCGCCACTACGTCGGGCTGTTCTCCGACATCAGCCAGCTGAAGAACCACCAGGCCGAGCTGGACCGCGCGGCGCACTACGACCCGCTGACCGGCCTGCCCAACCGCCGTCTGCTCGGCGACCGCCTGGAGCAGGCCATCGCCCGCTCGGCACGCTCCGGCAAGACGCTGGCGGTCTGCCAGTTCGACCTCGACGATTTCCGCCAGATCAACGAGCGGCACGGCCACGCCGCCGGCGACGCCGTGCTGCGCGCGATGGCCGACAATCTCCGCGCGGTGCTGCGCGCCGAGGACACCCTGGCGCACCTGGGCGGCGACAGCTTCGCCCTGCTGCTGGCCGACATCGACTCCGCGCAGGGCTGCTCGGCGATCCTCGAGCGCGTGCAGGCGGCCATCGCCACGCCGGTGGCGGTCGCCGGCGGCCGGCTGCGCACCACGGCGAGCATCGGCGTCAGCCTCTACCCCGAGGACAACGCCGACGGCGACACCCTGCTGCGGCATGCCGACCAGGCGATGTTCCGCGCCAAGGAAGCCGGCAAGAACTGCTACCACCTGTTCGACCCGGAGAGCGACCGCCGGGCCCAGTGCCAGCGCCGCCAGCTGGAACGCCTGCGCCTGGCCCTGGCGCGCGGCGAGTTCGTCCTGCACTACCAGCCCAAGGTCGACCTCGGCGACGGCCGGGTGATCGGCGCCGAGGCGCTGATCCGCTGGCAGGACCCGGAGCGCGGGCTGCTCGCCCCGGGCGCCTTCCTGCCCTACCTGGAGGGCGTCGAGGCCATGGAGCGCGCGCTCGGCGACTGGGTGCTGGCCAGCGCCCTGGAGCAGCTCGAACAGTGGCAGCGCGGCGGCCTGCAGCTCGGCATCAGCGTCAACATCAGCGCCCACCAGCTGATGCGCGACGATTTCGCCGACAGCCTCGAGCGCCTGCTCGAACGCCACCCGCAGGTGCCGCGCGAGTGCCTGGAGCTGGAGATCCTCGAAACCGCGGCGCTCACCGACATGCAGCGGGCCATCGCGGTCATGCAGCGCTGCGCCGCGCTGGGCGTGCGCTTCGCCCTCGACGACTTCGGCACCGGCTACTCCTCGCTGACCTACCTGCGCAAGCTGCCGGTGGACACCCTGAAGATCGACCAGAGCTTCGTGCGCGACATGCTGGTCGACCCCGACGACCGCGCCATCGTCGACGGCGTGATCCGCCTGGCCGCCGCCTTCAACCGCAAGGTGATCGCCGAGGGCGTGGAGACCATCGAGCACGGCCAGGCCTTGCAGCGTCTCGGCTGCCGCCTCGTGCAGGGCTACGGCATCGCCCGGCCGATGCCCGCCGAGCGACTGCCCGAGTGGCTGTGCGAGTGGCAACGCCAGGCGGCCTGGCGACGCCTGGCGCTGCCGTCCTGAGCAGGGCGCGCGGCGGCTGCTAGGCTGAATCGGGCATAGCCCCCTGCCCGGAGACCTGCCGATGAAGAAGATCCTGGTGCTGTACTACTCCATGTACGGACATATCGAGAAGATGGCCGAGGCGGTGGCCGCCGGCGCCGCCGGCGTGGCCGGCGTGGAGGTGACCCTCAAGCGCGTGCCGGAGACCATGCCCGAGGACGTCGCGCGCAAGGCCGGCGCCAAGCTCGACCAGCAGGCGCCGCTGGCCAGCCCGCAGGAGCTGGGCGACTACGACGCCATCCTGTTCGGCACGCCGACCCGCTTCGGCAACATGGCCGCGCAGATGCGCAACTTCCTCGACCAGACCGGCGGCCTGTGGGTCAAGGGCGCGCTGATCGGCAAGCTGGGCAGCGTGTTCACCTCCACCGGCACCGGCGGCGGCGGGGAGACCACCATCACCTCGTTCTGGCATACCCTGGCGCACCACGGCATGCTGATCGTCGGCCTGCCCTACAGCGCGCCGGAACTGAGCGATATCGGCGAGATGCGCGGCGGCTCGCCCTACGGCGCGGCGACCCTGGCCGGCGGCGACGGCTCGCGCCAGCCGAGCGCCAGGGAGCTGGCCCTGGCGCGCTTCCAGGGCGAGCACGTGGCCAGGCTGGCGGTACGCATGCAGTAGGCCTAGCGCCGCGGCGCGGCGTGGCGCTTCACCGCCTCCAGCCAGGCCGGATCGAGGCGCGGCTGCTCGGGATCGAGGCCCAGCGCCTCCATGCGCTCGCGGTGCGCGTCGATCTCGCGGACCATCTGGCTGAGGCCGCTGGAGTTGCCGTCGAGCTGGTGCATCTGGGTCAGCCCGAGGTGATAGAAACGCAGCAGGCGCAGGGCGTCCGGATCGCCGGCCGCCACCCCGGCCTGCACGTGGTGCATGACGTTGGTGACGCTCATCAGGCTGCGCTTGAGCTGCCAGCCGTAGACCGCCGCAGCCATCCACGGCTGGCGCCAGAACACCCGGCGCACCAGCAGCACGGTGAGCAGCAGGCCCGCGAGCACCCCGCCGAGGTTCCAGCGGAAGTTGTCGCCGCCAGGCGTGCCGAACAGCAGCACGGCCAGGCCGGACAGCAGCATGGCCAGCGGCGCGAAGGTCAGCAGGATGGTCAGGGTGCTGCGCCGGGTCTGCTGGCGGTACTGCTGCGGATTCATCGGCTGGATCTCGAACATGGACTCCCTCGTAGGACGGATGACGGGCGGCGCATTATCACCCGCCCGGCTCACGGCCGCAGCCACAGCACGCCGCGCGCCTGGGCGGCGATCTCCGCCTCGTCCAGCGCCATCGGCCGGTAGGCGCCGGCCAGGTAGTCCTGCGCCTGATCGGCGTAGTGCGGATCGAAGGGCACCCCGCTCTGCCCCAGCGGACTGCTGGCCAGCCCCTGCTGCGGCGCGGCGAAGTCGACCAGGCGGCGGATCGACGGCCCGTATTCGACCGGCCAGGGCGCCGGGCCGAGCCGGTGCGCCAGGTTGTTGGGCACCTCGAGGCTGCCCGGCGCGGCGAAGCGGCCGACGTTGAGCAGGCGGTCCAGCGGCGCGACGCGGCCCAGCGGATGCTCGAAGCTCAGGGTGTGCGCACGCCCCCACTGCCAGCCGGCCGGGTCGCGGCCCAGCACGGTGCGCAGGTGCGCCAGGCCGGCCTGCCAGGCGCGCACGGCGATCTGCCCGCGGGTCTCCTGCTCCGGCGTGGCGCGGTCGTCCCACCAGGGCGCGGCGGGGTCGGCGGCCAGCGCGCTCAGCGCCGGAGCGACCAGCCGGCTGCCGAGCAGGGCGGCGAACAGCGTCTCGCCCAGCTCGTCGGCCATGGCCTCGCGGGCCAGCTGGTAGAGCCACTGGTTGAACAGCACCGCGGCGCGCGAGTCGAGGCGGTGCTCGCCGTCCCAGGCGGCCAGCTCCTCGAGCAGCGCCAGCTCCTCGCCGTGCAGCGCGGCGCGCAGCTCGGCCAGCAGCGGCGTCAGCAGGCGCGGCGCCAGGTCGCTGCCGCCGTCGAGCTGCAGGGCCTGGCTGTTGTGCACGTCCCAGCGCGGCCCCTCGCCGTCGAGGCGTTCGCGCAGGCGCCGGTAGCGCTCGTCGGGGTTGTAGTAGCCGGGCACCGCGGCGCCTTCCGGCGCCTGGTTGGCCGACAGCACGTAGCCGCGCGGCGGATTCTCCTCGCGTGGGTTGGCGGCGAACGGCAGCAGGCGCGGCGCCGCCGCCTCGGCGCTGCCGCCGTCGAGGATGAAGGCCGGGTGGGCGCCGGGCGGACGCTCGAGCAGGCGCCCGGCCGCCCACCAGGCGATGTCGCCGGAGGCCGAGGCCCAGACGATGTTCAGCCCCGGCGCCGCGATGCCGGCGGCGGCGGCGCGCGCCTCGGCCAGGCTGGCCGCGCGGTTGAGGCGGTGGAAGGCGCCGAGCAGCGGGTTGTGCGCCTCGAGGAACACCCAGCGCAGGGCGATCGGCGTCGGTCCGGCCAGCTCGCCGAGCGCGGCGTTGACGATCGGCCCGTGCGGCGAGCGCTGCAGGGTCAGCTCGACGTCGGCGCCGTCCTTCACCCGGATGACTTCGCGGCGGTTCTCCAGATCCACCCAGCGGCCCTGGTAGCGGATCTGGCCGGGATGGGCCGGATCGACCCGCTCGGCGATCAGGTCGAGGTCGTCGTTCTGGAACATGGTCAGCGACCAGCCGAACTCGCGGTTGTGGCCGAGCAGGGCGAAGGGGATCAGCGCGTGGTGCTGGCCGTACAGTTCGAAGCCGGGCGCCGACAGGTGCGCGCTGTACCACACCTGCGGCACGCTGAAGCGGATGTGCGGGTCGCCGGCCAAGAGCGGCTTGCCGCTGGCGGTACGCGCGCCACTCAGCGCCCAGGCGTTGCTGCCCTCGAACTGGCTGAGCCCGCGCCCCGGCGCCGCGCCGGCCAGCTGCGCCAGCGCGTGCAGGCCGCGCCAGTCGGCGGCGGCCAGGCTCGGCGCGGGTGCGGCAGCGCCGTCGAGGCCGAACACGCGCAGGTAGTCGGCGCCGAGCCGGTCGCGGACGTGGGTCAGCAGCGGCTCGCTGCGCAAGGCGGCGGCGAAGCTGTAGGCCATGTAGCCGATCACCGCGAAGCTGTCCGCGGCGCTGAACGGCCGCGGGCGGATGCCGAGCAGGTCGAACTCCAGCGGCAGCGCGCGGCTGGCCTGGTAGTGGTTGATGCCGGCGAGGTAGGCCTGCAGCGCCTGCCAGGCCGGCGCCGTCTTGTCCTCGGCGGCGGCCATGGCGGCGGCCCGCTCGCCCAGGCGCAGGCTGCGGAACAGGCGGTCGGTGTCGACCAGCCCGGCGCCGAGGATCTCGGCCAGCTCGCCGCGCGCCAGGCGGCGCAGCAGCTCCATCTGGAACAGCCGCTCCTGGGCGTGCAGGTAGCCCAGCGCGCGGTACAGGTCGGCCTCGCTGTCGGCGCGGATGTGCGGCACGCCCTGGGCGTCGAAGCGTACCGCGACCGGCGCGCCCAGCCCGGGCAGGCTCAGCTCGCCGCTGCGCTGCGGACGCTGCTCGCCAAGATAGAAGCTGCCGCCGGTCGCCCCCAGCACCAGCAGCCCGAGCAGGGCGACCAGGACGCGGCGCAGCGGGCGGCGCGGACGGGACGGCGGGGGCAGCGGGACGTTCGGCATCGGGGACTCCGGCAGGCGAGGGGCCGCCATTCTACGCCCTCGACCGGCGCCGGATGAGCGCCGCAGCCCTTGTCCGCACTTTGTGTGCGCCTATCGCCCACAAGCGGCCGGCGCCGATTGTCCCGCTCCCGGCCGCCCACCAGCATAGATCGCGGCCCGCAGCCGCGGACCGTCCGACAGCCAACAACAACAAGGACAGTCATGGTGAAACCACTACGCACTACCCTCGCCGCACTCTGCATGGGCGCCAGCCTGACGGCGCTCGCCGCCCAGGAGACCAGGGTCACCCTCAAGGTGCACCACTTCATGCCGCACGACTCCTTCACCCAGCGCGAGTTCATCGAGCCCTGGGCCGAGCGGATCGGTCGCGAGTCGAACGGGCGCATCCGCTTCCATTTCTTCCCGTCGATGCACCTGGGCGGCAAGCCGGCGCAACTGATCGACCAGTTGCGCGACGGCACCGCGGACATCGTCTGGGCGCTGCCCGGCTACGCCAGCGGGCACTTCCCGCTGACCGGCGCGTTCGAGCTGCCGTTCATGAACCGTAGCGCCGAGGCCGGCAGCCAGGCGCTCTGGGACTTCCTGCAGGCCCACGGCCAGCGCGAATACCAGGGGGTGAAGCTGCTCGCCACCCACCTCACCGACAGCGTGCTGCTGCACACCCGCCAGCAGCCGATCCGCCGTCTGGAGGACTTCGCCGGCCTGCGCCTGCGCACCGCCAACCCGCTGCAGAGCCGGCTGATCGAGCTGTTCGGCGGCACGCCGCAGGCCATGCCGATCAACCCGGTGCCGGCGGCGCTGGCCCGCGGCCTGCTCGACGGCGCCGCGGTACCCTGGGACGTGGTCACCTCGGTCAGGCTGCAGGAGCGGGTGAAACATCACACCGAGATGGCCGAGGGCCAGCCGCGGCTGATGCACGCGGCGCTGGTGCTGGCGATGAGCCGGGCGCGCTACGACAGCCTGCCGGAGGACCTGCGGCGGATCATCGACGCCAACAGCGGCCGCGCGCTGTCCGCCCAGGCCGGCCGCCTGTGGGACACCCGGGTGGTGGAGATCGGCCGCGAGCGAGCCCGCGCGCGCGGCAACCAGATCCACTTCCTCGCCGCCGCCGAGCAGCAGCGCTGGATGGACGCGGCGCGCAGCCTGGACGGCGAGTGGGTGAGCGAGGTGGAGAGCAAGGGCTACCGCGACGGCGCCGGGCTGCTCGCGGAGGCCCGCCAGCTGGTCGACCGCTACGCCGAGCAGGCGGCGCGCTGAGTGGGTCGCGGGGCGGGGACCGGCGCCCGGTCCTCGCCCCGGCGTGGGACGCTGCAGGCGCGGCTCAGCACGCCGCGGACAGGGGCTGCGCCGCCGGCGCGGCGCCCGCCGCATCCAGGCTGCGCTGCAGGCCAAGCGCCAGCGCCTGCTGGCGCTCGAGGCCGTGCATCACCCGCTCGACGATCTCCAGCCGCGCCCGCGCGCCCTGGCGGATCGCCTCCATCGCCGCCAGCGCCTCGCGGGCGCATTCCTGGCCGCTGCGGGTGGTCGCGCCGATGCGCCCCATGCCGGCGCGCGCCTGCTCGGCGGTATCCTCCAGGCCGCCGGCGATCTGCATGATCTGCTCGCTCGAGGCATTGGCGCGCTGCGCCAGATTGCGCACCTCGCCGGCCACCACGGCGAAGCCGCGGCCGTGCTCGCCGGCACGCGCCGCCTCGATGGCGGCGTTGAGCGCCAGCAGGTTGGTCTGCATGGCGATCTCCTGGATGCTGCCGACGATGGCGCCGATGCTGCGCGACTGCCGACACAGGGCGTCGAACACCTCGTGCAGGCCGTCCAGGTAGCTGGCCAGTTCGCCGATCAGCGCGGCCACCGATTCGATGCTGCCGACGCTGGCCGCCACCCGCTCGCCGGAGCCGTGCGCCAGGCCGTTGGCGTAGTCCATGTCGGCCTGGCTCTGGCGTACCGCGTCGCGCAGGGCGAGCAGCGGCTCGCGCAGCGCCTCCAGCGCGGCCGGGCGCGCCGCCGCCGTCCTTCACTGGCCGATGTGCTCCTGGAGCAGCTCCGGCTGTTGCGTGAGCGCGGCGCT
>NZ_JANGEY010000016.1 GCF_024451105.1 Stutzerimonas stutzeri
TCGTGGTTTCTCCGGTGATGGTCAGGTCAGCAAACTCAACCTAGCCAGAAACCACGGTGACCATCCTCCTCACGCCTGACGGCGCTTCTGATGGTGCTCAGTTACACCACTTCCCGGGACACAATCTGATAAAGGCCAAGACGACAGGAGCGTGCTCTGCATGCAACAAGCGCCAAGCAGCGTGCTCAGCAAACAAGCGCCTGTAGCGTGCCTGTTGTTCATACAAGCTCATCGACACCTCCCTGTGTATCCACCCACGTCTTGAAGCTGATCACAGAATACGCGCCAATGCTTGCAACGGCGATATCGGCCTCTCAACCCGCCGCGAGCGCTGGGTGGCGCCATAGACGTTCCACTGCACAAGCATGCAGCCAAGCCTGTGGCTCGTCACTCCACTACCTAACGACCTCGACGGATCCCCGCTCTCGGTTTACAATTTTTAGATAATGCTAATTCTTATAAACCAAGAGGAGGGGTCAGCATGATCGGCGAACGCTTGAAGCGTGCACGCGCAGCTGCTGGCCTGTCGATGCAGGCCCTGGGGCAGCAGGTTGGCGTCAGCGCCAACATGATCAAGAAATACGAGCATGACGAAAGCATGCCCAGCTCGGGCATCCTGATCCGCCTGAGCAAAGCCCTCGCGGTGCGTGCCGAATATTTCTTCCGCCCGGTCAAGGTCGAACTCACTGGAGTGGAGTACCGCAAGCGCTCCAGTACCCCCCAGAGCACCCTGAAGCGCATCGAGGCCGATGTGCTGGATCAGGCCGAACGCTGGCAGGAGCTGGCCAACCTGTGGCCTGAGTTCCCCGTCCAGCAGTTTTCCGCGCCAGCGCAGCTGCCGGCCAACATCGACGCCATGGAGCAGATCGACGCCGTCGCCGATCAGCTGCGCGCCGCCTGGAGTCTGGGGCTGTCGCCCATCCCCGACCTGATCGATGTTCTGGAGTCACACGGCATCCTGGTGATCATCACCCAGGTCGACGTACAGGCGAAGTTCGATGGTTTACAGGCCTCGGTCGCCGGCAAGCCGGTGATCGTGGTGTCGGCCAATTGGCCAGGTGACCGCCAGCGCTTCACCCTGGCCCATGAGCTCGGTCACTTGCTGCTGCATGGTCGCCTGGCGGCAGAACTCGACGAAGAGAAAGCCTGCCATCGCTTCGCTTCGGCGTTTCTGCTCCCGGCCAGCGCCATGCGCCAACAACTCGGCGACAAGCGCCACATGCTGGAAATGCGCGAGCTGTATCTGCTGAAACGCGAGTACGGCCTCAGCATGCAAAGCTGCCTGTACCGCGCTGCCGACCTGGGCATCATTCCGCAAAGCGTGCGCGAACGCCTGTTCATGGTGTTCGTGAAACAGGGCTGGCGAAAGCAGGAACCTGGCCAACCTTATCGCCAGGAAACGACCCTGCTGTTCCAACAGTTGGTGTATCGCGCCCTCGGCGAAGGGATCATCGGCGAATCCAAGGCCGCCGAACTGCTCGGCATCCCGGTGTTCCAGTTCCATCAGGCGCGCAAACTGGAGTTGCTGGATGCAGCTGCTCATCAGTGATGCCAACATCCTGATCGACCTGGAAGAAGGGGAGCTGCTCAACGAGCTGTTCCAGCTCCCCTACCGGTTCAGCGTGCCCGACATCCTGTTTTTCGAAGAGCTGGAAGACCAGCACGCCCACCTGTTGGAGAGGGGACTTGTCCTCGGCGAACTCAACTCCGGTGCCATGCTCTACGCCCTGGAGCTGACTGCACGCGTGAGAGGCCCCAGTCGCAATGACTGCTTCGCCCTGGCGCTGGCCAAACAGGAGAACTGTCCACTGCTCTCGGGTGACCAGGCATTGCGCAGAGCCGCTGAACAGGAGGCCGTCGTGGTGATGGGCACCATCTGGCTGGTGGAACAGCTGATCCACCACCAGATCATCACTATCCCCAGGGCCAGAGCAGCCTATGCCCGGATGAGGGCCAACGCCCGCCGCTTGCCGTGGGAGATCGCCCTTCACAACCTCGAAGCGCTCGACCAGCCCTGAGCCTGTCAGCGACCCAGCCACCTTACGGTAGATCACCCTTCACCAGCGCCCATAGCCATACGGCGAGGGGATCTCGATCTCCTGATCCAGCAGCTCGTCCGCCGCCGCAACCAGGGGATCCAGCCAGTCTGCCTTGGCCCGCCCCCAGGCTAGGAACGCACGTTGCTCCTCGGTCAGCTCCCCACCCAGCTGGGCCTGCTGCTCGAAAGCGTTCAGGTAATCGCGCAGTTGCTGCGCCCGCCGCCAGGCCTGCGCATCGTCCTCCACCTGCTGGAGTCGCTCCCGCTCCGCATCCTGAAGTGCCTTCCGCGCCAGGGCTTGCTCGCGTCTGCGCCGCAGTTCAACCTCTTCAATAGCCCGCTGCTCGCGGGCCAGCAGAATCCCAACCGCCCGGCGCGCCATCAGCACAATGAACGCATTGAGCTGAGCCTCGACGGGCAGCTCCGGCGTGTCGACCACCTTGCCGCTGTAGCCCTGATCGGCGATCACATGCAGCCGTCCGGAGGGTGTGTATTGCCACTGGGGGAGGTAGACCCACTGGCCACGCGCCTGCTTGGCGACCTCTTCAGGGCTGGGGACATAGCGGGAACGGCGCGTCGGCTCGAAAAAGCTGAGCGTAGAGGAAATGCCGAGAATCTCGACCTGGACGGAGCGCTCGCCCAGCGTGACCCGGTAGCCGCGTTGCTCCAGGGCCTTGAGCAACGCGTCGGCCACCCGCAATGCCCTGGGCAGCAACGCGGTGGACACCTTGAGATCCAGGGCCTGCTCTGTCGGCAGCGGGATACCCCGCTGATCGTGGGCGGGCTTCTTCAGGGCATCACGGGTCTTCACCACCAGGGGGTGCGGGCGGCGCAAGCGTTCCGCCACCCGGACATGATGAGCCGGATCCTCCTCATAGCTGAGGATGGCCTGTAGACGCGGATCGACCGGCTCGCTGGGTGGCGAACTACAGGGCACGGCGGCAACACGCTTGGGCTTGAGCAGCGCACCAGGCGAGCCGGTGTACTCGCGCAGCTCCGGCCGGGCAGGCAGCCGCTTGCCGGCCTTCAGCTTGGCCCAGTAGCCGCGACCTGGTGTCGGAATCTGGAGGCGGACACAGAGTTTCTGCAGCCCCACATCCGAGAGGCCATACCGGGGTGCGACTTCGCGCAAGGGGGCCGACCATACTTCCTCCAGCAGCCGGGCGCGGTCATAGTATTCAGCCATCGTCACGTGCCTCCGGGTTACGGATGGAACGATGATGGGCCAAGCAGCGTGGCCCGCCCACGCAATTGGTCGCTCAGGGCTGGCTTGACCCGAAGGCTACGACTCCCCCCAGTAGTCGTCGCGGGCTACCCGGCCAAAGGCCTCGTCGTCGGGCTGTTCATCATCGAATAGCCTTTGGATCCGCCGCACCTGGCGAAGATGGGCAAGTGCCAGAAAGAAACAGGATTCGCAGAGACAGACGCGGTAGCGCTCGCCGTCATGCTGCGAGCTGTACCCCCACAACGCTTGCAGCGTGCCGAACTGCTGGCCGTAGCCGGGTACACAAGCGCTGCTGCCACACACCTCACAGCGGATCTCGTCCTTGACCTGAGTCGAGTCATCCATCGCCATCACTCCTCTGTACGGGGTGTATCCACTGGTGCCGGAACGTATCGCCATCGATCCGAACACGGGTTATGCGCAGTGCGGTTCGAATCCCCTACGCGCCGGAGTCAGGGGGCTCACACCGCACTAGAAAATCTTGACCACCGTCGAGGCCGGGGCCGTTTTCCGACGCCCCACGCCAAACAGGACGTACACAGTGTTGGCCGTCTCAAAAAAACAGCCTTCAGAGAACGCAACCAAAGGCGTGCTGCGCACCCAGTCGCCGGAACAGAATCGCCCCTGGCTATCCAGCACTACGTTGTGGGCATACAGCACCACCGGCTGCCGTCCTGAATTCTCCAGATCTTCGCGCACCGACTCCGGCATCGTCAGATCGACCCACAACCATTGCCGAACGAGGCAGAACGGCTTGTGAGGAAAGCGCTCGCGCACTCTGGCCATTGCCTCATCGTCGGTCATCTCCTCTCCCAGCATGACCACGCCCGGCTCCTGGAAAAAATTTACTGCGGCTCCCAGTTCATCCTCCATTGCAGCACCTCCCGCTCGTTGAGCAACGTGTCTGGTTACTGAAGAAGCCGGCTCGACTGCGCGAGCTTGGCCGTCTGGTACAGGTCGATGAGGTGCATCAGCGCCTGACGGCCGCCTGGTGCAAAATTGACGATGACGAGGCCGTCATGCCCTCGGGCCCTGATCAGCCAGCGGTGCTGGTACTGGATCACCTCGCGGATCTCGCCCGAGCGGAGGAGCTCACCTTCGCCGTAGCCACGCGACTCCCAGTAAGCGTCATTGTTCGGGTTGAGTGGATTGCTGTGATTATCATCGTCGTGCTTGGCCATGGCTTCCTCCTGACACTGATCATCCCTTTGCTCCAGCGCCAGCTACAGGAAACGCTTCAGAAAAATTTGCTCCCTGAACGCCCAATCCCGGCAGACAGCGTCTGCTGGGGCTTGTCTAACCGCGAGAGTAGAGCCCGCCTCCGCACAAACGGGCAAATCTGCTTGTGGATAACTTTGATGGGGACGCAATTGTGCCCCCATCAATAGCGCATAAACACTTATCCACAGCGCAACCATTCCGCTCCAGCCCAACCAGCAACATTTTTTCGGCAGAACCTTCCAACAACGCTTTGGTGAGGCGCCTGACAAGACGGAAAAACTCCAAGACGTCTCGTTGCAACTCCTTGATCTAAAAGAAAAACCCGGCGTATAGCCGGGTTTTTCTCTATGACAAGTTATGCGTCCCACCGTGACACTTTATAGTCTCTAGGTCAGCCGATCACACGTCCAGATTCGACACCGCCAGCGCGTTGCTCTCGATGAAGTCGCGGCGCGGTTCGACCGCATCGCCCATCAGGGTGTTGAAGATCTGGTCGGCGGCGATGGCGTCCTCGATGGTCACCTTGAGCATGCGGCGCACCGCCGGGTCCATGGTGGTTTCCCACAGCTGCTCGGGGTTCATCTCGCCGAGGCCCTTGTAGCGCTGGATGCTGTGGCGCTTGGCGGTCTCGCTCATCAGCCAGTCGAGGGCTTCCTTGAAGCTCGCCACCGGTTTCCTGCGTTCGCCGCGTTGCACAAAGGCGCCGTCCTCCAGCAGGTTGTTGAGCTGCGCGCCGAGGTCGGTGACGGTGCGGTAGTCGTTGCTGGCGAAGAAGTCGCGGTTGAAGGTGACGTAGCTGGACAGGCCGTGGGCGACGGTCTGCACCTCGGGCAGCCAGAGGTGGCGCTCGCGGTCCTCGCGCAGGCTGACCTGGTAGCTCTGCCCGGACTTTTCCACCGCCTTGAGGCGCTCGCCGAGCGCCTCGCTCCAGCCCTGCATGGCGGCCTGGTCGGCGAGCTGCTCGACGCCGACCCGCGGCAGGTAGACGAAGTGCTCGGTGATCTCCTGCGGATACAGCCGCGACAGGCGGGCGAGGGTCTTCATCACCGTGCGGTATTCGCCGACCAGTTTCTCCAGCGCCGCACCGGACAGGCCCGGAGCGCTGTCGTTGACGTGCAGGCTGGCGTCCTCGAGGGCCGACTGGGTCATGTATTCCTCCATGGCCTCGTCGTCCTTGATGTACTGCTCCTGCTTGCCCTTCTTGACCTTGTACAGCGGCGGCTGGGCGATGTAGACGTAGCCGCGCTCGATCAGCTCGGGCAACTGGCGGAAGAAGAAGGTCAGCAGCAGGGTGCGGATGTGCGAACCGTCGACATCGGCATCGGTCATGATGATGATGTTGTGGTAGCGCAGCTTGGCGATGTTGTACTCCTCGCGACCGATCCCGCAGCCCAGCGCGGTGATCAGCGTGCCGACCTCCTGGGAGGAGAGCATCTTGTCGAAGCGCGCCTTCTCGACGTTGAGGATCTTGCCCTTGAGCGGCAGGATCGCCTGGGTCTTGCGGTTGCGGCCCTGCTTGGCCGAGCCGCCGGCGGAGTCACCCTCGACGATGTACAGTTCGGACAGCGCCGGGTCCTTCTCCTGGCAGTCGGCCAGCTTGCCGGGCAGCCCGGCGATGTCCAGCGCGCCCTTGCGGCGGGTCATCTCGCGGGCCTTGCGCGCCGCCTCGCGGGCACGCGCGGCGTCGAGCATCTTGCCGACCACCGCCTTGGCCTCGTTGGGGTTCTCCAGCAGGTAGTCGCCGAAGTACTTGCCCATCTCCTGCTCGACCGCGGTCTTCACCTCGCTGGAGACCAGCTTGTCCTTGGTCTGCGAGCTGAACTTGGGGTCCGGCACCTTGACCGAGATGATCGCGGTGAGGCCTTCGCGGGCGTCGTCGCCGGTGGTAGCGACCTTGTGCTTCTTGGCCAGGCCCTCGGCCTCGATGTAGTTGTTCAGGTGGCGGGTCAGCGCCGAGCGGAAACCGGCCAGGTGGGTGCCGCCGTCGCGCTGCGGGATGTTGTTGGTGAAGCAGAGGATGTTCTCGTTGAAGCTGTCGTTCCACTGCAGGGCCACCTCGACGCCGACGCCGTCCTCCTCGCGCTGCACGTTGAAGTGGAACACCTGGTTGATGGCGCTCTTGTGGGTGTTGAGGTACTCGACGAAGGCTTTGAGGCCGCCCTCGTACCTGAACAGCTCTTCCTTGCCGCTGCGTTCGTCCTTGAGGACGATGCCGACCCCGGAGTTGAGGAACGACAGCTCGCGCAGGCGCTTGGCGAGGATGTCCCAGCTGAAGTGGATGTTGCGGAAGGTCTCGGCGGAGGGCTTGAAGTGGATCTGCGTGCCGGTGCCCTCGGTGTCGCCGACCGCGGCCAGCGGGGCCTGCGGCACGCCGTGCACGTAGGTCTGCTCCCAGACCTTGCCGCTGCGGCGGATGGTCAGCACCAGCTGCTCGGACAGCGCGTTGACCACCGAGACGCCGACGCCGTGCAGACCGCCGGAGACCTTGTAGCTGTTGTCGTCGAACTTACCGCCGGCGTGCAGCACGGTCATGATGACCTCGGCGGCGGAGACGCCTTCTTCCTTGTGGATATCCACCGGGATGCCGCGGCCGTTGTCGCGCACGGTGATCGATTCGTCGGTGTGGATGGTGATGCCGATTTCCGAACAGTGGCCGGCCAGCGCCTCGTCGATGGAGTTGTCCACCACCTCGAAGACCATGTGGTGCAACCCGGTGCCATCGTCGGTGTCGCCGATGTACATGCCGGGGCGCTTGCGTACGGCATCCAGACCTTTCAGCACCTTGATGCTGGAGGAGTCGTACGTTTGATTGTCGCTCATGCCTTCACTCCCGAGGATTCAATACGGCCATGCTCCACGTGGAACATGGCGACCGGCGTGTCCGTGCGCCAGCCGTCTTTGAGGGTTTCGCCGTCGACGCCGGTGACGAACACCTGGCAGTCGAGCTCTTCCAGCAAGCGGCACAGCGCGTGACGATGCTGTTCGTCGAGTTCCGAGGGCAGGTCGTCCACCAGGTAGACGCACTGCCCGTGTTTGGCCCGGTTGACCAGGTGGCCCTGGGCGATGCGCAGGGCGCAGACCACCAGCTTCTGCTGGCCGCGCGAGAGGATGTCGGCGGCGTTGTGGCCGGCGATGCGCAGGCGCAGGTCGGCGCGCTGCGGTCCGGCCTGGGTGTGGCCGAGCTGCTGGTCGCGCGCGAGGCTGCCGGCCAGCACCTCGGCCAGCTCGCGCTCGCGGTCCCAGCCGCGGTAGTAGCTGAGGGTCAGCTCGGGCAGTTCGACCAGCTGCGCCAGGGTGGTCTCGAACACCGGCTTGAGCGCCTGGATGTAGGCGCGCCGGTAGCCGTCGATGGCCTCGCTGGCCAGGCTCAGTTCGCGGTCCCAGGCAGCCTGCGCAACGGCGTCGATTCTACCATGGCGCAGCCAGGAGTTCCGCTGCCGCAGGGCCGACTGCAGGCGCTGCCAGGCGCCGAGGAAGCGCGGCTCGACGTGGAACGCGCCCCAGTCGAGGAACTGCCGGCGCACCTTGGGCGCGCCTTCCAGCAGGCGGAAGCTGTCCGGGTTGATCAGCTGCAGCGGCAGCAGCTCGGCGAGCTGCGCGGCACTGCGCGCGTTCTGCCCGTCGATGCGGATCCGGCATTCGCCGCTGCGCTGGCGGGCGATGCCGAGGCCGGCGCGGCGCCCGTCAGCCAGGCACACCTCGCCGAACACCAGCGCCTGCTCGGCGCCGTGGCGGATCAACGGGGTCAACCGGCTGCTGCGGAACGAGCGGGCCAGGCCGAGCAGGTGGATGGCCTCCAGCACGCTGGTCTTGCCGCTGCCGTTGGCGCCGTGCAGCAGGTTGATGCGCGGCGAAGGGCGCAGCTCCGCGGCCTGCAGGTTGCGCAGGTCGCCGATGTTCAGGCGCAGCAGGGACATGGGGAACTCTGTCGCTGCGCACCGCTTCCCGACAGCCTGTGCACAGCGTTATCCACAGGATTGGCCCCGCATGGGGCCCGCAAACCCGGGCGGAGGAGAGCCTGCGGCACACGCACGCACATCTTATCCACAGGCGCCACCCGCCGTCCTCACAAGCGCATCGGCATCACGACGTAGGCCGAATCGTCGTTGCCGGCCTCCTGCAGCAGGGCGCTGCTGTTGGCGTCGGCGAGGGTGATGCGCACCTGGTCGGTGGTCATCACGCCGAGCACGTCGAGCAGGTAGCTGACGTTGAAGCCGACCTCCAGGGCGTCACCGAAGTAGTCGACCTGCACCTCCTCCTCGGCCTCTTCCTGCTCGGGGTTGTTGGCCTGGATCTTCAGCAGGCCGCTGGCCAGCTGCAGGCGGATGCCGCGGTACTTCTCGTTGGAGAGGATCGCCGTGCGGCTGAACGCCTCGCGCAGCGCCTGGCGGTCGCCGACGACCAGCTTGTCGCCATTGCGCGGCAGCACGCGCTGATAGTCGGGAAACTTGCCGTCGACCAGCTTGGAGGTGAAGGTGAAGTCGCCGGTGGTGGCGCGGATATGGTGCTGGCCGAGGACGATGCTGACCGGCTCGTCCGGCTCGGTGAGCAGGCGCGCCAGCTCGAGGATGCCCTTGCGCGGCACGATCACCTGGTGCTTGTCGGGCGCCTCGAGGCCGGCCTGCAGGGTGCACAGCGCCAGGCGGTGACCGTCGGTGGCGACGGCGCTGAGCTGGCCGGCGTTGACCTCCAGCAGCATGCCGTTGAGGTAGTAGCGCACGTCCTGCTGGGCCATGGCGAAGCTGGTGCGCTCGATCAGCCGGCGCAGCTTGCCCTGCGCCACGGCGAAGGTCAGCGAGCCCTGGCTTTCCTCCACCGAGGGGAAGTCGCTGGCCGGCAGGGTGGACAGGCTGAAGCGGCTGCGTCCGGCCTTGATCAGCAGCTTCTGCTCGTCGACGCGGACGTCGATCAGCGCGTCGCTGGGCAGGCTCTTGCAGATGTCCATCAGCTTGCGCGCCGGCACGGTGATCTCGCCGGCCTCGGCCGGTTCCTCGAGGGCCACGCGGCCGACCAGTTCGACCTCGAGGTCGGTGCCGGTCAGCGACAGCTGCTGGCCCTGTACCACCAGCAGCACGTTGGACAGCACCGGCAGGGTCTGCCGGCGTTCGACGACGCCGGCGACCAGCTGCAGCGGCTTGAGCAGGGCTTCGCGTTGAATGGTGAAATGCATCTTCGGTCTCAGCTTGCGGGGGCGCGCCCGTCAGGTGGTCAGGGTGCGCAGCAGGTTCTTGTAGTCTTCGCGGATGTCGGCGTCTTCCTCGCGAAGTTCGGCGATCTTGCGGCAGGCGTGCAGTACGGTGGTGTGGTCGCGGCCGCCGAAGGCGTCGCCGATCTCCGGCAGGCTGTGGTTGGTCAGCTCCTTGGACAGGGCCATGGCCACCTGGCGCGGCCGCGCCACCGAGCGCGAGCGGCGCTTGGACAGCAGGTCGGAAATCTTGATCTTGTAGTACTCGGCCACGGTGCGCTGGATGTTGTCGATGCTGACCAGCTTGTCCTGCAGGGCGAGCAGGTCCTTGAGCGACTCGCGCACCAGCTCGATGCTGATCTCGCTGCCGGTGAAGTGGGCGTGGGCGATCACCCGCTTGAGCGAGCCTTCGAGCTCGCGGACGTTGGAGCGGATCCGCTGGGCGATGAAGAAGGCGGCGTCGTGGGGCAGCTCGACCTTGGCCTGCTCGGCCTTCTTCATCAGGATCGCCACCCGGGTCTCCAGCTCCGGCGGCTCGACCGCCACGGTCAGGCCCCAGCCGAAGCGCGACTTCAGGCGCTCCTCGAGGCCCTCGATCTCCTTGGGGTAGCGGTCGCTGGTGAGGATCACCTGCTGGCCACCCTCGAGCAGCGCGTTGAAGGTGTGGAAGAACTCCTCCTGGGAGCGCTCCTTGCGGGCGAAGAACTGGATGTCGTCGATCAACAGGGCGTCCACCGAGCGGTAGAAGCGCTTGAAGTCGTTGATCGCGTTGAGCTGCAGGGCCTTGACCATGTCGGCGACGAAGCGCTCGGAATGCAGGTAGACCACCTTGGCGTTGGGGTTCTTCTTCAGCAGGTGGTTGCCCACCGCGTGCATCAGGTGGGTCTTGCCCAGGCCCACGCCGCCATACAGGAACAGCGGGTTGTAGCCGTGCTTGGGGTTGTCGGCGACCTGCCAGGCGGCGGCGCGCGCCAGCTGGTTGGACTTGCCCTCGACGAAGTTCTCGAAGGTGAAGTTGCGGTTCAGGTAGCTGGTGTGCTTGAGACCGCCCTCGACCTGCACCGTGCGCTCGGTGCGCACCGCCGGCGGAGTGGGCGCCTCGGCCACGGCCTCGACCTGCGCCGGGGCCAGCTCGGCGAGCTCCGCCTGGGCCGGCACGAACGCCGGAGCCGGTGCAGGCGCAGCCACCGCTGCGGGAGCAGGTGCCGGCCGCGGCGGCGGCGGCGCCGGGCGCTTGCTGCCGATCAGCAACGACAGCGGCGGCACCTGGCCGTCGCTGCGCTCGTTCATCAGTTCCAGCAGGCGGGAGATGTACTTCTCGTTGACCCAGTCAAGCACGAAACGATTGGGCGCGTAGACGCGCAGCTCCTCGCCGTGCATCTCGACCTGCAGCGGACGGATCCAGGTGTTGAACAGCTGGGAAGGCAGCTCGTCGCGCAGGACTTCCACGCACTGCTGCCACAGTTCCACGGACACTCGGTTTCCCTCGCTTGGCAAAGCGTCTTGATAGACAGGCAAAGGACGCATTGTAGCGGCGGGCTGCCGAGTTATCCACACGCGCCCGCCGCCACCGCGCGGGCGTCGTCGCGATCTGCCCGAACGCAGTCCCCGACCGTGTGGATAACCGGACGACAAAGCCGCCGCGAGCCCTCGGGAAAAGCCGTGTGCCGATCTGCCTGTGGACAGAAGCGCCGTTCGTCCCCAGCTTTCCCCAAGCCGTCGCACATGTCCCGCACCTCTTCTTGACACGGTTGTGCAAGCCGTCAGGGCCTGTGGATAAAGGGCTGGCAATGGTTATCCACAGAAATGGGGCTTCCTATACATCATTACCAAAACGATCTTTTAAAAGATTTCTCTGGTTGTGTTGATTGTGCACAGGCGAACGCCGGCGAGGCGGGAAGTCTGCGCAGCGGCGCCAGGCAGGCAAGAGCAGCGCCGCGGGCGGAGGGAGTGGAAGACGCTGGAAGAACGGGGAGGCGGGCGGCGACGAACGGGAGACGCGACGGGGCTGTGGATGAAACTCGGCGAACGCTGGTTGGAAATTGACCTGTGCCGAGCCTTTCTCTAGAATCGCCGATCTCTTTAACTGGGGCTGCCTGTCGGCGCCCTGCGATCACCAGGTAACTGACCCATGAAACGTACTTTTCAGCCCAGCAATCTGAAGCGCGCTCGTACCCACGGTTTCCGTGCGCGTATGGCCACCAAGAACGGTCGTGCAGTCCTGTCGCGTCGTCGCGCCAAGGGCCGCAAGCGTCTGACCACCGTCTGATTGCCCGGAACGGGTGGTGAGTCGGAGTTTCGGCCGGGACAAGCGACTGCTCAAGTCCCGACAGTTTGCGGCAGTCTTCGACTCCCCCACCGGCAAGGCTCCCGGCAAGTGCGTGCTGCTCCTGGCCCGTGACAACGGGCTCGATCATCCGCGCCTCGGCCTGGTGATCGGCAAGAAGAGCGCCAAGCTTGCCGTCGAGCGCAATCGCCTCAAGCGCATCATCCGCGACTCCTTCCGCCTGCATCAGGAGATGCTCGCCGGACTGGATATCGTGGTGGTCGCGCGCAAGGGCCTCGGCGATCTGGACAATCCCGAGCTGCACCAGCAGTTCGTCAAGCTCTGGAAGCGCCTGGCGCGCAACCGCCAGAGCCCGCCGGCCCGCCCCGAACAGCCGCCGACCGACGGACCCCATGCGTAAACTGGCCCTCGCCCTGATCCAGTTCTACCGCTACGCCATCAGCCCGCTGATGGCCAGCCGCTGTCGCTTCTATCCCAGCTGTTCCTGCTACGCCCACGAAGCCATCAGCACGCATGGCCTCGCTCGCGGTGGCTGGCTGACCCTGCGTCGGCTGTCCCGCTGCCACCCCTGGCATGCCGGCGGTTACGACCCGGTGCCGCAGTCCCGCACGTCCCGACCCTCTTCGATGGCCGAATAAAACCATGGACATTCAACGCTCGATACTGATCGTCGCTCTGGCAATCGTGTCTTACCTGATGGTTCTGCAGTGGAACCAGGACTACGGCCAGCCGCAACTGCCGCCGCAGGCGGTCGCCGCCAACGGCGCGCCGGCCCTGCCGAACGACAGCGTGCCGACCCCGGCCGGCCAGGCCGACGTGCCGGTCGCCGGCGAGCAGAGCAACGCCCCGGCCGTCGGCAGCGCGGCGCCGAGCAAGCAACTGATCCAGGTGGAAACCGACGTGCTCAGGCTGGCCATCGATCCGCAGGGCGGCGACGTGGTGCAACTGGCTCTGCCGCAGTATCCGCGCAGCCTGCAGAACCGCGAGGTACCCTTCGCCCTGTTCGACAACGGCGTCGAGCGCACCTACGTCGCGCAGAGCGGTCTGACCGGCGCCAACGGTCCGGACGCGCGCGCCAGTGGCCGCCCGCTGTACAGCGCCGAGCAGCAGGCGTTCCGGCTGGCCGACGGCCAGGACGAACTGGTGGTCGAGCTGAAGTTCAGCGAGGCCGGCGTCGACTACCTCAAGCGCTTCGTGTTCAAGCGTGGCGACTACGCCTTCACCGTCAGCCATCGCATCGACAACCGCAGCGAGGCGCCGTGGAGCGGCAACCTGTTCGCCCAGCTCAAGCGCGACGCCAGCGGCGATCCGTCGGCGAGCGGCGGCGCCAGCATGGCCACCTACCTGGGCGCCGCGCTGTGGACCAGCGAGGAGCCGTACAAGAAGGTGTCCATGAAAGACATGGACAGCAAGAGCCTGCGCGAGAACGTGCAAGGCGGCTGGGTCGCCTGGCTGCAGCACTACTTCGTCACCGCCTGGGTGCCGAGCAAGGACGACAGCAACCTGGTGACCACCCGCAAGGACAGCCAGGGCAACTACATCATCGGCTTCACCGGCCCGGCGCTCAACGTGCCGGCCGGCGCCAGCGCCGAGACCGCCGCCACCCTGTACGCCGGGCCGAAGACCCAGGACCGCCTGGGCGAATTGTCGCCGGGACTGGAGCTGACCGTCGACTACGGCTTCCTGTGGTTCATCGCCCAGCCGATCTTCTGGCTGCTGCAGGTCATCCACAGCATCGTCGGCAACTGGGGCTGGGCGATCATCGTCCTCACCGTGATCATCAAGCTGGCGTTCTTCCCGCTGTCGGCGGCCAGCTACCGCTCCATGGCGCGCATGCGCGCGGTGGCGCCCAAGCTGCAGGCGCTCAAGGAGCAGTTCGGCGACGATCGCCAGAAGATGTCCCAGGCGATGATGGAGCTGTACAAGAAGGAGAAGATCAATCCGCTGGGCGGCTGCCTGCCGATCCTGGTGCAGATGCCGGTGTTCCTCGCCCTCTACTGGGTGCTGCTGGAAAGCGTGGAGATGCGCCAGGCCCCGTGGCTGGGCTGGATCGCCGACCTGTCGATCAAGGATCCGTTCTTCATCCTGCCGATCATCATGGGCGTCAGCATGTTCGTGCAGACCAGCCTGAACCCGACCCCGCCGGATCCCATGCAGGCGCGCCTGATGAAGCTGATGCCGATCATCTTCACCTTCTTCTTCCTCTGGTTCCCGGCCGGTCTGGTGCTGTACTGGGTGGTCAACAACGTCCTGTCCATCGCCCAGCAGTGGTACATTACCCGGCAGATCGAAGGGGCCATGAAGAAGGCCTGACTCGTCGCCGAATGAAGACGCCCCCTCGTGGGGCGTCTTGCTATCCGCCCTCCGGAGACCGCCATGCAACCCGTCCGTGACACCATCGCCGCCGTCGCCACCGCGCAGGGGCGCGGCGGCGTCGGCATCGTCCGCGTCTCCGGGCCGCGCGCTCGGGCCATCGCCATCGCCTTGAGCGGCCGCGAGCCCGAGCCGCGGCACGCCTACTACTGCGAGTTCTTCGCCGACGACGGCGAGGTGCTCGACCAGGGCCTGCTGCTGTTCTTCCGCGGCCCCAACTCGTTCACCGGCGAGGACGTGCTCGAGCTGCAGGGCCACGGCGGCCCGGTGGTGCTCGACATGCTGCTGCGCCGCTGCCTGGAGCTGGGCGCCCGCCTGGCGCGGCCCGGCGAGTTCAGCGAGCGCGCCTTCCTCAACGACAAGCTCGACCTGGCCCAGGCCGAGGCGATCGCCGACCTGATCGAGGCCAGCAGCGAACAGGCGGCGCGCAACGCGGTGCGCTCGCTGCAGGGCGAGTTCTCGCGCCGCGTGCAGCGCCTGGCCGACAAGCTGATCGAGCTGCGCATGTACGTCGAGGCGGCCATCGACTTCCCCGAGGAGGAGATCGATTTTCTCGCCGACGGCCACGTGCTCGGCCAGCTCGACGGCGTGCGCAGCGAACTGCTGGCGGTGCAGCGCGAGGCGGGGCAGGGCGCGCTGCTGCGCGACGGCATGACCGTGGTCATCGCCGGCCGGCCGAATGCCGGCAAGTCCAGCCTGCTCAATGCCCTGGCCGGGCGCGAGGCGGCGATCGTCACCGACATCGCCGGCACCACCCGCGACGTGCTGCGCGAGCATATCCACATCGACGGCATGCCGCTGCACGTGGTCGATACCGCCGGCCTGCGCGATACCGCCGATCAGGTGGAGAAGATCGGCGTCGAGCGCGCCCTGCAGGCGATCGGCGAGGCCGACCGGGTGCTGCTGGTGGTCGACGCCACCGCCCCGGAGGCGGCCGATCCGTTCGCCCTGTGGCCGGAATTCCTCGACCGGCGCCCCGATCCGGCGCGGGTCACCCTGATCCGCAACAAGGCCGACCTGTCCGGCGAGGCCATCCGCCTGGAAACCTGCGCCGACGGCCACGTGACGATCAGCCTGTCGGCGCGCAACGGTGGCGGCCTCGAGCTGCTGCGCGAGCACCTGAAGACCTGCATGGGCTACCAGCAGACCACCGAGAGCAGTTTCAGCGCGCGACGCCGCCATCTCGACGCGCTGCGCCAGGCTGGCGCCTGCCTCGAGCACGGCCGCCAGCAGCTGACCCTGCTCGGCGCCGGCGAACTGCTCGCCGAGGACCTGCGCCTGGCCCACCAGGCGCTCGGCGAGATCACCGGTGCCTTCACCCCCGACGACCTGCTCGGGCGGATCTTCTCCAGCTTCTGCATCGGCAAGTAGCCCGGCCGCGCGGCCGGTGCATCCCCGCCGGCCGTCCTTCACCGCTCCTCCCTCCCATCGGCAGCCGTCCGTACGGCGCGGCTGCGTGCATCCCTGCCCGCGGCACTCTTGTCCACAGGGCAGACAGCACATCCCGAGCATTGTGGATAACCGCCAGGCAGCACTTTCTATAAGCCCCCGGCAAGGCTGTGGACAACCTCACCTGTGGATAACCGACTTGTCCACACACAGCTCCAGGACACTTTTCCAGAGCCCTCAGGGGCACCTGTGTACAACCTTATTCAATCCACAACACATTGATCTAAAAGGCTTTTAATGATCTATCCACAGAATTTGTGCACACCTACAACAAGCTCTGAAACAAGCTTTTTAAAAATCCCTTCTGTCTATTTTTTCTGTTGATCGGGTATCGGTGGTCCGTCTGGCTACTTTTTGTCCACACAGCTTCATTCACCCTCGAGAAGCCTCTATACTGCGCGGCTTCCCGAATTCCCTTCCCGAACAGGCACGAGGTGCGTGGTGGATTTCCCTTCCCGTTTTGATGTGATCGTCATCGGCGGCGGCCATGCCGGTACCGAGGCGGCACTGGCCGCCGCACGCATGGGGGTGAAGACCCTGCTGCTCAGCCACAACGTGGAAACGCTGGGGCACATGAGCTGCAACCCGGCGATCGGTGGCATCGGCAAGAGCCACCTGGTCAAGGAAATCGACGCACTTGGCGGGGCGATGGCCGAGGCCACCGACCTGGCCGGCATCCAGTTCCGCATCCTCAACAGCCGCAAGGGCCCGGCGGTGCGTGCCACCCGCGCCCAGGCCGACCGAGCCTTGTACAAGGCGGAGATCCGCCGCGTGCTGGAAAACCAGCCGAACCTGTGGATATTCCAGCAGTCCGCCGACGACCTGATCGTCGAAGGCGAACAGGTGCGCGGGGTGGTCACCCAGATGGGTCTGAAATTCCACGCCGACAACGTGGTGCTGACCGCCGGTACCTTCCTCGGCGGACTTATCCACATCGGCCTGGAGAACTACTCGGGCGGGCGCGCCGGCGATCCGCCATCGCTGGCCCTGGCGCGCCGTCTGCGCGAGCTGCCGCTGCGCGTCGGCCGGCTGAAGACCGGCACACCGCCGCGACTGGACGCCCGTTCCATCGACTTCTCCGCGATGACCGAGCAGCCTGGGGATAACCCGACCCCGGTGATGTCGTTCCTCGGCTCGCGCGAGCAGCATCCGCGTCAGGTCAGCTGCTGGATCACCCACACCAACGCGCGCACCCACGAGATCATCGCCGGCAACCTCGACCGCTCGCCGATGTACTCGGGGATCATCGAGGGCATCGGCCCGCGCTACTGCCCGTCGATCGAGGACAAGATCCATCGCTTCGCCGACAAGGACAGCCACCAGGTGTTCCTCGAACCGGAAGGGTTGTCCACCCACGAGATCTACCCCAACGGCATCTCCACCTCGCTGCCGTTCGACGTGCAGCTCGCCATCGTCCGCTCGATCCGCGGGCTGGAGAACGCGCACATCGTGCGTCCCGGCTACGCCATCGAGTACGACTTTTTCGATCCGCGCGATCTCAAGTACTCGCTGGAGACCAAGGTGATCGGCGGGCTGTTCTTCGCCGGGCAGATCAACGGCACCACCGGCTACGAGGAGGCCGGCGCCCAGGGCCTGCTTGCCGGCGCCAACGCCGCGCTGCGCGCCCAAGGCCGCGAAGCCTGGTGCCCGCGCCGCGACGAGGCCTACATCGGCGTGCTGGTCGACGACCTGATCACCCTCGGCACCCAGGAGCCGTACCGCATGTTCACCTCGCGCGCCGAGTACCGGCTGATCCTGCGCGAGGACAACGCCGACCTGCGCCTGACCGAGAGGGGCCGCGAGCTGGGCCTGGTCGACGAGCGCCGCTGGGCGGCGTTCTGCGCCAAGCGCGAGGGCATCGAGCGCGAGGAGCAGCGCCTGAGGAGCACCTGGGTGCGCCCGGGCACCGCGCAGGGCGACGCCATCGCCGCGCGCTTCGGCACGCCGCTGACCCACGAGTACAACCTGCACAACCTGCTGGCGCGCCCGGAGATCGACTACGCGGCGCTGACCGAGATCACCGGCGCGGCTGTGGATAACCCACAGGTGGCCGAGCAGGTGGAGATCCGCATCAAGTACGCCGGCTACATCGACCGCCAGCAGGAGGAAATCGAGCGCCTGCGCGCCAGCGAGAACACCGCGCTGCCCGTCGACATCGACTACGCGGCGATCGGCGGCCTGTCCAAGGAGATCCAGGGAAAACTGTCGGCCGCCCGCCCGCAGACCCTCGGCCAGGCCTCGCGGATTCCCGGGGTGACCCCGGCGGCGGTGTCGCTGCTGCTGATCCACCTGAAGAAGCGCGGCGCCGGCCGCCAGCTGGAGCAGAATTCCTGATGTCCGCCGTGACCCCCGCCCACGCCGCCGAACTGGTCCGCGGCGCCGCCCAGCTCGGCGTCGCGCTGAGCGAGGCGCAGCAGCGCCTGCTGCTCGCCTACCTGGCTCTGCTGATCAAGTGGAACAAGGCCTACAACCTCACCGCGGTGCGCAATCCCGACGAGATGGTCTCGCGGCACCTGCTCGACAGCCTGAGCATCCTGCCGTTCGTCCGCGAAGGCGGCGACGACTGGCTGGACGTCGGCAGCGGCGGCGGCATGCCGGGTATCCCGCTGGCGATCCTGTTCCCCGAGCGGCGCTTCGCCACCCTGGACTCCAACGGCAAGAAGACCCGCTTCCAGACCCAGGTGAAGCTCGAACTCGGCCTGGACAATCTGGAAGTCGTGCACAGCCGCGTGGAGGAGTTCCGCCCGGCGCAGGCGTTTTCCGGCATCGTCTCGCGGGCGTTCAGCTCGCTGGCCGACTTCGTCGCCTGGACCCGCCACCTGGGCGACGCCGAGACCCGCTGGTTGGCGATGAAGGGCCAGTATCCCCACGAGGAACTGGCTGCGCTGCCGGAGGACTTCCGCGTCGAAGCCGAACACCTGCTGCAGGTGCCCGGTTGCCAGGGCCAGCGTCACCTGCTGATACTGCGCCGCAACGCCTGAGGAGAGATGCCGAGCATGGCCAAAGTATTCGCGATCGCCAACCAGAAGGGCGGGGTGGGCAAGACCACCAGCTGCATCAACCTGGCCGCCTCGCTGGCGACGCTGCAGCGCCGCGTGCTGCTGATCGACCTCGATCCGCAGGGCAACGCCACCACCGGCAGCGGCGTGGACAAGCTGACCCTCGAGCACTCGGTCTACGACGTGCTGGTCGGCAACTGCGATCTCGCCGCGGCCATGCAGGCCTCCGAGCACGGCCGCTACCAGCTGCTGCCGGCCAACCGCGACCTGACCGCCGCCGAGGTCACCCTGCTCGACCTGCCCAACAAGGAACAACGCCTGCGCCAGGCGCTGGCGCCGATCCGCGACAACTACGACTTCATCCTCATCGATTGCCCGCCGGCGCTGTCGATGCTCACCGTCAACGCGCTGGTCGCCGCCGACGGAGTGATCATCCCCATGCAGTGCGAGTACTACGCGCTGGAAGGGCTCTCCGATCTGGTCAACAGCATCCAGCGCATCGTGGCGCTGCTCAATCCGCAACTGAGGATCGAGGGCATCCTGCGCACCATGTACGACGGCCGGGTCGGCCTGACCAACGACGTCACCGCGCAGCTGCGCCAGCACTTCGGCGAGGTGCTCTACGAGACCACCATCCCGCGCAACGTGCGCCTGGCCGAGGCGCCCAGCCACGGCGTGCCGGCGCTGGTCTACGACAAGGCCTCGCGCGGCGCCAAGGCCTACCTGGAGCTGGCCAAGGAAGTGCTCGTCCGTCAGCGCCGCGGCCAGCGCGCCACCACCATCGCTTGAGGAGTTGCACATGGCTGTGAAGAAACGCGGCCTCGGCCGCGGCCTGGACGCCCTGCTCGGTGGCGCCACCGTCACTGCGCTGCAGGAGCAGGCGGCCCGGGCGCCGCGCGAGGAGCTGCAGCAACTGCCGGTCGAGGCCCTGCAGCGCGGCAAGTATCAGCCGCGCCGTGACATGGATCCGCAGGCGCTCGAAGAGCTGGCCCAGTCGATCCGCCGCCAGGGTCTGATGCAGCCGGTGGTGGTGCGCCCACTCGACGCCGAGCGCTACGAGATCATCGCCGGCGAACGGCGCTGGCGCGCCTGCCAGCTGGCAGGCCTGCAGCGCATCCCGGCGCTGGTCCGCGAGGTCGGCGACGAGGCGGCGATCGCCATGGCGCTGATCGAGAACATCCAGCGCGAGGACCTCAATCCGATCGAGGAGGCCGCCGCCCTGCAGCGCCTGCAGCAGGAATTCCAGCTGACCCAGCAGCAGGTCGCCGAGGCGGTCGGCAAGTCGCGGGTCAGCGTCGCCAACCTGCTGCGCCTGATCGCCCTGCCCGAGGAGGTGAAGACCCTGCTGGCCCGCGGCGACCTGGAGATGGGCCATGCCCGCGCGTTGCTCGGCCTGCCGGCGGCGCGCCAGGCGGAAGGGGCGCGGCACGTTGTCGCACGCGGCCTGACCGTTCGTCAGACCGAAGCGCTGGTGCGTCAGTGGCTGGGCGGCCGCAGCGAGAGCGAGGCGCTCAAGACCGATCCGGATATCGCCCGTCTCGAACAGCGCCTGGCCGAGCGCCTGGGCGCCGCGGTGCAGATCCGTCACGGCGACAAGGGCAAGGGCCAGCTGGTGATCCGCTACAACTCGCTGGACGAGTTGCAGGGTGTGCTGGCGCATATCCGCTGAAAGTGTCGGGCGCGTAGCGGATGGTCTTAATTCACTACCCGGCAGTTGAACGGGGGGAATTACCCCCCTATACTCCCGGCGCAATTTTTGCCGGCACGGAGTCTGCGCTGCAGACGGTCCAGCAACACGGAAGCGGGGCAACGCGGTGAACTTTCGCAACAAGACCCCCCTGCATCGCCATGCGGTGTTTCCGCTGCTGCTGGCACAGCTGGTGGCGGCCCTGGGGGCTGCGGTTGTCATGTGGTTGTGGAAGGATCCGCTGGCCGGATATTCCACGCTGCTCGGCGGCATGATTGCGTTCCTGCCGAACCTGTACTTCGCGTACAAGGCCTTCCGCTACTTCGGGGCGCGTTCGGTGAGTGCCATCGTCCAGTCCTTCTGGGCGGGCGAGATGGGCAAACTGATTCTGACGGCAGCGTTGTTTGCGCTGGTGTTTGCAGGAGTGGAGAGGCTGAACGTGGCGGCGCTGTTCGCCGGCTATCTCCTGGTGCTGGGTATCGGCGCCTGTGCACTCCTGCTGGTAAAGGGCTTTCCGAAGCATTGAGCATTGAGGCGTCTATGGCTAACACACCGGCTGAGTACATTCAGCACCACCTGCAGAACCTGACCTACGGCAAGCTCCCCGCCGGTTTCGAGCGTGCCGACGGCACCGTCCTCGACCAAGCCACCTGGACCATCGCCCAGACCGCCGTCGAGGCTCAGGCCATGGGCTTCATGGCCGTCCACCTGGACACCCTGGGCTGGTCGCTGTTCGCCGGCTTCCTGTTCATCTTCCTGTTCAGCTCCGCCGCCAAGGCGGCCACCACCGGCGTGCCGGGCAAGCTGCAGAACCTGGTCGAGATGGTCGTCGAGTTCGTCGAGGGCATGGTCAAGGACACCTTCCACGGCCGCAACCCGGTGATCGCCCCGCTGGCGCTGACCATCTTCATGTGGATCCTGCTGATGAACAGCCTGAAGTGGATCCCCGTCGACTACATTCCGGGCATCGCCCACCTGGTCGGCCTGCCGGCATTCAAGATCGTGCCCACCGCCGATCCCAACGGCACCTTCGGCGTGTCCATCGGCGTGTTCTTCCTGATCCTGTTCTACAGCGTCAAGGTCAAGGGGTTCGGCGGCTTCAGCAAGGAGCTGGCGTTCACCCCGTTCAATCACTGGTCGCTGGTCCCGTTCAACCTGTTCCTCGAGATCCTCGGCCTGCTGACCAAGCCGCTGAGCCTCGCCCTGCGTCTGTTCGGCAACATGTATGCCGGTGAGGTGGTGTTCATCCTCATCGCCCTGCTGCCGTTCTACGTGCAGTGGACCCTGAATGTGCCGTGGGCGATCTTCCACATCCTGGTGATCCCGCTGCAGGCCTTCATCTTCATGGTGCTGTCGATCGTCTACCTGAGCGCGGCCCACGAAGAGCACCACTGACGGACACCCGACCGTAAACCCAACGTAACCTTGAACTTCAACTCAAACCCTTGAAACTTTAGGAGTAATCATGGAACTCGTCATCCTCGCTGCCGCCATCATCATCGGTCTGGGCGCCCTGGCCACCGGCATCGGCTTCTCCCTGCTGGGCGGCAAGCTGCTGGAGTCCACCGCTCGTCAGCCGGAACTGGCCCCGCAGCTGCAAACCAAGACCTTCATCATGGCCGGTCTGCTCGACGCCGTTCCGATGATCGGTGTCGGTATCGCGATGTACCTGATCTTCGTTGTTGCTCCTGGTGTCGCTGGTTGATCCGATGATTTCGCTGGTCGGCAGGGCTCCCGCCCTGCCGATTCCGGTGTAATCGCCCAGGAAACAACGAAATAGCATGAGGTAGATCAGTGAACATTAATCTGACGCTGTTCGGTCAAACGATTGCCTTCGCTATTTTCGTCTGGTTCTGCATGAAGTTCGTGTGGCCGCCTCTCACGGCAGCCATGCAAGCCCGCCAGAAGAAAATTGCCGAAGGTCTGGATGCTGCCGGCCGTGCCCAGCGCGATCTGCAACTTGCCCAGGAAAAAGCTGCCCAGACGCTCCGCGAAACCAAGGAGCAGGCCGCCGAGATTCTCGAGAAGGCGAACAAGACCGCCAACGCGATCGTCGAGGAAGCCAAGCAGCAGGCCCGTAGCGAAGGCGAGCGTCTGCTTGCCGGTGCCAAGGCCGAAATCGAGGTTGAAGTGAATCGCGCCAGGGATCAACTGCGCGCCCAGGTTGCGGCTCTCGCCGTCGCCGGTGCCGAGAAGATCCTGGAGTCCTCCGTGGACGCCAAGGCACACAACGATCTGGTCGAAAAACTGGCCTCCCAACTCTAAACGAGGCGAGCAATGGCAACTATCAACACGCTTGCTCGGCCTTATGCGAAAGCCGCCTTCGAGTTCGCTTCCGCAGCCAAACAATCCGATGCGTGGTCGAGCATGCTCGCGCTCGCCGCAGCCTTCGTGGAATCCCCCGAAGTGATCGCCCAACTGCGCAACCCGGCACTGACCTGGGAGCGCAAGTCCGCTCTGCTGGCCGAGCTGTGTGCAGACCGCATCGACGAGTCGTTCCGCAACTTCGTGGTAGCCCTGGGTGAGAACGATCGCCTGGAGCTGCTGCCGACCATTCGCGACCAGTTCGAGCTGCTCAAGGCCGAGGCCGAGCGTTCGCTCGAGGTCGAGATCGAGACGGCTCACGAACTGAGCGCGGAGCAACTCCAGACTCTGGCTGCCGCCTTGTCGAAGCGGCTCGATCGCACCGTCCAGCCGACCCCGGTCGTCAATTCCGCCCTGATCGGCGGCTTGATCATCCGCGCGGGTGACCTGGTCATCGACGGTTCGGTCCGCGGCAAACTGAACCAGTTGGCCGAAGCGTTGAAATCCTGATTTGAGGGGCATGGCATGCAGCAACTGAATCCTTCCGAAATTAGCGAAATCATCAAGCAGCGTATCGCCAAGCTTGATGTGTCCGCTCAGGCCCGTAACGAAGGCACCGTCGTCAGCGTATCCGACGGCATCGTGCGTATCTTCGGCCTGGCTGACGTGATGTACGGCGAGATGATCGAGTTCCCGGGTGGCGTCTTCGGCATGGCGCTGAACCTGGAGCAGGACTCCGTCGGCGCCGTGGTGCTGGGCTCCTACCAGGGCCTGCGCGAGGGCATGAGCGCCAAGTGCACCGGCCGCATCCTGGAAGTCCCGGTCGGTCCGGAACTGCTGGGTCGCGTGGTCGACGCGCTGGGCAACCCGATCGACGGCAAGGGCCCGATCGACGCCAAGCTGACCGATGCGGTCGAGAAGGTCGCTCCGGGCGTGATCTGGCGTAAGTCCGTGGACCAGCCGGTGCAGACCGGCTACAAGTCCGTCGACGCGATGATCCCGGTCGGCCGTGGCCAGCGCGAGCTGATCATCGGCGACCGCCAGATCGGCAAGACCGCGATGGCCATCGACGCCATCATCAACCAGAAGAACAGCGGCATCCGCTGCGTCTACGTGGCCGTCGGTCAGAAGCAGTCGACCATCGCCAACGTGGTGCGCAAGCTGGAAGAGGCCGGTGCGCTGGCCAACACCATCGTGGTGGCGGCTTCGGCTTCCGAGTCCGCGGCCCTGCAGTTCCTGGCGCCGTACGCCGGCTGCACCATGGGCGAGTACTTCCGCGACCGCGGCGAAGACGCCCTGATCGTCTACGACGACCTGTCCAAGCAGGCCGTGGCCTACCGCCAGATCTCCCTGCTGCTGCGCCGTCCGCCGGGCCGCGAAGCCTACCCGGGCGACGTGTTCTATCTCCACAGCCGTCTGCTGGAGCGCGCCTCGCGCGTTTCCGAGGAGTACGTGGAGCAGTTCACCAAGGGCGAAGTGAAGGGCAAGACCGGTTCCCTGACCGCGCTGCCGATCATCGAGACCCAGGCCGGCGACGTTTCCGCGTTCGTTCCGACCAACGTGATCTCGATCACCGACGGCCAGATCTTCCTGGAATCCGCCATGTTCAACTCGGGCATCCGTCCGGCGGTCAACGCCGGTATCTCGGTATCCCGCGTCGGTGGTGCGGCCCAGACCAAGATCATCAAGAAGCTGTCCGGTGGCATCCGTACCGCGCTGGCCCAGTACCGTGAACTGGCGGCCTTCGCCCAGTTCGCCTCCGACCTGGACGAGGCGACCCGCAAGCAGCTGGAGCATGGTCAGCGCGTCACCGAGCTGATGAAGCAGAAGCAGTACGCGCCGATGTCCATCGCCGACATGTCGGTGTCCCTGTACGCCGCCGAGCGTGGCTTCCTGACCGACGTGGAAGTGGCCAAGGTTGGCGCCTTCGAGCAGGCCCTGATCGCCTTCTTCAACCGCGAGTACGCCGATCTGATGGCGAAGATCAACGTGAAGGGCGACTTCAACGACGAGATCGACGCAGGCCTGAAGGCCGGCATCGAGAAGTTCAAGGCCACTCAGAGCTGGTAAGCCGCAGCGGGGGCCGCAAGGCCCCCGCCTGCTAACCCGAAAGGTGTCAAATGGCAGGCGCAAAAGAGATTCGCAGCAAGATTGCGAGCATCAAAAGCACGCAGAAGATCACCAGCGCCATGGAGAAAGTGGCGGTCAGCAAGATGCGCAAGGCTCAGCTGCGCATGGCTGCCAGCCGTCCCTACGCGGAGCGCATCCGCGAGGTGATCGGCCACCTGGCCAAGGCGAACCCGGAATACCGCCATCCGTACATGGTCGAGCGTCCGGTCAAGCGCGTCGGCTACATCCTGGTTTCCAGCGATCGTGGTCTCTGCGGCGGCCTGAACATCAACCTGTTCAAGGCCCTGATCAAAAACCTGAAGGACTGGCGCGATGCCGGCGTCGAGGCGGATTTCTGCGTCATCGGCAGCAAGGGCGCCAGCTTCTTCCGCAGCTACGGCGGCAACGTGGTCGCTGCGGTCAGCCACCTGGGCGAAGCGCCGTCGGTCAACGACTTGATCGGCAGCGTCAAGGTCATGCTCGACAAGTTCAACGAAGGCCAGCTGGATCGCCTGTACGTGGCGTCCAACAAGTTCGTGAACACCATGACCCAGAAGCCCACGGTCGAGCAATTGCTCCCCCTGGCCCCCGCTGCCGAGGCCGAAGACGGCGCGAAGCAGGGGACCTGGGATTACCTGTACGAACCCGACGCCCAGCAACTGCTGGATGCCCTGCTGGTTCGCTATGTCGAATCGCAGGTGTATCAGTCCGTAGTCGAGAACAACGCCTGCGAGCAGGCGGCTCGAATGATCGCCATGAAGAACGCCACCGACAACGCCGGTCAGCTGATCAAGGATCTGCAGCTGATCTACAACAAGGCGCGTCAGGCTGCGATCACCCAGGAGATCTCGGAAATCGTCGGCGGCGCTGCCGCGGTTTAAGACAGGTTCAAATATTCAGAGGAACCAGATATGAGTAGCGGACGTATCGTTCAAATCATCGGCGCCGTTATCGACGTGGAATTCCCGCGCGATCAGGTGCCGAACGTCTATGACGCGCTGAAGGTAGAAGGCGCGGCCACCACCCTGGAAGTCCAGCAGCAGCTGGGCGACGGCGTGGTTCGTTCCATTGCGATGGGTTCCACCGAAGGCCTCAAGCGCGGCCTGAACGTGAGCAACACCGGCGCCGGCATCGCCGTGCCGGTCGGCAAGGCCACCCTGGGCCGCATCATGGACGTGCTGGGCAACCCGATCGACGAGGCGGGCCCCATCGGCGAGGAAGAGCGCTGGACCATCCACCGCGCCGCCCCGTCCTACGCTGACCAGGCCGGCGGCAACGAGCTGCTGGAAACCGGCATCAAGGTGATCGACCTGGTCTGCCCGTTCGCCAAGGGCGGCAAGGTCGGCCTGTTCGGTGGCGCCGGCGTGGGCAAGACCGTGAACATGATGGAGCTGATCCGCAACATCGCCATGGAGCACAGCGGTTACTCCGTGTTCGCCGGCGTGGGCGAGCGTACTCGTGAAGGCAACGACTTCTATCACGAGATGAAGGACTCCAACGTTCTCGACAAAGTGGCCCTGGTCTACGGCCAGATGAACGAGCCGCCGGGCAACCGTCTGCGCGTCGCCCTGACCGGCCTGACCATGGCCGAGAAGTTCCGCGACGAAGGCCGCGACGTCCTGCTGTTCGTCGACAACATCTACCGCTACACCCTGGCCGGTACCGAAGTGTCCGCGCTGCTGGGCCGTATGCCGTCCGCGGTGGGTTACCAGCCGACCCTGGCCGAGGAGATGGGCGTCCTGCAGGAGCGCATCACCTCCACCAAGACCGGCTCGATCACCTCCGTGCAGGCCGTCTACGTTCCCGCGGACGACCTGACCGACCCGTCCCCGGCGACCACCTTCGCCCACCTGGACGCCACCGTGGTTCTGTCCCGCGACATCGCCGCTCTGGGTATCTACCCGGCCGTCGACCCGCTGGACTCCACCTCGCGCCAGCTGGACCCGCTGGTGATCGGCCAGGAGCACTACGACACCGCCCGCGGCGTGCAGTACGTGCTGCAGCGCTACAAGGAACTGAAGGACATCATCGCGATCCTCGGCATGGACGAACTGTCCGAGCAGGACAAGCTGCTGGTGGCCCGCGCCCGTAAGATCCAGCGCTTCCTGTCCCAGCCGTTCTTCGTCGCCGAAGTGTTCACCGGCGCTCCGGGCAAGTACGTTCCGCTGAAGGAAACCATCCGCGGCTTCGCCGGCATCCTCAATGGCGACTTCGACCACCTGCCGGAGCAGGCGTTCTACATGGTCGGTTCCATCGACGAAGCCATCGAGAAGGCCAAGAAACTGTAACTGGCGCGCCCGTTCGCGGGCGCAACCAGGCCAGCGCGGGAGCTCCGCTTCCCGCCTGACCTGACAACCGAGGCATGAATATGGCTATGACAGTCCATTGCGATATCGTCAGCGCGGAAGAAGAGCTGTTCTCGGGCCTGGTGGAAATGGTCGTCGCCCACGGCAACATGGGCGATCTCGGTATTCTGATGGGACACACCCCGCTGCTGACCGATCTCAAGCCCGGTCCGGTGCGAGTGATCAAGCAGGGTGGTGAGGAGGAGGTGTACTACATCTCCGGCGGTTTCCTCGAAGTGCAGCCGAACATGGTGAAGGTCCTCGCCGACACCGCCGTGCGCGCCACCGATCTCGACGAAGCTGCCGCTCTCGAGGCCAAGAAGGCCGCCGAGAAGGCGCTCAGCGAGAAGGGTGCCGAGTTCGACTACAGCACCGCCGCCGCCCGTCTGGCCGAAGCTGCCGCACAGCTGCGGACCATTCAGGAACTGCGCAAGAAGTTCGGTGGCCCGATGCACTGATCCGCCCTGCGGTCCAGTCGTCCGGTCCACGGAAAAGGGGGTAGCCTTGGCTATCCCCTTTTTCGTTTCCGGCGCCCGCATTCCGTGGCGCCGCCGGCCATACTGTTCGTGTCCATTCCGCTCCGGCGTGGCGCCGGGGTCGCATAGGGAAATACATCCATGAGTCTGGAAATCGTCATTCTCGCCGCCGGTCAGGGTACGCGCATGCGCTCGAGCCTGCCCAAGGTGCTGCATCCGGTGGCCGGCAAGCCGATGCTGGCCCACGTCATCGACACCGCCCGGCAGCTGCAGCCGCAGCGCATCCACGTGGTGATCGGCCACGGCGCCGAGGCGGTGCGCGAGCGCCTGGCCGCCGACGACCTCAACTTCGTCCTCCAGGAGCAGCAGCTCGGCACCGGCCACGCGGTGGCCCAGGCGCTGCCGTTCGTCCGGGCCGAGCAGGTGCTGGTGCTCTACGGCGACGTGCCGCTGATCGAGGCGCCGACCCTCGAGCGCCTGCTGACCCGGCTCGATCCGCAGCAGTTGGCACTGCTCACCGTTGAACTGGACGACCCCACCGGCTACGGGCGGATCGTCCGCGATGCCGCCGGCGAGGTGCAGGCTATCGTCGAGCAGAAGGACGCCAGCGTCGAGCAGCGGGCGATCCGCGAGGGCAACACCGGCATCCTCGCCCTGCCCGGGACGCGCCTGGCCGACTGGCTGGGTCGGCTCTCCAACAGCAACGCCCAGGGCGAGTACTACCTGACCGACGTGATCGCCATGGCGGTGGCCGACGGTCTGCGGGTCGCCACCGCGCAGCCGGAGGACGCCATGGAGGTGCAGGGCGCCAACGACCGCCAGCAGCTGTCGCAGCTCGAGCGCCACTACCAGCAGCGCGCCGCCCGCCGACTGATGGCCCAGGGCGTGACCCTGCTCGACCCGGCGCGCTTCGACCTGCGCGGCGAGGTGACGGTCGGCCGCGACGTGCTGATCGATGTCAACGTGATCCTCGAGGGGCGGGTGGTCATCGAGGACGGTGTCGAGATCGGCCCGAACTGCGTGATCCGCGACAGTACCCTGCGCCGCGGCGCCATCGTCAAGGCCAACAGCCACCTGGAGGGCGCCGAGCTGGGCGAGGGCGCCGACTGCGGGCCGTTCGCCCGCCTGCGTCCGGGCAGCCGGCTGGGCGCCAAGGCCCACGTCGGCAACTTCGTCGAGCTGAAGAACGCGGTCATGGGCGAGGGTGCCAAGGCCGGCCACCTGGCCTACCTGGGCGACGCCGAGATCGGTGCGGCGAGCAACATCGGCGCTGGAGTGATCACCTGCAACTACGACGGTGCCAACAAGCACCGCACCGTCATCGGCGTGGATGCCTTCATCGGCACCAACAACTCGCTGGTCGCGCCGCTGACCATCGGCGACGGCGCCACCACCGCCGCCGGCTCGGTGATCACCAGCGAAGTCCCGGCCAATGCCCTGGCGGTCGGCCGCGCGCGCCAGCGCAACATCGACGGTTGGCAGCGTCCTAAGAAGAAGCCGAGGAGCTGAACCGGCCGCCGCGGCGCTGTGGATAACGCTGCGCCGGAGCCTTGTCGCGCGAGCCGGGACGCCCTGTGGACAACCGCAGGACACCGGTTGTCCACAGGGCGTTTGCGTTTGCCGGACGGTGCCCGTGTGGATAACGCATTGGGCCGGTTGTCCACCGCCGGCGGGGGGGGGGCGTCCCGGGGAAGCTTTCGTCCGCCCGGGCTTGACGCTGCGGAGCCGGCCGGGTTTTGATTCGCAGCTATAATTTACGAATCGAAACTTCGAGGCGAAACATAGGATGTCCAAGCGCAATACCCCGCAGCGTCGCCACGCCATCCTCGCCCTGCTCGCCGAACGGGGCGAGGTGCACGTCGATGCGCTGGCCCGCCATTTCGCCACCTCGGAGGTGACCATCCGCAAGGACCTGGCCGCGCTGGAGAACAACGGCCTGCTGCTGCGTCGCTACGGCGGTGCGGTGCCGGTTCCCCAGGAACTGGTGATCGAACACTGCCAACCGGTGTCGCCGTACAAGCAGGCCATCGCCCGCGCCGCCGCAGCCTGCATCCGCGAGCATGCGCGCATCGTCGTCGACAGCGGCAGCACCACCGCGGCGCTGATCCCCGAGCTGGACCGCCGCCCCGGGCTGGTGGTGATGACCAACTCGCTGAGCGTGGCCAACGCCCTGCGCGAGCTGGAGCAGGAGCCGGTGCTGCTGATGACCGGCGGCACCTGGGATCCGCATTCCGAGTCGTTCCAGGGCCAGGTCGCCGAGCAGGTGCTGCGCTCCTACGACTTCGACCAGCTGTTCATCGGCGCCGACGGCCTCGACCTGGCGCGCGGCACCACGACCTTCAACGAGCTGCTCGGCCTCTCGAGGGTGATGGCCGAGGTGGCCCGCGAGGTGATCGTCATGCTCGAGGCCGACAAGGTCGGCCGGCGGATGCCGAACCTGGAGCTGCCGTGGAGCAGCATCCACACTGTGATTACCGACGAGCGCCTTGCAGCCGCGGCGCGCGAACAGATCCAGGCGCGCGGCATCCGGCTGATCTGCGCTGCCGCGCCCAACCGATAGATAAGGAGAGCCCGCATGTGCGGAATAGTTGGAGCCATTGCCGAACGTAACGTCAGCGCCATCCTCGTCGAGGGCCTCAAGCGCCTCGAGTACCGCGGCTACGACAGCGCCGGGGTGGCCATCTGTGGCCCGGACGGCCAGCTGCGGCGCAGCCGGCGCACCGGCAAGGTCGCCGCGCTGGAGCAGGCGCTGGTCGCCGAGCCGCTGCCCGGTCGCCTGGGCATCGCGCACACCCGCTGGGCCACCCACGGGGCGCCCAGCGAGGCCAACGCGCACCCGCACTTCTCCGGCGAGGAGCTCGCGGTGGTGCACAACGGCATCATCGAGAACCACGAGCAGCTGCGCGAGCGCCTGCAGGGGCTCGGCTATGTGTTCAGCTCGCAGACCGACACCGAGACCATCGTCCACCTGCTGCACCATACCCTCAAGCGCCTGCCCGACCTGGCCGACGCGCTCAAGGCGGTGGTGCGCGAGCTGCACGGCGCCTACGGTCTGGCGGTGATCAGCGCCGCGCAGCCGGACCGCATCCTCGCCGCGCGCAGCGGCAGCCCGCTGGTGGTCGGCTTGGGGCTCGGCGAGAACTTCCTCGCCTCCGACCCGCTGGCGCTGCGCCAGGTCACCGACCGCTTCGTCTATCTGGAGGAGGGCGACATCGCCGAGATTTGCCGCGACTCCGTGCAGATCTGGGACGCCGAGGGCCGCGCGGTGCAGCGCGAGACGGTGCAGTTCCACGAGGGCGCCGAAGCCGCGGAGAAGGGCGAGTACCGCCACTTCATGCTCAAGGAGATCCACGAGCAGCCGCGCGTGGTGCAGCGCACCCTGGAAGGCCGCCTGGGCAGCGACCACGTCATGGTCCAGGCCTTCGGCCCGCAGGCCGCCGAGCTGTTCGCCCGGGTGCGCAACGTGCAGATCGTCGCCTGCGGCACCAGCTTCCATGCCGGGATGGTCGCCCGTTACTGGCTGGAGGAGCTGACCGGGATTCCCTGCCAGGTCGAGGTGGCCAGCGAGTTCCGCTACCGCAAGGTCGCCGTGCAGCCCGACGCGCTGTTCGTCACCATCTCGCAGTCCGGCGAGACCGCCGACACCCTGGCTGCGCTGCGCAACGCCAGGTCGGCCGGCTACCTGGCCAGTCTGGCGATCTGCAACGTCGGTACCAGCTCGCTGGTGCGCGAGTCGGACCTGGTGCTGCTGACCAACGCCGGACCGGAAATCGGCGTGGCCTCGACCAAGGCCTTCACCACCCAGCTGGTCGGCCTGCTGCTGCTGACCCTGGCTCTCGGCCGGGCCAGGGGAACGCTCGCGGCGGGCGCCGAGGCCGAGCTGGTGGCCGCGTTGCGCGGCCTGCCCGGCAACCTGCAGGACGCGCTGGCGATGGACAGGACCGTCGAGCAGGTCGCCGCGCTGTTCGCCGATAAGGACCACAGCCTGTTCCTCGGTCGCGGGGCGCAGTATCCGGTGGCCATGGAGGGGGCGCTCAAGCTCAAGGAGATCTCCTACATCCACGCCGAGGCCTACCCGGCCGGCGAGCTGAAACACGGCCCGCTGGCGCTGGTCGACAGCGCCATGCCGGTGGTCACCGTGGCGCCGAACAACGAGCTGCTCGAGAAGCTCAAGTCCAACCTCCAGGAGGTGCGCGCGCGCGGTGGCGAGCTGGTGGTGTTCGCCGACCGCGGTGCCGGTCTGGACGACGGCGAGGGCACCCATGTGGTGGCCATGCCGCCGATCCACGACCTGCTCGCGCCGATCCTCTACACCATTCCGCTGCAGCTGCTGTCCTACCACGTCGCCGTGCTCAAGGGCACCGACGTCGACCAGCCGCGCAACCTGGCCAAGAGCGTCACCGTCGAATAGTCCCGGATCCGCCGATCCCCCGCGATGCCCGGCCTCGGCCGGGCATCTTCGTTTCCGGGAGTTGTTCCACGTGGAACAGCGCCTGGCCGCCGAACGGCCGAGACTGGTCTACCCTTCAAGGGGCTTTCCATGAAAGGGGATAGGACATGCTGGCGATGCTTCCGCCCGTCCTGCGCTCGCTGCAGCTGCCGCTGCGCGTGCGCCTGTGGGACGGCCATCAACTGGATCTCGGCCCGGAGCCGCAGGTGACCCTCGAGGTGCGCGATCCGCAGCTGTTGACCCGGCTGGCGCGTCCCAGTCTGGACCTGCTCGGCAGCGCCTACGTCGAGGGTGCCATGGATATCCACGGGCCGCTGGAGACGGCGATTCGCCTGGCCGACCACCTCAGCGCCGCGCTGCTCGGCGATCCGGATGCGCCAGCCCCGCAGCGTCCGGCGCACGACAAGGCCGGCGACGCCGAGGACATCCACTACCACTACGACCTGTCCAACGATTTCTACCGGCTCTGGCTGGACCGCGACATGGTCTATTCCTGCGCCTACTACGAGAGCGGCACGGAGGATCTCGACACCGCCCAGCAGGCCAAGCTGCGCCACCTGTGCCGCAAGCTGCGCCTGGCGCCCGGCGAGCGTCTGCTCGACGTCGGCTGCGGCTGGGGCGGCCTGGCGCGCTTTGCCGCCCGCGAATTCGGCGCCGAGGTCTACGGCATCACCCTGAGCCGCGAGCAGTTGGCGCTGGCCCGCGAGCGGGTGGCCGCGGATGGACTGGAGGATCGCGTGCAGCTGGACTACCTGGACTACCGCGACCTGCCGGACGACGGCCGCTTCGACAAGGTGGTCAGCGTCGGCATGTTCGAGCACGTCGGCCACGCCAACCTGCCGCTGTACTTCCAGACCTTGCAGCGCGCGGTGAGACCGGGCGGCCTGGTGCTGAACCACGGCATTACCGCCAGGCACACCGACGGCCGCCCGGTGGGCCGTGGCGGCGGCGAGTTCATCGACCGCTACGTGTTCCCCCACGGCGAGCTGCCGCACCTGGCCACCGCGGTGGCGCGGATGAGCGAGGCCGGTCTCGAGGTGGTCGACGTCGAGAGCCTGCGCCTGCACTACGCGCGCACCCTGCGCTTCTGGAGCGAACGGCTGGAGCAGCGTCTCGACGAGGCTGCACGCCTGGTCCCGGAGCGTGCCCTGCGCATCTGGCGCCTCTACCTGGCCGGCTGCGCCTACGGTTTCGAACGCGAATGGATCAACCTGCACCAGATCCTCGCCGTGCGCCCGCGCGCCGACGGCTCCCACGATCTGCCATGGAGCCGTGCCGACCTGTATCGCTGACTCCGGAGGCCGGCGCCGGCCGGCATCCGCCGCGCGCTGGCGTCAACAGACCGTCATGCCTGCGTCCCGCTCGGACGACTCGACTTTCCGCCGACAGAGATTGACGCCTGGCGAGGGCGCAGGCACATTCGCGCGTCACGCCCGAGATGGGAAACGGCGCGACGAGGGCCGGCGGATCGCCGCTGCGGCGCAGGCATGGGGGAGGGAGGCTGGTGCTGTTGGGCTTGACGCGGGTTCACCCGCAACATCGGGATTCGTTGCGCCTCACCCTGAGGGTGCTGTTCGCGCTGCTCGGCGGACTGGGGCTGATGGGCCTGTTCGGTACGTCGCTGCCGGCCTCCGGCCACTATCTGCCGTGGCACATGCTGCTGGAAACCACCGCCATCGCCGTAGCGGCGCTGGTGTTCGCGGTCGGCTGGAACACCCACAGCCTGCATCCCCAGCGCAACGTCCTGCTGCTGGCCTGCGCCTTTCTCGGCGTCGCCCTGCTCGACTTCTCGCACATGCTGTCGTTCCAGGGAATGCCCGACTACGTCACTCCCAGCGACCCGCAGAAGGCCATCCACTTCTGGCTGGCGGCGCGTTATCTGGCCGCTCTCGGTCTGCTGCTGGTGGCCTGGCTGCCCTGGCCGCCGCCGGGCGGCGCGGCAGATTCGCTGCCGGTACGCGGGCGCTTCCTGCCGCTGCTCGGCGTGCTGCTGCTGGTCGCCGGGGCGCACTGGGTGTTCCTCTGGCACCCGCACTGGATGCCGGCCACCTTCGTCCCTGGCCAGGGCCTCACCGCCTTCAAGCGTTGGGCGGAGTACGGGGTGATCGCCCTGCACCTGCTCACGGCGGCCGTGCTGCTCGTCCGCCTGCGCCAGGCCAGCGGCTGCAACATCCCGCTGCTGCTCGGCGCGGTGCTGGCCATGGTGTTCAGCGAGCTGTTCTTCACCCTCTACGCGGCGGTCACCGATGTCTTCAACCTGATGGGGCACGTCTACAAGGTGATCGCCTACCTGCTGCTGTATCGCGCGGTGTTCGTCGACATGATCGCCGCGCCCTACCGCGCGCTGAGCAGCGCACGCCGCCAGGCCCAGGCGGTTCTCGAGGCGATTCCCGACCTGCTGTTCGAGTTCGACCGCGACGGCCGCTACCTGCAGGTGCACGCGCCGCGGCACGGACAACTGGTCGCCAGCGCCGGGCGGCTGCTCGGCCGTACCCTGTACGAGATGCTGCCGCTGGAGGCCGCGCGGATCTGCATGGCCGCGCTGGAGGAGGCCGCCGACCGCGGCCACTCGGCCGGCCAGCTGGTGCTGATCCCGCTGGCCGACGGCGAGCACTGGTTCGAGCTGTCGGTGGCGGCGATGCCGCGCGGCCACGACGGCGAGCCGCGCTTCGTCATGCTGGCCCGCGACGTCACCGCGCGCGTCAGCGACCAGGCGACCCTGCGCAAGCTGAGCCAGGCGGTGGAGCAGAGCCCGAGCACCATCGTCATCACCGACCTGGACGCGCGCATCGAGTACGCCAACCAGGCCTTCAGCCGCGTCACCGGCTACAGCCTGGAGGAGGCTCTCGGCCAGAATCCCAAGCTGCTGCATTCGGGCAAGACCCCGCCGAGCACCTACCAGGACATGTGGCAGCAACTGACCGCCGGTCGCGCCTGGCGCGGCGAGTTCGTCAACCGGCGCAAGGACGGCAGCGAGTACACCGAGACGGTGCTGATCTCGCCGGTGTTCGACGACGCCGGCCAGCCCACCCATTACCTGGCGATCAAGGAGGACATCACCCAGCGCAAGCTCGACGAGCAGCGCATCGAGCGCCTGGCGCATTTCGACGCGCTCACCGACCTGCCCAACCGCAAGCTGTTCGCCGCCCGCTGCGAGCAGGCGCTGGGCCTGTCCGAGCGCAGCCAGCAGCCGCTGGCGGTGCTGTACCTGGACCTTGACCACTTCAAGCACATCAACGACTCGCTGGGCTACCGGATCGGCGATGCCTTCCTGGTCCAGGTCGCCCAGCGCCTGAAGTCGGTGCTGCGCGACGAGGACACCCTGTCGCGCCAGGGCGGCGACGAGTTCGTGCTGGTGCTGCCCTACACCGACGCCCAGGGCGCCGCCCACGTCGCTGCGCGGCTCAAGGCGCTGCTCGGCGTGCCCTGTCAGGTGGAAGGCCACAGGCTGGTGGTCACCACCTCGATCGGCATCGCGGTATTCCCCGAGGACGGTCGCGACTTCGAGACCCTTTCCCAGCGTGCCGACATGGCCATGCACCGGGCCAAGCAGGAGGGGCGCAACGCCTTCCGCTTCTTCACCGCCGAGATGCAGCGTCAATCGGCGCGCATCCTGCAGCTGGAGAACGCCCTGCGCCAGGCGCTGGACAACGGCGAGCTGCACCTTTGCTATCAGCCGCAGCTGAGCGTCGACGGCGGGCGCCTGGTCGGCGCCGAGGCGCTGCTGCGCTGGAGCCATCCGCAACTGGGCGCGATCAGTCCGGCCGAGTTCATCCCCATCGCCGAGAGCAGCGGGCTGATCCTGCCGATCGGCGAATGGGTGCTGCGCAGCGCGGCGCGGCAGATGAAGGAGTGGCTGGAGCGCGGCTATCCGGCGGAGATGACGGTGGCGGTCAACCTGTCGCTGGCGCAGTTCCGCCATCCCGGCCTGGTCGAACTGGTCGCCGAGGTGCTCGCGGAAGTCGGCCTGCCGGCGCGTTGCCTGGAGCTGGAGCTGACCGAGAGCGTGGCGATGCAGGATCCGGCCGCCGCCATCGCGGTGGTGCAGCGTCTGCGCGAGCTGGGCGTGCTGCTGTCGATCGACGACTTCGGTACCGGCTACTCGTCGCTCAGCTACCTCAAGCAGTTCCAGGTGCACAAGCTGAAGATCGACCAGTCCTTCGTCCGCCACATCAGCGAGGACGGTCACGACCAGTCGATCGTCCGGGCGATCCTCGGCATGGCCAGGAGCCTCGGCATGCTGAGCATCGCCGAGGGGGTGGAGACCGCCGCGCAGCACGCCGAACTGGAGCGCCTCGGTTGCGACGAGGTGCAGGGCTACCTGTTCGGCCGGCCGCTGCCGGCGGCGGAGTTCGAGGCCCTGGTGCGCGGACGTCTGGCCCCGGCGGAGCGGATCGAGCAGCCGGACTTCTGCATCTGAACCGAGGGGGGAGCATTTGTTAGGCTTGCGCCTTTCCGCCATCCTCGACAGGAGCTAGCGATGATTTACCGTCCTCTCGGCACCACCGACATCCGGGTCAGCGCACTGGCGCTGGGCAGCATGACCTGGGGCGAGCAGAACAGCGAAGCCGAGGGCTTCGCGCAGATCGACCGGGCGCGCGCCGCCGGGATCAACTTCATCGACACCGCCGAGATGTACCCGGTGCCGCCGAAGGCGGAGACCTGCGGCGCCACCGAGACCATCATCGGCAACTACCTCAAGCGCCGCGGCGGTCGCGAGCAGTGGATCGTCGCCAGCAAGGCGGCGGCGCCGGGCAACGGTATCAGCCACATTCGCAGCGGCCGGCCGCACCACGACCGTGCCAACCTGATCGCCGCCGTCGACGGCAGCCTGCGCCGGCTGCAGACCGACTACATCGACCTCTACCAGCTGCACTGGCCGGACCGGCAGACCAACTACTTCGGCCAGCTCGGCTACCAGCATGACCCCGATGCGCACCTCACCCCCATCGAGGAGTCGCTGGAGGCGCTCGACGCTCTGGTGAGGAGCGGCAAGATCCGCCACATCGGCCTGTCCAACGAGACGCCCTGGGGCGTGCACCGCTTCCTGCAGCTGGCCGAAACCCGCGGCTGGCCGCGTGCGGTGTCGATCCAGAACCCCTACAACCTGCTCAACCGCAGCTTCGAGGTGGGACTGGCGGAGATGGCGATCCGCGAGCAGGTCGGCCTCCTGGCCTACTCGCCGCTGGCCTTCGGCCTGCTGTCCGGCAAGTACGAGAACGGCGCCCAGCCGGAGCGGGCGCGGCTGACCCTGTTCGAGCGCTTCCAGCGCTACAACAACCCGCGTGCGCGCCGCGCCGCCAGCGCCTACGTCGCCCTGGCCCGCGAGCATGGCGTCGATCCGGCGCAGCTGGCGCTGGCCTGGGTCACCAGCCGGCCGTTCGTCACCAGCAACATCATCGGCGCCACCACGCTCGAGCAGCTGGACAGCAACCTGGCCAGCCTCGACCTGCCGCTGTCCGCCGAGCTGCAGGCCGGCATCGAGGCCATCCACCTCGAGCAGCCCAACCCGGCGCCCTGAGCGCGCGTCCTGCGGCCCGCCGCGCATTTTTCCGGCAGGGCTATACCGCAGGACGCGCGCAGGCTGCACAATGGCGCTTTTTCCGGCCGTGCCGGTGCGGCGGATGCGAGGGGAGCCTGGGGGCATTCATGGCGGCTAACTGGGGGCTGCGCAGCAAGTCGGTACTGGCTCTGCTGCTGGCATGCGTGCTGGCGCTGATTCCGGCGATCCTGCTCGGCTGGCGGGCCATGGAAGACATCCGCCAGCATTTCGGCGAAGCCTATGCGCGCAACTTCACCCTGCTGCACCGCGAACGCATCCTCGCCCCGCTGGCGCGCGAACTGGCCCTGGCGCGCCGGTTCGCCGATGCCCAGCTGACCCGCCGGTGGCTGCAGGACGAGGGCGACGCGCAACGCCGCGCGGAGTTCTTCGCCGAGGCCGAGGGCTACCAGCGCGACTTCCGCGACCGCTCCTGGTTCGTCATCAGCGCGACGACTCGCCACTACTACTTCGCCGAGGCCGGCACGCCGGGCAGCGAGCGGCCGCGCTACCTGCTCGATCCCGCCGATCCGCAGGACGCCTGGTTCTTCGCCAGCGTCGCCGCCGCCGAGGACTACAACCTCAACGTCAATGTCGACCACAAGCTCAAGGTGACCAAGGTCTGGTTCAACGTGCCGGTGCACGACGGCGCCCGGGTGCTCGGCCTGGCCGGCACCGGCCTGGATCTGAGCGACTTCCTCGAACGCTTCATGGTCAGCCGCGAGGCGGGCGTGACGCCGATGATCCTGGCGGTCGACGGCGCCATCCAGGCCCATCCGGATCGGGCGCGCATCGCCTACAGCTCGGGTGCCGGGCAGGCCGTCGGTCAGGGACTGATCTTCGACCAGCTCGGCGGGCCGGCCGAGCGACGCGCGCTGCAGGAGGCCATGCGGCGGGCCGAGGCCGAGCCGGACGGCGTGCAGCTCCTCCACGCCAGCCTCGACGGCCAGCCGCGCCTGCTGGCGCTCAGCTACATCGCCCCGCTGCGCTGGCACCTGCTCACCGCCGTCGACCTGCATGCCGCACAGCTGCTCGACCAGCGCTGGCTGTGGCCGCTGCTCGGCACCCTGGTGGTGCTGCTGGCGGCCTTGCTGCTCGGCTTCGCCTATGCCCTCGAGCGTCTGCTGCTGCAACCGCTGCGCAGCCTCAAGCAGTCGGCCAAGGCGATCGCCGCCGGCCACTACGCCACCAGCCTGCCGCCGGCGCGCGGCGACGAGATCGGCGAGCTGTCGACTGCCTTCGCCAGCATGGCCGAGCAAGTGCGCCGCCACACCGCCGAGCTGGAGGGCAAGGTGCGCGAGCGCACTCGAGCCCTCGAGCAGGCCAACCGCGAGATGGTCGCCGCGCACAAGCAGATCGACGACTCCATCGACTACGCCAGCCTGATCCAGCGCGCCATCCTGCCCGATCGCCAGCTGTCGGCGGCCCTCGGCGAGCATCACTTCGTGCTCTGGAAGCCGCGCGACGTGGTCGGCGGCGATTTCTACGTGTATCGCGAGAGCGGCGACGGTTGCCTGCTCGGCGTGGTCGACTGCGCCGGCCACGGGGTGCCCGGCGCGCTGATGACCATGCTGGCGCGTGCCGCCATCGACCACGCCATCGCCGTCGCCGGGGTGGACGATCCGGCGGCGATCCTGCGCGAGACCGACCGCACGGTGCGCGGCATGCTGCGCGAGGAGCAGATGTCGCGTGCCCTGGCCACCAACATGGATGCCGGTCTGGTGTGGGTGGATCGCGCGACCCGGCGCCTGCGCTTCGCCGGCGCGAAGATCGCCCTGTACGCCAGCGACGGTTTCGAGGTGCGCGAATACAAGGGGGCACGCCGCGCCCTGGCCGACAAGCGCCAGGGCGAGTACGAGAACCTCGAGATCGAGCTGCCGCGCGGCTGGACCTGCTACCTGTGCACCGACGGCTTCCTCGACCAGGCCGGCGGCGAGCACGGCTTCGGTTTCGGCAGCCGGCGCTTCGCCGACCTGCTGCGTGCCCATGCCCAGCGCCCGCTGGCCGAGCAGGCCGAGCGCTTCGTCGCCCGCTTCGACGCCTATCGCGGCGAGCGGCCGCAGCTCGACGACATCACCGTGCTTTCCTTCCGTTTCGACCAAGCGCCAACCAAGGAGTGACCATGGACACACACGACCTGCTGGCCATGCGCGAGAGCTACAATCGCCAGCGCATCATGCTCTGCTTCAACGGGCCGATCTCGCGCAGCCTGATCGAGGAGATCGGCAACGCCCTGCGCAACTACCTGGCGGCCGAGCAGGCGCAGCCCTCGGCGGCCATGGACGTGTTCGCCGTGTACATCGAAATGACCCAGAACATCCGCCACTACGCCACCCGCATGCAGTACTGCGACCAGGACGCCTCGGCCACCGTGGCCATCGCCCGCAACGAGGAGGGTCGTTACGTGGTATCGGCCGGCAACCTGGTCGAGTGGGTCGAGGGCCTGGCCGGGCTGGACAAGGCGCAGCTCAAGGCCGCCTACAAGGAGCAGCTGCGCAAGCCGCGCGACGGCGAGAGCGCCAGCGGTGCCGGACTCGGGCTGCTCGACATCGCCCGCAAGTCGAGTCGACCGCTGCATGCCTCGCTCAAGGAGCAGCCTGGCGGTCGCGCCTTCTTCAGCCTGCGTGCAGTGATCTGAGCAATCTTCACGGGAATGACCATGACTGTACTGAACATTGACGGAACCCAGTCCACGCCGGCCATTCAGGGCGACTGGAGCGCAGGCGTGCTGGCCATGCAGGGCGACTCCTATCCGGAAAACTCCTTCGAGCTGTTCGGCCAGGTGATCGACTGGGTCGAGCGCTTCCTGCGCGAGGAGGCCCGGCCGCTGGCCCTCGAGCTGCGCCTGCTGTACCTCAATACCAGCTCGATCAAGGCGCTGATGGATATCTTCGACCTGCTTGAGGACGCCCATCGCGACGGTCGTGCGGTGAGCGTCAACTGGCACTACGACAGCCGCAACGAGCGGGTCGCCGAACTGGCCGAGGAGTTCCGCGAAGACTGCAGCTTCCCCTTCGCCATCCTGGCCCACAGCGAGTAGACGCCATGAGCAGCGAGAGCGATCTGGACCTGCTGGTCGAGAGCCTGCTGAGCGATCCGCAGTACTACGGCCATCCCCTGCGCGAGGCGCTGGCGCGTCTGCAGCAGCAGAACCTCGATCAGCTGTCGCGGCTCGAGCGCATCGCGCGGATATCCGACGGTTACCAGGCGCTGGCGCGCGAACGCAATCTCTCGCTGTCCGAGCGCTACCACCGCCAGTTGCGCCAGCTCGAGAAGGTGGCGCGCATCTCCGACCGCTATCAGGACATGCTGCGCGACCTCAACCAGGCGCTGAAGACCGCTTCGCAGCGCGACGTGCTCACCGGCCTGGCCAACCGGCGCCTGCTGATGGAGCGCCTGCGCGAGGAGGAGCTGCGCAGCCAGCGCAGTGGGCGCACCTTCGTGCTGGAGATGGTCGACGTCGACCACTTCAAGCAGATCAACGACACCTGGGGACACGATGTCGGCGATCGTGCCCTCAGCGAGATCGCCAGGGTCCTGCAGACCAGCGTGCGCGGTTGCGATCTGTGCGGCCGCTGGGGTGGCGAGGAGTTTCTGCTGCTGCTGCCGGAAACCGTGCTGGACGAGGCGCAGCCGTTGATCGACCGGTTGCGTGCGGCGCTGCGCGAGCTGCGGGTGATGGTCGGGGAGGAGTGCCTGGCGATCACCGCCAGTTTCGGCGTGGCCGAATACCGGACTCCCGAGAGCTACTCGCAGGTGCTCAACCGCGCCGATGCGGCGCTGCTCGAGGCCAAGCGCAGCGGTCGCGACCGTTGCGTGCTGGCGGAGGGGGACTGGGAGCAGAGGGATCTCTGAGGGGGCCCCGCCCGCGGATGGCGCGGGCGGGGTACAGGAGGGGGTCAGGCCAGTTCGTCGAAGCACTCGGCGATGATCGCCAGCCCCTTGTCGAGCAGCGCGTCTTCGGCGGTCAGCGGCACCAGGATGCGCAGCACGTTGTAGTAGGGACCGCAGGACAGCAGGATCAGCCCCTTGTCGCGCGCCCTGGCCACCACCTGGGCGACCAGCTCGGCGTCCGGCTGGTGCGGATCGCCGTCCCTGAACAGCTCGACCGCGATCATCGCGCCGAGACCGCGCACGTCGCCGACCGCCTTGTGCCGGGCCTGGATCTCGCGCAGGCCGGCCTTGAGGCGCTCGCCGACGGCCTGGCAGCGCTCGAGCAGGCGCTCCTCCTCGAACACGTCCAGTACCGCCAGCGCCGCGGCGCAGGCCAGCGGACTGCCGGCGTAGGTGCCGCCCAGGCCGCCGGGCGCGACGCTGTCCATCAGCTCGGCGCGGCCGCATACCCCGGCCAGCGGGAAGCCGCCGGCGATCGACTTGGCGAAGGTGGTCAGGTCGGCGGCGACGCCCATCTGCTCCATGGCGAAGAAGGTGCCGGTGCGGCCGGCGCCGGTCTGCACCTCGTCGGCGATCAGCAGGATACCGTGCTGGTCGCACAACGCACGCAGACGCTGCATGAATTCGCGCGGCGCCGGATAGAAGCCGCCCTCGCCCTGCACCGGCTCGATGACGATGGCGGCGATGTCGCGCGGCTCGGCGTCGTTCTTGAAGATCCGCTCGATGCTGGCGATGGAGTCGTCGAGGCTCACCCCGTGCAGCGCGCAGGGATACTGGGCGCGGTAGACGCCGCCGGGCATCAGGCCCATGCCGGCGGCGTAGGGCACCTTCTTGCCGGTCAGCGAGAGGGTCATCATGGTGCGACCGTGGTAGCCGCCGGTGAAGGCGATCACTCCGGCGCGGCCGGTGGCGGCGCGGGCGATCTTCACGGCATTCTCGACGGCTTCGGAGCCGGTGGTGACCAGCAGGGTCTTCTTGGCGAAATCGCCGGGCACCAGCGCGTTGATCTTCTCGCACAGCGCGATATACGGCTCGTAGGCCAGCACCTGGAAGCAGGTATGGCTCAGCTTGCCGAGCTGTTCCTGGACGGCGGCGACGATCTTCGGATGCAGGTGGCCGGTGTTGAGCACGGCGATGCCGCCGGCGAAGTCGACGTACTCGCGGCCCTCGACGTCCCACACGGTGGCGTTCTCGGCGCGCGCGGCGACGATCGGGTGGATCTGGCTGACGCCACGGGCGACAGCGGCTTGGCGGCGTTGCAGCAGGGAGGCGTTGGTCTGGCTCATGGCATTCTCACGCAGGACAGTCGGAGCGTCGGTCGAAACCGGCCTGCCGGCATGGCTGACCGGTCGGAAAAGAGGGGTGAAGGGCCGTCGCCGACAAAACACGGCCCTCACCCACCCCGGGCCGCGGCCCGGAGTTCGTGCGAATCAGATGCCGCCGAGACACAGGTACTTGATCTCGAGATACTCGTCGAGACCGTACTTGGAGCCTTCTCGGCCGAGTCCGGAGGACTTCATGCCGCCGAACGGCGCCACCTCGGTGGAGATCAGTCCGGTGTTGATACCGACCATGCCGTACTCCAGCGCCTCGGCGACACGGAACACCCGACCCAGGTCGCGGGCATAGAAGTAGGCGGCCAGGCCGAACTCGGTGTCGTTGGCCTGGGCGATCACGTCTTCCTCGTCGCGGAAACGGAATAGCGGAGCCAGCGGGCCGAAAGTCTCTTCCCTGGCCACGCGGGCACTGGCCGGCACGTCGACCAGGATGGTCGGCTCGAAGAAGTTGCCGCCCAGGCCGTTGCCGCCGGCGATCACCCGCGCGCCCTTGGCCACCGCGTCGTCGAGGTGCTGGCGCACCTTGTTGACCGCATTGGCATCGATCAGCGGGCCGGTGGTCACCCCGGCCTCGGCGCCGTTGCCCACCTTGAGCTTGGCCACCGCGACCTTGAGCTTCTCGGCGAAGGCGTCGTAGACCTTGTCCTGTACGTACAGGCGGTTGGCGCATACGCAGGTCTGCCCGGCGTTGCGGTACTTGGAGATGATCGCGCCCTCGACCGCGGCGTCCAGATCGGCATCGTCGAAGACGATGAAGGGCGCGTTGCCACCCAGCTCCAGCGACAGCTTCTTCAGAGTCGGCGCGCACTGCTCCATCAGCTTGATGCCGACGCCGGTCGAGCCGGTGAACGAAAGCTTGCGCACCACCGGGCTCTCGCACAGCTCGGCGCCCACCTCGCGGCTGTTGGCGACGTCCGCCGGCAGCACGCTGAGCAGCCCGGCGGGAATGCCGGCGCGCTGAGCCAGTTCGGCCAGCGCCAGGGCGGAGAAGGGCGTCTGCGGCGCCGGCTTGAGCACCATGGCGCAGCCCACCGCCAGCGCTGGACCGGCCTTGCGGGTGATCATCGCACTGGGGAAGTTCCACGGAGTGATAGCTGCGGTCACGCCGACCGGCTCCTTCTGCACCAGGATGCGCTTGTCGGCGGCATGTGCCGGGATCACGTCGCCATAGGCGCGCTTGGCTTCCTCGGCAAACCACTCGATGAAGGAGGCGGCGTAGACCACCTCGCCACGCGCCTCGGCCAGCGGCTTGCCCTGCTCGGCGGTCATGATCTGCGCGAGGTCTTCCTGATTGACGAGGATCAGCTCGTACCACTGGCGCAGCCTGGCAGCTCGCTCCTTGGCGGCGAGCTTGCGCCACGCCGGTTGCGCTATGCGCGCCGCTTCGATGGCGCGCTGCGTCTCCGTACGGCCCATGTTCGGCACGCTGCCCAGTTTCTCCCCGGTGGCCGGGTTGAAGATGTCGGTCCGCGCGCCGCTGTCGGCCTCGCACCAATGGCCGTTCACATAGGCCTGCTGGCGGAACAGGCTGGGGTCTTTCAGTTCCATCGCGGTCTCCGGCGAGTGTTCGAAATCTCAAACAATCCTAGGGATTTGACGGGAAAAGAGCAACGGTCCGTTCAGAAAAAACAACGGAACGAGTAAAATCGCAGTGTTTTCAAGGACATGCGTGCGGTCTCTGGCTGGGTGGGTTCTCGATTGCGCGCAAGGCGTGCTGCCATGGACGACTCCGACGAACATGCGTATGATGTCAGGCGCGCTGTCGGGGGCTTCTTCCGGTAGCGAACAGGCATCCGTAGCTCAGCTGGATAGAGTACTGCCCTCCGAAGGCAGTGATCATCGGCTTGAGAAGCTCGGAAGCTAGTGGTCAAATAGGTCTCTGCAAAAAATACGCACCTGTAGCTCAGCTGGATAGAGTATTGCCCTCCGAAGGCAAGGGTCGTGGGTTCGAATCCCGCCAGGTGCGCCATATCTTCTTGATTTACAAGCCTTTTTCCTAAGGTGTCGCTGGTTAGATCCCTGAATAGGTTCCTCCCGCAACATATCCCCATGCCAGCTGTCATGGCCGCGATGAGCACTGCCCTCAGCGCCATTTCTCGATGACTTTTCAGGGTGTGCCAATCTTGTGCCCAAATCGTGCCGCACGGCCTGTGCACATGCCGCGCCTGGGCAGCTCGCGAGCACTAGCTACGTCGTACCCTGCCCTTATACGAGCAGGAGTGATCTCAACCGGATCCAGCTGGTCAGTTCTGGCTCACACGCGGCTGCTATGGGTTGACAAAGCCCCCCTAGTGCGTAGGCAGAAACGCCTCTAGAAAAGCAGGGGCCATTCAGTGTGTCGCGCCCTGCCAGAACACAGCATGAAGCCATTGCGTATGCGCTTCTGGCAATCCATCATTCATGGTTAGGGGCCCTATAAGGCCTGCAGAGGCGGCCGCCATGTATAGCCCGGCAAAGCTCCCAAACGGGTGTTGCGAAGCTTTATGGAGAAGGAAATCCCCTACGAAGGATTTACAGGCTCTAGCAAAGAGCCGCCCAAGCGCTCCTTCTTTAATATCGATGAACCCTGGTAGGAGCCCATGAAAACCCAAGATTTCCCTCCACTCCCCGCCTCCGAAGAGCCTTTGATGTTTGCAGATTTGTTTGCAGGCTGTGGCGGCCTATCCCTCGGGCTGTCGCTTTCGGGTATGAACGGCGTGTTTGCCATCGAACGCGACAAGATGGCTTTCTCGACCCTATCCGCCAACCTGCTTGAAGGGCGGAAAGTGCCGGTGAACCAGTTTTCATGGCCCTCGTGGCTGGAGAAGAAGGCCTGGGCAATCGACGAGGTTCTCGAGCAACACCCGATTGAGCTCACCCAGCTAAAGGGCAAAATCCATGTCCTGGCAGGAGGCCCACCCTGCCAAGGCTTCAGCTTTGCAGGAAAGCGGAATGAGTCCGACCCTCGCAACAAGCTGTTCGAGAAGTACGTCGAAATGGTTCAGGCTATCCGGCCATCGGCCCTTGTCCTGGAAAATGTGCCCGGGATGAAAGTGGCGCACGCCGCAAAGACATGGAAGCAACTGGGTATCTCGGTCAAGCCCCAGTCCTACTACGACAAGCTGGTAGAGAGTCTGGACAGGATCGGGTACCAAGTCCTAGGCAAGATCGTCGACTCCTCTCGCTTCGGGGTACCTCAGAAGCGCCCACGCCTGATAGTAATCGGACTCAGAAAGGACCTGGCCCAGCACCTCGAAGGTGGGGTAGCCCGAGCCTTTGAGGTGCTAGAGGAAGCCCGACTTAAGCAGCTGCATGAACTCGGTCTTCCCGAGGCCATCCATGCCGAGGATGCCATCTCGGACATGGAGATAGGTCACGCGGGCACGAGGCCCTGCAATGACCCTGACTCTCCGAAGAAATTCGAAGAGATTGCCTATGCCGGCCCTCGAACGGTGTTCCAAAGGCTCATGCATCAAGGCTGTGATGGCACCATCGATAGCTTGCGCCTCGCTAGGCACAAGCCAGAAATCAAGGCCAGGTTCCAGGCGATCATCGACGATCCTAACTGTGCCAAGGGCGTACGGATGAACGCCGAGATACGCCAAGCATATGGACTCAAGAAGCACCGCATCTATCCAATGCAAGCTAGCGCTCCGGCTCCCACTATCACGACACTGCCGGACGATGTCCTCCACTACAAGGAGCCCAGGATACTGACCGTACGGGAGTCTGCTCGGCTGCAGTCATTCCCGGACTGGTTCCAGTTCCGTGGAAAATTCACCACTGGCGGGAGCCAGCGGACCAAAGAGTGCCCGCGCTACACACAAGTGGGCAACGCGGTACCACCCTATTTGGCACGCGCCGTCGGCATGGCTATCAAGGCAATGCTGGATGAAGCCGTGATGCTCGCCAGCCAAAAGGCAGAGCGTGAACTAGAAGAAAAAATGATAGCCATCGCTTGAATACATAGGAGTCGAGGGGAATGGATAGCTCCCAACTGGAAGGGGCACAATACCCTGCCGCGCTTGTCGACTGGGCCGGCCATCACTCAGGGGGGGTAAAACGGCTACTGGATAAGAACAGCGGTCAGCCGAACAAGCAGTTGCTGCGGACAAACCTCTTGTCCCGTCTCCAGGCCTGGGCTAACAGGCTTCCCACCGAGGCCTCAGCTGTCCCTAGGATTGTCCTGCTTGTGGGTGGTCCCGGGAATGGGAAAACCGAGGCAATCGAGTGCACCATCCGTTGGCTCGACGAAAGCCTCGGCTGCGATGGCCGGTTGGTCGACGAGCTCTCGAAAGCCTTCCATCCCTCAACAGGTTCGGCAGTCCCCCGGCTGGCAAGGGTCGATGCCGGCAGTCTTGCCAGGCTGGACAGCCGCCTGAGCCTCGACATCGTCCAGGACGCCTCTGCCACTGCCGGACATGAGGGAAGCACTGCCCCGGTCCTCCTTATAGATGAGCTTGCCAGGCTACTGGATGGGCCCCCTACCCAGGCCTATCTCTGCTGTGTCAATCGTGGTGTACTCGATGACGCTCTGATCCATGCAATAGACAACAACCTGGAACAAGCACGTACTCTTCTCGAAGCCGTTACCCGGGCTGTAAGCCTGGCGTACGACGCCCCCTCGTGCTGGCCCCTCGATGGCTTCCCATCAATTGCAGTCTGGCCAATGGATGCCGAGTCGCTTTTGGTGAAGCCGGACGACGAGCCCGTAGCCCCTGCCGAGATACTTCTGGGCCAGGCCACCGCTTCCGAGATGTGGCCAGTAAAAGGGGGATGCCCAGCAGGTGACAAATGCCCCTTTTGTTTCAGCCAGGCCATCCTCGCACGCGATGAAAATAGGACATCCTTGCTAAGGATACTGCGCTGGTACGAGCTAGCCAGTGGCAAGCGTTGGAGTTTCCGGGACCTATTCTCTCTCACGTCGTACTTGCTGGCAGGCCATCATCCTGTAGTGCACGACCCGGCGGGAACTCCACACCAGTCTACTCCCTGCCAATGGGCGGCGAACCTTGTCGACCTCGACCAAAAGGCTCTAACGGCGAAGAGGCATGGCAGGCAATCGCTAACTGCCATTTTCCACCTGGCGACTTCGGGCTACCAACATGCGCTCTTCCATCGCTGGGACAGGAACGCAGCCACCTCACTCCGCCGCGACCTCAGGGATCTTGGCCTCGAGAAGGAACTCGACATGGAGGAAGGGCGGACCCTGATGGGGCTCGTCTATTTCCTTTCGGAACGCAAAAGCCACTACCTCCCAGCGACCATCGCCCCCCTGCTGGAGGGCCTAGTCGAAACCCTGGACCCGGTCTTCGCGAGCCCAGACAGTGAAGTAGCAGTGAGCAGTCGAAACACAATAGTCCTCGGCGACCTGGACATGCGTTTCAGTCGCTCCCTGGCAGGCGGCATTGAGTTCATTCGCAAGTATCAGGTGCTATCACCAAACGAGCTCGATTTACTCCGGCGCCTATCCGCGTCAGACGCCATGCTTTCCTTGCCGAGTATACGGCGCAAGAGGCCAGTGGCAGCCAGCCGAGTCCAGCACGTCCTCCGTGATTTCGCATGCCGCCTAGTACGAAGGAGCATATGCACCCGGACGGCCATCGTGGCGGACGCTCCAATCCTGAAGGCATTCCAGCAGGTCGTCGAGGACAGCGACAAGCACCATCACCTCTTCAAGGTAGCAAGGCAAGTAAAGGAACTGCTGAACACTGGCAAGGAGTTCGAGGTGTCGCTAACCACTACCTTCGGTCAACCACTCCCCCCACGACAACGCCAAGCAACACTGCTCGTCCAACAGAGCCCGGTCCGGATGTCTCCCCTGAACATCAAGGGGCGCCCCCACCCACCGATTTGCTATCTCCATGTCGGCCAAGGGCAATCAGCCCAACCAGTCCCACTGACCTATGACCTTTTCAAGGCCGTGAAGGAACTGGAAAAGGGGCTTTCACCTGCATCCCTTCCACGCACGGTCGTTGCACTACTAGACACGACAAAGGCCCGGCTATCTGGCCCAATTGTCCGCGACCATGAACTACTCGATGATGCCCGGATCCGCGTTGGCGCAGATGGCACGGTAGTGAGCCGCTCGTGGAATGGTTTCGTTGAAAGCCGGGAGGACAACGTATGAGCCTTGCGGATTTCAAGCAGACCCCATGGAGCAAGTCACATCCGAGCTACCAGAAGTCAGCCCTGGCAATCAGCCCTGCCCCTGAGTATGCAAGCTCAGAAGTCCTGCTTGCCTCGCTCTACCGAACCATAGGCTTCGCATCAGCCAGCGAGGGCAGTGTGCCGCAGGCCGGGCGAGACCTGGACAGGCGCATCCAGAAACTCCGCGAGAAACGCCAATCCCCACCAACGGGAGCGGTCGTCGGCGTAGAGGCCTGGAATACTGTGCTCCATGGGATTCTGGAGAGCCCAAAGCTTCCCAACCAGTCGTCCAAGCGGTTCCTACAGGTAACCCCCATCGTACCCGGGGCGACACTCTTCTCGGGGTCTGCCCGACTGAGCAGCAACTCCTGGCCTGCCGGCAGCTTGATTCGCCGCATGGTCTGCCTGGGATCGAAGGATCGGGAGTCTGCGCTACGACTCTGGCAAAGTCTCTTCGCTGCATTGAGCGTCGATGACGAGGACGATGTCTTCGCACGCTGGCTCGACCAAGAGACATCGGCGTGGAACCCAGAAGCAAGCAACTGGGCACTTTCGCCAATACCTGAGGATGAGATGGCAATACTGGAAGCGTCGGATTTTCAGGGAATCTCGTTCCTCCCAGCCCGGCGATTTACCAAAGACCTGCAGGCTATCATGCATGCCAAGGGTTCCATGACCCGCCGGCAGTGGACCAGCCTGCTCGAGGCGCTGCTTCGCCTGGCAGCTGTCTCCCACGTGACATGGTTGTGCGACGTCCACTCCAGGACATGGGGCTGCCTGTGGGCCGCACTCATGGATGGCATTGCTCCTTCTAGCGAACTGGACGCAAGACGTGCGCTGTTCCCGGAAGCCCCCCAGTACATGATGTACGGAGGGAAAGCCCTCCAAGGCATCAAGGACAAGGTGTCCAGCTACCTAAACGCTCGGTTGGGGATCAATGCCCTTCTCTGGTCTCTGGACCAGATAGGGGCACCCTACTCTGGCAACCTCTCCTCGAGCGCCGGAATTGCTGCACTTTGCCAGCATATCCGCCAGCATAAGGCCGAGCTGACTCGCCTAGGCACGCTTGAGATGATTGCCGATGTGCGCGAGCAAGAAGCCCGTGCGCTGCTTTGCAAGAAAGGCATAGGCTCCAACCTGCTGGAGTTTGCGCGGCACGTCCTTGGGCAACGTCAGGCTGCCGTCCCATTGCTGAGGGGGTACGATCAGGGATACATACTGAAGAAGAAAGGCAGCAGCCCATCCAGCCCATGGATAGTCTCCCTTGGTCCCGTCGCCGTGCTTGCCTTGGTGCACTGCGCCCTCGCAGGAATGGGCGGCCCCCGCTCGGTCCACCGGCTTGGACAACACCTCGAGGCCTATGGCATGGCCGTGGACAAGCATGACATCGGCAGGAACGACCTGGGCCACCAGCTACGGATGCTCGGCCTGGTGCTTGATAGCCCCGATGCTGAGAGCGGCATGCTGCTACTCCCCCCCTTTCCCCATAAACCAAGCCAGCCAGGGACCGGAAGATGAATAGACTTGCACACTGGCTTGCCGCCACTGTCCACGAGAAGGTCCGGGGCTCGACACAAGGGTTCGGAGGTACCAACCTCGAGTACCGACTGATATTCCGTGGTCCTCCCCTCGAGCTCCTCGAGCCGACCTACGATGAACTGACTCGGGATGGAGGGATCAAGGTGCCGGGTGGGGCGGACGGAGGGCTGGTGACCCTGCCGGTACTGCTCCAGTACCCGGCCGGCCAGTTGCAGGGGCCCAGGCCCCGCATTGGAGCATCCGGAAAGTGCGACAACGACCACTTGCTGGATGTGCGCAACAGCCCTAAACCTAGCTTTATTGCTCTGGTCCCGCCAGATCTGCACAACAATCGATCGATCGAAACCACGGCCGACGAGTTCGGGTTGGGGGCAACTACCAGCACAGACCATGCATCCTTCGAACAATGGTGGGAGGATGGCTTTGTCCAACAAGCAGTCAACGAGGCATTGCTCGCCGCCGGCATAACGGACGCCCAGAGGGATGACGCCAGGGGTCTGGTTCGTGCAGCCGCGGCTTCGGTCGACGAGGTGGATCCAGACAAGCGCGGTCATCGCGCTGCCTGGCGCCTGCTCTCCCGTATCTACTCGATAGCAGGCGCGAATCAAGAGCTGCCTGCAGGGACAGCACTATCACTTGCATGCGGCCTCCCCCCGATGAAGGAGGGAGGAGTTTCCGCCAAAATACAGCTTTCGGTTCTAGGAAAAATCGCCGACGAGCTTGCAGACGGTTTCAAGACTGGCATCGAGCGTCTGGCGCAAGGCGTCCAGCAAGGGGTTGCGCAAGCGCTGCACGAACTGCTTTCTCATCTCCAGTCGAATTGCGACGTACTTACGGCCTTTGAGCGTGCCACAGCAGCTTTCTACCTGCCCTGCGCCGATATTGAACTGGCGCCCCCTCCATCCTGGTGGACATCGCTCACCACCGAGCAATGGACGGAGCTATTTGCCGACGAGCCCGACGAGGTCGTGGGAGAGCTAACGATCCGGTGCACCAATAGTGTGCTCCCCATGGGAAAGGGCTTGCCGGCCGTGGTGCGAGACAAAGTCGAGCTATTGATCTCCACAAGCGAGGAGAGCCAACCAAAGGAGTTCCTGCTAACAGGAGGCTCTCACGGCAAGGTGCCGCTGGCAGTGCCAGCGGGCTCCAACGGAACTACCAGCCACGTTGACCTGTTCACCTCCCCCCACAAAGCGCCAATTAGCTACAAGGTCTCCGCGGACGGCTGCAAGCCTGCAAGCGTCCGGGTCATCTCCCTCGCGAGCTGGAAGCCCGGGATCCTTGTTACCTGCAGGCTCGCGACAAAGCTCTCGCCACCGAGGAAGCCCCGCAAGAACTCTGTGGCGATGGACTGGGAGACGTCCCTGTCGCTGCCTGGCTCCGGTCGTTATGAACTCCGGCTCCACCTTGCTCCGGGGGCATGCATTAGGAAGGTAGAAGGTTTGCTGGACGATGCCACTGAGTTCGAGGAGCAGCGGGAGACAATCGAACCACGGCAGGTTGGTGGGGACGAATACCTGATAGAGATCGAGGCCGATGGCAAGTACCAGCTGGACATCACCTTTACTCCAGCCGGCGAGCAAGTCCCGAAGGCCTGCCGGGTCTACCTGGCCTGCGAGGAGGCAAAGGAGGAAGGCTGCAGGAGCGAGTTCGAGCGACTCATCAAGCTCAACCGGCGGCATCTCGAGAGGTTCGATACCAAGGCCGTTGTACATCTCGACCGGAATGCACGCTCCTCCAGCCTGCAGTCATGGATGCTGGAGGATCAGAACGTATCCAACTCCTTCAGGCCATTGGTGATCGCGGACGACTATGCGTCCCGCTGGGCCCCCCCTGACTGGGACGCCCCGCATGGCCCTGTACTCTCGAACGGGCGTTTCCTGCATGACCCCCGCCCTGAGGCCATGAGCTTCCAACCACCGAAGGGCTTCGTCGAGGCCAGGAAGGGTATCGCCCGGTACATACGAGGTAGTGACGACCAGTCGGGGCTGCTTGAGTCCGCCCCGCTTGGCGCCTGGCTATCCGAAGACCCGGAGTTCCGCTCCCTTGTCGAGGGCTACCTCGGTGCATTCATGTCATGGCTGGATGCCGATCCGGGTATCGCCTGCTGGATCGACACCATTGCCGTCTGCTCCCTGGAGCCTGATGGCCGTACCCTGGGAAGGATTCCTGACGCCATCATCCTTTCCCCCCTGCACCCATTGCGCCTCGCATGGCACTGCTTCGCCCAGAAAGTGCTCCGTGACGAGGCCGAGGGCGAATCCCCGTGCCCGGCGGCAAGCATCCTCGATCCGGATTGCGTCCCCGACCTACTGACCATCTCGCTGCAGGCACCGGGAGGTGTGGACAAGGTCGACTTTCTTTCCGTCGAATGCAGCTCCGACTACTGGGCCGTGCTTTGGAACGGCTCCCGGCTGGGACAAATACCCGACCGCGCTCGCCGGGCCCCGTTCGACAGTAGCTTCGGGCTGGCAGTCGGAGGGATATCGAGCGGGTTCAGCCCCGCCCAGGTCTCGCGAGCACTCGACGACGTCACCGACCTCCTGGCAGCAAAGCCTATCGTCAGCCTGGTAGTGTCCAGCGCAGGTGGCACCACGGATGCATGCAACGAGGGGTTGGCCACCTGGTGCACCAAACGGTTCGGCAACGGGGACCAAGACACCCCGCGGCACGGTGTCGGGCCAAGGATTGTGGAGGTATTCGATACCAGGCAGGCTGGCCGGCCCGACCAGGCGACGATTGCCAACCTCTCCGAGGACACAGGTAACCATGTCCGCTGGTATGACAAGCAGCCAGCTGGATCCAAGCCCGATCTGGGCATCATTGCCCAACTCGATTCGGCCCAACCCGAGTCCAAGGAAGTCGGAATGCTCTCGCCGATGGGAGCCGGCGGACTGATCAGGCACCGCGTCAGGCGCCAACTCCAGGCCTCGTTCCTGAGTGAATCCCGGCAGGGCCTGCAGATGCCACCCTCCGGCGAACCGTTTGCCGACAAGGTTTCCGCATGCATGCTCATGATGGAAAGGCTCCGGGACGGCAAGGTCGGCCTGCAGTTCTCCCCGAATGTCCATGCAGTGTCTAGCATGCTCGAGGAAAACAGCGCTGGGTTCGTCGCGGTCTCGTCGTCGGCGATCGACCCCGCCTGCTTCCTTGGTGGTTGGATACAAGGGACGTATCTATGGGACTACGACCTACCCTCGTACTCGCATCGCGCAGGCGACACCAGCGGCTACTACCTGTTGTCGCAGGTCAAGCAGGCCGATCGCGATGCGCTGCGGCGAGTCTTGAAGCCCCTGCCGGGGTGCGAGGATCTGGACGATAATCAGGTTGAGCAAATCCTCCTCGAGGTTGCGCGTAGGGGGATTCCTACGGTGCGCGGCCTCTCCGGGGACGACACGGGGGCAACGGGCGACCTTGGCCTGTTCCTCGCTGTCCGGCTCCTGCAGGACCAGTTCCGTGTGACAGGCAATAAGGAAAGCCTGCTGCCGGTGCTTGCCGGATCGCCGGAGGACTCGACTATAGCAATAATCATCCCCGTCGACCCCTTCCGGGGTTACCTTTCCGACCTTGCCCGCTCCCTTGGCAAGGAGCGCAAGGATACGTCCCTGTCGCGTCCCGACCTACTGGTAGTGGGCGTACGCGCATACAGCGACAAGATCCACCTGCACCTTACGCCCATAGAGGTCAAGTGCAGGCAGGGAGTTGTCTTTGGTGCAGTCGAGTCAACCGAGGCGCTCTCCCAGGCTAAGGCCCTGTCGTCATTGCTTCGTGCCATCGAGGAGCGCGCAAGTAGTTCCCTGGCATGGCGCCTTGCCTTCCAGCACCTGCTGCTTTCAATGGTTGGCTTCGGCCTGCGTGTCTACAGCCAGCATCAGGCAGTAGGTGGGCATGCCGGCCGCTGGGCTAGCTATCACGAGCGTATCGCCGCAGCCATACTCAGCCCAACCCCGCCGATCAGCATCGATGAGAAGGGAAGGCTAATCGTGGTGGATGCGTCGCCCCAGAGCAGCCCCCATGATCGCGATGGCGACAAGTATACGGAAACCATTGTCATTTCCAGCCGGGATGCAGGTCGTATAATCGTAGGGGATGACACACAGTCCTTCTATGATGGCGTGCGTGCTAAGGTCGACGACTGGGGGCTGCTACCCTCCCAAGCGAGTGCGGTCGGCACCCCACCCATGCAGGTCGAAACCACTCCCTCGGATGAGGCTCAGGCGGGCGAATCCACAGTAGCTCCAGCAGGGGATATCCCCGAGGCATCTATCAGGTTGGTCGAGCAACCATCCACCAGAGTGGCGGAATCAGGGACAATCCCAACCACCCCAACCACCCCAACCACCCCAACCACCCCAACCACCCCAACCACCCCAACCACCCCAACCACCCCAACCACCCCAACCACCCCAACCACCCCAACCGACGAGCCAGGGACCGGGATCGTCATGTCCGTTGGCAAGACTGTCGATGGTTTCGAGCCCCGATCACTCTGCCTGAACATATCCGACACCCGGCTCAACCAGTTGAACATTGGTGTCGTTGGCGACCTCGGGACAGGCAAGACCCAGTTCCTCAAGTCGTTGATCCTGCAAATATCTAGGGCCCGCAAAGCTAACCGTGGGATCACGCCAAGGTTCCTGATCTTCGACTACAAGCGCGACTACAGCAGCCAGGACTTTGTCGAGGCCACAGGCGCCAGGGTGGTGAAACCCTATCGCCTGCCCCTGAATCTCTTCGACACCACGGGGATGGGAGAGTCCTCCGCCCCGTGGCTGGACAGGTTCCGCTTCTTCGCCGACGTCCTGGACAAGGTGTATTCCGGCATCGGCCCTGTGCAGCGGGACAAGCTCAAGGGTGCAGTCCGCAGCGCCTACGAGGCGGCCAGCGCGCAAGGCCGCCAGCCAACGATCTACGATATCCATGCCGAGTACCGAGAGCTACTCGCTGGGAAGTCGGACTCGCCGATGGCTATCATTGACGACCTCGTGGACATGGAGGTCTTCGCGCGCTCAGGGGAAACGAAGCCGTTCGACGACTTCCTCGATGGCGTCGTGGTGATATCCCTGGACTCCATGGGGCAGGACGACAGGAGCAAGAACATGCTCGTCGCCATCATGCTGAACATGTTTTACGAGAACATGCTCCGCACGCCGAAGCGCCCGTTTCTTGGCACATCCCCGCAGCTACGCGCCATCGACTCTTACCTATTGGTAGACGAGGCGGACAACATCATGCGCTATGAATTCGACGTGCTCCGCAAGTTGCTACTGCAGGGCCGCGAGTTCGGCACGGGCGTCATCCTTGCCTCGCAGTATCTGCGGCACTTCAAGGCAGGGGCAACCGACTACCGCGAGCCGCTGCTGACCTGGTTCATCCACAAGGTACCGAACGCAACACCCGCTGAACTTGGAGTACTTGGGTTCACTTCGGACCTGGCGGAGCTATCAGAGCGGGTGAAAACCCTTCCCAACCACCACTGCCTGTACAAGTCATTCGACGTAGCTGGGGAGGTCATACGGGGACTACCTTTCTTCGAACTCACCAACCAAGGCTGACCGAGGCCCGGCCTGCGAATGCAGGCCGGGCAAGGACGCTCCTAATGACAGACTTCCTTTCTCCCGCAGAGCGCTCGGACAGGATGTCACGCATTCGGGGCAAGGATACGAAACCGGAGATTGCGCTACGCAAGGCGCTTCACGGGCTTGGGCTTCGCTATCGACTTCATGGTGCAGGGCTCCCCGGCAAACCTGACCTGGTGTTTCCGAGATATAGGACCGTCGTGTTCGTGCATGGATGCTTCTGGCATCGACACAGTGGTTGCAATATCGCCACCACGCCGAAGAGCAATACACAATTCTGGCTGGAAAAATTCGAAAAGAACGTAGAGCGCGACGCCCGCGTTATCACCCAGCTACAAATGATGGGGTGGAAGGTTATAACCGTGTGGGAGTGCGAACTAGCATCGTTTACGAAATCACAGGAAACTGCAAAGTTAGTTCAAGCCATGATAATAGGAAACAATCAAACTGGTGCCCAGTAGTCCTTGAGCCTGACCTTGAAACGCGGGCCGATGGCCTCGCCGTCTTCCTTGATGAGCCTCTGCTCGCGGGTCCACAGCCAGGGCATGCCGGGGTATGCTATCTAAACGCAGCATCTTAACCAAAGGTCTCGGGGCGGGGATGAAATCTCGCTTTCAGGACATCAGACAGAATGAAGGGGCCTTTCGGCCCCTTCGTCGCTTCAGTTGTTGAGCAGGTCTTCCAGCTTCGCGATCAGGAAGTCCAGCGGGCTGCGGCCCTCCAGGCGGGTTTCGAAGACCTCGTTGCGGTGGTAGGCGACCCAGGTATCGAGCGCCTGGCGGTTGTTCTTCTCATAGCCGGAGCCGAGGATGCAGACCAGTTCGGTGCCGTTGGGGTTCTCGAGGTAGTGGCTCATGGCCGAGGCCAGGTGCTTCAGGTACTGGTGCTCGCGAGCTTCCATCGACGGGTGTAGCTGGATGACGTTGCTGCGCTTGATCAGTTTCATGTGGGTACTCCTCAGGCCTTGAGATTGGCTTGGATCAGGTTGTCGAAGGCGCTTCCGTCTCGTCGGGTCAGGTTGGGCACGTAGCGCGAGTAGACGCGGAACAGCATCTCGGTGGTCGTATGGCCCATCTGCCGGGCGATCCACTCCGGGTTTTCACCGGCGGCCAGCCACAGGGTCGCTGCGGTATGGCGCGTCTGGTAAGGGCGCCGCTGACGCAGCCCCAAGTGGCGAAGCAGCGGGTACCAGACCCGGTTGTTGATGTTGCGGTACGCGTAGGGCGTGCCTTCCCGGTTGCAGAAGATTGTGTCCCGGGAAGTGGTGTAACTGAGCACCATCAGAAGCGCCGTCAGGCGTGAGGAGGATGGTCACCGTGGTTTCTGGCTAGGTTGAGTTTGCTGACCTGACCATCACCGGAGAAACCACGA
>NZ_JANGEY010000017.1 GCF_024451105.1 Stutzerimonas stutzeri
ATCGTGGTTTCTCCGGTGATGGTCAGGTCAGCAAACTCAACCTAGCCAGAAACCACGGTGACCATCCTCCTCACGCCTGACGGCGCTTCTGATGGTGCTCAGTTACACCACTTCCCGGGACACAATCATCAGGAACTCAAACAGCTCGAAGACGACCTCTGGGAAGCCGCCGACCAGTGGCGCGCCAACTCCAAGCTGACCGCCAGCGAATGCTCGATGCCCGTGCTGGGCCTGATCTTCCTGCGCCATGCCACCACCCGCTTCAATGCCCTGCGCAGCGACCCGGCGCGCTTATCCCACAGTTTCAAGTGGACGGCTCGGGTACAGGGGAGGGATACACCTCACTTTCTGCTATGGGGGCGTGTGGGGACGCTCAGAAACAAGAGAGCCCGCACGGGGCGGGCTTCTTGGGGTGTTTCCGGTGCATGTGGGAGCATGTGGAAACTTGCATGTGGTGGGCCCAGCAGGACTTGAACCTGCGACCAAGCGATTATGAGTCGCCTGCTCTGACCAACTGAGCTATAGGCCCGCGAGCTGCCGGGCTGGTCGTGGCGGCCCGGCGCGTCCCTTCGGCGAGGCCGTCCGGCGTCCTCATCCTGGTCTCCGTCGCCGGCGGCGTGCGGAGCGCGGCGATTATAGCGGGGCCTGCACGCTCGAGCCAAGGGTCTGGCGGGGGGCGAGGAAGCTGGCGGCGAACTGCTCGGCGGGCAGCGGCTTGCTGAGGGCGTAGCCCTGGATCTGCTGGCAGCCCTCGAAGGCGAGGAAACGCTCCTGGGACTTGGTCTCCACGCCTTCGGCGATCACCGTCAGTTGCATGCTGCGACCCAGGGCGATGATGGCGCGGGTGATCGCGGCGTCGTGGGGGTCGTCCGGCAGTCCGGCGACGAACGACTGGTCGATCTTCAGGGTGTCGATCGGCAGGCGCTTGAGGTAGCTGAGCGAGGAGTAGCCGGTGCCGAAGTCGTCGATCGCCAGCTGCAGGCCGAGCGTCTTGAGCGCCTGGAGAATCGGCAGGGCCTCCTCCTTCTGGCTCATCACGAAGGTCTCGGTGATCTCCAGTTGCAGGCTGGCCGGGGCCAGGGCGTGGCTGGCCAGCAGTTCGCTGATGCGCTCGACCAGCTGCGCCTGGCGCAGTTGAGGGCCGGCCAGGTTGACCGCCAGCGGTCCGAACTCCAGATAGTGCTCTTGCCAGGCGTGCATCTGCCGGCAGGCCTCCTGCAGCACCCAGTCGCCGAGCTCGAGGATGCTGCCGTTCTCTTCGGCGATGGCGATGAAGCGGTCCGGCGGCACGTCGCCGTAGACCGGGTGGTGCCAGCGCAGCAGGGCCTCGGCGCCGACCAGCAGGCCGCTTTCCAGCGACAGCTTCGGTTGGTAGTACAGCTGCAGCTCGCCGCGCTCGGCGGCGCGGCGCAGGTCGTTCTCCAGGGCGATGCGCTCGCTGGCCTGGTAGCTGAGGTCCTCGGTGAAGAACTCGATGCGGTTGCGCCCGCGCGCCTTGGCGCGGTACATGGCGGCGTCGGCGTTCTTCACCAGGGTGGCGACGTCGTCGCCGTGCTCGGGGAACAGGCTGATGCCCATGCTCGAGCTCATGAAGAACTCGTGGCCGCCGGCGTTGAACGGGTTGCTGAAGGCCCCCATCAGCTTGCTGGCGACGCGTTCGACGTCGCTGGTCTGCGCGATGGTCGGCATCAGCACGATGAACTCGTCGCCGCCGAGGCGAGCCACGGTGTCGACTTCGCGCAACTGCTCGCGCAGGCGCTTGGCGATGCCCTGCAGCAGCAGGTCGCCGACCGGGTGGCCGAGGCTGTCGTTGATGTGCTTGAAGCGGTCGAGGTCGAGGAACAGCACGGCGCCCCGGCGTCCCTCCTCGCGGGCCTCGTCGATGGCCAGTTGCAGGCGGTTCTCGAACAGCAGGCGGTTGGGCAGGCCGGTCAGGGGGTCGTGGTGGGCCTGGTAGTCGAGGCGTGCCTGGGCGTGCTTGAGGGTGGTGATGTCGGCGAACACGGCGACGTGATGGGATACCCGGTTGTTGCCGTTGCGTACCGCGCTGATGGTCATCCAGGCGGGATAGGGTTCGCCGTTCTTGCGCCGGCTCCAGATCTCGCCCTGCCAGTGGTCGTCGTGCTCGAGGCTGTAGCGGATCTGTTCGTGGAACTCCTGGCCGTGCTGTCCGGAGGCGAGCAGCTGCGGCGTCTGGCCGAGCGCCTCGCTCTCGCTGTAGCCGGTGATGGCGCTGAAGGCGCGGTTGATGGCGACGATGCGCTGTTCGAGATCGGTGATCATCACGCCTTCGGCGGTGTTCTCGAATACGGTGGCGGCCTGCTGCAGGCGTTCCTGCATCTGCATGTGCTCGGTCACGTCGCGGGCGATGCTCAGCAGGCAGGCTTCGCCGTCGATCTGCAGCGGCTGGGCGCTGAGTTCGCACAGGCGGTGCTGGCCGCCGCGGGTGCGCAGCGGCAGGGCCAGGCGGCGTGCATGACCGTCGCGTTCGATCCTGCGCAGCAGCAGTTGGCCGTCGGCCGGGTCGACCCATAGGGCGAGTTCGAGGGGCGTGCGGCCGAGCGCCTCGCCGGCGCTGTAGCCGGTCAGTTGGGTGAAGCCGGGATTGATCTCGAGCAGGCGGCCGTCGCGCAGCCGGGTGATGGCCAGAGCGTCGGGCGAGGCGTAGAAGATCTTGGCGAATTTCTCCTCGCTGGCATGCAGTTGCTGCTGGGTCTGGCGCAGGGTGGTGAGGTCGCGCAGCACCACGATGGCCGCGTCCTGGCCGTCGAGCCGCAGGCTGCGGGTCGACAGCAGGGCGGTGAAGTCTTCGCGGTCGCGGCGCCTCAGGGTCACCTCGACATTGTGCAGGTCGTGCTGCTGCAGCTCGCGCAGCAGCTGTTCGCCCTGGACATGTTGGCGCCACAGCCCCAGTTCGCTGGAGGTATGGCCGCACACGGCGGCGGCCTCCAGGCCGATGGCCTGCTCGAAGGCGCGGTTGACCGTGAGGATGCGCGCGCTGGCACGCTCGACCAGCAGCATGATGTCCGGGCTGTGCTGGAACAGGGCGCTGAACTTCTGTTCGGACTGGCGCAGTGCCTGTTCGGTCTGCTTGCTCTTGCCGATGTCGAGGAACAGGCCGTGCAGGCGGGCAGCGTCGCCCTCGCCGAGGCGCTGGACGATGCCGAGCACCCAGATCAGGCGTCCGTCGGCGGCGATCAGGCGGTGCTCGTGGCGAGCGCCGGGGCCGGCCTCGTGGAGGAAGGCGAGGGCCTCCCGGGCGTCCTCGGGGTACAGCGTGCGGCTGTAGAAGTCCGCCTCGTACCAGGCGCTAAGGGGATAGCCGAGCAGCGGTTCGGCCTGGGCGGACACGCGGGTGAAACGCAGGTCGCGGGCGTGCATTTCCCAACTGACCAGCGGCAGCTGGCCGAGGCTGTCGCCCTGGGCGTCGCGCGCCTGGCGGTGCAGGGCATGCAACTGGCGGTGCAGGCGGCGGTGCTGGCGGATGCTCTGCGCCAGCAGGCCGAGCAGCAGCAGGGCCAGCAGGCCGAGTGCGGCGAGCAGAGGGGCGGCGTGCGTCTCCAGGAGGCTCCAGGGCGCCTGGGGCCAGGCGGGCAGGGCGGCATGGGCGTGGACGGGAAGCAGTGCCAGGCAGAGTCCGGACGGTGCCAGCGGGCGCGACATGGCGATCCCTCGTTTGCGCGTTCACCGTCTGAGTGTAGAGGCTGCCTGGCGCGTGCGTGCAAGAAAAAGCCCCGGTCCTTGCGGTACCGGGGCCTGTCCGTGGCAGGGCGCCTTACTCGTCGAGGAACGAGCGCAGGTGCTCGCTGCGGGTCGGGTGGCGCAGCTTGCGCAGGGCCTTGGCCTCGATCTGACGGATGCGCTCGCGGGTCACGTCGAACTGCTTGCCGACTTCCTCGAGGGTGTGGTCGGTGTTCATGTCGATGCCGAAACGCATGCGCAGCACCTTGGCCTCGCGCGCGGTGAGCCCGGCGAGCACCTCGCGGGTGGCTTCCTTGAGGCTCTCCACGGTAGCCACCTCGATCGGCGACTGCATGGTGGAGTCCTCGATGAAGTCGCCCAGGTGCGAGTCCTCGTCGTCGCCGATCGGCGTCTCCATGGAGATCGGCTCCTTGGCGATCTTCAGCACCTTGCGGATCTTGTCCTCGGGCATCTCCATGCGCTCGCCCAGCTCCTCCGGAGTCGGCTCGCGGCCCATCTCCTGGAGCATCTGCCGGGAGATGCGGTTGAGCTTGTTGATGGTCTCGATCATGTGCACCGGGATACGGATGGTGCGCGCCTGGTCGGCGATCGAGCGGGTGATCGCCTGGCGGATCCACCAGGTGGCGTAGGTCGAGAACTTGTAGCCGCGGCGGTATTCGAACTTGTCCACCGCCTTCATCAGGCCGATGTTGCCTTCCTGGATCAGGTCGAGGAACTGCAGGCCGCGGTTGGTGTACTTCTTGGCGATGGAGATCACCAGGCGCAGGTTGGCCTCGACCATCTCCTTCTTGGCGCGGCGGGCCTTGGCCTCGCCGAGCGACATCTGTCGGTTGATCTCCTTGATCTCGGCGACGGTCAGGCCGACTTCCTGCTCCAGGTCGACCAGCACCTGCTGGTTGCGCACGATGTCGGCCTGCAGGCGGCCGATGGCCTCGGCGTACTTGGCCTTGCCGCTGAGCAGGCCTTCGCTCCAGGTCAGGTCGACCTCGTTGCCGGGGAACAGCTTGAGGAAGTCGGCGCGCGGCATGCGCGCGTCGCGCACGCACAGCTGCATGATCGCGCGTTCCTGGGTGCGCACGCGGTCGAGGGCCTCGCGGACCATGCCGACCAGCGCTTCGTACTGCTTGGGCACCAGCTTGATCGGCATGAACAGCTCGGCCAGCGCGTTCAGCTCGGCGACAGCCTCGGCATGGTGGCGGCCGTGCTGCTGCAGCGCCTTGCGGGCCCGCTCCAGCTGTTCGGCCACTGCGCCGAAGCGGCGCGCGGCTTCCTCCGGATCGGGGCCGCCGTCGCCCTCGTCCTCGCTGTCGCCCTTGTCTTCGGCGTCCTCGTCCTCGTCTTCGTCCTCGGCGGCAGCTTCCTTCTTGGCGCCACCGGTGGGCGGCAGCAGTTCGTCGCTCTCCGCCGGCAGGGTGCCGTCGTCGGGGTCGATGTAGCCGCTGAGGATGTCGGACAGACGGCCGCCTTCGCTGGTGACGCGCTGGTATTCGGCGAGGATGCTGTCCACCGAGCCAGGGAACTGGGCGATGGCGCCCATCACCTCGCGGATGCCTTCCTCGATGCGCTTGGCGATCTCGATCTCGCCTTCGCGGGTGAGCAGCTCGACGGTGCCCATCTCGCGCATGTACATGCGCACCGGGTCGGTGGTGCGGCCGATGTCGCTTTCCACCGCGGCCAGGGCGGCGGCGGCTTCCTCGGCGGCGGCCTCGTCGGTGTCCGCCTCGGCGAGCAGCAGGGCATCCGCATCCGGGGCCGTCTCGAATACGTTGATCCCCATGTCGTTGATCATGCGGATGATGTCTTCCACCTGTTCCGGATCGGAAATATCCTCCGGCAGGTGGTCGTTGACCTCGGCGTAAGTCAGGTAACCCTGCTCGCGGCCACGGGCGATCAGCTCTTTGAGGCGGGACTGCTGTTGCGCTTTTACGGACATGTTCACCCTATCCACTGAAGGTCTTGGCGGGCTGAAGAGAAGCCGAGCATTATAGTCGATCCGGGCGTCTCGGCACCAGATGGCCCCCGGCTCAGGGGGCATCGCTGCGGCTGAGAAGCGCGCGCAGGCGGAGCTTTTCCTCCGCGCTGAGTTCGCTGTGCCGCGCTTTGCGCAGCAGGCCTTCGAGGCTGCGCTCACGCTGGCGGGCTGCCAAGGTAGTTATAGTGTCGAAAAACTGTTGTTCAAGGTTGTCCTGACTGATCAGCCATTCCTTCTCCGCTAGACCGCGCAGCAGGCGTCCCTGTTCCGTGCCGTGCCAGCGGGCGATCAGCTGCAACGAGTTCTGCTGCGGCTGCTTCTGCAGCGACTCCAGCAGCGCCACCAGCAGCTGGGTCCAGGTATCGTCCTCGGCGGCGAAATGGCCGGCATCCTCGACCTTCTGCGCCAGCTGCGGGTGGTGCAGCAGGGCGCGCAGGGCGCTGAGGGTCGGCGGCTCGACGCCGGCGCCGCCGCGCGGCGGCATGACCGCCGGCGGCTCGCGGCGGGTTTCGCCCTTGCGCCCCTTCCACTCGTCCTTCTGCCAGGGCTTGCGGGCCTGGCCGGCGGGGCGCTCGGCGTAGCCGGTCGGCGCGGCGTATTCGACGCTGTCCGGATAGGACGCCGCGAAGTCGGCCGGCGGCACCTCGCCGCCCGACGCGGGCGACGACTGGGCGAGTGCTGCGCCGGAGAGGCCGGTGATCTCGCCCAGGCGCTGGCGCATCAGCGCGCGCAGGTTGGCGCCGGGGATCCTTTCCAGCAGCGGTGCGGCCAGGGTGGCCAGGTGCGCCTTGCCCTCCAGGGTGCGCGGGTCGGCTTCCTCGGCCAGGTGGCGGAAGAAGTACTCGGCCAGCGGCTCGGTCTGCTGGGCGAGGCGGGCGCGGAAGGCGTCGGCGCCTTCCTTGCGCACCAGGCTGTCCGGATCCTCGCCCTCGGGGAGGAACAGGAAGCGCACCCGGCGGCCGTCCTGCAGGTTCGGCAGGCAGGACTCTAGCGCGCGCCAGGCCGCGGTGCGTCCGGCGCTGTCGCCGTCGAAGCAGAACAGGATGCTCGGCACGACGCGGAACAGGCGCTTGATGTGCTCCTCGCTGGTCGCCGTGCCGAGGGTCGCCACCGCATTGCGCAGGCCCTGCTGGGCGAGGGCGATGACGTCCATGTAGCCCTCGACCACCAGGATCTCGTCGAGATCGCGGTTGCTGCGCCGTGCCTCGTACAGTCCGTAGAGCTCCTGGCCCTTGTGGAATACCGGGGTTTCCGGCGAGTTGAGGTATTTGGGCTTGTCGTCGCCGAGCACCCGACCGCCGAAGGCGATCACCCGGCCGCGGCTGTCGCGGATCGGGAATATCACCCGGTCGCGGAAGCGGTCGTAGCGCTTGCCGCTCTCGGCGTTCTCGATCAAGAGCCCTGCGTCGATCAGCGCCTTCTGCTGCAGGCTGTCGCCGCCCAGGTGCCGGAGCAGGTTGTCCCAGCCGGGCGGGGCGAAGCCGAGGCCGAAGTCGCGGGCGACGCTGCCGGATAGGCCACGGCCCTTGAGGTAGTCGACCGCCGCCTGGCGTGCCGGGTGGCTCTTCAGCGCCTGGCGGTAGTAGTCGGCGGCGGCGCCGAGCAGCGGGTAGAGCGGCGAGTCGACCGGCTGGCGCGGGCGCTGGCCCGGCCGGCTGTCCTCGCGCGGTACCTCGAGGCCGGCGCGTTTGGCCAGTTCCTCGACCGCCTGGGGGAAGTCCAGGTGGTCGTGGTCCATGACGAAGCCCAGGGCGTTGCCGCCGGCGCCGCAGCCGAAGCAGTAGTAGAACTGCTTGTCCGGGCTGACGGTGAACGAGGGGGTCTTTTCCTGGTGGAACGGGCAGCAGGCGCTGTAGTTCTTGCCGGTCTTCTTCAGCTGCACGCGCGAGCCCACCACCTCGACGATGTCGGTGCGGTTGAGCAGGTCGTCGATGAAACGCTGGGGGATCAGGCCGGCCATGGGCTGCTCGTGGCTGTGCGGTTCAGCGGGGAAGAAAACGCAAAAACTCCGAGGCTTGCCGGGCAAGTCGGAGTCGGGGTGCTGCCAAAGCAAACACCCGGCCGAGGCCGGGTGTTGTGCGTGACGGCGCTGCCTGAGCGATAACTCAGTACAGGCGCTCGCGGCGACGCTGCTCGCGCTGCACTTTCTTGGCGTGGCGCTTCACGGCAGCCGCGGCCTTGCGCTTGCGCTCGGCGGTGGGCTTCTCGTAGAACTCGCGGCTACGCACCTCAGCCAGAACACCGGCTTTCTCGCAGGAGCGCTTGAAACGACGCAGGGCTACGTCGAAGGGTTCGTTCTCTTTAACTTTGACGGCGGGCATCCAGGTCGTACCTTCACTGATTACCGATATGAATGGTGCAATCCTGCAAAAGGCTCGGGAGGCACCGGTTTTCAAGGGCTGCGGATATTAACCCTTGACAGCCGCACTGCCAAGCCCCCGGGTGGGAAAAGCCGCCTGCCGGCAGTCTGTCGCCGGCGCCCGAGGCATGGTGTCGTGGGGCGCGGGCGCTTATCATGCACGGTTTAGCGAACGATCACGGGGTTGCCCGATGCGAGTCCTTGGCCTGGAAACTTCCTGCGACGAAACCGGCGTGGCGCTGTACGACAGCGAGCGCGGCCTGCTGGCCGATGCGCTGTTCAGCCAGATCGACCTGCACCGCGTCTACGGCGGCGTGGTGCCCGAGCTGGCCTCGCGCGACCACGTCAAGCGCATGCTGCCGCTGATCCGTCAGGTGCTCGACGAGGCGGGCTGCGGCTTCGCCGAGATCGACGCGGTGGCCTATACCGCCGGGCCGGGGCTGGTCGGCGCGCTGCTGGTCGGGGCTTCCTGCGCCCAGGCGCTGGCGCTGGCCTGGGACGTGCCGGCGGTCGGCGTGCACCACATGGAGGGCCACCTGCTGGCGCCGATGCTGGAGGAAACGCCGCCGCAGTTCCCGTTCGTCGCCCTGCTGGTCTCCGGCGGGCACACCCAGTTGGTGCGGGTCGACGGCATCGGCCGCTACCAGCTGCTCGGCGAGTCGCTGGACGACGCCGCCGGCGAGGCTTTCGACAAGACCGCCAAGCTGATCGGCCTCGGCTATCCGGGCGGCCCGGAGATCGCCCGCCTGGCCGGGCGCGGCACGCCGGGGCGTTTCGTGTTCCCGCGGCCGATGACCGACCGCCCGGGCCTGGAGTTCAGCTTCAGCGGCCTGAAGACCTTCGCCCTCAACACCTGGCGGCAGTGCGAGCGCGAGGACGGCGATCTCGACCAGGCGCGCGCCGACATCGCCCTGGCCTTCCAGCAGGCGGTGGTCGAGACGCTGACCATCAAGTGCCGCCGGGCGCTCAAGCAGACCGGGCTCAGGCGCCTGGTGATCGCCGGCGGGGTGAGCGCCAACCAGGCGTTGCGCCAGGCGCTGGAGAAGATGCTCGGCGAGCTGCGTGGCCAGGTGTTCTATGCGCGGCCGCGCTTCTGCACCGACAACGGGGCGATGATCGCCTACGCCGGCTGCCAGCGCCTGCTGGCCGGCCAGCACGATGGTCCGGCGATCGGGGTGCAGCCGCGCTGGTCGATGGAGACGCTGCCGGCGATCTGAGTCGGTTCAGAAATGCCGTTCGCGGCCGACCGACAGTGCGCGCAGGTTGTCGCGGTGACGCCAGACGATCAGGCCGCCGAGCAGACCGAGCGGCAGCAGCAGGGCCGGCTGCTGCCAGGCCAGCAGCGGCAGGCCGATGCCTGCGGCGAGCAGGGAGGCCAGCGAACTGGTGCGGGTCAGGGCGAAGGTCAGCAGCCAGATCGCCAGGGCCAGCAGGGCGACCGGCCAGTGCAGGCCGAGCAGCAGACCGGCGGCGGTGGCGACGCCCTTGCCGCCGCGAAACTGGAAGTACAGCGGGTAGAGGTGGCCGAGCACCGCGGCCAGGCCGATCCAGGCCTGCTGGACCGGTGGCAGTTCGAGGAGGCGGGCCAGCAGCACCGGCAGCAGGCCCTTGGACAGGTCGCCGAGCAGGGTGAGGGCGGCAGCCCGACGCCCGCCCAGGCGCAGCATATTGGTGGCGCCGGGGTTGCCCGAGCCGCCGCGGCGCGGGTCGGCGGTGCCGAGCCGGCGGCTGAGCAGCACGGCGAAGGACACAGAGCCGAGCAGGTAGGCCAGGACTGCCAGTAGCCAGGGCATGAGCGGTTCCGCTGCGGTGGAACCCCGATTCTAACGAGGCGACGCGACCTTGTCGTGACGCGAAAGAGGATAGCGTGGACATAGTCTTCATCGACGGGCTGGAAGTCGACACCGTGATCGGCGTGTACGACTGGGAGCGCGGCATCCGCCAGTGCCTGAGTCTCGACCTGCAGCTGGGCTGGGACATCCGCCCGGCGGCGGCCGGCGACGAGCTGGCCGCCGCGCTCGACTACGCGGCGGTCAGCGCGCGGGTGCAGGCCTTCGCCGCCGAGAGCGCCTTCCAGCTGGTGGAAACCTTCGCCGAGCGCCTGGCCGCGCTGCTGATGGCCGAGTTCGGCATCCGCTGGCTGCGTCTGCGCCTGACCAAGCCCGGCGCGGTGCCGGCGGCGCGTGGCGGGGTCGGCGTGGAGATCGAACGCGGATGCCGCTGAGCACGGTTTTCCTCGGCCTGGGCAGCAACATCGAGCGCCATGCGCACCTGAGCGCCGGCCTGGATGCGCTGGCGGCGATCCTCGTCGATCTGCGCTGCTCGCCGGTGTTCGAGAGCGAGGCGGTGGGTATCCGCAGCGGGCCGTTCTACAACCTCGCGGTGATGGCGCAGACCGAGCTGCCGCTGGCCGAGCTGGATCGCCGGCTCAAGGTCATCGAGGCGGACAACGGCCGCTACGCGCCCGAGCGCAAGGGCCTGCCGCTGGACATCGACGTGCTGCTCTACGACGACCTGGTCGGCGACTTCGACGGCCTGCAACTGCCGCGCGCGGAGATCCTGCGCAATGCCTTCGTGCTCTGGCCGCTGGCCCTGCTCGCTCCCGCGGCGCGCCATCCCGGCGAGGGGCGCAGCTTCGCCGCGCTCTGGCAGGCGATGCGCAGCGAGCAGCGGCTGTGGCCGGTGTCCTTCATCTGGCGCGGCATGGAGCTGACTCCGGCGGAACTGCGCAGCGCCTTCCCGGCTCCGGCACAGTAAGGTACGCCGCACGCACCTCCGGGTAGCGGTGCGCATGGCGCACCCTACGGCAGGTCTGCGCGCTGCTCCTCGCGGAAAACCTTCAGCGCATTCAGCCGCGCGCGCTTGAGCGCCTCGCCCAGTTCCGCACCCTTGAAGCCCTGCTCCAGCAGCGGCTGCACCGCCACGCCGCGCGCCACCGCGGCGGCGGCGCGCAGGTAGTCGGCCTGCGGGTAGGGTTGGCGCTCGAGGCCGAGGCGGCCGCGGGCGTCCATCTCGCAGGCGGCGACGAACGCCGCGAAGCGTTCCGGCCGGCGGTACAGGTCGAAGTCCTGGAACAGCTCGGCGAGGGTCTGCGCGCGCAGCTCCAGGGCGCGATGGCCGTGGGTGTGGTATTCGCCGACCAGCAGGGCCAGCTCGGCGCAGTCGCGCGGCACCTTGCAGCGCACGTTGACCGCCTCGATCAGGCGCAGGCCGCGGCTTTCGTGGGCGATGTGCCGCGGCCATTCCTGCGGATCGGTGAGGCCCTTGCCCAGATCGTGCAGCAGGCAGGCCCAGCGCACCGCCAGCGGCTGCCCATGCTCGGCGCACTGGCGCAGGACCATCAGCACGTGCTCGCCGCTGTCGATCTCCGGGTGATGCTGCGCCGGCTGCGGCACGCCGAACAGCGCCTGCACCTCGGGCAGCAGCTCGGCGAGCGCGCCGCAGTCGCGCAGTACCCGGACGAACACCTCGGGGCGCGGCTCCATCAGCGCGCGTTCGATCTCCCTCCACACCCGCTCGGCGGTGAGGTCGGCCAGCTCGCCGGAGGCGGCGATCTCGGCCATCAGCGCCAGGGTCTCCTCGGCGATGCGAAAGCCCAGCGGCGCGTAGCGCGCGGCAAAACGGGCGACCCGCAGCACGCGCAGCGGATCCTCGGCGAAGGCCGGCGAGACGTGGCGCAGCAGGCGCAGGGCGAGGTCGTCCTGGCCGCCGTAGGGGTCGATGATCCGGCCGTCGGCGTCCTCGGCCATGGCATTGATGGTCAGGTCGCGGCGGATCAGGTCTTCCTCGAGGGTCACCTCGGGGCTGGCGTAGAAGGTGAAGCCGCCGTAGCCGCGCCCGCTCTTGCGTTCGGTGCGCGCCAGGGCGTACTCCTCGCCGGTCTCGGGATGGAGGAACACCGGGAAGTCGGCGCCGACCGGGCGGAAGCCACGGGCGACGAGCTCTTCGGCGCTGGCGCCGACCACCACCCAGTCGGTTTCCGTCACCGGGCGGCCGAGCAGGCGGTCGCGCACGGCGCCGCCTACCTTGTAGATCTGCATGGCGTGTCCTGCAGGCAATGGGGAGGGTGGCGCAGAGGATAGCGCGCCGCCGCGCTCGGGGCGACGGCGGCGCTGCGTGGTGCTTCTCAGACCGGGCGGGCGATCAGGTCGAAGTGGCTGCCCTCGCTCTCGCGTTCGCGCCTGGGCGGCATGTGCTGGACGGCCACACGCTGCTCGCCCTGCATGCTTTCCAGGTGCACGTCGAAGCCCCACAGGCGGTGCAGGTGGCGCAGCACGTCCTCGGTCGAGCTGCCCAGCGGCTTGCGTTCGTGCTGGTAGTGGCGCAGGGTCAGCGAGCGGTCGCCGCGGCGGTCGACGTTCCAGATCTGCACGTTGGGTTCGCGGTTGCCGAGGTTGTACTGCGCCGCCAGGTGGTCGCGGATGGTGCGGTAGCCGCTGTCGTCGTGGATGGCGTCGACCAGCAGCTCGTCCTGCTGGTCGTCGTCGAGGATGCTGAACAGACGGAACTCGCGGATCAGCCGCGGCGAGAGGAACTGCTGGATGAAGCTCTCGTCCTTGAAGTTCTGCATGGCGAACTTCAGGGTGGCCAGCCAGTCGCTGCCGGCGATGTCGGGGAACCAGCGGCGATCCTCCTCGGTCGGCTCCTCGCAGATGCGGCGGATGTCGCGGTACATGGCAAAACCCAGCGCGTAAGGGTTGATGCCGCTGTAGTAGGGGCTGTCGAACGGCGGCTGGTAGACCACGCTGGTGTGGTACTGGAGGAATTCCATCATGAAGCCGTCGGTGACCAGGCCCTCGTCGTAGAGGTCGTTGAGCAGGGTGTAGTGCCAGAAGGTGGCCCAGCCCTCGTTCATCACCTGGGTCTGCCGCTGCGGGTAGAAGTACTGGGCGATCTTGCGCACGATGCGCACCACCTCGCGCTGCCAGGGCTCCAGCAGCGGCGCGTGCTTCTCGATGAAGTAGAGGATGTTCTCCTGCGGTTCGGCCGGGAAGCGCTGGCCGTCGTCGGCGCGCTCCTTGCCCAGGCCCTTGGGGATGGTCCGCCACAGGTCGTTGACCTGGCGCTGCAGCTGCTCTTCGCGGTCCTTCTGGCGGCGCCGCTCCTCCTCGGCGGAGATCGGGTAGGGCCGCTTGTAGCGGTCCACGCCGTAGTTCATCAGAGCGTGGCAGGAATCCAGCAGGTCCTCCACCGCGTCGATGCCATGGCGCTCCTCGCACTTGTCGATGTACTGCCGGGCGAACACCAGGTAGTCGATGATCGAGCTGGCGTCGGTCCAGGTGCGGAACAGGTAGTTGCCCTTGAAGAAGCTGTTGTGGCCGTAGCAGGCGTGCGCCACCACCAGTGCCTGCATGCACATGGTGTTCTCTTCCATGAGGTAGGCGATGCACGGGTCGGAGTTGATCACGATCTCGTAGGCCAGTCCCATCTGTCCGCGCTTGTAGCCCTTCTCGGTGGAGAGAAAGTGCTTGCCGTAGGACCAGTGGTGATAGCCGATCGGCATGCCCACCGAGGCGTAGGCGTCCATCATCTGCTCGGCGGTGATCACCTCGATCTGGTTGGGATAGGTGTCGAGCGCGTAGCGCTCGGCCAGCCGGGCGATCTCACGGTCGTAGGTGCGGATCAGGTCGAAGGTCCACTCCGAGCCGGTCGACAGCGGCTGGCCTTTCTTGGCGCGAGGAGTCATGCGGCGATCCTCCTCTGGAACAGTTCGCGGAATACCGGGTAGATGTCGGCGGCGGAGACGATCTGCTGCTGGGCGAAGCTGTCCGGGAAGGCCTCGGCCACCCGCTCGTACTCATGCCACAGCGCCTGGTGTTCGCGCGGGGTGATCTCCACGTAGCTGAAGTACTGCACGTACGGCATGATCTGGCGCAGCAGGATGTCGCGGCACACCGGCGAGTCGTCGTTCCAGTTGTCGCCGTCGGAGGCCTGGGCGGCGTAGATGTTCCACTCGTGGGCCGGGTAGCGTGCGGCCATCACCTCCTGCATCAGCTTGAGGGCGCTGGAGACGATGGTGCCGCCGGTTTCCCGCGAGTAGAAGAACTCCTGCTCGTCGACCTCCTTGGCGCTGGTGTGGTGGCGGATGAACACCACCTCGATCTTGTCGTAGCTGCGCTTGAGGAACAGGTACAGCAGGATGAAGAAGCGCTTGGCGATGTCCTTGGTGGCCTGGGTCATCGACCCGGACACGTCCATCAGGCAGAACATCACCGCCTTGGAGGTCGGATTGGGCTGCTTGACCAGCAGGTTGTACCTGAGGTCGAAGGTGTCGAGGAACGGCAGGCGTTCGATGCGCGCGCGCAGGCCGGCGATCTTCTCCTCCACCTCGCGGATGTCGCCGAAGTTGTCCGGTTCCTCGCGCTTGAGGCGTTCCAGTTCGGCCTTCAGTTCGCGCAGGTGGCTGCGGCTGGAGCCGGACAGGGCGATGCGTCGGGCGTGCGCCGAGCGCAGGGTGCGCACGATGTTCAGGCGTGCCGGCGTGCCTTCGCTGCTGATCCCGGCGCGCACGGTCTTGAAGCTGTCGATGCCGGTCAGGTGCTTCTTCACCAGGTTGGGCAGCGCCAGGTCCTCGAACATGAAGTCGAGGAACTCCTCCTGGGTGATCTGGAACACGAAGTCGTCCATGCCCTCGCCGGAATTGCCGGCCTTGCCCTGGCCCGAGCCGCCGCTGCCGCCGCCGGAGGGCCGCGGGATGCGCTCGCCGGTGGTGAACTCCTTGTTGCCGGGGTGGATGACGGTGCGTCGTCCGCCCTGACCGTGGTGCAGCACCGGTTCGTCGATGTCGCGCGAGGGAATGCTGATCTGCTCGCCGTGTTCCATGTCGGTGATGGAACGGCGGCTGACGGCTTCCTCCACCGCCTTCTTGATGTGGTCGCGGTAACGCCGCAGGAAACGCTGGCGGTTCACCGTGCTCTTGTTCTTGCCGTTCAGTCGTCGGTCGATGACGTAACTCATGGCGTGCTCCCGTGCGGGGCCGGAGGCCGAGGCGCAGACCGCAGCGGCGCCGGGTGGCGCCGCTGCGTAACCAGGACTGGCTCTAGCTTACTACTGCGACTTGCGCACGCGCAGATACCATTCGGCGAGCAGGCGCACCTGTTTCTCGGTGTAGCCGCGCTCGACCATGCGCTTGACGAAGTCGTTGTGCTTCTGCTGCTCGTCCTTGCTGCCCTTGGCGTTGAAGCTGATCACCGGGAGCAGGTCCTCGGTGTTGGAGAACATCTTCTTCTCGATCACCGCGCGCAGCTTCTCGTAGGACAGCCACGAGGGGTTCTTGCCGTTGTTGTTGGCCCGCGCGCGCAGCACGAAGTTGACGATCTCGTTGCGGAAGTCCTTCGGGTTGCTGATGCCGGCCGGTTTCTCGATCTTCTCCAGCTCCTCGTTGAGGGCGCCGCGGTTGAGGATCTCGCCGGTTTCCGGATCGCGGTACTCCTGGTCCTGGATCCAGAAGTCGGCGTACAGCACGTAGCGGTCGAAGATGTTCTGCCCGTACTCGCTGTAGGACTCCAGATAGGCGGTCTGGATCTCCTTGCCGATGAACTCGACGTAGCGCGGCGCCAGGTATTCCTTGATGAAGCGCAGGTAGCGCTCGCGGGTTTCCGCCGGGAACTGCTCCTGCTCGATCTGCTGTTCCAGCACGTAGAGCAGATGCACCGGGTTGGCCGCCACCTCGTGGGGGTCGAAGTTGAATACCTTGGAGAGGATCTTGAAGGCGAAGCGGGTCGACAGACCGGTCATGCCCTCGTCGACGCCGGCGGCATCGCGGTACTCCTGGATCGACTTGGCCTTGGGATCGGTGTCCTTGAGGTTCTCGCCGTCGTAGACGCGCATCTTCGAGTAGATGTTGGAGTTCTCCGGCTCCTTCAGGCGCGACAGCACCGAGAACTGGGCGAGCATCTTCAGGGTGTCCGGGGCGCAGTGCGCCTGGGACAGCGAACTGTTGACCAGCAGCTTCTCGTAGATGCGGATCTCATCGGAGACGCGCAGGCAGTAGGGCACCTTGACGATGTAGATGCGGTCGATGAACGCCTCGTTGTTCTTGTTGTTGCGGAAGCTGTGCCACTCGGCTTCGTTGGAGTGGGCCAGCAGGATGCCGCTGTAGGGAATCGCGCCGAGGCCCTCGGTGCTGTTGTAGTTGCCTTCCTGGGTGGCGGTCAGCAGCGGGTGCAGCACCTTGATCGGTGCCTTGAACATCTCGACGAACTCCATCAGGCCCTGGTTGGCGCGGCACAGCGCGCCGGAGTAGCTGTAGGCGTCCGGGTCGTTCTGCGGGAACTCCTCGAGCTTGCGGATATCGACCTTGCCGACCAGCGCGGAGATGTCCTGGTTGTTCTCGTCGCCCGGCTCGGTCTTGGCGATGGCGATCTGGTTGAGGATCGACGGGTACAGCTTGACCACGCGGAACTTGCTGATGTCGCCGCCGAACTCGGTGAGGCGCTTGGCGGCCCACGGCGACATGATCGAGCTGAGGTAGCGGCGCGGGATGCCGTACTCCTCCTCGAGGATGGTGCCGTCCTCGTCGGGGTTGAACAGCCCGAGCGGCGACTCGAACACCGGCGAGCCCTTGATGGCGTAGAAGGGGATGTGCTCCATCAGGTGCTTGAGCTTCTCGGCCAGCGAGGACTTGCCGCCGCCCACCGGGCCGAGCAGGTAGAGGATCTGCTTCTTCTCCTCCAGGCCCTGGGCGGCGTGGCGGAAGTAGGAGACGATCTGGTCGATGCTGTCTTCCATGCCGTGGAAGTCGGCGAAGGCCGGGTAGCGGCGGATCACCTTGTTGGAGAAGATCCGCGACAGCCGCGAGTCGGTGGAGGTATCGACCAGCTGCGGCTCGCCGATGGCCTGGAGCATGCGCTCGGCGGCCGTGGCGTAGGCCATGGGATCCTGCTTGCACAGGTCGAGGTACTCCTGCAGGGAATACTCTTCCTGGCGCGTCGTTTCGTAGCGTTGCTGGAAATGGCTGAAAATGCTCATGACGTCACCTCGCTCGATGCCTGAACCGGAAGTGGGCCTCGGGCGGGCATGGGCGGACCGGCGCATGGCGCCTGCCAGCTGCTCCCCTCTCGACCCCCCAATGGTCGTACTACCTGTCCGGAAGCCGGTGGGCCGGCTTTCTCTTTTGCAACACTCTTGTGGACAGCATAGACCTGCTTGGCGGCGGCTGCAGCAGGAAAAACGGGCGCAGCGGCGACTTGTTACAAATGCCGCGGGGCTCAGTCGTGGGGCAGGCGGGCGACCTCGTCGGGGTACTGGGCGCGCCACAGCTCGAAGCCGCCGTCGATGCTGTAGACCTCGGCGAAGCCCTGGTGGGCGAGGAAGGCGGCGGCGCTCTGGCTGGAGTTGCCGTGGTAGCAGATCACCAGCAGCGGGGCATCCAGATCGGCACCGGCGATGAAGTCGGCCAGCGAGTGGTTGTCCAGATGGCGCGCGCCGGGGACGTGGCCGCTGGCGAAGCTGTGCGGGTCGCGGATGTCGACCACCACGGCGCCGCGGGCGCGCAGGTCGTGGGCGGTGGCGGGATCGATGCGCTTGAATTCGCTCATGGCTGCTCCTTGTGGCAACTGCAGGTGTGGCGCTCGCCGCTGTCGACGTCGAGCAGGGTCAGGGCGCCGCCCCACACGCAGCCGGAGTCCAGCGCCTCGACGCCGGGCTCGCTGCAGCGGCCCTGCAGGGCCGCCCAGTGGCCGAAGACGATCCGCTCGCCGCGGCTCCTGCGATTGGGGTGGCTGAACCAGGGCGCGTAGCCGTGCGGTGCGGTGCCGAGGCCTTCCTTGCTCTTCAGGTCGAGGCGGCCGTCGGCAGTGCAGAAGCGCATGCGGGTGAAGTAGTTGGTGATCACCCGCAGGCGGGCGATGCCGCGCAGCTTGCCGTCCCACCGGTTGGGTTCGTTGCCGTACATGCCGTCGAGGAACAGCGGCAGACGGGCGTCGTCGCGCAGCGCCTCCTCGACCTCGGCGGCACGCTTGCGCGCCTTCTTCAGCGTCCACTGCGGCGGGATGCCGGCGTGCACCAGGGTGATCCGCCGCTCCTCGTCGTAGTGCAGCAGCGGCAGGCGACGCAGCCAGTCGAGCAGGTCGTCGCGGTCCGGTGCATCGAGGATCTCGCGCAGGGTGTCGCCCTTCTTCAGGCGCTCGATGTTGTGCGCCACCGCCAGCAGGTGCAGGTCGTGGTTGCCCAGCACGCTGACCACCGAGTCGCGCATGGCGAACAGGAAGCGCAGGGTCTCCAGCGACTGCGGGCCGCGGTTGACCAGGTCGCCGACCAGCCACAACCGGTCGCGGGCCGGATCGAAGGCGACCCGTTCGAGCAGGCACTGCAGCGGCGCCAGGCAGCCCTGCACGTCGCCGACCGCGTACAGCGCCATCAGTGCAGGGCTCCGGGCACGGCCAGGCGGAAAGGCGCGATGGGCGCGTCGAAGGCCTGGCCGTCGTCGGCCTGCATGCCGAAGCTGCCGTGCATGCTGCCCACCGGAGTGGCCAGCACGCAGCCGCTGGTGTAGGTGTGGCTTTCGCCGGGTGCCAGGTGCGGCTGCTCGCCGACCACCCCGGCGCCGCGCACTTCCTGCACCTTGGCGTTGCCGTCGGTGATGATCCAGTGGCGGGTCAGCAGCTTGGCGGCCAGTGCGCCGACATTGCGGATGGTCACCGTGTAGGCGAAGGCGTAGCGCTGCTGCTCGGGCTGCGATTGCTCGGGCAGGTGGCGGGTGACGACGCTGACGTCGATCTGGTAACGCGGGTCCGGGGCGGTCATCTGTGCGGTTTCGGGCAGTCTGCTGGAAAGCTTAGCGATTTACTCGGTCTTTGTCTGCAGGGCCAGCTGGTCGGCCAGGCGCACGAAGGCGGCCAGGTCCAGCTGCTCCGGGCGCTTGCCGCCGTCGACCCCGGCGGCCTCGATGGCCTCGGCGGGCAGCAGCTGCTTGAGGGTGTTGCGCAGGGTCTTGCGGCGCTGGTTGAACGCCTCGCGCACCACCCGTTCGAGCAGGCGGTGGTCGCGGGCCGGGTGCGGCAGTTCGGCGTGCGGGACCAGGCGGACGATCGCCGAGTCGACCTTGGGCGGCGGGTTGAAGGCGCCGGGGCCGACGTTGAACAGGTGCTCGACCCGGCAGAAGTACTGGACCATGATCGACAGCCGGCCCCAGTCGCCGCCGCCGGGCTCGGCGGCCAGGCGCTCGACCACTTCCTTCTGCAGCATGAAGTGCATGTCGCCGATGATCGAGGCATGCTCGAGCAGGTGGAAGATCAGCGGCGTGGAGATGTTGTAGGGCAGGTTGCCGACCACCCGCAGCTTCTCTTCGCCTTGTACCAGGGCGTCGAAGTCGAACTTCAGCGCGTCGCCGGCGTTGAGGGTGAAGTTGGGATTCAGGCCGAAGCGCAGCCTGAGCAGCGGCAGCAGGTCCTGGTCCAGCTCGATCACGTCGAGCTTCGCGCCGCTGCCGAGCAGCCCCTCGGTGAGGGCGCCCTGGCCGGGGCCGATCTCCACCAGGTGCTCGCCCGGCCGCGCATGGATGGCGCGCAGGATGCGGTGGATGACCCCGGCGTCGTGCAGGAAGTTCTGGCCGAAGCGCTTGCGGGCGCGGTGTTGGTAGAGTTCGGGCATGAGGGGGCAGCTCCAGGCTTCAAGCCGCAAGCTCAAAGCGAATGCAAGGTTCGTAGGGTGGAAGCCCGCACAGCGGCTTCCCACCATGGGGCACTCCGGCGGAAAAGGCCAGTCGGCATTTTCCCGCCGACCGTGCTAGGCCGGGCCGGCGCTCATCTGGTAGGCGGTCTCCAGCGCCACCCGCAGGCTGCCGGTGTCGACGCGGCCGCTGCCGGCCAGGTCCAGTGCGGTGCCGTGGTCGACCGAGGTGCGCACGATGGGCAGGCCGAGGGTGACGTTGACCGCCGCGCCGAAGCCCTTGTACTTGAGCACCGGCAGGCCCTGGTCGTGGTACATGGCCAGCACCGCGTCGCAGTGCTCGAGGTGTTTCGGGGTGAACAGGGTGTCGGCCGGCAGCGGACCGACCAGGTCGAGGCCTTCGCCGCGCAGCTGCGCCAGGGTCGGCTCGATCACCTCGATCTCCTCGCGGCCGAGGTGGCCGCTCTCGCCGGCGTGCGGGTTGAGACCGCAGACCAGGATGCGCGGCCTGGCGATGCCGAACTTGCCGCGCAGGTCGGCGTCGAGGATGCGGGTGACGCGAGCTAGGCGCTCGGCGGTGATGGCGTCGGCCACCGCGCGCAGCGGCAGGTGGGTGGTGACCAGCGCCACGCGCAGGCCGCGGGTGGCAAGCATCATCACCACCTGCTCGGTCCGGGTCAGTTCGGCGAGGAACTCGGTATGCCCGGAGAAGGGGATGCCGGCCTCGTTGATCACGCCCTTGTGCACCGGCGCGGTGATCATCCCGGCGAAGCTGCCGTCGAGGCAGCCGTTGCCGGCGCGCAGCAGGGTTTCCAGCACGTAGGGCGCGTTGCGCGCATCCAGCTGCCCGGCGACCGCCGGTGCAGCCAGCGGGGTGTCCCACACGTACAGGCTGCCGGCCGGTGCCGGCACTTCCGGCCAGGCGCCGGGGCCGACTTCGGTCAGCTCGATGGCCAGGCCGAGCAGGGCGGCGCGCTCGGCCAGCAGTGCGCGGCTGGCGACGGCCACCAGCGCGTGCGGCTGGGCCTCGCGGGCCAGCAGCAGGCACAGGTCGGGACCGATGCCGGCCGGCTCGCCGGGGGTCAGGGCGAAGCGCCGCACGCCGCTCACAGGCGGGTTTCCACGTAGGCTTCGCTGCGGATCTGGCGCAGCCAGTTCTGCAGCTCCTCGTCGTACTTGCGGTTGCGCAGCAGATTGAGCGCCTGCTGCTCGCGGGCCTCGCCGCTGGCGTCGCTGGTACGGCGATCGAGCACCTCCAGCACGTGCCAGCCGAACGGGCTGCGGAACGGCGTCGAGATGCGGCCGATCGGGCTGGCTGCCATCACCTCGCGGAACTCCGGTACCAGCGCGGCTGGCTCCACCCAGTTCAGGTCGCCGCCGTTGAGCGCCGAGCCCGGATCCTCGGAGAAGCTCCTGGCCAGGGCGGCGAAGTCCTCGCCGCCCTGCAGGCGCTGGTGGATGCGCTCGGCCAGCTGGCGGGTCTGTTCGTCGCTGCGGATCTCGCTGGGCTTGAGCAGGATGTGCCGCACGCGGACTTCCTCGCGCAGCACGCCAGCCTGGCCGCCGCGCTTGTCGAGCAGCTTGATCAGGATGAAACCGGCCGGGGTACGCACCGGCTCGGTGACCTGGCCGACGGCGAGCGCGCCGACCATGGCGTCGAACGGCGGCGGCAGCTGGGCGGCCTTGCGCCAGCCGAGTTCGCCGCCCTCCAGGGCGTTCTCGCCGGCCGAGTGGGCGGCGGCCAGGCGGGCGAAGTCGGCGCCGCGGCCCAGCTGGTTGTAGAGTTCCAGCGCCTTGCGCCCGGCCTGCTGGATCTCCTGGGCCGAGGCGCCCTCGCCGAGCGGGATCAGGATATTGGCCAGGCGGAACTCCTCCGAGAGCTGCAGCTTGCCGAGGTCGGAGGCGAGGAAGTTCTTCACTTCCTGGTCGCTGACCTGAATGCGTTCGGCGACCCGGCGTTGGCGTACCCGGCTGATGATCAGCTCGCGGCGCACCTGTTCGCGGGCGTCCTCGTAGGACAGGCCGTCGCGGGCCAGGGCGGCGCGGAACTGCTCGAGGGTCAGGTCGTTGCGCTGGGCGATGGTGGCCAGCGCCTGGTTGAGTTCCTCGTCGCCGATGCGGATGCCCGAGCGCTCGCCGATCTGCAGCTGCAGGTTCTCGACGATCAGCCGCTCCAGCACCTGCTGGGCGAGCACCTCGCGCGGCGGCTGTTCGCCGCCGCGACGGGCCAGGTTCTGCTCTACCTCGGCGAGGCGCCGCTCGAGCTGGCTGGCCATGATCACGTCGTTGTCGACGATGGCGACCACGCGGTCGAGCGGTTGCACCTCGGCCCAGGCGCTGCCGCAGAGCAGCGCGGCGCCCAGGGCAAGGGGGCGCAGGCTATTGATAAGCTTGTTCTTCACGTTCGCGATAACCTTGAATGCCTTGGTCGAGGAAGGACTCCACCTTGTTGCCGGTGACGCCGCCGAGGCCCTTGAGGACGATCTGCAGGAAGACGCCGCGGTCGGCATCGTCGTTGCGCGCCGGGTTGAGGCTGGTCTCGTCGTAGTCGATCCAGTAGCGGTTGATCAGGCGCAGTTTCCAGCAGCAGCTGTCGTACTCGAAGCCGCCGAAGGCCTCGAGGGTGCGGTTGCGGTTGTAGTCGTGCTGCCAGCGGGCGATCACGCTCCACTGCGGGGCGATCGGCCAGATGGTGGAGAGGTCGTGCTGCTGGATCTTGTAGTAGTCCTTGATGTAGCCGGGCATGCCCGGAGTGCCGAAGTCGCGGCTGTCGGTCCAGGTACCGCTGGCCTGGTCGTAGCGCACGAAGTCGTTACGGTAGCGGTAGCCCAGGTTGATCACCTTGTTGGGGCTGGCCTCCGGCTGGTAGTGGAGCATGGCGCTGCCCGAGCGGGTGCGGTGGCTGTCCGGATCCCAGTTGAAGTCGGAGCTCAGCCGCCAGTCGCGGTTGAAGCGGTACAGATACTGCAGGGCGTAGGGCGACTGCGAGGCGGTGGCGTCGCTGCGGTTGCGGTAGTCGATGCCCGGCAACTGCACCTTGCGGTCCTCGAAGTAGAAGGCCTGGCCGAGGCTGAGCCGCTGGCGCTCGAGGCCGTCGGCCTGGAACCAGCGGCTGGTCACGCCCAGCGACAGCTGGTTGGCGTCGCCGATGCGATCCTTGCCGGAGAAGCGGTTCTCGCGCCACAGCGAGTCGAAGCTGAAGGCGCTTTCGGCGCTGTCGAACACCGGGATGGCGTCCTGCCGCTCTTCCGGTACGTACAGGTAGAAGGCGCGCGGCTCGAGGGTCTGCCGCGAGCCGCCGAAGGCCCGGCTGTCGCGGTCGAAGTAGAGGCCGGAGTCGAGGCTGGCGACCGCCACCCGACGGTCCGGGGCGTCGTCGAAACGCCGGCCGTCGGTGGCCATCTGGGTCCGGCCCAGGCCGTCGAGGCTCAGGTCGTACTGGGTGTGCAGGTACTTGACCGACGGCCGGGCAAAGCCCCAGGCCCACTCCAGCGGCAGGCTGACGCCGGGCTCCAGATGCAGGCGGTCGCCGTTGGCGCGATCGAGGCCGCGGACGTTGTTGTCGTACCAGCTTTCCGCGCCGCCGTTCTCGTTGATGAAGTTGCCGCTGCGCAGGTCGCGCTCGAAGCGCACGAACTCGCCGCCGTAGGCGAGGCGCAGGCCGCCTGGCTGGAAGGGCAGGGCGCCGTCCAGGCTGAACTGCGGCAGGCGGTCGTAGGGGGTGACGTCGACCACGCTGGTCGGTTCGTAGGCGTGGGCGGCGAGGCGCGCGCTGTAGCTGTCGCCGCGCCAGGTCAGGCTGGCGCGCTGGTCGAGGAAGTCCGGCTTGGCGATGTCCAGCGCGGTGTCGAGGTCCTGGAAGTAGTAGGGGTCGCTGATGTCGGTGTAGTCGACCTCGGCGAGCAGGCGCGAATCGAGACCCCCGCGGTGCTGCCAGCTGTACATCCAGCGCCGGTCGTCGTACTCGGACTGCCGCTTGCGGGTGTCGTCCCGGTCGTCGAGCCAGGCGCCGCCCAGTTGGCCCTCGCTGCCGGCGGTCAGGTAGCGGAGTTCGCCCTCCATCAGCAGGCCGCGCTCGGCCAGCCAGGTCGGGTACAGGGTCGCGTCGTAGTTGGGCGCCAGGTTGAAGTAGTAGGGCGTCTGCAGCGAGAAGCCGTTGTCGCTAGAGGTGCTCAGGCTCGGCGGCAGGAAGCCCGACTGGCGGCGGTCGTCGATCGGGAAGTAGATGTACGGGGTGTAGAACACCGGTACGTCCTTGACCCGCAGCGTCACGTTGGTCGCGCTGCCGAAACCGGTGGCCGGGTTGAGGGTGATGTTGTTGCCCTTCAGGTGCCAGGTGTTCTCGCCCGGCTCGCAGCGCGTGTAGGTGCCGTCCTTGAGGCGCACCACGGCGTCCTCGCGGCGCTTGACGTACTCGGCGCTGCCACGCGCCTTGGCGGCATGCACCACGTACTCGGCGTTGTCGACCACCGCCTCGCCGTTGTCCAGCTGCAGCTCGGCGCGGTCGCCGACCACCAGCAGGCCCCGGTCGCGCAGGCGCACGTTGCCGACCAGCTCGCCCTTGTTCTCCTGCTGGCGCAGGCTGGCCTCGTCGGCCTCGGCCTGCATGCTGCCCTGGCGCAGCACCACGTTGCCGGCCAGGGTGGTGGTTTCGCTCTGCTGCTCGTAGCGGGTGGCGCGCGCGGAGACGAAGGTCGGCGCCTCGCTCGGCGGCGTGTCGTCGTCCATGCCGACGCGCGGCGGCTCGACGTAGGTGCCGGCGCAGTAGGGGGCGATCTCGGCCAGTTGGGCCTGGCTCAGCTTCTCGCGCGGCACCCAGTCCAGATGGCTGTAGTCGGCGCTGCGCTCGGCCAGCGCGCGTCCGCCGCTGCGGGCGACCGACGGGCTGCTGGCGGGCGGAGCGCTCGTCGCCGAGCCGCCGGGCGCGGCCTGCGGGCGCGCCGGCAGGGCGCCCGATGCGCTCTTCGGCGTACAGGCCCAGCCGCCGCTGGGCGAGGCCTGGCAGTCGAACTGCTCGGCGGCGTGCAGCAGCGGAACGGAGCCCAGGGCCAGCAGGCTGCCGGTGACCAGGAGGGGAAACTTTCTGCGGAACAGGGGGGGAGTGAGAGCCATCTTGTCGATGTCCGGGCTTCCTGCGCGCCAGCAGCCGGTGCGGCCGCACGCCTTTCGATGGGCTGGAGTAAGATGCCGGATGATAAATCAATGCGTCACGCAACGGCTAGCGTGCAAGGGGAGCCCTGGAATGTCCGTGGATAGTCGATTGGAAGGCCTGCAGGCCTGGCTGGCCGAGCGCCTGCCGCAAGTGTTCGCTGCGCGCGGCTGGGGTGCGCCGGGGCCGGCCAGCCTGAGTCCGGCGAGCAGCGATGCCAGCTTTCGCCGCTACTTCCGCTGGGAGGACGGCGCGCGCAGCCTGATCGTCATGGACGCCCCGCCGCCGCAGGAGGACTGCCGGCCGTTCGTCAAGGTCGCCGGCCTGCTCGCCGGGGCCGGCGTGCACGTGCCGGAGATCCTCGCCGCCGACCTGGCGCAGGGCTACCTGCTGCTGTCCGATCTCGGCCGGCAGACCTATCTCGAGGTGATCGACGACGGCAACGCCGACGCCCTGTTCGAGGACGCCCTGCAGGCGCTGGTGGCCTTCCAGCAACTGCCGGCCGAAGACCTGCTGCCGGCCTACGACGAGGCACTGCTGCGCCGCGAACTGCAGCTGTTTCCCGACTGGTATCTCGCGCGCCATCTCGGCGTCACCCTCGAGGGCGCGGCGCTGGCGGCCTGGCAGCAGACCTGCGACCTGCTGGTGCAGAGCGCCCTGGACCAGCCGCGGGTGCTGGTGCATCGCGACTACATGCCACGCAACCTGATGCTCAGCAGCCCCAATCCCGGCGTGCTGGACTTCCAGGACGCGGTGTTCGGCCCGGTGACCTACGACGTCACCTGCCTGTTCAAGGACGCCTTCCTGAGCTGGCCGGAGGCGCGCGTCGAGGCCTGGCTGCGCCGCTACTGGCAACTGGCGGGCGAGGCGGGCATCCCGTTGCCGGAGAGCTTCGCCGAGTTCCGGCGCGCCAGCGACCTGATGGGCGTCCAGCGTCACCTCAAGGTGATCGGCATCTTCGCGCGCATCTGCCACCGCGACGGCAAGCCCAAGTACCTCGGCGACGTGCCGCGCTTCTTCGCCTACCTCGACACGGTGATCGCCCGTCGCCCCGAACTGGCGCCGCTCGGCGAACTGCTTGCCGGCCTGCCCAGGGAGCCGGCCGCATGAAGGCGATGATCCTCGCCGCCGGCAAGGGCGAGCGCATGCGCCCGCTGACCCTGCACACGCCCAAGCCGCTGCTGCCGGTCGGCGGCATGCCGCTGATCGAGCACCACGTCCGCGCCCTGGCCGCTGCCGGCTTCACCGAGCTGGTGATCAATCACGCCTGGCTCGGCCAGCAGATCGAGGACTACCTCGGCGACGGCGCGCGCTTCGGCGTGTCCATCGCCTTCTCCGCCGAGGACGAGCCGCTGGAGACCGGCGGCGGCATCCAGCGCGCCCTGCCGCTGCTCGGCGCGGCGCCGTTCCTGCTGGTCAACGGCGACGTCTGGACCGACTACCCGTTCGCCGCCTTGCGCCGACCGCTCGACGGCCTGGCCCACCTGGTGCTGGTCGACAATCCGGCGCACCACCCCGAGGGCGACTTCCGCCTGGCCGGCGGGCGGGTCGGCGGGCGTGGCGATCAGCCCGGGCTGACCTACAGCGGCATCGCCGTGCTCGACCCGGCGCTGTTCGCCGGCTGCCGGCCGGGCGCCTTCAAGCTGGCGCCGCTGCTGCGCGACGCCATGGCGCTCGGCCAGGTCGGCGGCGAGCACTACCGCGGGCGCTGGGTCGACGTCGGCACCCGCGAGCGGCTCGCCGAGGTCGAGCGCCTGCTGGCGGAGCGCGGCTGATGCTCTGGCCGGGCAGCGTGCTGGGCGGCTTGGCCGGCTTCGTCCTGGCCAGCGTGCCCGGCGGTCTGCTCGGCGGTCTGCTCGGCCACTGGCTGGACCGTCGCCTGCAGTTGCACGACTGGGCCGATCTGCGCGAGCGGCTGGCCGGCCATGGCCACGACACCCTCGACGCCCTGCGCCTGATGCAGCTGCTCGGCCGCCTGGCCGCGGCCAATCCGCATGCCGCGGTGGCCCAGCGCCGCCAGCTGCGCCGCGAGGCGCAGCGCGCCGGGCTGGCCGAGACGGCCGCCCTGCTGGCCTTCGAGCGCGGCCGTCGCGGTGCCTGCGTCGAGGCCATCCTGGCCGGGCTGCGCCAGCGGCCGGCGCGCGTCGACACCGTGCTGCGCGCCGCCTGGCGGATGGCCTGGGCCGGCGACTGCTGCGCCCCGGCGGCGCGCGCCCTGCTCGGCGTGTGGGCGGTGCAGCTCGGCTGTGCGGCAGCGCAGCTGGCGGCGCTGGAGAGCCAGGCACTGGGCCGCGGCGTACCGTCGCTGCGTCGCGACGAGGCCTACCGGACAGCCCTGCAGCTGCTCGGCGTGACCGCCGACACCCCGCCGGCGGCGATCCGCCAGGCCTATCGGCGGCTGCGCAGCCGTCACCATCCGGACAAGCTCGGTCGCGCCGATGCGGCAGCCCTGGCCGCCGCCACCGAACAGAGCCGCCGTCTGCAGGCCGCCTGGGAGCTGGTGCGCGCGCGCCACGGCCTGCGCTGAGGGCTGTGGCGGCGCGGGCCGATGGGGTAGGCTGGCGGCGGCCCGTGCGCCCGTGCCCGGCCTACGGAGTCTTCCCATGCGCTGCCCCGCGATCCCGGTCCGTCGTCTGTGTCGCATCCTGCTGCTCGGTGTGTGTCTGGCGCTGCCGGCGCATGCCGCACCGTCCGCGCTGGCCGTCGACGAGGCGCAGCGTCGCTGGCTGGTCGAGCACCCGCGGCTGCAGGTCGGCGCGGTGCTGCAGGCGCCCTATGCGCAGCTCGAGCGCCGGCAGCGCCAGGAGCGCCTGAGCGGCGCCCACGTCGAGCTGATGGAGGCCATCGCCGCGCTGCTCGGCGTCGGCCTCGACTGGCACGTCTATCCCGACCAGGCCGCGCTGGAGGCGGCCGCACGACGCGGCGCGATCCAGCTGGCCCCGGGCCAGTTGCAGAGTCCCTCCGGCCTGCGCCTGTGGCGCTACTCCGATCCCTACCTGCGCATCCCGCACCTGATCGTCGGCGAGCGCAGCGATGCCGCGGCGGTGCGCCTCGACCGTCTGGGCCGCGCCGAGCCGGTGGCGGTGCGCGAGGGCAGTGCGCTGCAGCGTTACCTGCGCAGCAGCCACATCGGCCTGCAGCTGCGCGCCGCCGACTCCGAGCGCCAGGCGCTGCGTCAGGTGCTGGCCGGCGAGGCGAGCTACGCGGTGATCGACGAGGCGCAGTTCAGTCACCTGCGCGGCGAAGCGGAGTTCGCCGGTCTGGCGGTGCTCGGCGAGGTCGGCTATCCGCTGCTGCTGCGCGTGGCCGTGCGTCCGGAGCTGACGGAGCTGGCCGCACTGGTCGATCTGGCCCTGCGCGCGCTGCCGGCCGCCGAGCTGGAGGCCCTGCAGCGGCGTTGGCTGCAGCCGCCGGTGGCGGGGCTCGGCGAGTCGCTCGGCTTCTGGCGCAGCCTGGCGCTGCTGTTCGGCCTGCTGTTGCTGGCCCTGTTCGGCGCGGCCTGGTGGTTGCGTCGCCAGTACGACGCGCTGGAGCGGCGCCTGGCCGCCGCCCGCCACGAGCTGGAGCTGCGTGAGGTGGCCGAGCAGGCCCTGCGTCTGGCGCAGTTCTCCATCGACCACAGCACGGTCGGTATCCTCTGGGTCAACTGGGACAGCCGGGTGCGCTACGCCAACCGCGCCGCCGAGCAACTGCTCGGCTATCCGCCGGGCACCCTGGTGGAGCGCCCGCTGCGCGAGTTCGAGCCGCAGCTGGACATGGACCGCTGGCTGGCGTTGTGGAAGCGCGCGCGCGCCGCCGGCGACGAGCCGCTGGGCTTCGAGACCCGCTGCCTGCGGGTCGACGGCAGCTGGCTGCCGACCGACGTGTCGATCGGCTTCCTGCGCTTTCGCGACACCGAATACCTGGTGGTCTATCTCGCCGACGTCACCGAGCGGCGCCGCGCGCGCGCTGCCCTCGAGGAGAGCGAGGCGCGCTTCAAGAGCATCGCCGCCAACGTGCCGGGCCTGCTGTTCCGCCTCGAGCGGGCGACGCCGGAGGCCGAGGTGCGGCTGTCGTTCGTCGGCGAGGGCAGCGCCGGACTGGTCGGCTATCCGGCCGCCACCCTGCTCGCTCCGGAGCGCGGCATTCGCAGTCTGGTCCATCCCGACGACCGCGACGGCTACTGGCGCAGCCAGCAGACGGCGCTGGCCGCCGACGGCGACTGGCGCTGGCAGGGCCGCCTGCTGAGCCGCGACGGCACGCCGGTCTGGGTCGACATCAAGGCCACCGCGCGGCGCCTGGAGGGCGGGCGGGTGGTCTGGGACGGCATGGTCTGGGACATCGGCGAACTCAAGCGTACCGAGCTGGCGCTGGCCGAGTCGCAGGCCCAGCTGCGCGAGCTGGCCGCGCACCTGGAAAGCGTGCGCGAGGAAGAGAAGGCGCGCATCGCCCGCGAGGTGCACGACGAGCTGGGGCAGATGCTCACCGTGCTCAAGCTGGAGATCTCCATGTGCCAGCTGGCCCACGGCGAGCTCGATGCGCAGCTCGACGAGCGCCTGCGACAGATGAGCCGGCTGATCGCCCAGCTGTTCCAGCAGGTGCGCGACGTGGCCACCGCGCTGCGCCCGCCGATCCTCGACGCCGGCATCGCCTCGGCCATCGAGTGGCAGGCGCGGCGCTTCGAGACGCGCACCGGCATCCCCTGCCTGGTCGAGGTGCCGGATAACCTGCCGCCGCTCGGCGAGGCCAAGGCCACCGGGCTGTTCCGCGTGCTGCAGGAGGCGCTGACCAACATCATGCGCCACGCCGGCGCGCACAGCGTGGAGATCCGCCTGCGTCGGGAGGCCGGTGCGCTGCAGCTGTGCATCGCCGACGACGGCGTGGGCTTCGATCCGAACCGCACGCGCAGCGGCTCGTTCGGCCTGGTCGGCATGCGCGAGCGGGTGGCGATGCTCGGCGGCAGCCTGGCACTGGACAGCGGCCCCGGTCAGGGCACTACCCTGTGCGTGCGGGTTCCGCTCGAACGGGAGGATAAGGAGACAGCATGATTCGGGTACTGGTGGCCGAAGACCACACCATCGTCCGCGAGGGCATCAAGCAGCTGATCGGCATGGCCCGCGACCTGTGCGTGGCGGGCGAGGCGAGCAACGGCCAGCAGCTCCTCGAGATCCTTCGCCAGACGCCCTGCGAGGTGGTCCTGCTGGACATCTCGATGCCCGGGATCAACGGCCTCGAGGCGATTCCGCGGATCCGCGCGCTGGCCAGTCCGCCGGCGATCCTCGTGCTGTCGATGCACGACGAGGCGCAGATGGCCGCCCGCGCGCTGAAGAGCGGCGCCGCCGGCTACGCGACCAAGGACAGCGACCCGGCGCTGCTGCTCACCGCGATCCGCAAGGTCGCCGGCGGCGGGCGCTACATCGATCCGGCGCTGGCCGACCGGATGGTCTTCGAGGTCGGCCTGACCGACACGCGACCGCCCCACGCACTGCTCTCCGAGCGCGAGTTCTCGGTGTTCGAGCGCCTGGTGCGCGGCGAAGGAGTCAACGAGATCGCCCAGCAGCTGTCGGTCAGCAGCAAGACGGTGAGCACCCACAAGGCGCGCCTGATGCAGAAGCTCGACGCCCACTCGGTGGCCGACCTGGTGCGCTATGCCATGGAGCACAAGCTGGTCTGAGCGCGCCGCCGCGCGTGTAGGGCGATCCCTACACGCGATCTTCCGCGCGGCCGAGGCGATGTCGTCCGGCCCGCCGATTTGCCGCCCCGCGCACCTGCCCTAGTCTGGAGCCACAGCCTACTCAGACAACAGGTGCGGTCATGGCCGAGACGCAAGGCAACGACATCCTGGTCAGCTTTCGTGGCGTGCAGAAGAGCTACGACGGCGAGAACCTGATCGTCAAGGATCTCAATCTGGACATTCGCAAGGGCGAATTCCTCACCCTGCTCGGGCCGTCCGGCTCGGGCAAGACCACCAGCCTGATGATGCTGGCCGGCTTCGAGACGCCCACCGCCGGCGAGATCCTCCTCGGCGGCCGGGCGATCAACAAGCTGCCGCCGCACAAGCGCGACATCGGCATGGTGTTCCAGAACTACGCGCTGTTCCCGCACATGACGGTGGCCGAGAACCTGGCCTTCCCGCTCAGCGTGCGCGGCATGGCCAAGGCCGACATCGGCGAGCGGGTCAAGCGCGCGCTGAACATGGTGCAGCTGGAGGCCTTGGCCGGGCGCTATCCGGCGCAGATGTCCGGCGGCCAGCAGCAGCGCGTGGCGCTGGCCCGCGCGCTGGTGTTCGAGCCGCAGCTGGTGCTGATGGACGAGCCGCTCGGCGCGCTGGACAAGCAGCTGCGCGAGCACATGCAGATGGAGATCAAGCACCTGCACCAGCGCCTCGGCGTCACCGTGGTCTACGTCACCCACGACCAGGGCGAGGCGCTGACCATGTCCGACCGCGTGGCGGTGTTCCACCAGGGCGAGATCCAGCAGATCGCCGCGCCGCGCGAGCTCTACGAGCAGCCGTGCAACGCCTTCGTCGCCAACTTCATCGGCGAGAACAACCGCATCAACGGTCGCCTGGTCAGCCGCGACGGCGAGCGCTGCGTGGTCGAGCTGCCGCGCGGCGAGCAGGTCGAGGCGCTGGCGGTGCGGGTCGGCCAGCCGGGCGAGCTGGTCAGCCTGTCGGTACGCCCCGAGCGGGTGCGCCTCAACGGTCACAGCAGCGGCTGCGACAACCGCTTCTCCGGCCGGGTCGCCGAATTCATCTACCTGGGCGACCACGTGCGGGTGCGCCTGGAGGTGGCCGGCCAGGACAACTTCTTCGTCAAGCAGCCGATCGCCGAACTCGACCCCGCCCTCGCGGTGGGCGACGTGGTGCCGCTCGGCTGGCACGTCGAGCACGTCCGCGCCCTCGACCCGCTGCGCGCGGACTAGGGCGTCGTCTTTCATCCCCCCATCGCAGCACTGTGCAGAGAACCACACGGAGAGAACAACAATGGCGACAACCTTGAAGTTTGCAGCCCTGACCCTCGGCCTGAGCTGCGCCGCGCAGGTCATGGCGGCCGATCTGACGGCCATCTCCTTCGGCGGCGCCAACAAGCAGGCGCAGGTCAAGGCGTTCTACGAACCCTTCGAGAAGGCCACCGGCCACAAGATCATCGCCGGCGAGTACAACGGCGAGATGGCCAAGGTCAAGGCGATGGTCGACACCAAGAGCGTGACCTGGAACCTGGTCGAGGTGGAGTCGCCGGAGCTGGCGCGCGGCTGCGACGAGGGACTGTTCGAGGAACTCGATCCGGCGCAGTTCGGCGCCGCGGACGACTACATCGACGGCGCCATCCAGCCGTGCGGCGTCGGCTTCTTCGTCTGGTCCACGGTGATGGCCTACAACGCCGACAAGCTGAAGACCGCGCCGACCGGCTGGGCCGACTTCTGGGACGTGGCGAAATTCCCCGGCAAGCGCGGTCTGCGCAAGGGCGCCAAGTACACCCTGGAGTTCGCCCTGATGGCCGACGGCGTGGCGCCCAAGGACGTCTACCAAGTGCTGGCCACCGACGAAGGCGTCGACCGCGCGTTCAGGAAGCTCGACGAACTCAAGCCGCACATCCAGTGGTGGGAGGCCGGCGCCCAGCCGCCGCAGTATCTGGCTTCCGGCGACGTGGTGATGAGCTCGGCGTACAACGGCCGGATCGCCGCGGTGCAGGGCGAGAGCAACCTGCAGGTGGTGTGGGACGGCGGCATCTACGACTTCGACGCCTGGGCGATCCCCAAGGGCGCCAAGAACCAGGAGGCGGCCCGTCAGTTCATCGCCTTCGCCGTGCAGCCCGAGCAGCAGAAGGCCTACGCCGAGAACATCGCCTACGGCCCGGCCAACAAGAAGGCCATCGACCTGCTGCCGGCCGAGCGCCTGGAGCTGATGCCGACCACCCCGCAGAACATCGCCAACCAGGTGGCCATCGACGTGACCTTCTGGGCCGACTACGGCGAGCAGCTGGAACAGCGCTTCAACGCCTGGGCCGCCAAGTAACAGCCACGGCGGGCGGCGTCGCGCTGCAGGCGCGCGCCGCTCCCCGCGGGGCCCGCCCCGCCGTCTTGCCCGGCCGCCGGCGGCGGCCACCTGTCCGGAGTTGAACATGGCTAGCGCAGTGTCCGTCCCTTCCGAGGTCGCCGGCCTCACCCTCAAGCAGCGCCTGGCGCGCGCCGAGCGGTTCAATCGTCTGAAGTCCCAGGCGCTGATCCTGCCGCTGCTGGCATTTCTCCTGCTGACCTTCCTGGTGCCGATCGGCGCGCTGCTCTGGCGCAGCATCGACAACCCCGAGGTGGTCGGCGCCCTGCCGCGCACGGTCGTCGCCATCGAAGCCTGGGACGGGCGCGGCCTGCCGCCGGAGCCGGTGTACCGGGCGCTGGCCGAGGAACTGGTGCAGGCGCGCAAGCAGCAGACCCTCGGTGACCTGTCCAAGCGCCTGAACATGGAGCTGCCCGGCTATCGCAGCCTGCTGGCGAAGACCGTGCGCGAACTGCCGAAGTTCGCCGAACCGGCCTCCTGGCGCGAGGCGCTGGAGGGCATCGACGAGCGCTGGGCCGATCCGGCCTACTGGCAGGCGATCCGCCGCAATGCCAGCAGCAGCACCGGCTACTACCTGCTGGCCGCCCTCGACCATCGCGTCGACGAGCTCGGCGAGCTGGCCCGCGCCACCCCCGACCAGGCGATCTACCTGGACATCTTCGCGCGCACCTTCTGGATGGGCCTGGTGATCACCGCCATCTGTCTGGTGCTGGCCTACCCGCTGGCCTACCTGCTGGCCAACCTGCCGGCGCGGCAGAGCAACCTGCTGATGATCCTGGTGCTGCTGCCGTTCTGGACCTCGATCCTGGTGCGGGTGGCGGCGTGGATCGTCCTGCTGCAGTCGGGCGGGCTGATCAACGGCGCGCTGCAGGCGCTGGGCATCATCGACCAGCCGCTGCAACTGGTGTTCAACCGCACCGGCGTGTACATCGCCATGGTGCACATCATGCTGCCGTTCATGATCCTGCCGATCTACAGCGTGATGAAGGGCATCTCGCCGACCTACATGCGCGCCGCGGTGTCGCTCGGCTGCCACCCGTTCGTCAGCTTCTGGCGCGTGTACTTCCCGCAGACCCTGGCCGGGGTCGGCGCCGGCGCCCTGCTGGTGTTCATCCTGTCGATCGGCTACTACATCACCCCGGCGCTGCTGGGCAGCCCGAACGACCAGATGATCAGCTACTTCGTCGCCTTCTATACCAACACCACCATCAACTGGGGCATGGCCACCGCCCTCGGCGGCCTGCTGTTGGCCGCCACCCTGCTGCTCTACCTGATCTATGGCTGGCTGGTCGGCGCCAGCCGCCTGCGCCTGGGCTAACGAGGAGAACCGTCATGCCGAGCCCCTACATGTCGCCCGTCGAGCGCCTCTGGTACTACGCTCTGCGCCTGCTCTGCGGCCTGATCCTGCTGTTCCTGATCCTGCCGGTGCTGGTGATCGTCCCGCTGTCGTTCAACTCCGGCACCTTCCTGGTCTATCCGCTGCAGGGCTTCTCGCTGCGCTGGTACGAGGAGTTCTTCACCTCCAGCGACTGGCTGCGCGCGCTGAAGAACAGCCTGATCATCGCCCCGGCGGCCACCGTGCTGGCCATGGTGTTCGGCACCCTGGCGTCGATCGGCCTGACCCGTGGCGAGTTCCGCGGCAAGGCGCTGTTGATGAGCATCCTGATCTCGCCGATGGTGGTGCCGGTGGTGATCGTCGCGGTGGCCAGCTACCTGTTCTTCGCCCCGCTGGGCCTGGGCAACAGCTACCTCTCGCTGATCCTGGTGCACGCGGTGCTCGGCGTGCCCTTCGTGATCATCACCGTGACCGCCACCCTGCAGGGCTTCAACCACAACCTGGTGCGCGCCGCCGCCAACCTCGGCGCCTCGCCGCTGACCGCGTTCCGCCGCGTCACCCTGCCGCTGATCGCGCCGGGGGTGATCAGCGGCGCGCTGTTCGCCTTCGCCACCTCGTTCGACGAGGTGGTGGTGACCCTGTTCCTCGCCGGCCCCGAGCAGGCCACCCTGCCGCGGCAGATGTTCAGCGGCATCCGCGAGAACCTCAGCCCGACCATCGCCGCCGCCGCCACCCTGCTGATCGGCTTCTCGGTGCTGCTGCTGCTGACCCTCGAGTGGCTGCGCGGGCGCAGCGAGAAGCTGCGCAGCGCGCCGCTCGGCGAGTGAAGCGGCGCCGGTGGCGGCGAAACCCCGCCACCGGCGCCGTGCTCGGGCTACAATCGGCGCCATCGTGATCCCACCGAGGTAGCCATGCAGCCCTTCGCCATCGCCCCGTCGATCCTCTCCGCCGACTTCGCCCGCCTCGGCGAGGAGGTCGACAACGTCCTCGCCGCCGGCGCCGACATCGTCCACTTCGACGTGATGGACAACCACTACGTGCCCAACCTGACCATCGGCCCGATGGTCTGCAGCGCGCTGCGCAAGTACGGCATCCGCGCGCCGATCGACGTGCACCTGATGGTCAAGCCGGTCGACCGCATCATCGGCGACTTCCTCGAGGCCGGCGCCAGCTACATCACCTTCCATCCCGAGGCCAGCGAGCACATCGACCGCTCGCTGCAGCTGATCCGCGACGGCGGCGCCAGGGCCGGCCTGGTGTTCAACCCGGCCACCCCGCTGGACTGCCTGAAGTACGTGATGGACAAGGTCGACATGATCCTCTTGATGAGCGTCAACCCGGGCTTCGGCGGGCAGAAGTTCATCCCCGGCACCCTCGACAAGCTGCGCGAGGCGCGCGCGCTGATCGACGCCAGCGGCCGCGAGATCCGCCTGGAGATCGACGGCGGGGTCAACGTGAACAACATCGCCGAGATCGCCGCCGCCGGCGCCGACACCTTCGTCGCCGGCTCGGCGATCTTCAGCCAGCCGGACTACCGCGCGGTGATCGACGCGATGCGTGGCGAGCTGGCCAAGGTCCGCGGATGACCCTGCTGCACGCACTGTTCGCCGGGCGCCTGCCGCGCCTGGCGATGTTCGACCTCGACGGTACCCTGGTCGACTCGGTGCCGGACCTGGCCGCCGCGGTCGACCGCATGCTCGCCACCCTCGGTCGCGAGCCGGCCGGCCTCGAGCGGGTGCGCCTGTGGGTCGGCAACGGCGCGCGGGTGCTGGTGCGCCGCGCGCTGGCCGGCGGCCTCGAGCACGAGGGCGTCGACGCGGCGCTGGCCGAGCAGGCGCTGGCGCTGTTCCTGGACGCCTACGAAGGCAATCACGCACTGACCCGCGTCTATCCCGGGGTGGTCGAGGCCCTCGACCGGCTGCGCGGGGAGGGCGTGGCGCTGGCGCTGATCACCAACAAGCCGGCGCGCTTCCTGCCCGAGCTGCTCGCCGACAAGGGCCTGGACGGCTACTTCCACTGGCTGGTCGGCGGCGACAGCCTGCCGCAGCAGAAACCCGATCCGGCCGCCCTGCACTGGGTGATGGACCAGGCCGGGGTGAACGCGGGCGAGGCGCTGTTCGTCGGCGACTCGCGCAACGACGTGCGCGCCGCGCACGCCGCCGGGGTGACCTGCGTGGCGCTGTCCTACGGCTACAACCACGGCGAGCCGATCGCCCGGGAGAGCCCGGCGCGGGTGATCGACGACCTGCGCGAGCTGTTCGGCGCCGCGCCATGCCCGTAGGGTGCGTCGTGCGCACCGCGAAACCCCGGTGGCCGGCGCACCCTGCAAGGTTCGTGCGATTGCCCCTCCTCGCTTGCGTCACCGGGGGCGCTGCGCTAGTGTGCGGCACTACCCGTAGCAAACCCGCCGATAGAGATCAGATTCGTGGTGGTCACCTGCAAACTGTGGATGAAAGTCATCAAGGCTCTGGCCCGCTGGCGCTGGCGCGCCTGACATCGTCCCTGGCCGGCTTGCCGGCGCGCTTTGCATCCCGACCGTTCCAAAGGCCCCGAGGCTGATCATGACCCGTGAAGAATTCCTGCGCTTGGCCGCTGCCGGCTACAACCGCATTCCGCTCGCCCGCGAAACCCTCGCCGACTTCGACACTCCGCTGTCCATCTACCTGAAGCTGGCCGACGCGCCCAACTCCTACCTGCTCGAATCGGTGCAGGGCGGCGAGAAGTGGGGGCGCTACTCGATCATCGGCCTGCCGGGGCGCACGGTGCTGCGCGTGCACGGCCACCAGGCGCGGGTGACCGTCGACGGGGTCGAGACCGAGCGCCACGACTGCGCCGATCCGCTGGCCTTCGTCGAGCAGTTCAAGGCCCGCTACAAGGTGCCGACCCTGCCGGGCCTGCCGCGCTTCAACGGCGGGCTGGTCGGCTACTTCGGCTACGACAGCGTGCGCTACGTCGAGCAGCGCCTGGCCGCGTGCCCGAATCCCGACCCCGTCGGCACTCCGGACATCCTGCTGATGGTCTCCGACGCCGTGGTGGTGTTCGACAACCTGGCCGGCAAGCTGCACGCCATCGTCCTCGCCGATCCGAGCGAGGCGGGCGCCTTTGAAGCCGGCCTGGCGCGTCTGGACGCGCTGATCGCCCGCCTGCGCCAGCCGATCACCCCGCGCCTCGGCGTCGATCTGGCCGCGCCGCTCGGCCCGGAGCCGGCGTTCCGCTCCAGCTTCAGCCGCGACGACTTCGAGGGCGCGGTGCGCAGCATCAAGGAGTACATCCTCGCCGGCGACTGCATGCAGGTGGTGATCTCCCAGCGCATGTCGATTCCCTTCGCCGCCGCGCCGATCGACCTGTACCGCGCGCTGCGCACCATCAACCCGACGCCGTACATGTACTTCTTCAACTTCGGCGACTTCCATGTGGTCGGCAGCTCGCCGGAGGTGCTGGTGCGCGTCGAGGACGGCGAGGTCACCGTGCGCCCCATCGCCGGCACCCGCCCGCGCGGCGCCAGCGAGGAAGCCGATCTGGCGCTGGAGCAGGATCTGCTCTCCGACACCAAGGAGCTGGCCGAGCACCTGATGCTGATCGACCTGGGCCGCAACGACGTCGGCCGCGTCTCGACCACCGGCTCGGTGAAGGTCACCGAGCGGATGGTCATCGAGCGCTACTCCAACGTCATGCACATCGTTTCCAATGTCACCGGCCAGCTCAGGCCGGAGCTGTCGGCGATGGACGCGCTGCGCGCCATCCTGCCGGCCGGCACCCTGTCCGGCGCGCCGAAGATCCGCGCCATGGAGATCATCGACGAGCTGGAGCCGGTCAAGCGCGGCGTCTACGGCGGCGCGGTCGGCTACTGGGCGTGGAACGGCAACATGGACACCGCCATCGCCATCCGCACCGCGGTGATCAAGGACGGCGAGCTGCACGTGCAGGCCGGCGCCGGCATCGTCGCCGACTCGGTGCCCGCCCTGGAGTGGGAGGAAACCCTCAACAAGCGCCGCGCCATGTTCCGCGCGGTGGCCCTGGCCGAACAAAGTGCAGAGTGAAGGGGACCTGACATGCTGCTGATGATCGACAACTACGACTCCTTCACCTACAACCTGGTGCAGTACTTCGGCGAACTGGGTGCCGAGGTCAAGGTGGTGCGCAACGACGAACTGAGCGTGGACGAGATCCGCGCGCTGAATCCCGAGCGCATCGTGGTCTCACCCGGCCCCTGCACGCCCAACGAGGCCGGTGTGTCGCTGGCGGTGATCCGCGCGTTCGCCGGCCAGCTGCCGCTGCTCGGCGTCTGCCTCGGCCACCAGAGCATCGGCCAGGCGTTCGGCGGCGAGGTGGTGCGCGCACGGGTGGCCATGCACGGCAAGACCAGCCCGGTGTTCCACCGGGACGGCGGCGTGTTCGCCGGCCTGGCCAATCCGCTCACCGTGACCCGCTACCATTCGCTGGTGGTGCGCCGCGAGAGCCTGCCGGAATGCCTGGAGATCACCGCCTGGACCCAGCTCGAGGACGGCAGCGTCGACGAGATCATGGGCCTGCGCCACAAGACCCTCAACGTCGAGGGCGTGCAGTTCCACCCCGAATCCATCCTCACCCAGCAGGGCCACGAGCTGCTGGCCAATTTCCTCAAGCAGAGCGGAGGCGTGCGCTGATGGACATCAAGGAAGCCCTCAACCGGGTGGTCAACCAGCTGGACCTGTCCACCGCCGAGATGCAGGCGGTGATGCGCCTGATCATGACCGGCCAGTGCACGGATGCGCAGATCGGCGCCTTCCTCATGGGCCTGCGCATGAAGAGCGAGACCATCGACGAGATCGTCGGCGCCGTGCAGGTGATGCGCGAGCTGGCCGCGCCGGTGTGCATCGACGCCGAGCGGCTGGTCGACACCTGCGGCACCGGCGGCGACGGCATGAACATCTTCAACGTCTCCAGCGCTGCAGCCTTCGTGGTCGCCGCCGCCGGCGGCAAGGTGGCCAAGCACGGCAACCGTGCGGTGTCCGGCAAGAGCGGCAGCGCCGACCTGCTGGAAGCCGCCGGCATCTACCTGGACCTGACGCCCGAGCAGGTGGCGCGCTGCATCGAGACGGTCGGCGTCGGTTTCATGTTCGCCCCGGCCCACCACGGTGCCATGCGCCATGCCGCGGCAGCGCGCCGCGAGCTGGGCCTGCGCACCATCTTCAACATGCTCGGCCCGCTGGCCAACCCGGCCGGGGTGCGCCACCAGGTGCTCGGGGTGTTCAGCCAGGCGCTGTGCCGGCCGCTGGCCGAGGTGCTGCAGCGCCTGGGCAGCCAGCACGTGCTGGTGGTGCACGCCCAGGACGGCCTCGACGAGATCAGCCTGGCCGCGCCGACCCATGTCGCCGAACTCAAGGACGGGGTGATCAGCGAGTATCGCATCCAGCCCGAGGACTTCGGCATCCGCAGCCAGAGCCTGATCGGCCTGAATGTGGAGGGCGCGGCGCAGTCGCTGGAGCTGATCCGCGATGCGCTCGGCCGGCGCAAGACCGAGAACGGCCAGAAGGCCGCCGACATGATCATCCTCAACGCCGGTGCGGCGCTGTACGCCGCCGACCACGCCACCAGCCTCAAGGAAGGCGTGCAGCTGGCCCACGACGCCCTGCACACCGGTCTGGCCCGCGAGAAGCTGGACGAGCTGGCGTCCTTCACCAACGTGTTCAAAGTGGAGAGCGAGGCATGAGCGTACCGACCGTGCTGGAAAGGATCGTCGCCCGCAAGGTCGAGGAAGTCGCCGCGGCCCGCGCCCAGGTCAGCCTGGCCGAGCAGGAGGCGCGCGCCCGGCTGGCCGACGCGCCGCGCGGCTTCGCCCGCGCCCTGCAGCGGCAGGCGGCGCAGCGCCGCCCGGCGGTGATCGCCGAGGTGAAGAAGGCCTCGCCGAGCAAGGGGGTGATCCGCGCCGACTTCGATCCGGCGCAGATCGCCGCCAGCTACCAGGCCGGCGGCGCCAGCTGCCTGTCGGTGCTCACTGACGTCGACTTCTTCCAAGGCGCCAACGCCTACCTGCAGCAGGCCCGCGCCGCCTGTGCGCTGCCGGTGATCCGCAAGGACTTCCTGATCGATCCCTACCAGGTGATCGAGGCGCGCGCCCTCGGCGCCGACTGCGTGCTGCTGATCGCCGCCTGCCTGGACGACGTCCAGCTGGTCGAGCTGGCCCAGGTGGCCAGGGAGCAGCAGCTGGACGTGCTGGTCGAGGTGCACGATGGCGCGGAGCTGGAGCGCGCGCTCACGCAGCTGGACACCCCGCTGCTCGGCATCAACAACCGCAACCTGCATACCTTCGGGGTGTCGCTCAACACCACCCTCGAGCTGCTGCCGCGGATTCCCCAGGATCGCCTGGTGATCACCGAGAGCGGCATCCTGTCCCGCGCCGACGTCGAGCTGATGGAGCAGCACGAGGTGTGGAGCTTCCTGGTCGGCGAGGCGTTCATGCGCGCCCCCGAGCCGGGCGAGGAGCTGCGCCGGCTGTTCTTCCCGGGCTGAGCCGTCGCGCGCAACGCAAAAGGCCGTCCCCCGGGACGGCCTTTTCGTTCAGGGCGGGCGGCTTCAGCGGGTGCCGAACACCACCATGGTCTTGCCCTTGACGCTGACCAGCCCTTGTTCCTCGAGGGACTTGAGCACCCGGCCGACCATCTCCCGCGAGCAGCCGACGATGCGGCCGATTTCCTGGCGGGTGATCTTGATCTGCATGCCGTCGGGGTGGGTCATGGCGTCGGGCTGTTTGCACAGCTCGAGCAGGGTGCGCGCCACCCGGCCGGTGACGTCGAGGAAGGCCAGGTCGCCGACCTTGCGGGTGGTCTTGCGCAGGCGGTCGGCCATCTGGCTGCCGAGGGTGTAGAGGATATCCGGGTCCTGCTGGGTCAGTTCGCGGAACTTGACGTAGCTGATCTCGGCCACTTCGCACTCGGTCTTGGCGCGCACCCAGGCGCTGCGTTCGTGCTCCTGGCCTTCGCGGTCGAACAGCCCCATCTCGCCGAAGAAGTCGCCCTGGTTGAGGTAGGCGATGATCATCTCGCGGCCGTCGTCGTCCTCGATGAGGATGGTCACCGAACCCTTGATGATGAAGAACAGCGTCTCGCAGCGATCGCCGGCGTAGATGATGGTGCTCTTGGCGGTGTAGCGGCGACGGTGACAGTGCGCCAGCAGCTTGTCGAGGTTCTTGAGCTTTGGTGTAAGGCTGATAGCTACCATGCCCGGTCCCTGAAGGTTAAGAAGATAAGCCCGATGGTGCAGGCAGTACTGAATCCGTAGTTTTTGTCGTGTTTTAGACGGGCAGTGTGCCAGTAATGCGGCGTCAGCTTAACAGCCCACCGCTCGACAATAGCCGAAAAATGCGCTGCCGTTCACAGGGCGCCGACTAAAGAGAGTGTCCTGCGGGCTATGTTAGACTGTCGCGCTTTACTCGAGCACGGAGTCAGGCGGATGAAAGCGCGTATCCAGTGGGCCGGCGAGGCGATGTTCCTGGGCGAGTCGGGCAGCGGTCACGTGGTGGTGATGGACGGCCCGCCCGAGCACGGCGGTCGCAATCTCGGCGTGCGGCCGATGGAGATGCTGCTGCTCGGCCTCGGCGGCTGCAGCAGCTTCGACGTGGTGAGCATCCTCAAGAAGTCGCGTCAGGCGGTGGAGAGTTGCGAGGCCTTCCTCGAGGCCGAGCGCGCCGAGAGCGAGCCGAAGGTATTCACCCGCATCAACCTGCATTTCGTGGTCAAGGGCCGCAGCCTCAAGGAGGCGCAGGTCAAGCGCGCGGTGGAGCTGTCGGCGGAGAAGTACTGCTCGGCGTCGATCATGCTCGAGCGCGCCGGAGTGGCGATCGGCCACAGCTACGAGATCGTCGAACTGGGCGGCTGACCGTCCGGGCACAATCTGCCGGCAGGCTCTAGGCGAGCGGGCCTGCCATCTGCATAATGTCGCGCTCATTTTTTCGAGGCGCCGCGTGATCCCGTGGGATGGCGCGGCGCCTTCTTTATAGCCACCGCCTTGGCGAAGAGGTGCAAGCCGTCCTACGCAGCTGCCGTGCGCCGCTGACGGGCATGCCACAACCGCGGCAACGCCGCATCCACCTGGGGAGTTACCGACGGTGATGAAAAGCAAACTCAAGCTCCATGGGTTCAACAACCTGACCAAGACCTTGAGCTTCAACATCTACGACATCTGCTACGCCGAGACACCGGAAGACCAGCAGGCCTACGTCCAGTACATCGACGAGGTCTACGACGCCGAGCGTCTGACGCAGATCCTCACCGATGTGGTCGAGATCATCGGCGCCAACATCCTCAACATCGCCCGCCAGGACTACGATCCGCAGGGCGCCAGCGTGACCATCCTGATCTCCGAGCAGCCGGTGGAGCCCACCGACAGCCAGATCGAGGAGTCGCCGGGCCCGCTGCCGGAGACCATCCTCGCGCACCTCGACAAGAGCCACATCACGGTGCACACCTACCCGGAGATCCATCCGGTGGAGGGCATCGCCACCTTCCGCGTGGACATCGACGTGTCGACCTGCGGGGTGATCTCGCCGCTGAAGGCGCTCAACTACCTGATCCACTCGTTCGACTCGGACATCGTCACCGTCGACTACCGGGTGCGCGGCTTCACCCGCGACGTCGAGGGCAGGAAGCACTTCATCGACCACGAGATCAACTCGATCCAGAAGTACCTCTCCGAGGACACCAAGGAGGCGTACCAGATGACCGACGTCAATGTGTACCAGGAGAACCTGTTCCACACCAAGATGCTGCTCAAGGACTTCGACCTGGACAACTACCTGTTCGGCGACGCCACCCAGAACCTCTCCGCCGAGCAGCGCGCGCAGGTCGAGGAGCGGGTCAGGCACGAGATGCTGGAGATCTTCTACGGTCGCAATATGCCGCACTGAGATCGATGCGCCAGCAGAAAGGGCACCCGCGGGTGCCCTTTCGCGTTTCCGGTGTCCGCTTTCAGATCCGGTAGGTGGCCTTGGTCATCACCCTGGACAGCAGGGTCATGCCGGCCTTGACCGGTGCCGGGAAGCGCAGCCCGCCGGCGTCCAGCGCGCTGGTGGCGTGCTGCAGCTCGTCCTCGCGCATCTGCTCGAGGATTGCCTGCGAGCGCCGATCGCCCGGCGGCAACTGGGCCAGATGTTCGTCGAGGTGCTTGACCACCTGCTCCTCGGTGGCGGCGACGAAGCCGAGGCTGATCCGGTCGCTGATCGCCCCGGCGGCGGCACCGATGCCGAACGACAGGCCATAGAACAGCGGGTTGAGCAGGCTGGGCCGGCCGCCCAGTTCGCGGATGCGCTGCTCGCACCAAGCCAGATGGTCGATCTCCTCGTCGGCCGCCTGTTCCATGGCCTGGCGCACCTGTGGTAGCCGCGCGGTCAGCGCCTGGCCCTGGTACAGCGCCTGGGCGCACACCTCGCCGGTGTGGTTGATGCGCATCAGACCGCAGACGTGGCGGGCTGCGGCCGCATCGAGCTCGATTGCTTCCTGGTCGCGGGCGGGCGAGGGACGGCCCGGCTGGCTGCTGAACGGCAGCAGGGTGCGCAGGGCGGCGTCGGCCTGCAGCAGCAGGCGGTCGGCCGGGGAGTAGTGGCGTTGGCTGGTCATGGCGACCTCCGGGATGGCGACGGCGGCAAGTCTGGCGCAAGCCTTGGCGGGCGGGCTTGCGCGGGGTCAGTGAGGTGCGCGATCAGCCCGGCGGCCAGTGCATCTGGCGCTGGCCGAGCACGTGCATGTGGATGTGGTAGACGGTCTGCCCGCCCTGCTCGTTGCAGTTCATCACCACGCGGAAGCCTTCCTCGCAGCCCTGCTCGCGGGCCAGGCGCTGGGCGGTGTGGACGATGTGGCCGAGCAGCGCCTTGTCCTCTTCGCCGATATCGTGAAGGGTGGCAATGTGCTTTTTCGGAATCACGAGAAAATGCACCGGCGCCTGCGGGGCGATGTCGTGGAAGGCGACCACTCGGTCGTCCTCGTAGAGCTTGCGCGCCGGAATGGCACCGTCGACGATCTTGCAGAACAGGCAGTCCACAGGCGTCTCTCCATTGGTTGCGGGTGGCCCGAGTTTACCGGCCGCGCCCGCTGCCGCCCACCCCCGCAAGGAGTCCGTGTGAAGAACGACATCCATGACCTGGGCCTGGTCCTCGACTCGCGCGTGCGGCTGATCGTCATCGAGTCCTGGGATGAGCCGCGCGTGCTGGAGACCCTCAGCGGTCTGGCCGTGCGCCGTGGCCTCGGTCTGTACGTCTGGTCGGTGACCGAGGGCGTGCAGCGTCTGGGCTTCGGCGGTGAGCCGCTCGGCGAGGGCGACAGCCGCGAGCCGGAGCAGGCGCTGCGTCTGGTCAGGAGCGATCCGCAGGCCAACCTCTACGTGTTCTGCGACCTGCACCCGTTCCTCGAGGGCAGCCCGCGCCTGGTGCGGCTGCTCAAGGAAGTGGCGATGGCTGCGGGTCAGCCGGGGCCTACTCTGGTGCTGGTTTCCCATGCGCTCAGGCTGCCGGCCGAGCTGCAGCGCCTGGCGGCGCGTTTCAGCCTGGCGCTGCCAGGCGAGGACGAGCTGCTGGCCATCGTCCGCGACGAGGCGCAGCGCTGGAGCGAGCGCAACGGCGGGTTGCGCGTGCGTACCGACAACCGCACCCTGCAGCAGCTGGTGAAGAACCTGCGCGGCCTGGCGCATGCCGAGGCGCGCCTGCTGGCGCGCAACGTGATTTGCAACGACGGTGCCATCACCCAGGATGACCTGCCCGAACTCAACCGCGCGCGCTTCCAGCTGCTCGACATGGACGGTGTGCTCGGCTTCGAGTACGAGACCGCGCGCTTCGCCGATGTCGGCGGGCTGGGCAATCTCAAGCGCTGGCTGGGCGAGCGCCGCGAGGCGTTCCTCGCCACGGAGACGGTCGACCGTCCGCGCGGCGTGCTGCTGGTCGGCGTGCAGGGGGGCGGCAAGAGCCTGGCGGCCAAGGCGGTGGCCGGTCTGTGGGGCCTGCCGCTGCTGCGCCTGGACTTCGCCTGCCTGTACAACAAGTACTTCGGCGAGACCGAGCGCAACCTGCGCGAGGCGTTGCGGATGGCCGAGCAGATGGCGCCCTGCGTGTTGTGGATGGACGAGATCGAGAAGGGCCTGGCCAGCGGCGACCACGACGGCGGGGTCAGCCAGCGGGTACTCGGTACCCTGCTGACCTGGATGGCCGAGCGCAAGGCGCCGGTATTCCTGGTCGCCACCGCCAACGCGATCCATCGCCTGCCGCCGGAGCTGGTGCGCAAGGGCCGCTTCGACGAGCTGTTCTTCGTCGACCTGCCGGACGCCACGGCGCGTGCCGAGATCTTCCGCATCCATCTGGCGCGTCGCGAGCTTGCGCCGGGGCAGCTCGATCTGGCGCAACTGGCCGCGGCCAGTGCGGGGTTCTCCGGAGCGGAGATCGAGCAGGCGGTGGTCAGCGCGCTGTACGCGGCGCAGGCCCGCCAGTGTGCGGTGGATCAGGGGCTGCTGCTCGCCACCCTGCAGCAGACCGCGCCGCTGTCGGTGGTGATGGCCGAGGACCTGGCGACGTTGCGCGCCTGGGCGGCGGAGCGCACGGTGCGCGCCGACTGAGCCGCGCGCGGGTCAGCGCGGCAGCAGGCGCCGATTGAAGCCGTTGGCCAGCCGCCGTGCCAGGGGCCGCGGTGCCAGCTGGGCGGCGATCGCCAGCAGGCGGTTGCGCCAGCCGGGGACGATCAGGGTGCGGCCGCTCTCCAGACCCTGCAGCGCCAGTTGGGCCAGTTGCTCGGCGTTCATCAGCCAAGGGCTGTCTTGGAGCGGGCGCATGTCGAGACGGGCGCTGCGCCAGAACGGCGAGCGCACCGGGCCGGGGCAGAGCACCGAGACCTGCACGCCGAGTTCGCGCAGCTCCTCGGCGAGGCCCTCGGAGAAGTGCAGGACGAAGGCCTTGCTGGCGTAGTAGCTGCTCAGCCAGGGGCCGGGCTGGAAGGCGGCCAGCGAGGCGACGTTGAGGATTCGTCCGCCGCCGCGGCGGGCCATGGCGTTGCCGAGTGCGTGGCACAGGCGCGCCACGGCGAACACGTTGAGCTCCAGCAGCTTGCGCTCGCGCAGCCAGTCCTGTTCTAGGAAGCTGCCGGCGCAGGCGGCGCCGGCGTTGTTGACCAGCAGCTCGATCCGGTAGTCGCCCTGCTCCAGCTCGTGGAGCAGGCCGGACAGCTGCAGCGGTTCGGTCAGGTCACAGACCCGGAACAGCACCTCGACGCCGAAGCGCTGGCTTAGCTCGCAGGCGATGCTCTCCAGGGCCGGACGCTCGCGCGCCACCAGGATCAGCGCCTGGCCGCGGCGCGCCAGCGCCTCGGCCAGGGCCAGGCCGATGCCGCGGGACGCGCCGGTGATCAGGGCATAGCGGGGCATTCGGGAGTCTCCATGGCCGGCGACGCGGGGTGCGCAGTGTAACCCGCGCGGCCGATGTCGGCAGGTCTCAGAATGGCTTGACCACCACCAGGATGACGATGGCCAGCAGGAACAGCACCGGCACCTCGTTGAACCAGCGGTAGAACACGTGGCCGTGGCGGTTCTCGCCGCGGGCGAAGCGCTTGAGCAGGGCGCCGCACCAGTGGTGGTAGCCGATCAGCAGGGCCACCAGGGTCAGCTTGGCGTGCAGCCAGGCGCCGGTAGCGAACAGGCCGGGGTTGAGCGCCAGCATCCAGATGCCGAACACCAGGGTGGCGACGATCGAGGGGGTCATGATGCCGCGGTACAGCTTGCGTTCCATCACGCAGAAGCGCTCGCGGCTGGGCGCGTCCTCGCTCATGGCGTGGTAGACGAACAGGCGCGGCAGGTAGAACAGGCCGGCGAACCAGCAGACGACGGCGATGATGTGTAGGGCCTTGAGCCACAGGTAGAGCATGCGGGAGTCCTTTTGCGTGGGAGCGGTGCCGATGGTAGTCGCAGGGCGGACGCCCGTCATCCTGCGGCTGGCCGCCGTCGGGTCGCGGCCTTATCATTGCGCACTATATTTTCCACAGATGGCCTGCGGGGACACGAGATGATCAAGGTCGGCATTGTTGGGGGTACCGGGTATACCGGTGTGGAGTTGCTGCGTCTGCTGGCCCAGCATCCGCAGGCGCAGGTGGAGGTGATCACCTCGCGCTCGGAGGAAGGTGTGCGCGTCGCCGACATGTACCCCAACCTGCGCGGCCACTACGACGAGCTGCGTTTCAGCGTACCGGACGTGGCGCGCCTGGGCGCCTGCGACGTGGTGTTCTTCGCCACCCCGCACGGCGTCGCCCATGCCCTGGCCGGCGAGCTGCTGGCCACCGGCACCCGGGTGATCGACCTGTCCGCCGACTTCCGCCTGCAGGATGCCGAGGAGTGGGCGAAGTGGTACGGCCAGCCGCACGGTGCGCCGGACCTGCTGCCCGAGGCGGTCTACGGCCTGCCCGAGGTCAACCGCGAGGCGATCCGCGGCGCGCGGCTGATCGCCGTCCCCGGCTGCTATCCGACCGCCACCCAGCTCGGCCTGATTCCGCTGCTGGAAGCCGGTCTGGCCGACCCTGTCAGTCTGGTCGCCGACTGCAAGTCCGGGGTCAGCGGCGCCGGTCGCGGCGCCAGCGTCGGCTCGCTGCTCTGCGAGGCTGGCGAGAGCATGAAGGCCTACTCGGTCAAGGGCCACCGCCACCTGCCGGAGATCCGCCAGGGCCTGCGCCGCGCCGCCGGCGGCGAGGTCGGCCTGACCTTCGTGCCGCACCTGACGCCGATGATCCGCGGCATCCACGCCACCCTCTATGCGCGTGTGGCCGACCGCAGCGTCGACCTGCAGGCGCTGTTCGAGCGGCGTTACGCCAACGAGCCGTTCGTCGACGTGATGCCGGCCGGCAGCCATCCGGAAACCCGCAGCGTGCGCGGCGCCAACGTCTGTCGCATCGCCGTGCACCGGCCGCAGGACGGCGATCTGGTGGTGGTGCTGTCGGTGATCGACAACCTGGTCAAGGGCGCTTCCGGCCAGGCGGTACAGAACATGAACATCCTGTTCGGTCTGGACGAGCGGATGGGCCTGTCGCACGCGGCGCTGCTGCCCTGATGGCCGTTTGGCGCGATGGCGCTTCGGGGGCCGCGCTGCGGCGTCTGGTGCCACTCGCGCTGCTGCTGGCGCTGCCGGTGGCTTTCTTCGCCGGTCACTGGCAGAGCCAGCGCCAGTTCGCCGAGCGACTCGACCAGGCCCGCGTGCAGGCCGAGCAGCTGCAGCTGCGCAGCGTCGAGCTGGAGCAGTTGCGCCGTCAGTTGGCGGTGACGGAAAGCGGTGCGCAACTGGCCCGCCAGGCCGGCGAGCAGAACCGCCAGACCATCAAGCTGCTGGAGGAGCAGGTATTCCAGCTCCAGCAGGAGTTGGCCACCTACCGCGAGGTGCTGGCGCCGGACAGCAGCCGTGAGGGCTTGCGCATCCGGGCCTTCCAGCTGCAGAGTACTGAGGATCCGCGGCGTTTCCGCTTCCAGATCCTGCTCAGCCGGGTCGGCCCGGACGAACCGCCGCTGGCTGGACTGCTGCAGGTCGAACTGCGTGGCCGCCAGGGCGGACGCAACCGCAGCCTGCCGCTGACGGAGTTGAGCGAGGCGCTGCCCGCCGAAGGCTTGCCGTTCGCCTTCCGCCACTTCCAAGCGATCCCCGAGGGCGGTCAGTTCGCCGAATTGGTGCTGCCGGAGGGGTTCGAGCCGCTCGAGGTGGTGCTGCGCGCCAGGGTCGAGGGGCAGCGCTTGCCGCTGGAGCGCAGCTTCCGCTGGGCCGAGCTGCGGTGATCACCCGCGGAAACAAACCTGTCGCGCAGCCCTTCGGCTGCGTTCGTCGCCCGGTCGGTCCGTGGCGGAATAGTTGACCGTTTCGCTCGGTGAGCGATAATGCGCGCCTCTGTGCTGCAAGACGGCTACGCGCCTGGAGTTCTGGACATGAGCATTGAAACCTTCACCCCGACCCCGCTGCAGTTCACCCAGGGGGCGGCCAGCAAGGTGAAGAGTCTGATCGAGGAGGAGGGCAATCCCCGCCTCAAGCTGCGGGTCTTCGTCACCGGCGGTGGTTGTTCGGGCTTTCAGTACGGCTTCACCTTCGACGAGGAGCTGGCCGAGGACGATACCGTGGTCGAGCGCGACGGCGTGAGCCTGGTGGTCGATCCGATGAGCTTTCAGTACCTGGCAGGTGCCGAGGTGGACTATCAGGAGGGCCTGGAAGGCTCGCGTTTCGTGATCAAGAATCCGAACGCCGCTACCACCTGCGGTTGCGGTCAGTCGTTCTCGATCTGAGGCTGTCGCAAGGCAAGACGCCGCGCTCCGGCGCGGCGTTTTCGTTCCTGCGTCAGGCCGGGTAGATGGCGCCGAGGATGCGCCGGCCGCGCGCGCCGGTGACTTCGGGGCAGTTGCCCGGGATGCCCTCCAGGCAGCAGTGGGCCAGCCAGGCGAAGGCCATCGCCTCGACCCAGTCGGCTGGCAAGCCGCGGCTGTCGGTGGCGGCGACCGGGCAAGCCGGCAATCGCTCGGCCAGGCGCTGCATCAGGCGGCGGTTGTGCGCGCCGCCACCGCAGACCAGCAGCTCCTCCGCTTCCGGCAGGCTGTCCCGGAGTGCTTCGGCGATGCTGGCTGCGGTCAGTTCCAGCAGGGTCGCCTGCACGTCGGCGGCTGCCAGCTGCGGATGCCCCTGTAGCCGCTCGAGCAGCCAAGCGAGGTTGAAGCGCTCGCGGCCGGTGCTCTTCGGTCCGCGCAGGGCGAAATAGTCGTCGTTCAGCAGTTGCTGTAGCAACTGCCGGTCGACACTGCCGCTGGCCGCCCAGGCGCCGTCGCGGTCGAAGGCCTCGCCGTGCTGGCGCTGGATCCAGGCGTCGAGCAGCACGTTGCCCGGTCCGCAGTCGAAGCCGCGTACCGGTTGCTGCGGGGCGAGCAGGGTCAGGTTGCTGAAGCCGCCGACGTTTAGGATGGCGCGTGGTCGCGCGCAGCCGAACAGCGCGGCGTGGAAGGCCGGCACCAACGGAGCGCCCTGACCGCCGGCGGCGACGTCGCGGCGACGGAAGTCGGCGACCACGCTGATGCCGGTCAGTTCGGCGAGCAGGGCCGGATTGCCGATCTGTACGCTGAAGCCGCGTTGCGGCTCATGGCGCACGGTCTGGCCGTGGCTGCCGATGGCGCGGATCTGTCGGCGGGCAAGGCCTTCCTGTGCGAGCAGGTCGGCAATGGCCTGCGCCGCGAGTTCGGCCCATTGCTGCTCGGCCAGAGCGCTGCGGGCTATCTCGTCCGGACCGCTGGCGCATAGGTCGAGCAGCTGTCGGCCGAGGTCGGCCGGCATGGGCGTGTAGCGGGCAGCCACCAGTCGCGTGCCGTGCTCCTGTGCGATCAGGGCGATATCCAGCCCGTCCAGGCTGGTGCCGGACATCACGCCGATATAGAGCGTCACGGCATCACCGTCCGTGCAGCGCCAGCAGCGTGCTGCGCTCCTGGTCCATGCGCGCCAGCAGCGGCTGACTCAGCTGGAGGAAGCGCTTGCGCTCGGCGCCGGCGATCGGGTCGGCCATCGGCAGCTTCTGGCTCAGCGGGTCGACGTGCACGCCGTTGACCTGGAACTCGTAGTGCAGGTGCGGACCTGTGGAGAGTCCGGTGGTGCCGACGTAGCCGATGACCTGCCCCTGCTGGACCTGGCTGCCGTTGCGGATGCCCTTGGCGAAGCCGTGCATGTGCGCGTAGAGAGTGCGGTAGCGCTGGCCGTGCTGGATGATCACGGTGTTGCCGTAGCCGCCCTTGCGCCCGGCGAGGATCACCTTGCCGTCGCCAGTGGCCTTGATCGGTGTACCGGTGGGGGCTGCGTAGTCGACGCCCTTGTGGGCGCGAATCTTGTTCAGTACGGGGTGGCGGCGGCCGTTGGAGAAGCGCGAGCTGATACGGGCGAAGTCGACCGGGGTGCGGATGAAGGCCTTGCGCATGCTGCTGCCGTCGGCACGGTAGTAGGTGCTGTTGCCTTGGCGGTCGGTATGGCGCACGGCCGTGTACTGCTTGCCGCGGTTGGTGAAGCGGGCGGCGAGGATATTGCCGCTGCCGACCCGCTTGCCATCGACCTGCTTCTCTTCGTAGATCACCTCGAACTCGTCTCCCTCGCGGATGTCGAGCGCAAAGTCGATGTCGTAGCCGAAGATGTTGGCCAGATCCATCGCCAGGCGGTGCGGCAGGCCGGCGCGCTGGGTGGCGGCGAACAGCGAGCTGTCGATCACCCCGTGGGCGTAGGACTGGCGGATGCTCGGCTTGATCGTCTCGTACTTGACGCTGAAACCCTTGGCGGTGCGAGCGACGTGCACGCTCTCCAGTTGGCTCAGGCGCGAGCTCAGTGACTCGAAGGCGCCCTCGGTGTCACGGACGATATGGAATACCTGGCCGGGCTTGATGCGCGTCAGTTGGCGAGCCTCGCGGTTGCTGGCGAGCAGGCTGTGCAGGGTGTCGCTCGGCAGGCCGGCCTTGGCGAAGACGCTGGACAGGGTGTCGCCGCTGGCCACGGTGATCTCGACCTCGCGAGAGGGGGGCGGCTGCTCGGCAACTGGCGCCAGGGCAAGCGGGTCGGGGGTGACTTCGGGGCTGGACGTGACCAGGTCGGCAGTCGGGTCGTCCTTGTTCTCGAGCAGCGTGCTGGCGCTGTTCTCGAAGTCGAGTGGCAGCAGAGTCTTCTTGGCTTCTACCTGGCTGCTGGGAAACACCAGCAGGGCCAGGCTCAGCAGCGCCGCAATCCCGCTGGCCGCCAGCAGGTGGCTTTTCGGGTAAGGGGGAATGTTCCTGGACGTATCCGTCATGGCGGGTAGCTGTCTTTGGGGTGTAATAACCGCTTAAAATATAACCAAACGCTCCTTGAGGCAACGCAAGCGGCCCGCTTTGCGATGCATGACCGGCTGTAGTCGTGCAGGCTTTGTAAATCTGCGGCGATCTTGTATCGTGTCGCCCCCTTTTTCATGTCGGTGGGCAGCTTCATGAGGTCGGTCGAAGAGCAGCTGGCGCTGATCAAGCGCGGCGCGGAGGAGATTCTGGTCGAGGCGGAACTGGTGGCCAAGCTGCAGCGCGGCAAGCCCCTGCGAATCAAGGCCGGTTTCGATCCGACCGCGCCGGATCTGCATCTCGGGCACACCGTGCTGATCAACAAGCTTCGTCAGTTTCAGGAGCTCGGCCATCAGGTCGTCTTCCTGATCGGTGACTTCACCGGGATGATCGGCGATCCCAGCGGCAAGAACGCCACCCGCCCACCGCTGACTCGTGAGCAGGTGCTGGAGAATGCCGAGACCTACAAGGCGCAGGTATTCAAGATTCTCGATCCGGCGAAGACCGAGGTGGCCTTCAACTCCAGCTGGATGGATCGACTGTCGCCGGCCGACTTCATTCGCCTCGCATCGCAGTACACCGTGGCGCGAATGCTCGAGCGTGACGACTTCCACAAGCGCTATGCCGGCAACCAGTCGATCGCCATCCATGAGTTCCTCTATCCGCTGGTGCAGGGTTACGACTCGGTCGCGCTGCGTGCCGACGTCGAGCTGGGCGGTACCGATCAGAAGTTCAACCTGCTGATGGGGCGCGAGCTGCAGCGCGCCTACGGTCAGGAGTCGCAGGTCATCCTCACCATGCCGCTGCTGGAGGGGGTGGATGGGGTGAAAAAGATGTCCAAGTCGCTGGGCAACTACATCGGCATCCAGGAAGCGCCTGGCGTGATGTACAGCAAGCTGGTGTCCATACCCGACTCTCTGATGTGGCGCTATTTCGAGCTGCTGAGCTTCCGCCCGATGGCGGAGATCGAAGAGTTCCGCAGCGACATCGAGCGCGGCACCAATCCGCGCGACATCAAGATCAAGCTGGCCGAGGAGATCGTGGCGCGCTTCCACGGCGAGGAGGCTGCTGCTGCGGCGCATCGCTCCGCAGGCAATCGCCTCAAGGATGGTGAGTTGCCCGAGGACCTGCCCGAGGTTGAGTTGCTATCGGCGGAGCCTCTGTCGGTGGCTGCAGTGCTCAACAAGGCGGGATTGGCCAGGAATGCGGCCACGGCGCGCGATATGCTCAATGCCGGTAGCGTCAAGGTGGATGGTGCCGTGGTGGATCGCGACTTCGTCTTTTCGCCGGGCGAGAGCTATGTCTGTCAGGCCGGCAAGAAGGCATTTGCGCGCATCACTCTGCACGCCGAATGAGTTCTCTACAAAAAGTCGTTGACGCCTGCGCGAAGGCGTCTATAATGCGCCCCACTTCCGGCGACGAGCTGATCGAAAAAGCCTTGTAAATCAAGTGCTTGGCTTGATGAGTGAGATGTCGGGGTGGTGCGGGGCAGCAGGTTCTTGGGCTGCTCGGCAAGTCTTCCGGTGGTCGTGTTGCGAGTCGACAGGTCGTTCGGTAGATGAAGTGGAGGGGGTTGACGGCGGCGCTGGTTGCTGTATGATTTCTCTCCCTTGCTTCGGTGGCGGGTTTGTCCGCTGAGGCGCAAGCGGTTG
>NZ_JANGEY010000018.1 GCF_024451105.1 Stutzerimonas stutzeri
CAGCTTGAGGGGCTGCAATCGCTCAGTGACAATCAATCTGCTCGGCTGTCCGCTGTGATCAGCTGAGTCCCCCGCAGACTCGACTGCTAGCGCCACGGGCAGTTACACCACTTCCTGGGACACAATCTTCACTGGCCGGACAGGCAGCTCAGAAAATAAAGAAAAAGCCATCACCAATAGAGCCAGAGTTCACTGCCGGACAGGCAGCTCAGAAAGGAACCAGAGTCGCCACCGGTGCCACCTGTATGTTCACTGCCGGACAGGCAGCTCAGAAATTATCGACAAGCGTTCTAACGCGGTCGTCTATGTTCACTGCCGGACAGGCAGCTCAGAAAGCAGCCCGCGCGGAGGCCGCGGCGACCAGCTGGTTCACTGCCGGACAGGCAGCTCAGAAACAACTGCAACACCATAACAGCACCAAAACGGCGTTCACTGCCGGACAGGCAGCTCAGAAACTGACGGACAAGCTCAAGGAGGCGCTGACGCCGTTCACTGCCGGACAGGCAGCTCAGAAACTTGAGAGCATGACGAGCAAAGGGATGCTCTAGGTTCACTGCCGGACAGGCAGCTCAGAAAAGGATCGCCCTGTTCCACCACTGCCAGCCGTTGTTCACTGCCGGACAGGCAGCTCAGAAAAAGCATGCGGCGGACATAGGTTAGGCCTCGAGGTTCACTGCCGGACAGGCAGCTCAGAAAATGAGCGATCAGGCGCTGGGCTACTTCCGCCCGTTCACTGCCGGACAGGCAGCTCAGAAAATGAGCGATCAGGCGCTGGGCTACTTCCGCCCGTTCACTGCCGGACAGGCAGCTCAGAAAGGGCGCCGGAGAGGCTGCAGGCGGGCATGCTGGTTCACTGCCGGACAGGCAGCTCAGAAAGCCGACCAGGGCGTCGATCTGCTCGATGCTCAGTTCTCAGTTCACTGCCGGACAGGCAGCTCAGAAATGCACGGGCGCTCGGTCGGCGGCTGGATCTACGTTCACTGCCGGACAGGCAGCTCAGAAATGCACAGACACCGGTATGACCAGCTCCCTGCCGTTCACTGCCGGACAGGCAGCTCAGAAATGACGCGAAGCCGGGCAGATCGCCCTGCGGCGGTTCACTGCCGGACAGGCAGCTCAGAAAGACCCAGCTCGGCGGGCGCTCCAGCTCGCCGGGTTCACTGCCGGACAGGCAGCTCAGAAATCGAGGGTGGCGTCTTGGATCGTGCTATGGGTGTTCACTGCCGGACAGGCAGCTCAGAAAATGCAGGCGCATCCTCGGGGACGCCCTCCCCTGTTCACTGCCGGACAGGCAGCTCAGAAAATTTGCGCCATGAACATGGCCTGCTTCTGCGGGTTCACTGCCGGACAGGCAGCCCATAAAGCCAGAGTAGCGAGGCCCTGTAGCACAGGGTTCACTGCCGCATAGGTAGTTCAGAAACGCCCAGTGCCCGCCCTGTCGCGTTCATTCCGCGTCGCTCAACTGCTGTGCCGGCGCCTTGCCAACCCGCAATCCATTGATCGACCTGATCAGCCGCTCGGCATTGGCTGGCGAGCGCAGCAGGTAGGCGGTTTCCTCCGGGGCGTTGTACTCGGCCAACGACATCACCACCACCGGTTCGCCTTGTTGTCGGGTGATCTGGATGGGCGTGCCGGCGCTGTTCACCTGGTCCATGAGTTTCCCCAGATGCCGGCGCGCCTTGGTGTAGCTGATCGTCTGCATGGCCCCCTCCTCGCTACAAGCACTCCCCCACCACCCGCGCCAGCCTCTGCGCGCGCGGGTCCATCAGCACGTACGGCCCCAGGGTGTTGACCACGAAGCCGAACGCCAGGTCCCGCTCGGGGTCGGCGAAGCCGATCGAGCCACCGGCGCCGGGGTGGCCGAAGGCGTGGCGGCCGAGGCCGTAGGTGGCGTTGGGCACCTCGGGCTGGTCGAGCATCAGGCCGAGGCCGAGGCGGGTGTGGGTCAGCAGGGTGCGGTCGTCGCCCAGGCTGTGCTCGCGGGTCATCTCGGCGAGCAGGGCGCTGTCGAGCAGGCTGCCGTCCAGCAGGCCGGCGTAGAAGCCGGCCAGGCTGCGCGCGTTGCCGTGGCCGTTGGCCGCCGGCTGGGCCATGCGCCGCCACTCCGGCTTGTTGGTGCTGGTCATGATCGACGGCGGGTTGCTGAAGGCGCGGGTGGTCATGGCCTGCGGCTCGCGCAGCATGGCGTTGAGCACGCGCTGGGCGGCGGCGTCGCCGTGGCTGCCCTTGCCGCGGGAGATGTGGGCGACGCGGTGGAACTCGCTGTCGGGGAGGCCGATGTGGAAGTCGAGGCCCAGCGGCCGCGCGGTGCGCTCGACGATCACCGCGCCGGGATTGCGCCCGGTGGCGCGGCGGATCGGTTCGCCGAGCAGCCAGCCGTAGGTGATCGGCGCGTAGCCGTGGCCGTCGCCGGGCGTCCACCAGGGCGCTTCGGCGGCCAGCGCGGCGGTCATGGTGTCCCAGTCGTAGAGGGCTTCCGGCGGCAGCGGCTGGCGGAGCGCCGGCAGGCCGGCGCGGTGGCTGAGCAGCTGGCGCAGGGTGACGTGGGCCTTGCCGGCGGCGGCGAACTCGGGCCACAGGCGGGCGACCGGCGCGTCCAGCTCCAGCTTGCCCTCGCCCACCAGTTGCAACGCCGCGGCGGCGGTGAAGGCCTTGGTGCAGGAGTAGAGGTTGAGGATGGTGTCGGCATGCCAGGGCTGCTGGCCGTCCTTGTCGGCCATGCCGGCCCACAGGTCGAGCACGGTCTCGCCGCCGACCTGCACGCACAACGCGGCGCCGCGCTCCTGCGGGTCGGCGAACAGTTCGGCGAAGGCGTCCTTCACCGCCTCGAATTGCAGGTCGAAATAGCCCTGGATCTGCACGTCTACATCCTTAGCAACAGTTTGAAGACTTCATGCTGCCACGCGGCGGGCCGCGCTGCAGCCGCCGATTGTGGGTGCCGCGCAACATTCTTAAACGCCTTTTCGCCTGACAGCGCAGATTTTTTTTGTTGAGTTATAAAAAGACTGTCGAGGCATTCGATACGAACCGGCAGGTGACGCTCCGCGATTGCCGAGCCGCACGACAGACAACGTCCTTCCGCTTTCGACCCGAGGAGCCGGCATGCTGCATGCCCTGCTGCTGATCGCCCTGGCGGCGCTGATCGCCCCGCCGCTGACCCGCTGGCTGCACCGCAGCGCCGGCATCCTGCTGGCCCTGGCGCCGCTGGCGGTGTTCCTCTGGCTGCTGCTGCAGATGCCGGCGGTGGCCGACGGCCAGGTGCTGAGCGCCTCGCTGGCCTGGGTGCCGACCCTCGGCATCGGCCTGAACCTGCGCCTGGATGGCCTGGCGCTGCTGTTCGGCCTGCTGGTCAGCGGCATCGGCACCCTGGTGGTGCTGTACGCCGGCGCCTACCTGCACGACCACCCGCAGCTCGGCCGCTTCCACGCCTACCTGCTGATCTTCATGCTGGCGATGCTCGGCCTGGTGCTGTCCGACGACCTGATCGGGCTGTTCGTGTTCTGGGAGCTGACCAGCGTGGCGTCGTACCTGCTGATCAGCTTCCTGCACTGCCAGAGCGAGGCGCGCCGCGCCGCGCTGCAGGCGCTGCTGATCACCGGCGGTGGCGGCCTGGCGCTGCTCGCCGGGCTGATCCTACTCGGCACGGCCGGCGGCAGCTGGCAGATCTCCGCCCTCGACGCCGCCCAGGTGCAGGCCCATGCGCTGTTCCCGGCGATCCTGCTGCTGGTGCTGCTCGGCTGCTTCACCAAGTCGGCGCAGGTGCCCTTCCACCTCTGGCTGCCCAACGCGATGGCCGCGCCGACCCCGGTGTCGGCCTATCTGCACTCGGCGACCATGGTCAAGGCCGGGGTGTTCCTGCTCGCCCGTCTCAACCCGACCCTCGGCGGCTCGCTGGGCTGGAGCAGCATCCTGATCACCTTCGGTGCGGTCACCGCGGTGCTGGGGGCGCTGCTGGCGATCCGCCAGACCGACCTCAAGCGCCTCTTGGCCTACACCACGGTGGCGGTGCTCGGCCAGCTGACCATGCTGATCGGCAGCAACACGCCCTACGGCCTGCAGGCCTTCGTGCTCTACCTGGTCGCCCATTCGCTGTACAAGGGCGCGCTGTTCATGGCGGTCGGCGCCATCGACCACTCCACCGGCACCCGCGACCACCGGCTGCTCGGCGGGCTGTGGCGCTATATGCCGCTGACCGGCGCGGCGGTGGCCCTGGCGGCGTTCTCCAATGCCGGCCTGCCGCCGTTCTTCGGCTTCATCGCCAAGGAGTTCAAGTACAGCGGGCTGATCGAGCTGGGCTGGATCGGCTGGGCGGTTACTGGCGTGATGGTGGTCACCAACGCGCTGCTGTTCGCCGCCGCCGGCCTGGTGTTCGTCAAGACCTTCCTCGGCGCGCGCGGCAACTACCCGCGCGAGCCCCACGAGGTCGGCGCGCCGATGTGGCTGGGGCCGCTGCTGCTGGCGCTCGGCGGCTTCCTGCTCGGCGCCTGGAACAGCTGGCCGGAGACCTGGCTGGTGAACACCGCGGTGCAGAACATCGCCACCGGCCCGGTGCAGGTCCACCTCTACCTGTGGGGCGGCGTCACCCCGGCGCTGATCGCCAGCCTGCTGACGGTGTCGCTGGGGGTGTTCTTCTACCTGCGCCGCGACCTGCTGATGGCGCTGCTGCGCCCGCTGCAGTGGCTGTGGGACTTCAGCGGCGACCTGCTCTGGGACCGCCTGCTCAAGCGCGTGTTCGCCATCGCCGCGCTGGCCGCCGGCGCCTTCCAGCACGGCTCGCTGCGCCAGCACCTGGGCCTGATGGCCCTGGCGATCAGCGTGCTGCTGTTCGTCGGCATGGCCTGGCTGGACTGGCCGCTGCCGGCCTTCGACCTGCACCAGGCGCCGCTGGTGGCGCTGGCCGGCGCGGCGCTGGCGCTGCTCGGCGCGGGCGCCGCAGCCGGGCTGGGCGGGCGCCTGACCCTGGTGGCGGCGCTCGGCGTCAGCGGCCTGGGCCTGACCCTGCTGTTCTTCGCCGCCCAGGCGCCGGACGTGGCGATGACCATGCTGATGGTCGAGAGCCTCAGCGTGGTGCTGCTGGCGCTGATCTACCGGCGTCTGCCGCCGCTGCGCCAGGACGCCCAGCGCTGGCCGCGGCTGCGCCTGCTGGTGGCGCTGGGCTTCGGCGTGGCGCTCGGCGGCGCGCTGCTGGTGGCGGTGTCGGCGCCGCTGCCCGGCCCGCTGGCCGACTGGTACCTGGCCAACAGCTACCCCCAGGGCCACGGCGCCAACGTGGTCAACGTGATCCTCGTCGACTTCCGCGCCTTCGACACCCTCGGCGAGATCCTCGTGGTCGGCCTGGCGACCATCGCCGCCGCCAGCCTGCTCGGCGCGGCGCGCAGCGGCAGCGGCCGGGTGCGCAGCGACGACGCCTTCGCCTCGCCGCTGCTGCGCCAGGGCCTCAAGCCGATGATCTGGCTGCTGTTCGGCGCCTCGCTGCTGCTGCTCTGGCGCGGCCACAACCTGCCCGGCGGCGGCTTCATCGGCGGCCTGGCGGCGGCGGCCGGCGGCGTGCTGCTGGTGCTCAGCCAGGGCGCCGGGGCCTGCACCCGCCTGCTGCGCTGCCGGCCGCGCGCGCTGCTCGGCGCCGGCCTCGGCCTGGCGGTGCTGGCCGCCTGCCTGGGGCTGGTCGGCGGCGGCGAATTCTTCACCGCCCGCTGGAGCTTCCCCGGCGGGCTGCCCCTGGGTACGCCGCTGCTGTTCGATGTCGGCGTGTTCCTTACCGTGTTCGGCGGGGTGATGCACCTCTTCGAACGCCTGGCTCTGGAGGAGTCCTGAGATGATCTGGCTGACGGCCCTGACCGTGGGCGGCCTGGCGGCCATCGGTCTGTGGATGCTGCTCGACGGCAGCCTCAAGCGCGTGGTGCTGGGCGTTGCGGTGCTCGGCAATGCGATCAACCTGGCGGTGCTCGCCGCCGGACGCCTGGGCGCCGACGCGCCGGCCTTCGCGCCGGGCGGGGCGGTGGCCGCCGGCGCGGCCAATCCGCTGCCGCAGGCGCTGGTGCTGACCGCCATCGTCATCGGCTTCGCGCTGTTCGCCTTCGCCCTGGCGGTGCTCAAGCGCAGCCGCGAGCTGCACGGCGAGCAGGAGATCGACCGCATCAGCGCGGTCACCGAGGAGCCGGCGCCGGACCTGCGCCTCGGCCCGGCCGCTGAGGAGCGCACGCCATGACCCAGCTGCTGGTCGTCGCACCGCTGCTGGTGCCGCTGCTCACCCTGATCGCCTGCATCCTGCTGCGTGGGCGCGGCGCCTGGGTGGTGCGGGTCAGCCTGCTCGGCGCCGCTACGCTGCTCGGCGTCGGCGTGGCGCTGGTCTGGCAGGCCGCCCAGGGCCAGGTGCTGGTCGCCGAGCTGGGCGGCTGGCAGGCGCCCTACGGCATCAGCCTGGTGATCGACCGCCTGGCCGCGGCGCTGATCGCGATCAGCGCGCTGATCGGCCTGGCGACCCTGGTCTACGGCCTCACCCATCAGGGCCACGGGCGCATGGAGCGGCACTTCCACCTGTTCGTGCACGGCCTGATGGCCGGCATCTGCGGGGCCTTCTCCACCGCCGACCTGTTCAACCTGTACGTCTGGTTCGAGGTGCTGCTGATCGCCTCGTTCGCCCTGCTGGCGCTCGGTGGCGGGCCGCGCCGGCTGGCCGGCACCCTGACCTACGTGGTGCTCAACCTGCTCGCCACCCTGCTGTTCCTCTACTCGGCCGGGCTGCTCTACGGCAGCGCCGGCACCCTGAACATGGGCGAGCTGGCTGCGCTGTTCCGCAGCGGCACGGCGCCGGGCGGCGCGGAGATGGCGATCGTCGCCATGCTGCTGGCCTTCGCCATCAAGGCCGCGCTGTTCCCGGTGTTCGGCTGGCTGCCGGCCACCTACCACGTGGCCTGGACGCCGATCTCGGCGCTGTTTGCCGGCCTGCTGACCAAGGTCGGCGTGTACGCGCTGATCCGCGTGGTCACCCTGCTCTGGCCGGAGCCGGCGGCGCTGCACCAGGGCCTTTTGTGGATCGCCTGCGCGACCATGCTGGTCGGCGTGCTCGGCGCGGCGGCGCAGACCGAGGTGCGGCGCATCCTGTCCTTCCACATCGTCAGCCAGGTCGGCTACATGGTCCTCGGCCTGGCGCTGGGCACGCCGCTGGCGCTGGCCGGCGCGGTGTTCTACCTGATCCACCACATCGTGGTGAAGGCCAACCTGTTCTTCGTCGGCGGCATCGCCGCGCTGCTCTGCGGTTCGGAACGGCTGCCGGCGATGGGCGGGCTGTATGCGCGGGCGCCGTGGCTGGCGCTGCTGTTCGCCGTGCCGGCGCTGTCGCTGGCCGGCATCCCGCCGCTGTCGGGGTTCTGGGCCAAGTTCGTGGTGGTCAAGGCCAGCCTCGACGCCACCGCCTGGTGGGCGGCCGGCATCGCCCTGCTGACCGGGGTGTTCACCCTGCTGTCGATGAGCAAGATCTGGAACGAGGCGTTCCTCAAGCCGCATCCGCGCGGCGAGGCGGCGATCGGCGGCGGCTCGCTGCGCCTGGCCGGCGCCACCGTGGCGGTGCTGGCGGCGGTCACCGTGCTGATCGGCGTGCTCGCCGGGCCGGTGATGCAGTACGCCGAGGCGGCGGCCGGCCAGTTGCTCGAACCGCACGCCTACCTGCAACTGGTCGCGCCGCGCTGAGGAGATCGCCATGTTCCTGTCCATCCTGAGCGCCCTGCTCGCCGCCTACCTCGCCGCCCGCCTGCTCGGCCTGGCCGTCGCGCCGCTGCGCCGTGCCTGCCGGCGCCTGGAGCTGGCGCTGGGCTTCTGGTCCTGGTACCTGCTGCAGGTGCAGCGCGCCAGCCTGCAGGTGGCCCTGCAGGCGCTCGGCCGCCCGGTGCGGGTCGAGCCGGCGATCGTCGCGGTGAGCCTGATCGACGACGACGAGCGGATCGGTTCGCTGATCGCCGCGCTGCTGACCCTGACGCCCGGCAGCCTGGCCCTGGAGTACCGCCCCGGCCAGCGCCAGCTGTTCCTGCACATCCTCGATGCGCGCTCGGCGGCGGCGGTGCAGGCCGAGGTCGACGCGCTGCAGCATCGCCTGCTGCGCTGGCTGAAGCCGGCCAGCCTGACCGAAAGGAGCCTGCCATGACCCTGCACCTTGCCGGCGGCCTGCCGCTGCTGTTTGGCGTCGCCGCCCTGCTGGCGGTGAGCGCCGTGCTGATCCTGCTGCGCCTGTGGCACGGCCCGACCCAGGCCGACCGCGCGGTGGCGATCGACGCCTTCACCCTGCTCGGCGTGGCGCTGCTCAGCCTGCTCGCCCTGTGGCGTGCCGAGGCGGTGCTGCTCGACGTCGCCCTGCTGCTGGCGCTGATGTCGTTCATCGGCTCGGCGGCCTTCGCCCTGCTGTTTCGCAGCCACGACCGGGAGTCCGAGCCATGAGCCTCGCCCACGAACTGCTGGCCTGGCTGGCCAGCCTCTGCCTGCTGCTCGGCGGGCTGTTCAGCCTGCTCGGCGCCATCGGCCTGTACCGCCTGCCGGACTCCTACAGCCGCATGCACGCGGCGAGCAAGGCCGGCGCGCTGGGGGCGATGTTCCTGCTGCTCGGCGCGGCGCTGGCCACTGCCGGCGCCTGGGCGCCGAAGGCCGTGCTGGGCATCCTGGTGCTGCTGCTCTGCTCGCCGCTGGCCGCCCACGCCATCGCCCGCGCCGCCTACCGCGCCGGCATGCCGCCCAGGCTCGGCCCGCTCGGCGATGCGCTGGACGAGGCCAGCCGCAAGCAGGAGCGCGGACGCGGTTGAGCCGGGCCGGCACGAAGCGCCTGCAGCGCGCAGGGTTGGCAACTCGCGCAGCGATTGCCTACCAGACCGGCAGGCACCGATTCAGCGCCGGTAGAGGCACCCCCTCAGTCACCCCATTTGGCGGTTTTCGGCTCCTGGCGCAGCAGCCAGTAGGTCACGCCCAGGGCGAGCGTGCTGGCGGCGATGCCGAGCAGCTGGTCGGCCGGCACCTCCTGGAGGTCCAGCACGATCACCTTGCGGGCGATGGCCATCAGGGCAGTCGCCACGACCAGCTGTACCGGAAACACGTTGGTACCGAGGTAGAGGCGGATATTGATGAAGATCTCGATCGCGATCAGCACCGCCATGAAGGCGCCGAAGGTGTAGAAGATGTCGGAGATATCCAGCATGAACACCGGCTCTTCCAGCAGCCGCGTGTAGATGATGTAGACGACGTCCGCCACGCCCCACAGGATCACCGCCACCATCAGCACGGCGAGCACCCGGATGCCCAGGCGGATGAGCCTGTGCAGCCAGCGGAACAGGGGGTCGGGATGGTCCAGCGGCAGCTCCTGGTGGAGCTCGTGCTTGTGCTCGGGCTGCCGTTTCGACAGCGGGGTTTCATTGGTGTCCATCAGAGAACCCCTCCGATGCCGTTGATGAGCGCCGCCAGCACTCCCGGCAGTGGCCGTGAACATCGGCCCGCCGGGATGGCCGAAGTATGGCACAGGCGTTGGCGCGCCTCTGCCATGCCCCTGGTTCAGTCGATGCGCCGCTGGAACGGTGGCAGGGTGTTGAGGATGGCCTTGCCGTAGCGCTGGGTGACCACCCGGCGATCCAGCAGGCTCACCGTGCCGGTGTCCTGCTCGGTGCGCAGCAGGCGGCCGCAGGCCTGGATCAGGCGCAAGGAGGCGTCCGGCACGGCGATCTCCATGAACGGGTTGCCGCCGCGCGCCTCGATCCACTCGGACAGCGCCGCCTCGACCGGATCGTCCGGTACCGCGAAGGGGATCTTGGCGATCACCACGTGCTCGCACCAGGCGCCGGGCAGGTCGACGCCCTCGGCGAAGCTGGCCAGGCCGAACAGCACGCTGGGCTCGCCGTCGTCGACCCGCGCCTTGTGCTTGTTCAGGGTCTCCTGCTTGGACAGGTTGCCCTGGATCAGCACGCGCTTGCGCCAGTCGCGTTCGAGGCCGTCGAACACTTCCTGCATCTGCCTGCGCGAGGAGAACAGCACCAGGCTGCCGCGCGCGCCCTCGAGCATGGCCGGCAGCTCGCGGACGATCGCCGCGGTGTGCTCGTCGGCCTTGCGCGGGTCGGCCTTGAGGTCGGGCACGTGCAGCACGCCGGCCTCGGCGTAGCGGAACGGGCTGGGCACCACCGCGGTGGCGGCGCTCTTCGGCAGCCCGGAGCGCATCCGGTAGCGGTCGAAGCTGCCCAGCGCGGTGAGCGTCGCCGAGGTCACCAGGGCGCCGAAGGCGGCGTTCCACAGGTGGCGGCGCAGGGTCTCGGCGGCGAGGATCGGGCTGGCGTTGACCTCGATGTCGTGGTAGCTGCCGTTCTCCACCAGGGTCAGCCAGCGCGCGGTCGGCGGGCTGTCCTCGGGGTCCTCGGCGGTGAAGGCGCCCCACAGCTCCCAGTTGCTCTGCGCGCGCGCCAGCAGGCTGCCGAACAGCGGATACCATTCCTCGGCCTGGTAGCTGGTCACTCCGGCGCTGCCGTCGCCGTCCATGGCTTCCTTGAGGATCTCGCTGAGGCGGGTGAACTGGTCGGTCAGGCGGTTGAAGCCCTTCTTCAGCTCGATGCCCATCTCGCGCAGGTGCTCGGGCACCACGCCGCCGGGGAAGCGATGGCGCGGGCGGTCGCGGCCTTCCATGTCCTCGCCGGGACGGAAGTCGCCGAGTTCCTCGCAGGCGGCCTGGACGAACTGCTGCTGGGCGCGGATCTCGCGGGCCAGCTCGGGGATGCCCTCGATCAGCCGGCCGAAGTCGCCGGGCAGCGGGTTCTGCGCCAGCAGGCGGGTGAGGTTCCTGGCGATCTGCTCCAGCCAGTCGGCGGTGGAGCGCAGGCGGGTGAAGTGGGCGAAGTGGCCGATGGCCTTGTCCGGCAGGTGATGGCCCTCGTCGAACACGTAGATCGTCTCGCCGGGCGCCGGCAGGATCGCGCCGCCGCCGAGCGCCAGGTCGGCGAGCACCAGGTCGTGGTTGGTGACGATCACGTCGACCTTGGTCATCCCCTCGCGGGCCTTGTAGAAGGCGCACTGCTGGAAGTTCGGACAGTGGCGGCCGGTGCACTGGGTGTGGTCGGTGGTCAGCCGCGCCCACTGGGCGTCGTCGATGGCCTCCGGCCAGGCGTCGCGGTCGCCGTCCCAGCGGCTGCCGGCCAGGCGCTCGATCATCGTGTTGAACAGCTTCTGGCTGGCCTCGTCGACGTCGATGCGAAAGCCCTCCTCCTCGAACAGCTGGGCGGTGGCGCCCTGGGCGGCGCCTTCCTGGAGCAGCAGGTCGAGCTTGGACAGGCACAGGTAGCGGCCGCGGCCCTTGGCCAGGGCGAAGCTGAAGTTCAGGCCGCTGTTGCGCACGAGATCGGGCAGGTCCTTGAAGACGATCTGCTCCTGCAGGGCGACGGTGGCGGTGGCGATCACCAGGCGCTTGCCGGCGGCCTTGGCGGCGGGAATCGCCGCCAGGCAGTAGGCCACCGTCTTGCCGGTGCCGGTGCCGGCCTCGACCGCGACCACCGCCGGCTCGCCGAGACGCTTGCCCTCGTCGTCGACCGGGATCGCGCCGAGGCCCTTGGCCACCTCGGCGATCATCAGCCGCTGGCCGTAGCGCGGCTTGAGGCCCTTGGCCTCGAGGAAACGGGAATAGGCGCCCTGGATCTGGGACTTGAGTTCGGTGCTGAGCATGGCGGGCGCGCTGGATATGCGTTCAGTGAGCGGGACGTGCGCCATGATAGCGCGCCGGCCCGCTCACTGCAGGACCGATCGCCGCAAGGGCCGACGCCGGCTCAGGCGGCCTCGCCCATCGCCGCCGGCGCCTCCCCAGCGAGCGGAGGCACGGCCTGCGCCAGCGCCTGCTCGGCCTGGCGGCCGGCCTGGGCCAGCCGCTCGACCAGTTGCTCGGCGCTCGGCAGGCGCTCCAGCCAGAAGGCGCCGAACAGCAGCAGGAGCAGGCGGTCGCGGGTCGGGCTGGCGCTGCCCCGGATCCGCCCATGGCAGACCGCCAGCTGCAGCAGATGCAGGGCGAACACCGTGGCGCCGGTCAGGTTGAGCAGCAGCTCGAAGGGCGCGGCGAAGGGGGCGATCAGGTTGGCCATCACCGCCAGCCAGAACGGCACGGCCAGCAGGCGGCCGAGGATCGTCAGCAGTTTCATGGGGCAGGTCCGCGCAGGAAGAGAACGAGCGGGCACCTTAACGGCAGACGCCCGCGCTGCCAAGAGTGCAGCGACCGGGAGAGCCTCGGGAAGGAGGCTAGCGGTCGACGACCAGCTCCACCCGGCGGTTCTGCGCACGTCCGGCATCGCTGTCGTTGTCCGCCACCGGCCGGCTCTCGCCATAGCCATGCGCGCTCAGCCTGGCGGCCGGGATGCCGCGCGCGACCAGATAGTCCACCACGCTGGCGGCACGCCGTTCGGAAAGACGCTGGTTGTAGGCATCGCTGCCGACGCTGTCGGTGTGCCCCTCGACGCGGATCGAACGCACGTCGGCGGCGCCAAGCTTGCCGAGCAGACCATCCAGGCTGGCCATGGCCGCCGGGGTGAGGCTGGCCGAGTCGAAGGCGAACAGCACCTCGCCGAGGTCGCTGAGCACGATGACCTCGTCCTGCGCCATCGGTTGCTCGACCTGCGGGGCCGCCGCCTCGGGGTAGTGCGGCAGCGGGCAGCCGTTGTGGCGCACCTCGGTGCCCTGCGGGGTATCCGGGCAGCGGTCGCGCCGGTCGTGCACGCCGTCGCCGTCCTGGTCGCCGTCCTGGGCATAGCACAGCAGGCCGCCGAGCACGGCACCGGCCGCTGCGCCGCCGCCGGCCCAGGTCGAACTCTTCAGCGCGCCGAGGCCGCCGCCGGTCACGCCGCCGATCAGGCTGCACCAGGGCCAGTTGCTCTGGTTGAGTGGCGCATCGCCGGTGCTGGTGGTGGAGGCGCAGCCGGCCAGCAGGCTGCTGGCCAGCAGGGTGGGCAGGGCGGCTCTTGCAATCGTGATTGCCATGACGCATTTCTCCTTTGCATCGGTCCTTTTGATTGCCGATGCAAGCAAGTAAAGACGTCCGCCTCCCGCTTCGCCAACTGGCGGGACACCCCGCAGCGGGACTACCCTAGCGGCCCTGTCCGACTGTCGACGAGCCTGCCGATGCCTTCCTCTTCCTGCCCCTGCGGCAGCAGCCTGCCGCTGGCCGACTGCTGCGGCCGCTACCATGCCGGAGCCCTGCCGGAAACCGCCGAGGCGCTGATGCGCTCGCGCTACAGCGCCTACGTGCTCGGCCTGATCGACTACCTGGTGGCCACCACCCTGCCCGCCCAGCAGGCCGGCCTGGAACGCGAGGCCATGGCCGCTTGGAGCATGCAGAGCCGCTGGCTGGGGCTCGCGGTGGAGGAGCACCGGCCGCTGGGCGGCACGCCGGAGCGCGCACAGGTGACCTTCGTCGCCCGCTGGCGGGATGCCGACGGCGAGCACGCCCACCGCGAGCGCTCCGACTTCGTCAGGTCGGCCGGCCGCTGGTACTTCGTCGACCCGAGCGTGCCGCTGCGGGCCGGACGCAACGATCCCTGCCCGTGCGGCTCGGGGCAGAAGTTCAAGAAGTGCTGCGCGGCCCTGGCCTGAGCCCGGCGATCATTCGACCAGCCTGAGGTGCGAGGTATCCGGCGGCGGTCCGGCCGGCGCGGCCCTGGCCTGCCCCATGTCGCTGCCGACCGGCGCCAGGCTCAGTTGGCCGAGATCGAGGGCCGGCGGCGGCGGCACGGGACGCTCGTCCTGCAGATCGACGCCGACCGGCGCCAGGCCGAAGTCCGGCGCCGCCACGTCGCGGAAGGCGGCCATGTACTCGTCGCGCGGCGCCACCCGCAGCGCGGGAAACGCGCCGGCGACCGCAGCCGGGGGCGCGGCGGATGCCGCCTCCCCGGCCGGCCGGGCCTGGCCGAGCGGGGCGACCTCGACCCGCGCGCCGGCGCGCGCCAGGGTCAGCCGGTACTTCTCCGCCGCCTCGGCGTCGAGATTGCCCTTGATCACGATGCGCCGTCCGGAGAACAGCGCGGCGATGCGCTGCGGGTCGGCCTGGAACAGCCGCGCCAGATTGTCCTTGACCTGCGCCAGGTCGGCGCCCGGCATCAGCTCGCCGGCGAAGGCCACTTCGAAGAGATCGCTCAACCGTCACACTCCTGTCCTTTTTCCTGCGCACCATGGCGCTGGTCTTTTTGCTGCAACATTCCCGCAACAACACGTTGCAGAGCGTCCGTCGATTGTTACACTCGGGCATCCAATGGAGTCATGGCATGTTCTTCCCGGCATATCCAACAAGAATCCTGGGCCTTCTCCTGCTGCTCGTGGCCGGCTCCGGCCTGAGCGGCTGCGCCACCTGGATGGGCGGCGGCTTCAAGGATCCCGACGTGCAGCTGGTCAAGGTCGAGGTGGTCCGCGCCCGCCTGCTCGAACAGGAGTTCGTGCTGCGCTTTCGCGTCGACAACCCCAACGACGTCAGTCTGCCGGTCCGCGGCCTGGTTTACACGGTTTTCCTCAACGACGTGAAGCTGGCAAGCGGCGAATCCGCCACCTGGTTCACCGTTCCGGCCAACGGCGGCGAGGAATTCGAGGTGCCGGTGCACACCAACCTCTGGCGGCACATGAAATACATCGTCAAACTGTTGGAGAAGCCCGACAAGCCGATTCGCTATCGCCTCGAAGGCGAGGTGAAGACCGGGCTGATGTTCGGCCGTCGCGTCCAGCTGGCGCGCAGCGGCGAAATTGTTCCCGGCGACTACATTCCGGAGTGAGCGATGTCCCAGCAAGACCACGTGCATGGTCCGCACTGCAACCATGACCATGACCACCACGAACCCCACGTCCACGGCCCGCACTGCAACCACGGCCACCATGAGCCGGTGCGCAACCCGCTGAAGGACGTCGGCCGCAACGATCCCTGTCCGTGCGGCAGCGGCCAGAAGTTCAAGAAGTGCCACGGCGCCTGAGTCCTCCATGAGTGCCCTGTCCCTCGGCCTGCTGCTGGCCGGAGCGCTGGTGGTGCTGGCGCTCGCCGCCTATGCCCTGCACCTGTGGCGCAAGGTGTGGGCCCAGCAGAAGGCCTATGCCGCCGCCCACGAGGAGCGCCAGCAGCGCCTCAACGGCGACCTGCGCATCCTCGCCGGCAGCCTGCTCGACGAACAGGTGCCGCTGATCGAGGGCGCCATCCGCATCAAGGTGCTGCTCGACAACTACGACATCGCCCTCAGCGGCCACGAGCACTGCAAGGTGTTCCACGCCCTGTTCGACGCCACCTCCGGCATTCCCACCCATGCCGCCTGGAAGGCACTGAGCCGCGAGGAGCGGCGCGCCCACGAGAAGCACTTCAGCGCACTCGAACTGCAGCACAAGGCCGCCGCCCGCAAGGGGGCGCGCTGGCTGCTCGACGAGGGCCTGCAGCCGCCGCTGGCCAAGGCCGGCTGAAGGTCCTCGCCGGCGCCTGAGCACTCTTGCCAGGCGCCCCTTCCCCGCCTAACGTAGCGCGCTTTCCGGCCCGCCCCGGCGCGGCGTGCCGAACTGATCCTGCCTCCCGCCCCCGGAGCCTCGCCATGCCGTTGCGTTCGTTTCGCCCTCTCGCCCCGCTGGCGGGCGCCGCCGTGCTGACCAGCCTGGTCAGCCTCAGTGGCTGCCAGACCTGGCTGGACAACCGCTACCAGGCCAGCCTGCCGCCCAGCTCCGGCGTGCAGCCGCTCAAGGGTCTGGCCGACAGCGTGTCGGTACGGCGCAACGCGCTGGGCATGCCGCTGATCGAGAGCCACAGCTTCCACGACGCGCTGTTCGCCCTCGGCTACCTGCACGCCAGCGACCGCATCGGCCAGATGGTCGGCCTGCGCCTGATGGCCCAGGGCCGCCTGGCCGAGATGGCCGGCCCCGGGGTGCTGGAGATCGACCGCTTCATGCGCGCGGTGAACCTGCGCCAGAGCGCCGACATCGCCTGGAAGAACGCCTCGCCGCGCCTGCGCCAGTTCTTCGAGGTCTACGCCCGCGGCGTCAACGCCTGGCTGTTCCGCCACCGCGACAAGCTGCCGATGGACCTGGCCGCTTCCGGCTACCGTCCGGAGTACTGGAAGCCCGAGGACTCGGCGCTGCTCTTCGCCTTCCTCAACTTCGCCCTGTCGGTCAACCTGCAGGAGGAGATCGCCGGCCTGGCGCTGGCGCAGAAGGTCGGCGCCGACCGGCTCGCCTGGCTGCTGCCGACCTACCCGGACGAACCGCTGCCGGTCGACGAGGCTGCCAAGCTCAAGGGCCTGCAGCTCGGCGGGCAGATTCCCGGCCTGGCCGCGCTGGACGGCGCCGCCGGCCAGCTGGCGGCGCTCAACATGCTCGGCGTGGCCGCCTCCAACAACTGGGCGATCGCCCCGCAGCGCAGCCGCAGCGGCAAGAGCCTGCTGGCCAACGACCCGCACCTGCCGATCGGCCTGCCCTCGCTGTGGAGCTTCGTGCACATCCGCGCGCCCGGCTATCAGGCCGCCGGCGCCTCGGTGCCCGGCATCCCGGCGGTGGTCGCCGGCTTCAACGGCAAGCTGGCCTGGGGCATGACCATGGTCATGGGCGACACCCAGGACCTGTTCCTCGAGCAGGTGCGCCGCCAGGGCGGGCGTCTCGAATACCTCGCCGACGGCCAGTGGCAACCGGCCCGCGAGCGCCTGGAAACCTTCTTCATCAGGGGCCAGCGGCCGCTGCGCGAGACCATCCACGAGACCCGCAACGGCCCGCTGCTCAACAGCGTGCTCGGCGAGCGCAAGGACCCGCGCCAGCCCATCGCCCTGGCCAGCGGCTACGGCCTGGCGCTGAAGACCGGCCTGTTCGAGGCCGACCAGAGCCTCGACGCCTTCTTCGACCTGTCGCGCGCGCAGTCGGTGGACGAGGCCCACGAGCCGGTGCGCAACATCCGCGCCCTCGGCCTGAACCTGATCTACGCCGACGCCCGACACATCGCCTGGCAGGTCACCGGCCGCTATCCCAACCGCAAGGGCGGCCGCGGCCTGCTGCCCTCGCCCGGCTGGGACGACCAGTACGGCTGGGACGGCTACGCCGACACCATGCTGCACCCCTACGACCAGGACCCGCCGCAGGGCTGGCTGGGCACCGCCAACCAGCGCAGCGTGCCGGCCGGCTACGGCGTGCAGCTGTCCAACTCCTGGTACTACCCCGAGCGCGCCGAGCGCATCGCCGAGCTGGCCGGCGCCAGCTCCCGCCACGACGCGCAAAGCATGATCGCCATGCAGTACGACCAGCAGACGCCGTTCGCCGCCAAGCTCAAGGCGATGTTCGCCGATCCGGGCATGGCCCAGCCGCTGGCGCAGGCCATCGCCGCCCTGCCCAGCGGCGAGCGCGAGCGCGCGCAGGAAGCGCTCCGGCGCCTGCAGGCCTTCGACGGCCGGCTGAGCGCGCAGTCGGCCGACGCCGCGCTGTACGCCATGTTCCTCCAGGAGAGCGCGCGGCAGATATTCCTCGACGAGCTGGGCCCGGAGGACGGCGCCGCCTGGCAGGGCCTGGTGGAGATCGCCAAGCTCAGCTATTCGGCGCAGGCCGACCACCTGCTCGGCCGCGCCGACAGCCCGTTCTGGGACGACGTGCGCACGCCGCAGCGGGAAGACAAGCCGGCGATCCTCGCGCGCAGCCTGGCCGGTGCGGTGGCGCGCCTGGAGAGCGCACTGGGCAGCAGCCGCAGCGCCTGGCAGTGGGGCAAGCTGCACCGCTACCAGTGGAACAGCGACGCCACCCGCCTGGCGCCATACATGGGCGCCGCCCAGCGCGCCAGCCTGGCCGCCCTCAAGGACTACCTGGACCGCGGCCCCTACCCGGCCGGCGGCGACCACAGCACCCTCAACGTCTCCGCCTGGCTGTGGGGCCGGGACTTCGACAGCTGGCTGATCCCGTCGATGCGCATGGTGGTGGACTTCGGCCTCGACGAGCCGCTGCAGGCGGTCAACAGCTCCGGCCAGTCCGGCAACCCGGCAAGCAAGCACTACGCCGACGGCATCGACGCCTGGCTCAAGGGCCGCTATCAGACCCTCCCGTTCCAGGCGCACAATCTCGACCGCGCCTACGGCAGCCAGCGCCTGCTGCTGACGCCGGGGCGCTGAACGGGCGAAGCCGGTGGTGCGCACGGCGCACCCTGCCGGCGAGCGCCGCAACCTTCCTGGGCACCGCGCACCCGAGAACTCGCAGCGTGGCTAGGCTGTAGGAGTGTTCCATCAGCTCCGGAGGTCCGCGCATGCCCAGCGAACGCGAAGCCCGACTCGAGCGCTACCGGCGCAACCTGCAGGGCGAGGTCGACAGCGCCGCGCTGTACCGCGCCCTGGCCGGCTGCGAGGGCCGTCCCGAGCTGCGCGAGCTGTACCGCCGGCTGGCGGCCATCGAGGAGCGCCACGCCGACTTCTGGCGCACCCAGTTCCAGCAGGTCGGCGCCAGCGCACCGGAGCTGCTGCCCGGCTGGCGCACCCGCGTGCTGATCCGCATCGCCCGCCTGCTCGGCCCCGACTGGGTGGTCGGCGCCGCCGCCTCGCTGGAGCAGATCGACCGCTTCCAGTACGACGACCAGCCGGAAGCCTGCGCTACCGGCATGCCCGGCCAGGAGCGCTCGCACGCCCGCCTGCTCAGCGAACTGGCCGGCGGCCGGCGCAACACCTGGAACGGTCGTCTGTTCGCCAGCCTGGAGGGCCGCCACGGCGCCGGCGCCGGTGGCGGCAACGCCCTGCGCGCCGCGGTGCTCGGTGCCAACGACGGGCTGATCTCCAACTTCAGCCTGGTGATGGGCGTCGCCGGTGCCGCCTTCTCCGCCGAGGCCCTGCTGCTCACCGGCCTGGCCGGTCTGCTCGCCGGCGCCTGCTCGATGGCCCTCGGCGAATGGCTGTCGGTACAGAACGCCCGCGAGCTGTACCAGCAGCAGATCGCCGTCGAACGCGACGAGCTGGAGATGGTCCCCGACGAGGAGGCCGAGGAGCTGGTGCTGATCTACCGCGCCAAGGGCCTCGACGAGTCGCGCGCACGGGCCATGGTCGAGAACATCATGGCCGACAAGAACCGCGCCCTCGACACCCTGGTGCGCGAGGAGCTGGGCCTCGATCCCGACGAGCTGGGCGGCTCGGCCTGGCTGGCGGCGATCACCTCCTTCGTGGTGTTCAGCCTCGGCGCGCTGCTGCCGGTGCTGCCCTTCCTGCTGCTCGACGGCCAGGCCGCGCTGCTGGCCTGCGCCCTGCTCAGCGCCGGCGGGCTGTTCCTGATCGGCGCCCTGGTCAGCCTGTTCACCGGCCGCGGGCTGCTCTACTCGGGCCTGCGCCAGGTGGCCTTCGGCCTCGGCGCGGCGACGATCACCTACGGGCTGGGGCACTGGCTGGGGGTCAGCGTGGCCGGCTGACGCCGCCCTCCTGCAGCAACGGCTGGAACATGCGCCGATACTGGCTGGGGCTGAGGCCGGTGCGGCGCCGGAACAGACGGCGGAAGAACGAGGCATCCTCGTAGCCGACCGCCAGGCTGATCGCCTCCACCGCCAGCTCGCCTTCCTCCAGCAGCCCCTTGGCCCGCTCGATGCGGATGTCCTGCAGGCGCTCGATCGGGGTCACCCCGGTGGCGGCCTTGAAGCGGCGCTTGAGGCTGCGCTCGGGAATCCCCGCGTGCGCCACCGCCTGCTGCAGGGCGTCATGCGCGGCGAAGTGCTCGGCCAGCCAGTCCTCGCAGGCGCGCACCCGCGCGTCGGCATGCGGGCTGCGCCGTACCAGCGCGGCATAGGGCAGCTGGCCCTCGGCGTGCCACTTCAGCAGGTACACCTTGGCAATGCGCAGCGCCTCCGCCGGGCCGGCGTGGCGAGCGATGATGTGCAGCGCCAGGTCGTGCCAGGAAGTGGTGCCACCGGCGGTGACCACCCGCCCGGCAGGATCGGCGAAGGCCAGGTTGGGCGCCGGCTGGAAGTTGACCTGCGGGTAGTGACGGCGGAACAGCTCCTGGTAACCCCAGTGCGAGGTGGCGGCGCAACCGTCGAGCAGGCCGCTCTCGGCCAGCAGGATCGAGCCCGAGCAGGCCGAATAGAGGCTGGAACCGGCCCGGAAGCGCTCGCGCAGCCAGGCCATCAGCTCCGGGTAGCGGCCGGCGACCACGTCGTCCGGCCCCAGCCAGATCTCCGGGACGATCACGATGTCCGCCGCCGGGCGCTCGGCCAGCCCGAGTGCGGGGCTGACCGGGATGCCGTTGCCGCAGGTGAAGGGCGCGCGGCTCGGCCCGAGGATGCGCACGCGAAAGGCCGGCGTGCCGGCCGCCGCGCCCGTCAGCGTCTGCCACAGGGTACCGGCTGCCGAGAGCACATCGAGCATGCCGTACAGCGCCGAGCCGGCGGTCTCCGGCAGGGCGACCAGGCAGACCTCGATCGGTGCGGAGCTGCGCGCAGTCATCGGGGCACCTCGCAATACTGGCACAAACGAACCGTTTTCGACCTGAACCCCGCTTATTGGCCAGGCCGTCGCGCCCTACTCTGGACTCCAGAGCGACGACATCCCGCCGCCGCCCCCGGAGATAGACGATCATGAACAGCCAAGCCACTGCCATGCAGCAGACCCAGCAGGTCAACGGCGTCGATGTCGGCGCCCTGTTCGACACCATCAAGGCGGTCAAGCAGGATCCCGGCCTCGCCGAGTTCCAGTTCCGCGCCAGCAACCGCTGGATCGACGGCGGCCTCAACCGCTCGACCATCCAGGCCTTCCACGGCTGCCGCCAGGAAGACAGCTCGCGCAGCCAGCCCTTCATCCTCGACGCCGACGAGCCGCCGGTGCTGCTCGGCCAGGACCGCGGCGCCAACCCGGTCGAGTACGTGCTGCACGCCCTGGCCGCCTGCCTGACCACCACTATGGTCTACCACGCCGCCGCCCGCGGCATCGTCATCCGCGGCGTCGAGTCGCGCCTGGAGGGCGACCTCGACCTGCGCGGCTTCCTCGGCCTCGACCCCAGCGTGCGCAAGGGCTACCGCACGGTGCGCGTGCACATGTGCGTGGACTCCGACGCCTCGCCCGCCACCCTGCGCGAGCTGGCGCAGTTCTCGCCAGTCTACGACATCGTGTCCAACTCGCTGCCGGTCGAGGTCCGGGTCGAGACCCTCCAGAACACCCCCGAGGCCTGACCTCGCGCGACGCCAGCCGGTCCATGCGCCGCCATGGGCCGGCTGGCGTTCCGCCGAGTGGCGGCTCGCCGGCCGCGCCACACTGGCTAGGCTTTCCCTGACGCGCCCGCACTCATCTCGCGCGCCGGGAGACCCGATGAAAGACCACCCCTCTGTGCCCGGCGGCCAGGCCCGCCTGGCCCTGCTGCGCCAGTGCGCCGAGCCGCTGCCGGCGCCGGACAGCGCCGCCTTCGCCGCCCTGTTCGAGCGCTACGCCGACGCCCGCGTGGTGCTGATCGGCGAGGCCAGCCACGGCACCTCGGAGTTCTACCGCACCCGCGCGGCGATCACCCGCGCCCTGATCGAGCGCCACGGCTTCGCCATAGTCGCGGTCGAGGCCGACTGGCCGGACGCCGCGCAGATCGACCATCAGGTGCGCGGCCGGCAGCCAGCGGACTGGCAGCGCCAGGCCTTCCAGCGCTTTCCCGCCTGGATGTGGCGCAATCGCGAGGTCGCCGAGTTCTGCGCCTGGCTGAGCGATCACAACACCGGCCTGGCCGCCGGGCGCCGCGTGGAGTTCCGCGGCCTCGACGTGTACAGCCTGGGCGCCTCGATCCGTGCGGTGCTCGACTACCTGGACCGCACCGATCCCGGCGCGGCGCAGGCCGCGCGCCAGCGCTACGGCTGTCTGCTGCCCTGGCAGGACCGCCCCGCGCTGTACGGGCGCAACGTGCTGCATGGCCAGCCGTCCTGCGAGGATGCGGTGGTCGAGCAGTTGCGCGCCCTGCTCGAACAACGCCTGGAACATCTGGCCGAGGGCGGCGAGGCGCTGTTCGATGCCACCCAGAACGCCCGCGTGGTGCAGGCCGCCGAGCAGTACTACCGGGCCATGTACCACGGCTCGATCGCCTCGTGGAACCTGCGCGACCAGCACATGTTCGACACCCTCGAGCGCCTGCTCGAACACCGCGGCCCGGCGGCGAAAGCCGTGGTCTGGGCGCACAACTCGCACATCGGCAACGCCAGCGCCACGGCGATGGGCTGGGCCGGCGAATTCAACATCGGCGAGCTGTGCCGCAACGCCTGGGGCCGCGCGGCGGTGCTGATCGGCATGGGCACCGACCGCGGCACGGTGGCGGCCGCCGACGACTGGGACGCGCCGATGCGCGTGAAGCAGGTGCGCCCCTCGCGCCACGACAGCTGGGAGCAGGTGTTCCTGCAGGTCGGCCTGCCCGCCAGCCTCACCGACTGGCGCGACGAGGCGCGCACCGAGCTGCGCGAAGCCCTTTCCGCGCCCCTGCTGGAGCGCGCCATCGGCGTCATCTACCGCCCCGAGAGCGAGCGGCAGAGCCACTACTTCGAGGCGGTGCTGGCCGAGCAGTTCGACGCCTGGATCTGGCTGGAAGAGACCCGCGCGGTCACCCCGCTGGACGCGACACCGCCGCCCGGCGGCGAGGACGACACCTGGCCGTTCGGCGAGTAGCCGGACAGAAAAAAAAACCGCGGCAGGCGCGGTTTTTTCGCTGCTGACCTGGTTCAGGCCTTGGGCAGGGTCACGCCGGTCTGCCCCTGGTACTTGCCGCCACGGTCCTTGTAGGACACCTCGCAGGCCTCGTCGGACTGCAGGAACAGCATCTGCGCCACGCCCTCGTTGGCGTAGATCTTCGCCGGCAGGGTGGTGGTGTTGGAGAACTCCAGGGTCACGTGGCCTTCCCACTCCGGTTCCAGCGGGGTGACGTTGACGATGATGCCGCAGCGCGCGTAGGTGCTCTTGCCCAGGCAGATGGTCAGCACGTCGCGCGGGATGCGGAAGTACTCGACGGTGCGCGCCAGGGCGAAGGAGTTCGGCGGGATGATGCACACCGGCCCCTTGACGTCGACGAAGCTCTTCTCGTCGAAGTTCTTCGGATCGACGGTGGCCGAGTGGATGTTGGTGAACACCTTGAATTCGTCGGCGCAGCGCACGTCGTAACCGTAGCTGGACACCCCGTAGGAGATCACCCGCTCGGACTCGGCACCGCGCACCTGACGCTCGACGAAGGGCTCGATCATGCCGTGCTCGAGGGCCATGCGGCGAATCCACTTGTCCGATTTGATGCTCATGCGATTGTCCTGACTGGAGGTGAAACGGGGGCAGATGGGGCGAAACGGGCGCACATCTTACCGGCTGGACCACGCCCGGCAAAGGCCCGGCCGGCGCCAGAGCAAAGGCGTAGGGTGGAAGACTCGCGCAGCGATCTTCCACCACTGACGGTGGGCAAGGCTGCGCCGTTGCCCACCCTACGATCCATCAGTCCTCGCTGATGCTGATGCTCGGCATCGCCGGCGCCGCCTGGCGGAGCAGACGGGCGCCGACCTTGCGCGCCAGCTGCTGGTAGAGCAGCGCCAGCGGGCCGTCCGGCTCGGCGACCACGGTCGGCTTGCCGCCGTCGGCCTGCTCGCGGATGGCCATGGCCAGCGGCAGCGAGGCCAGCACCTCGACGCCGTACTGCGCCGCCAGCTTCTCGCCGCCGCCCTCGCCGAACAGATGCTCGACATGCCCGCAGTTCGAGCAGACGTGCACCGCCATGTTCTCCACCACGCCGAGCACCGGGATGTTGACCTTGGCGAACATCTCCACGCCCTTCCTGGCATCCAGCAGGGCCAGGTCCTGCGGGGTGGTGACGATCAGCGCGCCGGCCACCGGCACCTTCTGCGCCAGGGTCAGCTGGATGTCGCCGGTGCCCGGCGGCATGTCGACCACCAGGTAGTCGAGGTTGTCCCAGGCGCTCTGGGTGATCAGCTGCAGCAGCGCGCCGGAGGCCATCGGCCCGCGCCAGACCATCGGCGTGCGCTCGTCGGCGAGGAAGGCCATCGACATCACCTGCACGCCGTGCGCCTCCAGCGGCACGAACCACTGGCCGTCCTTCACCTGCGGACGGGTGCCGTCCGGGATGCCGAGCATCAGGCCCTGGCTGGGGCCGTAGATGTCGGCGTCGAGGATGCCGACCCGCGCGCCCTCGCGGGCCAGCGCCAGCGCCAGGTTGGCGGCGGTGGTCGACTTGCCGACGCCGCCCTTGCCGGAGGCCACGGCGATCACGTTCTTCACCCCGGCCAGCGCCTGGGTCTGCGCCGGCACCTGGTGGGCGGGAATCACGCAGTCGACCTGCACCGCGGCCTCGCTCACGCCGGCGAGGTTCTCCAGGCCGGACTTGAGCAGCTCGGCCCAGCCGGCCTTGAACAGCCCGGCGGCGTAGCCCAGCTCCAGGCGCACGCGCACGCGGCCGCCATCGATGGCGACGTCGCGCAGGCAGCCGGCGCTGACCGGGTCCTGATCGAGATGCGGATCAAGGTACTGACGCAGGACCGCCTCGACGGCGGCGCGGGTGACGGCACTCATGGGGGACTCCCGGAAAATGGTTGAGCGAAACAGGTGGCTATCCTACCCGAGCGACGGGCGCACGCGGAGCCGTAGGGTGGAAAACTCGCGCAGCGATTTTCCACGCGCTGGCCAGCGCCCATGCCGCTGCGCCATGGCGGGAAAGGCCTGCGGCCGTTTCCCAGCCTACGCATACACCGCCGCAGCACAGCCAGCCCCCACGGATGAAAAAAACCGCCCGGGCCTATATAGTTCCCGCCTTTCCCTGTTTCGCCAGTGCAGCCGATCATCATGTCCGAGCCCCGCCAGATTCTCGTTACCAGCGCCCTGCCCTACGCCAACGGCTCCATCCACCTGGGCCACATGCTCGAGTACATCCAGACCGACATCTGGGTGCGCTTCCAGAAGCAGCGCGGCAACCAGTGCGTCTACGTGTGCGCCGACGACGCCCACGGCTCGGCGATCATGCTGCGCGCCGAGAAGGAAGGCATCACCCCGCAGCAGCTGATCGACGGCGTGCAGGCCGAGCACAGCGCCGACTTCGCCGACTTCCTGGTCGACTTCGACAACTTCCACTCGACCCACTCCGAGGAAAACCGCGAGCTGGCCGAGCTGATCTACACCCGCCTGCGCGACGCCGGGCACATCGCCACCCGTTCGGTGACCCAGTACTTCGACCCCGAGAAGGGCATGTTCCTCGCCGACCGCTTCATCAAGGGCACCTGCCCGAAGTGCGCCGCCGAGGACCAGTACGGCGACAACTGCGAGAAGTGCGGCGCCACCTACGAGCCGACCGAGCTGAAGGACCCGCGCTCGGCGATCTCCGGCGCCACCCCGGTGCTGCGCGACTCCAAGCACTTCTTCTTCAAGCTCCCCGACTTCGAGGCCATGCTCAAGCAGTGGACCCGCGGCGGCGCCCTGCAGGACGCGGTGGCCAACAAGATCGCCGAGTGGCTGGACGGCGGCCTGCAGGAGTGGGACATCTCCCGCGACGCGCCCTACTTCGGCTTCGAGATCCCCGACGAGCCGGGCAAGTACTTCTACGTCTGGCTGGACGCGCCGATCGGCTACATGGCCAGCTTCAAGAACCTCTGCGCGCGCCGCCCGGAGCTGGACTTCGACGCCTTCTGGCAGCAGGACTCCAAGGCCGAGCTGTACCACTTCATCGGCAAGGACATCGTCAACTTCCACACCCTGTTCTGGCCGGCGATGCTCGAAGGCGCGGGCTTCCGCAAGCCGACCGCGGTCAACGTGCACGGCTACCTGACCGTCAACGGCCAGAAGATGTCCAAGTCGCGCGGCACCTTCATCAAGGCGCGCACCTACCTCGACCACCTGAACCCCGAATACCTGCGCTACTACTACGCCAGCAAGCTGAGCCGCGGCGTCGACGACCTCGACCTCAACCTCGAGGACTTCGTGCAGAAGGTCAACTCGGACCTGGTCGGCAAGGTGGTCAACATCGCCAGCCGCTGCGCCGGCTTCATCCACAAGGGCAACGGCGGGGTGATGGTCGACGCCAACCCCGAGCCGCAGCTGTGGGACGCCTTCCAGGCCGCCGCGCCGAGCATCGCCGAGGCCTACGAGCAGCGCGACTTCGGCCGCGCCATGCGCGAGATCATGGCCCTGGCCGACCGCGCCAACGCCTGGATCGCCGACAAGGCGCCGTGGGCGCTGAACAAGGTCGAGGGCAAGCAGGCCGAGGTGCAGGAAATCTGCGCCTTCGGCGTCAACCTGTTCCGCCAGCTGGTGATCTTCCTCAAGCCGGTGCTGCCGAACCTGGCCGCCGCCGCCGAGGGCTTCCTCAACGTCGCCCCGCTCTCCTGGCAGGACCACGAACTGCGCCTGGCCAACCACCCGCTGAATCCGTTCACCCCGCTGATGACCCGTATCGAACCTGCGAAGATCGACGCCATGATCGAAGCCTCCAAGGAAGACCTCGCCGCCCAGAGCACCGAAGCCGCCGCCCCGCAGGGCAACGGCGAGCTGGTCAAGGAGCCGCTGGCCCCCGAGATCAACTTCGACGCCTTCGCCGCGGTGGATCTGCGCATCGCCCTGATCGAGAAGTGCGAGTTCGTCGAGGGCGCCGACAAGCTGCTGCGCCTGACCCTGGACATCGGCGACGCCAAGCGCAACGTGTTCTCCGGCATCAAGTCCGCCTACCCGGACCCGAGCCAGCTGGAAGGCCGCCTGACCCTCTACGTCGCCAACCTCGCGCCGCGCAAGATGAAGTTCGGCCTGTCCGAGGGCATGGTGCTGGCCGCCGGCCCGGGCGGCGAGGAGATCTTCCTGCTCAGCCCGGACGCCGGCGCCAAGCCGGGCCAGCGCGTGCACTGAGCCTCCGCCTGCATGACCCAGCCCCCGCCGCGTGCGGGGGCTGGCGTTTGCGGGCACGCTTCACCGACTTTTCCCGCCGCCGCGGTTAACCTTGGCGGCCTCGCTTTCTGAACCACGCACGGACGCATGAAGAAATCCAACGTCGTATTCACCAGCGTGCTCACCGGTGGCGTGCTGATGGCCATGCTGCACCACGGCACCATCTACCGGGACATCTACGCCAGCCGCGAGAACTGCCAGGCCGACTGGAGCACCCACCCCTACCACTGCGAAACCAGCAGCAGTGGCGGCGCCAGCTCGATCTACTCGGCCAGCAGCGGCCGCCACCGCGGCCCGACCTACGAATCCGGCTCGCGCCCGCGCACCGCCCGCCAGGACCTGGTGGTGGCGCGCGAGATGGTCAAGCGCAGCGGCTTCGGCAGCTCCGGCGCGCGCTTCTCGGGAGGCGGCTGATGCAGCGCCGCGCCTTCACCCCGCGCCCGCACTGGCGCGCCCAGTGCGAGCAGCTCGGCTTCACCTTCCACAGCATCGACGGCACCTACTGGGACGAGTCGGCCGCCTACGAGTTCACCCTGGAGCAGATCGAGACGCTGGAAAGCGCCAGCGAGGACCTGCACCAGCGCTGCCTGGAGGCGGTGGACTGGATCGTCCGCCATGAGCACTTCGCGCCCTTCGCCCTGCCGCCGCGCGCCCGCGAGCTGATCGTCGACTCCTGGCAGCGCCAGGAGCCCAGCCTGTACGGGCGCTTCGACTTCTCCTGGGACGGCACGGGCGCGCCGAAACTGCTCGAGTACAACGCCGACACACCGACCGGCCTGCTGGAAGCCAGCGTGGTGCAGTGGTTCTGGCTGCAGGACGTGCGGCCGGAGGCCGACCAGTTCAACTCGCTGCACGAGCAGCTGATCGAGCGCTGGCGGGCACTCGACCCCGGCGGCCCGGTGCACTTCGCCGCCCTCGCCGGCCACGAGGAGGACACCGGCAACACCCTGTACCTGCTCGACACCGCGCACCAGGCGGGGCTGGCCACCGATTGCCTGCCGATCGAGCGGATCGGCTTCGATGCCGCGCGGCGCTGCTTCGTCGACGAAGGCGGCCGGCCGATCCGCCACTGCTTCAAGCTCTACCCGTGGGAATGGCTGCTGGAGGACGAGTTCGCCGCCCATGTGGCCGCCAGCGGCATCCGCTTCCTCGAACCGGCGTGGAAGCTGCTGCTGTCGTGCAAGGCGCTGCTGCCGATCCTCTGGCGGCTATTCCCCGCGCACCCCAACCTGCTGCCGGCCAGCTTCGAGGACGACCTGCCGCTGCCCAAGGTGCGCAAGCCGCTGTACTCGCGCGAGGGCCAGAACATCCGCATCGTCAGCGCCGAAGGTGTCCTCGCCAGCGACGGCCCGCACGGACAGGCGCCGTGCATCTGGCAGGCCTGTGCGCCGCTGCCGGACTTCGCCGGCAACTACCCGGTGCTCGGCTGCTGGATGGTCGGCGAGCGGGCCGCGGGCCTGGGCATCCGCGAGGATGCCGGGCCGATCACCCGCGACAGCAGCCGCTTCGTGCCGCACTTCTTCCGCAACGCCTGAACCATCGACTTCAAGGAGATCCCGTCGTGGACCTGCTGCAAACCCTGCCCAGCTTCCTCGCCTACTTCGCCACCGCGCTGGCGCTGTTCGGCCTGTTCGCCAGCCTGTACATCCGCCTGACGCCCTACGCCGAGCTGGAGCTGATCCGCGCCGGCAACCTGGCCGCCGCCGTCGCCCTGATCGGCGCGCTGCTCGGCTTCGCCCTGCCGCTGGCCAGCAGCATCGCGCACAGCACCGGCCTGCTCGACATGCTGGTGTGGGGCGCCGTCGCCATGCTGGTGCAGGCGCTGGTCTACCTGGGCGTCGCCCGCCTGCTGCCCGAGCTGAGCCAGGGGATCAGCGGCAACTGCCTGGCCCACGGCCTGTTCCTCGGCGGCAGCGCGCTGTGCGCCGGCCTGCTCAACGCCGCCTGCATGGTCTACTGAGCCGCGCCGCCGGCTGCCTCCAGCGGCCGGCGCGTCTGGCCCGAGCCTGCGACACGAACGCTCGCGACAACCCGCCGCAGCCCGCGGTCCACGGCCGGCAAGCCGCGCAAATAGCCAGATTCACAGTATTTATTCCAAAAAGAGCTTAAAAACTCCGCATCCACTCTGCTTGTACGCTATAAGCGCCTCCACGATAATAAGCACCCCCTATTTCATCGACGGCGTGAGCCCGCTTCTGCCATGACCGAATTCGCCCTCATCCTGGTCAGCGCCATTCTGGTCAACAACTTCGTGTTGGTGCAGTTCCTTGGCCTCTGTCCGTTCATGGGGGTTTCGAAGAAGATCGAAACCGCCATCGGCCTGTCGCTGGCCACCACCTTCGTGCTGACCCTGGCCGCCATGTGCAGCTATCTGGTCCACCAGTACGTGCTCAAGCCGCTGGACCTGGAGTTCCTGCGCACCATCAGCTTCATCCTGGTGATCGCCGTGGTGGTGCAGTTCACCGAGATGGTGGTGAACAAGACCAGCCCGCTGCTCTATCGGGTGCTGGGCATCTTCCTGCCGCTGATCACCACCAACTGCATCGTCCTCGGCGTCGCCCTGCTCAACGCCAACAAGGCCGAGTTCACCTTCCTCACCGCCACCGCCAACGGCTTCGCCGCGGGCCTGGGCTTCTCTCTGGTACTGGTGCTGTTCGCCGCGCTGCGCGAGCGCATCGCCATCGCCGACGTGCCGCTGCCGTTTCGCGGCGCCGCCATCGGCATGATCACCGCCGGCCTGATGTCGCTGGCCTTCATGGGCTTCACCGGATTGATCAAGCTATGAGTCTGGTCCTCATCGCCGTGCTCGCCCTGGCCGCGATCTGCCTGGTCGCCGGCGCCATCCTCGGCTACGCCGCGGTGCGTTTCCGCGTCGAGGGCGACCCCATCGTCGAGCAGATCAACGCCCTGCTGCCGCAGACCCAGTGCGGCCAGTGCGGCTACCCGGGCTGCAAGCCCTACGCCGAGGCGATCGCCAACGGCGACAAGATCAACAAGTGCCCGCCCGGCGGGCAGACCACCGTGCAGGCGCTGGCCGACCTGCTCGACGTCGAGGCCGAGCCGCTGGACGCCGAGGGCGGCGAGAAGCCGCGCATGGTCGCCTTCATCCGCGAGGCCGAATGCATCGGCTGCACCAAGTGCCTGCAGGCCTGCCCGGTGGACGCCATCGTCGGCGCGGCGCGGCAGATGCACACGGTGATCAAGGACGAGTGCACCGGCTGCGACCTGTGCGTCGAGCCCTGCCCGGTCGACTGCATCGACATGCTCGAGGTCGGCAGCAGCGTGCAGACCTGGAAGTGGGAGCTGCCGCTCCCGCCCGGCCAACTGATCGCCACCGACCGGGAGCGGGCCGCATGAACGCAAGCGCGAAGATCTGGGACATCCCCGGCGGCATCCATCCGCCGGAGCGCAAGGAACTGTCCAACCGCACGCCGATCCAGCACCCGCCGCTGCCCGGCCGGCTGATCCTGCCGCTGACGCAGCACATCGGCGCCCCGGCCGAGCCCTGCGTGGCGGTCGGCGAGCGCGTGCTCAAGGGGCAGAAGATCGCCGAGGCCAGCAGCTTCGTCAGCGTGCCGGTGCACGCACCGACCTCCGGCACCGTGGCCTTCGTCGGCCCGCAGCCCTACCCGCACGCCTCCGGCATGCTCGCCCCGGCCATCGTCATCGAGGCCGACGGCCGCGACGAATGGTGCGAGCTGGCGCCCTGCGCCGACTTTCGCGCCCTGGCGCCGGAGGCGCTGCTGGAGAAGATCCGCGAGGCCGGGATCAACGGCCTGGGCGGCGCCGGCTTCCCCACCGCGGTCAAGCTCACCGCGCGGCCGCAGCAGAAGATCCACACGCTGATCATCAACGGCACCGAGTGTGAGCCGTACATCACCGCCGACGATGTGCTGATGCGCGAGAAGGCCGCCGAACTGGTGGTCGGCATCGACATCCTGGTCCAGCTGATCCAGCCGGACGAGGTGCTGATCGGCATCGAGGACAACAAGCCCGAGGCCATCGCCGCGGTGCGCGCCGCGCTGGGCGAGCGTAGCTACCAGTTGCGGGTATTCCCCACCAAGTACCCGTCCGGCGGCGAGAAGCAGCTGATCCAGATCCTCACCGGCCGCGAGGTGCCCGCCGGCGGCCTGCCGGCGGACATCGGCATGCTCTGCCAGAACGTCGGCACCGCGGTCGCGGTACACGACGCCGTGGTGCTCGGCAAGCCGCTGATCGCGCGGATCACCACCCTGACCGGCGAGGCGCTGGCGCGGCCGATGAACGTCGAGGCGCTGCTCGGCACCCCGGTCGCCGAGCTGCTGGCCTTCGCCGGCCTCGACGCGCAGAAGCTCGACCGCCTGATCATGGGCGGGCCGATGATGGGGGTCACCCTGCCCTCGCTCGACGTGCCGCTGATCAAGACCGGCAACTGCCTGCTGGCGCCGACCCGCGCGGAGCTGCCGCCGCCGCCGCCGGCGATGCCGTGCATCCGCTGCGGCGAGTGTGCGCTGGTCTGCCCGGCCAGCCTGCTGCCGCAGCAGCTGCATTTCTTCGCTCTCGGCAGCGAGCACGCGCAGCTCAAGGCGCACAACCTGTTCGACTGCATCGAGTGCGGCGCCTGCGCCTACGTCTGCCCGTCGAGCATCCCGCTGGTGCAGTACTACCGTGCCTCCAAGGCGGAGATCCGCGAGCTGGAGCAGAAGCAGCAGAAGGCCGAGCACTCCAAACAGCGCTTCGAGCTGCGCCAGGAGCGCCTGCGCCGCGAGGAAGAACGCAAGGAAGAGGAGCGCCGCGCCCGCGCCGAGAAGGCCGCGCGCGCCAAGGCCGCCCAGGCCGAAGCCGCGGCGGCGGCACCGGTCGCCGCCGCCGCGCCGGCGGTCGACGAGGAACTCAAGCGCCTGAAGATCGAGGCCAGCATGGCCCAGGTGGCGCTGAAGAAGGCCGAGAAGCAGTTGGCCCAGCACGACACCGCCGAGCTGCAGGCCCAGGTCGCCGAGCTGCGCGCCGCGCTGGAGGCCGCGCAGAAGGCCCTCGCCGACGCCCAGGCCGCCGCACCGGCCGCTGCGCCCGCCCCTGCCGCCAAGCCGGCCGGCGACGAGGCGCTGAAGAAGGCCAAGATCGAGGCCGCCATGCTCAAGGCGCAGATCCGCAAGCTGGAGAAGCTCGAGGCCCCGGACGCCGAACAGCAGGCCGAGCTGGCGAAACTGCGCGAACAGCTCGTCGCCGCCGACAAGGCCCTGGCCGCCGCCGACAGCGCCGCGTCCGCGCCCGCCGCCAAGCCGGCCGGCGACGAAGCCTTGAAGAAGGCCAAGATCGAGGCCGCCATGCTCAAGGCGCAGATCCGCAAGCTGGAGAAGCTCGAGGCCCCGGACGCCGAACAGCAGGCCGAGCTGGCGAAACTGCGCGAACAGCTCGTCGCCGCCAACAAGGCTCTCGCTGCCCTGGAACAGCAGGCGGCGGCCGCGCCGGCGCCTGCAGCCGCGGCCGAACCGGCCAAGGCCGAGATCGACCCGCTGAAGAAGGCCAAGGTCGAACTGGCGATGAAGCGCGCCGAACTGAAGAAGGCCGAGAAGGCCGGCGCCGACGAGGCCGAGCTGGCCAAGCTGCGCGCGGCCCTGGCGGGCGCCGAGCAGGCCCTGCACGCGGCCGAGGAAGGCTCCGCCAAGCCGGCACCGGAGCTGGTCCGCACGGAGAAACGCCCGGTCGACGAGGCCACCCGCGCGCTGAAGACCGAGCTGGCCTTCGCCCGCGCCGACCTGCGCAAGCTGGAACGCGACGAGAACGCCGATCCGGCCGCCTTGGAGGCTGCCCGCGCGCGCCTGGCCGAGGCCGAGCAGAAGCTGGCGGAGCAGCAGAGCGCCTGACCGCCCCCTCTCCCGCTGACGGGAGAGGGCTACAGAACGCCGGAGCGGGGAGCCGATCCCCCTCCACCCAGAACCCCCAACGGAGCATCCATGGCCCTGCCCCGCATCACCTCGCCCCACGCCACGGGCCACAACCGCACCCAGAAGGTCATGCAGCTGGTGCTGCTGGCCAGCGTGCCCGGCATCCTGGTGCTGACCTGGCTGTACGGTTTCGGCACCCTGATCAACATCTGCTGGGCCGGCGCCGTCGCCCTCGGCTGCGAGGCTGCGGTGCTGCGCCTGCGCCAGCGCCCGGTGGGCTTCTTCCTGCGCGACTGCAGCGCCCTGCTCACCGCCGTGCTGCTGGCCCTGGCGCTGCCGCCCTACTCGCCCTGGTGGCTGACCCTGGTGGCCACCGGCTTCGCCATCCTGTTCGGCAAGCAGCTGTTCGGCGGCCTCGGCCAGAACCCGTTCAACCCGGCGATGCTCGGCTACGTGGTGGCGCTGATCTCCTTCCCGGTGGAGATGACCAGCTGGCCGGCGCCGCGCGGCTTCGAGGCGACCACCCCGACCCTCGGCCTGCTCGAAGGCCTGCAGCGCATCCTCGGCCTGAGCGCCGGCCTGCCGGACGCCTGGACCCAGGCCACCGCGCTGGACGCGCTCAAGGTCAACAAGAGCCTGACCATCGCCGAGCTGTGGGAGAGCAACCCGGCGTTCGGCAGCCTCGGCGGCTACGGCGCCGAGGCGGTCAACCTGGCGTTCCTCGCCGGCGGCCTGTTCCTGCTCTACAAGCGGGTGTTCACCTGGCACGCGCCGGTGGCCATGCTCGCTGCCCTGGCACTGATGAGCCTGCTGTTCTGGAACGGCTCGGGGTCGGACTCCAACGGCTCGCCGCTGTTCCACCTGCTCACCGGCGCGACCATGCTCGGCGCCTTCTTCATCGTCACCGACCCGGTATCCGGCGCCACCAGCCTGCTCGGCCGCCTGCTGTTCGGCGCCGGCGTCGGCATCCTCGCCTACGTGATCCGCACCTGGGGCGGCTACCCCGACGGCGTGGCCTTCGCCGTGCTGCTGATGAACCTGGCCGCGCCGACCATCGACTACTACACCCGTCCGCGCACCTACGGCCACCGCAAGCCGGAACGCGGCTTCAAGCTGGGAGAATGAGGCCATGCTGCCGGAAACGCCGCGTTCGATGCTGAGGAACGCCCTGGTCCTCGGCCTGTTCGCCATCGCCACCGTCGGCCTGGTCGCCGTCACCCAACTGGGCACCGCCGAGCGCATCGCCAGCGCCGAGCGCGAGGCGCAGGTACGTGCGCTGGCCGAGATCCTGCCGCAAGGCAGCTACGACAACCAGCTGCTGGACCACAGCCTGCAGCTCAGCGATCCGCGGCTCGGCAGCCCCAGGCCGCTGCCGGCCTACCGGGCGCTCAAGGGCGAGCAGCCGACCGCGATCATCCTCCAGGCCATCGCCCCGGACGGCTACAGCGGCAGCATCCGCCTGCTGGTCGGCATCCGCGCCGACGGCCGTCTGGCCGGCGTGCGCGTGCTCGCCCACAAGGAAACCCCGGGCCTCGGCGACAAGATCGAGCTGGCCAAGAGCCCGTGGATCCGCGCCTTCGACGGCAAGTCGCTGACGGATCCGGACACGGCCGGCTGGGCGGTGAAGAAGGACCAGGGCCAGTTCGACCAGTTCGCCGGCGCCACCATCACCCCGCGCGCGGTGGTCAAGGCGGTACACCACGCCCTGCAGTACTTCGACGCCCACCGCGCCGAGCTGCTCGGCCTGGCGGAAACCGCCGTCCAGGAAACGCCTGAGGAGGCCGCGCAATGAGCCAGAGCTACCGCGAGATCGCCGTCAACGGCCTGTGGAAGAACAACCCGGCGCTGATCCAGCTGCTCGGCCTGTGCCCGCTGCTCGGCACCAGCAACTCGACGGTCAACGCCCTCGGCCTGGCGCTGGCCACCATGCTGGTGCTGACCTGCTCCAATGCCGCGGTATCGCTGATCCGCGGAGTGACCCGCACCGCCGTGCGCCTGCCGGCCTTCGTGATGATCATCGCCGCACTGACCACCTGCACCGAACTGCTGATGCAGGCCTACACCTACGAGCTGTACCAGATCCTCGGCATCTTCATCCCGCTGATCACCACCAACTGCGTGATCCTCGGCCGCGCCGACGGCTTCGCGGCGAAGAACGGCCTGCTCCCGTCGGTGTTCGACGGCCTGATGATGGGTATCGGCTTCGGCGTGGTGCTGGTGGTGCTCGGCGCACTGCGCGAGCTGCTCGGCACCGGCGTGCTGCTGGCCAACATGCAGCTGCTGTTCGGCCCAGTCGCCGAAGGCTGGCGGATCGAGCTGCTGGGCAGCGACTACAAAGGCTTCCTGCTGGCCATCCTGCCACCGGGCGCGTTCATCGTGCTGGGCCTGCTGATCGCCGGCAAGAACGTCGTCGACCAGCGCCTCGAGGCACGAGCCAAGGCCCGCCAGGGCGCGCCGGCAGCCGCCGCCAGCCGTCGCGTGCGGGTCACCGGGGTGGTCGAATGAATGCCGCCAAGCGCGCGGAGATCTTCCGCCGCCTGAAGGAGGACAACCCCGAACCGACCACCGAGCTGGAATACCAGAGCGTGTTCGAGCTGCTGGTGGCGGTGATCCTCTCCGCCCAGGCCACCGACGTCGGGGTCAACAAGGCCACCGCCAGACTGTTCCCGGTGGCCAATACCCCCGAGGCGATCCACGCCCTCGGCGTCGAGGGGCTGGAGCAGTACATCAAGACCATCGGCCTGTACCGCAGCAAGGCGAAGAACGTCATCGAGGCCTGCCGGCTGCTGATCGAGAAGCACGACAGCGTGGTGCCCAGCACCCGCGAGGCGCTGGAGGCGCTGCCCGGGGTCGGCCGCAAGACCGCCAACGTGGTGCTCAACACCGCCTTCCGTCAGCCGGCCATGGCGGTCGATACGCACATCTTCCGGGTCAGCAACCGCACCGGCATCGCCCCCGGCAAGACCGTGCTGGAGGTGGAGAAGAAGCTGGTCAGGTTCGTGCCCAAGGAGTATCTGCTCGACGCCCACCACTGGCTGATCCTGCACGGCCGCTACGTGTGCAAGGCGCGCAAGCCGCAGTGCGGCAGTTGCCGGATCGAGGATCTGTGCGAGTACAAGCACAAGACCTCCGACGATTGACCCTGCTAGAAAAAATCAACCGCCACGATAAATAAAATCTTTTTTACCCCCCCGTTTTTTGCCGCTATAAGGTGCGCCATACGGTCCTCTGATCTCTGGAGTAGCTGTCATGGCCCAAGCCAAACCCGATCTCGAGCTGGACGAAGACTTCGTCATCGACGCCGAAGCCGATGCCGACGACGCCAAGGACGCCCCGGCCAGCAAGACCAGCCTGGCCAAGCGCCGCGTGATCGACAACCTGCTGGAAGAGCGCCGCCTGAAGAAGCAACTCGCCGACTACGACTTCGACCTGTGAGGCCGCCGGCCGGCCAGCACGAAAGCCCCGCACCTGGTTGCGGGGCTTTTTCGTTTCAGCGCGGCTTCGCCGGGGCGCGGGGGAAGGCCCCCATCAGGGCGCTTCCTTGCGGAAGAACAGGGTCACCTGGCCCAGCTCGAAGCCGAACTTGGTCATGAACGAGCGGTTGGCCATGGTGCGTTCGTCGATCAGGTACATCCAGTCGTCGAAATCGACCTGGTAGACCTTGTCGTCCACCGGCAGGCTCAGCACGTAGCGCCAGCGCAGCGCGTTGCCGGCCACCTCGCCGCGCGCCTCGCCGACCACGTCGTCCGCCGTGCCGCGCCAGCGGCCGGGGCCGTCGGGGTGCAGAGTCCACACCCGGCGCTGTTTGCTGCCGTCGCTGTAGGTGAAGTGCTCGTCGAGGATCAGCGCATCGCCCTCCAGGCGGCCGTCGATGGCCACGTGAAAGCGTTTGATCACCTCCCCCGAGCGCTTCTGGAACATGCCCCAGGCGTCCACGCGACCCTTGAAGTACTCGCGCAGGTCGAGCCGCGGCTGCTGATCTCGGTAGTGCTCCACCTCGATCTGCCCGCAGCTGGCCAGCAGCAGGCACAGCGGCAGCAGCAGTTTCTTCAGCATGACGATCTCCTCAGCGGGCAGCGCTGCCCAGCAGTTGTGCGCGCAGTTCCGAGTTGCGGGTACGCGGGTCGAGCCAGATGGCAAAGAAGGCACGGGCGAACTCGGCGTCGCGCACCTCGTGCTGCAGCCGCGTGCCAGCATAGAAGCGCGCGCCGACGCCTGGCAGGTGCACGCCGGTGATCCGCGCGCCGGGAGTGACGTCGACGAAGGCGCGCTGCATCTGCGCCCGCCAGTCGTCCAGCTGCGCGGCGCTGACCCGCTTGCCGTACAGGCGGCGGATCTCGCGGACGCTGGCCTCGACCAGTTGCTCGCGGCTGATCTCGCGGTGGTAGGTCAGCTCCAGGGCGAAGGGGCTATCCGCAGCCAGGGGCTGCTCGGTACTCCACAGCCGCGCGCTGTAGATGCGCCAGCCGAACAGGCGCAGCTCGCCGCTGCCGAGCACCTGCGCCCCGGGGAGGTGCTCCTGCCAGTTGGCCTGCGCGCCGAAACTCAGCAGCCCCAGCAGCCACACCCAGTGCCAGCACCGCCGGCGCGATAGCGGATTGTCCATCGCCGTCTCCTTCGCGGCCACCTGCAGGTGGGCCGCGCTCGATGACTCATGGACTGAAACTATACAAGAAAACCAATCCTGTACAATTTCATCTCGCACCATCAAGGCGTGGCAACCGGGAAAACCAGAATAAAGGCGCTGCCGTCGGCATCGCTCGACACCCGCACGCTGCCGCCGTGCAGCTGCATGATCGAGCGCACGATGGCCAGGCCGAGGCCGCCGGTATCGCCCGGCTGGGCGCGCGAAGGGTCGCAGCGGTAAAAGCGCTCGAACAGCCGCGGCAGGTGTTCGGCGCCGATCGGCTCGCCCGCGTTGTGCACGGCGATCTCCAGTGCCGTCGCCGTGCGCCGGCTGTCGATGCTCACCGCCGTGCCCGGCGTGGCGTGGCGCAGGGCGTTGGCCAGCAGGTTGGCCAGCGCGCGGCGCAGCAGCTGGGCGTCGGCCTGCAGGCTGCCCTGTACGCGGTTGACCAGGCGCAGTTCGCGCTCCTCGGCCATGCCCTCGAAGTACTCGCAGAGCTGCTCGACCAGCGCGGCCAGCTCGACCCTCTCGTGGCTGACCTGGGCCTGCGGCTGCTCGCTGCGGGCGAGGAACAGCATGCTGTCGATCATCCGCGCCAGCCGCTCGTATTCCTCCAGGCAGGAGGCCAGCAGGTTCTCGTACTCCTCCGCCGTGCGCGGCTGGCGCAGCGTCTGCTGGGTCTGGCCCATCAGGTTGCCGAGCGGCGTGCGCATCTCGTGGGCGAGGTCCTCGGAGAAGCGCGACAGCTGGGCGAAGCCGTCCTCCAGGCGGGCGAGCATGCGGTCGAGGGCGACGCTCAGGCCGCGCAGCTCGCTGACCTGCTCGCCGCCGGCCAGGCGCAGGTGCAGGTGCTGCACGTCGATGCCCTCGGCGCGCGCCGCCAGCCGGCGCAGCGGACCCAGGGCGCGCTGGCTGACCGCCCAGCCGAGCAGGAAGGCCAGCAGCGCGCCGACCGCCAGCGCCAGCCACAGCTTGAGCCGGTAGGCGGCGAGCATCTGCCCACGCTCGGCGAGCAGCTTGCCGGCCACCAGGGTCAGCGCGCCGTCCGCGCCGGCCACCTGCAGCCAGGCCAGCCGCGCGCTGCCGTCGGCGCTGTCGGCCAGGCGCACCTGCGCCGTCGCCGCCAGGCGCGGCAGCGCCAGCTGCGCCGGGTTGACCTCGATCAGCGCGCGGCCCTCGGCGTCGAGCAGCCACAGCAGGCTGTCGCGGTTGCCGAGCATGTTGGCGTACAGCTGCGGGCGCTGGCGCAGCGCCTCGATGCTGGCGCTGTCGTCGAGCAGGCCGTGCATGCGCTCGAGGCGGCCGAGCAGCGCCTGGTCGTCGCGCCAGGCGATCTCGCGCGCCAGCGAGGCGTACAGGTAGAAGCCGATGGCGCCGAGCAGCAGCACGCCGACCAGGGCGAACAGCAGCGCCAGGCGCAGGCTCAGGGCGCGCGGCCACAGCCTCACTCCGCCACCTCCAGCAGGTAGCCCATGCCGCGCACGGTGTGGATCAGCTTGCACGGATAGGGATCGTCGACCTTGGCGCGCAGGCGGCGGATCGCCACGTCGACCACGTTGGTGTCGCTGTCGAAGTTCATCTGCCAGACCTGCGAGGCGATGAAGGCGCGCGACAGCACCTCGCCCTCGCGGCTGAGCAGCAGGTGCAGCAGGGCGAACTCCTTGTTGGTCAGGTTGAGGCGCTCGCCGCCGCGGGTCACCCGGCGGCGCAGCAGGTCGAGCTCGAGGTCGGCGACCTGAAAGCGCTCGACCTCGCGCGGCGGGCCGCGGCGCAACAGGCTGCGTACCCGCGCCAGCAGCTCGGCGTAGGAGAACGGCTTGACCAGGTAGTCGTCGGCGCCCAGTTCCAGGCCGCGCACCCGGTCCTCCACCGCGTCGCGGGCGGTGAGGAACAGCACCGGGGTCGGCGCGCGGCGGCGGATCTCCTGCAGCAGCTGCCAGCCGTCCAGCCCCGGCAGCATCACGTCGAGGATGATCAGGTCGAACGCGCTCTCGCGGATCAGGTGCAGGCCGTCCAGGCCGTCGCGCGCCACCTCGACCAGAAAGCCGTCCTCGCTGAGGCCGCGGCCCAGGTAGTCCGCCGTCTTCGCCTCGTCTTCCACCACCAGTATGCGCATCGTCGCCTCCCCCTCGCTGGCGCATAGGCTAGGCCTTCGCGGGCGTTTCGCCCATTACAAAGCGGTAATCCGCCGGCAATCGGTTTGAGCGGCAGCGCCTGCGAGGATGGCGACCGTTCCCAGCACAGCCACGGAGAAGCCCATGTCCCAGCGTATCGCCCTGTTGTCCCTGCCCGGCCTCGTCCTGTGCGCCGCCAGCGCCATGGCCGCACCGGCCGGCGTCGCCGAACGCGCCGAGGTATCCCTCGAGCTGGCCAACCGCCTGCTCGACGCCACCCTCGCCGCCTGCCATGCCGACGGCCGCAGCGCGGTGGCCGCGGTGCTCGACCGCGGCGGCAACCTGGTCGCCCTGCAGCGCGACGACAATGTCGGCCCGCACAACACCCTGGCCGCGCAGCGCAAGGCCTACACCGCGCTGTCGACCAAGACCCCCAGCGGCCTGCTCGCCGAGCGCGCGCGCAGCAACCCCGAGGCGGCCAACCTCAACACCCTGGACGAGCTGCTGCTGCTCGGCGGCGGCCTGCCGCTGCAGGTCGGCGACCAGGTGATCGGCGCCATCGGCGTGGCCGGCGCCGGCGGCGCGGCCAACGACGAGGCCTGCGCGCAGCAGGCCATCGACCGCGTCCTTGCACAAACCCTCTGAACCTTGCCAATCCACTGACCGAGGAGATCCTCCATGACCCAGTTCAAGCAACTCTGCGCCGGCGCCCTGCTCGCCAGCCTGTCCTCCCTGGCGCTGGCCGCCGGCAACCCGCTCAGCGTGCACGTGCTCAACCTGGAGAACGGCCTGCCCTCGCCGGGCGTCGAGGTGACCCTGGAGAAGCAGGCCGGAACCAACTGGCAGGCGCTGAGCAGCGCCACCACCAACGAGCAGGGGCGCATCACCGCGCTGTTCCCGGAAGGCAAGACGCTGGAGAAGGGCACCTACCGGGTGACCTTCAAGACCGGCGAGTGGTTCGCCGCGCACCAGGCGGCGACCTTCTTCCCCGAGGTGCCGGTGATCTTCAGCGCCGACGCCAGCGTGCCGCACTACCACATCCCGCTGCTGCTCAGCCCCTACGGCTACTCGACCTATCGCGGCAACTGATCCCGCTCGCCGATGCCGTCAGGCTGATTCCTTGCAACCCCGCGCCCGGCCCGTCGCACGACGCTGGCGGGCGCCCAGCCCACAGGTTCGACATGAACATGCGCCTCATCGCCCTGCCCCTGCTGCTCGCCGCCGGCCTCGCCCAGGCCCAGGACAGCGACGTGCAGCCCTACCGCTACGGCAGCCAGCCGGATGTCGCGCAGGTGCTGCGCATCGACACCCCGGCCAGCCCGCGCTGCGAACTGGTCACCGCGGTAATGACCTACCGCGACTCGCGCGACAGCCTGCGCCAGCTGTCCTACCTCACCGCCTCCGAGGCCTGCACCCGGCAGAACTGAGTGGTGGCCCCGAATCGGGAGAGGGGCGGTCAGGACATCTGGCCGATCCCCTCCCCGGTATGCGGGTCCGCACCGGGCGGTTCGACGACGAAGCCCCGCACACCTGGCGGGGCTTGCGCTTGCGACGCCCCCAGCGGCCAGAGCCGCCCCGAAGAACTCGACCGGCAAGACCGAACCGGGACACGCTAGCCCCAAGCCCCCGGGCGGTTCGTGCCGGCCTGCCCTGCCCTGCCCTGCCCTGCCCTGCCCTGCCCTGAGTGTGTTCGCGACACCAACCGGCCGATGGCGCGATTTTTTTGACAAAAAAAACCGCACCATGATGAAGCACGCCGAAAGGGCGACTTTTCTGGTGACACACCGCACGGTTTTTGCCAGAATTCCGCCAAGTATTTGGCACGCCGCACCATGGAAGCGGTAGCAGCACACATTCCCGGCAAGCCAGGCGTCATTTTCAGGACGCATCGGCCACTCCCATCAGAGACCTTCGCCCTCAACCCCAGCCGTCCCGCTCAGGATCGTCGCAGTCGCCAAGGACCCCAAAATGCTCGGCACCCCGTACAAGAAAAACGCTCTCGCCCTCCTGGTTGCCCTCTCGCTGTCCGCCTGCACCACCATCTCCCCCGAACAGCTCTCCGAGCGGACGCTGCTCGAGCAGGGCAATGCCGACCGCCAGAACGCGCAGGCCGCCGTCGAGCCGATCAGCGAACTGCTGACCATCGAGCAGGCCGTCGCCCGCGCCCTCAAGTACAACCTCGAGCGGCGCACCCGGCTGATGGAGGAAGCCATGGCCCTGCGCCAGCTGCAGGTCAGCCACTACGACATGCTGCCCAAGCTGCTTGCCCAGTCCGGCTACAGCTGGCGCGACAACGACAAGATCAGCCAGAGCCGCAACAGCGAGACCGGCGAGCTGTCGCCCTCGCGCTTCGTCTCCCAGGAGCGCACCCACACCCTGAGCAGCCTGGGCGCCAGCTGGAACCTGCTCGACTTCGGCGTCGGCTACTACAACACCCGCCAGCAGGCCGACCGTCTGCTGATCGCCGGCGAGAAGCGCCGCAAGGCCATGCACGTGCTGATGCAGGACGTGCGCAGCGCCTTCTGGCGCGCCGCCAGCGCACAGAAGCTGCGCAGCGAAGTTCGCGGCACCATCGCCCTCGCCGAGCAGGCCCTGGCCGACTCGCGCACCGCCGAAGCCGAACGCCTGCGCAACCCCATCGACGCCCTGCGCTACCAGCGCCAGGTGCTGGAGAACCTGCGCCTGCTCGAGGCCATCGACCAGGAGCTGTCGACCGCCGAACTGGAACTCGCCGCGCTGATCAACGCCCCCATCGGCGCGCCGCTGCGCCTGGCCGAGCCGGACTTCCAGGTCAGCCGCCAGGCCCTCGAGGTGCCGGCCGAGCGGATGGAGGAAGCCGCCATGGCGGCCAACGCCGACGTCCGCGAGCAGCACTACAACGCACGCATCGCCCGCGAGGAAACCCGCAAGGCGCTGGTGCGGCTGTTCCCCAACCTCAGCTTCAACTACAGCCTCAACTACGACACCGACAGCTACCTGGTGAACAGCGACTGGAACGAGGCCGGCGTGCAGCTCTCCTTCAACCTGTTCAACCTGTTCACCGGCCCGGCCCAGCTCAAGCTGGCCGAAGCCGGCGTGGCGCTCGCCGACCAGCGCCGCGTCGCCGTGCAGATGGCCACCCTGGCACAGACCCACCTGGCGCGCCTGCAGCTGGCCAACGCGCTGACCCAGTTCGAGCGCGCCGACGCCATCTGGGACACCGACCAGCGCATCAACAGTCACATGCAGAACCGCCAGATCAGCCAGATGCAGAGCCAGCTGGACATCGTCGCCAACCAGACCACCGCGATCCTCAGCCTGCTGCGCCGCTACCAGGCGCTGGCCCAGGTGCAGAGCGCCGAAGCGCGTCTGCAGGCGACCCTCGGCGTGGAACCGCAGATCGGCAGCGTCGACGAGCTGTCCCTCGAGCAACTGACCCGCGACATCATCGACAGCCAGCGCAGCTGGCGCAGCTTCGGCCAGGCCACGGGGCACGGGGCACGGCGCATGATGGCAGCCCGGCTCGCCCTCGCCGGCATCGCGGCCCTGCTCGGCGGCAACCTCGCGCTGGCCGGCGAGACACCGCCAGCCAGCGCGCCGGCGCGCGCCGGCATCGAGCGCCAGGAGATCCGCGCCCAGCTGCTGCCCCGCCAGTACACCACCATCGCCGCCGAGATCGGCGCGAAGGTCAGCCAGCTGCCGCTGCGCGAGGGCGAATCCTTCAAGGCCGGGCAGTTGCTGGTGCGCTTCGACTGCTCCATGCAGCAGGCCATGCTGCAGAAGGCCCGCGCCGAGCTGCAGGGCGCCGAACACACCCACAAGGCCAACCGCCGCCTGGCCGAACTCGACTCGATCGGCCAGCTCGAACTCGGCCTGTCGCAGACGGCCGTGCAGAGGGCCGCCGCCGAGGTCGGCGTGCAGCAGTCGGTGCTCGCCAAGTGCAGCATTGCCGCGCCCTTCGCCGGGCGCCTGGCCGAGCAGAAGGTCCGCGACCAGCAGTACGTGCAGCCCGGCCAGGCCCTGCTGGAGATCATCGACGACAGCGTGCTCGAGCTGGAATTCCTGGTGCCCTCCGCCTGGCTGGCCTGGCTCGAGGCCGGCCAGCGCTTCGAGGTCGAGATCGACGAGACCGGTCGCAGCTACCCGGCCCGCTTCACCCGCCTGGGCGCGCGCATCGACCCGGTCAGCCAGTCGATCAAGGTCGCCGCCGCCATCGACGGCCGCTTTCCCGAACTGATCACCGGCATGAGCGGACGGGTACGCGTCAGTCCGCCCGGCCAGCCCTGAGCCCCGATACCGGCTCCGCCACAACGACAGTCATCAGGCAGCCGCAGGCTGCAGCACACACGGAAGAGAACGCAGACATGGGCGACAACAACAATCCGACCCCCAGCACCAACCCGGAAACCTCGCCTGCCGCCCCGGCAAGCCGCCTGATCCGCCGCAGTCCGCGACCGCTGGCCCTCGAGCAGCGCTTCGTGTTCGATGGCGCGGCCGCCGCCGAGGTGGTCGAGGCCGGCAGCAGCATGCCCGAGCCGAGCACCGAGGCGCCGGCCGCTGCGACCGTCGACCCGTTGCTGGCTGCCTACGCCGCCGTCGATGCACGCACGACCTCCGCCGGCGCGCCCGACGCAGCCCCCTCGAGCGAACCGCTGTTCCGCCTCGCCAGCGAACATGCTGTGCTCGGCGAGGCCGCCGAGACGGCCAGCAGCGCGCTGCAGCGCTACCTGCAGGAGGCCAGCGACGCGCAGCTGTTCGAGCTGTTCAACGGCGGCCAGGCCGCGGCGGACGCCCAGTGGCTGGAGCGGCTCGCCGAGCTGCGCGCGGCCATCGACAGCGGCGAACTCGCGCTGCCGGTGCGTCTGCTCGACAATGCGCAGCTGCAGGGCGCCCTGGCCGCCTATGCCGGCGAAGGTCCGGGTGGCGCAGCGACCATCTTCCTCAATGGCGACTGGCTGAGCATGCTGGACGCCTCGCGGATCTCCCAGCTGCTGATCGAGGAGTACGGCCACCATATCGACCGGCTGCTGAACCCGGACGCCGACACCCCGGGCGACGAAGGCCAGCGCTTCGCCGCCGCGGTGACCGGCGCCGACAGCAGCGCCCCGGGCTTCGCCACCGACAACGACCGGCGCACCCTGCAGATCGACGGCGAATCGATCGAGGTCGAGCTGGCGCAGCTCAGCTTCGGCAACGCCTACGCGGTCAACGTCGCCACCACCCCGGCCGGCAAGGAGTCGAACAGCCACGACTTCGTCTTCACCAGCCTCGGCACTGCGACCATCAGCGACGACACCGCCAGCCACCTGTTCAGCGGCAACGACGTCGCCGCCATCGGCATCAGCATCGGCGGCGAGGAGTACTTCGGCTGGATCAGTCGGCCGATCAAGAGCAACGGCGTGGTCCGCGGCTTCTACTTCTGGACCGACACGGACTTCGTCGACCTGGCCACCGCCCAGGCCGACGGCAACATGGACGGCGACCGCAACGTGGCCGACAACCTCGGCTTCCTGCTGGTCGTCGACCAGGCCTTCTTCGACGGCCTCGGCTGGAAGGACCAGGCCGCCAACCTGAAGAACGTCGGCTCCTCCTCCGACCGGGTCGACAGCGCCCTCAACGCGCTGATCCCCGGCCCAGTCGCGCCCGTCGCGGTCGCCGACACGGCCATCGCCGTCGAGGCCGGCGGCGCGAGCAACGCCACCCCGGGCAGCAACGCCAGCGGCAATCTGCTGGACAACGACAGCGACGCCAACGGCGACACCCTGACGGTCACCGCGGTCAACGGCAGCGCCATCGCCAGCGGCGGCAGCCTCGTGGTGAGCGGCCAGTACGGCCAGTTGACCCTCGGCGCCAACGGCGCCTACACCTACGTGGTGGACAACGCCAATGCCGCCGTGCAGGCCCTGCGCAGCAGCGCCAACACCTTGAGCGAGACCTTCACCTACCGGATCAGCGACGGCAACGGCGGCAGCGCCACCAGCACCCTGACCGTGACCATCCAGGGCGCCAACGACAACCCGACCGCCCGCCACGACTACAACGTGGCCAAGGAGTCGCTGCTCAGTACCGGCGCCTACGGCGCCGGCGATCCGCTGGGCAGCCAGGCGACCGGCAACGTGCTGGGCAACGACAGCGACCCGGATCGCTATGGCGAGACCAAGGCGGTCACCGGCGTGGCCATCGAGGGTGCGGCGACCGGCACGACCACCGCGACCCAGACCATCCTTTCCTTCACCACGCTGCCCAGCAACGTCAGCGTCGGCTACTACGTATTCCTCGACGGCGACGGCCTCGACAACGACAAGAATGCCGGAACGGCGTTGCGGGATGCCAACGGCAACCAGATCACCATCTCCTCGATCGACACTACGGCCAAGACCTTCACCCTGAGCGGCACCGTGGCCAACGCCACCCTGACGCAGAACGGCAGCCAGCTGCTGGGCTTCGCCAACAATAGCGGTGGTACCGCCGCCTACAAGGACGAGTACATCCAGTCCAGCACCAACGCCGCCGGCACCCAGGTCAGCATCAGCGCCGCCCAGGGCTCCATCGCCGTCGGCATGAGCGTCGGCGGCACCGGTTTGGCCACCGCGCCGACGGTGACCGCGGTCAACTACGACGCCAGCGGCAACATCGGCTCGATCACCCTGAGCAGCGCGGTCGCCATCAGCAACCAGGCGCTGACCTTCAGCGCCGGCGCCACTGCCGGCGCCACGCTGACCGGCCAGTACGGCAGCCTGCAGCTGAACGCCGACGGCAGCTACACCTACACGCCCACCGCCAACAACCCGGCTCTCGCCGCCGGCCAGTCGGTGGTCGAACGCTTCGACTACACGATGCGCGACGGTGCCGGAGCGACCAGCTCCGCCAGCCTGTTCATCACCGTGCTGGGCTCGGGCAGCACCGACCCCAATGCCGTGGCCGACAGTGCCACCGCCACAGAGCGCGGCGGCGTGGCCAATGCCAGCGCAGGCGTCAACCCCAGCGGCAACCTGCTGAGCAACGACAGCACGCCGTCCGGCACCAGCGGCCTGGCCATCAGCACGATCCGCGGCATCGGCGCGGCACCGGCGAACGCCACCAGCGTCACCGCGGCCGGCATCGAGATCAACGGCCTGTACGGCAAGCTCAGTCTCAACAACGCCGGGATCTACAGCTACATCCTCGACAACGACAATCCCGTCGTGCAGGCACTGCGCGACAGCTCGGACAGACTCAGCGAAACCTTCGTCTACACCGTCACCAACAGCAGCGGCATGAAGGACTCGGCCACCTTCACCATCACCGTCCAGGGCGCCAACGACGCCCCGCTGGCCAGCGACGACAGCGCCATCGCCGTCGAGGCCGGTGGCATCAACAACAGCAGCGCCGGCTACGATCCCAGCGGCAACGTGCTGAGCAACGACAGCGACGTCGACGACCTGCCGAGCGAGCTGCGGGTCACCGCGGTCAGGACCGGCGGCGTCGAAGGCGCCGGCAGCGCCGGCAGCCTCGGCAATGCCCTGGCCGGCAGCTACGGCTGGCTGACCCTGAACGCCAATGGCAACTGGACCTACGTCGTCGACCAGAGCAATGCCATGGTCAACGCCCTGGCCCCGGGCGAGACCCTGACCGAGCGCTTCAACTACACGGTGACCGACCGCTCCGGCAGCGGCCTGTCGGACACCGCGGTGCTGACCATCACCATCCAGGGCGCCCGCGACAGCGTCGCGGTCAACGACGTCTTCGTCAACGAGGCCTCGCCCTACGCGGTGTTCACCGTCAGCGGCGGCGTCGGCGTCCAGGTCGCCCTGGCCCTCGACACCGCCGGGCTGCCGGCCAGTGACGTGCGCGCCACCCTCGGCACGGATGTCGGCAGCCAGATCCAGTACCTCGACGGCAGCAACTGGGTCGCCTACGACGCCGGCAACCCGCCGAGCATTCCGATCGGCGGCCAGCTGCTGGTGCGGGTCGCCGTGCTGCAGGACGACGTCCACGAGGGCAACGAATCCTTCCGCCTGATTGCCACCACCAGCGACGGCAGCCAGAGCGCCGGCATCGGCACCATCAACGACGAGGGCGAAGGCGACGTCTTCCTCGCAGGCAACACCAGCGGCACGCCCGACAGCGCCGCGCTGGACGACGACCGCCCGACCCTCAGCGTCGCCAACGTCAGCGTGAGCGAAGGCGATCCGGCCGAGTTCGTCGTCAGCATCGACAAGGCGGCCACCACGCCGATCAGCTTCTCGCCGGTGCTTGCCAGCGGCACGGCGATCGTCGGCAGCGACACCGCCGCCGCCAGCGCACTGCAGTACCACGACGGCAGCGACTGGGTGACGGTCAGCGGCCCGGTGAGCATCGCCGCCGGCGAACTGTCGGTGCGCCTGCGCATCGCCACCGTCGACGACAGCGAGGTCGAGCCCGACCAGACCTTCAGCCTGTCCACCGGCAACGTCTCCGGCACCGTGACCAACCCGCTGGGCGCCAGCGGCACCGCGACCATCATCGACAACGACACGCCGGTCGCCGGCGCGCCGGAGCTCGACCTCGACGCCAACGACTCCTCGACCGCCAGCGGCGCCGACTACCTGACCTTCTTCACCGAGAACGGCAGCGCCGTGAGCATCGCCGACAGCGACCTGCTGATCGTCGACGCCGACAGCACCAACCTGGCTTCTGCAACCATCGTTCTGACCAACGCCAAGGCCGGCGACAGCCTGGACGTCGGCCCCCTGCCCACTGGCATCAGCGCCAGCATCGACACCAGCGTGGCGGGCCAGATCACCGTCACCCTCAGCGGCACTGCGAGCAAGGCCGACTACCAGGCCGCGCTCCGGGCAGTGACATTCAGCAATAGCAGCGACGCCCCCGACACCAGCGACCGCCTGGTGGTGGTCAAGGTCAGCGACGGGGTGAACGAATCGAACAGCGCGCTGACCACCATCCGGGTGGTCGCAGTGAACGACGCGCCGCTGCTCGCCGACACCGCGCTCAGCCTCAGCGTCGCCGAGGATGCCGGCGCGCCCAGCGGCGCGGTCGGCTCCCCGCTCAGCGCCTTCACCGGAGGCATCAGCGACCCCGACGGCGATGTGCCCAAGGGCATCGCCATCATCGGCAGCGACGAGACTCACGGCACCTGGTACTACAGCACCGACGGCGGCAGCAGCTGGCAGAGCGTGGGCAGCGTCAGCGCCACCAGCGCGCTGCTGCTCGCCGACAACCCCAACACCCGCCTGTACTTCCAGCCGGCGGACGACTTCAACGGCAGCATCGCCAGCGGGCTGACCTTCAAGGCGTGGGATCAGAGCAGTGGCACGGTGGGCAGCCGGGCGGATACCACCCCGCCGACCCAGGCCGACAGCTACACCTCGAGCGAGCCGGTGGTGATTCCTTCTTCGGGGTCGACCGGCAGCATTACTCTGACCTCCTCGCAGACCGTCAGCGGCCTGAAGGGGCCGGTCACCGGCGTCACCGTCACCCTGAACGGGCTGACCCACGGCTGGCCACAGGATCTCGACATCCTGCTGGTCGGCCCGCAAGGACAGAAGGTCATGCTGATGTCCGATGCCGGCGGGGAAGGCGGCAATGCGTTCAGCAACCTGACCCTGACCTTCGACGACGCGGCGGCCAGCGCTCTGCCCGGCGTCGGCCAGCCGCTGAGCAGCGGCACCTTCCGGCCGACCGACCTGGCCGATGAAGAAGGCGGCGACAGCTTCACCGGGGTTTCCGGGCCCTTCGCCAGTCAGCTGGCAGAGTTCATCGGCACCGATCCCAATGGCCAGTGGACCCTGTACATTTCCGATGACGTAGTCCAGTTCGATGGCGGCAGCCTCGCCAGCTGGACGCTGACCCTGCACACGCCCATCGACGGTTCGGCCTTCAGCACCGCCAGCGACAGCATCGCGGTGACCGTGACGCCGATCAACGACGCGCCCCTGGCCTCCGGCAGCGCCAGCCTGGCACCGGTCGACGAGGACGACACCGATCCGCCCGGCGCCAGCGTGAGCAGCCTGTTCACGGCCCGCTTCGACGACAGCACCGATCAGGTAGACGGCGGCAGCAGCGCCAACAGCCTCGCCGGCATCGCCATCACCGGCTACACGGCCGATGCCGCCAAGGGCGACTGGCAGTACAGCATCGACAACGGCACCAGCTGGATCACCCTGAGCGGCATCGCCGGCGACAGCAGCGCCCTGACCCTGCAGGCCAGCACCCTGCTGCGCTTCCTGCCGGCAGCCGACTACAACGGCGCAGCCCCGGACCTGACCGTCCGCCTGATCGACAGCACCACCACCGTGGCCAATGCCGCCAACGTGGACGCCAGCCTCAACGGCGGCAGCACGGCGATCTCCGCACAGACCGTGACGCTGTCGACCAGCGTGACCGCCATGCCCGACCCGGCAGTGATCGCCGGCGAGGACAGCGGCGCGGTCACCGAGGACGCCGATGTCGATGCCGACGGCAAGCTGACCGACAGCGGCACCCTGACCATCAACGATGCCGACGCAGGCGAAGCCGCCTTCCAGACCACCGTCAGCGCGGCCCCGGGCACCTTCGGCAGCCTGAGCCTCGACGCCAGCGGCGCCTGGACCTACTCGGTCTCCAACAGCGCCGTGCAGTACCTCAAGGCCGGCGAGACCAAGCTCGAGACCTTCACCGTCACGGCGCTGGACGGCACCGAGCACACGATCAGCATCACCATCAACGGCGTCAACGACGCACCGGTCGGTGCCAATGCCAACGTCACGACCGCGGAAGACACACCGGTCAGCGGCCAGGTCACCGCCAGCGACGTGGACGGCGACAGCCTGACCTTCGCCAAGGCCAGCGACCCGGCCCACGGCAGCGTCACGGTGGCGGCCGACGGCAGCTGGACCTACACGCCGGATCAGGACTACCACGGCTCCGACAGCTTCACCGTGGAGGTCAGCGATGGCCAGGGCGGCAGCGACACGATCACCGTCAACGTGACGATCACGCCGGTGAACGACGCGCCAGTGGCCCAGAACGATGCGGTCACCGTCAGCGAGGACGTGCCGTTCAGCTCCAGCATCAGCCTGCTGGCCAACGACAGCGACGTCGACGGCGACAGCCTGTCGGTGGTGGCGGGGACCTTCGTCACCGCCCAGGGCGGCAGCATCGTGATCGCCGCCGACGGCAGCTACACCTACACGCCGCCGGCGGACTTCCACGGCACCGACACGGTGGACTACACCGTCACCGACGGCAGCCTGACCGACACCGCGACCCTGACCCTGACGGTCACGCCGGT
>NZ_JANGEY010000019.1 GCF_024451105.1 Stutzerimonas stutzeri
TCGTGGTTTCTCCGGTGATGGTCAGGTCAGCAAACTCAACCTAGCCAGAAACCACGGTGACCATCCTCCTCACGCCTGACGGCGCTTCTGATGGTGCTCAGTTACACCACTTCCCGGGACACAATCTCGAGGCCAGTCCGGCCAGGTCGCCTGCCTCGGCCGCCTGCCCCAGATGCGCCAGCAACAGGGCATGGCGTGCCAGCCGCTGATAGGCCTTGGGTGTCAGGCCGAACTGCTGGGCAAAACGCCGCTCGATCTGGCGCAGCGACAAGCCGTAGTCTCGCGCCATCTGCCCTGGCGGCTTGTGCAGCAGGGCGTCGCGCATCCAGCAGGTATCCAGCGGGCTGAAGCTGCCGCTCGGCGCCTGCCCGGCAGCGTGCTGCAACCAGTGGCGCAAGGCCTGCTCCAGCAGGGGCTGCTGCTGACTGACTGGAGCGGCAGCCAGTCGCTCCGCAAGCTGGATCAGTCCGCCCCCGCCCAGACTGCGGGCATCCCGATGCCGGTTCAGCAGGCTGAGCGCCGGAACATCCACCAGTGAGTGCCAGCGCCCCGGCGCGAAAACCACCACCAGGCAGGAGAAAGAGCCTTCCGCGATCAGTTTGGCCGGCTGAGTCCGGGCGCCTGAGAAAAACACCCTGGGCAGGGCGCGGGGCTGCTGCGTGGCAGCCTCCAGCAGGCTCACTCTGCCCTTCAGCATCAGGGTCAGACTGGCCGTCGCCGAAGGCGGTAAATGGGTGGTCAGCCGCCCCGACGCCTCCGGTGTACTGCACTGAATGTGGAAATCGACCGAGGGCCGCAGATCGGCGGCAGGTAACCAGACTGACTCGGAAGCGCTCATTTCAGTACCTGGCCGACATGGTTTTCGGCGTTGCGGGGGAGGATCGCTGGACAAGCAACACGTGAATCGCCAGTCGCCACCCAGTGTTTCATGGACCCTGCTGCGCTCTGGCCAGCCAGGCTGCTAGGCACGCAGCGCACCGGCCAGGCGCCGCATGGCCGTCTCGATTTCATGCCCCGTCAAGGACGAATAGCCGAGCAGCCAGCCCTGCTGCGTTGCCTCACCGGCGTACAGCCGGCTGAGGCCGGACAGTTGCACGCCGACGCTGGCAGCCTGGCGGATGGTCTGCTCCTCCGACCAGCCCGCGGCCAGCAGGCAGGGAATCTGCAACCCGCCCGGCGGGCGCAGGGCGGTGACGATCCCGTCCAGGTGCCGGCCGATGGCATCGAGCATGATGGCCCGGCGTTCCCCGTAGAGTTTGCGCATGGCGCGGACGTGGGAATTGTAGTGACCGTCTTCCATGAAGCGCGCCAGGGTCAGTTGAGGGATCTGTGGCGTGTGGCCATCCATCATGCTGCGCGCGCAGGTGAAGGCCCTGACCAGTTCGTGGGGCAGCACCATGTAGCCGATCCGCAAGCCCGGGTAGAGCGTCTTGCTGAAGGTGCCGATGTAAAGGGTGCGCTGGTACTTGTCCAGGCCCTGCACGCAGGCGCTCGGCAGCCCGTCGTAGTGGAACTCGCTGTCGTAGTCGTCCTCGATGATCCACTTGTCCTGCTCGGCCGCCCAGCCGATCAGCTCGAGCCGGCGCTCCAGCGGCAAGGTCGCCCCGCTGGGGTATTGATGGGACGGCGTGACATACACGCACTGGGCGCCGCCGCGGTCGGCTTGCCAGCACCAGGATCTGCTCGGCGGAGCACTTGGCGCCGCGTTCGAGACACATGCTGAGCGTCGCTCTGCCGCTGTTTCTGATCACCCTGACCGGCCAGTACATGCCCGGCATGCTGGTGCTGCGCAACGATGGCTTTCGCACCAGCGCCAACCCGATCGTGACCGTCACCGGGCTGGGCTCGCTGCTCATGGCGCCGTTCGGCTCGCATGCCTTCAACATCGCCGCGATCACCTTCCCTGCACGAGCGCCACGGCCGCTACCCGCAGGCTTACAGCGTCGAGAACTTTCGCCGCAATCTGGCCGCCGTGCGGCAGCGCATCGCCAACGTCTGCCAGCGGGTCGGCTGCGATCCGGCCAGCGCGCGCCTGCCGCCCTGAGCGCCGCCTACATCACCGCCAACAAGAACTCGGTGCCGAACGACCCGCGCTCGCCGTTCGTGACCTCGGGGCTGCGCATCGGCACCCCGGCTGTGACCACCCGCGGGTTCGGCGTGCCGGAGTGCGAGCAACTGGCAGGCTGGCTCTGCGACGTGCTGGATGGACTGGAGTCCGGCGGCAGCGAGCAGGTCGCCCAGCGTGTCCGCGAACAGGTGGTGGCGCTGTGCCGTCGCCATCCGGTGTATCGGTAAACCCACGGTCCTGAGGGCGAGCTGCGCGCGGCGGAGGGCTGGGCGCCGGCCGTCAAAGTTTCACCGGGGCGGCTATACACTGGAGAGCCATCCCGCAAGGACACTCCTCGTGACCGTCTACGGCATCGTACTGTTCGCGGCCCTGCTGCACGCCTCCTGGAACGCCATCGTCAAGGGCGGCAGCGACAAGCTGCTCACCACCGTGCTGGTCGCCGGCTCGGCCGCGCTGCTCGCCGCTGTGGCGTTGCCGTTCCTCGACCGGCCGGCCGCGTCGAGCTGGCCGTACATCGCCGCGTCGGTGCTGCTCTAGGTGGTCTATTACGCCCTGCTGGCCAGGGCCTACCAGGCCGCCGACATGAGCCATGCCTATCCGCTGATGCGCGGCTGCGCGCCCCTGCTGGTCGCGGTCCTCGGCGTCTACTGGCTGGGTGAGCCGCTGAGCGGCAGCGCCTGGCTGGGCATCGCGATCATCTGCGGCGGCATCCTCGGCATGGCCGGACGCGGGCTCGCCGGCAGCCCCGGGCTGGGACTCGCGCTGGCCAATGCCGGGGTGATCGCCGGCTATAGATCGACGGCGTCGGCGTGCGCCTGTCCGGGGCGCCGGTCGCCTATGGCCTGTGGATCTTCCTGCTCAGCGGCCTGGCGCTGGTCGCCTGGGCGCTGGCGCAGTTGCAGCGGCGCGGGGCGCTGGTCCGCTACCTCGGCGGCAACTGGCACTACGGACTGATCGGCGGCTTCGGCACCATCGCCTCGTACAGCCTGGCGCTGTGGGCCATGACCCTGGCCCCGGTGGCGGTGATCGCCGCCCTGCGGGAAACCTCGATCCTGTTCGCTACAGCCATCTCGGGGCTGATCCTCAAGGAACGGCTGAGCACGGTGCGCATCGCCGCCGCCTGCGTCATCGCGCTCGGCGCGGTGACCCTGCGGCTTCCTTGAGAAGACTGGGGGGATTGTTCACCTGCAGCCGGCCGGCGCAGCCGCAACTGCGCCGGTCGTCGCTGCGCCTTTCGCGCCCTAGTTGGTGCAGCCGGAAGTCTCCGGATACAGGTAGACCAGTCCCTGCATCTGTCCTTGGGAGTCCTGGTAGGTCATGGCGGCGGGAATCACGCCGCAGAAGGTCTTCGCCTGGTCGGGAATGAAGTACTCGATCTTGACCACCTTGGAAATGTCCAGGGGCATGCCGTACTGGTACTCCTTGAACTCGGGGGTTCGTACTTCCTTGACGCCCTTCATCACCATCAGCGGCGGCGCTTCGGTCTGCGCGACCACCACGGATGCGGCGGCGATCATCGCCGCGGCGCAACAGCTGAACAGTATCGATCGGTTGTTCGACGGTTTCATGGGATGCCTCCCGGAATCAGCAAACGGGCTCCATCATGAGTTTTAGATGTAGGGCGGCGCGCTCGGCCGCCCTGCAAGAGTTCCGTTAGCCGTAACGCTAGCAGACTGACCCGGCGCTGCTGCTCCGGGCACGTCCGTTCGTCCGCTTTCTCTCGCTGTAGCCATCCGAGTGCTACGGGCACAGCCCGGGCCGGGCGGCCTGCACGCGTCTGGCCGGGCATCGGCAGGGGCGTTCGCGGGGCGCCCGCTGCGTGGCGCCGCTCATCGGCCGGAGCGCCGTGCGGGCCGATCGATGGGGTGTATGATCCGGACCAGCCGATTCTCGAAACCCTCTGCAGGAACCTGTTCATGGAAGCCAACAGCCGTCCCCTGATGCGCATCTTCGAGCCCACCGTGTGCTACCAGATCCCGCTGTTCCAGCGCCCCTACGTCTGGCGGCGCGAGGGCAACTGGCAGCCGCTGTGGGATGACTTCGAGCGTCTGCTCGACCATGCGCTGGCCGGCCAGCGCCTGCGTCCGCACTTCCTCGGCGCGGTGGTGATCGAGCAGCTGTTCGACGCCAGCGGCTGGGTGCAGCTGCGCCAGGTCATCGACGGCCAGCAGCGCCTCACCACCCTGCAGCTGCTGCTGATCGCCCTGCGCGACCTGTGCGCCAGCCTGGGCAGCAAGCGCTACTTCGAGCGCTTCGAGTCGCTGGTCGCCAACCGCGCGGCGATGGTCGACCAGCCGGAGGAGATCTTCAAGCTGCTGCCGACCAACTTCGACCGCAAGGCCTACGCCCTGGTGCACCGGGCCGGCAGCCCCGAGGCGCTGCTGGCGCAGTTGCAGGAAGAGGGCGAGGAAGCCGACCGCGAGCAGGGCATCGTCGGCGCCTACCTGTACTTCCACGAACAGTGCGCCGACTGGCTGCAGCAGCCGGTCGCGGAGCGCCCCTACCTGGAACTGGAGGACCGCCTCGAGGCGCTCTGGGCGGTGGCGCAGAAGGGCCTGCAGCTGGTGGTGATCGAACTCGGCGAGCACGACGAGGCCCAGGTGATCTTCGAGACCCTCAACGCCCGCGGCACCCAGCTGCTGCCGGCCGACCTGATCAAGAACCTGCTGTTCCGCCGCGCCCAGGCCGAGGGCGACGACATCGACCGGCTGTACCGCACCTATTGGGCGCAATTCGACGGCGAGTTCTGGCGCGAGGAAGTCCGCCAGGGCCGCGAAAGCCGGCCGCGCATCGACATCTTCATGCGCCATTTCCTGACCCTGGCCATGCGCCGGGACGTCCGCTTCGTGCACCTGTTCGACGAGTACAAGCACTACGTGCAGTACACCGACGACTGGCGCTCGTGCCTGATCGGCGAGGTCACCAGCGCCCGCGAGCACCTGGCGCTGCTCGCCGGTTATGCCGAGCACTTCCGCGAGTTCGCCAGCCCGGCGCCGGGCTCGCACCTGGCACGCTTCCTCAAGCGCCTGGAGGCGCTCGACACCTCGGCGATTTATCCGCTGCTGCTCTTGTGCAGCCGGCACCTGCGCCCGCAGCAGGAGGACGAGTTCGAGGCGATCCTCGACGTGCTCGAGTCGTTCCTGTTCCGCCGCATGATCTGCGGCCTGACCAGCAAGAACTACAACCGCCCGTTCCTCGACCTGATCCGCCATCTGGAGGACACCGGCAGCATCAGCGCCCGCGCCGTCGAGCAGTTCCTGCTGGCCAGCGAAGGCGAGGGCGCGCGCTTCCCGACCGACGCCGAACTCAAGCGGGCGATCCTCGACCATCCGCTGTACCAGTGGTGGCCGCAGTACCGCGTGCGCGCCGTGCTGGAAGCGCTGGACGCGGCGCTCGGCAACGCCGAAAGCGAGGCGGACAGCCCGCTGGCCATCGAGCACATCCTGCCGCAGAAGTGGGACGAGCACTGGCCGCTGCCGAAAACCGTGCAGAAGAATGCGCAAGGCAAACAGGCCTTCACCGAACAACGCGACCGCCTCAAGCACACGCTGGGCAACCTGACACTGGTCGCCGGCAGCCTCAACCCGGCGCTGTCGCGCTCGCCGTGGGAAGTGAAGAAGGCGGAGCTGCTCAGGTGCAGCCAGCCGGGCCTGAGCCGGGAGCTGCATGAGGTGGAGGACTGGGCGGAGCGGGAGATTCTGGCCAGGGGAGAGGTGCTGGCTGAGGTGGCTTGTGAACTCTGGCCCTATCCGTCAGCGGTTCAGGCGGCGCCGTATCGCGAGGCATAGATCGGCTCACGGGATGGCCTGGGCCGCTATCAGGGGCATCGGCCCTGCGCGGTGCGCGCCGGTGGCCGATGCGGGCGATCCCCCGCATCCCATTCCCGATCGGGAATGAATCGCCCGTACAGCCACCTGAATGCGCGCGATCTTCCCGATCAGGAAGATTGGCTTGCGTCAGTGCGGTTCCCGACGAATAATTTCCCGAACGGGAAATTATTCGAGCACGCCATGATTCCTATCGACTCCACACAAGCGCTCGGCGCAGCCCTGCGAGCCGCACGCAAGCAACTGGGCCTGACGCAAGCCGATCTGGCCCTGGCCGCCGGGGTGGGCGTGCGCTTCGTGGTCGATCTGGAGGCCGGCAAGCCCACGGTGCGGCTGGAGCAGGTGCTCCGCGTGATCGATGCCCTGGGCGGCCGGGTCCGACTGGACGGACTTGCGGATTCTCCGTCTCCAGCAGAGCCCACTCGTCATGGCGCATGAACTCGCCGTCTGGCTGTTCGCCGAGCAGGTCGGCAGCTTGTCGCTGGTCGATGGTCGCCTGAGCTTCGCTTATCACCCCGGCTGGCTGGCGAACCCCGACGCGGTAGCGCTGTCGTGCTCCCTGCCGCTGCAGGCGGCCCCCTTCGATGACATTCGTACCCGGCCTTTCTTTGCCGGGCTGTTACCGGAAGGCCATCTGCGGCGCTTGATCGCCCAACGGTTCCAGGTGTCGAGGCAGAACGATTTCGCCCTGCTGGATGCCATCGGCGGCGAGTGCGCCGGGGCCATCACGCTGCTGCCGAAGGATGCAGTCCCGCAGGTCGCCGGCGCGGGCGAGGTGTCGTGGCTGGACGATCAACGACTGTCCGCGATCCTCGACGAGCTGCCCCGTCGCCCGATGCTGGCCGGTCAGGACGGCCTGCGCCTGTCGCTCGCCGGCGCTCAGGACAAGCTGCCGGTGGTGTTCGACGGGCAGCGCATCGGCTTGCCTTTGGGAGGACACCCCAGCACGCATATCCTCAAGCCGCCGATCCACGCACTCGAGAATACGGTGCTCAACGAAGGCTTCTGCCTCGCCCTGGCCCATGCGATGAAGTTGCCAACTGCCGAAGCACGGATTCATCAGGCTGGCGACCGCCGCTTCCTGCTGGTCGCTCGTTATGACCGCCAGCGCGATGCACAAGGCAATCTGGTACGTCTGCATCAGGAGGATTTCTGCCAGGCGCTCGGCGTGGTGCCGGAAATGAAGTATCAGAACGAGGGCGGCCCCGACCTGAAAGCCTGTTTCGATCTGCTGCGGCGCGTCACCCGCCCCAATGCCCCCCAGGTGCTGCGTCTGTTGGACTATGTGGTGTTCAACGCCCTGGTCGGCAACCACGATGCGCACGCCAAGAACTTCTCGCTGCTGTTCGCCTCCCCCTCATCCAGAGCGGCACCGACCCTGGCGCCGCTCTACGATGTGCTGTCGACCGCCATCTACCCGAGCCTCACCCCGAAGATGGCGATGAAGCTGGGCAGCAAGTACAAGTTCAGCGAAGTCGAGGCCCGGCACTGGGAGCAATTCGCCGAGGCCGCCGGGCTGTCACGCGCCCAGACCCGCAAGCGAATCCTTGGCATGGCGCAGGCGCTGCCCAGGGCTGCGCGTACCTTGCAAGCGACGCCCATGTTTGCGGGAGAGCCACTGATCGAACAGATTGCGACCCTGATCGAGCAACGCGCGGCACTGACTATCCGACGCCTCACAGAAGAAGGTGATGATTCAGCCTGATGAATGCGGGGCAGAAGTGGGACGAGCATTGGCCGGTGCCCAAAGCCGCGCAGGTCAGGCCTTCACCGAACAGCGCGACCGCCTCAAGCACATCCTGGGCAACCTGACGCTGCTCGCCAGCAGGCTGAACCCGGCACTGTCGCGCTCGCCGTGGGGAGTGAAGAAGGCGGAGCTGCTCAGGAGCGGCCAGTCGGGGCTGAGTCGCGAGCTGCATGCGCTGGAAGACTGGGCGGAGCGGGAGATTCTGGCCAGGGGGGAGGTGTTGGCGGAGGTGGCGTGTGGGGTTTGGCGGTATCAGGTGGGGGCGGTGAGTTAGACTTGATGCGTTTGGTCTCGACAGTGTATGGCCAACTACGAAGTATCGTGTCTGGTGCGATTCTTCGAGGCGCTGCCGTGAGTGCGTCGAACTGCGGTGACATGGGCAGCGACGGGCCGATTTTCGTGTCACCGACCGGCATAGCGCAGAGCCGTGCCGGTCGGTGATGCGCTTTTACTGCCCTGTTGCAGCCTTTGTGTCACCTGGGTCGCAAAGGGCTAAAGCCAACCCAGAGCGGTCAACTGAACCGCCCTCTCTTTTGTTCAGCAACGCGGCGAGCGGGCTGCCGGCGGCCACATAGGGCACGACGATCTCGCTGGCCAGCGCCAGCACCAGCCGGTTGCGCTCAAGCGCAGTTGCGCGGGTGGTGCGGCGCACCCGTGGCGAGCAGGCGGTGATAACCAGCATCCGGCCAGCGGCCAGCGCTTCGCACTCCTCCGCGGCAGGGCGGTAATCCGCGTTTTCGTCACCGAAGCCGCGGGCCAGCACCTTGACCACGCGGCCCTGGCGCCGCAGCACCGAGCGCAGCACCTGCTGCTCCAGCGGTGAATGAAAGCCGCTGACGATGACGCGCCCGGCCTTCACCCACTCCGGCACGCGGTCCAGCGTTGCGAGCAGGACGTGACCGGGGCATTCGCGCGAGGCAATGAAGCCGAGCAGAGACTCCGCCAGTAGAGCCGTCTCGCCAGCGCCGACTATTCGGGTGGAGAGTTCAGCGCCGACGTGCTGGGCGCGGTGAGGCGGCAAGGTGACGAGGGCGGGCTTCATTCTTCCTCGTCGGTCCCACCCATGCGGTACTTGATGTCGTAGTTGATGATGAAGTCGGTTTCTTCATCGGTGAAGCTCAGCATCCTTCCCAACTCCAAGTCTACTTGGTCGATGATGGGCTTCGATGCCCTGATTTTGAAACTTTGGGTTTCGGTACGTCCTGTAGATTTCTGGTTGCGGGCGAGCATAGTGCTGTTGCGCTGAAGATCCTCGATGTATTCATATGCTAGTGATTTCAGCTTGGGCGAGTTTAATGCCGCACGAGGGACGGGGAACTCCTGAATATCCGTCGGATTCAGGTCGCGGAGATTAGATGTGATCGTGTACCACCACCAAAAACAGTTGCTGCTCAAAACAGCAACGAGCGGTATGGCATCATCCACTTCTCGTGTTGCAAAGCTTGTTTCTCGGCTGCTGCTTCCAGGGACGCCATTTGCCGTGAATGCAGGGGCAAAATTCGTAAATACTTTCCAATAGAGGCCGCCCGTTGTGCGGTAGTAAACGCGGCCTTGAGATCGCCCAAAGAAAGTCCTGGCTTTGGAATCAGCTGAAAGTAACTTCCTAAGGATGCCCGGCTCGATCTCCTCTCCCATTTTGGGAATCCAAAATGAAGGACGCTCCCTATCGACCTCCGAATAGAGAAGGCGCTCAAACAGGCCGTCTCGATCAGAACTAGTCCACTTGATGTATCTAGTAGAGAAGCTACTTGGGTTGGGAGACGCCAAGCTGACAAATATCGTAAGCGCTCTATTTACCGTGTCAAACAGCTTGGCTGGGCGCCATGCGAAGTTTGAAAACCATGTTGAACGACTGCGCTCGATGATTTTCTGTACTGTACGCATACGTTGAGTTGAGGGTAGTGCAAGCGGAACAATCATGCTGATCGCACCGTTCTTTGACAAAAGGTCGCAACTTCTCTCCATGCACATGGCATGAATTGCATTGCTCTCGCGTGATGCAAACCCACTCAGTGAATACTCAACCTCACGGACTTCGAGATACGGCGGATTCCCAATCACCACATCGAACCCACCCTCGCACATCACGCCGTAGAACTCGGCGAACCAGTGGAAGGGTTGGTGGCTCTCGCGCCAGGCGGCGAAGGCCTTAGCTTTGTCGGGGTCAATGCCATAATCGCGGGCCAGATACCGGTCCAGTTCCAGGCTCAGCACAGCAAGCTTGTCGCGCAGCTTGCGCTTGTCTTCGGCCGTCACCTTGCCACCGTGCATGGTTTGCTGCTCACGGAAGCGGTCGAACAGGTCGGCCAGGTCGGCGGTGCTGGCTTTGATTTCGGCGCGATGGGTCTGGTCGCTGGCCAGGGTGTTGGCTGCGTCAAACTGCGCCTCGGTGGCGTAGCCGACCAGGGTATTGCCGGCGCGGATGTTGAAGTCGATGTCGGGCAGCGGTTCCAGCTGGCGTCCGGCATCCACCTGTGACACCAGCTTGAGGAAGAGGCGCAGCTTACAGATTTCCACCGCCTCGGCCATGATGTCCACGCCGAAGAGGTTGTGCAGGATGATGCTCTTGAAGATGTAGTAGCGGCGCGAGGGGTGCTTGTCGACCTCGGCCAGCACCTTGGCGAAATCGGCCTCGCCGGCTTTGCCGAGCTTCTTCGCATCCTCGACAAACCCCTCCATGCGCTCCAGACAGGCTTCGTAGAGCGGCTCCAGGATGTTGAGCGCGGCGAACAGGAAGGCGCCAGAGCCGCAGGTGGGGTCGAGGATGGTGATGCCGTGGCGGAATTTCTCGTTGGACTTTTCCGGCACACGGCCGACGATGGCTTGCCAGACGGCGCGCAGCAGGTCGGGGCTGGTCGCGGTGTCGATCACATCCTGCATGAACTGGCGGATGTCCAGGTTCAGGGTGATGAGGTCGTCGGCGCTTTTCACCTCGCCTTGGGCCAGCTTATCGCGCACAGCCAGGCAGCGCGTGCGGCGCTCGACGTACTCGCGCCAGGTTTCGGTAGGCAGGGTTCCGCGCTCGCCGGTGACGGTGTGGAAGGTTGCTTCGCCTAGGTTGTAGCGTCGTTCGAACATGCGCGCCTTGGCGTCCTTCATGCCCGTCTGCACGAAGTCGGGCAAGGCCGATTCGGGGACGACATTGCCCTTGGCGTCGATGACGCCGGTTTTCATGGACGGGTAGAGGTAACGGTCAGGGTCGGCTTTGAGCAGTTTCCAAACCGAGGCCTCGCCGTCGAAGGCGACCTTGCAACGCTCGCGAGCCTGCGCGATCAGGTGTGGGATGACGGTGTTCTTGCTGATGTATTCGGTGATGTCTTCCTTGGTGTAGTACGCCCCCATCTGCTTCTGGTTGATGTATTTCTCGAAGATGTAGCCGAGCACGTCGGGGTTGATTTCCTTCCCGCTGGAAAGTGGGCGGTCGTCCAGATGCCAGTCCCAAGCGTCGAAGAAGGCGAACAGGCGCTCGAAGGCTTCGTCGGGCACATCAATGGCGGGGTTAGCCTCTTCCAGCTCGTGCACGGAAAACAGGCCGCCGTTGAGATAGGGCACGTCGCCGATCAGGCGCGTGAGCTCTGCGTTGCGCTCGGCCTTGGCCTGGCCCAGCCCTTCGTGAAACAGGCGGCGCAGGAATTGACGGTAGAAGCTGTGAAACTTGCCCTTGCCGGCGGTCGCCTGAACCTGGGCCATGCGCTTGGCGAGATAGTTTTCGTCGCCATCCAGAAACCCTTTTTTCTGGATGAAGTACACAAACATCAGCCGGTTGAGCATCAGCGATGCGTACCAGGCCTTTTCGCTGGCTGCGCTCAGGCCCTCGATGAACTCGGCAAACGCTTCGTGCTGGGCCTTGAATTTGTCATAGAAGCTCTTGGAGACGCGGTCGCGGTCGAAGGCATTGCGCAGGCCAGTGATCACGTCGGTGAGGGTGATAGCCTCTTCCTCTTCCAGCGACCAGACGATTTGAGCGAGCTTCTGCCGCAGCGATTCGCCACTCTGCCCTTTGTGCCAGGTATGGGTACGGGTGGTCGTGGGCTGCCCCGGCGCACGCGACACCCATAGCCAAGTGAGCATGGTTTCCTTGGCGTCGGCGAAGACCAGCAGATGTTCGTGGGCGAGCTTGGCGGCCTCCTTCTCGATCCTGAGCAGCAGCGGGCGCGAGGGCACTTTGCCGGAGCTGTCGGGTGAGCAGCGGAATACCGCAACACCACGCTTGTGGGCAATGTTTGTGAGGGTGAAAGCCTCACCGTTGGCCGTGACGGTTTGAGGTTTGAGGTTGTGGCGCTCCCATCCAAGCTCGTTGAACAGTTGCTCCAGCTTGAATTCGCCAAGCAGTTTCTGGAAGCGGGTGGCATCGAGTGTCATGTTCTATTCTTTCCCTGCTGGATCAGGCCAGGCCCATGGAGCAGATGAGCTTGGGCTCCTTCTGCTGGTCTTGATCGTCAATTACGCACAAACGCCCGTCTTCCCGCAGTGCGAAAACGAGGTCCAGCAACTGGTGGTCGCCAATGCCGGCCTTGAGTTGACGGTTGAGGCTGTCGATAGCCGATTGGTAGAGCGGGTAGCGGTAAATTTCCTCCATGACCCGGTCGATGCGGCGCACGTACTCGTCGGTGATGAACAGATCGCGCTTGTCGCCCAGCCCTTCGCGGAAGCGCTTGAGGCGCTCGAAAGCCTTGAAGCGAGCACCGGAGGGGCGGCCCAAGGCTCCGCCGAAGGATTTTTCTTCTTCGACGATGTGGGCCAGGCCCTGTTGCGTGAGCGCGTGATGGTGCTCGGTGCGCGGCAGGGCCGGCGTATCTGCCGAGCAGGCGGCGGCTTTCAGGATGGTGAGCTGGGACTGGGTGACCGGCTTGCCATCTTCGTCCATCCAGGCCAGGGCGTCGTTGCCCTGCGCCGTGCGCATGTACATCAGCACGCCCCTGGGGGATGCCGGATTATGCTCGTGAGCCTTGGTGGCATACACAACGTTGGGCATGGCCTCGATCCCGGTGGCCAGTGACGGATCGGCATCGGTGGCGTTTTTCCAGATCTGGTAGGCGTAGGAGGCGAGGTCCACCTCGCTGTCGCCGTCGTCGTCCAGGATGCCGTTCTTCTCGGTGTAGAGGTCGCGGATCAGCTCTTCGTCTGTGTCGTCGTCGAAGAAGCTTTCGTCTGACCCCACGACCTCGGCATTCTGAATCAGGCGTTGCTTGACCCGGGCGCGCAGATTGATGAGCCGCTCCACGCCGTCGGCCGGCACGAAGGAATAACAGAGGATGGTGTCGGACTGCTGGCCGATACGGTCCACACGGCCAGCACGCTGGATCAGGCGGATGATGGCCCACGGCAGGTCGTAGTTGACGATGATGTGCGCGTCCTGCAGGTTCTGGCCTTCGGAGAGCACATCGGTGGCGATCAGCACGCGCAGCTCGTCGGCCTTTTTAACCTGCTCGCGCTTGCCGTTCGATTCCGGCGAGAAGCGCCAGGCCAGCGAGGTCGGATCGGCGCTCTGGCCGGTGGCTTCTTCCACCTGCTTAATGCCGCGTGCCGCCAGCTGTGCGTTGAGGTAGCGGGCGGTATCGGCAAACTGGGTGAAGATGAGGAGCTTTTCCTTTGGGTGGCGCTCGTTGATCAGCTCGATGAGGGCGGCCAACTTTGTATCCGCATCGGCCTGCCAGTCTCCGCAGAGTTTGAGGAGTTGAAGCAGGGCTTGCGTATCGGCCTGCAAGTCCTTGGCGAGCGCCTTGATGAACAGGCCACCGGGCAGCCATTTGAAGCGACTCTTGAACGAGCCACAGTAGGCCTCATACGCCTTAGCAGCTCGGGAGCGGTAGTCGGCTTCAGTGCGCAGTTCATTGGTGGCGGTGGGATCGGTGATGTCCTCATCGCCATTATCATCGGCCAACAGGCCGTCCGGGTCTTCGTCGTAATGGCGGGTGTCAAGCAGTTCGGCACCTTGCGTGCCGAGTGGGATGTCCAGGCAGTTCTCGATGGCATGCAGAACGACGAAATTACGCAGGATATGGCGCTCGATGGACAGGATGAACGCCGGGCCGGCGCTTTCCAGCCGCTTGAAAAGGTTGGTGCGGCAAAAGCCCATCAGGCGTGTGCCGGCACGGGATAGCCCTTCAATGATCTTGGCTTGGTGCGGCGTGGGCGGCGTTTTGGGCTTGGGGGCAACGTAGTTGCCCAGGCCGTAGCGCGGTAGGATCAACTCGTTGATCGCATTGACCACCGGGTCGCTGTAGAAACGCGCAAACGGGTCGGATGGGTTTGCATCGTCAATATTGAAACTGAGGTTTTTCGGCAGGCGCTTCGGAAAGTAGGACCTGCGGCCGTCCGCAAACAACAGGTACTTGCCGCGTTCGTCCTCGCGGGCGTAGTGCTGCATGATGAAGCCACGAGTGCGGCGCACCATGTACAGACGCATCAAATCCCGCCAGTCGTCGGGGATTTCACTTTTTTCGAAGGCGGCCAGAGAGCGCACACCGCACTGGTGGCGGCGAATGAATTCGTGCTCTCCGCCCAACGCGGCCAGCAGTTTTTCCGGGCGGATGCCGATATCCGCGTCCTCATGCAGGAACAAGGCTAGTTGGGCGGAAAGGTCGAGATAGGTCTTGTTGTAGGGCGTGGCCGAGAGCAACACGGTGAGGCTATCGTTGCGCTCGATGTAGTCGCGGATGACCTTCCAGCGCTTGCCTTCCTTGTTGCGCAGGTTGTGCGATTCATCGATGAGGACCAGCCGGTAACGCCGGGTTTTCTCCGGGAGTTCAGTTAGCACCTTGGACAACGGCAGCACCTTGGCGTGCAGGCGATACCGGTGGGCATAGTCCTCCCACATCGAAACGAGGTTCTTGGGGCAGATTATGAGCGTTTCGGTGTGGTAATCGTCCTCGAAAACCTTGGCCAGGGCAGTGGCCATCATCGACTTGCCCAGACCGACCACGTCGCCTATCAGCACGCCGCCACGCTTGTTCAGGTGGTGCGCGGCGATCTTGACCGCCGCAACCTGGAAATCAAAGAGTGACTCACCGAAAACCGCAGGAATGCGGAACTCCGAAAGGCCTGCACGCGCTTCCTGGGCGAGGTGGTAGGCCATCTTGAGGTAGACGTGATACGGCGACACCAGTCGCTCGCCGGCCCAGCTCTCATCAATGATGTCGGCCAGCTCCTTGGAAATATCGATGCACCAGCGGTCCCGCCAACGATCTTCGAACCAATCGACCAGCTTATTGCAGGCGTCGTGCTCTAGCACATCGACGTTTAGCTCGCCTTGCTTGGCAAGGCCTGCGAGCGTGAGGTTTGAGCTGCCCAGAAAACCGGTGACTGGATTGTTGGCGTCCTGCCGATGCAGCAGGTAGAGCTTGGCGTGCAGGGGGTGGCGCAGATACACCTTGACGACAAGCTTTTTGGCGCGAATCTGGGCCGAGAGCTGGCGCAGCGCCGCTTCGTCATCGTTGGTCGGAACGCCGAAGGTCAATTGCTGACGGAACTCCTCGGCAATGCGGCGTTTTTCCCGTAGCGCCGTCTGGTTGTCGAGAATGTCATCGTCTTCGCGAGTGCGCAGGGCCTGCCGGAGCTCATCGCTGGGAGAAACATGCATTCCGACCAGCAACCGGCAGCAATGGCCGTCACCACCAGCCCATTTATCGACGTACCCGGAAAGGTGACGCCAGCCGCGCAGGTTGAAATACCCGACGCAGAAATCGGCGCGCTCGGCAGCCTTGAAGGTTTCCTGTAGTGCCGGCAGCAGAGGTTTTTCTATGTTGTCGAAGATTCTCGGCATGTTTCCCCTCTCACTTAATCAGTCGAAGGTTTTACGGGCTTCCCGTCGTCACAGGCGCCACCCGCGCGCACCCATTCATCAACCTCGGATACCTTGAACTTCCACAGCCGCCCAACGCGATGCGCAGGCAACCCCTTGCGATCGATCCAGCGGTAGATAGAGTCGCGTGTCACACCCAGATGCTCCGCAATCTGGTCGACGGATACCCAAGGCTCGGTCATGGCGTCGCTCCGGCAGAGGTTGTTCGGATCGCATAAAGTCGGTTGCAGTCGTAAAAAGTGCAATCTATCAGGCAGGCGGACAGCTGACGAGCATTGTTATGACTGGGATTCAGAGGCAGACGTCTGCATTTCCACTCGGTTTTTGCTCCAGATCAACAAAACCCCCACTACCCGCACGGCTACTCCATTCGGATGATGTCGCCCCCCGGCCCCCGCCAAAGAATCCGAACCGTGTCACATGGGGCGGGCCGGCCCTAGTCAGGCGGCCCGCGACTTTTCCCCTCACGACCATGGGTGAGTCGATGGAGCAAACAACAAGAATTTCCCCCGAGGAGCTGGTGGCCCGTGCGCGGGCGCTGGTGCCGCTGCTGGCCGAGCGTGCCGCGCAGGCCGAGTCTGAGCTGAAGGTGGTCGATGACGTGATCGCCGCGCTGCAGGAGGCGCAGCTGTTCCGTGTAATGCAGCCCAAGCGCCACGGCGGCTTCGAGTACGGGCCCAAGGTGTTCGCCGAGATCCAGCAGACGCTGGCCGAGGGCTGCATGTCCACCGCGTGGATGTACGGCGTGGTGGCGGTGCATCCGTGGCAGCTGGCGCTGTTCCCCGAACAGGCGCAGCAGGAGGTGTGGGGCGAGGACGCCTCGACGCTGATCGCCTCGACCTACATGCCGGTGGCCAGGGTCACGGAAGTGGAGGGCGGCTACCGCATCAGCGGGCGCTGGGGCTTCTCCACCGGCTGCGAGCACTGCGCGTGGGTGTTCCTCGGCGGCAACCTGACCCCGGGCGTCGGCAAGGGCAACAGCTACCGCACCTTCCTGGTGCCGAAGAGCGACTACCGCATCGAGCGCAACTGGGACGTGATCGGCCTGCGCGGCACCGGCAGCCACGACATCGTGGTCGAGGACGCCTTCGTGCCGCTGCACCGCACCCACGCCACCCAGCAGCACGACGACGCCGCCAACCCCGGCCGCGAGCTGAACAGCGCGCCGCTGTACCGGGTGCCGTTCGCCCAGATGTTCATCCCGGCGGTGTCCAACGCCTGCCTCGGCGGCCTGGCGGCGGCCATCCAGCACTTCAAGGACTACGCCCAGCAGGGCATCAGCAAGAACGTCGGCATGCGCACGGTGGACGATCCCAATGCGCAGCTGGCCTACGCCCGCGCGGTGGTGGCCCACGAGCAGATGGTGGAGAACCGCAAGCGCCACTACGAGGTGCAGATGGCCTGGGCCGAGCGCGGCGAGGCGGCGCCGGTCAACGAGCGGCTGCGCCAGCGCTACCAGCTCGCCCAGGTGGCCAACGAGTGCGCCCACCACATCAACGAGCTGCTGCGCTGCTGCGGCGCTGCCGGCACCTACCGCAGCTATCCGCTGACGCGGATCTTCCTCGACGTGTTCACCGGCCGCGCGCACATCGCCAACAACGTCGACCTGTTCGGCCGCGCCTTCGGCTTCATCGCCCTCACCGACCAGACCACCACCGACAGCTTCCTCTGAGCCCAGGAGACCCGACCATGTCCATGAATCGCGCAAAGATCATCGCCGACCCGATCCCCGAGCGTTACGCCCGCGGCTGGCACTGCCTGGGCTCGGCGCTCAAGTACAAGGACGGCAAGCCGCACACGGTGAACGCCTTCGGCTACCGCCTGGTGGTGTTCCAGACCTCCGACGGCGCGCTGCAGGTGCTCGACGCCTGGTGCCCGCACATGGGCGGCGACCTCAGCCACGGCCGCCTGGAGGGCGACAACGTGGTCTGCCCGTTCCACGGCTGGCAGTTCGACCGCGAGGGCAAGGCGGTGAGCATTCCCTACTGCAAGCGCGTGCCGCCGAAGGCGCGGGTGGGCCGCTGGGCCACCGCCGAGCTGAACGAGGCGCTGTTCATCTGGCACGACCCGGACGGCAACCCGCCGATCGAGGGCCAGGAGATTCCGCGTCTGGAGGAGCTGTATTCGCCGGAGTACAGCGAGATGCGCTGGGCCGAGTGGGTGATCAACGCCAACAGCCGCGAGCTGGTGGACAACATCGTCGACATGGGGCACTTCGACGAGACGCACCAGTCGCCGTCGCTGTTCTTCGCCAACCTGTTCGAGGACCACAAGGCCACCCAGGTGCAGATCTCCGGCTCGCGGATCATGAGCGCGGGCGAGGCGGTGATCACCTACGCCACCTACTACGGGCCGGGCGTGCTGCTGGTGTCGCTCAAGGGGCCGTACAAGGGCCACTACATGGAGACCATCTACATCGTCGGCAACACCGCCATCGATCACAACAGCTTCACCCTGCACTTCGGCGTGGCCACCAAGCACATCCCGGGGCTGAGCAAGGCGGAGAACCAGCAACTGATCGCCGAGTGGACCGAGCTGCAGCAGGTCGCCCTGGGCACCGACGTGGCCATCTGGGACAACAAGGTGCGCATTGGCAACCCGATGCTCTGCGAGAGCGACGGGCCGATCTACCACGCGCGCAAGTGGTACGACCAGTTCTTCCAGCCGATCAACGAGGCGTCCGAGGAGTCGACCCGCCGCTACGAGCACGAGATCGACATGGACTACGTCGGCGTGAAGCCGGAACTGCGCCACCTGCGCGGCTGATCAGCCAAGGCGTGCGCCGGGCTCTTCTGTGGGGGCGAATTCATTCGCCATGGGCCGCAGCGCGGCCCCCAATGCTGCCAAGGGCAGGCCGATGGCCTGCTTGGCGAATGAATTCGCCCCTACGGGGGTGTTCATGCGCCGCCATGGTGGCCCCGCCCGGCGCCGCGACGAGGAGAATCCGATGATGGACATTCGTGGACTGGCCTACGTGGTGGCGTCGAGCCGCGACCTGGGCGCCTGGCGCCGGCAGGCCGAGGACGTGCTGGGCATGATGGTGGAGGAGGGGCCGCTGGGCGACCTCTATATCAAGATGGACGAGCGGCCGTTCCGCCTGTTCGTCTCCGGCGGGCCGGCCGACCGCTACGTGGCCAGCGGCTGGGAGCTGGCGGGCGAGGAAGCCTTCGAGCAGGCCTGCGCGGAGCTTGCGCGCGCCGGGGTGCCGTTCGAGCGCGGCTGCGCCGAGCTGTGCGCGGTGCGCCGGGTCAACGGCCTGGCCAGCCTGCGCGACCCGTCCGGCAACCTGCACGAGCTGGTGTGGGGCGTGCGCTCGGACTTCCGGCGCTTCGTCTCGCCGGCTGGTGTGCCGGGCTTCGTCACCGGCGAGCTGGGCATGGGGCATACCGTGCTGCCGGCGGCGAACTTCGAGGAAACCTGGGCGTTCCTGCGCGATGTCATGGGCTTCGGCCTGTCCGACATCCACCGCTTCCAGCCGGCGCCGGACGCCCCGGCGATCCCGATCTACTTTCTGCATTGCAACAACGGCCGCCACCACAGCCTGGCGCTGTTCGGCGGCCCGGTGCCCAGCGGCTGCGTGCACCTGATGGTGGAGGTGGAGAACCTGGTGGAGGTCGGCCGCGCCCACGACCGCATGCAGCGCGCGGGTGTGAAGCTGATGGCCACCCTCGGCCAGCACGTCAACGACCGCATGACCTCCTTCTACATGGACACCCCCTCGGGCTTCGCCATCGAGTACGGCTTCGGCGGCCTGGTCCTCGACTGGACGCGGCACAGCGTCTTTGAAGCCAGCGAGGTGAGCGTGTGGGGGCATGACTTCGGGGTGGGGTTCAACGCCACCTGAACCGCAACACGCCGGGCGCGATGCTGCCGAGCGCATCTCGCCCGGATATCCCTCAAATGGGTGATGCGTCACCCACCCGCCGCTTCCCACACTGACTCCGTCCCCGCCGCGCCGGCTCCATGCGCGGCGGGGCATGGACCTGCCCGCGCGCCGACCTTCGTTGTCCGGGCGCGGGCCCGAGATGCCTGAAGAACAATAACCGGAGGCAGTATGCCCAAGGCAGCAAGAAAGGATCGCCGGCGCACCGGCCAGCCGCCGTACCTGCGCGAGTTGCTCGCGGTGGCGGTAGCACTGAGCAGCGGGGCGGCGAGCGCCCTGCCGACCGTCCAGCTCGGCGAGTCGACCACCCTCGAATCGTCGCTGACGGTCAACTACACCGCCTCGATGCGCACCGAGAAGGCCGACGACGAGTACCTCAACGACCTCAACGCCGACGACGGCACGCGCAACTTCGACCGCGGCGCGCTGGTCACCAACCGCGTCAGCCTGTTCGGCGAGGCGCTGCTGCGCCACGACAACCTCGGCGCCATGCTGCGCGCCAGCCACTTCTACGACGCGGCCTATCGCGGCAGCAACGACAACGACTCGCCGGCCACCGTCAACAAGATCGGCGCCCACGACCACTTCACCGGCAAGACCCGCGAGCGCAGCGGCGGCGAGTTCCGCCTGCTGGACGCCTTCGTGTTCGGCAACTGGGAGCTGGACGGCCGCTACCTGTCGGTGAAGGCCGGCCGCCATCTGGTGGCCTGGGGCGAGAGCCTGTTCTGGCCGAACATCAGCCAGGGCCAGGCGCCGGTGGACGCCACCAAGTTCAACGTGCCGGGCACCGAGGCCAAGGACGCCTACCTGCCGGTCGGCCAGGTGTCGGCGTCCTTCTCGCTGACCGACGACCTGACCCTGGTCGGCTTCTGGCAGTACCAGTGGGAGGAAACCCTGCTCAACCCGGTGGGCGACTTCTTCGGCAGCGACTACTTCGGCCCGGGCGCACAGTTCTACCGCCTGGCGCCGGGGCTGGTCGGCAGCCTGCCGGACCAGAGCTTCGGGGTGGTCAACTATGCCGGTGAGGTGAAGCCGGGTGACGACGGCCAGTGGGGCCTGGGCCTGCGCTACCAGCTGAACGTCAACACCGAGCTCGGCCTCTACCACTACCGCTACCACGACCGGGTGGCGGCGCTGTTCTTCGACTTCACCGGCGACACCCGGTACTCCTCGCTCAAGCGCGTCGGCCGCGGCACCGGGGCGGGCAACGCGCCGGCCTACCAGCTCGGCTACTTCGACGACATCGCCCTGACCGGGGTGAGCCTGAGCACCAAGCTCGGCGACGCGGTACAGATCGGCAGCGACCTGAGCTACCGCGAGGACGCCGCGGTGTACCTGTCCAACGGCGCGCCGACCCGCGGCAACCTGATCCAGGCCAACCTCAACGCCGTGTACATCCTCGGTCCGAGCGCGCTGGCCCACCAGACCACGCTGATGGGCGAGGTGGTGCACCAGCGCATCGACAGCGTCGACGATCTGGTCGTGACCGGCGGCATGCCCGGGCAGAACGGCACCTTCGACGACTTCGAGTACGACGGCCAGACCCGTGGCAGCACCCTGGTCGGCCTCGGCGTGATGTTCGACTACCCGAGCCTGTTCAGCGGCTGGGACCTGACCACCAAGGTGTTCTGGAACCAGAACGTCGCCGGCGGCGCCTATTCGGGCCTGGGCCGCGACGAGAAGCGCATCACCGTCGGCGGCGACTTCAAGTACCTGGGCAACTTCCAGGTCGGCCTGACCTACGTCGGCTACCTCGGCTCGGCGGACATCGCCAACGGCCGCACCCTGGCGGATCGCGACTACCTGTCGCTGAACGCCAAGTACACCTATTAAGAAGGGGAAGGGACCCATGAACCACTCGCAACTCGCCAGGGCGATCGCCTGCGGCGCGCTGTTCGCGCTGGCCATGCCGGCGCTGGCCAAGACCGCGGCCGAGGAACTGGCCCTGCTGGACAGCAGTACCTACACCTGCATGGGCGCCGAGCGCGCCGGCAACGCCGACGGCAGCATTCCGGAGTATTCCGGCAAGTGGCTGGGCGCGCCGCCGCACGTGAACTTCCAGGGCACCGGCAACCATCCGCTCGATCCCTATGCGGACGAAAAGCCGCTGTTCGTCATCACCGCGGCGAACATGGCCGAGCACCAGCAGTACCTCACCGATGGCATGAAGGCGCTGTTCCGGCTGTATCCCGATACCTTCCGCATGCCGGTCTATCCGTCGCATCGCGACTTCCGCTTCAACGACAGCGTGTGCCAGGCGACCAAGGCCAACGTCGGCTACGCCCGCCTGACCGACGACGGCGAGGGGGTGGTGGCCAAGACCGGCGGCACGCCGTTCCCGATGCCGAAGAATGGCCTGGAGCTGCTGAAGAATGCCTCGCTGTTCACCGTGCGCCCGTGGACCGAGGAATACATCTCGGACAACGCCTATGTGCTGCGCGACGGCAAGATCAACTGGGGCCGCGTGCACTCGAAGAACCTGGCGCCGCACCTGGAGCCGGGGCGCATCGGCGATACCCAGGGCCAGTCGTCCTTCTACCTCAACCAGACCCTGCTGCCGCTGCGCGACAAGGGCGAGGTGAACACCGGCATGGAGTTCTGGAACGACAGGACCGAGCCGCGCCAGAGCTGGCGCTACGACCCGGGCACCCGCCGCGTGCGCCAGGCCCCCGGCTACGGCTTCGACATGGCGTTCCCCGGCAGCGGCGGCTCGATCACCGTGGACGAGGTGCGCCTGTTCAACGGCTCCGGCCAGCGCTACGACTGGAAGATCGTCGAGAAGAAGGAGCTGTACATCCCCTACAACGCCTATCGCATCCACTCGCCGGAGCTCAAGTACGCCGACCTGCTCAAGCCGGGCCATATCGACCCGACCCACATGCGCTACGAGAAGCACCGCGTCTGGGTGCTGGAAGGCACCCTGAAGAGCGACTACCGCCACCTGTACGGCAAGCGGCGCCTGTACATCGACGAGGACACCTGGTTCCCCATCGTCGCCGACAACTACGACAGCCGCGGCGAGCTGTGGCGCACCTCGATGCTCAACTTCTTCTACGCCTACGAGACCCAGACGCCACAGGCTGGTGTCGGCCTGTACCACGACCTGCTGGAGAACACCTACCTGGCGTTCAACCTGATCAACGAGCAGCCCAAGGGCTTCAAGCTGAACGTGGCGGGCTTCCGCCCGGCGATGTTCGGGCCGGAGGCGGCCCGCCGGGGCGGCCTGTGATGGACGGGGCAGGGGGCGCGTGCGCCCCTTGCCTCGCCGCCGGCACCAGCTACGCCGAGCTGCAGGGGCTGATCGGCCTGGTCTACGACGGCCTGCTCGAGGACAAGCCGTGGAACGCCCTGCTCGACGCCCTGCGCCGGCAGTTTCGCGCCAACTACGCCTCGCTGACCATCCGCCTGCCCAGCGCCGAGGATCGCGGCCTGGTGGTGTTCGCCGGCGAGGCGCGGCCGCACATCCACGCCCTCTACAGCAGCTCGCTGTACGCGGTCGACCCGTTCGTCAACCTGCCGCGCGACACCGTGGTGATGCTCGAGGAGCTGATCGACGAGCGCGAGTGGCTGGCCAGCGTGATCTACCGCGACTTCCTCGAACCGCTGCAGGTGCGCTACATGATGGGCGCCGACATCCGCAGCGACGACGGCCGCGAACGCGAGTTCCGCCTGCGCCTGAGCCGCCCGCCCGAGGGCGGGCCGTTCAGCGAGACGGAGCGGGCGCTGTGCGCCCTGCTGCTGCCGCATCTGCGGCGCGCGCTGCGCCTGTACGCCCATCTCGACCGGGTGGAGAGCGCCTGCCGGCTGTACGTCGGCACCCTGGAGCGCATCGGCATCGGCTCGATCCTGCTCGACGAGGACGGCGGCATCTGCCGGCTCAACAAGGTCGCCGAGGAGATCCTCGCCGAGGGTGACAGCCTGCAGCTGCACAACGGCATGCTCGAAGCCGTCGCCCCGCGCGACGACCGCCGCCTATGGCGGCTGATCAAGCAGGCCGCCGCCGGGCGCAACGGCAGCGGCCTGGTGGAAGCCATCGCCCTGGATCGCGGCGGCCAGCCCGGCGGCCTCAGCGTACTGGTGCGCAGCATCCCGCTCACCGCCAGCGCCGAAGCCGGACGCGCGGCGGCCGTCGAGCTGATCCTGCGCGACAGCAGCCGCCCGGCGCAGCCCTCCGAACCCCTGCTGCGCCAGCTCTACCAGCTCACCCCGGCCGAAGCCGCACTGGCCGTGCTGCTCGGCGAAGGCCTGACGCTGGAGGAAAGCGCCAGCCGCCTCGGCATCAGCCGCAACACCGCCCGCAGCCATCTGCGCGCGGTGTTCGCCAAGACCGGGGTGAAACGGCAGACCGCGCTGGTGCAGTTGCTGTTGTGCAGTGTGGTGGCGCTGGATTGAGGGGGCGTTTATTCCGGCCAGTCGACCTGGTAACGCGTGCTGCGCCCTCTGCCGGGCAGGCGGACCAGGCAGCCCTTGGCGAGCAGGTCGGCCAGATGGCGGGTGGCAGTGGCCTTGGATACCTTGGCGACGGCCTGGTACTGGGCGGCGCTGATGCCATCCTCGAAGCCGCGTTCGCCGCCGTCGAGCAGGCGGTTGAGCACCTTGATCTGCTCCGCGGAGAGCGCCTGCCCGCGGTGCCGCTGCCAGAAACGCGCCTTGGCCAGCACCCGCTCGATGCGCTTCAGCGCCTGCTGCAGGCTGCGCAGCAGGGTATGCAGGAACCACTCGAGCCAGGTGGTGACGTCCAGCCCGGATTTCTGGCTGCGTTCCAGGATGCGGTAATAACCCTGGCGGTCGTCGAGGACGCTCGCCGACATGGCGTAGAAGCGGATCGCCTGCCGTTCGCCCTGGGCCAGCGCCAGATCGGTGATGGCGCGGGTCAGGCGGCCGTTGCCGTCGTCGAAGGGGTGCAGGGTGACGAACCAGAAGTGCGCGATGCCGGCGCGCAGCAGCGGGTCGAGGGCGGCATCGCCGCGGCTGGCGGCGAACCAGTCGAGGAAGGCAGCCAGCTGCTCCTCCAGGCCGTCGCGCGGCGGCGCCTCGAAATGCACGGTGGGGCGGTCGATACGCCCGGATACCACCTGCATCGGCTCCTCGCCGCGCAGGGCGCCGACGCGGATGCGCCGTGGCAGCAGGTCGAGCTCCTGCTCGGGGAACAGCAGCGTGTGCCAGTGCAGCAGGCGCTCCAGCGTCAGCGGTCGGTCGTACTGCTGGGTGGCGTCCAGCATCAGCTCGGCCAGTCCCTCGCTGCGCGGGCTGACGCGCGCCTGCGCTTCGGCCTCAAGTCCCAGGCGGCGGGCCAGCGAGGAGCGTACAGAACCGACGTTGAGCTGTTCGCCTTCGATGGCCGAGGAGGTGACGATGTTCTGCAGCAGGGCATCCAGCTCGCTCTGCGCGCCGAACTCGCCTCCGGCGGCGCCGGCCATGCCGAGCAGCCGGCCCTGAGCCTGCGTGCAATCGCGCAGCAGCGGCGCCAGACGCTCGGCCTGCCAGCGAAAATGCGGCCAGTCGGGCTGCTGCCAGATCCAGCGGGGTTGTTCCATCGTCTGCCTGCTCGCGGGTTGTGAGCCGAATAAGGGGATTATTCGGCTCATTCTGTGAGCCGATTATGGCGCCTATTCGGCTCAGGGGCCAGTTGGGCAGCTCCAGGAGCTGGCCGGGCAAACCTGTCCGGCGTTCGGCAAGATACTCCGGTAGGGTACGCCGTGCGCACCTTGTCCGCGTGCAGATCAACGGCTCACTGGCCGGTGCGCTACGGCAAGGCGTGCGGGTCATTCCGACTCGCCTATGTAGTCGCTATGACAGCTATTTTTCGTGTCGTTTCGACTGCAAATTCCCGATGTCTACGCTAGGTTATTGATCTGCAAGACTCCGCACGCCTGGCACGTTTCCTGATTGCTCTTCTACAACTGTTGAAACCCGTTGTGGAGGTACCTGCGATGTCTGGCGTACTCGAATCCCCCAGCAAAGTCTTCAATCTGGCCAACAACCTGGTCGTGTCCGGCGTGGTCATCCTGCTCGTCGGTGTGCTCGGCGCCTATTGCTTCGACGAGGCCATCGGCCTCGGTCTGGTGGTCGGCTCGCACATGCTGACCATCGTCGGTCCGTCGCTGGTCAAGCTCGGTTATGTGATGCGCCTGTCGGTGCAGGACAAGCTGCTCGCCTGCTGAGGCGAGGCCTCAGCGCCCCTCGAAACGCGGCTTGCGCTTGTCGATGAACGCCTGCATGCCTTCCTTCTGGTCGCGCGAGGCGAACAGCAGGGCGTTGGCCTTGCGCTCCAGGGCCAGGCCGGCTTCCAAGGATGCGTCCATGCCGGCGAGGATCACTTCCTTGATCTGCTCGGCGGCCAGCGGCGGCATGGCGGCGATGTCGCGGGCCATCTCCAGGGCGCGCTCCTGCACCTCGGCGTCGTCGACCAGTTCGCTGACCAGCCCGGCGACCCAGGCTTCCTCGGCGCTGATCGGCGCGCCGGTGAGCGCCATGCGCATCGCCTTGGCCTTGCCCACCGCGCGCACCAGGCGCTGGGTGCCGCCGATGCCGGGCATGATGCCGATGCGGATTTCCGGCTGGCAGAAGCGCGCGCTGCGCCCGGCGATGATGATGTCGGCGAGCATCGCCAGCTCGCAGCCGCCGCCGTAGGCGTAGCCGCACACCGCGGCGATCACCGGCTTGGGGCAGTGCTGGATCGGTGCCCAGACCCGCTCGGTATGCCGTTGGTAGATGTCGATGGCGCCGACCCCGGCCATGCTGGTGATGTCGCCGCCGGCGGCGAACACCTTGTCGCCGCCGGTGAGCACGATGCAGCGCACCGCAGGATCGCTGCCCAGCTCGGCGAAGTGCCGGGAGAGCAGCGCCTGCAGCTCCAGACTCAGGGCGTTGGTGGCCTGCGGGCGGTTGAGACTGAGGCGCGCGACGCCTTCGGCGGGGAAGTCGAGAAGCACGGGAACCAGGTTGTCGGCGGACATGCGCGACCTCTCTGCAAGACGGGAGCGATGGGCGATTGTTCGCAGGTGCGGGGCCGTCACTCATCGTCCGTTTGAACGACGAGTCCGGCGAAGGGCCGCCCCTAGAGTGAAGCCATGCAGCTATGAAGGAGCATGCAATGGCCACTCAGAACCTCGATTTCACCGGCAAGGTGGTGCTGGTCACCGGCGGCACCAAGGGCGTCGGCGCGGGCATCGCGCAGAGCTTCCTCGCCGCCGGCGCCCGCGTGCTGGTCTGCGGTCGCAACGCCCCGGAGGCGCTGCCGCACGCCGACGGCCGCCAGGCCGAGTTCCTCCCCGCCGACGTGCGCGACGCCGACTCGCTGGCTACCCTGTTCGCGGTGATTGAGGAGCGCTGCGGACGCCTCGACGTGCTGGTCAACAACGCCGGCGGCAGCCCGCACGTGCTGGCCGGCGAGGCCTCGCCGCGCTTCCACGAGGGCATCATCCGCCTCAACCTGATCGCCCCGCTCAACGTCGCCCAGCACGCCAACCGGCTGATGCAGCGCCAGGAGCAGGGCGGGGTGATCGTGTTCATCGGCAGCATCAGTGCCCTGCGTCCGTCGCCGGGCACCGCCGCCTACGGCGCGGCCAAGGCGGGCGTGCTGGCCCTGGTGACCTCGCTGGCGGTGGAGTGGGCGCCGAAGGTGCGCGTGGTCACCGTCAGCCCGGGCCTGGTGCGCACCGAGCAGGCGCACCTGCACTACGGCGACGAGGCAGGCATCGCCGCGGTCGCCGGCACCATCCCGGCCGGGCGCATGGCCAGTCCCGAGGACATCGGCAACGCCTGCCTGTACATCGCCTCGCCGCTGGCCGGTTACGCCAGCGGCTGCAACCTCCTGCTGCACGGGGGCGGGGAAAGTCCCGCATTCCTCGCCGCCGCCAATTCCGCCCATCAATGACCGAAGCCGGCGTGCCCGCCGTGCGGCGGGGCGCCCTCAACTCCGAGGAGAACATCTTGGCTGAACAAGAATTCATGCCCGCCGTGCGGGCCATGGTGGGACGCGAGTACGGTCGCGTCTACGCCTGGGACGCGGTCAACGCGCCGATGATCCGCCAGTGGTGCGAGGTCATGGGCATCGACAACCCGCTGTACCTCGACGCCGACTACGCGGCCACCAGCGAGCACGGCGGCATCGTCGCGCCGCCGGCCATGCTGCAGGCCTGGTGCCTGGAAGGCCTGCACCAGAACAACTACGCGCCGGGCTCGACCGACGAGAACCCCTACGAGGTGCTCAAGCTGCTGGAAGCCAACGGCTTCGCCTCGGTGGTGGCGGTCAACTCCGATCTGAGCTTTGACCGCTACGTGAAGCTCGGCGAGAAGCTCTACTACACCACCCGCCTCGACGCGGTGGGCGACCAGAAGACCACCGCGCTGGGCACCGGCTACTTCGTCACCCTGGTGATGACCTTCTTCTCCGAGCAGCCCGAAGGCGACGAGCAGGTCGGCCAGTTGCTGTTCCGCGTGTTCAAGTTCCGTCCGGCCAACCCGGTCAAGGCGGCCGCCGAAGGCGACGGTGCCGCGGCGCTGCCGAAGTTCAAGCGGCCCAAGCCCGGCATCAGCGACGACACCCGCTTCTTCTGGGAAGGCTGCGCCGAGGGCAAGCTGCTGATCCAGCGCTGCACCGCCTGCAACACCCTGCGCCACCCGCCGGGTCCGGTGTGCTCCAGCTGCCATTCCTTCGAGTGGGACAGCGTGCAGTCCTCCGGCAAGGGCACCATCTATTCCTTCGTGGTCATGCACTACCCGGAAGTGCCGCCGTTCGACTACCCGAACCCGATCGGCCTGATCGAGCTGGAGGAGGGCGTGCGCCTGACCGCCGGCCTGGTCGGCGTCAAGCGCGACGAGCTGGCCATCGGCCAGGCCGTGCAGGTCGAGTTCCACACCTTCGACGACGAGCTGATCCTGCCGCTGTTCCGGCCGGTCGCGCAGTGAGGAGAGGACCATGGACTTCGAACTGAACGAGGAACAGCGCGCCATCGCCGAGATGGCCGGCAGCCTGTTCGCCGACTACTGCAGCGACGACCGCCTGCGCGCCTTCGATGGCTCCGGCGAGCCGTTCATGGGCGGCCTGTGGAAGAGCTGCGTGGAGACCGGCCTGCACGCCCTGGCCATCCCCGAGGAGTTCGGCGGCAGCGGCCTGGGCATGACCGAGCTGATGCTGGTGCTGGAAGCCCAGGGCCGCGCGCTCGGCCAGGTGCCGCTGTGGCGCCACCAGTTGGCCGCCGCCACCCTGGCCAGATTCGCCCCTGACGCCGCCGCCGAGAGCGTGCAGGCCGCCGCCGAGAGCCAGCGCCTGCTGACCCTGGCGCTGGACGGCCTGGCCAACGCCCGTGGCATCACCCTGCAGGCCAGCGAAGTCGCCGGCGGCTGGCAGCTGGACGGCACGGTGTCCGCCGTGCCGCTGGGCGCCGACGTCTGCCAGGCGCTGCTGCTGGCCAACGTGGCCGGCTCGCCGCGCCTGCTGCTGGTCGACCTCGCCGCCGCCGGCATCGACAAGACCGCCGGGGTGTTCACCCAGGGCGAGGCGGTCGCCGACCTGCGTTTCAGCTCCGTGGTGGTGCCGGCCGCGGCGCTGCTGCCGGTCGCCGCGCTGGACTGGCTGGAAAGCCGCGCCATCGCCGCGCTGGCCGCCCTGCAGCTGGGCGTCTCCGCCGAGCAGATCCGCCGTACCGTGGAATACGTCAGCGAGCGCCGCCAGTTCGACCGCGCCATCGGCAGCTTCCAGGCGGTGCAGATGAGCATGGCCGACGCGCACATCGCCGTCGAAGCGCTGCGCTCGGCGCTCTGGCAGCTGGTCTGGCGCCTCGACGCCGGCCTGCCGGCCACCGCCGAGGCGCTGGCCACCAAGTACCTCGCCTGCGAGGCCGGCCACCTGGTCGGCCACAAGGCGCAACACGTGCACGGCGGCATCGGCGTCGACCTGACCTATCCGATCCACCGCTACCTCTACTGGAGCCGCGCCCTGGGCATCACCCTCGGTGGCAGCGCCGCGACCCTCGAACGCCTCGGCGACTGGCTGGCCAACAACGACAAGCTGGGATGGAAATATGACCTCGAAGAAAACCAAGGCATTTGACGAAGTGCTCCCCGGCCAGGCGCTGCCGGAGCTGGCGATCCCGATCAGCGTGCAGCTGATCACCGCCGGCGCCATCGCCACCCGCGACTACTTCCCCGGCCACCACGACAAGGACGCCGCGCGCCAGCTGGGCTCGCCGCACGTGTTCATGAACATCCTCACCACCAGCGGCCTGGCGCAGCGCTACGTCGAGGACTGGGCCGGCCCGGCGGCGCGCTTCAGGGACCTCAAGATCAAGCTGGGCGCGCCCAACTATCCAGGCGACACCATGACCTTCACCGGCGAGGTGACTGGTCGCGACGAGGCCAGCCGCACCGTGCAGGTGACGCTGAAGGGCAAGAACTCCATGGGCAACCACGTGACCGGTACGGCCACGCTGGTGCTGCCGTAAGGCGCAGGGGACAGGATATGACCAGCAATTCGATTTCCGGACGCGCGGCCATCGTCGGCCTCGGCGCGACCGAATTCTCCAAAAACTCCGGGCGCACCGAACTGCGCCTGGCCATGGAAGCCACCCTGGCGGCGCTGGCCGACGCCGGCATCGATCCGTCCGAGGTGGAGGGCTTCAGCTCCTACACCATGGACAACGTGCCGGAATACGAGGTGGCGCGCCTGCTCGGCTGCAAGAACGTCAAGTTCTTCTCGCAGATCCCCCACGGCGGCGGCGGCGCCTGCGCGCCGCTGATGCACGCGGCGATGGCGGTGGCCACCGGCGTGGCCAAGGTGGTGGTGGTGTACCGGGCGATGAACGAGCGTTCCTGGTACCGCTTCGGCAAGCCGCACGACTTCGGCGGCGCGCCGATCTTCGATGCGGTCAACTACGGCTGGTACATGCCGCACGGCTTCCACACCCCGGCTGCCTGGGTCGGCATGTTCGCCCAGCGCTACATGCACACCTACGGCGCCACCAGCGAGGACTTCGGCCGCGTCGCCGTGGCGGTGCGCGACTTCGCCGCCACCAACCCGGCAGCGTTCTTCTACGGCAAGCCGATCACCCTCGAAGAGCACCAGGCCTCGCGCTGGATCTGCGAGCCGCTGCACCTGCTCGACTGCTGCCAGGAGTCCGACGGCGCGGTGGCCATGGTCATCACCTCGGCCGAGCGCGCCCGCGACCTCAAGCAGAAGCCGGTGATCATCAAGGGCGCCTCGCAGGGCATCGCCGAGGGCCAGCAGAGCATGACCTCGTTCTACCGCGAGGACATCACCGGCCTGCCGGAGATGGGCGTGGTGGCGCGCGAGCTGTACGCGCAATCCGGCCTCGGCCCGCAGGACCTGCAGACCGCGGTGATCTACGACCACTTCACCCCGTTCGTGCTGCCGCAGTTGGAGGAGTTCGGCTTCTGCAAGCGCGGCGAGGCCAAGGACTTCATCCGCGACGGCCTGCACGCCCGCGGCGGCAGCCTGCCGATCAACACCCACGGCGGCCAGCTCGGCGAAGCCTACATCCACGGCATGAACGGCGTGGCCGAGGGCGTGCGCCAGGTGCGCGGCAGCTCGGTCAACCAGGTCGCCGACGTGGAAAACGTGCTGGTCACCGCCGGTACCGGCGTACCCACCAGCGGCCTGATCCTGGGCGCGGCCTGAGGAGCGCAACATGTTCGTCGATCTGACTCCCGAGCAACACGCCCTGCGCCTCAAGGTGCGGGACTACTTCCAGAACCTGATGACTCCCGAGCTGCGCAGCGAGCTGCGCGGCAAGGAAGGTGGCGACCTGTACCGCCAGACCATCCGCCAGATGGGCCGCGACGGCTGGCTGGCGGTCGGCTGGCCGAAGCAGCACGGCGGCCAGGGCTACGCCGCCACCGAGCAGCTGATCTTCTTCGAGGAGGCCAACATCGCCGGCGCGCCGCTGCCCTTCGTGACCATCAGCACGGTGGGTCCGGCGCTGATGGAAAACGGCAGTGCGCTGCAGAAGGAGAAGTTCCTGCCCGGCATCGCCGCCGGCGAGATCATCTTCGCCATCGGCTACTCCGAGCCGGATGCCGGCAGTGACCTGGCCGTGCTGAAGACCACCGCGCGCCCGGAAGGCGACCATTTCGTGGTCAACGGCAACAAGCTGTGGACCTCCGGCGCCGAGGCGGCCGACTACATCTGGCTGGCCGCGCGCACCGACCCGGAGCGCCCGCGCCACAAGGGTGTGTCGATCCTGATCCTCGATACCCAGTTGCCCGGCTTCTCGACCACGGTGATCCCGACCTGCAGCAACCCGACCGCGGCCACCTACTACGACAACGTCAGGGTGCCGGCCGACATGCTGGTGGGCGAGCTGCACGGCGGCTGGAAGCTGATCACCGCCCAGCTCAACCACGAGCGCCTGGGCCTCGGCTCCTGGGCGGACAAGGTGGCCGGGCTGTTCCGCCGCGTCTACCTGTGGGCGAAGAACCCGGACGAGCAGGGCCGCCGCGCCGTCGAGCACGGCTGGGTGCGCTCGGCGCTGGCCGAGTGCTACGCGCGTCTGGAGGCGATGCGGCTGATCAACTTCCGCATCGCTGCAGGTCTGGAGCGCGGGCAGATGGACGTGGCGCTGGCCTCGACCACCAAGGTCTACGGCGCCGAGTCGGCCATCGAGATCCTCCGCCGCCTGTCGGAGATCGTCGGCGCCAACGGCCTGGTCCGCGAGGGTTCGGCGGCGTCGCTGCTGCAGGGCGAGCTGGAGTACGAGGTGCGCGCCTCGGTCACCCTGACCTTCGGCGGCGGCACCAACGAGATCCAGCGCGAGCTGATCGCCCAGTTCGGTCTCGGCATGCCGCGCGGGCGCTGAGGGCTGGCGCCCGGGCGTTCGCATGGCGGGCTTCCGGGCCGCGCCGATCCCCTGCAGGGGCGAATTTATTCGCCAAAATGCCCCGCAAGGCGAATGAATTCGCCCCTACAGGATGGGAGACGAAATCCGCTACATTGCCGCTGGGGGCACGGCCCCCGGCGCACCACAACAAGGACAACAACCGATGAGCGCAATCGACGATTTCCGCCGGGAAACGCGGGCCTGGCTCGAAGCCAACTGCCCGCCCTCGCAGCGCACCCCGCTGCCCGAGGGCCAACTGGTGTGGGGCGGCAGCCAGGTCGAGTTCCATGACGAAGACCAGCGCCTGTGGTTCGAACGCATGCGCGACAAGGGCTGGTTCTGCCCGGACTGGCCGACCGAATACGGCGGCGGCGGGCTGTCGCCGGCCGAGCTGGCGGTGCTGGAAAGCGAGCTGCGCCGCCTCAAGTGCCGGCCGCCGCAGATCAACCTGGGGATATGGATGCTCGGCCCGGTGCTGCTCGAATACGGCAGCGAGCAGCAGAAGCGCGACCTGCTCACCCCCATGGCGCGCGGCGAGATCCGCTGGTGCCAGGGCTTCTCCGAGCCGAACGCCGGCTCCGACCTGGCCAGCCTGAAGACCAGCGCTCGCGACGAGGGCGACCACTTCGTGGTCAACGGCACCAAGATCTGGACCTCCTACGGCGACAAGTCCGACTGGATGTACGCGCTGGTGCGCACCGATCCGCACGCGCCCAAGCACCTGGGCATCAGCCTGATCGTGCTGGACATGCGCTCGCCCGGCATCAGCGTCAGCCCGATCGACCTGATCAGCGGCAAGTCGGCGTTCTGCCAAGTGTTCTTCGACAACGTCAAGGTGCCGAAGAGCCAGCTGATCGGCCCGCTCAACGGCGGCTGGACGCTGGGCAAGAGCCTGTTGCAGCATGAGCGCAAGGCCATGTCCAAGTTCGGCGAAACCAGCCTGCCGAACCACTTCCACCTGCTGCCGCTGCTCGAGCGCTATCTGCCCGAGCCGCGCAGCGCGGCCGACCAGGCCCTCTACGGCCGCGCGTTGGCCTGTGCGATGGACGAGCACGCCTACGCCCTCACCGTGCAGCGCATGGGCGAGGAGGCGCGCAGCGGCCAGGACATCTCCGGGCTGATGGCGATCATGAAGCTGGTGCACAGCGAGCAGGACCGGGAGAAGTTCGAGATTCTCCTCGATGCCCTCGGCTACCACGCCCTCGGCTGGGAAGGCGATGCCTTCACCGGCGAGGAGCTGGCGATCACCAAGGCCTGGCTGAACGGCTTCGCCCTGACCATCGCCGGCGGCGCCTCCGAGGTGCAGCTCAACGTCATCGCCAAGCGGGTCCTCGGCCTGCCGGACGCCAAGTGAGGAACACGCCATGAGCCTGATTTTCAACCAAGAACAACGGCTGCTGGCCGACACCGCGCGCGAATTCCTCGCCGCGCGCAGCCCGGTGGCCGCGCAGCGCCGCCTGCGCGACGAAGGTGCGCCGCTCGGCTTCGATCCCGCCCTGTGGGGCGAGATGGTCGAGCTGGGCTGGAGCGCCATCCCGTTCCCCGAAGATTTCGGTGGCCTGGACTTCGGCTGCCAGAGCCTCGGCCCGCTGTTCGAGCAGATCGGCCGCAACCTCAGCGCCAGCCCGCTGCTGTCCAGCGTGGTGCTCGGCGGCTCGCTGCTGCAGCTGGCCGGCACGCCCGAACAGCAGCAGCGCTGGCTGCCGGCGCTGATCGCAGGCGACAAGCGCCTGGCCCTGGCCATCGACGAGGCCGGCCGTCACGATCCGCTGGCCACCGAGCTGCGCGCCGAGTGCGGCGCGGACGGCTGGCGGCTGTCCGGCGCCAAGCTGTTCGTGGTCGACGGCCTCGCGGCCGATGGCTACCTGGTGCTGGTGCGCACCGCCGGCCAGCGCGGCGAGGCCCACGGCCTGTCGCTGCTGCTGGTCGAGGCCGGCGCGCCGGGCCTGAGCGTGGCCCCGGCGGCGCTGATCGACTCGCGCAACTGCGCGCGCCTGCAGTTCGACGGCGTGCTGGTCGGCGCGGACGCGCTGGTCGGTGAAGCGCACGGCGCCCTGCCGGCGCTGGAAACCGCGCTGGACCGTGGCCGCGTGTGCCTGGCCGCCGAGCTGCTCGGCGCCGCCGAGACGCTGTTCGCCACCACCCTCGACTACCTGAAGACCCGCGTGCAGTTCGACGCGCCGATCGGCTCGTTCCAGGCCCTGCAGCACCGCGCCGCGCGTCTGTACGTCGAGCTGGCGCTGGCGCGCAGCGCGGTGATGGCCGGCCTGGCCGCCCTCGACGACGCCTCCATGGACGCCGGCGAACGCGCCCGCCTGGCCAGTCTGGCCAAGTGGAAGGCCGGGATCGCCGCCGACCGGGTGAGCAACGAGGCGGTGCAGATGCACGGCGGCATCGGCGTCACCGACGAGCTGGACGTCGGCCTGTACCTCAAGCGCATCCGCGTCGCCCAGGCCTGCCTCGGCGACACCGACTACCACTGCCAGCGCTACGGCGTGCTGGTCTGATCGCGGGAGTGACCGATGAGCGTGGAAAACTGGCAAGCCGCCTGGCGGCAACTGATCGCGCCGGGCTCGCCCTTCGAGGTGGTGGCGCCTGACGGCGACGGCCCGCGCTGCTTCCGCAACGCGCAGCCGGACCTGCTGACCGCGCTGAACGCCGGGCGCGCCCACGGCGAGCGCGAATTCGTGGTCTGGGAGGATGAGCGGCTGACCTTCGCCGAGTTCTTCGCCCGGGTCGACCGTCTGGCCACCCAGTTGCGCACGCGCTTCGGCGTGCGCAAGGGCGACCGCGTGGCCATCGCCATGCGCAACCAGCCGGCCTGGCTGGTGTCCTTCGTCGCCGCGGTGGCCAGCGGCGCCATCGTGGTGCCGCTGAACAGCTGGGGTCAGCGCGAGGAGCTGCTGCACGGCCTAGAGGATTCCGGCGCGCGGGTGCTGCTGTGCGACGCGGCGCGCCTGGCGCTGGTCGCGGGCGATCTGGAGGCGCTCGATCTGCAGGCCATCGCCGTCGGCGCGGCGGAGCAAGGCCGATGGGTGTGCGACTACGAGGCGCTGCTCGCCGAGGACGTGGCGCTGCTGCCGCCGCCGGTGTTACAGCCCGACGACCCGCTGCTGATCCTCTATACCTCCGGTACCACCAGCAAGCCCAAGGGCGTGCTGTCCAGCCACCGTGCGGTGTGCCAGGCGCTGGCCGCCTTCGAGTTCCAGGGCGCCTTCGCCGCGATGAGTTCGCCCGCGCGGATCAAGGCGCTCATGGCCAGCGGCTTCGCGCCGACCAGCCTGATGGCCGTGCCGCTGTTCCACGTCAGCGGCCTGCACGCGCAGTTCCTGCTGGCGCTGCGCAGCGGCCGGCGCCTGGTCCTGATGTACAGGTGGGACGCCGAGCGCGCCCTCGACCTGATCGAGCGCGAGCGCTGCACCCAGTTCAGCGGTTCGCCGGCGATGATGCAGCAGCTTCTGGCCTCGCCGCGCTTCGCCAGCGAAGCGACCACCAGCCTGTTCGGTCTGGGCCTCGGCGGCGCGGCGGCCAACCCGGGGCTGCTGGCGCAGCTCACCGGCGTCAAGCCGAACGCCATCGGCGGCGCCGGCTACGGCATGACCGAGAGCAACGGCGTGGGCGCGGCCATCGGTGGCGACCAGTTCGTCTACAAGCCGGCCACGGTCGGCTGGCCGCTGCCCGTCGTCGAGGTGCGCATCGGCGACACCCCCGACGCGCCGCAGGCACCGGGCGTGGAAGGACAGATCTGGCTGCGCTCGCCGACCCTGATGTGCGGCTACTGGCAGCAGCCCGCAGCCACCGCCGAGGCGCTGCAGAACGGCTGGCTGGCCACCGGCGACGTCGGCTGCGTGGACGAGGAGGGTTTCCTGCGCATCACCGACCGGCTCAAGGACCTGATCAACCGCGGCGGCGAGAAGGTCGCCGCCGCCGAGGTCGAGGCCTGCGCCAGCGGCCTGGACGGGGTGATCGAAGCCGCCGCCTTCGCCGTGCCGGACGCGCGCATGGGCGAGGCGGTGGCGCTGGTGGCGCGGGTGCGCGAGGGCAGCGGGGTGGACGAGGTGGCGCTGCACGCGCACATCGCCGCGCACCTGGCGGCGTTCAAGGTGCCCGCGCACCTGCAGGTCGTGCACGCCGAGCTGCCGCGCAACGCCACTGGCAAGCTGCTCAAGCGCGAGTTGCGCGAGGACTTCGTGCGCCGCTTCCTGCGCTAGAACCGCCTTCCACAACGCCTCCCAGAGTGCGCCCGCACCCGAGCTTCCCCGGAAGTCTCGGGTGCGGGCGCTGGCGTTTTGCGCCGGCGCCAGGATGTGCCCATGATCCCGACCGCAGGCGGCGCGTTGTAGTCCTGATGGACGATGAGTTGGAGAACCCCCATTGGGAAACATGGACTCCGGCACCCAAGCCGGACCACCCCATCGGAGACCAACAACAATGAACAGAAAAGGTGTTGCGCTAGCCATAGCACTGGCGGTCAATGCAGGCCTGATCGCCAGCGCCCACGCCAAGGTAAGCCCCGAGGAAGCCGCCAAGCTCGGCAAGGAACTCACCTGCACCGGCGCCGAGCGCGCCGGCAACGCGGACGGCAGCATCCCCGCATTCACCGGCAAGTACCTGGGCGAGGTGCCCGGCTGGAACCATGAGCGCTTCTCCGGCCAGAAACCGGTCGACCCCTACGCCGACGAGAAGCCGGTGGTGGTGATCACCGCGCAGAACATGGAGCAGTACGCCGAGCGCCTGAGCGAAGGGCAGAAGGCGCTGTTCAAGCGCTACCCGCAGACCTACCGGATCGACGTCTACCCCGGCCATCGCGACTTCCGCTACCCGGACTACGTCTGCGAGCGGGCCAAGAAGAACGCGCTGACCGCCGAGCTGGAGAACGACGGCATGGGCGTCAGGGGCCTCGGCCAGGTGCCGTTCCCGATCCCGAAGAGCGCCATGGAAGTGCTGTGGAACCACCAGCTGCCGGTGCGCGCGCATACCGAGGACAACATCCGCGACATCGCCAGCGTGCTGCCCAACGGCAAGATCGCCTGGGGGCGCACCTGGCAGCGCAACCTGTCGCAGGCCAACGACCCGAACGTCGAGCCGGACACCGCCAGCGGCATGCAGGCGATGAGCTGGAACACCACCCTCGCGCCGCAGCGCGAGAAGGGCACCATGAACATCGCCCACGAGCCGTACAACTTCGTCACCAGCGACCGCCAGGCCTGGACCTACAACCCGGGCACCCGCCGCGTGCGCCAGCTGCCGGGCTATGGCTTCGACCAGCCGATGATCGGCACCAATGGCACCATGATCATCGACGAGGACCGCCTGTTCAACGGCTCGCCGGAGCGCTACCAGTGGAAGCTGCTCGGCAAGCGCGAGATGTACATTCCCGCCAACACCTTCAAGGCCAACAGCGGCGAGGTCACGTACGCCGACATCCTCACCCCCAACCACCCCAACCCCGACGTCATGCGCCACGAGCTGCGCCGCGTGTGGGTGCTCGAGGCGACTCTCAAGGAAGGCTACCGCCACCTGTACAGCAAGCGCGTGCTGTTCATCGACGAGGACACCTGGAACGCGGTGATGGCGGACAACTACGATTCGCGCGGCGAGCTGTGGAAGTACGCCTTCATCAATTACTACTACCACCCGGACATGAGCGCCTGGCAGGCCGGCTCGTCCTTCTACCACGACCTGAACTCCGGGCAGTACGTCGGCTACGCCCTGACCAACGAGTCCAAGCGCGGGCCGATCCTCAACGAGGGCAAGTTCGTTCCGACCATGTATACGGCTGACGCCATCCGCGCCCAGGGCCGCTGATACCGGTCGCTCCGTTCGGCCGCTCCCCTCGGGTGAGCGGCCCTTTTTTCGAGCATCGTCACGAGGGAGAAGAAGATGGGCAAGCTGCAGGACAGGGTCGCCATCGTCACCGGTGCCGGCATGGGCATCGGTCGGGGCATCGCCGGCGCGCTGGCCCGCGAAGGGGCCCGGGTGCTGGTGGCGGAAATCGACGCGCAGGCCGGCGAGGAGACGGCTGCCTGGTTGCGCGAGACCTGGGGAGTGGACGCCGCCTTCCAGCGCGTCGACGTGACCGACAAGGCGCAGGTGCAGGCCATGGTCGGTGCTGCCGTCGAGCGTTTCGGCCGGCTGGACATCCTGGTCAACAACGCCTGGCGTGGCTCCGGCTTCGCCCGTCTGGAGAGCCTCGGCGACGAGCGTCTGCGCGGTGCCTTCGACATGGCGGTGATGGCCGCCTTCTGGGCCATGCAGGCGGCCCTGCCGGAGTTCCGGAAGATTGGTGGCGGGCGCATCATCAATCTGTGCTCGCTCAACGGGGTCAACGCCCATCTGTACACCGCCGACTACAACGCCGCCAAGGAGGCGCTGCGCACCCTGACCCGCAGCGCGGCGCGCGAGTGGGCTGCCGAGCAGGTCTGCTGCAACGTGATCTGCCCCGGCGCGGTCAGCGAGGCCTATCGCAAGTTCGCCAGCGCCAACCCGGGCAATGCCGCGGCGATCGCCGCCGCCAATCCGATGGGGCGGGTCGGCGACCCGCTCGACGACATCGGCCCGGTCGCGGCCTTCCTGGCCAGCGACGATGCCCGCTATCTGACCGGCAACACCCTGTTCGTCGACGGCGGTGCACATATCAACGGCGTGGCCTGGGCGCCGCAACTGAAGGACTGACCGCACCGCCCTGTAGGGGCGAATTCATTCGCCAACGCGGCCCGGTCAGGCGAATTAATGAGCCCCTTTCAGGCCGCATGTGGCAACCGAGCGAACCATAACGATAAGAGGCGAGAATCATGGAAAAGGCGTGTGGCCCGCAGGGGCAACAACAGGTCGAGGCTGGCGAAGGGCTGCAGTTGCAGCGCCGGCAGCTGCTCAAGGCCGGTGCGGTGCTCGCCGGGGCCAGCCTGTTGCCGCGCTTCGGCATCGCCGCCACGGGGCTTTCGCAACGCGAATATCTCGAGCTGGACGCCACGGCCATGGCCGAGCAGGTGCGCCGCGGCGCGATCAGCCCAGAGGAGCTGCTGGCCGCCGCGCTGGCGCGCTGCGATGCCGTCAATCCGAAGGTCAACGCCGTGGTGATGCGCCACGACGAACATGCCCGGCAGCAGCTCGCCAGCCGCAAGAGCCAGGGGCTGGCCCGCGAGGGTGCGCTGGCCGGCGTGCCGATGCTGCTCAAGGACCTCAACACCTACCTGGCCGGCACCTCGACCAGCAACGGTTCGCGCTTCTTCAAGGACGCTCCGCCAGCCAAGTACAGCAGCACCCTGGCCGCCCGCTACGAGGCCGCCGGCGCGCTGACCTTCGGCAAGACCGCGGTGCCCGAGTTCGGCCTGACCACCACCACCGAGTCGCTGGCCTGGGGGCAGACCCGCAACCCCTGGAACCTGGCGCACAGCGCCGGTGGCTCTTCGGGCGGCGCGGCGGCGGCGGTGGCCGCCGGCATAGTCCCCGCCGCCCATGCCACCGACGGCGGTGGCTCGATCCGCATTCCGGCCTCCTACTGTGGCCTGTTCGGCATGAAGCCCAGCCGCTACCGCACGCCCAGCGGCCCCGGCCGCTTCGAGAGCTGGTTTGGCGCCAGCTCCGCCCATGTGGTGTCGCGCAGCGTACGCGACTCGGCGCTGCTGCTCGACGTCGGCCAGGGCCGCGAGCCGGGCAGCCCCTATTGGCTGCCGCCGCTGGAGCGGCCGTTCGCCGACGAGGTCGGCCGCGACCCGGGCAAGCTGCGTGTGGCGCTGATCGACCAGTCGCTGACCGGGCTGCCGCTGGACATCGAGATCCGCCGGGTGCTCGACCAGACGATCAGGCTGCTGCTCTCCCTTGGCCACGAGATCGAGCAGATATCGCAGCCGGTCCAGCCGCAACAGGTGTTCGGCGCCCACGGCACGGTGATCGGCACCGCCCTGCTGACCGCCATCCGCGACCGCGAACAACTGCTCGGCCGCAGCGCCGGTGCCGACGACCTCGAACAGGTCACCCGCAAGGTTCTCGAGCGCGCCCAGGGCGTCAGCGGCGAAGCGCTGTTCCGTGCGCGCCAGTCGTTCGAGGCGGTCAGCCTGGCGATGGAAAACCTGTTCGAGCGCTTCGACGTGATCCTCTCGCCGGTTACCGCCACCCTGACCCCGGAGCTCGGCAGGCTGCGCCTGAGCCAGCCGTGGGAGGACTACGCCGGCGCCGCCACCGGTAGCGCGGCCTTCACCGTGGTCGCCAACGTCGGCGGCCAGCCGGCCATGTCGGTGCCCTCCGGCTGGAGCGAAAGCGGCCTGCCGGTGGGCATGATGTACACCGCGCGGCTGGGCGGGGAAGGCCTGCTCTATCGTCTGGCCGGCCAGCTCGAGCGTGAGCGGCCGTGGCAGGGGAGAGTGGCGAAGCTCTGACGTCTGGGTTGCTCTCGGGTTTTCGATGCGCCCGGTGTTGACAGCTTTTTTAAAGGCTGTATTATTCGCCACCTCGTTACGGCGCACAGCCAGTTAACGAAGCTGCAAGTAATTGATTTTGAACGAAATTCTTCAAAATAAACGCTTGACAGGTTGAAAGGCTGCTGTAGAATGCGCGGCCTCGGTTGAGACGAAAGCTTCCGCTGAATCTGATCGAAACGCTCTTTAACAAGTTGAATCAAGCAATTCGTGTGGGTGCTTGTGAGGTAAGACTGAGAG
>NZ_JANGEY010000002.1 GCF_024451105.1 Stutzerimonas stutzeri
TGTGATGCTGATAATCTTGCGACTCTCAGTCTTACCTCACAAGCACCCACACGAATTGCTTGATTCAACTTGTTAAAGAGCGTTTCGATCAGATTCAGCGGAAGCTTTCGTCTCAACCGAGGCCGCGTATTCTACAGCAGCCTTTCAACCTGTCAAGCGATTTTCGAAAATTTTCTTTCCGAATCAACCGCTTGCGCCTCAGCGGACAAACCCACCACCGAAGCAAGGGAGAGAAATCATACAGCAACCAGCGCTGCCGTCAACCCCCTCCACTTCATCTACCGAACGACCTGTCGACTCGCAACACGGCCGCCGGAAGACTTGCCGAGCAGCCCAAGAACCTGCTGCCCCGCACCACCCCGACATCTCGCCCATCAAGCCAAGCACTTGATTTACAAGGCTTTTTCGATCAGCTCGTCGCCGGAAGTGGGGCGCATTATAGACGCCTTCGCGCAGGCGTCAACGACTTTTTGAAACTTCTTGTTCCGGATCATCCTGCCCTACGAACCACGCCAGCTTTTCGCGCAGACGCACCACCTCACCCACGATCACCAGAGTAGGCGCATGCACCTTGTGCCTGGCAACCAGTTGCGGCAGGTCGGACAGCGTTCCGGTGAACACTCTCTGTTGCGGCGTGGTGCCTTGCTGCACCAGCGCTGCCGGCGTATCGGCCGCACGACCGTGGCGGATCAGCTCCTGACAGATCACGGGAAGACCGACCAGCCCCATGTAGAACACCAGCGTCTGCCCCGGCGCCACCAGATCGCTCCAAGGCAGATCGCAGCTGCCGTCCTTGAGATGCCCGGTCACGAAGCGCACCGACTGGGCGTAGTCGCGATGGGTCAGGGGAATGCCGGCATAGGAGGCACAGCCCGAAGCGGCAGTGATGCCCGGCACCACCTGGAAGGGCACGCCTTCGGCAGTCAACTCCTCGAGCTCCTCGCCTCCGCGACCGAAGATGAAGGGGTCCCCCCCCTTCAGGCGCAGCACCCGCTTCCCCTGCCTGGCCAGCTCGACCAGTCGGCGGTTGATCTGCTCTTGCGGCAGGGCATGCTCACTACGGCGCTTGCCCACGTAAATCCGCTCGGCATCGCGGCGGCACATGTCGACGATGGCCGGAGCGACCAGACGATCATAGAGCACCACGTCGGCCTGCTGCATCAGTCGCAGGGCCCGGAAAGTCAAAAGATCCGGATCTCCCGGCCCCGCGCCGACCAGATATACCTCGCCCAGCTCGCGCTCACGACCGCCGGCCAGCTTGTCCGCCAGCAGCCGCTCAGCCTCCGCCTCCCGCCCGGCCAGGAGCTGCTCGGCGACTGCGCCCTGAAACACCTCCTCCCAGAACACCCGCCGCTGTTGCACGTCGGCAAAACGCTGCTTGACCGCCCCCCGGAACCTTTGCGCCAGACCGGCCAGACGACCGTAGGCAGCCGGGATCATGGTCTCCAGGCGAGCGCGCATCAAGCGGGTCAGGACCGGCGCGTCTCCACCACTGGACACGGCCACCATCAGCGGGGAGCGATCGACTATGGCCGGAAAGATCACGCTGCACAGCGCCGGGGCATCCACCACATTCACCGGCAGGCTGCGCTCACCGGCCTCGCGCGAGACCCGCGCATTGAGCGACTCGTCATCGGTGGCGGCCACTACCAACACGCAGCCGTCGAGGTCGGCGGACGCGTAGCTGCGCATCAGCAACTCGCCGCCGCCCTGCTCGACCAGCCCCACCAGCACATCCTCGACCGATGGCGCCACCAGCCGCAGGCGGGCTCCCGCCTCGGCGAGCAGACGCGCCTTGCGCAAGGCGACCTCACCGCCGCCGACCACCAGCACCAGGCGACCGCGCAGATTATGAAAGAGGGGAAGGAACTCCATGGACAACCTCGCGGCAAGCAGCGGACTGTTGAAATGAAAAGGGCCGGCGACTGGAACACCGGCCCATTGCATGACCTCGAACAGGAAATGCGCAAGGCGGAGTCCGCAGCCCCCGCCAGCGCGCGGCAGCAATCAGCCGATCACCTCGAGGCCAGCCATGTACGGCTTGAGCACATCGGGAACGCGGATGCTGCCGTCGGCCTGCTGGTAGTTCTCCAGCACCGCGACCAGGGTCCGCCCCACTGCCAGACCGGAGCCGTTGAGCGTATGCACCAGCTCCGGCTTGCCGGTGGCCGGGTTGCGCCAGCGCGCCTGCATGCGCCGCGCCTGGAAGTCGCCGCAGTTGGAGCAGGAGGAGATCTCGCGGTACTTGCCCTGACTCGGCACCCAGACCTCCAGATCGTAGGTCTTGGCGGCACCGAACCCCATATCGCCGGTGCACAGCGCCAGCTTGCGGTACGGGAGCTCGAGCAGCTGCAGCACCCTCTCGGCGTGCCCGGTCAGTTCCTCCAGGGCCTCGAAGGACTTGCCCGGCTCCACCACATGGACCAGCTCGACCTTGTCGAACTGGTGCTGGCGGATCATGCCACGAGTGTCGCGCCCGGAGGCACCGGCCTCGCTGCGGAAGCAGGGCGTATGGGCGACGAACTTCAGAGGCAGCTGTTTCGCGTCGAGAATCTCGCCGGCAACGATGTTGGTCAGCGACACTTCGGCGGTAGGAATCAGGTAGAAGTCGGCTTCGCCTGCGCGGCTGATCTTGAACAGATCCTCCTCGAACTTGGGCAACTGGCCGGTGCCCTGCAGGGCCGGGGCCTGCACCAGGTAGGGCGTGTAGGCCTCCTCGTAGCCATGCTCGCCGGTGTGCAGGTTGAGCATGAACTGCGCAAGGGCGCGGTGCAAACGAGCGATCGGGCCACGCATCAAGGCGAAACGGGCGCCGGACAGCTTGGCCGCGGTCTCGAAGTCCAGCCAGCCGTGCTGCTCGCCGAGGGCGACGTGATCCCTGACCTCGAAGTCGAACTCGCGCGGAACGCCCCAGCGACCGACCTCGACGTTGTCCTCCTCGCCGGCGCCGACCGGCACCGAGTCGTGGGGCAGATTGGGAATGGTCAGCAGCAGCGCATCCAGCTCGGCCTGGATCGCATCCAGCTCCTGCTTGCCGGCAACCAGTTCGGCCCCCATGCGCTCGACGTCTGCCATCAGCGGAGCGATGTCCTCGCCGCGCTGCTTGGCCTGCCCGATGCTCTTGGAGCGGGCATTGCGTTCGGCCTGCAGCTGTTCGGTGCGTGTCTGGGTTTCCTTGCGACGGCTTTCCAGCGCCTCGAGACGCGCTACATCCAGTTGGAAGCCACGGGTCGCCAGACGCTGGGCCACTTCCTGGGTTTGGCCACGGACCAGTTTGGAGTCGAGCATGCAGAGTTCTCTTCAGTCGAAGCAGTCGAATAAGTTTTTTGCACGGCAATCGATACCGGCTGCCGCCATCGGCGCCCCGCGCACTGCCTGCCGCAACGGGACATCCACGACAAGGGCGAAGAGTTTACCCGCAGAAGCGGACAACGGGCAGCCCGTCGACTCCATCGGCGGAAATGAGCCTACAGCACCCTGACCAAGGCCAGTCCGCCCCAGGTGGCAAGCAGCCCACCGAAGACGCTGAGCACGGCATAGCCGAGCGCCGCCACCGGTTGGCCGCTCTCCAGCAGGCGCAGGGTGTCCAGAGAAAACGACGAAAAGGTGGTCAACCCACCGAGGAATCCCACCACGAGGCCGGCGCGCAGCGCCAGCGGGATTTCCGGGCGCAGCAGGAACAGGCCGTACAGGTAGCCGATCAGCAGGCAGCCGACGAAGTTGACTGCCAGGGTCGCCCAATAGAAATGCTGCGGCCAGTGCACCGAGACCCAGTTCGACACGGCGAAACGCATGAGGCTGCCAGCTGCACCGCCGGCCGCGACGGCCAGAGCCACGCCGATCATGATTTCCTTCTGCGTCGCGAACTGCTGCGATCGAGCTCGGCAAGATGCGCCAGCTTCTCGCGGATCTTCGACTCCAGGCCGCGGGGCGCCGGCTGGTAATAGGCCTGCGGCTGCATCTGCTCAGGGAAATAGTCCTCCCCCGCCGCGTAGGCCTCCGGCTCGTCGTGGGCATAGCGATACTCGTCGCCGTAGCCCAGATCCTTCATCAACCGAGTCGGAGCGTTGCGCAGGTGCAACGGCACCTCCAGCGAACCGTGGGCGGCCGCATCGCGCATGGCCGCCTTGAAGCCCAGATACACCGCATTGCTCTTCGGCGCACAGGCCAGGTAGACGATGGCTTGGGCGATGGCCAGCTCCCCCTCGGGACTGCCCAGGCGCTCCTGCACGTCCCAGGCCGCCAGACACAGCATCAGGGCGCGCGGATCGGCGTTGCCGATGTCCTCGCTGGCCATGCGCACCACCCGGCGCGCCAGATACAGCGGGTCGCAGCCACCGTCGAGCATGCGGGCAAACCAGTAGAGTGCGGCGTCCGGACTGGAGCCGCGCACCGACTTGTGCAGGGCACTGATCTGATCGTAGAAGGCCTCGCCACCCTTGTCGAAACGCCGGCGACCGTCGCCCAGCAGGCTCTCCAGCAGGGCGACGTCGATTTCCTCGCCATCGTCGAGCAGATCGGCGGCATTCTCCAGCAAGTTGAGCAGACGCCGCCCGTCGCCATCGGCGGCCGCCACCAGCAGGGTCGTCGCCTCAGCACCGATGCGCAACCCGCGCCCACCCAAGCCGCACGTCTCACTCAGCGCACGTTCGAGCAGCCGGCGCAGGGCGGCCTCGTCGAGACTCTTGAGCACATAGACCCGCGCCCGCGACAACAGCGCGTTGTTCAGCTCGAACGAGGGGTTCTCCGTGGTGGCGCCGATGAAGATCAGCGTACCGTCCTCGACATAGGGCAGGAAGGCGTCCTGCTGGGCCTTGTTGAAACGATGCACCTCATCGACGAACAAAATGGTGCGCCTGCCGTACTGCGCCATCTGCTGGTGGGCGACCTCGACCGCCCGGCGAATCTCCTTGACCCCGGCGAGCACGGCGGAAATGGTCTCGAAATGGGCACTGCCGACATGCGCCAGCAGGCGCGCCAGGGTGGTCTTGCCCACCCCCGGCGGCCCCCAGAAGATCATCGAGTGCAAGGCGCCCTGTTCCAGCGCCTCGCGCAGCGGCTTGCCACGCCCGAGGATGTGTTCCTGGCCGACATACTCGTCCAGCCCCGAAGGGCGCATGCGTGCAGCCAACGGCTGGTTGCCGGAAGGGCTATCGAACAGGTCCATGCGCGGAGCCTCACTGCTCCTCGATCACGTCGGCCCCCTCGGGGACCTGGAAGGTGAACAGGCCGTCGGGCAGCGGCTCGTTCAGCCTGACGCCGAGGAACAGGATATTGGTACGCTGACCGATACTGTCAATAAGCTGCATGTCGTTGATCACCCCGTTGCGGAACGACAGACGCAGGGTGTCGAACAGGGTGTCCTTGGCCTTGGGCTTGAGGATGAAGTCCACCACGCTGCCCCCCTCACGGTGACTGATGGTGAAATTCTCGCGAATCTTCGAGACGTCGCCGGAGAGCAGCAGGGCCGGCGTATGGGTCATACGCTGATCGAGCGCCTGGACCGTCACCTGCTCGAGATCCGGATCGTACAGCCAGACCTTCTCGCCATTGGAAACCAGCAACTGCTCCATGGGCGCGTCGGTATGCCAGCGCAGCAGGCCGGGTCGCTTGAGACGCATCTCGCCGCTGGCCTCCTGCAACTGGGTACCGGAGCCGTCCAGGGTCAACTGGGAGAAACGCCCGCTCAGGGTCTGCGCCTGACCGAGCAACTCGGTCAGGCGCTGCACGGACCTGGCGTCGTCCTGGGCATGCACGGTGGCGCCGCCCAGGGTCAGGGCAGCCAGCAACAACACTCGAATCAGACGCATAGAGCCTCGCTCAGTCGCGCACCGGCGCCGGCGCGATCACGTCGCGGGAGCCGTTGCTGTTCATGGGGGTGACCACGCCGGCCATTTCCATCGCCTCGATCATGCGAGCGGCGCGGTTGTAGCCGATCTTCAGCTTGCGCTGCACGGCGGAGATCGAGGCACGCCGACTCTCGGTGACGAAGCGTACTGCCTCGTCGTACAGCGGGTCCTCCTCGCTGCCTTCGCCACCGTCGCCGCCGGTCGAATCATAGGATCCGCCACTGCCCTCCTCGGTTCCCGCCAGGATGTCCTCGATGTAGTCGGGGGCGCCGCGCTGCTTCCAGGCGTCGACGGTGCGATGGACCTCGTCGTCGGACACGAAGGCACCGTGCACGCGGATCGGCAGGCCGGTACCGGGTGGCAGATAGAGCATGTCGCCATGGCCGAGCAACTGCTCGGCACCACCCTGATCGAGGATGGTGCGCGAGTCGATCTTGCTGGACACCTGGAAGGCGATACGAGTCGGGATGTTCGCCTTGATCAGGCCGGTGATCACGTCCACCGAAGGCCGCTGAGTGGCGAGAATCAGGTGGATACCGGCAGCACGCGCCTTCTGGGCGATGCGCGCGATCAGCTCTTCGACCTTCTTGCCGACGATCATCATCATGTCGGCGAATTCGTCGACCACCACCACGATGGTCGGCAACTGCTGAAGCAGCGGCGGCTGATCGCCGGGGCTCTCGCGGCGGAACAGCGGATCGGTCAGCGGCGCGCCGGCCTCCTCGGCGTCCTTGATCTTGCGATTGAAGCCAGCCAGGTTGCGCACGCCCATGGCCGCCATCAGCCTGTAGCGACGATCCATCTCGGCCACGCTCCAGCGCAGGGCGTTGGCTGCCTCCTTCATGTCGGTGACCACCGGACAGAGCAGGTGCGGGATCCCCTCGTAAATCGACAGCTCGAGCATTTTCGGGTCGATCATGATCAGCCGCACCTGTTCGGGCGTCGACTTGTAGAGGATCGACAGCAGCATGGCGTTGACACCGACGGACTTGCCCGAGCCGGTGGTACCGGCCACCAGCAGGTGCGGCATCTTCGCCAGATCGGCGGTCACCGGCCGGCCGCCGATGTCGTGGCCGAGGGCGATGGTCACCGGCGACCTGGCCTCATCGTATTCCGGAGTGGCCAGCACCTCGGAGAAGCGCACGATCTGGCGATTCTCGTTGGGAATCTCGATACCCACGGTGGTCTTGCCGGGAATCACCTCGACCACTCGGACGCTGATCACCGCCAACGAGCGAGCCAGATCCTTGGCCAGGTTGGTGATGCGACTGACCTTGATGCCCGGCGCCGGCTGGATCTCGAAGCGGGTGATCACCGGACCGGGGTAGGCGGCCACCACCTGCACCTCGACACCGAACTCCTTGAGCTTGATCTCCAGCAAGCGCGACATCGAGTCGAGCGCCTCGGGCGAAAAGCTGTTGGGCTTGGCTTGAGCCGGATCGAGCAGGGACAGCGGCGGCAGCGTCCCGGAAAGCGCTGCGTCGACAAGCGGCACCAGCAAGCGCGGCGGCTCGGTCGGGCGACGGGACTGCGCAGCGGCCACCTCGGCAGGACGGGAAAGCGCGGAATCTGGCAGCACTGCCGGCGTCGCATCCGCCAGCGGACGCGGCGGCGACACGGCATGTGGCGGCCCCGCCAGCGCAGCAACCTGGAGGACCGACGAGGACTCGCCCGAGCTGACCTGCACCGGCTCGCTCGCCTCATCCAGCCGCAGCGCCGAAAACTCCGCATCATCGTCGAGATCGAGGGCCGTCAGGCCGATGACCGGCTCGATTCGCTCATCGACGACAGGCTCCCGCTCTACCGGCGGCAGCGGGGCCGACCGGCTCACAACGGCGGCGGACGGCACCTGCGTGCTCGACCGCGCACGGCGCACGGCCGGTGCCTCGTCGGCCGCATCCGACTCGCGCAGCTTCAAGCGCAGTTCGCGCCCCTCCTGCCGGGCCACCCACCAACGCCCCACGGCGCTCTGGATCAGCTCACACAGATCGAGAGTGATCTTTCCGGTCAGGTCCATGACCCTGAACCAGGACAAATCGGTGAACACGGTCAGACCGAACAGGAACAGCGCGATGAACAGCAGGGTGCTGCCCTGCACGTTGAGCGCATCCTCGGCCCAGTGCCCCAGACTCTGCCCGAGGATGCCGCCTGCCGGCGCCTGCGGATTCACCCCCAGCGACTGGAACTGGATGGAGGCCAGTGCCGAAGTGGAAAGCAGCAGGAAGAACAGACCGATGAGCCGCCAGGAAAACAGCCAGCCGTTCCAGTGGAACGGCTGGTGGCGGCTGCGGAACAGGTCGACGACCTTGATCGCCATCAGCAGCGGCAGCAAATAGGCCGCATAACCGAGACCGAACAGGAAGAAACTGGCGACCCATGCCCCTACCCGCCCGGCCGCGTTCTGCACCTGCCCCACTCCGGTCGAGACATCGACCCCCGGATCCGTGGGAGAGTAGGTCAACAGCGCCATCCAGAAGTAGATGCACAGGGCACCCAGGGCGATCAGCGCCGCCTCCTTGAGGCGATAGTGCAACTGCTGACGCCAGGGAGTGGCTTTGACGGTATTCGCGGAACTCTTCAAAACGTTGGGATTCCTGCATGCGCCCGGCACGCGAAAGGGTGGCCAGCCAGAACACTGCCTATTGTAAGACTTTACCTGCCGGATGCCACGCAACCAGCCGCGCCAGCACAGCGCCGCTGACCGGCCCGGGCACGGGCGCTGCAGATTTTGCCGCTACCGCCCGCGCGGTGTAGCATGCTGGACAGTTGCACTGCAAAGGCTCAATTGGAGCACGCATTCCCCTTTCGTGACAAAGACTTATAGGGTGTTTTATGAGTGAATCGAAACATTCGCGACTGGTCATTCTCGGCTCCGGCCCGGCCGGCTATACCGCTGCCGTGTACGCCGCTCGCGCCAATCTCGAGCCGACCCTGATCACCGGCCTGCAGGCCGGCGGCCAGTTGACCACCACCACCGAGGTCGACAACTGGCCCGGCGACGTCGAGGGCCTGACCGGCCCGGCACTGATGGAGCGCATGCAAAGACACGCCGAGCGATTCGCCACGAACATCGTCTACGACCACATCCATACCGCCGAGTTGCAACAGCGCCCGTTCATACTCAAGGGCGACAGCGGCACATATACCTGCGACGCTCTGATCATCGCCACCGGCGCCTCCGCCCAGTACCTCGGCCTGCCCTCCGAAGAAACCTTCATGGGCCGCGGCGTGTCCGCCTGCGCCACCTGCGACGGCTTCTTCTACCGCAACCAGGTGGTCTGCGTGGTCGGCGGCGGCAACACCGCCGTCGAGGAAGCGTTGTACCTTTCCAACATCGCACGCGAAGTCCACCTGATCCATCGCCGCGACAAGCTGCGCGCCGAGAAAATTCTCCAGGACAAGCTGCTGGAGAAGGCCGCGAACGGCAATATCCGCCTGCACTGGAACCACACCCTCGACGAGGTACTGGGCGACGCCAGCGGTGTCACCGGCGTGCGCATCCGGAGCACGCAAACCGGCGAACCCAGCGAGCTGCAACTGACCGGTGTGTTCATCGCCATCGGCCACAAACCCAACACCGAGCTGTTTGCCGGCCAGCTGGAGATGCGCGACGGCTACCTCAAGGTCAAGGGCGGCAGCGAGGGCAACGCCACCGCAACCAGCATCGAGGGCGTGTTCGCCGCCGGCGACGTGGCCGACCACGTCTACCGCCAGGCGATCACTTCGGCCGGCGCCGGCTGCATGGCCGCGCTCGACGCCGAGCGCTACCTCGACCAGTAAGGGACAAGGCGGGCCGGACGGTCCGCCCCACCACCATGCTGCCTATCCTCTCGCGCCGCTCGCTCGACTTCCCCCCGCTGGAAACCGCCCTGGGCGAGCCCGACGGCCTGCTCGCCCTCGGCGGCGACCTCAGACCCGAGCGACTGGTCGCCGCTTACCGGCACGGCTGCTTTCCCTGGTACCAGGAAGGGCAACCGATCCTCTGGTGGTCCCCCGACCCACGCATGGTGCTTTTTCCGGAGGAGCTGCACGTCTCGCGCAGCCTGCGCAAGACCCTGCGCCAGAACCGCTTCACGATCACCTTCGACCGCGACTTCGCCGCCGTCGTCAGCGCCTGCGCTGCGCCGCGCAACCATGCCGACGGCACCTGGATCACTCCGGCGATGCAGGCCGCCTACCGGGAGCTGCACCGCCGCGGCGTCGCCCACTCGGTGGAGGTCTGGCAGGACGAGCGGCTGGTCGGCGGACTCTACGGACTGGCCATCGGCCGACTGTTCTTCGGCGAGTCCATGTTCAGCCGAGCGACCGACGCCTCCAAGGCCGGCTTCGTCACCCTGGTAGAACGCCTGCGCGACTGCGGCTTCAGGCTGATCGACTGCCAGATGCACACCCCACATCTGGCCAGCCTCGGCGCGCGCCCCATCCCGCGCAGCGAGTTCGCCGACCAGCTGCGACGTCATCTGGACCGAACCGGTACAGCCCCCTGGGCGGAGCGTCCGGCTTGACTTACACTTTCCATGCACGTCTCGCTTCGCTCTCTTCAGCGAGGATAGCGCCATGACCGAATTCGCCGAGCTGAAGTTCTACGCTACACAGGCGCACGACTGCAGCTACCTGCCCGACCAGAAAGCCACCACCCTGTTTCTCGACCCGCGCCAGGCCATCGACGCCCAGATGTACGCCCAGCTCTCCGAGATCGGCTTTCGGCGCAGCGGCGAACACCTGTACCGCCCCCACTGCCAGCACTGCCAAGCCTGCATCCCGGCGCGCATCCCGACTGCCCACTTCCGCCCCAACCGCCAGCAGCAGCGCATCCTCAAGCGCAACCTGGACCTACAGGTACGCGCCGTGCGCCCGCGATTCAGCGAAGAGCACTACGCCCTCTACGCACGCTACATCGAGGGACGCCACGCCGACGGCGACATGTATCCGCCGAGTCGCGAACAGTTCGCCAGCTTCCTCGCCCGCGACCTGCCGTTCTGCACCTTCTTCGAATTCCGCCAGGATCGGCACCTGCTGGCGGTCGCGGTCACCGACGTGCTGCCAAACGGCCTGTCGGCGGTCTATACCTTCTTCGACCCCGACGCAGAAAGGCGCAGCCTCGGCCGCCTGGCCATCCTCTGGCAGATCGCCGAGGCCAGCCGCCGCGGCCTGCCGGCCGTCTACCTGGGCTACTGGATCCGCAACTGCCGGAAGATGAACTACAAGAGCGAGTACCGCCCCCTCGAGCTCTACGTGAACCAGCGCTGGGTGGCGCTCAACTGAGCGCCCCTTGGCGTCGGCGAGGGTTTTCGGGCACAATGCCCGCCGCTTTTGCCCGACCACTTCAACCGGGCCATCCCATAAGTACTTGAGGGCTTTACTGCATGTCGAAAGAAGACAGCTTCGAAATGGAAGGCACTGTCATCGACACCCTGCCCAACACCATGTTCCGCGTGGAGTTGGAAAACGGGCACGTCGTCACCGCGCACATCTCCGGCAAGATGCGCAAGAACTACATCCGCATCCTGACCGGCGACAAGGTGCGCGTCGAGCTGACGCCCTACGACCTGAGCAAAGGTCGCATCACCTACCGCGCACGCTGATCGGCGCAGGATCGTGAAGCACAACGCCCGGCATTGCCGGGCGTTGTGCTTTGCGAGGAGCCGCCAACCTCAAGCTGGCAGGGCGACGGTCTCGTACTCGAAGGACAACTCTCCGTCGCACACATCGATGTGCACGGTACCGCCGTGGTCGGCCAGATCGCCGAAGAGGATCTGCTCGGCCAGCGGCCGCTTGACCTTCTCCTGAATCAGCCGCGCCATGGGCCGCGCCCCCATCTGCACGTCATAGCCGCGCTCGGCCAGCCAGCCACGCGCCGCCTCGCTGACATCCAGCAGCACCCGCTTGTCCTCCAGCTGCGCCTGCAGCTCGGTGAGGAACTTGTCGACCACGCTCTTGATGATCGCGTGATCCAGTCGCCCGAACTGGATGATGGTATCAAGCCGGTTGCGGAACTCCGGCGTGAAGCTCTTGCGAATCACCTCCATGGCGTCGCTGGAGTGATCCTGCTGGGTGAAGCCGATCGAGGCTCGCGCCGCAGTTTCCGCGCCAGCATTGGTGGTCATGATCAGGATCACGTTGCGGAAATCCGCCTTGCGCCCGTTGTTGTCGGTCAGGGTGCCATGATCCATCACCTGCAGCAGCAGGTTGAACACCTCGGGGTGAGCCTTCTCGATCTCGTCCAGCAGCAGCACGCAATGCGGCGTCTTGGTGATCGCCTCGGTCAGCAGGCCGCCCTGATCGAAGCCGACGTAGCCGGGCGGCGCACCGATCAACCGCGATACGGTATGCCGCTCCATGTACTCGGACATGTCGAAGCGCACCAGTTCGACCCCCATCGCCTTGGCCAACTGACGGGCCACCTCGGTCTTGCCGACGCCGGTCGGCCCTGCGAACAGGAAGGAGCCGACCGGCTTGTCCGGCGCCTTGAGCCCGGCACGCGACAACTTGATCGCAGTGGACAACGCCTCGATGGCGGCATCCTGACCGAACACCGTCAACTTGAGGTCCCGCTCCAGATTGCGCAACAGCTCCTTGTCCGAGGTGGTGACGTGCTTGGGCGGAATCCGCGCGATCTTCGCCACCACGTCCTCGACCTGAGGGACGTCGATGCACTCGGCTCGCTGTTCCTGCGGCAACAGCCGCTGGTAGGCGCCGGCCTCGTCGATCACGTCGATGGCCTTGTCCGGCATGTGCCGATCGTTGATGTAGCGCGCCGCCAGCTCAGCCGCCGCGCGCAGCGCCTCGTCGGTGTAGCCGATCTTGTGGTGCTGTTCGAAACGGCTCTTCAACCCCTTGAGGATACCGACGGTGTCCTCCACCGAGGGCTCGAGCACGTCGACCTTCTGGAAACGCCGAGCCAGCGCGCGATCCTTCTCGAAGATGCCGCGAAACTCTTGGAAGGTGGTGGAGCCGATGCAGCGCATCTCGCCTGACGAAAGCAGAGGCTTGAGCAGGTTAGAGGCATCCATCACCCCGCCGGACGCCGCACCGGCACCGATGATGGTGTGGATCTCGTCGATGAACAGGATGGCGTGCGGGCGCCGGCGCAGCTCGTTGAGCAGCGCCTTGAAGCGCTTCTCGAAATCGCCGCGGTACTTGGTGCCGGCCAGCAGGGCGCCGAGATCCAGCGAGTAGACCACGCTGTTGGCCAACAGATCGGGCACCTGGCCGTCGACGATGCGCTTGGCCAGACCCTCGGCGATCGCCGTCTTGCCCACACCGGCCTCGCCGACCAGCAGCGGATTGTTCTTGCGCCGCCGAGCGAGAATCTGCGCCACCCGCTCGACCTCGTGCTCGCGCCCGACCAGAGGGTCGATGCGCCCCTGGCGCGCCAGCTCGTTGAGGTTGCCGGCATAGGCATCCAGCGGATTGCCGGACACCGGACTTTCGCCTCCCTCCTCGTCCTGGGATTCCTGCTCGTGCTCGCGACTCTCGCTCTCGCCGGGCACCTTGGAGATGCCATGGGCGATGTAGTTGACCACGTCGATACGCGCGACGCTCTGCTGCTTGAGCAGGAACACCGCCTGACTTTCCTGCTCGCTGAAAATCGCCACCAGCACGTTGGCGCCGGTCACCTCGCGCTTGCCGGAGCTCTGCACGTGGAACACCGCACGCTGCAGCACGCGCTGAAAGCCCAGTGTCGGCTGGGTTTCCCGCTCCTCCTCGTGAGCCGGAATCAGCGGCGTGGTCGAATCGATGAACTCGCGCAGATCGTGGCGCAGGCGCTCCATGTTGGCGCCGCAGGCGCGCAGGACGGTGGCTGCAGCGCCGTTGTCCAACAGGGCCAGCAAGAGGTGCTCGACGGTCATGAACTCATGACGCTTGGCCCGAGCATCCTTGAAGGCGAGATTGAGGGTGACTTCAAGTTCACGATTCAACATAACTTCACCTCACTTCACCTCATGCCCTAGGGCCCACTGTCAATCGTCTTTCTCTATCTCGCAGAGCAGCGGGTGCTGTGCCTCCCGCGCACACTGGTTGACCTGCATCGCCTTGGTCTCGGCGATATCCCGGGTGTAGACCCCGCACACCGCACGCCCCTCGGTGTGGACGGACAACATCACCCGGGTTGCCTTCTCGCGGTCCATGCCGAAGAAGCTCTCCAGCACCTCGACCACGAAATCCATCGGCGTGTAGTCGTCGTTGAGCAGGATCACCTTGTACATCGCCGGCGGCTTGAGCGCCGGCCGGGCCTCCCGGACCGCGACCCCCGACTCTTCGTCCGCGAACGGCCCGGACGAGTCCTGATTGAATGTTAGTCGAATCTGGCGGCTTGCATGCATGCTCGGACGGACAACGCTGGCTGAAATGGATGGGACGGCAGGGTCAAGCATGAACCGCTTTGCAACCGAAGGGCACCCCGCCTTGACTATCGGCAAAACAGTGTTACAAACACTCAAACATACCCACACCGGGCATATGGACATCGTCGGCGGCATCACGGGCTTCGCCGCACGGGTCTCGATGGATGATACTCCAGGCATGGAGTCCTTTGCAGAGGGAAGTCAGCATGCTGAGCGGCAAGGTCAAGTGGTTCAACAACGCCAAGGGCTACGGCTTTATCCTGGCCGAGGGGCGGGATGAGGACCTGTTTGCACACTACTCGGCCATCCAGGGCGATGGATACAAGACCCTCAAAGCGGGCCAGACGGTCAGTTTCGAGATCCACCAGGGCCCCAAAGGGCTGCACGCCATCAACATCCAGCCCCACCCTCCAACATCTCGGACAGCACACACCAGCGACTGACGCTCGACGCGGCGAGAGCGCCCCGCACCAGCGCGCGCTCGCATCAAGACCATGAATGAGGGGGGCATAACGTGCTATGCTGCGCGCGCGACTGCGATGGCACGAGGATCCGCGCCGGGCTGGAGCGGGCTCTTTGCCTTTAGTCCAGCTTGCGCCGATCTTCATCGCATAATAATAGTCAAGAACAGCCGCCCCTGGCCAAAAGCCGATGCGCTCAGAATTGCCTCAAGAAACACCTTCTTGCGCGCATCAAGACTTTATGCAACCACAGCAAAACTGAGGGTTAGATTAAAAAGATGTCCACTCCGAAGATCATCTACACCTTTACCGACGAAGCACCGGCGCTGGCTACCTACTCCCTGCTTCCGATCATCCAGGCCTACACCGCATCCGCCGGCATCGCGGTCGAAACGCGGGACATCTCCCTCGCAGGTCGCATCCTCGCCAACTTCCCCGAATACCTGAGCGAAGAGCAGCGCATCGGCGACCACCTCGCCGAACTGGGCGAACTGGCCAAGACCCCCGAAGCCAACATCATCAAGCTGCCGAACATCAGCGCCTCCATCCCGCAGCTCAAGGCCGCCATCAAGGAGCTGCAGCAGCAGGGCTTCAAGCTGCCGGAATACCCGGACGAGCCGGCCAGCGACACCGAGAAGGACGTCAAGGCCCGCTACGACAAGATCAAGGGCAGCGCCGTGAACCCGGTCCTGCGCGAAGGCAACTCCGACCGCCGCGCCCCGCTGTCGGTCAAGAACTACGCCCGCAAGCACCCGCACAAGATGGGCGCCTGGAGCGCCGACTCCAAGTCCCACGTCGCCTTCATGAGCAACGGCGACTTCTACGGCAGCGAGAAGGGCGCCCTGATCGACAAGGCTGGCTCGGTGAAGATCGAGCATGTCGCCGCCGACGGCAGCGTCAGCGTGCTGAAAGCTTCCACCAAGGTGCTGGCCGGCGAGATCATCGACAGCTCCGTGATGAGCAAGAAGGCCCTGCGCGCCTTCATCGCCGAGCAGATCGAGGACGCCAAGGCCCGGGGCGTGCTGTTCTCCGCCCACCTGAAGGCCACCATGATGAAGGTCTCCGACCCGATCATGTTCGGCCACATCGTCGCCGAGTTCTACAAGAACACCCTGACCAAGCACGCCGACGTGCTGGCCGAAGCCGGCTTCAACCCGAACAACGGCATCGGCGACCTGTATGCACGCATCCAGTCGCTGCCGGAAGCCAAGCAGGCGGAAATCAAGGCCGACATCGAGGCCGAATACGCCCAGCGCCCGGCCATGGCCATGGTCAACTCCGACAAGGGCATCACCAACCTGCACGTGCCGAGCGACATCATCGTCGACGCCTCCATGCCGGCGATGATCCGCGACTCCGGCAAGATGTGGGGCCCGGATGGCCAGCTGCACGACACCAAGGCGCTGATCCCGGACCGCTGCTACGCCACCATGTACCAGGTGGTCATCGAGGACTGCAAGAAGAACGGCGCCTTCGATCCGGTCACCATGGGCAGCGTGCCGAATGTCGGCCTGATGGCCCAGCAGGCCGAGGAATACGGCTCGCACGACAAGACCTTCGAAATCGCCGCTGCCGGCGTGGTCCGCGTGACCGACGAGGCCGGCAACGTGCTGATGGAGCAGGCCGTCGAGGCCGGCGACATCTGGCGCATGTGCCAGGTCAAGGACGCCCCGATCCAGGACTGGGTCAAGCTGGCCGTCAACCGCGCCCGCCTGAGCAACACCCCGGCGGTGTTCTGGCTGGACGCCAAGCGCGCCCACGACGCCCTGGTTATCGAGAAGGTGCAGAAGTACCTGAAGGACCACGACACCAGCGGCCTGGAAATCCACATCATGGCCCCCGTCGAGGCGATGAAGCTGTCGCTGGAGCGTATCCGCGCCGGCAAGGACACCATTTCCGTCACCGGCAACGTGCTGCGCGACTACCTCACCGACCTGTTCCCGATCATGGAACTGGGCACTTCCGCCAAGATGCTGTCCATCGTTCCGCTGATGGCCGGTGGTGGTCTGTTCGAGACCGGTGCCGGCGGTTCCGCGCCCAAGCACGTCCAGCAGTTCGTCGAAGAAAACCACCTGCGCTGGGATTCGCTGGGCGAGTTCCTCGCCCTGGCCGCTTCCCTGGAGCACCTGGCCAACACCTACGGCAACCAGAAGGCCGCCGTACTGGCCAAGACCCTGGACCAGGCCAACGGCCAGTTCCTCGACAGCAACAAGTCGCCGTCGCGCAAGGTCGGCCAGCTCGACAACCGCGGCAGCCACTTCTACCTGGCGCTGTACTGGGCCCAGGCCCTGGCCGCGCAGAGCGAGGACCTGGAGCTGCAAGCCCAGTTCGCCGGCCTGGCCAAGGCGCTGAGCGACAACGAGGAGAAGATCGTTGCCGAGCTCAACGAAGTGCAGGGCAAGGCGGTCGACATCGGCGGCTACTACCACGCCGACCCGGCGCTGACCGGCCAGGCCATGCGCCCGAGCGCCACCCTCAACGCGGCCATCGCCGCGCTGGCGTAAGCGCAGCGCATGACGGGCGGCGCACGCCGCCCGCAACCTGACAGGAACCCCGGCCACGCGCCGGGGTTCTTGTATCAGAGGCGCGCACGCCACACCGATTCCGGAGTTTCCCATGAACCGTTTCATTCCCCACGTCACCGTGGCCACCGTCGTCGAGGATCAGGGCCGCTTCCTGCTGGTGGAGGAGCAGGCCGAGGGGCGCGTGGTGCTCAACCAGCCCGCCGGACATCTCGAAGCCGACGAAAGCCTGCTCCAGGCCGCCCTGCGCGAGACCCTCGAGGAAACCGGCTGGGAGGTCGAGCTGACCGGCGTCACCGGCATCTACCTGTACACCGCGCCGGCCAACGGCGTGACCTACCAGCGCGTGTGCTTCGCCGCCCGGCCGCTGCGCCATCGCCCGGAGCTGCCACTGGACCATGGCATCATCGCCCCGCGCTGGCTGACCCGTGCGGAACTGGAGGAGCGCTGCGAACAGTGGCGCAGCGCCCTGGTGCCGCGCTGCATCGACGACTACCTGGCCGGCGGCTGCTATCCGCTGGCGCTGATCCGCGAACCGGCGTTCCTGACGGGCCGCGAGTAGCCTGCGCGTGTCCGTCCGCGCACAGCGACAGACCTGCTAGAATCGCCGCCTTGCCCTCCAGCAACGGTTTTTCCGGATGACTATGCGTGACCCAGCCCATACCCGCGTGATCGTCGGCATGTCCGGCGGCGTGGACTCCTCCGTCTCGGCCCTGCTCCTGCAGCAGCAGGGTTATCAGGTCGAAGGCCTGTTCATGAAGAATTGGGAGGAGGACGACGGCACCGAATACTGCACCGCCAGGGAAGATCTGGCCGACGCCCAGGCCGTGTGCGACCGGCTGGGGATCAAGCTGCACACCGCCAACTTCGCCGCCGAGTACTGGGACAACGTGTTCGAGCACTTCCTCGCCGAATACAAGGCCGGACGCACGCCCAACCCGGACATCCTGTGCAATCGGGAGATCAAGTTCAAGGCGTTCCTCGACTACGCCCTGATGCTCGGCGCCGACCTGATCGCCACCGGCCACTACGTGCGCCGTCGCGACATCGACGGGCGCAGCGAGCTGCTCAAGGGCCTCGACCCGAACAAGGACCAGAGCTATTTCCTGCATGCGGTCGGCGGCGAGCAGATCGGCAGGACCCTGTTCCCGGTCGGCGAACTGGAGAAACCGGCGGTACGCGCCATCGCCGAGCAGTACGGCCTGGCCACCGCCAAGAAGAAGGACTCCACCGGCATCTGCTTCATCGGCGAGCGGCGCTTCCGCGACTTCCTCAAGCAGTACCTGCCCGCCCAGCCGGGCGATATCGAGACCACCGACGGCCACGTCATCGGCCGCCACCACGGCCTGATGTACCACACCATCGGCCAGCGCCAGGGCCTCGGCATCGGCGGCATGAAGGACGCCGGCGACGACGCCTGGTACGTGCTGGCCAAGGATCTGGCGCGCAACGTGCTGGTGGTCGGCCAGGGCAACGAGCACCCCTGGCTGTTCTCGCGCAGCCTCGAGGCCTCGCTGATCTACTGGGTCAACCCGGTCGACCTCAGCGCACCGCGCCAGCTCACCGCCAAGGTGCGCTACCGCCAGCAGGACCAGACCTGCACCCTCGAGCGCAGCGCCAGCGGCTACCGCGCGACCTTCGCCGAGCCGCAGCGCGCCGTCACTCCCGGCCAGTCGGTGGTGTTCTACGATGGCGAGGTGTGTCTGGGCGGTGGCGTGATCGAAACCGCCACGCCCTGGGATGAAGGAATCCGCCGGCCATGACCCGTGAACAGGAACGCCTGATCGCCCTCGCCGGCGTATTCGAGGCCGCCGCCCTGGTCGAGCGCCTGGCCAAGACCGGCCAGGTGCAGGAAGGCCCGCTGGCCTGCATGCTCGGCAGCCTGCTGGTGCGCAATCCCAAGGACACCCTGGAGGTCTACGGCGGCGACCACCTCAACTTGCGCGACGGCCTGCGCGCCCTGGCCAGCGCCTTGGAGCGCAACCCGCAGAACCTGCCGCGCGACTCGCTGCGCTACGCCCTCAACCTGCTCGCCCTGCAGCGCCAGCTCGACAAGCGCCGCGACATGCTGCAAGTGATCGGCAGTCGCCTGCAGCAGATCGACAGCCAGGCGCAGCTGTTCGGCATCGCCCACGACAACGTGGTGTCCGCCTGCGCCGCGCTGTACCAGGACACTCTGAGCACCTTCCGCCAGCGCATCCAGGTGCACGGCGAGATGCAGCACCTGCAGAACAACCGCAACGCCGAGAAGATCCGTGCCCTGCTGCTCGCCGGCATCCGCAGCGCCATGCTCTGGCACCAGCTCGGCGGCCACCGCTGGCAGCTGCTGTTCAGCCGGCGCAAGCTGCTCGAGCAGCTCTACCCGCTGCTGCGCGGCTGAACGATGCCCTCCGCCGCGCCCACCCCCGCCCGGCAGCACAAGCCGGGCCAGGGAGCCGCCCTGCTGGCGCTGTCCGCGCTGTTCTTCGCGCTGATGGGCGTGCTCATCCGCGAGGCCACCGTCGAAGGCGTCAACAACGCGATGGTGGTGTTCTTCCGCAACGCGGTGGGCGTGCTGTTCTTCCTGCCGCTGGCGCTGACCCGCGGCCTCGGCCCGCTGCGCACCACCCGCCCGTGGGCGCACCTCAAGCGCACCGCCTGTGGCCTGGCGGCGATGTACTGCTACTTCTACGCCCTCGCCCACCTGCCGCTGACCGACGCCATGCTGTTCAGCTACGCCGCGCCGGTGTTCACCCCGCTGATCGCCTGGTGGTGGCTGAAGGAGCCGCTGACCCGGCGCATGCTGCTGGCCACCGCGGTCGGCTTCGCCGGCGTGCTGCTGGTGGCCAAGCCCAGCGGTGCGCTGATCTCCGCCATCTCGCTGATCGGCATCCTCGCCAGCCTGATGGCCGCCTGCGCCTTCGTGTCGATCCGCGAGATGAGCAATACCGAGCCGGCGTTCCGCATCGTCTTCTGGTTCGCCCTGTTCAGCGCGCTGGCCTCCGCGCTGCCGCTGCTGTGGGCCTGGCAACCGCTGGAACGCGACGAGCTGCTTCCGCTGGTCGGTGCCGGACTGATGGCCAGCCTCGGCCAGTTGACCATGTCGCAGGCCTACAGCTGCGCCCCACCCGGCCTGATCGGCCCGGTCGCCTACCTGGCCATCGTCTTCGCCGGCATCATCGCCTGGCTGCGCTGGGACGAGGTACCCGCCGGCGCCTCTCTGCTCGGTGCCGGACTGATCTTCGCCGCCAGCCTGATCCCGCTGCTGCGCCGTTCGCACTGAGCGCGGCCCGAGCGACGTCTTTCCGTGTATAATTCTGCCCCTTTCTGTAGCCCGACTGTCGAGAACGTCCCCATGCAGCTCTCCTCGCTCACCGCGGTGTCCCCCGTCGATGGCCGCTATGGCAGCAAAACCAGCGCCCTGCGACCGATCTTCAGCGAATTCGGCCTGATCCGTAACCGCGTCAAGGTCGAAGTGCGCTGGCTGCAGCGCCTCGCCGCGCACGCCGGCATCCCGGAGGTTGCGCCGTTCTCCGCCGAAGCCAACGCCCTGCTGAACGATCTGGCGGAAAACTTCCAGCTCGAGCACGCCGAGCGCATCAAGGAAATCGAGCGCACCACCAACCACGACGTCAAGGCCGTGGAGTACCTGCTCAAGGAGCAGGCCGCCAAGCTGCCGGAACTGGCTGCGGTCAGCGAGTTCATCCACTTCGCCTGCACCAGCGAGGACATCAACAACCTGTCCCACGCGCTGATGCTGCGCGAGGGCCGCGACGAGGTGCTGCTGCCGCTGATGCGCCAGCTGGCCGAGTCGATCCGCGCCCTCGCCGTGCAGTTCGCCGAGGTGCCGATGCTGTCGCGCACCCATGGCCAGCCGGCCTCGCCGACCACCCTCGGCAAGGAACTGGCCAACGTGGTCTACCGCCTCGAGCGGCAGATCGCCCAGGTCGCCGCCGTGCCGCTGCTCGGCAAGATCAACGGCGCGGTGGGCAACTACAACGCCCACCTGTCGGCCTACCCGGAGATCGACTGGGAAGCCAACGCCCGAGAGTTCATCGAGGGCGACCTCGGCCTGGCCTGGAACCCCTACACCACCCAGATCGAGCCGCACGACTACATCGCCGAGCTGTACGACGCCATCGCCCGCTTCAACACCATCCTGATCGACTTCGATCGCGACGTGTGGGGCTACATCTCCCTCGGCTACTTCAAGCAGAAGACCGTGGCCGGCGAGATCGGCTCCTCGACCATGCCGCACAAGGTCAACCCGATCGACTTCGAGAACTCCGAAGGCAACCTGGGCATCGCCAACGCGATCATGCAGCACCTGGCCAGCAAGCTGCCGATCTCCCGCTGGCAGCGCGACCTGACCGACTCCACCGTGCTGCGCAACCTCGGCGTCGGCCTGGCGCACAGCGTCATCGCCTACGAGGCCAGCCTCAAGGGCATCGGCAAGCTGGAGCTGAACTCCGCCCGCGTGGCCGAGGACCTCGACAACTGCTGGGAAGTGCTCGCCGAGCCGGTGCAGACCGTGATGCGCCGCTACGCGGTGGAGAACGCCTACGAGAAGCTCAAGGAACTGACCCGCGGCAAGGGCATCAGCGCCGACGCCCTGCGCGAGTTCATCGATACCCTGGAGATCCCGGAGGCCGCCAAGGCCGAGCTGCGCGTGATGACCCCGGCCAGCTACATCGGCAACGCCGCGGCCCAAGCCAAGCGCATCTGATCCCAGCCTGAACGGCCTCTCGCCCGACCGTCCAGACTGGCACCCCTCCAGTCTTGCGGTCGGGCGTTTTCATTCGAAGAGATGGATATGGCACCCGATACCCCGCTGCAACTGCTGGGCGGCCTGACGCCCCGCGAATTCCTCCGCGACTACTGGCAGCAGAAACCGCTGCTGGTGCGCCAGGCCATCCCCGGCTACCAGAGTCCGCTCAGCCCGGACGAACTGGCCGGCCTGTCCCTGGAGGAGGAAGTCGAGTCACGCATCGTTCTCGAGCATGGCGAAAGCCCCTGGGAGCTGCGCCGCGGCCCGTTCAGCGAAGACACCTACCAGCAGTTGCCGGAACGCGACTGGACCCTGCTGGTGCAGGCGGTCGATCAGTTCGTCCCGGAGATGCGCGAGCTGATGGAGCAATTCCAGTTCCTGCCCAGCTGGCGCATCGACGACCTGATGATCAGCTATGCGGCGCCGGGCGGCGGCGTCGGCCCGCACTACGACAACTACGACGTGTTCCTCCTCCAGGCCTACGGCCACCGCCGCTGGAAGCTCGGCCAGTTGTGCGACAGCGACAGTCCGCTGCTCGAACACCCGGACCTGCGCATCCTCGCCGACTTCGAGCAAGGCCAGGAATGGGTGCTGGAGCCGGGCGACATGCTCTACCTGCCGCCGCGCCTGGCCCACTACGGCATCGCCGAGGACGAGTGCATGACCTTCTCGGTCGGCTTCCGCGCGCCCAGCGCCAGCGAGGTGCTGACCCACTTCACCGACTTCCTCGGCCAGTTCCTGCCCGACGAGGAGCGTTACAGCGACGCCGGCTGCCAGCCCGCCGAGGACCCCTGCCAGATCCAGCGCGACGCCCTCGCGCGACTCAAGGGCCTGATCGATCGCCACATGAGCGACGAGAAGCTGCTGCTGACCTGGTTCGGCCAGTTCATGACCGAGCCGCGCTATCCGGAGCTGCTGGCCGGCGCGGACATCCCCGAGGACGAGTTCTTCGCCGCCCTCGGCGACGGCGCCGTGCTGGTGCGCAATCCCAGCGCGCGGCTGGCCTGGAGTGAACTGGACGACTACCTGGTGCTGTTCGCCAGCGGCAACAGCCGCCGACTGGACGGCTCGCTGCGCGAGCTGCTGAAGCTGATCTGCAGCGCCGACGCCCTGCACCTGGAGAACCTCGAGCCCTGGCTGGAGGACGACGAGGCACTGACGCTGATCTACGAACTGGTCAAACAGGGAAGTCTGGAGTTCGCCGCCGATGAATAAGCTCACCGTTCGCATCGCCGACTGGCACGCCGACAACGCCGACCTGCGCCGCATCCGCGAGGCGGTGTTCGTGGTCGAACAGGAGGTCCCACCGGAACTGGAGTGGGACGCCGAGGACACCGACGCCGTGCATTTTCTCGCCTTCGAGGGCGACTTCGCCGTCGGCACCGCACGCCTGCTGCCCGACGGTCAGATCGGCCGGGTTTCCGTAATCAAGGACTGGCGCGGCCTGCACATCGGCGAGATGCTGATGCAGGCGGCCATCGCCGAAGCCGAGCGGCGCGGCCTCACGCAGCAGAAGCTGACCGCCCAGGCCCACGCCGTACGCTTCTACGAGCGACTAGGCTTCAGGGTGGCCAGCGAGGAGTTCCTCGAAGCCGGCATCCCCCACGTCGACATGGTGCGCGACAGCGCCTGAGAGGCTATCCGATGAGCAACGCCCCGGAACGCGACAACGACCAAGGCGACGAACTGCCCGCCATCGAATTTCGCTCTCCGGGGCGTTTTGCCGTCCACAACCCCGCCAGCGAGGCCTGCGAACCGGCGGCGGCGCTGGAGCCGGCACCCTTCGTCCTCGGCCAGCACCCGGGCGTGCTGCGCAGCGACGGCCAGACCGAGCTGCGCAGCCACGCCCTCGCCCTGACCCAGCAGGCACGCCGCACGCTGCGCCTGTTCACGCCGGATCTGGAGCCCTGGCTGTACGACCAGCGCAGCATCGCCGAGGCCTGCGGCCGCCTGCTGCGTGCCCATCCACGCAACCGACTGCACATCCTGCTGCGCGACAGCGCCCTGGCAGTACGCAACGGCCATGCCCTGCTGCGCCTGGCCCGCGCTCTGCCGAGCAACTGCCAGATCCGCAGGCTGCCCCCCGACTACCCCGGCGAGGAACTCGCCTACCTGTTGGTCGACGACTGTGGCCTGCTGCTGCGCACCAATCTCCAGCAGCCGGCGGCACAGGTGCACTACCAGGCTCGCGCCCGCGTACGCCAACTGCAGCGCCAGTTCGACCAGGCCTGGGAAAGCGCCGTCAGCGATGCCGAACTGCGGAGCTTCCTGCTGTGAACGCGCGACTGCTGCTGGCGATTCTCGGCCTGGCCTGCAGCCTGACCGGCCTGGCCGCCCCACGCACCGAGATCCTGCCCCTCGGCTACCGCACGGCCGACGAACTGCTGCCGCTGGCGCAGTCCCTGCTGGCCGGAGAGGGGCGCGTCAGTGCCTACGGCAACCAACTGGTGGTCAATGCCGAACCGCACAAGATCGCGGAACTTCGCCAGTTGCTCGAGCAGCTCGACACCCCACCCAAGCGCCTGCTGATCAGCGTCGACAGCAGCCAGGAGCACGGCGCCCGTCTGGACGACCAGCGGATCGACGGCAGCATCGGCATCGGCGACGTCGAGATCCTCGCCGGCCAGGGCGAGCGCCACGGCCGCGACCAGGTACGCATCATCCGCCGCAGCACTCGAGACAGCAGCGGCTCGCTGCAACAGGTCCAGGCCACCGAGGGCTATCCGGCGCTGATCCAGGCCGGCCAGCGCATCCCCGTGCTCCGCCACGAACGCGACCCTTACGGCCACCCGCGCCAGTACACCGAATACCTCGAACTCGACCAGGGGTTCGAGGTGATCGCCAGCGTGCAGGGCGAGCGCGTCCAACTCAGCATCCGCAGCCGCCAGGATCGTCTGACGGAGCGCCCCGGCACGATCGACACGCAGAGCACCGACACCCGCGTCAGCGGCCGCCTCGGCGAATGGATCGAACTCGGCGGATTCGAGGAAAACCGCACCCTTGAGCGCCCCGGGCTGCTCTCCCGGCAGACCGGCAGCTCCCGGCGGAGCCAGTCGCTGCGCCTCAAGGTCGAGCTTCTCGAGTGACCTAGAACTTTTGTAGTAGCTTCAAAAAAAAACTACAAAATCCATTGACGCCCCGCCCCGCAGCTAGCATGATGGCCTCGCTCCCGCTGACCAGAGGCCGGAAACGGCCCCCGGATCGCACTCCAGACCACCCCTGGAATCGATTCGTGTCAGTACCACCCACACGGCGGTGCGACAAGGTTGCGACTGGAACCAAGTTGTCCTGAGGGACGGGGAAGCAACGAAGCCTTCGGAGCGACAAACGCAGCCAACGCTATCCGGCTGTAGTCGAATTCCGAGCGTCACTACCCCCTCCTTAGGTCTAATGCGGACCAGCCAAGACCGCGACGCTCTGCGGCGAGCTCTTGCAACACGACCTTCAACATCCCGGTGTTGAATGGGAATGTCGGCGCTCAATGAAACACACCTCCTGAAGGATTGAACATGTCCGCATACCAGAACGAGATCAAGGCCGTCGCCGCCCTGAAAGAGACTTACGGCAGCAGCTGGGACGCCATCAACCCCGAGTCCGCCGCTCGCATGCGCATCCAGAACCGCTTCAAGACCGGTCTGGACATCGCCAAGTACACCGCGGCCATCATGCGCAAGGACATGGCCGAGTACGACGCCGACTCCTCCGTCTACACCCAGTCGCTGGGCTGCTGGCATGGCTTCATCGGTCAGCAGAAGCTGATCTCCATCAAGAAGCACCTGAAGACCACCAACAAGCGCTACCTGTACCTGTCCGGCTGGATGGTCGCTGCCCTGCGCTCCGACTTCGGCCCGCTGCCTGACCAGTCCATGCACGAGAAGACTGCCGTTTCCGGTCTGATCGAAGAGCTGTACACCTTCCTGCGCCAGGCCGACGCCCGCGAGCTGGATCTGCTGTTCACCGCTCTGGACAAGGCCCGCGCCGAAGGCGACAAGGCCAAGGAAGAAGAGCTGCTGGCCCAGATCGACAACTACGAAACCCACGTTGTCCCGATCATCGCCGACATCGACGCCGGTTTCGGTAACGCCGAAGCCACCTACCTGCTGGCCAAGAAGATGATCGAAGCCGGTGCCTGCTGCATCCAGATCGAGAACCAGGTTTCCGACGAGAAGCAGTGCGGCCACCAGGACGGCAAGGTCACCGTTCCGCACGAAGACTTCCTCGCCAAGATCAACGCCGTTCGCTACGCGTTCCTCGAGCTGGGCGTCGACGATGGCGTGATCGTTGCCCGTACCGACTCCCTGGGTGCCGGCCTGACCAAGCAGATCGCCGTGACCCGTCAGCCGGGCGACCTGGGCGACAAGTACAACAGCTTCCTGGACTGCGAAGAAATCAGCGCCGAAGACATGAAGAACGGCGACGTCGTTCTGAACCGCAACGGCAAGCTGCTGCGTCCGAAGCGTCTGGCTTCCGGCCTGTTCCAGTTCCGCGCCGGCACCGGCGAAGACCGCTGCGTGCTGGACTGCATCACCAGCCTGCAGAACGGCGCCGACCTGCTGTGGATCGAAACCGAGAAGCCGCACGTTGGCCAGATCAAGGGCATGGTCGACCGCATCCGCGAAGTCATCCCGAACGCCAAGCTGGTCTACAACAACAGCCCGTCCTTCAACTGGACCCTGAACTTCCGTCAGCAGGCGTTCGACGCCATGGCTGCCGAAGGCAAGGACGTCTCCGCCTACGACCGCGCCCAGCTGATGAGCGTGGAGTACGACGAGACCGAGCTGGCTGCCCGTGCCGACGAGATGATCCGCACCTTCCAGCGCGACGGTTCCGCCCAGGCCGGCATCTTCCACCACCTGATCACCCTGCCGACCTACCACACCGCGGCCCTGTCCACCGACAACCTGGCCAAGGGCTACTTCGCCGAAGAAGGCATGCTGGCCTACGTGAAGGGCGTCCAGCGTCAGGAAATCCGCCAGGGCATCGCCTGCGTCCGCCACCAGAACATGGCTGGCTCCGACATCGGCGACAACCACAAGGAATACTTTGCCGGCGAAGCCGCTCTGAAGGCCTCCGGTAAAGACAACACCATGAACCAGTTCCACTAAGGGACCGGCTCGCCCGATCCGCAGGCGGCAATGCGGATCGGAACGGTGCAGAGAACGCCCCGGGCTCAGGCCCGGGGCGTTCTCTTTTGCAGGTCGCGTCACTCCAGCGCGGCTGTCCGCGCCGCCGCGTTCTGCGGCTCGGCCAGCAGCCCTTCGCTGGTCAGCCGAAGCCGGTAGACCGCACCGTCGACCAGCGGCAGGAAGGTCACACGGGCGCCACGCGCATCGAACAGCAGCAGATCCCAGCCGCTCTCGCGCAACCAGCGCCACAGATCGATGCCGTACGGGCTCCGTGCCAATGCAACGCGACTGGGCTCGGCGTCATCCCGCAGCGCTGTCCGGTAGCGCGAGCTCAGCGTCTCGAATCGATAACCGGACTGCAGGCCTATCAGGGTCGCCAGCCCCTTCCAGCCGAACACCCGCGCATCCAGCTGCCACAGCTCGCCATGGACGATCAGGTCGCGCTGGTGCTCGCCTTCCTGCAGGGACACCTGATAGCGCTGGCTGCCCTGCCCCTTGATGCTCAGGGTGGCCAGCACCTCTCCCGGCTGCGGCAGCGTGGCGTAGCTGCGCAGATCCCAGGCCACCAGCGCGGCCGCGGCGGCCAAGCACAGCAGGAACAGCCCGCAGGTGCCGCGCAACCAGCCGAGAAACCAGCCGCGCCGCAGCAGCGTGCTCGCTCCGATCCCCAACACCAGCAGCGCCAGCAGCGCCACCGCCCAGGCCAGTCCGTTGTATTGCATGATCCTCGCTCCCTCCAGCACAGAAATTTGCGGCATTATGCGGACGCCCCCGGCACAGCGGCCAGCACGCACGCTGCACAATCGTCAACAGATCAAGCTTTCATGACCCTCGAACTCGCCCTGGACCCGCTCCCCCTGCTGCTGCTGCTCGCCGTGGCCTTCACCGCCGGCTTCGTCGACGCCATCGCCGGCGGCGGCGGCCTGCTGACCATCCCCGCCCTGCTCACTGCCGGCCTGCCGCCGCACCTGGTGCTGGGTACCAACAAGCTGTGCGCCACCTTCGGTTCCGCGACGGCGGCCTGGACCTTCCATCGCCGCCGTCTGTTCTCGCCACGGCAATGGTGGCGAGGACTGCTGGCGACCGCCGGCGGCGCCCTGCTCGGCGCCTGGGGGGCGCACCTGCTGCCGGCCGACTGGCTGAACCGCGTACTGCCGGCCGTGGTGTTCGCCTGCGGACTGTACCTGCTGATCAACCCGTCGCCGCGCCAGGACATCGTCCAAGCGGCGCCGCAGCAGCGCCGCCAGTGGCCGCAGGGGCTGGCGCTGGGCTTCTACGACGGTATCGCCGGCCCCGGAACCGGTGCTTTCTGGACGGTGAGCAGCCTGCTGCTCTACCCGCTCGACCTGCTGCGCGCCAGCGGCGTGGCCCGCAGCATGAACTTCGTCAGCAACGCGATGGCCCTGGCGGTCTTCGTCGCTGCCGGCCAGGTGGCCTGGCTGCTGGGGATCGGCATGGGCCTGGCGCTGATGCTCGGCGCCTTCCTCGGCGCGCGCACGGCCATCCGCGGCGGCTCGAGGATGATCCGCCCGGTGTTCATTGTGGTGGTACTGGCGCTGACCGCGCGCCTAGTCTGGCAGCACTGGTTCGGCGGCGCCTGAGCGGCGCGCCAGGTGCAGGTCGATCAGGTAGCGGGCGATGGAGCCGCGCGCCGGCAGCGGCGGCAGGGCATCGACATGGAACCAGCGTGCATCCTCGATTTCCTCGGGCTGCGGCACGATCTCGCCGCCGGCGTAGTCGGCATGGAAACCGAGCATCAGAGAATGGGGAAACGGCCAGCTCTGGCTGGCGATGTAGCGCAGGTTGCCGACCTCCACCGCCACCTCCTCGCGCACCTCGCGGCGCACGCAGGCCTCGATCGACTCGCCCGGCTCGACGAAGCCGGCCAGGGTACTGTAGACCCCGGCAACGAAGCGCGGCGAGCGCGCCAGCAGCAGCTCGTCGCCGCGGGCGATCAGCACGATGATGCTCGGCGCCAGACGCGGATACTGCTGCAACTGGCAGGTCGGACAGGCCATGGCCCGTTCGCCCGCCACCTGCCGCAGGGACGCACCGCAGCTGCCACAGAAACGGTGTTGGCGCGCCCAGGTGGCGATCTGTGCGGCATAGCCGAGCATGCGGAAAGTGGCGAAGTCGCCCTCGAGCATGAACTGGCGCAATCCCTTCCAGGCCAGCCCCGACGGCAGCGCCAGCTCATGCCGGTCCAGCTCGAGCACGAAAACCGGCTCGCCATCCAGACAGCCGACGCCGTGCTCGGCGAGGATGCCGGGTAACTGCGCCTTCAGCCAGTCGCGGGAAAACAGGACGCCCCGGGCGGCGCAGAGAAACTGCTGGCGGCAATGGACCAAGGCCCAGCCCCCCGGCCGCACGGGGTCGACGACCGCCGGCTGCCAGGAGCTGCCGACCATCAGGCGGCGACCTGCATGCCCAGTGCGCGCACGCTGTCGGCGGCCAGATCGAGCACGTCCTGCTGGCCCTCCGGCCGCAGGTTGGCGCCGCCCTCGAGGAAGAACTCCAGGCTGGTCAGCGCATCGGCCAGGGTTTCCAGCATCTGCTCGGAGGGGATCTGCGCATTCTCGATCATGTGCCGCTGGATGTAGTCGGCACAGGCGCCGACCAACTCGGCCGCCCGCTCCAGACCGAGGAACCACAGCCCGCCGCGCACAGCCTGCAGGCTGGTCGGCACGTTGGCCAGGTTGAGCTTGTCGCCGCTGGACTCCAGATAGGCGGTGATGGCGCGCTTGGCCAGGGCCAGACCGGCCTGGGCCTCGTCGAGCACCACGATGCGCGCCTCGTCCAACTGGTGCGCGGCGTAGGAGTCATCACCCTTGACCGCTCCGACGATCTGCACGGTGCCGGCCTGCCGCTTGCGCTGCTCGCTTTGCTCCAGGGTCGCCACCATGCTTTCCACGTACAGCAGGGCATCGGCCAGGCGCAACAGCTCGCCGGGCGGCGGAGTGTCGCTGCGCTCGCACCAGCCGCCGACTGTCGCCACCTGGGCCTGGAGCGCACTGGCCGCGGAACTCAGACCGATCATGCCGAGGGTCTTGGCCAGCTTGCCGACCTGGGCATGCAAGCCAGTCTTGGTCTCCAGCTGCGCGGCACCGCGCTCGATCAGGTCGAGCGCGTCCTTGACACCGACCAGCTCCTCGCGGATCGCCAGCGACAACGAGCGCATGACCTCCTCGCCCGGGCCGGACAGCCGACGCGATTCCTCTTCCAGCAGGTGGTCGGTGAACGGCAGCGACGCCAGGCCGAATACCCGGCGCATCTCGCTGGCCCGCTCGCCCTGAGTGCCGGCCAGGGCGACCATATACAGCAGCTCCTTGAGCAGGCTGCGCGGCGCCTCGAACTGCTGATTACCGATCAGCTGGCGGAGGTCGCGGTCGAGGCGCGACAGCAACTGCTTGCGCGAGCGGGTCGGGCGTAGCTGACCGTCGGACATGGACTCCAGAGCCGCGGCGCCGATCCAGCACAGACGCGAACGCTCGCGGCCGCCGAGCAGATCGTCGAGGCGCGCGAGGGCGCGCGACATCAGCTTGAGCGCGGCACCGAGGTTCTGCTCGCGCAGCACGTTCATCAACCCCAGCTGGTACATCTGGCGCAAGCGGGTAGCGTCGCGATTGGCCACCCCCGGCTGGATCTCGACGTTGCGGCGCACCGGCCGCGGCTGGTCGAGGCGCACGCTGAAGAAGTAGCTTTCCGGCAGGGTAGGCTGACCGGTGGACTGGCGCAGCTCGTTGATGATCGGCAGCAGCAGCTCGGGAATTTCCTGGCGATGGTTGTCGATACCCTCCAGGTAACGACGCAGCACGAACAGCGCCTTGCCCAGCGCGGCCAATTGGCCGTCGCGCTCCTGGCCGGCCCCGACCGGAATGTCGGTGGCCAGCAGCAGGGCCTCCTGGGCGAGCAGCTCGGCACCGGCCAGCTCGATCAGCTTGAGAATGCCGCGGATCTGCTGCAGGTATTCGACGGCCTGCTGCAGCAGGCTGACGTTGAGTCGGTCGGCGATGAACTGCTCGAGGCTCTGCTCGGCCTGCTCGATGGTTGCGAACAGTTCGTTGCGCACCAGACCAAGGGACGTGGCTCCGGTTACCATGCGCTGAGTCCGCCTCCCACGCGGTACGAATCGGGCAGCTGGCTCACATCCTGTGCGCGGGCTGCGGACATGCGATCATCATCCTGATTGTTGCAGGCTGGTTTCGCCTCAAGCGAACGCGACACGGGCGAGCCTCCTGGCGGTTTTCGAATGCGGGGCGACGCTCGACCCACTTTGACATGCCCGCACTATAACAAGCCAGAGGACAAAGGCGAATCCGACCATCGTGATCCAGGTCACGGCAACCTCGACTCCTCCGTTCTCAGCGCAGGATGCAGTCCACGCTGCAACGCAGCTCGCCGTCGACCAGCGCGTGTCGCAAACCGTGCACGTCGGCGCCGAAGCCGGGGAAGTCCTGCTCGAAACGGCGACTGAACTGCAGGTAATCGGCGATCGGCCGGCAGGCCGCAGTGAAGCGCTCGCCCGGCATGATCAGCGGGATGCCCGGCGGATACGGTACCAGCATCACTGCGGCGACACGCCCCTCCAGTTCGTCCAGCGGCACCGCCTCGACTTCCCCGCGAACCAGGCGATCCCAGGCCTCCGCCGGCTTCATCGCCAGTTCGGGCAGGTGCGCGTACATGCGGCTCAGCGCACGCGGCACCCGGTTGTCGCGGTAGCAGGCGTGCAGTTGCTCGCACAGCCGGCGCAGACCGAGACCGGCGTAGCGCTGCGGATCGGCACGCGCGACCGAAGGCAGCACCTCGGAGAGCGGCGCATCGGCGTCGTACAGGCGCTTGAATTCGAGCAGCTCGGTGACCAGGGTGCTCCACTTGCCCTTGGTGATGCTCAGAGAGAACAGCACCAGCAGCGAGTACAGCCCGGTCTTCTCGACCACCACGCCGCGCTCCCAGAGGAACCTGCCGACCACCGCCGCCGGAATGCCCTGCGCCTGCAGGCTGCCGTCGGCGCGCAGGCCGGGCATCACCAGGGTCACCTTGAGCGGATCGAGCAGCACGTAGTCCTCGGCCAGCTCGCCGAAGCCGTGCCAGGGCGCCTGCGGCGCCAGCAGCCAGTCGCCGGTCCGCACCTGGGCGGCAGCGTCCAGCCCCTCCGGCTGCCAGATGTCGAACCACCAGTCGTCGGGCGGCAGATTGCAGCGCAGGTTGGCCATCGCCCGCCGAAAGGCCAGCGCCTCGTCGAAGGTCTCCTGGAGCAGCAGACGCCCGGCGCTGCCTTCCATCATCGCCGAAGCCACGTCGAGGGAGGCGAGGATGCCGTACTGCGGCGAGGTCGAGGTGTGCATCATGAACGCCTCGTTGAAGCGCGCCACGTCGAGGCGCCGTTGCGCGCCGTCGCGCACGTGGATCATCGACGCCTGACTGAAGGCCGCCAGCAGCTTGTGCGTGGAGTGGGTGCCGAACACCAGCGGCTCGGCGACGTCGTCCGCCTGGCGCGTGGTGCCCATGGCGTAGCGTCCGGCGTAGAATTCGTGGAAGGCGGCGTAGGCGTACCAGGCCTCGTCGAAATGCAGCACCTCGACGCTGCCGGCCAGGGTGCGCTTGACCAGTTCGGCGTTGTAACACAGACCGTCGTAGGTCGAGTTGGTCACTACCGCCAGCCTGACCCGCACCTCGCGCCCCCGGGCCAGCGGGCAGGCGGCGACCTTGGCGGCGATCGACTCGGGACTGAACTCGGCCAGCGGGATCGGCCCGATGATGCCCAGCTCGTTGCGCGTCGGATTCAGGTAGAGGGGAATGGCACCGCTCAGGATCAGCGCGTGGACCACCGACTTGTGGCAGTTGCGGTCCACCAGCACCAGGTCGTCGCGCCCGACCATCGCCTGCCAGACGATCTTGTTGGCCGTCGAAGTGCCGTTGATCACGAAGAAGGTGTGGTCGGCGCCGAAGTTGCGCGCCGCGCGGCGCTCGGCCTCGGCCAGCGGGCCGGTGTGGTCGAGCAGCGAGCCCAGCTCGGGCACCGACACCGAGAGATCCGAGCGCAGGGTGTTCTCGCCGAAGAACTGGTGGAAGGCCTGGCCTACCGGACTCTTGTGGTAGGCCACGCCGCCGCCGTGACCCGGCGTGTGCCAGGAGTAGTGCGACTCGGCGGTGTGCTGCACCAGAGCGCGGAAGAACGGCGGCAGCAGGCCGTCGAGGTAGCCGCGCGCCGCCCGTGCCACCTGGCGTGCCAGGAAGGGCACGGTGTCCTCGAACAGGTAGAGGATGCCGCGCAGCTGGTTGAGCTCGGCCATCGCCTCGGGCGGCGCGTACTCGATGGTGACCTGCTCGCCGAGGGCGAAGATCGGCAGCTGCGGCGCATGCTGGCGCGCCACGCGGATCAGCTCGACCACGCCCTGGAGCAGACGCGGATTCTCGCCGGCCCCCTCGGCGGCGACCAGGATGCAGGCCAGACCGTGCTGCGAGGAGGCGACGATGCGCCCCTCGCGGGCGCTGGCGGTGGCGAGGATGCTGAAGCCGTCGCGTTCCAGCTCGGCGGCGATGCCGCGCACCCGCTCGCCGGCCACGCTGTCGGTCTTGATGTCGCGATGGACGATGAGAACCGGAAACTTCAGATCCTTGTACATGCGCCAGCCCCCGAGGACGCGCGGGCTCCACCCGCCAATGCCTTGAGGTTAGCCGCCCGGGCGGCGCAGCGAAACCCGCCTCAGTGCAGGGTCGGCGTCTCGCCCTCGGCCGGCTCCAGTTGCTGCCAGAGCGCAGCGCCCCCGCTGGACTTGGCCACCGCCGCCAAGCGGGCGGCATGCAGCTCCAGCTCGGCGGCGCTGGCGCGGATCACCCGGGTACGCGGCCGCTCGGCCGGCAGGCGGCGGATCTCGGAAATCTGCGGAGCGCTGCCGCCCTCGCTCTCGCTGCTCTGTCCGGCCAGCGACAGGCTGGTCTGACCGCCGGTCATCGCCAGGTAGACGTCGGCGAGAATCTCGGCGTCGAGCAGCGCGCCGTGCAACTCGCGGCCGGAGTTGTCGACCCCGTAGCGCTTGCACAGCGCGTCGAGGTTGTTGCGCTGCCCCGGGTGGCGCTCGCGGGCCATCAGCAGGGTATCGAGCACCGTGCAGTGGTCGAGCACCTCGCCTAGCTGACGGTCTCTGAGCAGGGCGAACTCGTGGTTGATGAAGCCGATATCGAACGCCGCGTTGTGGATGATCAGCTCGGCGCCCTTGATGAACTCGAAGAACTCGTCGACCACATCGCGAAAGCGCGGCTTGTCGGCAAGGAATTCGTTGGTGATGCCGTGCACGGCGATGGCGCCCTCGTCCACTTCGCGATCAGGATTGATGTAGACGTGGAAGTGGCGCCCGGTCAGGCGCCGGCCGATCAGCTCGACGCAGCCGATTTCGATGATGCGATGCCCCTGGCGGGGTTCGAGGCCGGTGGTTTCGGTGTCGAGAACGACGTAGCGCATGGAAGGTATCCGCCTGCAGGTGAATCGGTGATCGGCGTGTCGCTCAGACGGCCTGGCGCGCGCCGTTGACTTCGGCGACGCCGCGGTTGGCCAGTTGGTCGGCGCGCTCGTTGCCGGGATGGCCGTTGTGGCCGCGCACCCAGTGCCAGTGCACCTCGTGCCGGCCGACCTGTTCGTCCAGCGCCTGCCAGAGATCGGCATTCTTCACCGGCTGGCGTGCCGCGGTCTTCCAGCCGCGCTTCTTCCAGTTGGGCAGCCACTCGCGGATACCCTTCATCACGTACTCGGAATCGGTGGTCAGCTCCACTCGGCAGGGCCGGTTGAGCGTGGCCAGGGCACGGATGGCGGCGGTCAGCTCCATGCGATTGTTGGTGGTCTGCGCCTCGCCGCCCCACAGTTCGCGCTCGACCCCCTTGTAGACCAGCAGGGCCCCCCAGCCTCCGGGGCCGGGATTGCCCTTGCAGGCGCCATCGGTATAGATCTCGACACTGTCGCTCATGGTTGTTTCTTGCTGCCTGGATGACGGCCGACCTTGGCCACGGGAACCGGTCGCAGCGGGCTGACACTGGCCCGCCGCGGCTCCGGGAGCGGCCGCAGGCCAGCGACCAGCTTGCGGGCGACGAGCAGATAGCAGCCGCCGCCGGGCAACTGCAGACCCTGCGCCCACGGCTCGATGCCGAGCAGGCGCGCCTGCCAGCGCTGCGAGGAAAGCGGCGGACAATAGCACCCGAAGCGCCGATTCTCCAGCGCGAAACCGAGCAGACGCAGCCAGTCGGTCAGTCGCGCCGGGGACATGCAGCGCGCCTGGGCCAGCACGTCGCCAGCCACGAAGCGACGCAGTCCCCACAGACTCCGGGGATGGATCCCCACTACCAGCAGATGACCGCCGGGGCGCACGCAACGCGCCGCCTCGCGCAGCAACTGATGGGGCGAGACGGCAAAATCCAGGGCATGCTGGAGCAGCACCACATCGGCGGCATGCTCGAGCACCGGCCAGGCGCCCTCCTCGCAGGCGATCTCCACGCCCGGCAGCGGCGGGCCGAGACGGACGCTGTGGCGCATCTGCCGCAGCTCCGGCAGGCGGGCGCCGGCAAAGCCGTAGTGGAGCAGGAAACTGCCGAACAGCGCGCCGAGCCGCTCGGCCAGCATGGCCTGCTGGCGATCCAGCAGCAATCCGCCGAGCGGGCCGGCGAACCAGGCCTGGGCGTCGCGCTGCAAGGCCAGCCAGGCCTGACTGCCGGCACCGCACGTCTGCTCGTCCATCGCTCCTCCCGTCTGGCGCGGTAACCGCCAGGAGACCTAAGATGCCCGTTCGATCAAGCTTAACGGCCCATCCGTCCATGATACAGATCACCGCCCTGTCCGCCTTCGAAGACAACTATATATGGCTGCTCCAGGATGCGGAGCTCCGACGCTGCGCCGTGGTCGACCCCGGCGACAGCGCGCCGGTGCAGGCCTGGCTGGCCGCCCATCCGGACTGGCGACTCAGCGACATCCTGGTCACCCACCATCATCGCGACCACACCGGCGGCGTCCTCGAGCTGAAGGCGCAGACCGGCGCACGAGTGCTCGGCCCCGCACTGGAGAACATCCCCGGTCGCGATCTGGCACTGGCGGATGGGCAATGCATCGAGCTGCTCGGCTACGCCTGGCAGGTCCTGCATGTGCCCGGCCATACCGCCGGACACATCGCTTTGTTCGGCGAGCCCGACGGCCAGCCGGTACTGTTCTGCGGCGACACCTTGTTCGCCGCCGGCTGCGGCCGCCTGTTCGAAGGCAGTGCCACGCAGATGCACGCCTCGCTGCAGCGCCTGGCCGCCCTGCCGGTGTCCACCCGGGTCTACTGCACCCACGAGTACACCCTGTCCAATCTGCGCTTCGCCCTCGCCGTGGAGCCGGACAACCCGACCCTGCAGCGACGTCGCCAGGAAGCCGGTGCGCTGCGCGAGCAGGGGCTCCCGACCCTGCCCTCGAGCCTCGACCTGGAGCTGGCCAGCAACCCCTTCCTGCGCGTGAACCAGTCCACAATCCGTCACGCCTGCGAAACGTATGCGGGCACCCCGCTACCGCACGCCGAGGCCGTGTTTGCCGCACTGCGCGCCTGGAAGGACAACTTTCGGTAACAGACGACCGCCGCCGGCGGCTTGACCACCCGGAAGGGCGGTTCCTAGAATCGCCCGACTTTTTACCCGGGAAAGTCACCAGCCGATGCCAGCGCCAACGCCTCCGGGCTCCACTTTCGACCTGACCGGCCGCCTCGCACGGCTGCTGGGCATCGTCTTCCTGCTGCTCTTGGCCGGCTGCCAGACTCGCGGCGGCGGCGAGCCGGGCAGCGACACCGAACGCGCCGTACGGGTCGGCAAGTCCATCGAATGGAGCCAGGAGCTGCGCCCGGCCGAACCGGACCCGCACGAGGACATCTGGGAACGCATTCGTGCCGGCTACCGGCTGCAGGAACAGATCGGCACCAATCCGCGGGTCGAGCGCCAGCGCTTCGGCTTGGCCAGCCGGCCGGCGTCGATCCAGCAGATCGCCGAGCGCAGCAGTCCCTACATCCACTACATCGTCGAACGCCTCGAAGAGAACGACATGCCGCTGGAACTGGCGCTGCTGCCGATGATCGAGAGTTCCTACAATCCGCTGGCCTACTCGCCGGCGCACGCCGCCGGCCTCTGGCAGTTCATTCCTTCCACCGGCCGCTACTACAACCTGCGCCAGACCGACTGGTACGACGGCCGCCGCGACATCCTCGCCTCGACCAACGCCGCGATCAGCTACCTCAAGCGCCTGCACGACATGTTCAACGGCGACTGGCTGCTCGCCCTGGCCTCCTACAACGCCGGCGAGGGCACGGTCAGCAGGGCCATCGAGCGCAACCAGCGCAATGGCCTGCCGACCGACTACTGGAACCTGCCGCTGCCCAGGGAGACCCAGGACTACGTGCCCAAGCTGCTGGCCGTGTCGCAGATCATCCAGAGCCCCGAGGCCTACGGCGTGACCCTCGCGCCGATCGCCAACGAGCCCTATTTCGAGAAGGTCGCCATCCGTCACCAGCTCGATCTGTCGAAGGTCGCCGCGATGGCCGACGTCGACAAGGACGAGCTGCTCCAGCTCAATCCGGCGTTCAAGCACGGCATCACCCTCGACGGGCCCCGTCACCTGCTGGTGCCGGCGAACAAGGCCGAGGGCGTCAGCGAGCGTCTCGCCCGCCTCGAACCGGAAAGCCTGGTGCAGTGGCGACGCTACCGGGTGCGCAGCGGCGACAGCCTGCACGGCATCGCCAACCGCCATCACGTCACCGTCGCCACCCTGCGCGACATCAACCGCCTGCCCGGCAATCGCCTGCGCGTCGGCCAGACCCTGCTGATCCCGCAGGGTTCAGGCAGTGCGCCGAGCGCCCCGCTGTACGAACGCAGCGCGCCGGTCGTCGCCCAGCCGAGCGTGCCGGCGCCCCGCAGCTATCGGGTACGTAGCGGCGACACCCTGTGGGACATCGCCAGGCGCCACGACGTGAGCGTCGACCAACTGCAGCGCTGGAACAACCTCAAGGGCCGCGAGATCAAGGCCGGACAACTGCTGACCCTGCACGGCGGCAGCCGGACGGCAGGCGCCGGCGCGCGTCAGGCGGTGACCTACTACAAGGTGCGCCGCGGCGACTCGCTGTCGGTCATCGCCCAACGCTTCTCGGTCGACACCCGCCAGCTCCGCCAATGGAACCCCTCGCTGGGCACGACCCTCAAGGTCGGCCAGACCCTGGCCCTCCACCTCGGACGACTCTGACCGACGGGCACCCCGGAACCACCCTTTTTCCTGCCGATACAAGCTGTTACTGTAGCTTTCTTATTCCCCTCAAGACTGCCACGGACCGGACCCTCGCCTGATGAGTCGTCTCCCCGCCCTGCTGCTCGGTCTGCTCGCCTGTCTGCCAGCGGGCGCTGCCGTCATCGAACGGCACGGCTACGCCCAGTTCGGCTCCCTCAAGTATCCGGCCAACTTCGGCCATTTCGACTGGGTCAATCCCAAGGCGCCCAAGGGCGGCAGCGTGCGCCTGATGGCTGCGGGCACCTTCGACACTCTCAATCCCTACACCCTCAAGGGCACCAGTCCGGCCGGCACCGCCAACTTCCTGCAGTACGGGGTCAGCGAGCTGAATGCACCGCTGATGGTCGGCACCGGCGCCTACGACCCCTCCGGCGACGAACCGACCTCCAGCTACGGACTGATCGCCGCCTCGGTGGAATACAGCAAGGATCGCAGCTGGGTGGTATTCAACCTGCGTCCCGAAGCACGCTTCCACGACGGCAAACCGATCACCAGCGCCGACGTGGCCTTCTCCTACCGCCTGCTCAGCAGCGAAGGCCACCCGCACTACCGCACTGCCCTGCAGGAAGTGCAGCGCGTCGACATCCTCGGCAAGCAACGCATCCGCTTCGTGTTCCGACGCAGCGGCAACCCGCTGCTGATCCTGCGCCTTGGCGAACTGCCGGTGCTGCCCGAGCACTACTGGCGGGGCCGCGACTTCAAGGCCACCACCTTCGAGCCGCCGCTGGGCAGCGGTCCCTACCGCATCGTCCAGGTCGTGCCCGGCCGCCGTCTGGTCTTCGAGCGGGTCAAGGACTGGTGGGCCAAGGATCTGCCGGTCAACCGCGGCAAGTACAACTTCGACCGCGTCGAGGTGGAGTTCTACCGCGACAACCACGTCGCCTTCGAGGCGTTCAAGGCCGGCGAATTCGACTTCTACATCGAGAACCAGGCAAAGAACTGGGCCAACGGTTACCAGTTCCCGGCAGTGCTGCGCGGCGACGTGATCAAGGCGGAGATCCCCCACCGGATCCCCACCCAGACCCAGGCGCTGTTCATGAACAGCCGCCGTCCGCACTTCCGCGACGTGCGCGTACGCGAGGCCATGGGCCTGCTGTTCGATTTCGAGTGGAGCAATCGCACCCTGTTCAACGACGCCTACAAGCGCGCCGCCAGCTACTATCCCAACAGCGAGTTCGCCGCCAGCGACCTGCCGCAGGGCGAGGAGTGGCTGCTGCTCTCGCCGCACCGCAAGGAGCTGCCGGCCGAGCTGTTCACCGATCCCCCGCGGATGCCGCAGACCGACGGCCGCGGCATCCCCCGCGAGACCCTGCGGCGGGCCCTCGACCTGCTCGCCGCCGCCGGCTGGAAACTCTCCGCCGGCGGCCTGGTCAATGCCCAGGGCCAGCCGCTGCGCTTCGAGATCCTGCTGGTCAACCCGAGCCTGGAGCGCATCCTCCAGCCATATCGCGACAACCTGGCGCGCATCGGCGTGCAGGCCAGGCTGCGCACCGTCGACCGCGCCCAGTACAAGCAGCGCATCGACAGCTACGACTACGACATGATCCTGATGACCCTGCCGCAGACCCTCAGCCCCGGTCTCGAACAATGGCAGTACTTCCACTCCAGTCAGGTGGACGTGCGCGGCGGGCGCAACTATGCCGGCGTCGCCCACCCGGTGATCGACACCCTGCTCGACAGACTGCTCGCCGCGCAGACCCGCAACCAGCAGGTCGCTGCCGCGCGCGCCATCGACCGGGTGCTGCTCTCCCAGCACTACGCCATTCCCAACTGGTACAGCGACCATCACCGCCTCGCCTGGCGCAACCGCTTCGAGCACGTCACCACCCCGCCCTACACCCTCGGCCTGCGGGCCTGGTGGCTCAAGAAACCGGAGAACCGCCGATGACCGCCTTACTGCGCCATGCCCGCCGGCTCGCCACCGGCGTCCTGCTGCTCGGCCTCGCCGGCCATGCGCTTGCCGCCGCCCGGCATGCCGTGACCCTCTACGACGAGCCGCCCAAGTACCCGGCGGACTTCCGGCACTTTGCCTACGTCAATCCCGACGCGCCCAAGGGCGGCACCCTGCGCCAGGCCGGCTTCGGCGGCTTCGACAGCCTCAACCCGTTCATCAACAAGGGCGTGGCCGCCGACGAGATCGGCCTGGTCTACGAGACCCTCACCCGCCGCAGCCTCGACGAGCCGTTCACCGAGTACGGCCTGCTCGCCGAGAGCATCGAGAAGGCCCCGGACAACCGTTGGGTGCGCTTCCGCCTGCGCAAGGAGGCACGCTTCCACGACGGCGAGCCGGTGACCGCCGCAGACGTAGTGTTCACCTTCGACACCCTGATGCAGGACGGCGCCCCGCAGTACCGCGGCTACTACGCCGACGTCGAGAAGGCGGTGGCCGAGGACCCGCATACGGTGCGCTTCGACTTCCGCCACGGCGGCAACCGCGAGCTGCCGCTGATCGTCGGCCAGTTGCCGGTGCTGCCGAAACACGCCTGGGAGGGCCGCGAATTCGCCCGCACCAGCCTGGAGCCGCCGCTCGGCAGCGGCCCCTACCGGGTCGCCGAGGTCCAGGCCGGACGCAGCATCCGCTACCAGCGGATCGAGGACTGGTGGGGCCGGGATCTGCCGGTCAACCGCGGCCAGTACAACTTCGACAGCCTGGTGATCGACTACTACCGTGACAACACCGTGGCTCTGGAGGCACTCAAGGCCGGCCAGTTCGACTTCTGGGTGGAGACCAGCGCGAAGAACTGGGCCACCGCCTACGATTCGCCGGCGCTGCGCGACGGCCGGCTGATCAAGGAAGAGATCGCCAACCACAACCCGGCCGGCATGCAGGGCTTCATCTTCAACCTGCGCCGCCCGCTGTTCCAGGACCTGCGCGTGCGCGAGGCGCTAGGCCTGCTGTTCGACTTCGAGTGGACCAACCGCCAGCTGTTCTACGGCGCCTACACCCGCACCCGCAGCTACTTCGAGAACTCCGAGCTGGCTGCTCGCGGTCTGCCCTCGCCGGCCGAACTGGCGCTGCTCGAACCCTGGCGTGCGCAGTTGCCGGCCGAGCTGTTCAGCGTCGAGTACCAGCCGCCGCAGAGCGACGGCAGCGGCGTGATCCGCGAACAGCGCCGGCGCGCCTTCGAACTGCTCCAGCAGGCCGGCTGGCGGCTGGAGAAGGACCGCATGCTCGACGCGACGGGCAAGCCGGTGACCATCGAGTTCCTGCTCGCCCAGGTCGAGTTCGAGCGCGTGCTGCTGCCGTTCAAGCGCAACCTGGCGAGCCTCGGCATCGAGCTGCAGATCCGCCGCGCCGACGTCTCCCAGTACATCAACCGCCTGCGTTCGCGCGACTTCGACCTGATCGTCGGCGGCTTCGGCCAGTCCAGCTCGCCGGGCAACGAACAGCGCGAGTACTGGCACTCGAGCAGCGCCGACAATCCCGGCAGCCGCAACCTGATCGGTCTCAAGGACCCGGTCATCGACGCGCTGGTCGAGGGCCTGATCGCCGCCGACAGCCGCGAGGCGCTGATCGCCCACACCCGGGCGCTGGACCGCGTGCTGCTCTGGGGCCACTACGTGATCCCCAACTGGCACATCAGAACCTGGCGGGTGGCGCGCTGGAACCGCTTCGAACACCCCGAAGTGTCGCCGCTCTACGACATCGGCCTGTACACCTGGTGGGCTCGCCCCGACGGCCAGGCTGTGCGCGCGCGGAAGGAGTGACGCCGGATGCTGGCCTATATCCTGCGCCGCTTGCTGCTCATCGTGCCGACCCTGTTCGGCATCCTGCTGATCAACTTCCTGATCATCCAGGCCGCACCCGGCGGCCCGGTGGAGCAGATGATCGCCAAGCTGGAGGGCTTCGACGCCGCCGCCGGCGGCGCCACCGGGCGGATCGCCGGCGGCGGCGCCGAGGTGGCGACGGCCGGCCATGCCTACCGCGGCGCCCAGGGGCTGGATCCCGAGCTGATCGCCGAGATCGAGCGCATGTACGGCTTCGACAAGCCGGCCAGCGAACGCTTCTGGATCATGATCCAGAACTACCTGAAGTTCGATTTCGGGCAGAGTTTCTTCCGCGACGCCACGGTGATCGAGCTGATCGTCGAAAAGATGCCGGTGTCGATCTCGCTGGGGCTGTGGAGCACCCTGATCATGTACCTGGTGTCGATCCCGCTGGGCATCGCCAAGGCGATGCGCCACGGCAGCCACTTCGACGTCTGGACCAGCACGGCGATCATCGTCGGCTACGCCATCCCGGCGTTCCTGTTCGCCATCTTGCTGATCGTGCTGTTCGCCGGCGGCAGCTACTTCGACTGGTTCCCGCTGCGTGGGCTGACCTCGAACAACTTCGACGAACTCAGCCTGTGGGGCAAGCTCGCCGACTACTTCTGGCACCTGGCCCTGCCGGTGACCGCTCTGGTGATCGGCAACTTCGCCACCCTGACCCTGCTGACCAAGAACAGCTTCCTCGACGAGATCGGCAAGCAGTACGTGGTCACCGCGCGCGCCAAGGGCCTGTCGGAGAACCGCGTGCTCTACGGCCACGTGTTCCGCAACGCCATGCTGATCATCATCGCCGGCTTCCCTTCGGCGTTCATCGGCATGTTCTTCACCGGCTCCCTGCTGATCGAGGTGATCTTCTCCCTCGACGGCCTGGGCCTGCTGAGCTTCGAGTCGGCGATCAACCGCGACTATCCGGTGGTGTTCGGCACCCTGTTCATCTTCACCCTGCTCGGACTGATCGTGAAACTGATCGGCGACTTGACCTACACCCTGGTCGATCCGCGCATCGACTTCGAAAGCCGGGAGAACTGAGCCATGCCCCTCTCTCCCATCAACCAGCGCCGCTTCGCGCAGTTCAAGGCCCACAAGCGCGGCTGGTACAGCCTGTGGATCTTCCTCGGCCTGTTCCTGCTCAGCCTCGGTGCCGAACTGATCGCCAACGACAAGCCGCTGCTGGTCAGCTACGACGGCCAGTGGTACGTGCCGGTGCTCAAGCGCTACCCGGAAACCGCCTTCGGCGGCGAGTTCCCGCTGGAGGCCGACTACAAGAGCCCGTACATGCGCGAACTGATCGAGGACAACGGCGGCTGGATGCTCTGGCCGCTCATCCCGTTCAGCTACGACAGCATCAACTTCGACCTGCAGGTACCGGCCCCGGCGCCGCCTTCGGCGGACAACTGGCTGGGTACCGACGACCAGGGCCGCGACGTACTGGCGCGGGTGATCTACGGCTTCCGCATCTCGGTGCTGTTCGCCCTGACCCTGACCCTGGCCAGCTCGGTCATCGGCGTCGCCGCTGGTGCCTTGCAGGGCTTCTACGGCGGCTGGGTCGACCTGGTCGGCCAGCGCTTCCTGGAGATCTGGTCGGGCCTGCCGGTGCTCTACCTCTTGATCATCCTCGCCAGCTTCGTCGAACCGAATTTCTGGTGGCTCTTGGGCATCATGCTGCTGTTCTCCTGGATGAGCCTGGTCGACGTGGTGCGCGCCGAGTTCCTGCGCGGGCGCAACCTCGAGTACGTACGCGCCGCCCGCGCGCTGGGCATGGGCAACGGGGCGATCATGTACCGGCACATCCTGCCCAACGCCATGGTCTCGACCATGACCTTCATGCCGTTCATCCTCACTGGCGCCATCGGCACCCTGACCGCACTGGACTTCCTCGGCTTCGGCCTGCCGCCCGGCTCGCCGTCGCTGGGCGAGCTGGTCGCCCAGGGCAAGTCGAACCTGCAGGCGCCGTGGCTGGGAATCAGCGCCTTCGCCGTGCTGGCGCTGATGCTGACCCTGCTGGTGTTCATCGGCGAGGCCGCCCGCGATGCCTTCGACCCGAGGAAATGAGCCGATGAGCGAACCTTTGATCGAAATCCGCGACCTGCAGGTGGCCTTCAGCCACGGCGGCGCACCGCAGACCGTGGTACACGGCGTCAGCTTCGAGATCCGCCGCGGCGAGACCCTCGCCCTGGTCGGCGAGAGCGGCTCGGGCAAGTCGGTGACCGCCCACTCCATCCTGCGCCTGCTGCCGCGCAGCAGCAGCCACCCGGGCGGCAGCATCCATTACGCCGGCGAGGATCTGCTCAGCGCCCCCGAGCGGCGCCTGCGGGCGATCCGCGGCAACCGCATCGCCATGGTCTTCCAGGAGCCGATGACCTCGCTCAACCCGCTGCACACGGTGGAGAAGCAGATCGCCGAGGTGCTCGCCCTGCACAAGGGGCTGGTCGGCGAGGCGGCGCGCAGGCGGGTGCTGGAACTGCTCGAGCTGGTCGGCATTCCCGAGCCGGCCAAGCGCCTGAAGGCCTACCCGCACGAGCTGTCCGGCGGCCAGCGCCAGCGGGTGATGATCGCCATGGCGCTGGCCAACGAGCCGGAAATCCTCATCGCCGACGAACCGACCACCGCGCTCGACGTCACCGATCCTCGAACTGCTCAAGGAGCTGCAGGCGCGCCTGGGCATGGCCTTGCTGCTGATCACCCACGACCTCAACCTGGTACGGCGCATCGCCCAGCGGGTCTGCGTCATGCAGCGCGGGCGGATCGTCGAGCAGGGCGAATGCGAGCAGCTGTTCCGCGCCCCGCAGCATCCCTACACCCGGGAGCTGCTCGGCGCCGACCCCAGCGGCGGCCCGGCCGACAACCCGCCCGGCGCGCCGCTGGTCGAGGCCGACGACCTGCGCGTGTGGTTCCCGATCAGGAAGGGCCTGCTGCGCCGTACCGTCGACCACGTCAAGGCGGTCGACGGCGTCAACTTCAGCCTGCCGCAGGGCCAGACCCTCGGCATCGTCGGCGAGAGCGGCTCGGGCAAGTCGACCCTGGGCCTGGCGATCCTGCGCCTGATCGCCAGCCGCGGCGCGATCCGCTTCGCCGGCCAGGCCATCGACGGACTCGGCCAGCAGGCGGTGCGACCACTGCGCCGACAGATGCAGGTGGTGTTCCAGGACCCGTTCGGCAGCCTCAGCCCGCGCATGTCGGTGGGCCAGATCATCGGCGAGGGCCTGGAGATCCACGCCATCGGTACGCCAGCCGAACGCGAACGAGCGATCGTCGAGGTGCTCGGCGAGGTGGGGCTGGATCCGGCCAGCCGACACCGCTACCCTCACGAGTTCTCCGGCGGCCAGCGCCAGCGCATCGCCATCGCCCGCGCGCTGGTGCTCAAGCCGCAGCTGATCCTGCTCGACGAGCCGACCTCGGCGCTCGACCGTACCGTACAGCGCCAGGTGGTGGAGCTGCTGCGCAGCCTGCAGCGCAAGTACAATCTGACCTACCTGTTCATCAGCCACGACCTGGCGGTGGTCCGGGCTCTCAGCCATCAGCTGATGGTGGTGCGGCACGGCAAGGTGGTCGAACAGGGTGAGGCTCGTGCGATATTCCACGCGCCGCAGCACCCCTACACCCAGCAGCTGCTCGAAGCCGCCTTCATGGCGCCGGGCGCTGCCGATTAACCAGCAAGAGGAAGTACACAATGGGTTTCATGACCGGCAAGCGCGTGCTGATCGTCGGCGTCGCCAGCAAGCTGTCCATCGCCTCCGGCATTGCCGCCGCGATGCACCGCGAGGGCGCGGAACTGGCCTTCACCTACCAGAACGACAAGCTCAAGGGTCGCGTCGAGGAGTTCGCCACCGGCTGGGGCTCCAGCGCCGAAATGTGCTTCCCCTGCGACGTCGCCAACGACGAGGACATCGCCCGCGTGTTCGAGGAGCTGGGCAAGAAGTGGGACGGCCTGGACTGCATCGTCCACTCGGTCGGCTTCGCCCCGGGCGACCAGTTGAACGGCGACTTCACCGAGGTGACCACCCGCGAGGGCTTCAAGATCGCCCACGACATCAGCGCCTACAGCTTCGTCGCCCTGGCCAAGGCCGGCCGCGAGATGATGAAGGGCCGCAACGGCAGCCTGCTGACCCTGTCCTACCTGGGCGCCGAGCGCACCATGCCCAACTACAACGTGATGGGCATGGCCAAGGCCTCGCTGGAGGCCGGCGTGCGCTACCTGGCCGGCAGCCTCGGTCCGGAAGGCACCCGCGTCAACTGCATCTCCGCCGGCCCGATCCGCACCCTGGCCGCCAGCGGCATCGCCAGCTTCCGCAAGATGCTCGCCGCCAACGAGCGTCAGACCCCGCTGCGCCGCAACGTGACCATCGAGGAAGTCGGCAACGCCGCCGCCTTCCTGTGCTCCGACCTGGCCTCGGGCATCAGCGGCGAGGTCGTGTACGTCGACGGCGGCTTCAACACCACCGCCATGGGTGCGATCGAAGAGTAAGCGCCCTGCACCGGTCCGCCGCTGCGCGGGCCGGTGCCCCTCTCCCCGGTCGTCCGGCCACCACATGCATTCCCTCTGCCAGACAGCACAACGCCCCCTTGCGGAGGCGTTGGCGATGCTGCGTGGGGCGCGGAGCGCTCAGAAGCGCTCGATCTCCGCCTCGGCCTGCAGCTGACGCTGGAAGGCCAGGAAGTCCAGCTGACCGCTGCGCGAGGCGAGGAAACGGCGATACATCGCCAGCTCCTCGGCCGACAGCTCGGCCTCGGGCGCGCTCACGCCATTGAGGCGCAGCACCAGGTAGTCGCCGTTGGCCAGCGACAGGCCGGCGAAGCCGGGACGCTCGGCCGCCTGCGGACGCGGCATGCGGAACAGCGCCTGCAGCACCTCGGGGTCGACCTCCTCCTGGCTGCGGGTGGCCGCTTCGGTCACCTGCCAGGCCTCGCCGGAGTCGGCCTGGATCACCGGCGTCTTGCCTGCGCGCAGCTCGGCGAGCAGCGCCTCGCCGCGGGCCTTGGCGGCCTCGCGGGCCTTCTCGACGCGGATGCGCTCGCGCAACTGCTCGGCCAGTTGTTCCAGCGGCTGCTGCACGGACTTGCGGTGCTCCTTGACGCGCAACACCACCACGGTGTCCGGATCCAGCTCCAGCGCCGAGCTGTTGGCGCCTTCGCCGAGGACTTCCTCGCTGAAGGCGGCCTGCACGACCTGGCGACTGGCGGCGATGCCCTCGCCGCCCTCGCGACCGAACGGCGCCGCCTGCTTGACCTCGAGGCCCAGCTCCTGGGCCGGCTGGAGCAGATCGGCCGCCTCGAACGCCGCGTCCTCCAACTGCTTGCTGGCTTCGACGAAACGCTGCTCGACCTGCTGGGCCTTGAGCTCGCGCACCAGTTGGGGACGCAGGCTGTCGAGGCTGGGCACCTCGGCGGCCTGCACGTCGTCCAGCCGGATCAGATGCCAGCCGAACTCGCTCCGTACCGGCGCCGACACCTGACCGACCTGCAGGGCGAACAGCGCGTCCTCGAAGGCCTCGTCGTAGACGCCCCTGCCGGCGAAGCCGAGATCGCCGCCGTTACCGGCCGACCCCGGGTCCTGGGAGAACTCCCTGGCCAGGGCGGCGAAGTCCTCGCCCTGCTCGATGCGTGCCTTGAGCTCCTCGAGCCTGCCCCTGGCCTGCTCGTCGCTCGCCCCATTGCTCTCCAGCAGGATGTGCGATGCCCGGCGCTGCTCGCCAAGATTGGCGATCTCCTTCTCGTAGGCGGCCTGGACGTCGGCGTCCGCCACCTCGACCTGATCGAAGAAGACATCCTTCTTCAGGTCGATGTACTCGATGACCACCTGCTCGGGGGTCATGAACTCGCCGGCGCGAGCATCGTAGTAGGCCTTGACCTCGTCCTCCGCCACCTCGACCTGCTCCGGGCGGGCCCTGACCGTCAGACTGGCGAAGTCGCGGGTCTGCCGCTCGAGAGCCGCGAAGGCACGCACCTCCTGATCGGTGACGAAGCCGCTGCCGGCAAGCCCGGCGCGCAGCTGGCCGATGAGCATCTCCTCCTCGAGCAGCTTGCGGAACTCCAGACGCCCGTAGCCCATCTGGCGAATCACCTGGTCGAAACGCGCGGGATCGAACTTGCCATCCGTCTGGAACTCGGGAGTGAGCAGGATCAACTGGTCGAGTGCCTGCTGGGAAAAGCCGAAACCGGCTTCGCGGGTCCCCTGCAGCAGCAGGGTGCGCTCGATCAGCGCCTTGAGCGCGCTCTCGCGCAGCAACCTGTCGTCGAGCAGAGAGGCATCGAACTGACTGCCCAGTTGCTGGGCCAGTTGACGACGCTGCATGTCCACGGCGCGATTCAGCTCGTTCAGGCCGATGGCCTCGCCGTTGACCTCGGCGGCGTTCTGCCGATTGCTGGTGACGTTCATGATCGCATCGAAGCCGGTCAACGCCATCAGCACGATGATCACGCCGATGATGGTCTTGGCGATCCAGCCCTGCGAATTGTCCCTGATATTCTGAAGCATGCAGCCCCCAAACGCGGCCGCCTCCCGCCTGGGCGGGCATCCGACGGGATTGTGGCCACGAAGATAAAAGAAAGGCGCATCCGAGGATGCGCCTTCTCGATAGATGGCGGAGCGGACGGGACTCGAACCCGCGACCCCCGGCGTGACAGGCCGGTATTCTAACCGACTGAACTACCGCTCCGCAGCCGGAACCGCCAAGGCGGCCCGGGGACATTCAAGCCTGGAAGACGCTCAGTTCACGGCATCCTTGAGGGCCTTGCCGGCCTTGAAGCCGGGGATCTTGGCCGCTTCGATCTCGATCGGCTTGCCGGTCTGCGGGTTGCGACCGGTGCGGGCGGCGCGCTCCTTCACGGCGAAGGTGCCGAAGCCGACCAGAACTACGGAGTCGCCTTCCTTCAGGGCACCGGTGATGGAGTCGATCACCGCATCCAGCGCGCGGCCGGCAACAGCTTTCGGGATATCAGCAGATGCGGCAATGGCATCGATCAGTTCCGACTTGTTCACTCTAAGTCCCCTTGATTCCTGTTGAGTTCGTACTTCGTATCTTGGCTGGTTACAGCAAATATCAGGTGTGCCGTTAAGCTTGCCGACATGCGAGGAGGCGCTTTATATCAAGCGCCCGAAAAGAGTGTCAAGGAAGCCCCGTGACTAGTGCGTGCTGATGCGCTCCTTGGCCTCTGCCTCGCGCTTGTCATCGCCCGCCACCCGCTCGGGGGCCGCGTCCGACAAGGGCTCGGGCTTGTATTGCAGCGCAATCTGCAGGACCTCGTCAATCCACTTGACCGGTTTGATCTGCAGGTCGGCCTTGATGTTCTCGGGAATTTCCTTGAGATCGCGAACATTCTCTTCCGGAATGATCACTGTGGTAATACCGCCGCGATGCGCCGCCAGCAGCTTTTCCTTCAGGCCACCGATGGCCAGCACCTGACCGCGCAGAGTGATCTCCCCGGTCATCGCCACGTCGGCGCGCACCGGAATGCCGCTGACCGCCGAAACCAGCGCCGTACACATGCCGATGCCGGCGCTCGGACCGTCCTTGGGCGTGGCCCCCTCGGGCACGTGGATATGGATGTCACGCTTCTCGTGGAAGTCCGGGGCGATGCCCAGGCTCCTGGCCCGGCTGCGCACCACGGTCAGCGCCGCAGTGATCGACTCGCCCATCACGTCGCCCAACGAGCCGGTCTTGATCAGTTGCCCCTTGCCGGGCACGACAGCCGCCTCGATGGTCAGCAGCTCACCGCCCACCTGGGTCCAAGCCAGACCGGTCACCTGACCGACCTGATCCTGCAGCTCGGCCTTGCCGAAGCGGAACTTCTTCACGCCCAGATAGTGCTCCAGATCGTCCGGGGCGACGGTGACGTGGAAGCTCCTCTCCCGGGCATGCTCCTTGACCACCTTGCGGCACACTTTGGCGATCTCGCGCTCCAGGCTGCGCACCCCGGCCTCGCGGGTATAGAAGCGGATGATATCGCGCAGGGCGTCCTCCTCCACGCTCAGCTCGCTCTTCTTCAGGCCGTTGGCGGCAGCCTGCTTGGGCACCAGGTACTTGGTGGCGATGCTGATCTTCTCCGCCTCGGTGTAGCCCGGCAGTCGGATCACCTCCATGCGGTCGAGCAGTGGCGCCGGAATGTTCATCGAGTTGGCGGTGCACAGGAACATCACGTTGGACAGGTCGTAGTCGACCTCCAGGTAGTGATCGTTGAAGTTGTGGTTCTGCTCCGGATCGAGCACCTCGAGCAGTGCCGAGGCCGGGTCGCCGCGCATGTCGCTGCCCAGCTTGTCGATCTCGTCGAGCAGGAACAGCGGGTTGCGCACGCCGACCTTGGTCATCTTCTGGATCAGCCGACCCGGCATGGAACCGATGTAGGTGCGGCGATGGCCACGGATCTCGGCCTCGTCACGCACACCGCCCAGGGCCATGCGCACATACTTGCGATTGGTGGCGCGGGCGATCGACTCGGCCAGCGAGGTCTTGCCCACCCCGGGCGGACCGACCAGACAGAGCACCGGCCCCTTGAGCTTCTTGACCCGCTTCTGCACGGCGAGGAACTCGAGGATGCGCTCCTTGACCTCCTCCAGGCCGTAGTGGTCGGCATCGAGGATCTCCTCGGCGCGCTTGAGGTCCAGACGCACCTTGCTCTCGGCCTGCCAGGGCACGTTGGTCAGCCACTCGATGTAGGAGCGCACCACGGTGGCCTCGGCCGACATCGGCGACATCTGCTTGAGCTTGTTGAGCTCGGCGTTGGCCTTCTGCAGGGCCTCCGGAGTCATACCGGCCTTGTCGATGCGCTTCTTCAGCTCGTCGACCTCGCTGTGGCCCTCCTCGCCCTCGCCGAGCTCCTTCTGGATGGCCTTCATCTGCTCGTTGAGATAGTACTCGCGCTGGCTCCGCTCCATCTGCTTCTTGACCCGCCCGCGGATACGCTTTTCCACCTGCAGCAGGTCGATTTCGGCATCCAGCAGGCCGAGCACGTGCTCGATGCGCGCGGCGAGATCGGTGATCTCGAGGATCTCCTGCTTCTGCTCGATGCGCAGGGCCATGTGCGCGGCCATGGTGTCGACCAGCCGTGCCGGATCGTCGATGCCCGACAGCGAGCCGAGCACCTCGGCCGGCACCTTCTTGCCCAGCTGCACGTACTGCTCGAACTGACCGAGCAGGCTGCGGCAGAACACCTCGGCCTCACGGGCCGGCACGCTGCCCTCCTCGACCAGCCGAACCTCGGCGCGAGCATGGCTGCCGGCATCGACGAAGCGTTCGACCGCACCGCGCTGTCCACCCTCGACCAACACCTTGACCGTGCCGTCGGGCAGCTTGAGCAGCTGCAGCACGCTGGCCAGGGTGCCCATGCGGTACAGGGCGTCCGCCGCAGGATCGTCGTCGGCCGGATTCTTCTGGGCCAGCAACAGGATCTGCTTGTCGGCGCCCATGGCCGCCTCGAGCGCCTCTATGGACTTTTCGCGACCGACGAAAAGCGGGATGACCATGTGCGGATAGACCACCACATCGCGCAATGGCAAAAGGGGCAACTCGATGCTCGCGTTCATGCTTTCGACTCTTGCTAGGCCCGACTGCGGAAACTCACGGGCGTTGGACATGGCTTCAAGATGGGGGGGGCGCGGGGAAAAAACAAGCTCTTGCAGCGCACAGGAACAACAAAGGGGCCCGCAGGCCCCTTTGGAGATGCTTACGCCTCGGGCGCAGCCTTGGCGGGTTGCTCGCTGCCCTGGTAGATCAGCAGCGGCTTGGAGCTGCCCTCGATGACGCTCTCGTCGACGACGACCTTGCTGACATCCTTGCTCGAGGGAATCTCGTACATGGTATCGAGCAGGATGCCCTCGAGGATCGAACGCAGGCCGCGGGCGCCGGTCTTGCGCTCCAGCGCCTTGCGCGCCACGGCATGCAGGGCGTCGCTGCGGAACTCCAGCTCCACGCCCTCCATCTCGAACAGGCGCGCGTACTGCTTGGTCAGCGCATTCTTCGGCTCGGTGAGGATCTGCATCAGCGCCGCCTCGTCGAGCTCCTCGAGGGTAGCGATCACCGGCAGCCGGCCGACGAACTCGGGAATCAGGCCGAACTTGACCAGATCGTCCGGCTCCACCTCGCGCAACGACTCGCCGACCTTCTTGCCCTCCTCCTTGCTGCGCACCTCGGCACTGAAACCGATGCCGCCCTTGGTCGAGCGATTCTGGATCACCTTCTCCAGGCCGGCGAAGGCACCGCCGCAGATGAACAGGATGTTGCGGGTATCGACCTGCAGGAACTCCTGCTGCGGGTGCTTGCGACCACCCTGCGGCGGCACCGAGGCGACGGTACCCTCGATCAGCTTGAGCAGCGCCTGCTGCACGCCCTCGCCCGACACGTCGCGGGTGATCGACGGGTTGTCCGACTTGCGCGAGATCTTGTCGATCTCGTCGATGTAGACGATGCCCATCTGGGCCTTCTCGACATCGTAGTCGCACTTCTGCAGCAGCTTCTGGATGATATTCTCGACGTCCTCGCCCACGTAACCGGCCTCGGTCAGGGTGGTGGCGTCGGCGATGGTGAAGGGCACGTTGAGCAGGCGCGCCAGGGTTTCGGCGAGCAGGGTCTTGCCCGAACCGGTCGGACCGATCAGCAGGATGTTGCTCTTGCCCAGCTCGACGTCGTCCTTCTTCTCGCGCTGGCTGAGACGCTTGTAGTGGTTGTACACCGCGACCGACAGCACCTTCTTGGCGCGCTCCTGGCCGATCACGTACTGGTCGAGGATGGCGCTGATCTCCTTGGGCGCAGGCAGCTTGTTGGCATTGCTCTCGGCCTGGGCTTCCTGCACCTCCTCGCGGATGATGTCGTTGCACAGGTCGACGCACTCGTCGCAGATGAAGACCGAGGGGCCGGCAATGAGCTTGCGTACTTCGTGCTGGCTCTTGCCGCAGAAGGAACAGTAAAGCAGTTTGCCGGTGTCCTCGCCGTTACGGGTGTCAGTCATTCGATCAATCCAATCCGGTAGGCATGAACACAAGATGAAGACAATCGCGGGCTTTTTCAAGCCCGCGACATGGCCGGAAACATCCCGGCCGAAGACAGCTGGAGGGACTCAGGCGGGCAGCTGGCGCTTGGTCAGCACCTTGTCGATCAGCCGGTAGTTGACCGCTTCCTCGCCGCTCATGAAGTTGTCGCGGTCGGTATCACGGGCGATCACGTCGATCGGCTGACCGGTGTGCGCCGCGAGGATACGGTTCAGGCGCTCACGGATGGTGAGAATCTCGCGCGCGTGGATCTCGATGTCCGAGGCCTGCCCCTGGAAGCCGCCGAGCGGCTGGTGGATCATCATCCGCGAGTGCGGCAGGCAGTAGCGCTTGCCGGCGGCGCCACCAGCCAGCAGCAGGGCGCCCATGCTGCAGGCCTGACCGATGCAGATGGTCGACACGTCCGGCTTGATGAACTGCATGGTGTCGTAGATCGACATGCCAGCGGTCACCGAGCCCCCCGGCGAATTGATGTACAGGTGGATATCCTTGTCGGGGTTCTCCGCCTCGAGGAACAGCAGCTGCGCCACCACCAGGTTGGCCATATAGTCCTCGACCGGGCCGACCAGGAAGATCACCCGCTCCTTGAGCAGGCGCGAGTAGATGTCGTAGGCACGCTCGCCGCGCGCCGACTGCTCGATCACCATGGGCACCAGGCCGCCAGCGGCCTGCACGTCGAGCTGCGAATCGAAAGAATTGCGGAACATTCCCGGTCACTCCCTATAAGACATGTCCATACGCACATAAGCCAGCGCGAGGCTGGCTTATGTAGGACTCTAACAAGTGCAGAGGTCTTTATTCGCCCTTCGGAGCTTCCGCCGGCTTGACCGCTTCCTCGTAGGAGACCTGCTTGTCGGTAACATTGGCCTTTTGCAGGACAGTATCCACGACTTGTTCTTCCAGAACAACCGAACGGACCTCGTCCAGCTGCTGGGGGTTCTTGTAGTACCAGGCCACGACCTGCTCCGGCTCCTGGTAGGCCGAGGCCATTTCCTCGATCAGCTCACGGACGCGAGCTTCGTCCGGCTTGATCTCGAATTGCTTGACGACTTCGGCGACGATCAGCCCCAGAGCGACGCGGCGCTTGGCCTGCTCCTCGAACAGCTCGGCCGGCAGTTGCTCGGGCTTGATGCTGCCACCAAACTGCTGGACAGCCTGCACGCGCAGACGGTTCACCTCGTTGCCGATCAGCGCCTTCGGCACCTCGACCGGGTTGCCGGCCTGCAGGCCTTCCATCACCTGGTTCTTGACCTTGGACTTGATGGCCTGACGCAGCTCGCGCTCCATGTTCTTGCGCACCTCGGCGCGGAAACCGTCGACGCCGCCTTCCTTGACACCGAACAGGGCGAAGAACTCCTCGTTCAGCTCCGGCAGCTTCGGCTCGGCCACGCTGTTGACGGTCACGGCGAACTCGGCGGCCTTGCCGGCCAGATCCAGGTTCTGGTAATCCTCGGGGAAGGTCACGCTCAGCACGCGCTCTTCGCCGGCCTTGGCGCCGACCAGACCATCCTCGAAGCCCGGGATCATGCGGCCCGAGCCCAGCACCAGCAGGGTACCCTTGGCGCTGCCGCCGGCGAAGGCTTCGCCGTCGATCTTGCCGACGAAGTCGATGTTCAGCTGGTCGCCGTCCTGCGCCGCACGCTCGACCACCTCGAAGCGGGTATTCTGCTTGCGCAGGATCTCGAGCATGTTGTCGACGTCGACCTCGGCCACCTCGGCCTGCGGACGCTCGACAGCGATGGACTCGAAGCCGCCCACCTGAAATTCCGGGAACACCTCGAAGGTGGCGACGTACTCCAGCGCCTGGCCCTTCTCGAACACCTTCGGCTCGACGGACGGGGAGCCGGCCGGATTGAGCTTCTCCTGCACCACAGCCTCGTAGAAGGTAGCCTGGATCAGGTCACCCAGCGCCTCCTGACGGGCGGAGTCCTCGTAACGCTGACGGATGATGCTCATCGGCACCTTGCCGGGACGGAAGCCGGGAATCTTGGCGCGACGGGCGGTCTGCTGCAGACGCTTGTTGACTTCGTTCTCGATGCGCTCGGCAGGCACACCTACGGTCATGCGACGCTCGAGAGCGGAAGTGGCTTCAACAGAAACTTGCATGGGTAATCCTCGTTGCACAGACGAAAGCCGGCCCTACCGGCCCCAGAAACAGGGCATGCATTCTATTAGGTGATTTCGCAGAAGTCATCCGCCGAGCGACAGAAAAGGCACCGTGCCACCGAACCCCGGAAAGCGACAAAAGGCCCATCGGTGCGGCTGCGCAGACCGCTGGAGACTCCCCCGAAGGGCATGGCAGGGCTGACGAGAATGGTGCGGACGGAGAGACTCGAACTCTCACACCTTGCGGCACTGGAACCTAAATCCAGCGTGTCTACCAATTTCACCACGTCCGCATGACGGGAGCAGAAACGAAAACGCCAGGCTAGGCCTGGCGCTTCGGAATATGGGGTGGACGATGGGAATCGAACCCACGACACCAGGAGCCACAATCCTGTGCTCTACCAACTGAGCTACGCCCACCATATTGCATCGCTTTACCATGCCGCCGAATGGCGCGCCCGGCAGGACTCGAACCTGCGACCATCCGCTTAGAAGGCGGATGCTCTATCCAGCTGAGCTACGGGCGCGTTGTGGCGGCAACCCTCCAGCAGGATCCGAAGAAGCCTCAAGACCTCTCCAGGGCGTCTAACCACCGGACCAGCCATCAGCTTCTCGCGACCGGCCGTGCTTGGTAAGCGGGGCACATGTTATCCATGCGACTCCCCCTCGTCAACGGTTTTTTTGAAAATTTTCAAACACATAGGTGCGCCCGGAGGGTTTTGCGGCGCGGCTGCCTTTGCCCAACCGCCGCCCCATGCGAGAATAGCCCACCTTTTTCACTGACTCTCACGGTTCTCCCAGCGTCATGACCGCACAACTGATCGACGGCAAAGCCATCGCCGCCCGCCTCCGCCAACAGATTGCCCAGCGTGTGGCCGAGCGTCGCCAGCAAGACCTGCGCATCCCCGGACTGGCCGTCATCCTGGTCGGCAGCGACCCGGCCTCCCAGGTGTACGTCGCCCACAAGCGCAAGGACTGCGAGGAAGTGGGCTTCATCTCTCGCGCCTACGACCTGGACGCCAGCACCGGACAGGCGGAGCTGCTCGAACTGATCGACACCCTCAACGCCGACTCGACGGTCGACGGCATCCTGGTCCAGCTGCCGCTGCCCCCGCACCTGGACGCCTCGCAACTGCTCGAGCGCATCAGCCCGGACAAGGACGTCGACGGCTTCCATCCGTTCAACATCGGCCGCCTGGCCCAGCGCATGCCGGTACTGCAGCCGTGCACGCCGAAAGGCATCATGACCCTGCTCAGGAGCACCGGCGTCGACCTGCACGGCCAGCACGCCGTAGTGGTCGGCGCCTCCAACATCGTTGGCCGCCCGATGGCTCTCGAGCTGCTGCTGGCCGGCTGCACCACCACGGTGACCCATCGCTTCACCCGCGACCTGGCCAGCCACGTGCGCCAGGCCGACATCGTCGTGGTCGCTGTCGGCAAGCCGGGCCTGGTCAAGGGTGAGTGGATCAAGGAAGGCGCCATCGTCATCGACGTGGGCATCAATCGCCTGGCCGACGGCCGCCTGGTCGGCGACGTCGACTTCGCGGCGGCAGCCGCCCGCGCCGCCTGGATCACCCCGGTCCCCGGCGGCGTCGGCCCGATGACCCGCGCCTGCCTGCTGGAAAACACCCTGTACGCGGCGGAAAAGCTGCACGACTGATCGGCGCCCGCCGACGGCACCACGACCGCCGCCGGCCGACTGCACAGCCAAGAAAAAACCCGACCGAAGTCGGGTTTTTTCATGCTCAGACCACAGGCATCAGCGCTGGATCTGGGCCTCCACTTCGGCTTCCACGCGACGGTTGATCGCACGACCGGCCTCGGTCGCGTTGTCGGCCACCGGGCGGGATTCGCCATAGCCAACCGAGCTGACGCGCGAGGAGGACACGCCGTACTGGTTGACCAGCACTTCGCGCACGGCCGCCGCGCGGCGCTCGGACAGCTTCTGGTTGTAGGCATCGGTACCCACGGAGTCGGTGTGACCTTCCACGGTGGTGGTGGTCTGCGGGTACTGGTTCATGAACTCGGCCAGGTTCTGGATGTCGGCGAAGCTCTCCGGCTTGACCTGGGCCTTGTCGAAGTCGAACTTGACGTCCAGCTCGACGCGTACCACTTCCGGTACCGGCTGCTCGGCAACCGGAGCCGGCTGCTCGACCGGAGCGACGGCGACCGGAGCCGGGGCCGGAGCCGGACGGCTGCCGCCACCGAAGTTCATGCCGACGCCGAAGCCAGCCATCCACTCGGTCTGCTCCTGATCCAGACCGTGCATCAGGTCCAGACCGGCCTTGAGCAGCACGTTCTCGGAAACGTAGTACTTCACGCCGCTGCCGACGGTAGCCAGGGTGCTCTTGTTCTGGCCGCGGGAGCTGGTATTGTCCAGCTCCTGATGGGCGAAACCGGCGGAGACGTAGGGACGCAGGCTGCGCACGCCCGGAACGCCGAAGTGATAGGCGGCCTCGAGAGCGGTCAGATGGCCGTCGATGGCGCCGCCGTTGTTGGCGGCATTGTCGCCCTCCAGGCTCTTGTACACACCATGGGACAGGTTCAGGGAGACGTCGTCGGTCAGGAAGTAGCCAACGCTGCCACCAAAGAGGTTGCCATTGGTGATGTCGTGTACGCTGTCGGCGAAGTAGCGCTTGCCGAACGCTTCCACCTCGACAGCACCCTGACCCTGGGCAAGTGCACCGATGGAGGAGGCGGCTACCAGAGAACCAATGACGACGCTCAAGGTGTTTTTCAGTTTCATCCGTTAAATCCCCAGCAAGATAATTTTCGGCTGCCCGGATATGACAGGCAGACGGACGGAAAGTTTAGCACGCATGCGAATCGGCCGAAATTTTCTCGAGCATCACTCTGCGGCCGGATCGGCAAACTTGTCCCGCAGACGATCCAGCGCCCGCTTATAGCGCATCTTGGTGGCGCTCAGCCCCATGTGCATGATGTCGGCAATCTCCTGGAACTCCAGCTCGGCGACGAAGCGCAGAACGAGAATTTCCCGATCGATCGGATTGACGTGCACCAGCCAGCGGTCCAGACCGCCACGCTCCTCCAGCCTGGGCGCCCTCTCCTCCGAGGCCTCTTCCTGCGGATCGAGACTCAGCGCATCGACCAGGCGACGCTTGCGCCGCTCCTTGCGATACTGGGTGATGCACTCGTTGTAGGTGATGCTGTACAGCCAGGTTTTGAACTTCGACTTGCCTTCGAAGTTCTTCAGCCCGTAAAGGACCTTGAGCATGACTTCCTGACAGACATCGTCGGCATCCCGCTCGTTGCCCAGATAGCGCGCACAGACATTGAACAAGGTGCGCTGGTAGCGGCGCATCAGCTCCTCGTAGGCCCGAGTGACATGGAACAGCTCGTCATGCGCGCGCTGCACCAGCTCCTCGTCGGTGAGCTGCTGCGGATCGTAGCGCTGGGGCTGGGAGTGGGTTGTGTTCAAGCGAGGCAGACCGGCCGCGATTCGGAAAAGGCAGCCTGAAACGCACGGACAGGCTGCCGGGATGACCGGCTAATCTAGCAGAAAAGGCCGGACAAGGCGGCGCCTCAGCGACTGCTGACCCGCCGCGTCAGCAGCAGGCGGTTGCACAGGGTCACCAGCTCGTCGCCTTCCGTGAGAAGGATCGTCTTCACCGTGCCGATCTCCTCGATCACCCCCTCGATCTCGCCGACGCGGATCCGCTGGCCGACCTCGTACAGTTCGCGCAGGTAGATGCCGGCGATGATCTGCCCGACCACCTCGCGGCTGCCCAAGCCGAGCGCCAGGGCCAGCGCCAGGGCCACCGCCGACAGCACGATGGCGATGACCAGGTTGAGCAGGTCGGTCTTGACCTCCAGCTGCCCGATGGCCACCGAGATGCTGATGATGATCACCAGCCCCTGGGCGAGCCGCCCGAGACTGCCGCCGTACTCGAGACCGACGCCATCGGCCGCGCCGCGCACCAAGCGCCCGGCCAGTTGGGCGAGCAGCACACCGGCCAGCAGCACCAGCGCCGCACCAAACACCTTGGGCAGATAGAGGGCGAACAGATCGAGAGTCGCCGACACCCGCTGCAGCCCCAGCGACTCGGCCGCCGAAACCAGGAACACCAGCAGCACGAACCAGTAGACCACCTTGCCGACCAGGGTCGATACCGGAGCCTGGATACCGACGCGCGCAAGTTGCTTGGTCAGTCCGGCGCCAGCCATGAGCCGGTCCAGACCGAGCTTGGCCAGCACCCGGGAGAACAGGGTGTCGAGCAGCTTGGCTACGAGGAAGCCGAGCAGCAGCACCACCAGCGCGCCGAGCAGATTGGGGATGAAGCCCGCCAGCTTGCTCCACAGGGTGTTCATCGCACTCAGCAGACTCTGGGTCCAGATATCGAATTCCATGTTTCACTCAGCCTTGTGCGCCGCACGCGCGGCAGGATGCAGTCGCCGGGTCGCCGGCACCTTGCGGGTCGTGCCGCTCTCGAGGCCGATCATCAGCGCCTCGAACCAGTGGCCCAGCAGCTTGAACAGGTCGCCAGCGCCGACCTGGCGATTGGCGGCCTTGAGCACGCGATCCAGGCGAGCGCTGTCGGCCGACTCGGCCGGCGCGCTGCGCAGCAGGTCACGCAGGGATTGTTCGAAGGGATCGTGCATAACCGACCTCCGCGGTGTGTCTGTTCGAGACGCGCCAGCGCCGCGATGGGTCACATCAGAGCCAGCGCAGGTGCCGCAGCAGCCAGACCTGGATCGTCGCGAGGAAAGCGATCAGCAGGCAGACCAGCAGGAACCCGGAGGGATGCTCGGCACCAGGGATCCCGCCGACGTTGATGCCGAGCAGACCGGTGACGAAGGTGATCGGCATGAAGAAGCCGGTGATGATGGCGAGCAGGTACATGGTTCGATTCATCCGCTCGGTCACCCGCCGGTGCTCGGCCTCCTGGAGCAGGCTGACCCGTTCGCGCACCAGTTCCAGCTCCTCGAGATGACGGGTCAGCCGGTTGTGCAACTCGTTCCAGTAGCCGGCATCGGCGGCGGCGAACCACGGCAGCGGATTGCGTGCCAGCTGGGCGTAGATTTCCCGCTGCGGCGCCAGATAGCGCCGCAGGCCGGCCGCCCGCCGGCGCAAGGCCAGCAACAGCTGACGGTCGGGCACCCGCCTGGCGCTCAACTCAAGCGCCTCCTCCAGCTCGTCGAGCTGCTCGGCCATGCCGTCGACCAGCGCATCCACGCCGTCGGTCAGCGCCTCGGCCAGCTGCAGCAGAGCCTCCGAGACGCTCCCCGGCCCCTCGCCATGCTCGAGACTGTCGCACAAAGCGCCGGCGGCCTTGACCGGTCGCATGCGCAGGGAGATCAGCCGCGCGGGATCGACGTAGACGCGCAGCGCGACCATGTCCTCCGGCGCGGCACCGGGATTGAGGTTGACACCACGCAGGAACAGCAGCAGCCGCTCCCGCCCCACCGGCACCAATCGCGGCCGGGTCGCCTCCTCCAGCAGCAGGTCGCAGGCGAACTCGTCGAGTCCGCTGGACTCGCGCAGCCAGCGACGGGCCGCCGGGACGCTGCGATCCCAGTGCAGCCAGAGACTTTCCTGCGGACGCAGGTCGAGCACTTCCAGCTCGTTGCGGCGCAGGCGCCGTGCACCGCCCTCGCCATCCAGCACGAAGCCGTACACCAAGCCGCGCTCGTTGTCCTCGTCGTAAGGCTGCCGCATGAACGCTCCCGAGGCTATCGCGGCCGATCCGCAGACCGGCCGCAGCCTGCGCACCTTACTCGGGCATCCTCAGTTCGTCGTGGGAGACGATGATGCCGTTGTTGTCGGCATACACATAATGCCCCGGAGTGAAGGTGACGCCGGCGAAGGTCACTTCGACGTTGAGGTCGCCGATGCCGCGCTTCTCGGTCTTCATCGGATGAGCAGCCAGGGCCTGCACGCCGAGGTCGGTCTGGGCGAGCACGTCGACGTCACGCACGCAGCCGTACACCACGATGCCTTCCCAACCGTTCTTCGCCGCCTTCTCGGCCAGCATGTCGCCGAGCAGGGCTCGACGCAGCGAGCCGCCGCCGTCGACCACCAGCACCTTGCCGCGACCATCCTGCTCGACCTGCTCCTTGACCAGCGAGTTGTCCTCGAAGCACTTGATGGTGACGATCTGGCCGCCGAAGGAGTCGCGGCCGCCGAAGTTGCTGAACATCGGCTCAACCACATCGACATAGGGGTAGGCATCGCACAGATCGGGGGTCACGTATTGCATGTCGGATTCCTTGCGTTAGAGATCGACGCCACCACGCGCGCCAGCCGGAATGGAAGGCGAACGCAACAGCGGCGAACAGACTGCGTCGAGGCGGGCGCCCCAACCCGGGGCGCTCGCCATTCCTGCCCCGATCCTAGCCACAATGGCGCCGGCAGGGAACTAGGCAAACGTATGGGATCACTTGCCGGGCGACGGCGGCAGCCGGCCGTGACGCAGCCAGTGCTCGAGCAGCGGCCAGACCTCGCGCGGCGCATGGCGGCCGCTCAGCATGCCGGCATGCGCGTAGTCCTCGGCGAATCCCGCAGCCCGGCCGAGGCAGACGAAGTCGCGCCGCGCCGAACCGAAACCGTCGAGCAACTGCCGGCAGGCCTGCGCCGGATCGGCGCGATCGCCCGCTCCGGCCAGCGCCAGCACCGGCACCTCCACCCCGCCCAGCGCCGCCAGCCAATCCTCGCCCGGCGCAGCGAAACGCCCTAGCGGGCCATACCAGCGCAGCGCGTCGCGCGCAATGCCGGCGGGCTCGTCCTCCGGCGCCAGCCCCAGCCAACCGCCACCCACCTGCTCGCGGCCGCGCAACCACAGGCGCGCTCCCCAGCTTAGCGGCGGCAGCTTCAGCGACCAGTGCAGACGACGGACCTGGCAGCCGAACAGGACCAGCGAGGCCGCTCGATCCCCCGCCAGGTGGCCGCCGGCCAGGGCAGCGACCACACTCAGCCCACCCAGAGAATGGCCCAGCCAGTGCGCCGCACGCCCGCTCTGCTCGGCGATGAAGGCGGCGATGGCCGGCAGGTCGTAGCGCGCGTAGTCGACCAGCCGGTTGTGGCGATAACGGCGATTGCGTGGCGACAGACCGTGGCCGCGCATCTCGGCCAGCCAGACATCGAAGCCGGCGCGCGCCAGCCAGGCACCCAGGCCATGACCATGGGCGGTGTACCAGCAGCGCCGGTTGGCAAAAGCCCCGTGCAACAGCACCAGCGGCTCGCCACGCCCGAGCGCACCGGCATGCCCGAGACGAGTCAGCGCCAGCTCGACCGAGCTGTCGGGACTGTTGTTGGGCTTGAGGAGATAGACGTCTTCGGTCAGGTCGCCGCACAGCTCGGCGCTGACCAGGGCGACGGGAAAGAGTTTGCTGCTGCTCTGCATCTGCTGTTGTTCACTTGCACGAAAAAGGGCGGGGATTGCCCCCGCCCTTCTCTGGTTACCGCTTGAGGCCTGCTGTCAGGCCTGGCCTTCGGCGAGGAAGAACCAGGTGTCGAGCACCGAGTCGGGATTCAGCGACACGCTGTCGATACCCTGCTCCATCAGCCACTTGGCCAGATCCGGATGATCCGACGGGCCCTGGCCGCAGATGCCGATGTACTTGTCGGCCTTGCGGCAGGCCTGGATGGCGCCGGACAGCAGCTTCTTCACCGCCGGATTCCGCTCGTCGAACAGGTGGGCGATGATCCCGGAGTCGCGGTCCAGGCCGAGGGTCAGCTGGGTCAGGTCGTTGGAGCCGATCGAGAAGCCGTCGAAGTGCTCGAGGAACTCCTCGGCGAGCAGCGCGTTGGACGGCAATTCGCACATCATGATCACGCGCAGGCCGTTGTCGCCGCGCTTGAGACCGTGGCTGGCCAGCAGGTCGACGACCTGGGAGGCCTCGCCCACGGTGCGCACGAACGGGATCATGATCTCGACGTTGGTCAGGCCCATCTCGTTGCGGACCTTCTTCATCGCCCGGCACTCGAGCTCGAAGCAGTCGCGGAAGCTCTCGCTGATGTAGCGCGAGGCGCCGCGGAAGCCGAGCATCGGGTTCTCTTCTTCCGGCTCGTAGAGCTTGCCGCCGATCAGGTTGGCGTACTCGTTGGACTTGAAGTCGGACATGCGCACGATGACCTTCTTCGGCCAGAAGGCCGCGGCCAGGGTGCTGATGCCCTCGACCAGCTTCTCGACGTAGAAGCCGACCGGGTCGTCATAGCCGGCGATGCGCTTCTCGACGCTGTCCTTGATCTCCGCCGGCAGGCTGGCAAAGTTGAGCAGCGCCTTGGGGTGCACGCCGATCATGCGGTTGATGATGAATTCCAGACGCGCCAGACCGACACCGGCGTTGGGCAGCTGGGCGAAGTCGAAGGCGCGGTCCGGATTGCCGACGTTCATCATGATCTTGAACGGCAGCTCGGGCATGGCGTCCACCGAATTCTGGCGCACGTCGAAGCCCAGGGCACCCTCGTAGATCAGGCCGGTGTCGCCTTCGGCGCAGGACACGGTGACTTCCTGACCGTCCTTCAGCACGCTGGTGGCGTTGCCGCAGCCGACCACCGCCGGGATACCCAGCTCGCGGGCGATGATCGCCGCGTGGCAGGTACGCCCGCCACGATTGGTGACGATGGCGCTGGCGCGCTTCATGATCGGCTCCCAGTCCGGGTCGGTCATGTCGGAAACCAGCACGTCGCCCGGCTGCACCTTGTCCATCTCGGCGATGTCGTGGATCACCACCACCTTGCCGGAGCCGATGCGCTGGCCGATGGCGCGGCCCTCGACCAGCACCTTGCCCTTCTCCTTGAGCAGGTAGCGCTCCATCACGTTGCTGGCGCGGCTCTTCACGGTTTCCGGACGGGCCTGGACGATGTACAGCTTGCCGTCGTCGCCGTCCTTCGCCCACTCGATGTCCATCGGCCGGCCGTAGTGCTTCTCGATGATCAGCGCCTGCTTGGCCAGCTCGGCGACTTCCGCATCGCTGATGCAGAAGCGCGCGCGGTCGGTACGCTCGACGTCGACCACCTTGACCGAGCGACCGGCCTTGGCTTCGTCGCCGTAGACCATCTTGATCGCCTTGCTGCCCAGGTTGCGGCGCAGGATCGCCGGACGGCCGGCTTCCAGGGTCGGCTTGTGCACGTAGAACTCGTCGGGGTTCACCGCGCCCTGCACCACGGTCTCGCCGAGGCCGTAGGCACCGGTGATGAACACCACGTCGCGGAAGCCGGATTCGGTGTCGAGGGTGAACATCACCCCGGCGGTGCCGGTTTCCGAACGGACCATGCGCTGCACGCCGGCGGACAGGGCGACCAGCTTGTGGTCGAAGCCCTGGTGCACGCGGTAGGCGATGGCGCGGTCGTTGAACAGCGAGGCAAAGACTTCCTTGGTGGCACGGATCACGTTGTCCACGCCGCGGATGTTCAGGAAGGTCTCCTGCTGGCCGGCGAAGGAGGCGTCCGGCAGGTCCTCCGCGGTGGCGGAGGAGCGCACGGCCACGGCCATGTTGTCGTTGCCGGCGCTCATCTCGGCGAAGGCCTTGCGGATGTCGGCGTCCAGCTGGACGGGGAACTCGGCATCCATCACCCACTGACGGATCTGCGCGCCGGTCTTGGCCAGGGCGTTGACATCGTCGACGTCGAGGGCGTCGAGGGCGGCGTGGATGCGGTCGTTGAGACCGCTCTGCTCGAGGAAGTCGCGGTAGGCCTGGGCCGTGGTGGCAAAGCCGCCGGGTACGGAAACGCCGGCGCCGGCGAGGTTGCTGATCATCTCGCCCAGCGAGGCATTCTTGCCCCCTACGTGCTCTACATCGTGGACGCCGAGCTTATCGAGGGAAACTACGTACTCTACCAAGGTGACCTCTCCCCTATGTGGTGCCCGCACAACGCGCGGACTGGTCGGGCCCTGCTTGTGGCCGAGCCCCGGAAAATAAGTGACAATGCCGCCGTACGGCATACCGGGCGCCCTGCGCGCTCGTGGATCCAGCCGGGAAACGATCCCATCGCAAGGCCAGGGCGCCCATGAAACGCACCGCTTTCTTCATCTCCGACGGCACCGGCATCACCGCCGAAACGCTGGGCCAGAGCCTGCTGGCGCAGTTCGAGAACATCAACTTCCACAAGCTGACCCGGCCGTACATCGATACCGTGGAAAAAGCCCGTGCCATGGTACAGCAAATCAACGCGGCTGCCGAGGCGGACGGCGTGCGGCCGATCATCTTCGACACCATCGTCAACCGCGACATCCGCGAGGAACTCTCGCACTGCAACGGCTTCATGGTCGACATCTTCTCGACCTTCCTCTCCCCCCTCGAACAGGAGCTGGCTTCGCACTCCTCCTACTCGGTGGGCAAGTCGCATTCGATCGCCCACAACCCCAACTACATGGAGCGCATCGACTCGGTGCACTTCGCCCTCGACAACGACGACGGCGCACGCACCCACTACTACGGCAAGGCCGATCTGATCCTGGTCGGCGTGTCGCGCTGCGGCAAGACCCCGACCTGCCTGTACATGGCCCTGCAATACGGCATCCGCGCCGCCAACTATCCGCTCACCGAGGACGACATGGAACGCCTGCAGTTGCCCGGCGCGCTCAAGGAGCACAAGGGCAAGCTGTTCGGCCTGACCATCGACCCCGACCGCCTGTCGGCGATCCGCAACGAGCGCAAGCCCAACAGCCGCTACGCCAGCTACGCCCAGTGCGAGTTCGAGGTGCGCGAGGTGGAAAGCCTGTTCCGCCGCGAAAACATCCCGTTCATCAACTCCACGCACTTCTCGGTCGAGGAGATCGCCGCGAAGATCCTGGTGGAAAAGGGCGTCGAGCGGCGCCTCAAGTAACGCCTCCCCGAAAGAAGCGAGCCCGGACTGCTCCGGGCCCCTTCCCCCTGTACTGCACGGGCGCGGAAGCGCCCGACGAGCCGGCGCCGAGACGCCGCTCGCCTCGCCCCGCCGCAGCCTCGGGCCCGACGGAGCGTTCGCTGCCGCGGCAGCGAATCTCGCCGTCAGAAGGCGTCGGCCGGCACCCGCACCCAGCCTTCCATCAGCACCCGCGCGCTGCGGCTCATCACCGCCTTGGTGGCGGTCCACTCGCCGTCGACCAGTGCCGCCGCCGCGCCGACCCGCAAGGTGCCGGACGGATGACCGAAGGTCACCGCCTCACGCTCGCCGCCACCGGCGGCCAGGTTGACCAGGGTGCCCGGCACCGCGGCGGCGGTGGCGATGGCCACCGAGGCGGTGCCCATCATCGCGTGGTGCAGCTTGCCCATCGACAGCGCGCGCACGCAGCAGTCGATCTCGTCGGCTGCCACGGTCTTGCCGCTGGAGGAGACGTACTCGGTGGCCGGCGCGACGAAGGCGATCTTCGGCGTGTGCTGGCGGGCGGCGGCCTCGGCGATGTCGGAAATCAGCCCCATCTTCAGCGCACCGTAGGCGCGCATGGTCTCGAAGCGCGCCAGCGCCTCGGCGTCGGAGTTGAGGTCCTTCTGCAGCTCGGTGCCGGTATAACCGATGTCGGCGGCATTGACGAAGATGGTCGGGATCCCGGAGTTGATCATGGTCGCCTTGAAGGTGCCGATGCCGGGCACTTCCAGATCGTCGACCACGTTGCCGGTGGGGAACATCGAGCCTTCGCCGTCGGCCGGATCCATGAACTCGATGACCACCTCGGCGGCCGGGAAGGTCACGCCGTCCAGCTCGAAGTCGCCGGTTTCCTGCACCTGGCCGTCGCTGATCGGCACATGGGCGATGATGGTCTTGCCGATGTTCTTCTGCCAGATGCGCACGGTGCAGATGCCGTTCTCCGGGATGCGCTCGGCATCGACCAGCCCGCCGGCAACCGCGAAGGCGCCGACCGCCGCGGTCAGGTTGCCGCAGTTGCCCGACCAATCGACGAACGCCTTGTTGATCGCCACCTGGCCGAACAGGTAGTCGACGTCGTGGCCGGGCTGCTCGCTCTTGGCCACGATCACCGTCTTGGAGGTGCTGGAGGTCGCGCCGCCCATGCCGTCGATCTGCTGGCCGTAGGGGTCGGGGCTGCCGATCACCCGCATCAGCAGGCGGTCTCGGGCCTCGCCCGGCACCTGGCAGCGCTCGGGCAAATCCTGCAGGCGGAAGAACACGCCCTTGCTGGTGCCGCCACGGATGTAGGTGGCGGGAATCTTGATCTGGGGGAGATGCGCCATGCGAATCTGTTCCTCATGAAGCCGCAGCGCCGGACGGCGCTGCGGAGATGGAATGCGTGGCCGACGGCCCCGCCACAGGGCGGGACCGTCGGCCGGCCGGTCAGGCCTGACCGAGGAAGTCCTTGGCGAAGCGCTGCAGCACGCCACCGGCCTCGTAGATCGACACCTCCTCGGCGGTGTCCAGACGGCAGGTCACCGGCACCTTGAGGCTCTCGCCGTTGGTGCGGTGGATGACCAGGGTCAGGTCGGCGCGCGGGGTGCGCTCGCCGATCACGTCGAAGGTCTCGGTGCCGTCGATGCCGAGAGTCTTGCGGGTGGTGCCCGGCTTGAACTCCAGCGGCAGCACGCCCATGCCGACCAGGTTGGTACGGTGGATGCGCTCGAAGCCCTCGGCGACGATGGCCTCGACGCCGGCCAGACGCACGCCCTTGGCCGCCCAGTCGCGCGAGCTGCCCTGGCCGTAGTCGGCGCCGGCGACGATGATCAGCGGCTGCTTGCGCTCCATGTAGGTCTCGATGGCTTCCCACATGCGCATGACCTTGCCGTCCGGCTCGACGCGGGCCAGCGAGCCCTTCTTCACCTCGCCGTCGACCACCGCCATCTCGTTGACCAGCTGCGGGTTGGCGAAGGTGGCGCGCTGGGCGGTCAGGTGGTCGCCGCGGTGGGTTGCGTAGGAGTTAAAGTCCTCCTCCGGCAGGCCCATCTTGGCCAGGTACTCACCGGCGGCCGAATCCGCCAGGATGGCGTTGGACGGCGACAGGTGGTCGGTGGTGATGTTGTCCGGCAGCACCGCCAGCGGACGCATGCCCTTGAGGGTGCGCTCGCCGGCCAGCGCGCCTTCCCAGTACGGCGGGCGGCGGATGTAGGTGGACATCGGGCGCCAGTCGTACAGCGGGCTCTTGGCTTCCTCGACGTTGCCGAGGTCGAACATCGGGATATAGACCTGCTTGAACTGCTCGGGCTTGACGCAGGAGGCGACGATGGCGTCGATCTCCTCGTCGGACGGCCACAGATCCTTCAGGGTGATCGGGTTACCGTTCTTGTCGGTGCCCAGCACGTCCTGCTCGATGTCGAAGCGCACGGTACCGGCGATGGCGTAGGCGACCACCAGCGGCGGCGAGGCGAGGAAGGCCTGCTTGGCGTAGGGGTGGATGCGGCCGTCGAAGTTGCGGTTGCCGCTCAGCACGGCGGTGGCGTACAGGTCGCGGTCGATGATTTCTTGCTGGATCTGCGGGTCCAGCGCGCCGGACATGCCGTTGCAGGTGGTGCAGGCGTAGGCGACGATACCGAAGCCGAGCTTCTCCAGCTCGGGCAGCAGGCCGGCCTCTTCCAGGTACAGCCTGGCGACCTTGGAGCCCGGGGCGAAGGAGGTCTTCACCCACGGCTTGCGCACCAGCCCCAGTTCGTTGGCCTTCTTCGCCAGCAGGCCGGCGGCCACCACGTTGCGCGGGTTGGAGGTGTTGGTGCAGCTGGTGATGGCGGCGATGATCACCGCGCCGTCCGGCAGCAGGCCCTCGGCTTCCTCGGCGCGGGCGGCGGCCAGCTTGGCCTCGTCGGCGATGCCGCGCTCGTGCAGGGCGGAGGTCGGCAGGCGCTTGTGCGGGTTGGACGGGCCGGCCATGTTGCGCACCACGCTGGACAGGTCGAACTCCAGCACGCGCTCGTACTCGGCGCCTTCCAGCGCAGTGGCCCACAGCCCGGTGGTCTTGGCGTAGTTCTCGACCAGCGCCACCTGCTCCGGCTCGCGGCCGGTCAGCTTGAGGTAGTCGATGGTCTGCTGGTCGATGTAGAACATCGCCGCGGTGGCGCCGTATTCCGGACACATGTTGGAGATGGTCGCGCGGTCGCCGATCGACAGACTGTCGGCGCCCTCGCCGAAGAACTCGACGTAGGCCCCCACCACGCGCTCCTTGCGCAGGAACTCGGTCAGCGCCAGGACGATGTCGGTAGCGGTGATGCCCGGCTGGCGCTTGCCGGTCAGCCGGACGCCGACGATGTCGGGCAGACGCATCATCGAGGCGCGGCCGAGCATCACGGTCTCGGCTTCCAGACCGCCGACGCCGATGGCGATCACGCCCAGGGCGTCGACGTGCGGGGTGTGCGAGTCGGTGCCGACGCAGGTGTCCGGGAAGGCCACGCCGTCGCGCGCCTGGATCACCGGGCTCATCTTCTCCAGGTTGATCTGGTGCATGATCCCGTTGCCGGCCGGAATCACGTCGACATTCTTGAATGCGGTCTTGGTCCACTCGATGAAGTGGAAGCGGTCCTCGTTGCGGCGCTCCTCGACGGCACGGTTCTTCTCGAAGGCATCCGGATCGAAACCGGCGTACTCGACGGCCAGCGAGTGGTCGACGATCAACTGGGTCGGCACCACCGGATTGACCTTGGACGGGTCGCCACCCTGCTCGGCGATGGCATCGCGCAGACCGGCCAGATCGACCAGCGCGGTCTGACCGAGGATGTCGTGGCAGACCACGCGGGCCGGATACCACGGGAAGTCCAGGTCGCGCTTGCGCTCGATGATCTGCTTGAGCGAGTCGGTCAGCATGGCCGGATCGCAGCGGCGCACCAGCTGCTCAGCCAGCACGCGGGAGGTGTAGGGCAGCTTGTCGTAGGCGCCGGGGGCGATGGCCTCGACCGCGGCACGGGTGTCGAAGTAGTCCAGGTCGGTGCCGGCCAGGGCTTTGCGATATTCAGTATTCATCAGGCAGGAACTCAATCGGGTGGCGATCGGTGGGTGTCTCCGGGGAGCGCAGGAGGGAGAGCTCCTCGTAAGAGCCCTCCCCCGCTGCGGATCAGCGTGCGGCGATCGGCGGAACCGGACGCTGCTCCACGCCGATGTACTCGGCGCTCGGACGGATGATGCGGTTGTTGCTGCGCTGCTCGAACACATGGGACGCCCAGCCGGTGACCCGCGAGCAGACGAAGATCGGGGTGAACAGCTTGGTCGGGATGCCCATGAAGTTGTAGGCGGACGCGTGGTAGAAGTCGGCGTTGGGGAACAGCTTCTTCTGCTCCCACATGACCTTGTCGATCGCCTCGGAGACCGGGAACAGCACGGTGTCGCCGACTTCCTCGGCGAGCAGCTTGGACCAGCCCTTGATCACCTCGTTGCGCGGGTCGGAGACGCTGTAGATCGCGTGACCGAAGCCCATGATCTTGTCCTTGCGCGCCAGCATGGCCAGGGTGCCTTCGGTGGCCTCCTCGGGGGTAGCGAACTTCTCGATCATCTCCATCGCCGCCTCGTTGGCGCCGCCGTGCAGCGGGCCGCGCAGCGAGCCGATCGCCCCGGTGATGCAGGAGAACAGGTCGGACAGGGTCGAGGCACAGACGCGGGCGGTGAAGGTCGAGGCGTTGAACTCGTGCTCCGCGTAGAGGATCAGCGACACGTTCATCACCTTGCGGTGCAGCTCGCTGGGTGCCTTGCCGTGCAGCAGGGTCAGGAAGTGGCTACCCAGGTCCGGCGCGTCGCTGGTGCAGTCGATGCGCACGCCTTCGTGGCTGAAGCGGTACCAGTAGCACATGATCGCCGGGAAGGCGGCCATCAGGCGGTTGGCCTTGTCGAGCTGCTGCTCGAAGCTTTCCTCGGGCTCCAGGTTGCCGAGCATCGAGCAGCCGGTGCGCATCACGTCCATCGGGTGGGCGCTGGCCGGAATGCGCTCGAGCACTTCCTTGAGGGCCTGGGGCAGGTCGCGCTGGGTCTGCAGCTGGGTCAGGTAGGCATCCAGCTGGGCCTGGGTGGGCAGCTCGCCGTAGAACAGCAGGTAGGCGACTTCCTCGAACAGGCAGTCCTTGGCCAGCTCGCGGACGTCGTAGCCGCGGTAGGTCAGGCCGGCGCCGGCCTTGCCGACGGTGGACAGGGCAGTCTGGCCAGCGATCTGGCCGCGCAGACCGGCACCGGAGAGAACTTTACCTTCAGCCATCGCGTTGTTCCTCTTCTTTATTTATTGAAGTTGTTGGCGGATACAGCAACTCACTGGAGGAGCCCCGACGGGGCTCCCGGTCGTCCAGACGGGATCAGCACTCCCGCGGCTGGATCTTTTCCTGCTTCTTCTGGGCGAACAGCTCGTCGAGCTTGTCCTCGTAGGCGTGGTAGCCGAGGTACTTGTACAGGTCGGCACGGGTCTGCATGATCTCGACCACGTTCTTCTGGGTGCCCTGCTCGCGGATCGCCTGGTAGACCTTCAGCGCCGCGGCGTTCATCGCCCGGTAGGCGCCGCAGCAGTACAGCACCATGTCCACGTCCACCGAAGCCAGCTCGTCGCAGGTGAACAGCGGGGTGTGGCCGAATTCGGTGATGTTGGCGAGGATCGGCACGTTCACCGCGGCGCGGAACTGCTTGTACATCGCCAGTTCGGTCATCGCCTCGGGGAAGATCATGTCGGCGCCGGCCTCGACGTAGGCGCAGGCGCGGTCGATGGCGGACTGCAGGCCCTCGCCGGCCAGCGCGTCGGTGCGCGCCATGATCACGAAGCTGTCGTCCTGGCGGGCATCGACGGCGGCCTTGATGCGGTCGACCATCTCCTCGGTGCTGACCACTTCCTTGCCCGGACGGTGGCCGCAGCGCTTGGTGCCGACCTGGTCCTCGATGTGCACGGCGGCCACGCCGACCTTCTCGAACGAGCGGATGGTACGGGCGATGTTGAAGGCGCCGCCCCAGCCGGTGTCGATGTCGACCAGCACCGGCAGGGTGGTGGCGTCGGTCAGCCGGCGGGCGTCGGTCAGCACGTCTTCCATGGTGCTGATGCCCAGATCCGGGATGCCCAGCGAGTTGGCCGCCACGCCGCCGCCGGAGATGTACAGCGCCTTGAAGCCGGTAGCCTCGGCCATGCGGCCGGCGTAGGCAGTGATCGCACCGACGATCTGCAGCGGATTCTCGCTGGCGACCGCTTCGCGGAACTTCTGGCCGGGAGTCTTCTGGGTCATGACTTACCTCGTTGCTTGGCGTTCTTGTGGGCGGCGTCCTGGAAGTGACGCTCGACGTTGCGCTTGGATGCCGCAATGTGGCGGCGCATCAAGAGCTCGGCCAGCTCGCCGTCACGCTCGGCGATGGCGTCGAGAATGCGGTGGTGCTCGGCAAAGGCCTGGCGCGGCCGATTCGGCATGGTCGAGAACTGGATGCGGTACATGCGCACCAGCTGGTACAGCTCGTTGCACAGCAGATTGCTCAGGGTCTGATTGCCGCTGCCCTGGATGATCCGGTAATGGAAGTCGAAATCGCCCTCCTGCTGGTAGTAGCCGACCCCGGCCTGGAAGGCGGCGTCGCGCTCGTGGGTATCCAGCACCCGGCGCAGCTCGTCGATCTCCGCCTCGCTCATCCGCTCGGCGGCCAGCCGGCAGGCCATGCCCTCCAGCGATTCGCGGATCTCGTACAGCTCGAGCAGCTCGGCCGGACTCAGCGAAACCACCCGCGCACCGACGTGCGGGACGCGCACCAGCAGGCGCTGCCCCTCCAGGCGGCGGATCGCCTCGCGCAGCGGTCCGCGACTGATGCCGTAGGCGCGCGCCAGCTCCGGCTCGGATATCTTGCTGCCCGGAGCAATCTCGCCGCGCACGATGGCCGACTGGATACAGCGGAAGACGTGATCGGAGAGGGTTCCGGCGTCGTCGTCCAACTGGCGGCTTTCGGCAAGGGCTTCGCTCATCATTGTCGACACATCGAGATTCATCGTTCGCCAGAAACTAGGACAATCCCCGATTCATGTCAAACCAACTTAGACGATTGTCGACAATCGTGCTTCCCAGCATCATTCCGTCACGATTCTTGCGTGCCGCCGACGCGGTCGCGCAGACAGGCGGCAGGCAGTGCCCGCCGCCTGTCGCCCACCCCAAGGGTGCGTGCTAGAATGCAGCCCGCCCGAGCGGCTGCCAGCCGCCCCGCCTTTCGGCCCCTTCATGCCCATCGCACAGGACCTATGAGACTCAAGCCCCTCGTCTTGCTCCTCAGCCTGATGATGCCCTGCGGCCTTGGCCTCGCTGCCGAAAAGACCGTCTACGGCCTCAACGAATATGCCCAGCTGCCGGAACTCGGCAACGTTCTGGCTGCCAAACTCGACACCGGCGCCAAGACCGCCTCGCTCAGCGCACGCAACATCCGGCGCTTCAGGCGCGAGGGCGAAGCCTGGGTACGCTTCAACCTCGGCACCGACGAGGATGGCGTCGCGCCGATCGAAAGACCCCTGGCCCGCATCAGCAAGATCAAGCGCCGCGCCGGCGACTTCGATCCCGACGAGGGCAAGACCTACACCGCCCGGCCGGTGATCGAACTGGACGTCTGCATGGGCAGCAGCCTGCGCACCATCGAGGTGAACCTGACCGACCGCAGCGCCTTCCAGTACCCCCTGCTGATCGGCGCCGAAGCCCTCAAGCACTTCGGCGCCCTGGTGGACCCCAGCCTCAAGTACGCCGCCGGCAAGCCCGGCTGCACCAACGTTGCACTCTCGGACGAGTAATCTCGATGCGCTCTCTCACCTTGCACCTGAAAGTCCTCATCGCCATCCTGGTGAGTCTGGGCGTGGCGATCACCGCCTACCAGATCTTCGTCCTCGGCATCCCGGTGACCGAGGCGGAAACGGACAACGTCTGGAACATCGACGCCAAGGTCGAGTTCCAGGCCAATCCGCGCACCCCGGTCAAGGTGCAGATGTTCGTCCCGCCGCTCAGCCAGGATTTCGTCAGCCTCAACGAGAGCTTCATCTCCAACAACTACGGCGTCAGCGTCAACAACGTCGACGGCAACCGCCGGGTGACCTGGTCGGCGCGCCGCGCCAACGGCAAGCAGACCCTGTACTACCGGATGGTCCTGACCCAGCGTTTCTCTACGGAGAAAGCCCCGGAAAAGGGGCCAATCTACCGGGAAAGCCTGCCGATTTCCGGCCCCGAGCAGATCGCCGCCGAGGCCCTGCTGGCCCCCATCCGCCAGCACTCGGCCGACGTCGAGACCTTCATCGGCGAGACCATCAAGCGCGTCAACAACCTCGGCGACGACAACGTCAAGCTGCTGCTCGCCGGCGACACCTCGGTGGCCAACCGCGCCCGGGTGATCGACCTGCTGCTGTCCATCGCCCACGTGCCCATGGAACGCGTGCACACCATCCGCCTGGTCGAGAACCAGGCGCAGACTCCGGAACTGTGGCTGCGCAGCTTCAACGGCCAGAACTGGCTGTACTTCAACCCGGCCAGCGGCCAGCAGGGCCTGCCGCGCGACCGCCTGATCTGGTGGTTCGGCGACGCCGAACTGGTCAGCGTCGACGGCGGCCGCCAGGCGCAGGTGACCTTCACCCTCAACACCAGCGAGCTGAACGCCATCCGCCTGGCCAAGCAGTCCGACGCCTCGGCCGACTCGGGCTTCCTCGAGTACTCGCTGTACGGCCTGCCGCTGCAGACCCAGCAGACCTACCAGATCATGATCATGATCCCGATCGGCGTGCTGGTGATCCTCATCCTGCGCAACCTCGGCGGCCTGCAGACCCTCGGCACCTTCACCCCGGTGCTGATCGCCCTGGCCTTCCGCGAGACCCAGCTGGGCTTCGGCATCGTGCTGTTCACCATCATCACCGCGCTGGGCCTGTCGCTGCGCTCCTACCTCGAACACCTCAAGCTGCAGATGCTGCCGCGCCTGTCGGTGGTGCTGACCTTCGTGGTGGTACTGATCGCGGTGATCAGCCTGTTCAGCCATAAGCTGGGCCTCGAGCGCGGCCTGTCGGTGGCACTGTTCCCGATGGTGATCCTGACCATGACCATCGAGCGTCTGTCGATCACCTGGGAGGAGCGCGGCGGCAGCCATGCCTTCAAGGTCGCCATCGGCACCCTGATCGCCGCCACCCTGGCGCACCTGCTGATGAGCATCCCGGAGCTGACCTACTTCGTGTTCACCTTCCCGGCGGTGCTGCTGATCCTGGTCGGTTTCATGCTGGCGATGGGCCGTTACCGCGGCTACCGCCTGACCGAACTGTTCCGCTTCAAAGCCTTCCTCAAGGACTGATGCCATGTTCGGCCTGATCAAGACCTGGAAGGCCCTGAGTGCCAAGGGCATCATGGGCATCAACCGGCGCAACGCGGACTACGTGCTGAAGTACAACAAGCGCAGCCTGTACCCGGTGGTGGACGACAAGATCCTCACCAAGGAGCGCGCCATCGCCGCCGGCATCCACGTCCCGGAGCTGTACGGGATCATTGCCACCGAGAAGGAAATCGAGAACTTCGACAGGATCGTCGAGGGGCGCAACGACTTCGTGATCAAGCCGGCGCAGGGCGCCGGCGGCGACGGCATCCTGGTGATCGCCGACCGCTTCGAGGGGCGCTTCAAGACCGTCTCCGGCAAGATCGTCAGCCACTCGGACATCGAGCAGCAGCTGTCGAGCATCCTCTCCGGCCTGTACTCGCTGGGCGGCGGCCGCGACCGCGTGTTGATCGAATACCGGGTGACACCGGACCCGATCTTCAAGAGCATCAGCTACGAGGGCGTGCCGGACATCCGCATCATCGTCCTCAAGGGCTACCCGGTGATGGCCATGCTGCGCCTGCCGACCCGCCAGTCCAACGGCAAGGCCAACCTGCACCAGGGCGCCATCGGCGTCGGCGTCGACCTGGCCACCGGCCTGACCCTGCGCGGCACCTGGCTGAACAACAAGATCAGCAAGCACCCGGACACCGCCAACGCGGTGGACGGCGTGCAGCTGCCCAACTGGGATGGTTTCATGAAGCTGGCCGCCGGCTGCTACGAGCTGTGCGGCCTGGGCTACATCGGCGTGGACATGGTCCTCGACGTCGACAAGGGCCCGCTGATCCTCGAGCTCAACGCCCGCCCCGGCCTGAACATCCAGATCGCCAACGACTGCGGACTGACCCACCGCCTGCAGGCCGTCGAGGCCCGCCTGGAGGAGCTGGCCGCCAAGGACATCGAGGAAACCCCGGAACAGCGCGTGCGCTTCTCCCAGGAAGTGTTCGGCCACGTCAAGCCGATCGAGCTGTGACCCGTGCGCGGGCGCCCGCAACGGGCGCCCGCCTCCGCCCCGCCCTGCGTTAGAATCCCGGCTTGCACTCGTTCGAGCCCCGCCATGTCCACCTGCGTCATCCATCCCCTGCCCTACCACGCCGATCCGCGCCCGCGCTTCGCCCACCTGCACGCCGCCCCCGGCGCCTGCCTGCTCGACGGCGGCCGCCCACGGGCCGAGCGCGGGCGCTTCGACCTGTTCAGCGCCTGGCCGGAGCAGACGCTCAGGCCCGAGCCCGGCGAGGACGGTCGCAGCTTCCTCGCCCGCTGCCGCGCGGCGCTGGCCCGGCTGGGCCGCGCCGAAGCGCCGGCCGGCGTCGAGCTGCCGTTCACCGGCGGCCTGCTCGGTTACCTGGGCTACGACTTCGGCCGCCGCCTGGAACGCCTGCCCGAGCAGGCCGTCGACGACCTCGCCCTGCCCGACGCGGCCTTCGGCCTGTACGCCTGGGCACAGGTCACCGACCACCAGCGGCAGACCTCGCAGCTGGTGTTCCACCCGAGCCTGGCGGCCGAACGGCGCGCCGCGCTGATCGCCCTGTTCGCGAACGAGGCAGCCGCACCGGCCGGCGACGAGCTCCGCCTGCTGGCGCCGTTCGCCGCCGACCTCGACGCCGCCCGGTACCGCGCCGCCATCGAGCGCATCCAGGCCTACATCCGCGCCGGCGACTGCTACCAGGTCAACTTCGCCCAGCGCTTCCAGGCGCCCTGCCAGGGCGAACCATGGAGCGCCTACACCCGGCTGCGCGAGGCCTGTCCGACGCCGTTCGCCGGCTACCTGGCACTGGACGACGGCGCCATCCTCAGCCTGTCCCCCGAGCGCTTCCTCAGCGTGCACCAGGGCCGGGTCGAGACCCGGCCGATCAAGGGTACCCGCCCGCGCGGCGCCACGCCGGACGCCGACCGCGCCTTCGCCGAGGAGCTGGCCGCCAGCGCCAAGGACCGCGCCGAAAACCTGATGATCGTCGACCTGCTGCGCAACGACCTCGGCCGCAGCTGCCGCATCGGCTCGGTGCGCGTGCCTGAACTGTTCGCCCTGGAAAGCTATCCCAATGTCCACCATCTGGTGAGCAGCGTGACCGGCGAACTGGCCGCGGGCCTCGACGCCTTCGACCTGCTGGCCGGCAGCTTCCCCGGCGGCTCGATCACCGGCGCGCCGAAGATCCGCGCCATGCAGATCATCGATGAGCTGGAACCGACCCGCCGCGCCATCTATTGCGGCTCGCTGCTGTATGTCGACTGCCGCGGCGAGATGGACAGCTCGATCTGCATCCGCACCGTGCTGGTGCGCAATGGCCGCGCCAGCTGCTGGGGCGGCGGCGGCATCGTCATGGACTCCGACTGGCAGGCCGAGTACGAGGAGTCGAAGACCAAGGTGCGCGTGCTGCTGCAGACCCTGGAAGCCACCCTCGACTGAATCCCGCGCGGCCGCAAAGGCGACCTGGGCGACACACGCTGTCGCCCGGCTCGCCTAGACTGCGCCCCGGCCCCGTTTCGTTGCCCTGAAAGGATCCCCATGCCCAGCCTCAACCGCATCATCCTGATCAACACCCACCTCGCGGGCGTGGTCGAGCTGGTGGTCGACGACCACACCAACATCTGCGGCACCAACGCCTCCGGCAAGACCACCCTGCAGCGCCTGGTGCCGGTGTTCTACGGCGAATACCCGAGCCGCGTGGTGCCGGCCACCCGCGACAGCTTCGAGCGCTGGTACCTGCCGACCGAGCAGAGCTTCATCGTCTACGAATACCAGCGCATGGACGGCGAGGCCTGCCAGACCATCCTCGCCGCCAGCAGCGACGGCCGCGGCGTCGACTACCGCCTGGCGCACAAGGGCTTCGAGCTGGACGACTACATCAGGAGCCGCCAGGGCGATGTCGTGGTCTGCCGCAGCATGGCCGAGCTGGGCCGCCACTTCCGCCAGAGCGGGGTGGCGGTCAGCAACCAGCTGAACACCCGCCAGTACCGCGCGATCATCCAGAACGACCGCAGCCTGCTCGCCGCCGACAGCCAGCGCGGCGAACTGCGCCAGCTGGCCCGGCAGTTCTCGCTGTGCGCCGGCGAGCACAGCCTGCGCCACATCGAGAAGCTGGTGCGCGCCGTGCACTCGCGCGAGGGCAAGATGGAGACGGTCAAGTCGATGGTCGCCGCCATCCTCGAGGAGGACGGCGTGGCGCCGCCGACCACCGGCCTCAGCCCGCAGAAGGTCGAGGACTGGATCCGCGACAGCCAGCTGATCCAGGGCTTCGCCGCCCTGCGCCCGCAGTTCGCCCGCCTGGAGCACGACTTCGCCGAGCTGCAGGGCAACGAGGCGCGCCTGGCCGGCCTGCTGCAGGCCTTCCAGACCGACCAGCCGCTGCTGTTCGCCCGCCAGGAGCAGCTGCGCCTCGCCCTCGAGCAGAGCGGCTTCGAACTCAAGCTGCTGGAAGACGACTGGAGGGACCAGCGCGACGCCCTCAGCCTCGAGCTGTCGCAGGTCCAGGCGCGCATCGAGAGTGCGGAAACCCAGCTGCAGCACATCGAGGAGCAGTACCAGCAATACCTCGACGCCGACATCGACCAGGCCAAGGCCGACCTGGAGAAGCTCGACGGCTGGCGCCTGGAGCTGGACAACCACAAGGAACGCCTGCGCCTGCTCACCGAGCAGCACGCCGACGTGCAGAACGCCTACCTGGAGCGCAAGCAGATCGTCCAGGAGCGCCAGCAGGAAGCCGTCGACCGCCTGCACGAGCAGGAAGGCCGGGTGCGCGACGAACTGGCCGAGCGCAACCAGCACAGGCACGAGGCCCTCGCCCAGCTCGACCGCGCCTTCGCCAACCGCCGCCAGGAGGCGGAAAGCGCCAGCCGCGAGCGCCGCCACGCCCTCGAACTGGAGAAGAGCCGCCAGGAACAGCTGATCGCCAGCTTCGCCTACAGCGAGGAGGAAACGCTGAGCCTGGAGGTCTTCGACCGCCGCCTGGAGGAGGCCGACGAGCAGCGCGACGGCGCCGCCCAGCAGCTCGACGCCTTGCAGCAGCAGGAGCGCCTGCGGCTGCGCCAGCGCGAGGACGCCGCCCAGCAGCTCGCCCAGGCCAGCCGCCGGGTCGGCGAACGCCAGCGCGAGCTGGACGACGCCGAGCGCCTGCTCTACCCCGGCCAGCACAGCCTGCTGGAATTCCTGCGCCGCGAGCAGCCGGGCTGGGAGCAGAGCCTCGGCAAGGTGATCGAGCCGAGCCTGCTGCAGCGCAGCGACCTCAAGCCGGCCCTCAGCGCGGCGCCGGCCGACAGCCTGTACGGCGTGCAGCTCGACCTCGCCGCACTGGCCACGCCGGAGCACGCCGCCGGCGAGGCGGAACTGCGCCACCGCGTGCAGCTGGCCGGCGACAACCTGCAGGACGCCCGCAACCAGCAGGAGCAGGTGGAACAGCAGCTGGGCGAGCACGGCGCCGCGCTGGAGGAGCTGAACACCCGCCTGGTGGTGGCGCGTACCGCCCTGCAGACCGCCAAGGACAACCGCCAGCGCCTCAAGGAGGAGCGCGCCGCGCTCAAGGAACGCCTCGACGCCGCCCTCGCCGAGCGCCGCCAGGCCGCGCGCCAGCAGCTCGCCGGCCTGGACGCCGCCCTCGCCCAGCTCAAGCTGGAGCACGCCAGCCTCGTCGAGGAGCTGGACAGCCAGCACCGCGAGGCGCGCCTGGACACCAGCGCGCACTGGCAGCAGGTGATCGGCGACCTGGAGCAGCGCCTGGCCCAGCTGCGCGGCCAGCTGGAGGAGCAGCGCGCCCAGGGCAAGGCCGAGCTGGCCGCCTGCGAGAGCTGGTACCGCAACGAACTGAAGTCGCGCGGCGTCGACGAGGCGCAGCTGATCCAGCTGAAGAGCGGCATCCGCGAGCGCGAGCAGCGCATCCGCGACACCGAGGCGCGCCGCGCCGAGGTGCACCGCTTTGATGAGTGGTACGCGGTCACCTGGCTCAAGCGCAAGCCGCAGCTGCAGGAGGATCTGGTCGAGCGCAAGCGCGAGGCCACCGACCTCAGGCTGCGCCTGGACACCGCCACCCTGGCCTTCAAGAGCCGCCGTGACGCCCTCGAACAGCAGCGCCGCCAGGCCCTGCAGGCCCAGGGCCAGGTGTCCGAGCAGCTCGACAGCCTCAAGGCCCTGCTCAAGCGCCTCGGCGAGCTCAAGCTGCCGCGCGACGGCCAGACGCCGGCCGGCGAGCTGGACGAGCGCCTGCGCCTGGCCCAGGAGCTGCTGCACGGCCGCGAGAACCTGCTCGCCGCCATCAAGCAGCACGTCGAGCGCTTCGACAGCCTGATCGCCGGCAAGGCCGGCTCCAGCCTGACCGAGACCTGGGAGCGCAGCCGCGAGGAATGCAGCCTGGTCAGCGAGCGCGGCGGGCCGGCCTTCGACTACCGCCGCCTGGTGCCGGCGCTGGCCCAGCTGCTCAACGTGCTGGTGCCGCAGAGCATCACCGCGCTGCGCGAGCAGGGGCGGATCTTCGGCAAGGACCTGTTCGACTACTTCGCCGTGCTCGCCGACATCGACCAGCGCATCGCCAGCCAGAGCGCGCGGATCACCCGCGAGGTCGGCGAGGAACTGTTCCTCGACGGCGTGTCCAACTCGGCGGTGACCATCCGCTCGAAGATCACCGAACTGGAGTTCTGGCCGGAGCTGCGCGCCTTCGTCGCCGCCTACCGCGAATGGGAGGACAGCGGCTTCAGTGAGCTGCCCGGCGAGGACTACACCGGCAGCATGCGCCGCGCCCTCGAGGTGCTCGGCCGCTCGGCGCTGACCAGCGGCATCGCCGGCCTCTTGGAGATCGAGCTGCGCCTGCGCGAGGGCAACAGCGACCTGGTGATCCGCACCGACCGCCAGCTCAACGAGTCGTCCAGCCACGGCATGGCCTACCTGATCCTCTGCAAGTTCCTGCTGGCCTTCACCCGCCTGCTGCGCGGCCGCGCCCCGGCGACCATCCACTGGCCGATCGACGAGCTGGGCACCCTGCACCACAGCAACGTGAAGAAGATCTTCGACGCCTGCGCCAGCAACGCCATCCGCATCCTCGGCGCCTTCCCCAACCCGGACTCCGAGGTGCTGGCGCTGTTCAAGAACCGCTACATCGTCGACAAGCAGAGCCGCCGGCTGCAGGTGGTCAAGCCGCGCCTGGACGTGATCGGCGAACGCCTGAAAGCCCGCCTGAGCGAGGAGACCGTCTGATGCTGTCGAACAAGGGCAAGGTCATCGAGCGCCTGCTGCAGGGCGCCTTCATCTGCCGCACCAGCGACGAGGAAGGCTGGCGCTTTTTGAAGAATCCGGCCAACCGCGAGCAGGTCGACGACTACCTGGCCACCCTCAACCGCAGCGTGGCCACGGTCGGCGCCGGCAGCGAGGCCGAGGTGTTCTACTGCGCCTATCGCCAGCTCGGCGAAGCCGAACGGCGGGTGGTCGGCCAGCAGTTCCGCGACGTGTGCAACGCCCTCACCCCGCTGGTCGAGTGGCTGCTGCTGGTCCAGGAAGCCGGCGCCCAGGATGCGCCGCTCACCGAGGGCAGTCCGATCCGCCTCAACGAGCTGCAGAGCATCGTCGAGGACACCCCGGCATTCCGCGAGCAGCTGGCGCGCATCAGCCACTACCGGCTGTTCGGCTCGACCAGCGCCAGCGTCGACGCGCAGATCAAGCAGGTGTTCAAGCGCCTGTGCGAACTCGGCTACCTGCTGCGCCCCAACCCGGAGAAGCAGATCTACCTCGGCACCGGCAAGCTGGACTACCTGTACGAGGTGATCCGCTTCATCGACGAGGCCGAAGGCCTCTCGCTCGAGGAGCGCGCCGAGCTGGCCAGCCAGGGGAGCCTGCTGTGAGCGGCAACCTGCACCAGGCCGGCGTGCGCTTCCTGCGCCAGCTGGGCCGCCACGCCGAGACCATCATGGACGCCTACCTGGCCGGCGCGGTCGGCGACGACGCCCTCGAGCCCGGCGTGCAGGAGCGCCTGGTCAAGGACGGCGTGCTCTATCGCCCGGAGCCGGGCGCCGACCTGCACCTGCGCAGGGTGGTGCGCGCGCTGCTCGAGGAGGCGCTCAGGGACGACCGCAATCGACAGATCGACGCCAACACCGGCAGCACCCTGGCCACCTTCAAGACCCTTGCCGCCCACTACAAGGAGGCGCGCCACCAGGGCGACTTCGCCGCCGCCGACGCCTACCTGGCCGACCTGCGCGAGCACGTCTACAGCTTCTGCGAGGGCCTCGGCCACAGCGTGCGGGTGCTGTGGGGGCGGATCAACAACGAGTTCGGCTACGTCGGCAGCCTCGGCGCCAAGATCCGCGAGAACGAGCTGGCCCAGACCCAGGTCAGCGAGCTGCTGGCCGGCCTCGAACTGATCGACTTCAGCGAACTGGCGGAAACCGCCGGCGAACTGCGCGAGCTGCGCCGCCTGCTGGTCACCCGCCTGCAGCGCCAGGTCAGCGACTGCTGCCAGGAGCTCGGCGTGGTGCAGGGCCGCCTGCTCGAACTGCTCGGCCGCTTCCGCAAGATCCAGGGCCGCACCCGCCTGCTGCGCGGCTGGCTGCTGCACGCCGAACAGCAGCCCGACTACCGCCCGGGCAGCCACACCGCGCGGCCCGAGATGCCGCAGCTGCTCAACCTCGCCGAGGCACTGATCGCCCCTGCGGCGGCGAACCTCCACGACAGCGGCCAGGAAGCCGAGCTGCTCGCCCTCGCCGCGCAGATCCGCGCCCAGCGCGAGGAACGCCCGGCCACGCCGCCGGCCGAGGCCGGCGAGCTGACCCTGGGCGAGATGGAGAGCTTCGAGGTGCAGCCCAACCCGATCCAGCTCGCCGTGCAGGAGTACCTCTGCGCGGTGATCGAGAGCGGCCAGCCGGTGTCGGCGCTGACCTGGTGGCGCGAGCGCGAGCTGCCCTGGGATCCGGAGACCTGGCTGTACCAGGTGATCGGCGGCTACGAGGCGCTGCCCGACGAACAGCGCGCCTGCTTCCAGCTCGACCCCGACGGCGAGCCGCACCCGGTGTTTTCCGGCAACTTCATCGTGCGGGACCTGTCGCTGTGGCTGGCCTGAGCCGCAGCCACCACAACGCCGTGCACCGGCTGCTGCGCGAGCGTCTGGAGCGGGTGGAGTTCAACCGCACCTGGCAGCAGCTGTACGCCCATTTCGAGCTGGGCCGCCCCATGGGCAAATGGCTGCACTTCGACGCCGAGACACGCCGTCTGCTGCAGCGCATGGCAGGGGACGAGTGGGGCTTCGATCCGCTGGCGGGCGTACCGGACGGCAGCCGCCGCGAGGTGGCCGCCCACGCGGTCGACGAGAAGATCGCCCGGCGCCGCCCCGACGACGATTTCGTGCTGGTCAAGGGTGCCCTGCCCGCGCCGCTGCCAGCCCTCGCCCGCGGCCTCAGCCTGCGCGTGGCGCTGCAGCAGCTGGACGCCGCCGCCATCGCCCGGGTGCTGCTGATCGAGAACCTCGACAGCTTCGACGACTGGGAGGACTACCCGGCACCGCCCGAACTGGCCGGCAGCCTGGCCGTCTACCGCGGCCATCGCGGCCTGGCCCGCGGCGCCCGCCAGCTGCTGGAACGGCTGCCGGCAGCCACGCCGGTGGTGGTCTTCGCCGACTTCGATCCGGCCGGCCTGGCCATCGCCGCCAGCCTGCCGCGCGCCGACGCCCTGCTGCTGCCGGAACTGGACGAGACGCTGCTGGCCAGCGGTAGCCGCGAGCACTTCGACCGCCAGTTCCGCCAGGCCGCCCAGCTGGACAGCCTGGAACTGGGCGGCTGGCAAGCCGTGTGGGACGAGCTGCAGCGGCACCGGGTCAGCCTCAAGCAGCAGCACATGCTGGCCTTCGGCTGCCGGCTGCGCCTGGTGCCGCGCCGCGGCTGAACGCGGCGCGCAGAAACGCCGAGGCCCGCACGATGGCGGGCCTCGGTCGACAGTCGATGCAGCGTTGCGCTTACAGGCTCAGCGGGCGAATCGACGCCTTGAGGAATTCCTGCTTGAGGTCTTCGTAGGTGTGCACCGCCGGGAACTGCGGGAACTCGCGGATCACGTTGTCCGGCGCATGGAACAGGATGCCGGCGTGCGCCTCGCTGAGCATGGTGGTGTCGTTGTAGGAGTCGCCGGCGGCGATCACCCGGTAGTACAGGCTCTTCAGGGCGATCACCGACTGGCGCTTGGGATCCTTCTGGCGCAGCTGGTAGTCCACCACGCGATCGGTCTCGTCGGTGATCAGCTTGTGGCACAGCAGGGTCGGGAAGCCGAGCTGGCGCATCAGCGGCTGGGAGAACTCGTAGAAGGTGTCGGAGAGGATCACCACCTGGAAGCGCTCGCGCAGCCAGTCGACGAACTCCACCGCGCCGTCCAGCGGCTTGAGGGTGGCGATCACTTCCTGGATGTCGCGCAGCTTCAGGCCGTGCTCGTCGAGGATGCGCAGACGCTGCTTCATCAGCACGTCGTAGTCGGGAATGTCGCGGGTAGTCGCCTTGAGCGCGTCGATTCCGGTTTTTTCGGCGAAGGCGATCCAGATTTCCGGGACCAGTACGCCCTCGAGATCAAGGCAGGCGATTTCCACAGCAGACTCCTCGATGAACAGACAGAAATTGAGGCGGCACTCTAGCGAGTTGGCCCGCGGGGCGCAACGCGGCGCAGGGAAGCGCCTGACAGAAAAGCGCCCGAACCGGCGCCACATATTCCACATTGTTAGGTGAATAGCGGCATTTGGTTATTTCAATGCATAAACAGCTTGCTGGTACCATTTCCGCATCTGCCGAACCCATGACAAGCGGAAGCCCTGATGAGCCAGACCTTCGATGTTGCCGCCCTGGCGGCCGCCTATGCCGACAAATCCCCGCAGGAGGTGCTCAAGCTCGCCTTCGAGCATTTCGGCGACGACCTGTGGATCTCCTTCAGCGGCGCCGAAGACGTGGTGCTGGTGGACATGGCCTGGAAGCTGAACAGGAACGTCAGGGTGTTCAGCCTGGACACCGGCCGCCTGCATGCGCAGACCTACCGCTTCATCGAGCAGGTGCGCGAGCACTACGGCATCGCCATCGAGGTGCTGTCGCCGGATCCGCGCCTGCTCGAGCCGCTGGTGCGCGAGAAGGGCCTGTTCAGCTTCTACAAGGACGGCCACGGCGAGTGCTGCGGCATCCGCAAGATCGAGCCGCTCAAGCGCAAGCTGGCCACCGTCAGCGCCTGGGCCACCGGCCAGCGCCGCGACCAGAGCCCGGGCACCCGCAGCAAGGTCGCCGTGCTGGAACTGGACGGCGCCTTCTCCAGCGCCGACAAGCCGCTGTACAAGTTCAACCCGCTGGCCAACATGAGCAGCGAGGAAGTCTGGGGCTACATCCGCATGCTGGAGATTCCCTACAACCCGCTGCACGAGCAGGGCTACATCAGCATCGGCTGCGAGCCCTGCACCCGTCCGGTGCTGCCCAACCAGCACGAGCGCGAGGGCCGCTGGTGGTGGGAGGAAGCCACCCACAAGGAATGCGGACTGCACGCCGGCAACCTGATCGCCAAAAACTGAGTCAGGGCGCAATCAACAAGGCCCGGGCGCGCTGCGTCCGGGCCTTGTCGTTCCCGGGCCGCTGTAACCCGGCGTTAACCTGGCCCCTCTAGACTGCCCTCACCGGCAGATCAGGAGAGACCGCCATGCACCGCGAACAACTACCCACCTCCATCCAGACCGCACGGAAGCTGCGTCACCTGCACCTGGGCGCGATCATCGACGCCCAGGGCCGCGAGATCCCGATCACCGAGCAGATGATCCTGCAGGCCTGCCGCCAGCTGGAGAAGGACAGCCAGCCACGCCGCCGCCTGTTCGGCTGATCAGTCCAGCTGCACTCCCAGCGCCGCCAGCTGGCGGCGCAGATCCATCCCTTCCCCCGTCACCCGCACCCTGAGCTCGGGCAGCTCGCGGCGCATCGGATAGTGCTTGCGCAGCGCATCGAAGCCGGCGCGGCGCGCCTCGGCATCGCCGGCCAGGCTGCGCCGGAAGTTGGCATCGTCGCGGCGCGGGTCGTACACCGCGCGGCAGACGGTGGCCAGCGCCCAGGCCGCTTCGGCCGCCCCGTGCAGCACCAGCTCGCTCAGCCAGGCCGGCGGCAGCAACTCGGCAAGGCAGACCGGCGCCGGCTCGCCGCGCCAGCGGCAGAACGCCTGGTAGATCTGCTCGGTGCCGCGCAGCTTGCCGTCCAGGCTGTAGCCGGCGATGTGCGGCGTGGCCAGCCGGCACAGTGCGGCCAGTTCGGCATCCACCTGCGGCTCGCCCTCCCAGACGTCCAGCACCACCTCGAGCTCGGCGCCGGCCTGCAGGTGGGCCTTGAGCGCCGCATTGTCGAGCACCGCGCCGCGGCTGGCGTTGACCAGCCAGCAGCCCGGCTGCAGGCGAGCCAGACGCGGCGCGTCGAACAGGTGCCAGGTGGCATCGGCGCCCTCGCGGGTCAGCGGCGTGTGCAGGCTGATCACGTCGCAGCACCGGACGATCTCCTCCAGCGTCACGAAGTCGCCGCCCTCGGCGGCCTGGCGCGGCGGATCGCAGACCAGCACGCGCCAGCCCAGCCCGCGCAGCAGCTCGACCAGCCGGCCGCCGACCTGGCCGGCGCCGACCACGCCGTAGGTGCGCGCGGCCAGCTCGACGCCATGGCGCTCGCCCAGCGCCAGCAGCGCACCCAGCACGTACTCGACCACCCCGCGGGCGTTGCAGCCCGGCGCGCTGGACCAGGCGATGCCGGCCTCGGCGAAGTACGCCAGGTCCAGATGGTCGGTGCCGATGGTGCAGGTGCCGACGAACTGCACCGGGCTGCCCTCCAGCAGCGCGCGGTCGACCCGGGTCACCGAACGCACCAGCAGCACGTCGGCGTCGGCCACGGCGCTGCGGTCGATGGCGCGCCCGGGCAGGCGGCGGATCTCGCCGAAGGACGCGAAGAAGGGATCGAGCAGGGGAATGTTCTCGTCGGCCAGCAGGCGCATGGGGGGTGTCCGTCAGGAAATTTGCCCAACTCTAGCGCAGATGGGCGCCGCGGCGGCAGTCGGGCCGCTGGCTCCACTCTGGTGCACGGCGTAGACTGACCGCCTGCTTTCCGAGGCCCGTCATGTCCGTCCCGCCCGCTCCAGCCCCCCTCTCCCGCAGCCGCCGCAGCCTGAACGAACTCCGAGCCCTGCTCGCCCTCGCCGGCCCGATCATGGTCGCCCAACTGGCCAACACCGCCATGGGCTTCGTCGACACCCTGATGGCCGGACGGGTCAGTCCCCACGACCTGGCGGCGGTGGCGCTGGGCAACTCGATCTGGGTGCCGGTGCTGCTGCTGATGAACGGCATCCTGCTGGCCACCACCGCCAAGGTGGCGCGCAAGGTCGGTGCCGGCGACTATCCGCGGATCGGCCCGCTGGTGCGCCAGGCCCTGTGGCTCGGCCTGCTCCTCGGCCTGCTCGCCGCCGGCCTGCTGCTGGCCGCCGAGCCGGTACTGCGCCTGATGCAGGTCGAGGATGCACTGCGCGCCAGCAGCATGGGCTACCTGCAGGCGGTAGCCAGCGGCTTCCCGGCGCTGGCCCTGTACATGGTGCTGCGCAGCTTCAGCGACGGCCTCGGCAGCACCCGGCCGACCATGGTGATCGGCCTGCTCGCCCTGCTGCTGAACATTCCGGCCAACTACATCTTCATCAACGGCAAGTTCGGCCTGCCGGCCATGGGCGGGGTCGGCTGCGGCTGGGCCACCGCGCTGGTGATGTGGTTCATGCTCGGCGCCATGCTCTGGTGGGTGCGCTGGGCGCCGGCGTACCGCACAAGCCGGCTGTTCGAGCACCTGGAACCACCGCAGTGGCCGGCGCTGCGCGGCCTGCTGGCGGTCGGCGTGCCGATCGGCGTGGCCATCTTCGCCGAGGCCAGCATCTTCTCGGTGATCGCCCTGCTGATCGGCAGCCTGGGCGCCAGCGTGGTCGCCGGGCATCAGGTGGCGCTGAACTTTTCCTCGATGGTGTTCATGATCCCCTACTCGCTGGCGATGGCCGCCACCGTGCGGGTCGGCCAGGCGCTGGGCCGCGCCGCGCCGCGCGAGGCGCGCTTCAGCGCCGGGGTCGCGATGGCCACGGCGCTGGCCTATGCCTGCTGCTCGGCCAGCCTGATGCTGTGGCTGCGCGGGGACATCGCCCGGCTGTACACCCCGGACCCGCAGGTGCTGGCGGTGGCCAGCGCGCTGCTGGTGTACTCGGCGCTGTTCCAGTTCTCCGACGCCATCCAGGTCACCGCTGCCGGCGCGCTGCGCGGCTACCAGGACACCCGCGCGACCATGCTGATCACCCTGCTGGCCTACTGGGGCATCGGCCTGCCGATCGGCTACGGGCTGGGCCTGGCCGACTGGTTCGGTCCGGCCAGCGGCCCGGCCGGCCTGTGGCAGGGGCTGGTGGTGGGGCTGAGCTGCGCCGCGCTGCTGCTCGGCGTGCGCCTGCAGCGCATCGGCCGGCGCCAGATCCGCACCACCGCACAGACGTAGGGTGGAAAACGACCACAGGTCTTTCCACCACAGGCAACGGCGGAAAACGCTGCGCGGTTTGCCACGGGATGGCCAGCCACCCTAGCGCCGGCCCCTACCGCGGTCACCGCCAGTTTCAGTCGGGCTTCTTGCGGATCCAGTACAGGTAGGTGCCGGCGTCCTGCTGCTGCTCGAGCAGCTCGTGGCCGAGGAACAGGCAGAATTTGGGGATGTCGCGCCAGGTCGAGGGATCGGTGGCGATCACCTTGAGCAGACCGCCGGCCGGCAGGTCGCGCACCTTGTTGTGCAGCAACATGACCGGCTCGGGGCAGCTCAGCCCGGTGGCGTCGAGAATGGCATCGGGTTGCTGGGACATGGGGGGCTCCAGTGGACAGGCCGGCATTGTCGCGCAAAGCGACCGTGCGGCCAACCGACCGGCAGGCAGGCGGCGGACGGACTAGGCTTGAGGATCGAGTCCCGCCGCCCAGCCCGCCTGGAGGACACCGCCATGCCGCACCCGGACAGTTTCGCCTGCCGCCGCCAGCTCGAGATCGACGGCCGCACCTACCACTATTACAGCCTGCCCGAGGCCGCCCGCCAGCTCGGCGACATCCACCGGCTGCCGTTCTCGCTGCGCGTGCTGCTGGAGAACCTGCTGCGCGGCGAAGACGGCCGCAGTGTCGACGCCGACGACTGCCGGGCTGTGCTGGCATGGCTGAAGACCCGCAGCTCCGAGCGAGAGATCCAGTTCCGTCCGGCACGGGTGCTGATGCAGGACTTCACCGGCGTGCCGGGGGTGGTCGACCTGGCCGCCATGCGCGACGCCATGGCCGACGCCGGCGGCGATCCGCAGAAGATCAACCCGCTGGCCCCGGTGGACCTGGTGATCGACCACTCGGTGATGGTCGACCGCTTCGCCGACCCCAGCGCCTTCGCCGACAACGTGACCATCGAGATGCAGCGCAACCACGAGCGCTACGCCTTCCTGCGCTGGGGCCAGCAGGCATTCGCCAACTTCCGCGTGGTGCCGCCGGGCACCGGCATCTGCCACCAGGTCAACCTCGAGTACCTGGCCCAGGTGGTCTGGACCGGCGACGAGAGCGGCGCAGTCCTGGCCTATCCCGACACCCTGGTCGGCACCGACTCGCACACCACCATGATCAACGGCCTGGGCGTGCTCGGCTGGGGCGTCGGCGGCATCGAGGCCGAGGCGGTGATGCTCGGCCAGCCGTTGTCGATGCTGATCCCCGAGGTGGTCGGCGTGCGCCTGTCCGGCCGGCTGCGCGAGGGGGTCACTGCCACCGACCTGGTGCTGACCGTCACCGAGCTGCTGAGAAAGCGCGGCGTGGTCGGCAAGTTCGTCGAGTTCTACGGCCCCGGACTCGACTACCTGCCGCTGGCCGACCGCGCCACCATCGCCAACATGGCTCCGGAATACGGCGCCACCTGCGGCTTCTTCCCGGTCGACGCGATCACCCTCGACTACCTGCGCCTGTCCGGCCGCGATCCGGCGCGCATCGCCCTGGTCGAAGCCTACTGCAAGGCCCAGGGGCTGTGGCGAGCGGCCGGTGACGAGCCGGTGTTCAGCGACAGCCTGGCGCTGGACCTCGCCGCCGTGCAGCCCTCGCTGGCCGGACCGAAACGCCCGCAGGACCGCGTCGCCCTGGGGGACATCCGCGCCCAGTTCGACCTGCTGCTGGAACTGGGCGGGCGCCGGGACGAGCTGGACCGCGACTTTCCGGTCGCCGGCGAAGACTATGCCCTGCACCACGGCGACGTGGTGATCGCCGCCATCACCTCCTGCACCAACACCTCCAACCCCAGCGTGCTGATGGCCGCCGGGCTGCTGGCGAAGAAGGCCGTGGAGCGCGGCCTTGAGCGCCGTCCGTGGGTCAAGTCGTCGCTGGCGCCGGGCTCCAAGGTGGTCACCGACTACCTGGCCAAGGCCGGCCTGACGCCCTGGCTCGACCGGCTCGGCTTCAACCTGGTCGGCTACGGCTGCACCACCTGCATCGGCAACTCCGGACCGCTGCCGCCGCCGGTCGCCGACTGCGTCAACGCCAACGACCTGGTCGTCAGCTCGGTGCTGTCCGGCAACCGCAACTTCGAGGGGCGCGTCCATCCGCAGGTCAAGGCCAACTGGCTGGCCTCGCCGCCGCTGGTGGTGGCCTTCGCCCTGGCCGGCACCACGCGCATCGACCTCGCCCGCGAGCCGCTGGGCAGCGGCCGCGACGGCCAGCCGGTGTACCTGAAGGACATCTGGCCGAGCGACGCCGAGGTGGCCGCGGCGCTCGGCGCGGTCGACGGCGCGATGTTCCGCAGCCGCTATGCCGACGTGTTCGGCGGCGACGCCGCCTGGCAGGCCATCGCGGTAAGCGGCGGTGCCACCTACGCCTGGGACCCGGCCTCCAGCTACATCAAGCGCCCGCCGTTCTTCGCGGGCATCGACCGACCGCCGGCGGCGCTGGCCGACATCGAACAGGCTCGCATCCTCGCCCTGTTCGGCGACTCGATCACCACCGACCACATCTCCCCGGCCGGCAGCATCAAGCCCAGTTCGCCGGCCGGCCAGTACCTGCAGGAGCTCGGCGTCGCGCCGGCCGACTTCAACTCCTACGGCGCCCGACGCGGCAACCACGAGGTGATGATGCGCGGCACCTTCGCCAACATCCGCATACGCAACGAGATGCTCGGCGGCGAAGAGGGCGGCGAGACCCTGCACCAGCCCTCCGGCGAGCGGCTGTCGATCTACGCCGCCGCCATGCGCTACCAGGCCGAGGGCGTGCCGCTGGTGGTGATCGCCGGCAAGGAATACGGTACCGGCTCCTCGCGCGACTGGGCGGCCAAGGGCACCCGCCTGCTCGGCATCCGGGCGGTGATCGCCGAGAGCTTCGAGCGCATCCATCGCACCAATCTGGTCGGCATGGGCGTGCTGCCGCTGCAGTTCCTGCCCGGGCAGAACCGCCAGAGCCTTATGCTGAACGGCAGCGAGCGCCTGGCCATCCGCGGCCTGACCGACGGCCTGGCGCCGCGCCGGAAGCTGATCGTGGAAATCCGTCGCAACGACGGTATCGAGGAGCGCATCGAGGTGCTGTGCCGCATCGACACCGCCCTGGAAGTGGACTACTTCAAGGCCGGCGGCATCCTCCATCACGTGCTCAGGCACCTGCTGGCCCGCTGAGCGACGGCGCTCGCCCACCCCCGCCCTACGCGCAGACGGAGGCCGGCGCGGCGAGGAACCCGGCGACCGCCTCGACGGTGCGCTGCAGGTGCTGCGCGTGGCTGCAGCCGGAGGCCTTCAGCGGCTTGAGGTCGTGGTCGGCCGCCGCCAGCCAGAGCAGGCGGATCGCCGGCGCCAGCGCATAGCCGGCCACTCGTTCGCGATTGCCGAGGGCGTCGCGTTCGCCTTGGACGATCAGCGTCGGCGTACGCAGCGCGGCCAGGTGCTCGACCCGCGGCTTCTCCGGCTTGCCGGCGGCATGGAAGGGATAGCCCAGGCAGACCAGCGCCGCGGCCCCCAGCTCGTCGGCCAGCAGGCTGGCCATGCGCCCGCCCATCGACTTGCCGCCCACCGCCCAGGCGCCCGGCTCGCGCGCGTTCACCTCGCGCCACACCGCCCGCCAGCAATCGAGCAGTCGCGCCTGCGGGTCGGGCGGCCGCTTGCCGCCGCCCCCGCGCCGCGCGGCCATGTAGGGAAACTCGAAGCGCACCACCCTCACGCCCTGCTCGGCCAGCCGCTCGGCGATGTCGTCCATGAACGGACTGTCCATCGGTGCACCGGCGCCGTGGGCGAGAATCAGCCGGCCGCGCGGGCGGACGACCGGCCCGGAGCACAAAAGTTCGGAAAATTCCATGCGAAAGACCTCATGCCCCCTAGGGCCTTGATTTGTATCAACATCTATCCGAGGCAGTTTATCCATGCTGACGCTGATCTTTTTCCGATCAAGCCCATTAGTCGTGGAACCTCGAAAATGAGCACAGAAAACATAAGGACTGCTTACAACTACAAGGTGGTCCGCCAGTTCGCCGTGATGACGGTGATCTGGGGGATCGTCGGTATGGGGGTCGGCGTGCTGATCGCCGCGCAACTGGTCTGGCCGGGGCTCAACCTCGACCTGCCGTGGACCAGCTTCGGGCGCCTGCGGCCGTTGCACACCAACGCGGTGATCTTCGCGTTCGGCGGTTGCGCCCTGTTCGCCACCTCCTACTACGCCGTGCAGCGTACCTGCCAGACCCGCCTGTTCGGCGGCCCGCTCGCCAGCTTCACCTTCTGGGGCTGGCAGGCCGTCATCGTGCTCGCCGCCATCACCCTGCCGCTGGGCATCACCTCCTCCAAGGAGTACGCCGAGCTGGAGTGGCCGATCGACATCCTGATCACCGTGGTCTGGGTCGCCTACGCCATCGTGTTCTTCGGCACGGTGATGCAGCGCAAGACCAAGCACATCTACGTCGGCAACTGGTTCTTCGGCGCCTTCATCCTGGTCACGGCGATGCTGCACATCGTCAACAACCTGGAGATCCCGGTCACCTTCCTGAAGTCCTACTCCATCTACGCCGGCGCCACCGACGCCATGGTGCAGTGGTGGTACGGCCACAACGCCGTGGGCTTCTTCCTGACCACCGGCTTCCTCGGCATGATGTACTACTTCGTGCCCAAGCAGGCCGAGCGCCCGGTCTACTCCTACCGCCTGTCCATCGTCCACTTCTGGGCGCTGATCACCCTGTACATCTGGGCCGGCCCGCACCACCTGCACTACACCGCCCTGCCCGACTGGGCCCAGTCCCTCGGCATGGTGATGTCGGTCATCCTCCTCGCACCGAGCTGGGGCGGCATGATCAACGGCATGATGACCCTCTCCGGCGCCTGGCACAAACTGCGCCATGACCCGATCCTGCGCTTCCTGGTGGTGTCCCTGGCCTTCTACGGCATGTCCACCTTCGAAGGCCCGATGATGGCCATCAAGACCGTCAACGCCCTCTCCCACTACACCGACTGGACCATCGGCCACGTGCATGCTGGCGCCCTCGGCTGGGTCGCCATGGTGTCGATCGGTTCGCTCTACCACCTGATCCCGAAGGTCTTCGGCCGCAAGGAGATGCACAGCATCGCCCTGATCAACTCGCACTTCTGGCTGGCCACCATCGGCACCGTGCTGTACATCGCCTCCATGTGGGTCAACGGCATCACCCAGGGCCTGATGTGGCGCGCGGTCAACGAGGACGGCACCCTGACCTACTCCTTCGTCGAGGCCCTCGAGGCCAGCCACCCGGGCTTCATCGTGCGCATGATCGGCGGCGCCTTCTTCCTGCTGGGCATGCTGCTGATGGCCTACAACGTGTGGCGCACCGTTCGGGTCGCCAAGGCCGATGAAATGGCCGCTGCCGAGAAGTTCGTGGTTCAAGGAGCCCACTGATGAACAAGCACGAAATCATCGAGAAGAACATCGGCCTGATGGCGCTGCTGATGGTGCTCGCCGTCAGCATCGGCGGCCTGACCCAGATCGTGCCGCTGTTCTTCCAGGACGTGGTCAACGAGCCGGTCGAGGGCATGAAGCCCTACACCGCCCTGCAGCTGGAAGGCCGCGACGTCTACATCAAGGAAGGCTGCGTCGGCTGCCACTCGCAGATGATCCGTCCGTTCCGCGCCGAGACCGAGCGCTACGGCCACTACTCGGTGGCCGGCGAGAGCGTCTGGGACCACCCGTTCCTGTGGGGCTCCAAGCGTACCGGCCCGGACCTGGCCCGCGTCGGCGGCCGCTACTCCGACGACTGGCACCGCGCCCACCTGTACAACCCGCGCAACGTGGTGCCCGAGTCGAAGATGCCTTCCTACCCCTGGCTGGTGGAGAACAAGCTGGACGGCAAGGACACCGCCGCCAAGATGAGCGCGCTGCGCACCCTGGGCGTGCCTTACACCGAGGAAGACATTGCCGGCGCCCGCGACGCGGTCAAGGGCAAGACCGAGATGGACGCGCTGGTCGCGTACCTCCAGGTCCTCGGCACCAGCATCAAGAACAAGCGCTGATGCGCGGCCTCAGCCAGGAGTAATCATCCATGACAGGCTTTTGGAGTATCTACATCACCATCCTCACCGTCGGAACCATGGTGGGGCTGTGGTGGCTGATCTTCGCGACCCGCAAGGGCCAGCGTCCGGACACCACCGACCAGACCATGGGGCACTCGTTCGACGGCATCGAGGAGTACGACAACCCGCTGCCGCGCTGGTGGTTCCTGCTGTTCATCGGCACCCTGATCTTCGGCGCCATCTACTTCGTCCTCTACCCGGGCCTGGGCAACTGGAAGGGCGTCCTGCCCGGCTACGAGAACGGCTGGACCCAGGTCGCCCAGTGGCAGCGCGAGATGGATCGCGCCGACGCCGAGTACGGCCCGTTGTTCGCCAAGTACGCCGCCATGCCGGTGGCCGAGGTGGCCAAGGATCCGCAGGCGCTGAAGATGGGCGCGCGCATGTACGCCTCCTACTGCTCGGTGTGCCACGGCTCCGACGCCAAGGGCAGCTACGGCTTCCCCAACCTGACCGACGCCCACTGGCGCTGGGGCGGCGAGGCCGACACCATCAAGGCCAGCATCCTCGGCGGCCGTCACGGCATCATGCCGGGCTGGGAAGCGGTCATCGGCGAGGAAGGCGTGAAGAACGTCGCCGCCTACGTGCGCGGCGAACTGGCCGGCCTGCCGCTGCCGGAAGGCCACGGCGCCGACCTGGCCGCCGGCCAGCAGGTGTTCGCCACCAACTGCGTCGCCTGCCACGGCCCGCAGGGCAAGGGCGTGCCGGCCATGGGCGCTCCGGACCTGACCGCCAGCGCCGGCTGGATCTACGGCTCCAGCCTGACCCAGCTGCAGCAGACCATCCGCCTCGGCCGCCAGGGCCAGATGCCCGCCCAGGAGCCCTACCTGGGCAACGACAAGGTGCATCTGCTGGCCGCCTACGTGTACAGCCTGTCGCAGCAGTCCAAGTAAGACCGGAGGGCGCCGCGTGCGGCGCCCTCTACCCCTCCCCGCCGCAGCCCTCCTCCGCGCGACCAAGTGTCGCACCTATCCTGAAGTTTCCTTCACAGCCTCCACGCCCGGGGCTAAGCTCTCCCCCCAGTCGCAAGCCGTTACAAAAACAACGCGACATCACCCCTTGCGGCGTCTTTCGAGACTCCGTTCTGCGCCACAGCGACGACGACAGCATGGCGGGAGACGGCATCCATCAACGGCGCGCAATCCCTTGCACGACAAGAGCTTGCGTTGCAATGGCTACCTCCTTTCTCCATACTTGCCGCCGTTTTTTGTCCCGAAAGTCCATAACCGTGGAACCCCTGCAATGAGTACAGCAATCAGTCCGACTGCTTATAACTACAAGGTGGTCCGCCAGTTCGCCATCATGACGGTGATCTGGGGGGTCATTGGGATGGGCCTGGGTGTGCTGATCGCCGCCCAGCTCGTCTGGCCGAGCCTGAACTTCGACCTGCCGTGGACCAGCTTCGGTCGCCTGCGCCCCCTGCACACCAACGCGGTGATCTTCGCCTTCGGCGGTTGCGCCCTGTTCGCCACCTCCTATTACGTGGTGCAACGCACCAACCAGGCCCGCCTGTTCAGCGACACCCTCGCCGCCTTCACCTTCTGGGGCTGGCAGGCGGTGATCGTGCTGGCAGTGATCACCCTGCCGCTGGGCTACACCTCCTCCAAGGAGTATGCCGAGCTGGAGTGGCCGATCGACATCCTGCTGGCGGTCGTCTGGGTCTCCTACGCCGTGGTGTTCTTCGGGACCATCCTCAAGCGCAAGACCAAGCACATCTACGTCGGCAACTGGTTCTTCGGCGCCTTCATCCTGGTCACGGCGATGCTGCACATCGTCAACAACCTGGAGATCCCGGTCACCCTGTTCAAGTCCTACTCCATCTACGCCGGCGCCACCGACGCCATGGTGCAGTGGTGGTACGGCCACAACGCCGTGGGCTTCTTCCTGACCACCGGCTTCCTCGGCATGATGTACTACTTCGTGCCCAAGCAGGCCGAGCGCCCGGTCTACTCCTACCGCCTGTCCATCGTCCACTTCTGGGCGCTGATCACCCTGTACATCTGGGCCGGCCCGCACCACCTGCACTACACCGCCCTGCCCGACTGGGCCCAGTCCCTCGGCATGGTGATGTCGGTCATCCTCCTCGCACCGAGCTGGGGCGGCATGATCAACGGCATGATGACCCTCTCCGGCGCCTGGCACAAACTGCGCCATGACCCGATCCTGCGCTTCCTGGTGGTGTCCCTGGCCTTCTACGGCATGTCCACCTTCGAAGGCCCGATGATGGCCATCAAGACCGTCAACGCCCTCTCCCACTACACCGACTGGACCATCGGCCACGTGCATGCTGGCGCCCTCGGCTGGGTCGCCATGGTGTCGATCGGTTCGCTCTACCACCTGATCCCGAAGGTCTTCGGCCGCAAGGAGATGCACAGCATCGGCCTGATCAACGCCCACTTCTGGCTGGCCACCATCGGCACCGTGCTGTACATCGCCTCCATGTGGGTCAACGGCATCACCCAGGGCCTGATGTGGCGCGCGGTCAACGAGGACGGCACCCTGACCTACTCCTTCGTCGAGGCCCTCGAGGCCAGCCACCCGGGCTTCATCGTGCGCATGATCGGCGGCGCCTTCTTCGTGACCGGCATGCTGCTGATGGCCTACAACACCTGGCGCACCGTGCGCGTGGCCAAGGCCGATGAAATGGCCGCTGCCGAGAAGTTCGTGGTTCAAGGAGCCCACTGATGAACAAGCACGAAATCATCGAGAAGAACATCGGCCTGATGGCGCTGCTGATGGTGCTCGCCGTCAGCATCGGCGGCCTGACCCAGATCGTGCCGCTGTTCTTCCAGGACGTGGTCAACGAGCCGGTCGAGGGCATGAAGCCCTACACCGCCCTGCAGCTGGAAGGCCGCGACGTCTACATCAAGGAAGGCTGCGTCGGCTGCCACTCGCAGATGATCCGTCCGTTCCGCGCCGAGACCGAGCGCTACGGCCACTACTCGGTGGCCGGCGAGAGCGTCTGGGACCACCCGTTCCTGTGGGGCTCCAAGCGTACCGGCCCGGACCTGGCCCGCGTCGGCGGCCGCTACTCCGACGACTGGCACCGCGCCCACCTGTACAACCCGCGCAACGTGGTGCCCGAGTCGAAGATGCCCTCCTACCCCTGGCTGGTGGAGAACAAGCTGACCGGCAAGGACACCGCCGCCAAGATGAGCGCGCTGCGCACCCTGGGCGTACCTTACACCGACGAAGACATTGCCGGCGCCCGCGACGCGGTCAAGGGCAAGACCGAGATGGACGCGCTGGTCGCGTACCTCCAGGTCCTCGGCACCAGCATCAAGAACAAACGGTAACGCGCCATGGATATCGGGACTCTGCGTGGACTGGGCACAGCCATCGTTTTGATCGCCTTCGTGGGCCTGCTGCTCTGGGTCTTCAGCGGCAGGCGCAAGAAGAGCTTCGACGAGGCGGCCAACCTGCCCTTCGCCGACGAGCCCAAATCCGAAAAGCGTGAAGAAGAAGCTTCTAGGAGTAAGCACGAATGACCAGTTTCTGGAATTGGTACGTCACCATACTCAGCCTCGGCACCATAGTGGCGCTGGTCTGGCTGCTGTTCGCGACCCGCAAGGGGCAGCGCCAGGACACCACCGACCAGACCGTCGGCCACAGCTTCGACGGCATCGAGGAGTATGACAACCCGCTGCCGCGCTGGTGGTTCATGCTGTTCGTCGGCACCGTGGTGTTCGCCTTCGGCTACCTGGCCCTCTATCCGGGCCTGGGCAACTGGAAAGGCATCCTGCCCGGCTACGAGGATGGCTGGACCCAGGTCAAGCAGTGGCAGAAGGAAATGGATCGCGCCGACGCCGAGTACGGCCCGCTGTTCGCCAAGTACGCCGCCATGCCGGTGGCCGAGGTGGCCAAGGATCCGCAGGCGCTGAAGATGGGCGCGCGCATGTTCGCCTCCTACTGCTCGGTATGCCACGGCTCCGACGCCAAGGGCAGCTACGGCTTCCCCAACCTGACCGACGCCCACTGGCGCTGGGGCGGCGAGGCCGACACCATCAAGGCCAGCATCCTCGGCGGCCGTCACGGCATCATGCCGGGCTGGGAAGCGGTCATCGGCGAGGAAGGCGTGAAGAACGTCGCCGCCTACGTGCGCGGCGAACTGGCCGGCCTGCCGCTGCCGGAAGGCCACGGCGCCGACCTGGCCGCCGGCCAGCAGGTGTTCGCCACCAACTGCGTCGCCTGCCACGGCCCGCAGGGCAAGGGCGTGCCGGCCATGGGCGCTCCGGACCTGACCGCCAGCGCCGGCTGGATCTACGGCTCCAGCCTGACCCAGCTGCAGCAGACCATCCGCCTCGGCCGCCAGGGCCAGATGCCCGCCCAGGAGCCCTACCTGGGCAACGACAAGGTGCATCTGCTGGCCGCCTACGTGTACAGCCTGTCGCAGAAGTAAGCCTCCGCCCGCTGTCCGACAACGGCGCTTTCCGCTCACCGGAAAGCGCCGTTGTCGTTTCCGGAACAGCGCGACCCGCAGGCAGCATACTCCGGCAGGTATTGCGCGACGACCCGTCGCATGCAGGCGCCAGCCATTAGGCGTACCATTGCGCAAAAGGTGAACCGACCCTGTCGGCCATGCACCGCGGGGCACCTCTCCTCCTCCAGCCGTGGCAGAGACCGATGAGCGACAAGATTCCCGTCCAGGACGTAACCCCCACCAGCGCAGCCAAGAAGGGCGACAGCGTGGATCTCTACGCCAAGCGCGAGATGATCTACACCAAGTCCTTCACCGGCCTGTTCCGCAACATCCGCATGGCGAGCGGCGCCTTCCTGTTCCTCCTGTTCTTCGGTACCGCCTGGCTCAACTGGGGGGATCGCCAGGCCGTCTGGTGGAATCTGCCCGAACGCAAGTTCTACATCTTCGGCGCCACCTTCTGGCCGCAGGACTTCATGCTGCTGTCCTGGCTCTTGATCATCTGCGCCTTCGGCCTGTTCTTCATCACCGTGTTCGCCGGCCGCGTCTGGTGTGGCTACACCTGCCCGCAGAGCGTGTGGACCTGGGTGTTCATGTGGGCCGAGAAGGTCACCGAGGGCGACCGCAACCAGCGCATGAAGCTCGACAAGCAACCGATGAGCGCCACGAAGCTGCTGCGCAAGACCGCCAAGCACGCCATCTGGCTGGGCGTCGCACTGGCTACCGCGCTGACCTTCGTCGGCTACTTCACCCCGATCCGCCAACTGCTCGTCGACCTGGTCACCTTCAATCTCGAGGGCTGGGCGCTGTTCTGGGTCGGCTTCTTCACCCTGGCCACCTACGGCAACGCCGGCTGGTTGCGCGAGCAGGTGTGCATCCACATGTGCCCCTATTCGCGCTTCCAGAGCGTGATGTTCGACAAGGACACCCTGATCGTCTCCTACGACGCCGGCCGCGGCGAGCAGCGCGGCCCGCGCAAGAAGGATGCCGACTACAAGGCCCAGGGCCTCGGCGACTGCATCGACTGCAAGATGTGCGTGCACGTCTGCCCGACCGGCATCGACATCCGCAACGGCCTGCAGATCGCCTGCATCGGCTGCGCCGCCTGCGTCGACGCCTGCGACAGCATCATGGACAAGATGAACTACCCGCGCGGGCTGGTCGGTTACACCACCGAGCACAACCTCAGCGGCCAGAAGACCCACCTGCTGCGCCCGCGCCTGATCGGCTACGCCGTCGCCCTGCTGGTGATGATGGGCGCCTTCACCACCGCCCTGGTGATGCGCCCGCTGGCCGAACTGGACGTGCTCAAGGACCGCGTGCTCTACCGCGAGAACGAATTCGGCCGCATCGAGAACGTCTACACCCTGCGGATCATGAACAAGGACCAGCGCGACCACGTCTACACCATCGGCGTCGAAGGGCTCGACGGCCTGGTGATGGAAGGCCAGCGCGAAGTGCGCGCTGCCGCCGGCGAGGTGCTGTCGGTACCGATCGAACTGTCCATCGATCCGGAAAAGCTGCCTTCCACCACCAACGAAATTCTCTTTACAATCCAGGCCGCCGACCTTCCCGGCAAAACCTTCGACGCCGAAAGCCGCTTCATCGGCCCGCGCGTCCGCTGACAGTAGAGAGAGAGCATGCAGCAGCCCGAGATCACCACTCGCTGGTACAAGCAGTTCTGGGCCTGGTTCGTCATCGCCATCCTGGGCAGTTCCGTCGTCCTCGGCACATCGCTGCTGGTCATATCGATCCGCAGCGCCGACACCCTGGTGGCCGACAACTACTACGACGTCGGCAAGGGCATCAACCAGTCGATCGAGCGCGAGCAGCTCGCCGAGCGCCTGGGCATGCATGCCGAGCTGACCCTCGACGAGCGCGAGGGCAGCGCCGAGCTGCGTCTGAGCGGCATCAGCCAGCCCCGCCAACTGGTGCTCAATCTGCTCTCGCCGACCCAGCCGGAGCGCGACCGCCGCGTCGTGCTCCAGCCGGTGCCCGGCGAAGCCGGGCTGTACCGCGGCCAGATGATCGACGCGGTCAGCGGCCGTCGCTTCGTCGAGCTGATCGGCAGCGAAGGCGGCCAGGACTGGCGGCTGTTCGACGAGTTCGTCCTGGAAGATCGCCGCCCGATCTCCCTGGCGCCCTGACGCCAGCCCATGAGCACACCCCTGCCCTGCTTCCACTGCGGGCTGCCGGTTCCCGACGGCAGCCCCTACCACGCGCGGGTGCTCGGCGAGTCCCGGGCCCTCTGCTGCCCAGGTTGCCAGGCGGTAGCCGAGGCCATCGTCGCCGGCGGCCTGGAAAGCTACTACCGGCATCGCAGCGAGACCGCCGCCAACCCCGAGGCGCTGCCCAAGGCGCTGGCCGACGAACTCGCGCTGTACGACCGCAAGGACGTCCAGGAGGGGCTGGTGCAGCACTCCGGCGAGCAGGCGGAAACCTGCCTGCTGATCGAGGGCATCAGCTGCGCCGCCTGCGGCTGGCTGATCGAGCACCATCTGAAGAAGCTGCCCGGCGTCAGCGAGGCCAACCTCAACCTGTCCAACCACCGCCTTCAGGTGCGCTGGGACGACACCGGCCTGCCGCTCAGCCAACTGCTCGCCGAACTGCGCCGGATCGGCTATGCCGCCCATCCCTACCAGGCCGATGCGGCGGCCGAGCAGATGCACCGCGAGAACCGCAAGGCCATGCGCCAGCTCGGCGTCGCCGGCCTGCTGTGGATGCAGGTGATGATGGCCTCGATGGCCACCTGGCCGGAGTTCAACCTCGACCTGAGCCACAGCTTCGACCGCATCCTGCGCTGGACCAGCCTGTTCCTCACCACGCCGATCGTCTTCTATTGCTGCGGGCAGTTCTTCCGCGGCGCCCTGCGCGACCTGCGCACCCGCCACCTGACCATGGACGTCTCGGTATCGCTGGCGATCGGCGGCGCCTACCTCGCCGGCCTGTGGTCCACCGTCACCGGTACCGGCGAGCTGTACTTCGACGCCGTCGGCATGTTCGCCCTGTTCCTGCTCGCCGGCCGCTACCTGGAGCGCCGCGCCCGCGAACGCACCGCCCAGGTCACCGCCCAGCTGGTCAACCTGCTGCCGGCTTCCTGCCTGCGCCTGGATGCCGCCGAGCAGAGCCAGCGCATCCTGCTCAGCGAGCTGCAGGTAGGCGACCGCGTGCTGGTGCCGCCCGGCGCGGTGATCCCCGCCGACGCCACCATCCTCGCCGGCCAGTCGAGCATCGACGAGTCGCTGCTCACCGGCGAGTACCTGCCGCAGCCCCGCGTCGTCGGCCAGCGCGTCACCGGCGGAACCCTGAACATCGAGGGCCCACTGACCGTGCGGGTCGATGCACTCGGCGACGACACCCGGCTGTCGGCCATCGTCCGCCTGCTCGAGCGCGCCCAGGCCGACAAGCCACGCCTGGCCCAACTGGCCGACAAGGTGGCGCAGTGGTTCCTGGTGGTGGTGCTGATCACCGCGGCCGTGGTCGGCATCGTCTGGTGGCAGCTCGACAGCGAGCGGGCGTTCTGGATCGTCCTCGCCCTGCTGGTGGCCACCTGCCCCTGCGCCCTGTCGCTGGCTACCCCGACCGCACTGACCACCGCCACCGGCAGTCTGCACCAGCTCGGCCTGCTGGTGACCCGCGGCCACGTGCTGGAAAGCCTCAACCAGATCGACACCCTGATCGTCGACAAGACCGGCACCCTCACCGAGGGCCGCCTGACCCTCCGCGAGGTGCGCCCGCTCGGCGCTCTGGACGAGCAGGCCTGCCTGGGTCTGGCCGCTGCGCTGGAGAACCGCTCCGAACATCCCATCGCGCGTGCCTTCGGCCGCGCGCCGGTCGCCGCCGACGAGGTGCGCAGCGAGCCGGGCAAGGGCCTCGAGGGATGCGTCGCCGGGCGCCGCCTGCGTATCGGCGAGCCGCTGTTCGTCAGCGAACTGGCCGGCCGCACGCCGCCGCCCATGCCGCAGGAACCGGGGCAGTGGCTGCTGCTCGGCGACCCGCAGGGGCCGTTGGCCTGGCTGCGCCTCGACGACCGCCTGCGCGGCGACGCCCGGGCACTGGTCGACGCCGCCCACGCGCGCGGCTGGCAGGTGTTGCTGCTCTCCGGCGACAGCTCGCCGATGGTCGCCAGCGTGGCCGCCGAGCTGGGCATCGACGACGCCCGCGGCGGCCTCACCCCGGACGACAAGCTGACCGTGCTGCGCGGCCTGCACGAACGGGGCCGCCACGTGCTGATGCTCGGCGACGGGGTCAACGACGTGCCGGTGCTGGCCGGTTCGGACATCAGCGTGGCGATGGGCAGCGCCACCGACCTGGCCAAGACCAGCGCCGACGCCGTGCTGCTCTCCAACCGCCTGGCCAGCCTGGTGCAGGCGCTGGAAGTGGCGCGACGCACCCGCCGGATCATCGTCGAGAACCTCGCCTGGGCCTGCCTGTACAACGGCCTGATCCTGCCGTTCGCCGCCATCGGCTGGGTCACCCCCGGCTGGGCCGCCATCGGCATGTCGGCCAGCTCGCTGGTGGTGGTACTCAACGCCCTGCGCCTGAGTCGCCTGCAGGGCGGCAGCCAGGCGGTCGCCGCCGAAACCGGCCACATCCCCGTGGCGTTGTCCGGCGCGTCCGGCCGCCCCTGATCCGGAGGTACCCCATGCCCGCCCTCTACCTGCTGATCCCGGTGGCCGTCGGCCTGGTCGGCCTGGCCATCTGGGTGTTCTTCTGGGCCGTGGACAGCGGCCAGTACGACGACCTCGACAGCCCGGCGCACAGCATCCTGTTCGACGACGAGGATCCCAAGCACCAGGCCGGCATCGACGAGGCCAGCGCCGGCCAAGGCGAGGACAAGCGCGACGAGGAGCCGCCGCGTGGCTGAACTGCTGCCCCTGCTGGTATCGGCACTGATCCTCGGTCTGCTCGGCGGCGGCCACTGCATCGGCATGTGCGGCGGCCTGATGGGCGCGCTGACCCTGGCGATTCCCGCCGAGCAGCGCCAGCGCCGCCTGCAGCTGCTGCTCGCCTACAACCTCGGCCGCATCGCCTCCTACGGCCTCGCCGGCCTGCTGCTCGGCGCCGCCGGCTGGGCGCTGGCCAACGGTCCGGCAGCCACCGTGCTGCGCGTGCTCGCCGGCCTGCTGCTGATCGCCATGGGCCTCTACCTGGCCGGCTGGTGGAGCGGCCTGACCCGCATCGAGGGGGCCGGCCGCCTGCTCTGGCGACAGGTCGAACCGCTGGCCCGCGGCCTGCTGCCGGTGCGCAACGCGCCGCGCGCCCTGCTGCTCGGCGGGCTGTGGGGCTGGCTGCCCTGCGGCCTGGTCTACAGCACCCTGCTGTGGGCCGCCAGCCAGGGCGACGCGCTGGACAGCGCCCTGCTGATGCTGGCCTTCGGCCTCGGCACCCTGCCGGTGCTGCTGGCCACCGGGCTGGCCGCCGAGCGCCTGACCGCCCTGCTGCGCCGCCGCGGCGTGCGCATCGCCGGAGGCCTGCTGGTCATCCTGTTCGGCATCTGGACCCTGCCCGGCCCGCACCAGGACTGGCTGATGGGCCACGGCAGCGGCCACGCCGGCCTGCAAGGCGCACGCTGAAGCGGTTGATGCAAGTCAACACCCCCCCGGCGCCCGGACTCTAGACTGCAGCGCAAGTCTGATAATCCGGGACAACCGCATGCTCGACGCCATCCGCTGGGATACCGATCTGATCCGCCGTTACGATCTGGCCGGGCCGCGGTACACCTCCTACCCCACCGCCGTGCAGTTCCACGACGGCATCGGCCCTTTCGACCTGCTCCACGCCCTGCGCGACAGCGCCCAGGCCAAGCGTGCGCTGTCGCTCTACGTGCACGTCCCGTTCTGCGCCCACATCTGCTACTACTGCGCCTGCAACAAGGTCATCACCAAGGACCGCGGATGCAGCGCGCCGTACCTGCAGCGCCTGCTGCGCGAGATGGAGCTGATCAGCCGCCACCTCGACCCCGCCCAGGTGGTCGAGCAGCTGCACTTCGGCGGCGGTACCCCGACCTACCTCAGCCACGACGAGCTGCGCCAGCTGATGGCCGGCCTGCGCCAGCATTTCCACCTGCTCGACGACGACAGCGGCGACTACAGCATCGAGATCGACCCGCGCGAGGCCGACTGGGCGACCATGGGCCTGCTGCGCGACATCGGCTTCAACCGCGTCAGCCTCGGCGTGCAGGACTTCGACCCGGCGGTGCAGCGCGCAGTCAACCGCCTGCAGAGCCTGGAGGAGACCCGCGCCATCCTCGAGGCCGCACGCACCCTGCAGTTCCGCTCGATCAACGTCGACCTGATCTACGGCCTGCCGCTGCAGACCCCGGAGTCCTTCGCCCGAACCGTCGAGGAAGTCATCGCCCTGCAGCCGGACCGCCTGTCGGTATTCAACTACGCGCACCTGCCCGAGCGTTTCATGCCGCAGCGGCGCATCAACGCCGAGGACCTGCCCAGCCCCGGCGCCAAGCTGGAGATGCTGCAACGCACCATCGAGCAGCTGACCGCCGCCGGCTACCGCTACATCGGCATGGACCACTTCGCCCTGCCCGACGACGAGCTGGCCATCGCCCAGGAGGAAGGCAGCCTGCAGCGCAACTTCCAAGGCTACACCACCCACGGCCACTGCGACCTGATCGGCCTCGGCGTGTCCTCGATCAGCCAGATCGGCGATCTCTACTGCCAGAACAGCAGCGACATCGCCGACTACCAGAGCACCCTCGAGAACGGCCAGCTCGCCACCCGCCGCGGCCTGCACTGCACCAGCGACGACCGCATCCGCCGCGCGGTGATCCAGCAACTGATCTGCCACTTCAGGCTCGACTTCGCCGAGATCGAGGAACAGTTCAACATCGACTTCCGCGGCTACTTCAACGACCTCTGGCCCAGCCTGGAAAGCGCCGCCGGCGACGGCCTGATCCGCCTGGATGCACAGGGCATCGACATCACCGCCGCCGGCAGGCTGCTGGTGCGCTCGGTGTGCATGCTGTTCGATCGCTACCTGCCGATGCTCGACACCCAGCGCTTCTCCCGCGTCATCTGAGCCAAATGGACGCGCCAGCATACTGGCAGCGTCCGGCTGGCTGGGGTAACCTTGCCCCCACTTTCAGTAGTGTTTAGGTAAGAACCCGCCATGACCGCCGGCCAAGACACCATCAAGGCACGCAACCTGCCTCAGGCGCACTGCAAGGAATGCAGCCTCGCTCCCCTGTGCCTTCCGCTGTCCCTCAACCTCGAGGACATGGACGCACTGGACAACATCGTCAAGCGCGGCCGCCCGCTGAAGAAGGGCGAATTCCTGTTCCGCCAGGGCGACGGCTTCAACTCGGTGTTCGCCGTGCGCACCGGCGCGCTGAAGACCTTCAGCGTCACCGACGGCGGCGAGGAGCAGATCACCGGCTTCCACTTGCCCAGCGAGCTGGTCGGCATGTCCGGGATGGACGGCATGGCCTATCCGGTGTCCGCCCAGGCGCTGGAAACCACCTCGCTGTGCGAGATCCCCTTCGAGAAGCTCGACGAACTGTCGGTGCAGCTGCCGCAGCTGCGCCGCCAGCTGATGCGCATGATGAGCCGCGAGATCCGCGACGACCAGCAGATGATGCTGCTGTCGAAGAAGACCGCCGACGAGCGCATCGCCACCTTCCTGGTCAACCTCTCCGCGCGCTTCCGCGCCCGCGGCTACTCGGCCAACCAGTTCCGCCTCGCCATGTCGCGCAGCGAGATCGGCAACTACCTGGGCCTGGCGGTGGAAACCGTGTCGCGGGTGTTCACCCGCTTCCAGCAGAACGGCCTGCTGCTGGCCGAAGGCAAGGAAGTGCAGATCCTCGACTCGGTCGAGCTGTGCAGCCTGGCCGGCGGACGCCTGGAAGGCTGAGCCTGCAGCGCCCCCGCGGCAAGCGCACCAACAGCAACGCCCGCTGCGGCCTGGCCGCAGCGGGCGTTGTTCGTGACGGGCGACTGATTACAGGGCGATCGGCCGGCGCCCGGCCATGGCGTGTGCCAGGGTGCCACCGTCGACCAGCTCCAGCTCGCCGCCCAGCGGCACGCCATGGGCGATGCGCGACAGCACCAGCCCCCGCGGCGCCAGCAACTGGGCGATGTAGTGGGCGGTGGCCTCGCCCTCCACCGTGGGATTGGTGGCGAGGATCACTTCCCTGAACGCCCCGGCGGCGATGCACGCCTCCAGCTCGGGAATGCCGATGGCTTCCGGCCCCAGACCGTCCAGCGGCGAAAGGTGCCCCTTGAGCACGAAGTAGCGGCCGCGATAGCCGGTCTGCTCCACCGCGAACACGTCCAGCGGCCCCTCCACCACACAGAGCAGCGCGTCGTCGCGGCGCGGATCGCTGCACTGCGGGCACAGCTCGTCCTCGCTGAGGGTGCGGCACTGCCGGCAATAGCCGACGCCCTCCATCGCCTGGGTCAGGGCCTGGGCCAGGCGCAGGCCGCCGCTGCGGTCACGTTCGAGCAGGTGCAGGGCCATGCGCTGGGCCGTCTTCTGGCCGACACCGGGCAGGATGCGCAGGGCGTCGATCAACTGACGGATCAGGGGGCTGAAACTCATGGAAATTACCGTCGCAGTGCATGCTGCGCCCGGCGCCCCCGCGAATGCGGCATCGCAATCGCGCAGAATGCGCCGTGCACAGCACGGAATATCGTGATCAGAACGGCATCTTGAAGCCGGGCGGCAGCTGCATGCCGGCGGTCATGCCGGCCATCTTCTCCTGGTTGTTCTGCTCGATCTTGCGCACGGCGTCGTTCACCGCGGCGGCCAGCAGATCCTCGAGGATCTCCTTCTCCTCCTGCATCAGGCTGTCGTCGATGGAAACGCGCCTGACGTCGTGGCGACCGGTCATCACCACGCTCACCAGGCCGGCGCCGGACTGGCCGGTCACCTCGGCGTTGGCCAGCTCCTCCTGCATCTTCTGCATCTTTTCCTGCATCTGCTGGGCCTGCTTCATCAGCGCGGCCATGCCACCTTTCATCATGGGATCACCTCAATTGTCCAGGGGTTCTATGGTGCCGTCGCGGATCACCGCGGCGAACTGCTCCATCATCTGCCGAACCAGCGGGTCGGCGTGGATCGACGCCTCGGCTGCGCGCTGCCGTTCGGCGCGCGCCCGGGCGGCGGCCTGAGCCGGGGTCTCCTGCTCGGGCCTGACGATATCGATCTGCAAGGTCAGCGGACGACCATGATAGCCGCTCAGCGCATCGCTCAGGCGGCGCTGCTGACCGGCGTTGAACAACGCACTCTGCCCCGGATCCAGGTGCAGATGCCAGCGGTCGCCGTCCTTCGCCACCAGCGTGCAGTTGGCGGCGATGCTGGCGGTCATCCCTGCCAGCCCCAGTCTGGGGAACAGCTCCAGCCATTCGGCGGCCAGGCCGGTGGCCGGGCGCACCGCCGGCAGGGGCTCCTGCTCCTGCGCCGGCGCCTGCGATTCGGCCGGGAAATCGTGGTCGTCCACCGGCTGCAGGTTTTCCAGGTAGGCGTAGGCGTCGATCGCATCGTATTCGCTGTCGGCCTCGTCGACGGGGTCGCGCTCGCCGCTTCCCGACTCGAGCGTCGGCGCCTCGCGCCGCTCGGGCACCGGCGGCGCAGGTGCGGCTACCGGCTCCGGGGCCGCGGGCGCAGGGCGCGCCGCGCCGCCAGGGCTGACATCCCAGGGCACATCGACCGACTCCGCCCCTGCGCTCGGCGCAGGGCCGGCAACGGGCGCGGGAAGCACGCCGACCGGCGGCGGCGAGACGGCTGGCGCCTCGGCCACCGGCTGCGGTGCGGAATCGGCGGTGGCCTCACCGATCCCCGGGATCTTTAGCGACGTCGCCGGCGCCGCTGCCACATCGGCCGGGCGGAACGCCAGCATGCGCAGCAGCACCATCTCGAAGCCGCTGCGCGGGTCGGGCGCCAGCGGCAGGTCGCGGCGGCCGATCAGCCCCATCTGGTAGTAGAACTGCACGTCCTCGGCCGGCAGCGCGCCGGCCAGCGCCAGCACCCGCTCGCGGTCGCCCTGGCCGTTGTCGACCGCCTCCGGCAGCACCTGGGCGATGGCTACCCGGTGCAGCACGTTGAGCAGCTCGGCCAGCACGCCGGCCCAGTCCGGGCCCTGCTCGGCCAACTGGCGCACCGCCTCGAGCAGCGCGCGGGCATCGCCGGCCAGCAGCGCCTGCAGCACGCCGTAGACCTGGCCGTGGTCGAGAGTACCGAGCATGGCGCGCACGTCGGCGGCCAGCACCCGGCCCTCGCCGAAGGCGATGGCCTGGTCGGTGAGGCTCATGGCGTCGCGCATCGAACCGTCGGCGGCGCGGCCGAGCAGCCACAGGGCGTCCGCCTCGAAAGGGATCTGCTCGGCGGTGAGCACGTGGGAGAGGTGCTCGACCACCCGCTCCGGCGGCATGTTCTTCAGGGAGAACTGCAGGCAGCGCGAGAGGATGGTGACCGGCAGCTTCTGCGGGTCGGTGGTGGCGAGCAGGAACTTGACGTGCGGCGGCGGCTCCTCGAGGGTCTTGAGCAGGGCGTTGAACGAGTGCGTGGAGAGCATGTGCACTTCGTCGATCAGGTAGACCTTGTAGCGTCCGCGGCTCGGCGCGTACTGCACGTTGTCGAGCAACTCGCGGGTATCCTCGACCTTGGTGCGGCTGGCCGCGTCCACCTCGATCAGGTCGACGAAACGCCCCTCGTCGATCTCCCGGCACACCGAGCACTGGCCGCAGGGCGTCGAGCTGACGCCCTGCTCGCAGTTCAGGCACTTGGCGAGAATCCGCGCGATGGTGGTCTTGCCCACTCCGCGGGTACCGGTGAACAGGTAGGCGTGGTGCAGGCGCTGATTGTCCAGCGCATTGATCAGGGCCTTGAGCACATGGGTCTGGCCGACCATTTCGCGGAACGAGCGCGGACGCCATTTGCGGGCAAGGACCTGGTAACTCATCGAATCGGTTCGCTACTGCTGAGTTGAGCGTGGGGGGCACCATGCTAGCGAAGCGCGGGGCAAATTGCACGGCAAGGGGCGAGCCGCGCGGCTGCCGGAGGCGTCTCCCAGCAACGGAGCCGCGACGCCGACAAAGGGGAATGCGGCCGCGCTCGCAGGCATCCGTCACCGGCCATGCTGGACGACAGCGAAACGTCCGCACACTCCCGCAATACGCGACGAAACTATTCGCGCGCGAAAAAACAATATCGTCTCGGGCCAATTACTTGCCGCTACAGGAGTTCAAGAACACCGACTCGCCTGCCGTCAATTGCCGAAAAAACGATGCACCCGAGTCGCTCCAGCCTGCCGGCAAGCCCCCATTGACCGCGTACAACCCCGGGGATAACCTGCGCCGCCTCCCGACTTCCGACCGCTGGCCTCTCCGACAGAGCGGCTGCCTTGCCGTTGCCGGGCCCCGACGCCAGCCAGAACAATCAACGACCCAGGAGACCGGCAAGCCGCGAACACAAGTTCAATAACATATAAACAGCAAAACAATAACAAGTTCACCAAGCACGGGACCAACAGCAATCCCTGTTGCCCCCTAACACTCCAGGCGAACGGCTCCACAAGAGCCCGCTTCTCCTGATCGAGGTTCCCGCATGTTTTCCTCCCTGAAAGTCCGTATCCAGCTCACCAGCCTGGCCATCATCGCCCTGGCGATGACGCTGGTATCCGTGGTCAGCTATTTCACCGTCAAGTCCCACTACGAGGCGACGATCAAAGGCAGTCTCGATGCCGTCATCGCGAGCAACGTCGGCACCATCGAGCAGTGGGTGAGCACCAGCGTCGCCATGGTCGAAGCCACGCGCAGCGGCATGCTGGGCACCGACCCGCTGCCGCCCCTGCAGCAACTGGCCGAATCGGGCGGCTTCGCCATGACCTACATGGCGCGAACCGATGGCAGCCTCACCAGCAACACCGGCTGGAAACCCGCCAGCGACTACGATCCGCGCCAGCGCATCTGGTACCGGGAGACCGTCGCGGCCGGCAGAGCCGTGCTGACCATGCCCTATGTCGACGTCAGCAGCGGCGAACTGGTGGTGACCATCGCCAGCCCGGTGGAGCAGGACGGTCGGCTGATCGGCGTCCTCGCCGGAGACATCGCCCTCTCCAGCATCGTCGAGAGCGTCGCGGCGATCCGGCCGACCCCGCAGAGCTTCGCGTTCCTCAGCAGCAAGGGTGAAACGCTGATCGCCCACCCCGACGACCAATTGTCGCTGCAACCGGTCGCCACCCTGAACCCGCTCCTCACCCCGCAGTTCCTCGCCGCCGCCAACCAGGACGACCGCTGGCGACAGCTCGAGCTCGACGGCCGCAGCAGGCTGCTCCGCGTGACGCCGATCGCCGGCAGCGAATGGGAACTGGCCGTCGCCCTGGACCAGCACGAGGCGACCGCCGGGCTGCGCGCCATCGTCCAGTCCTCCCTGACCACCCTGGCGGTCGTCACCCTCAGCGTCGCCGTCCTGCTCGGCTTGTGGCTCAAGCGGGCATTCGCCGGCCTGGTCCGGGCGCGCGACGCCATGGAGGACATCGCCGGCGGCAGCGGCGATCTGACCAAGCGCCTGCCGGTCGACGGCCGCGACGAGGTCGCCCAGATCGCCGACGCCTTCAATCGCTTCGTCGGCAAGGTCGAACAGGTGCTCGTCGACATCCGCGACAGCAGCGAGTCGATCCGCCTGGCCAGCGACGAGATCGCCCAGGGCAGCCAGGCCCTCTCCGCGCGCACCGAATCCACCGCCGCCAACCTGCAGGAAGCCTCGGCCTCGATGGAGCAGCTCACCGGCACGGTGGGGCACACCGCGGAAGCCTCGCAGCAGGCCAGCCGACTGTCCCAGGAGGCGACCGGGGTCGCCTCGCAAGGCAGCGAAGTGGTCATCCAGATGGTCCGGACCATGGAGGACATCGACAGCGCCTCCCGGCAGATTGCCGAGATCGTCGGCGTCGTCGACGGCATCGCCCTGCAGACCAACCTGCTGGCGCTCAACGCCTCGGTCGAGGCCGCGCGCGCCGGCGAACAGGGCCGCGGCTTCGCCGTGGTCGCCGGCGAGGTGCGCCAACTGGCCAGCCGCAGCGCCGCGGCGGCGCAGCAGATCCGCCAGTTGATCGAAGCCTCGACCGGCAAGACGCACAACGGCGCCGCGCTGGCACAGACCGTCGGCGCCAGCATGGAACGCGTCGTGGCCAGCGTCGACCAGGTCGCCACGGTGCTCGGCGAAATCAGCGCCGCCACCCGCGAGCAGAGCCAGGGGATCGGCCAGGTCAACCTGGCGGTTGCCGAGCTGGACCGCATGACCCAGCAGAACGCCGGCCTGGCCGGCGCCTCCACCGCCGCCGCCGACCACCTGCGCGCCCAGGCGCAGCGGCTGAGCCTCGCCGTCGGCGCCTTCCGGTTGTCCCGGCGCGGTCCCGTCGACGCCCCGTCCGGGGCGACGCACGCACCGGCTGCGGCCGAGCCGACCTTCTGAGCCACAGCCCGAAGCGCGCCGCGTCCGGACGCGGCGCGCACACCGGCCGCACGCCGCTCGACATGAGTCGCGACGCACCAGACTGAAAAAAGGGGGGATCACTGACGTGCGGCACCGACGACGGACGCAGGCAAGCGATGAAGGAAAAACGGAGGGCAGAAATGGAGGTGGCCCCACCAGCCACACCCCGGCACACGACGTCACCGCTACGGCTGCTCCCTTCCGGGCCTGACCGGGTTCACGGCTGATCGTTGCGGGGGGACCGATGGAGCCACCATAACGCGCCCGCCAATCGGCGAGCCGCGCCATTGTAGCGGCTCGCGCGCAAGTTACAAGCCGGCAGGCGAAAAACTCTGCCAGCACGGAAACCTGCAAGCCCCGGAGGCACGACGGCCACTTGCAAGGCTGACCCGCATCAATATGCAAAGTGCATCACAAAATCGGAGCATTGAATTATCATCTCGTCATAAGGATCGCCGGACGAGCCCCGGGCGCCTGACACCGGGCGCACCAGCTGATTTCCTTGCCCGAGCTGCCCCCACCCAGCCCGATCGAGAGCCCCAGGAATGCAGGACACCAAGAGAACCACCCTCCGCGGCTGGATGTGGCGCGCCTTCGTGCAGAGCGCGCTGATTCCGCTGATCCTGGTGGAAACCGTACTGATCGCCGCCTACCTGCTGACCAACAGCTCGATCCGCGAAGCGCAGATCGAGCACCTGCGCGAAACCGCGCTCAGCGACCTCAAGACTGCCGCCCAGCAGGAAGCGCACCTGGTCAGCGAGCGCCTGAGTGCCATCGCCCGGCTGACCGAGGTCTATCGCCAGCAGGTCGACAGCGTGCTGCGCGCTCCCCACTACCAGGTCGACGAGCTGGAGCGCACGCGCCACGCCCGCACCGAGGACGGCGTGCTGTTCACCCGCAGCGACGACGGGCGCGCCGCCTCCTTCTATGCCAACAGCACGCCGGTGGAACGCCAGGACTTCGAGCGCGTCTTGCGCCTGGCCCAGCTCGATCCGCTGATGAGGAGCCTGCACGGCAGCAACCCGCTGGTCGCCGCCATCTACTTCAACACCTGGGACAGCTACAACCGCATCTATCCGTGGTTCCACACCCCGTCGCAGTACCCGCACGACATGGTGATCCCCAACTACAACTTCTACTATCTGGCCGACGCCCGCCACAATCCGCAGCGCAAGGTGGTGTGGACCGACATCTACGTCGACCCGGCCGGCCTGGGCTGGATGATGTCGGCGCTGGCGCCGGTGTACCGCGGCGACTTCCTCGAAGGCGTCGCCGGCCTCGACATCACCGTCGACAACATCCTCAAGGAGATCGCCGGCCTGCAGGTCGCCTGGAACGGCTACGCCCTGCTGGTCAGCGACGAACTCAACATCATGGCCCTGCCCCCCCAGGGCGAGCAGGACCTGGCCCTCGACGAGCTGACCAGCCACTCCTACGACGAGGCCATCCGCCAGGAAATCTTCAAGCCGGCCGACTTCAACCTCGCCAAGCGTCCGGACACCGGCGCCCTGGCCCGCGCCATCGGCCGCGCGCCGACCGGTATCGAGGCGATCCGGCTGGACGGCAAGCCCAAGCTGGCCGCCTGGGCGACCATTCCGGAAACCGGCTGGAAGCTGATCACCGTGGTCGACGAGGCCGAAGTGTTCAGCAAGACCAACGCCCTGGCCGAGCGCTACCTGCAGATCGGCTACCTGCTGATCGCCGGTCTGATACTGTTCTACCTGCTGTTCTTCGCCGCCATGTGGCTGCGCTCGCGCCAGCTGGTCGAGCAGCTGCAGCGGCCGATCGACGGCGTCATCGGCATGATGGCGCAGATCGGCCAAGGCCACTGGACCCCGCAGCGCGCGCACTCGGACATCGACGAGCTCGACCGCATGGCCAGCTCGGCCGCCGCGATGGGCGGACAGCTCGCCCACAGCGAGGCCACCCGCCAGCAGGCGCAGAAGCAGCTCGCCCTGGTTCTCGACTCGACCACCGACAGCGTCTGGGAGATCGACCTCGAGCAGCGTCGCATCCATATCGAGGGACGCTTCCTGCAGCGCTTCGGGCTCGCCGACGCCGACATGGCGCTGGACGCCTTCTACGCCCTGGTCCACCCCGACGACCTCGAGGAAGTGGTGATCTGCCACGAGCATCCCGAACGGCGGCCCAGCGACAACTACACCATCGAATACCGCTTCAGCGACGCCTGCGGCGTCTACCACTGGCTGCTCAGCCGCGGCCGGGCGATTGCCCGCGATGCCGGGGGCGAAGTGCAGCGCCTGGCCGGCACCCACGTCGACATCGACGCCCTCAAGACCACCCAGGAAGCGCTGCAACGGGCCAGCCAGCAGGCCCAGGCCGCCAACGTCGCCAAGACCCGCTTCCTGTCGAGCATGAGCCACGAACTGCGCACCCCGCTCAATGCCGTGCAAGGCTTCGCGCAGATGATCCAGCTCGATCTGCTCGAACGCCCCGAGGAGGTCAACCTGCAGCAGTACGCCGGCGAGATCCTCGCCGCCAGCAGCCACCTGTGCCTGCTGGTCGACGATATCCTCGACCTCGCGCATATCGAGGCGGAAAAGACCAGCATCGCCCTGGAGACCGTCGATGCCCGGCAGATCATGAGCGAGTGCATCGAACTGATCCGCCCGCAGACCCGCGCGCAGCACCTGCAGCTGGAAAGCCACCTGCCCGAGGGCAGCCTGCTGGTACGCGCCGAACCGCGCCGCCTGCGGCAGATCCTGCTCAACCTGCTGAGCAACGCGGTCAAGTACAACCGCCCCAACGGCCACATCTCGCTCAGCTACAAGACCACCCCGACCAGCCTGCGCCTGATCGTCGAGGACACCGGCCTGGGCATCGACCAGGACAAGCAGGCGCTGCTGTTCAAGCCGTTCCAGCGGCTCGGCCACGAGAACAGCACCATCAAGGGCTCGGGCATCGGTCTGGTGCTGAGCCGCGAGCTGGCCGAACTGATGAACGGCAAGCTCGGCTACAGCAGCGAGCCCGGCATCGGCAGCACCTTCTGGGTCGAGCTGCCGTTCGACCCGGCGATGCAGCGCAGCCTCCCGACCGGCCAGGCACCGCTCGGCGAGACGCCCCGCCAGCGCATCCTCTATGTCGAGGACAACCGCGCCAGCCAGATGCTGGTGCAGAGGGCCCTGGCCGACCTCGGCGACGTCGAGGTGATGGAGAACGGTCTCGAGGCCCTGCACTGGATCACCGAGAATCCGCCGCAGCTGCTGTTGCTCGACATCGACCTGCCCGGCCTGCAGGGCGACAGCCTGCTGCGCAGCCTGCGCCGCAACGCGCGCACCAGCGAGCTGCCGGTGATCGTCATCAGCGCCGGCGCCCTGCCGGAAGACTTCGCCCAGGTCAGCGACCTCGACGTGCTCAACTACCTGACCAAGCCGCTGAAGATCCAGACCCTGCGCGAGGCGGTGCTGCGCGCCAGCCGTCACCACAGCCGCCCCGCCACCGACCCGGCCCCCAGCGCCTGACCGGCGCCACGGCTGTCGGCCCTGCCGACGGCCGTGGCGCGCTCCGCTCTCGCCGGCTGCAACATGCGCAGCGCGGAGCCCGCCCGAACGGAGGGTGCGCCCGCCCCCAGCGCCCCGACATGCCGGCCGGCCAACCCGCCCGCGCACAACTCATGGGCATATTCGGACCGATATACCAGCAGAAATTATTTACCAGCAATAGTTCGAATACCGAAGTTTCCCGCGAGAACCAGGCAACGCCAGAATCCACGAAAATTAATTCCACAAAAGGGAGTAATTATCTACCAGCGAATTCCTCAGCCGCGCGACAAGGCAATTCGACAAACAACAAACCGCCCGCACGAAAAACAACTCGCGCAGACGTCTGAAGATATCCCGCAAACGAACAGCCGATACGCCAGGCCCAGCCGAGCGGGCGACAGCCGATCCGGAAAACCCCGTCGAAACGCCCTATCCAGAGCCCCTCAAGACCATTCCAAACGCTCGATTCGCGTCTCCATGCCCATCCCTCGTCGATCGATCTATCTGCGTCGGACAAACTTCCCGCAGCACAAAAACTAGACAACCCGAAACTATCCGACAAGGACGCTCGTCGACTTTACGGGTCGTCAAGGCACACTACACTCTCGTTCATGAGCACGCTCTCGGCGCTGCTTATCCCCAACTAGCAGAACATCCGCAAATACTCGTTTTCAGGAAACAGCGGTTAATCTTGGGGCGGTAGCGTGCCTGTTCGAGTCTGTCAATCGCACCAATAACCCATCGGCGATGGCGCCCGCGGAACTCCCGAGAAACGGAGGTCCGGAGCGCCAGCCGAGCGCCGCCAGCGCAACGCCCCCGGCCAGCGAGCGGCGCACACGAGGAGGTTCGACATGCGCAGCATCCTGACAATCCTTTCCCTGGCCATCGCCCTCGGCGCCACTCAGGCACTGGCGGCAGCGGAGGCGCGCGGCGCGGGAGCGGCGGCGAAGCTGCCGCAGCTCCTGGCCGCCGAGGAAGCGGCCGCCGGCGAGAGCGACCGGCAGAACCAGGTTCGCCAGGCCCAGGATCGGCAGACCCAGTCCGCCAACGACACGACGCCCGCGACGCCGGCCACGCCCGCGCAGCCGGGCGACCCCGGCACACCGGCGACGCCGGCCGTTCCCGCCGCCCCGGCCACGCCCGGCGAGGGCCGCGGACCGGGCAAGGCCAGCCGCAGCTGAACCGGCGGCGCAACCGACGCATCGACCCGCCGACGTCACCAGAGAGACCGCGCCATGATCCTCCGTCATTTCATCCTGGCCCTCGGCCTCAGCCTGTTCCTGCCCTTCGCCGGCAGCCTCCAGGCCGAAGGCGACTCGACCTACAAGCTCGCCTCGGGCGACATCATCCGCATCAGCGTGTTCGGAGAGCCGGACCTCAGCTTCCCGGAGATCCGTCTCAACGATGCCGGGATCTTCTCCTACCCCTTCCTCGGCGACGTGCGCGCCGGCGGGCGGACCGCCGCGGAAATCGAGCGTCTGCTCACCGAACGCCTCAAGGGCGACTACCTGGTCGATCCGCGAGTGTCGGTGAGCATCCTCAAGTACCGCGAGTTCTACATCAGCGGCGAGGTCAAGACCCCCGGCGGCTACCCCTTCCAGCCCGGCCTGACCCTGCGCCGCGCGGTGGCCCTGGCCGGCGGCCTGACCGAGCGCGCCTCGACCAGCCGCATCAGCATCATCCGCGACCAGGATCCGCAACGCCGCTCCGAGCGCGCCACGCTCGACACCCAGGTGATGCCGGGCGACACCATCACCATCGAACAGGGCTTCTTCTGACCCCACCGCCCCGAGGGCAGCCGCCATGGACAAGACTCCCCAACCCCAGGCACGTACCTGGATCGCGCAGCGCCTGGAGAACGATGCGCCGGACCTGCTGCAGATGTGGCAGACCATCTGGAGGCGCAAGTGGAGCATCCTCGGCCTGACGCTGATCGTCATGATGGCGGTCGCCCTGGGCACCTACGCCATGACGCCGATCTACCGGGCCACCGCCACCCTGCTGATCGAGCAGAAGAAGGCCAACGTGGTCTCCATCGAGCAGGTCTACGGCGCCGAAGGCACCGGCAACGAATACCTCGAGACCCAGTTCCAGCTGCTCAAGTCGCGCGTCCTGGCCGAGCGGGTGGTCAACGCGCTCGAACTGACCAGCCATCCGGAGTTCGATCCGCGCCAGCGAGGCGAGCCGCTGGTCGACCTGCGCGGCCTGCTCGCCAGCTTCGACCTCGCCCGGGCGATGCCGGTCGCCCTGCCGGAAGACCTGCTGGACGAACCGGCCGGCAGCAGCGAGGCGGAGATCCTCGACGCGGTCACCCGGGCGTTCATGGGGCGGATCAACGTCGAACCGGTCGGCAAGAGCCAACTGGTCAAGGTCCAGGTCGACATGGCCGACCCCGAGCTGGCGGCCCGTGCCGCCAACGCCCTGGCCAACGGCTTCATCGAGGCCCAGCTGGAAGCCTCGATGGACATGTCGATGCAGGCCACCACCTGGATGAACAACCGCCTGGTCGAGCTGCGCAGCCGGCTGAAGGATGCCGAGGCCCGCCTGCAGGCCTTCCGCGAGAAGGAGAACCTGGTGGACGTCGGCGGCGTGGCCAGCGTCAGCGCCGCCGAACTGTCGGCCACCAGCGACCGCATGATCGACGCCCGCCGCCAGCGCGCCGAGGCGCAGAGCCAGTACCGCCAGGTGCAGTCGATGCGCAGCGGCGGCTGGGAAAGGCTCGCCACCATCCCGGCCGTGCTCGGCCATCCGCTGATCCAGCAGTTCAAGGCCGAAGAGGCCAAGGCCCGCGCCAAGGTCGAGGAACTCTCCAAGCGCTACGGCAGCCGCCACCCGGCGCTGGAGGCCGCCCGCACCGAACTGGCCGCCGCCTCGGCCAGCCTGCGCGGCCAGGTCGAGCAGATCGTCGCCGGCATCGAGCGCAACTACCAGCTGGCGGTCGCCAACGAGAACTCGCTGCGCGCCTCGGTGGAGTCCAACAAGGCGCAGATCCAGAAGATCTCCCGCAAGGAGTTCGAGGTCCGCGAACTGATGCGCGAGGTGGAGGCCAGCCGCACCCTGTACGAAACCTTCATGACCCGCCTCAAGGAAACCACCGCCACCGCCGACCTGGAGAGCGCCAACGCCCGGGTGGTCGATCCGGCCGTGGTGCCCAACGCCCCGATCAGGCCGAAGAAAGACCTGATCGTCACGCTGTCCGGCTTCCTGGCCCTGGTGAGCGGCGCCGGCGTCAGCCTGCTGCTGCAGGTCCTCAACAACACCTTCAAGAGCACCGAGGAGGTGGAAAGCAAGCTCAACCTGCCGGTGCTGGGCATCCTGCCGCTGGTCAAGAACCGCCAGCGCAACCAGATCGCCCGGCTGTTCGGCAGCAACGAGGACCACAGCTTCAGCGAGTCGATCCGCACCATCCGTACCGCCCTGGTGCTGTCGGGCATGAACGAGCCGCACCGTATCCTGGTGGTCACCTCCTCGCTGCCCGGCGAAGGCAAGAGCACGGTGGCCGCCAACCTGGCCTACGCCTTCGGACAGATGGAGAGGGTCCTGCTGGTCGACGCCGACCTGCGCCGGCCGACCCTGGCGAAGAACTTCAAGTTCCCGGTGGGCGCGCCGGGCCTGGCCAACCTGATCGCCGGCACCGCCCGCTTCGAGGACTGCGTGCGCAACGTCGACGGCATCGACATGCTGTGCGCCGGCGCCGTGCCGCCCAACCCGCTGGAGCTGCTCTCCTCGGAACGCTTCGCCAAGCTCATCGCCCAGCTCAAGCCCCGCTACGACCGGGTGATCGTCGACTCGCCGCCGGTCCAGGCGGTCAGCGACGCCACCATGCTGGCCATCCACGCCGACGCGCAGATCTACGTGATCAGGTCCGAGGTCACCCCGGTGCCGCTGGCCCGCAAGGGCATCGGCCAACTGCTGCAGAGCAACTCGCCGGTCACCGGCGTGGTGCTCAACCAGGTCGACGTCAAGAAGGCGCAGAAACAGGGCTACCACTACGGCGGCTACTACGACTACTACGGCTACACCACGCCGCAGAAGGCCAAGGCCGACGTCCCGGTCGCCCAGAGCGCGCAGGCCCGCCCCGCCGTGGGTCCCTGAGCAACGGGAAAGGACACGCCATGATCGACCTGCACAACCACCTGCTGCCCGGCATCGACGACGGCGCCCCCGATCTCGACACCGCGCTGCGACTGGCGCGCATGGCCGTCGAGGAAGGCATCACCCACCTGGTGTGCACTCCGCACATCCATCCCGGGCGCTACGACAACGACATCGCCGGCATCGAGGCCGCCCGCCGCCGGCTGGTCGCCGGCCTGCAGGAGGCCGGCATCCCCCTGCAGGTGGCCGCCGCCGCCGAGGTGCGCTACGGCAGCGAACTGATGCAGGGCATCGAGCAGGGCCGCCTGCCCTTCCTCGGCCACTGGCACGGCCGCCGGGTGCTGCTGCTCGAACTGCCGCACAGCGAGGTGCCGTTCGGCGCCGAGCGCCTGACCGAATGGCTGCTGCAGCACGGCGTCATGCCGATGATCGCCCATCCCGAGCGCAACAAGGGCGTGATGCACTGCCCGCGCAAGCTCAAGCCGTTCATCGAACAGGGCTGCCTGCTGCAGGTCACCGCCGGCGCGGTGGCCGGCCGCTTCGGCGAGCCGGCCCGACTGATCGCCCAGGCCCTGCTCGAACTGGGCCTGGTCACCGTCCTCGCCAGCGACGCCCACAACGTCCAGCATCGCCCGCCGGCGCTGGTCGAGGGCATGCGCCAGGCCGCGCGCATCGTCGGCGACTTCCAGGCCGAACGCCTGGTCCTCGACACCCCCTGGCAGATCGCCTGCGGCCATTTCGCCTGACCGCCCACTGCCAACCGCTTCGCGAGCGCCGGGAAGACGCCCCGTCAACGGATCAGGGACGACCGAGAACCTTCCAAGGCTCCCTCAGGACGACCATCATGCACACTCCGGACGACATCAGACTCGCCATCATCGGCCTCGGCTACGTCGGTCTGCCGCTCGCCGTCGAATTCAGCAAGCACCGCCCCGTGGTCGGTTTCGACATCAACCGGACGCGCATCGACGCCCTGCGCGCCGGCCACGACGCCACCCTCGAGGTCAGCGACGTGGAGCTGCGCGAGGCCAAGGAGCTGCACTTCAGCGCCGAACTCGACGACCTGGCCGCCTGCAACGCCTTCATCGTCACCGTGCCGACGCCGATCGACGAGCACAAGCGGCCCGACCTGACGCCGCTGATCGGGGCCTCGCAGACCATCGGCCGGGTGCTCAAGCCGGGCGATATCGTCATCTACGAGTCCACCGTGTTCCCTGGCGCCACCGAGGAAGAGTGCGTGCCGGTGCTCGAACGCGTGTCGGGCCTGAAGTTCAACGTCGACTTCTTCGCCGGCTACAGCCCCGAACGCATCAACCCCGGCGACCGCGAACACCGCGTCACCACCATCCGGAAGGTCACCTCCGGCTCCACCCCGGAAGCCGCCGAGCTGGTCGACGCCCTGTACCGGCAGATCATCGCCGCCGGCACCCACAAGGCCAGCAGCATCAGGGTCGCCGAGGCCGCCAAGGTGATCGAGAACACCCAGCGCGACCTCAACATCGCGCTGATCAACGAGCTGGCGATCATCTTCAACCGCCTGGGGCTGGACACCGAGGAAGTGCTCAAGGCCGCCGGCACCAAGTGGAACTTCCTGCCGTTCCGGCCCGGCCTGGTCGGCGGCCACTGCATCGGCGTCGACCCCTACTACCTGACCCACAAGGCGCAGAGCATCGGCTACCACCCGGAGATCATCCTCGCCGGCCGCCGCCTCAACGACGGCATGGGCGCCTACGTGGCCTCCCAGCTGGTCAAGGCCATGCTCAAGCGGCGCATCTGCGTCGAGGGCGCCAACGTGCTGGTGCTGGGCCTGACCTTCAAGGAAAACTGCCCGGACCTGCGCAACACCAAGGTGGTGGACATCCTCCGCGAGCTGGCCGAGTACCACATCAGCGCCGACGTCTACGACCCCTGGGTGAACGCCGCCGAGGCGCAGCACGAGTACGGCATCGCGCCGGTCGGCGAGCCGGCCATCGCCGCCTACGACGCCATCATCCTCGCCGTCGCCCACGACGAGTTCCGCAGCCTTGGCGCCGCCAACATCCGCCGCTACGGCAGGGAGGAGCACGTGCTCTACGACCTCAAGTACCTGCTCGCGCCCGACGAGGCCGACCTGCGCCTGTAGCCCACCGAGTTGTGGACGGCTCGCCCGCGGCGCCAGGCGGACACGGTCTGCCGCGATGCACCGGGCATCGCGCCACGGGCGTCCGTCCACAAACCATCCGCCTCGCCCCCACCACGGAAGCGTCCACCATGTCCCGCTACCTGGCCCTGCAGCACGAGCTGGCCCGCAACCCCAAGACCTGGCTGGTCACCGGGGTGGCCGGCTTCATCGGCTCCAACCTGCTCGAGGCGCTGCTGCACTTCGACCAGCGCGTGATCGGCCTCGACAACTTCGCCACCGGCCACCGGCGCAATCTCGACGAGGTGCGCGAGCTGGTCGGTCGCCGGCGCTGGGCGAACTTCCGCTTCGTCGAGGCCGACATCCGCAGCCTGGAGGCCTGCCGGCAGGCCTGCGAGGGAGTCGACCACGTGCTCCACGAGGCCGCCCTCGGCTCGGTGCCGCGCTCGATCGACGATCCGATCGCCAGCAACGGCGCCAACATCGACGGCTTCCTCAACATGCTGGTCGCCGCCCGCGACGCCGGGGTGCAGAGCTTCACCTACGCCGCCAGCAGCTCCACCTACGGCGACCACCCCGGCCTGCCCAAGGTCGAGGAGGCCATCGGCCGGCCGCTGTCGCCCTACGCGGTGACCAAGTACGTCAACGAGCTGTACGCCGAGGTGTTCGCCCGCTGCTACGGCTTCGCCAGCATCGGCCTGCGCTACTTCAACGTGTTCGGCCCGCGCCAGGACCCCGAAGGTGCCTACGCCGCGGTGATCCCGCGCTGGACCGCGGCGATGATCCGCGGCGAACCGGTGGCGATCAACGGCGACGGCGCGACCAGCCGCGACTTCTGCTACGTCGCCAACGTGGTGCAGGCCAACCTGCTCGCCGCCTACGCCGCCCCCGGCGCGCGCAACCAGGTCTACAACGTCGCCTTCAGCAGCCGTACCGACCTCAACCAGCTGTTCGCCACCCTGCGCAGCAGCCTGGGCAGCCACGGCGTGCACTACGCGCACGGGCCGGTCTACCGCGACTTCCGCAACGGCGACGTGCGCCACTCGCAGGCCGACATCGGCAAGGCGCGCCGCCTGCTCGGCTACGCGCCGCAGTTCGACATCGCCGCCGGCATCGCCGCGGCCATGCCCTGGTATCTCGCCCACGTGTGAAACCGCTCCAACCACCGGAACCACCGACCGTGCCCCCGCAGGGCCGGCAGGAGCCGCCACCCGCAACGCCACAGAAGAGCCCGCCATGAAGAACTTCGCTCTGATCGGGGCCGCCGGTTTCATCGCCCCTCGCCACATGCAGGCCATCAAGGCCACCGGCAACAACCTGGTCGCCGCCCTCGACCCCAAGGACTCGGTCGGCATCATCGACAGCTACTTCCCGGAAGCCGACTTCTTCACCGAGTTCGAGCGTTTCGACCGGCACATCGACAAGCTGCGCCGGCGCAACCACGACAACCAGGTGAGCTACGTGTCGATCTGCTCGCCCAACTACCTGCACGACTCGCACATGCGCTTCGCCCTGCGCAGCGGCGCCGATGCGATCTGCGAGAAGCCGCTGGTGCTCAACCCGTGGAACATCGACGCACTGCAGGAAATCGAGAAGGACACCGGCCAGCGGGTCAACACCATCCTCCAGCTGCGCGTGCACCCGACCATCGTCGCCCTGCGCGAGAAGATGCTGCAGAAGCAGTGCCCGACCAAGCACGAGGTCGACCTCAGCTACATCACCGCGCGCGGCCACTGGTACCTGCGCTCCTGGAAGGGCGACGCGAACAAGTCCGGCGGCATCGCCACCAACATCGGCGTGCACTTCTTCGACATGCTGCACTTCATCTTCGGCGAACTGCAGGACAACCGCGTGCACTTGTGCACCGCCACCAAGGCCGCCGGCTACCTGGAGTACGAACAGGCGCGGGTGCGCTGGTACCTGTCGGTGGACATCGACGACGTGCCGCAGGCGCAGCGCCAGGCCGGCCTGCGCACCTACCGCTCGATCAGCGTGGACGGCGAGGAAGTCGAGTTCTCCGACGGCTTCACCGACCTGCACACCCGCAGCTACGAGGAGATCCTCGCCGGGCGCGGCTTCGGCCTGGAGGCCAACCGCACCGCCATCACCACGGTCGCCGCCATCCGCAACGCCAGGCCGCTCGGCCTGCAGGGCGACTACCACCCGATGCTCAAGTCGCCCGCCTGCCAGAGGGTCCTGCCATGAACCACTACCAGCATCCCAGCGCCATCGTCGACGAGGGCGCGCAGATCGGCGAAGACTCGCGGGTCTGGCACTTCGTGCACGTCTGCGCCGGCGCGCGCATCGGCAAGGGCGTGTCCCTCGGCCAGAACGTGTTCGTCGGCAACCGGGTGACGATCGGCGACCACTGCAAGGTGCAGAACAACGTCTCGGTGTACGACAACGTCACCCTCGAGGACGGCGTGTTCTGCGGTCCGAGCATGGTGTTCACCAACGTCTACAACCCGCGCTCGCTGATCGAGCGCAAGGACCAGTATCGCGACACCCTGGTGAAGAAGGGCGCCAGCCTGGGCGCCAACTGCACCATCGTCTGCGGAGTGACCATCGGCGAATACGCCTTCGTCGGCGCCGGCGCGCTGATCAACCGGGACGTGCCGGCCTACGCGCTGGTGGTCGGCGTGCCCGGCCGGCAGATCGGCTGGATGAGCGAGTTCGGCGAACGGCTCGACCTGCCGCTGCAAGGTCGGGGCGAGGTGCTCTGCCCGCATACCGGCGCCCGCTACGTGCTGGACGGCACGCTGCTGAGCAAGCTGGACGCCCGCTGATGCTCGAACGCACCGACTACCCGGAGCAGGCCGGCGACTGGCCGCAGGCGCCGCCGGCGGCCGCGCAGAGCCCCGACGCCGCCAGCCGCAAGGCCCTGTACCGGAGCTTCTCGGCCGGCGAGCGGAGCCTGCCGATCTTCAGCCGCGCCTGGTGGCTGGACGCCAGCGCCGGAGCGGACGACTGGGGGGTCGCCCTGGTCGAGCACCAGGGGCGGGTGCTGGCCAGCCTGCCCTACGCCATCGAGCGGCGCCTGGGCTTCATCCTGCTCGGGCAGCCGCCGCTCACCGGGATGCTCGGCCCGTGGATCCGCGAAAGCGGCGCCAAGTACGCCAGGCGGCTGGCCCAGCAGAAGGACCTGATGGAGGCGCTGATCGACCAGCTGCCGCCCTACGACCACTTCGAGCAGCACTGGCACCACAGCCAGACCAACTGGCTGCCGTTCCACTGGCGCGGCTTCCGGCAGACCACCCGCTACGGCTACCTGCTCGACGACCTGAGCGTCCCGGAGCGGCTGGCGGCCGACGCCGCCAGCCGCAAGGCCAGCGCCCGGCTCGAGGTGGTCCAGGCCATCCCGGCCCGCGAGTTCCACGACCACCACTGCCTGACCCTGGCCAAGCAGGGCCGGCCGAGCGCCTGCGGCTGGGAGGAGTTCCGGCGCATCCACGACGCCTGCCTCGCCCACGGCGCCGGCCGGACCGTCGCCGCCTACGATGCCGCAGGCAACCTGCACGCTGCGCTGTTCGCGGTCTGGGACGAGACGAGCGCCTACGTGCCGATCTGCAGCATCGACCCGGACTACCCCAGCCACGGCGCCGTTTCGCTGCTCGGCCGCGAGATCGTCGCCTACCTGGCCGACAAGACCCGCCGCTTCGACGTCGAGGGCTCGACGCACGAATCGCTGCAGCGCGTCTTCCGCCGCTACGGCGCGCGACCGGTCCCCCGCTTCGCCGTCTCGCGCACGCCCTCGAAGCTGCTCAAGACCCTGCTGTTCCTGAGAGACCTCAAGGCCCGACCATGAACCGCACCGATGCCTGGCCCACCCGGGCCATCCTCGACTGGCTGGAGCGCATCCTCGCCGAGCGCTTCGGTCAGCCCCTGCGGCTGCAGCCCGGCGCCCCCGGCTGGGTGCGCCTCGGCCTGGACGGCACCCCGGCGGCCATCGACATCGTCTCGGACCCCGCCACCTTCACCCGCGCCGACTCGGACCTGCCCTGCCGCAGCTGGGTCGCCAGCCGGGAAGGCTGGCATTCCGCGCTGGGCAAGCCGCTGCCGGCCCCCGGCGCGGCCGAGCTGCCGTCGCCGCTGATCGAACCGACAGACAACGGCTACCGCATCCGCTACGACATTCTCGGCCTCACCTACTGGATGCTCGCGCGCCAGGAAGAGGTGGGCCGCCGCGACCTGGACGTCCACCGGCGCTTCCCGGCCAGAGCATCCCATGCCTTCCGGCACGCCTATCTGGAGCGACCGGTCGTCGACGAGTGGCTGCACGTCCTCGGCCAGGTCATCCGGCGGCGCTGGCCGCACCTGCAGCTCACTCGGCACCGCTTCGGCATCAGGGTATCCCACGACGTCGACCGACCGAGCCGCTACGGCTTCGGCTCGCCGGCCGCCCTGCTGCGCACGGTCGCCGGCGACCTGTTCAAGCGCGGCCAGCTGGCGAGCGCCTGGCTGGCGCCGCGTGTACGCCTGGACAGCCGCAGCAGGCTGCATCCGGCCGATCCCGACAACACCTTCGACTGGCTGATGGACAGCGCCGAGCGCCACGACCTGCGCGCCGCCTTCTATTTCATCTGCGGGCGCACCGATGCCCGCCGCGACGCCGACTACGAGCCGGAACACCCGGCGATCCGCGAACTGCTGCGGCGCATCCACGCACGCGGCCACGAAATCGGCCTGCACCCCAGCTACGCCACCTACCGGCGCCCGGAAGCCATCGTCGCCGAGGCCGAACGCCTGCGCCGGGTGTGCGCCGAGGAAGGCATAACCCAGGATGCCTGGGGCGGACGCATGCACTACCTGCGCTGGGAGAACCCGACCACGCCGCGCGCCTGGGAGCTGGCCGGCATGAGCTACGACAGCACCCTCGGCTACGCCGACCACGCGGGCTTCCGCTGCGGCACCTGCTTCGAGTATCCGGCCTTCGATCCGGTCGAGGGGCGAGCCCTGAAGCTGCGCATCCGCCCGCTGATCGCCATGGAAGTGACCGTGCTCGAGCCGCAGTACATGGGCCTGGGGCACGGCGAACCGGCCCTCGACAAGTTCACCGAGCTGCGCGAACGCTGCCGGGCGCTCCGCGGCTGCTTCACCCTGCTCTGGCACAACTCGATGTTCGACAGCCCGGCCGAGCGCAGTCTCTACCGGCGGATCATCGACGCTACGGCTTCCGGCCACGCCCAGGCCCTGCGCGCAGCGGCATCCGCGGACTGCGTCGAGGCTGGCGGCCCTGCCCGCAGAGAAACCGCACCATGATCTTTCTGCTCATCGCCAGTTTCGCCGAATCGCTCCTCGGCTTTCGCGGTCCGCTGCTGGATGCCCTGCTCGCCCATGGTCTGATCGTGCATGTGGCCGCTCCCGACCTGCCGGTCGACAGCCCGACCCGGCAGATCCTGGAGGGACGCGGCATCCGGGTGCACGACATTCCCCTGCGCCGCACCGGCACCAACCCGCTGGACGACGCCGCCACCCTGCTGGTCCTCTGGCAACTGATGCGGCGCATCCGGCCGAACTTCGTGCTCGGCTACACCATCAAGCCGGTGATCTACGGCTCCATGGCGGCGCTGCTGGCCCATGTGCCGCAACGCTTTGCGCTGGTGACCGGCCTGGGCTACGTGTTCCAGCCGGACGCGGCAACGCGCGCCGGCCATCTGTCGCTGCGCTCGGTCGTGCAGCCGCTGTACGCCCTGGCCCTGCGCTGCACGCACAAGGTGTTCCTGCAGAACCCCGACGACCAGGCCCTGTTCCGCCGCCTGGGCATCCTGCCGCCGACCGTCCCGTCCTGCGTGGTCAACGGCTCCGGCGTCGACGTCGCCGAGTACCAAGTCGTACCGCTGCCGGCGACGCCGCACTTCCTGCTGATCGCCCGCCTGCTCGGCGCCAAGGGCGTGCGCGAATACGCCGCCGCAGCCGGCCGGGTACGCGCGCGCCATCCCGAGGCGACCTTCAGCCTGGTCGGCTGGATCGACGACAACCCGGATGCCATCGACCGGCACGAACTGGAGGCCTGGGTGGCCGACGGCACCCTCGACTACCTCGGTCGCCTGGACGACGTGCGCCCCGCCATCGCCGCCTGCAGCGTCTACGTCCTGCCCTCCTACCACGAGGGCACGCCGCGCACGGTGCTGGAGGCCATGGCGATGGGCCGCGCCATCATCACCACCGACGCCCCCGGCTGCCGCGAGACGGTGGTCGACGGCGACAACGGCTTCCTGGTGCCGGTACGGGCGGTGGACGCACTGGAAGCCGCCATGCTGCGCTTCATCGAGCGACCCGGCCTGGCCGCCGAGATGGGCAGCCGCTCGCGCCGGGTCGCCGAGGAGAAGTACGACGTGCACCGCGTCAACGCGGTGATGCTGCAGGAGATGGGCATCCGCTGAGCGCGCCTCGCAGCGCCACGATCGTCGGGCGGTCCGCAACCGTCGCGGACCGCCCCTACCCTTCCGGCCCGGCGCCACCGACGCCGAACGGCCGCCCCCCCCCCCCCCGCGTCGAGAACCGGCAAGCCTGTGCAATGGGGCCGCAACGTCATGGACATCGTCGAGATCTCCGGCAAGGCCGACTGGGCAAAAGCCCTGTCGAAAGCGCCGCGCCACGACTTCTACCACACCCTGGACTTCCACCGGATCTCCAGCCGCAACGGCGAGGGAGCGCCCCTGCTGCTGGACATCCGCCTCGCGCGCGGCGGCGTGCTCTTCCCCCTGCTTGCCCGGCGCATACAACACTCCGCCCTGAACGACCTGACCTCGGTCTATGGCTACCCGTCGCCGCTGACCTACGGAGAGATCGAGCGGGCAGAAATCCCCGGCTTCTGGGACCATTTCAGCTCGTATCTCTACCGGCGGGGATATGTCAGCCTGTTCTCCCGCTGCCATCCGCTCGTCACTCCGGAGATCCTTGGCGAGGAGGCTCTCCAGCCCGCCGGCCGGGTCGTCGTCATTCGCCTCGAGCGCCCCGAGGAAGAACAGTTCGGCGAATACCGCAACAACCACAAAAGGGACATCCGCAAGCTCGAAAGCATCGGCGTCAGGTGCCGGCAGGGCAATCCGGAAGAGGCTCTTGCCGACTTCGTGAGCAACTACGAAGCCACCATGCGCGCGCTGGACGCCGCGCCCTACTACTTCTTTTCGCAGGACTACTACCGGCAACTGCTCGAGGCCAGGTCCTTCGACGCCCGCATCTACGCCTGCACGCTGGACGGCTCCGTCATCTGCAGCGGCATCTTCGTCTTCTGTGGCGAGTTCGTTCAGTACCACCTCGGCGGCACGGCCCCCGGTTTCGGCAGCCTGGCGCCGACCAAGCTGATGTTCGATACCGTCAGGAAAGACGCCGCCCGCCAGGGCTACAAGTACTTCTGCCTGGGCGGCGGTCTGGGCGGCCATGAAGACTCCCTGTTCCGGTTCAAGGCCGGCTTTTCCAGCTACACCCGGGACTTCCGCGTGATCAGGAGAATCGTCAACCACGAGGAATACCGGAGGCTCTCGGCAAACGCCCCGAGCGACACGCACTACTTCCCCCAATACAGAGCAGTGAAGAACTGAATGTTCCGGAGTGGATCACCATGTTGAACACCGGCTTCTCTCCATGGCCATGCTTCACGGAAGAAGAGGCGAATGCGGTACGCGACGTCATCCTGTCCAACAGGGTCAACTACTGGACCGGCGAGGAGTGCCGCCAGTTCGAACTGGAGTTCGCCGCCTGGGCCGGCGCCGAGCACGCCATCGCCCTGGAGAACGGCACCGTGGCGCTGGACGTCGCGCTCAAGGGGCTGGGCATCGGCGCGGGCGACGAGGTGGTGGTGACGCCGCGCACCTTCCTCGCCTCGGTGTCGAGCATCGTCAACGCCGGCGCGGTGCCGGTGTTCGCCGAGATCGACCGCGACTCGCAGAACATCACCGCCGAGAGCGTCCGCGCGGTGCTCGGCCCGCGCACCCGCGCGGTGATCTGCGTGCACCTGGCGGGCTGGCCGTGCGACATGGAGCCGATCATGGCGCTGGCCGCCGAGCACGGCCTCAAGGTCGTCGAGGACTGCGCCCAGGCCCACGGGGCCCGCTACAAGGGACGCTCGGTCGGCACCATCGGCCATGTCGGCGCCTGGTCGTTCTGCCAGGACAAGATCATCACCACCGGCGGCGAGGGCGGCATGGTCACCACCAACGACCGCGAGCTGTGGTCGACCATGTGGTCGCTCAAGGACCACGGCAAGAGCTGGGAGGCGGTGCACCGCCCGCACAGCGGCCCGGGCTTCCGCTGGCTGCACGAACGCTTCGGCAGCAACTGGCGGATGATGGAGGTGCAGGCGGTGATCGGCCGCATCCAGCTGCGCCGCCTGGATGAGTGGCACGCCCGCCGTCTGGCCAACGCCGAACGCATCTGGGCCTGCGCCCGCGGACTGCCCGGCCTGCGCGTACCGAGCGTTCCCGCCGACATCGTGCACGCCGCCTACAAGTGCTACCTGTTCGTCGAGCCCGAGCGGCTGGCCGCCGGCTGGGACCGCGACCGCATCCTCGCCGAGATCGCCGCCCGCGGCGTGCCGTGCCTGTGCGGCTCCTGCTCGGAGGTCTACCTGGAGAAGGCCTTCGACGGCACCGGCTGGCGGCCGGCCGAACGCCTGCCGGTGGCCCGCGAGCTGGGCGAGACCAGCCTGATGTTCCTCGTCCACCCGACCCTCACCGACGCCGAGATCGAACGCACCTGCACGGTGCTCGCCGAGGTGATGCACGAAGCCGCCGAATGACCGGGCCCGCCCGGCCGGCAGGCCGGGAGCGGCACATCCACACCGCCAGGATCCACGGAAATGATCGAGTTCATCGACCTGCAAGCCCAGCAGCAGCGCATTCGCGAACGCATCGAGGCCGGCATCCGCCGCGTCCTCGACCATGGCCAGTACATCCTCGGCCCGGAGGTCGAGGAACTGGAAGCGCGCCTGGCCGCCTTCGTCGGCGCCCGCCACTGCATCACCTGCGCCAACGGCACCGACGCGCTGCAGATCGCCCTGATGGCCCTGGAGATCGGCCCGGGCGACGAGGTGATCACCCCCGGCTTCACCTACATCGCCACCGCCGAGAGCGTCGCCCTGCTCGGCGCGCGGCCGGTGTACGTGGACGTCGAGCCGCACACCTACAACCTCAACCCGCGCCTGCTGGAGGCGGCCATCGGCGCACGCACCCGGGCCATAGTGCCGGTGTCGCTGTACGGCCAGTGCGCCGACTTCGACGCCATCAACGAGATCGCCACCCGCCACGGCCTGCCGGTGATCGAGGACGCCGCGCAGAGCTTCGGCGCCACCTACAAGGGCCGCCGTTCGTGCAACCTGAGCACCGTCGCCTGCACCAGCTTCTTTCCCAGCAAGCCGCTGGGCTGCTACGGCGACGGCGGCGCCATCTTCACCAACCAGGACGAACTGGCCGGCGCGCTGCGGCAGATCGCCCGCCACGGCCAGGATCGCCGCTACCACCACGTCCGCGTCGGCGTGAACAGCCGGCTGGACACCCTGCAGGCGGCCATCCTGCTGCCCAAGCTGGAGATCCTCGAGGACGAGCTGGCCCTGCGCCAGCAGGTCGCGGCGAACTACGACCGGCTGCTCGCCGCGGCCCACTGCGGCGAGGACGGTTCGCCGCTGCTGGCCAGGCCGTGGATCGCCCCGCACTGCACCAGCGCCTGGGCCCAGTACACCATCCGTGTCGAAGGCCGCAGCGCCCTGCAGGAGCGCCTCGAAGCCGCCGGCGTGCCCACCGCGGTGCACTACCCGACTCCGCTCAACCGCCAGCCGGCGGTGGCCGACCCCAGCGCCGCGGTGCCGGTGGGCGACACCGTCGCCCAGCAGGTGCTGAGCCTGCCGATGCATCCCTACCTCGACCCGCTCGACCAGCAGTACATCGTCGCCAGCCTGCAGGGACGATGAGAATGATCCGCCAACTGACCGCCGGCGCCGGCAGGCTGCTGCCCAAGGCGCCCTTCGCCCGCAGTGTCGGTGTGCTGGTCGGCGGCACCGCGGGCGGACAGATGCTGATGGTGCTGGCCGCCCCGCTGCTGACCCGCCTGTTCAGCCCCGAGGACTTCGGCCTGCTGGCGGTGTATGGCGGCCTGCTGGCCCTGTTTCTCGTGGTCGCCAACCTGCGCTACGAGATCGCCATTCCGCTGCCGGAGGACGAACAGGTAGCGGCGAACGTCACCGTCCTGTGCCTGCTGGCGGCCACCCTGAGCAGCCTGCTGAGCGGCGTGCTGGTGTACTTCGCCGGCGACGGCATCGCCGCCCGGCTCGGCGTTCCCGAACTGGCCGCCCACCTCTGGCTGCTGCCGCTGGGGGTCTTCTTCGGCGGGATCTACCTGGCGCTCAACTACTGGGCGGTGCGGCACAAGCAGTTCGGCGACATCGCCGCCACACGCATCAAGCAGATCTCCGCCACCCTGGCGATCCAGTTGCTGGGCTTCAAGCTGGGCCCCGTCGCCCTGCTGCTGGGACACGCCAGCGGGCACGGCGCGGGGAGCCTGGCCCTCGGTCGCAACTTCCTGCGCAGCCCGCAGCTGAGACAGGTATCCGTTGCCGGCATCCTCGCCGCCGCCCGACGCTATCGGCGCTTTCCACTGTTCTCGACCTGGGCCGGGCTGTTCAACACCGCCGGCACCCAGTTGCCGCCGCTGCTGCTCGCGGCCCTGTTCAGCCCGGTCGCCGCCGGCCTCTACACCCTGGCCCAGCGGGTCCTGGGAGCGCCGATGGCGGTCATCGGCAACGCCATCGGCGGGGTGTTTCTCGCCAACGCCACGGAGGCCCGCCGCGAGGGACGCCTGGCCCCGCTGGTGGCGCAGGTCCACGAGCGCCTGGCGCAGATCGCCATGCCGGCTGCGCTGGTCATCCTGCTGGCGGCCCCGGCGCTGTTCTCCCTGGTGTTCGGCGAAGAGTGGCACGATGCCGGCCACTTCGCCCAGTGGATGGCGCCCTGGCTGTACGTGACCTTCGTCGCCTCGCCGCTCAGCTCACTGTTCGATGTCCTGGAGCAACAGAAGCTGGAGCTGCGCTTTCATGCCGTGCTGCTGGTCACGCGGATCGGCTCGATCATGCTCGGCGCCCTGCTGGACGACCTGGAAACGACCATCGCGCTGTTCTCCCTGAGCAGCGCCCTGTGCTGGGGGGGCGCGCTGCTGTGGATCAATCGCGCCGCCGGCAACAGTCTGGGCAGCCTGCTGCGGCCCACCGGCCATGCCCTGCTGTGGTCCGCAGCCTGCGTCCTGCCGCTGCTGATCGCGACGGCGATGTTCCCCGGACATCCGGCCTGGCTGCTGTTCCTGGCCATCACTGCCGTATCGATCGGCGGCCGCTATTTCGTCCTGCTCCGCGCGACCTACCGCTGAGAGCGCAACGGCACCTCCCGACGCCCCGCCCCACCGCACAGGAGCAGCGCATGAAACCCGACCATGGCGTTTTCACCGTTTCCCTCGACTTCGAACTCTACTGGGGAGTGCGCGACAGGCGCAGCATCGAGCAGTACCGGGAAAACCTCGACGGCGTGTGGCAGGCCATCCCGGCGATGCTGAAACTCTTCCGCGACTACGGCATCCACGCGACCTGGGCGACGGTCGGCTTCCTGTTCTGCCGGGACCGCGACGAGCTGAACGAGAACCTCCCCGCCCCGCTCCCCCGATACCGCAACGCCGAGCTCTCGCCATACGGCTACATCGAGCGCGCTCCGCACCTCGATCCGGCCTATCACTTCGCACCCGAACTGATCGAACTGATCCGCCGCTGCGAGCACCAGGAAATCGCCACGCACACCTTTTCGCACTACTACTGCCAGGAAGCGGGACAATCGGCCGACGAGTTCGCCGCGGATCTGCAGGCCGCCGTCGCGCTGGCCAGACGCCGGGGCATCCACCTGCGCAGCCTGGTCTTCCCGCGCAACCAGTGGAACGCCGACTATCTCGCCATCCTCCCCAGGCTCGGCATCCGCTGCTACCGGGGCAACGAGGCCAGCCGGATATATCGCGCCTGCGAGGATGCCGACAACGGCCGCCTGGACAGGGCGCTGCGCCTGCTGGACACCTACGTCAACCTCTCCGGCCATAACACCCACGAGCTGGACGAGTGCCTGCGGAGCAGCCCCTTCAACTTCCCGGCCAGCCGCTTCCTGCGCCCCTGGTCGGCGCGCCTGGCGCCGCTCGACGGGCTGCGCCTGGCACGCATCCGGAACGCGATGAGCGACGCCGCTCTCCACCACCGGCTTTTCCACCTCTGGTGGCATCCGCACAACTTCGGCCGCCACCTGGAGAAGAACCTCGAGTTCCTGGAAAAGGTCCTCGCCCACTATGCGCGGCTGCAGCGGAGCCACGGCCTGCAGTCCCTGAGCATGGGCGAACTGTGCCAGCTGGCGAATGCCGGCCACGGGCAGCCCTCGGCAGCCCGTGCCGAACGCAGCCCGAACGAGACCATTCGAGATCATTCCGGCTGAACGCCCTCGTCTGCGTTCGCCCGCAGCATTCCCAGCCCAGCGGAGAACCACCATGCTCCCATTCAAGAACGTGCTTGTCCTGGCCCCGCATACCGACGACGGCGAACTGGGCGCGGGCGCCACCATCGCCCGGCTGGTCGAACAGGACGCCAGGGTGACCTACGTGGCCTTCTCCACAGCCGAGCAGTCGGTCCCCGAAGGGATGCCGCGAGACATCCTGAAGACCGAGGTCAGGCTGGCCACCGCCGCCCTGGGCATTCCTGCGGACAACCTGATCGTCCACAACTACGAAGTGCGAAAGCTGAACTACGCGCGGCAGGAAATCCTCGAGAGCCTGATCGCCATCCGCCGCGCCAACGCCTTCGACCTGGTGCTGATGCCGTCGCTCAAGGACATCCACCAGGACCACCAGACGGTGGCCCAGGAAGGCCTGCGCGCCTTCAAGAACACCACCATCCTCGGCTACGAGCTGATCTGGAACAACCTGTCCTTCGACACCACCTCGTTCGTCAAGGTCTCGCGGGATCAGGTGGAGCGGAAGGTGGCGGCACTGAAGAACTACCGGTCGCAGCAGGGGCGCGACTACATCGGCGAAGAGTTCATCTTCGCCCTCGCCAGATCGCGCGGGGTGCAGATCGGCGCCGAGTATGCGGAGAGTTTCGAAGTCATCCGCTGGGTCATGTCCTGACCGACAGTGCAGGTCGTCGGCAGCAGCACGACGCGTTCGAGGACCACGACCGCAAGCCACGCTCGAGAAGCGGAGAGTCCATGATGAACAAGCCGCTACGCATCGTCATCGTCACCTATAACTGGCCGCCGCGAAACGCCATCGGCACCCATCGCCCTTACTCCTGGGCAAAGTACTGGTCGACGATCGGCGCCGAAGTCACGGTCCTGACCGCCCAAAAGCACGAGTTCGACGCCCCGCTGGACTTGAACCTGAGCGCAATACCGAACGTGAAGGTCATCGAGGTAGCCTACGGCAGCCTTGGCGGGAAAGGCCTGTCCATACTCGTCCATCCCGGAATCAGAAGCGCGGCACGCTGGCTCAAGGACAGGCTGAAGACATCCACCGGAGTCACCATCGAGCCGAGAAGGAAGTGGATCGCGGCAGCGCGACAGACCGCGACCGAGCTCGCGAAAAGCTGCGACGTGGTGGTGAGCACCTTCGGACCGCCCTACGCCCACCTCATCGCCAAGGAAATGAAGATCGCCAACCCGGCCATGAAATGGGTGGCCGACTATCGCGACCTGTGGAGCCAGGACAAGCTGGGGGCCGTCGACCCGGCCCACGTCCAGGAAGAGGAGCATCTGGAACTGGAGAGCGTCGGCCGCTTCGCCGACGCGATCACCACCGTTTCGGACGAGCTCGCCCGCTCGCTGAAGGAGCTGCTCAAGAAGGATGTGTCGGTCATCACCAACGGATTCGACATCACCGAAGAGCTGTTGCGAAACAACATCGAGCAGCACGCACGGAATCCCGTCCGCCCGCTACGCATCGTCCACACGGGAACCCTGTTTCGGGTTCGCAGGGACCCGACCCCCCTGCTGTCCGCCATCAGGCAACTACAGGAAGACGGCGCCATCGCCCCCGGCGACATCAGCGTCGACTTCTATGGCGAACGCGCCGAACTGGCCGGCGAACTGTCGAAGTCGCCCGAATACTCCTCGTTCATACGCATGATGGGCCATGTCGATCGCGAGCGGGCCTTGCAGGCGCAGCGCGAAGCCGGCCTGCTGCTGCTGGCCGAAGGTTCGGCGCCGGAAGCGAAAGGCATACTGACGGGCAAGGTCTTCGAATACATTTCCTCCGGAACCCCGATACTGAGCATAGGCAGCGGGCCCGACAGCGCCATATACAAGCTGCTCAACGACACATCGACAGGTTTCTGCGCAGGAACCGACACGAAAAAGATAAAGTCGGTCCTGCTTGCCGCGCTGAATGGCGAGAAACTCGAATGGTACGCTCCGGACACGCGCACGATAATGAACTTCTCCAGAAAGAGCCAGGCCGAGCTGATGCTCAACCAGTGCATATTCCGAACAACCTCCGCCTGAACAGCACGCAGAAAGCGGGAGCGATGCGAAATGCTGAAGCTTGCCTACAGGAACAACTACTTCAAGTTCATCGAGACGATCGGCAAGGGAGAGCTCGTCGAGCCCCTGGAACCAGGCGCCGACGTCATCCTGAGGCTTGAACTGCTGCACTCCACCCAGGAATCCTCCTCGACGATAACGCAGAATCGGGACAACTCCATAGAGCTGAGGATTCCCAACTTCATCATAGACCTGAGGGCAAGCGAGGAAACGCTTTACAGGAACATCAGCAGGCGCACGCGGGCGGACATCAGGAAGGCCGCCGAGCAGGACAGGCTCAACTATTGCGAGATCGACAATCCCAGCAACGAGCAGCTCGATAAATTCTCCGAGCTTTTCGACGCCTTTGCGAAAGAGAAAAACCTGCCCCCCTGCAACATGGAAAAACTGCTGGCGATCAGGGATCACCGGGCGCTGGTGATGACCTATGTGGAAGACGCCGGGCGGCGCATCCTGTGCGCGGGCATATCCATACTGGACAAGGAACACATGCAGCTGTACGGCCTGTATGGCGCGACGAGCCGACTCTCGAGAGCGACCCGGGAAGAAATCGACCTCACGGCAAGAGCCAACAAGTACCTGCACTGGAAGGAAATCCAGTCCGCCAAAAGGCGGGGACTGAACTGGTACAACTTCGGAGGAGAAGTGACGCGCAAAGGCGATCGGGGGGTCAACGACTTCAAGCGGCGCTTCGGCACCGTGAACAGAACGGACCGTAGAACCTACATCCCCAACAGCCTGCTCGGAAGAGTCTGCGTGATCCTTCTCTACTACAAGTGGAAAATAACCTTGCGCCTCGATGGCGTCGCATAGCCAGAGCCCCCAGCGCAGGGCGACCTGCCCACGAAGAACTCCATGCCTTGGCGTGCACATCGGAAGAACCTTTGCAGCCGGCTCCGCTCGAAAGCAAGGAGAGCCACTTGAAAAGCATACAGAAGCTACTCGTATTCCTGTCCGTGGCGCTGATCCCGATATACCTCTGGGACTCGGGCGGAGTGCAGATATCCCACATCATCCTGGCAGCGTTCTGCGCAACCTGCATGATATCGACGAGCATCACGCCGAACCTGCCGGAAAGGATCATTCTCGCAATATGCCTGATAATCCTGGCCAGGGAATCCGCAGACGTGTTCGCCGGCGGCGACATAAGGCTGCTCATGCCTTTTGCATACATGACCTTCAACCTCCTGATCCTCATCTCCGTACGGCACTGGCTGGAGGAGGACGACAACATCGAAGTGCTCAAGCTGGCGCTGCTCACCGCACTGGCGGTGGCCACGGCAGGCGTACTGATGGTCGGCTACAAGCTTACGGTGGACTCGGACGGCGGGCGCGCCATCGGGACCTTCAACAACCCGAACCAGCTCGGATACTTCTCCGTCTGCTGCTTCTCCCTGGCGACATTGCTCTACATCAAGTCCCGTCTTTCCCTGACGACGCTCCTTGTCGCCATCTCCGCCTGCTACTTCCTCGCCATCGCCTCCCTGTCGAAGGCCGCAATGGTTGGCATCGCGTTCTCGACGATATTGCTCCTGACCACCATCGGCAGCCAGGAAAAGTCGGCCCTGAAGATCGCCACGGTCATCTTCGGGATATCGGGACTCCTCATATACTTTGCCGTCAACGACGGCATACAGAACTACGCCTTCGTCGACAGGATATCCAGAATCGGCAGCGACAACGACGACTCCCTTGCCGGCCGCGGATACGGCGTCATCACGGAAATGGACGGCTTGCGGTTCCTGACCGGCTTCGGCACGGAAGCGATCATCCGGTTCTTTGGCAACGAGGTGCACAGCACCGTGGGCGGCATCTTCATCGGCTACGGCGTGATTGCCGGAGCCCTGATCCTGGCGTTCATCTTCCTGTGGTGCAAGAAGCTTTCCAGCGAATTCGGTCTCATCGGCGCCGCCACCATACTGGCCCCCCCGTTGCTCTACGGACTGACGCACAACGGAATACGCTTCACGATCTTCTGGATCACCCTGGCCCTTTCCTTTTCCCTGTCCAGGCACATCGGCAATGAATTCGGCAACTACAGTCATGGCGCCAGCCACAGCTGAGGACGAAGCCTGCCTTCGCCCGACATGGGGGAACCATCATGGTTTCTGCACCCAGAGCCCCCTCGCAGGATAGCTACAGGGACGACATACAGGGGATTCGCGCCATCGGCGCAATCCTGATCGCCCTGTATCACATCTGGATCCACAAGGTGTCCGGGGGCGTCGACGTATTCTTCGTCGTCTCGGGTTTCCTGATGACCGGCGTACTGATCCGCCAGTTGCAGAGCGCGCAGCGGATTCAGCCACTGGTTTTCTGGGGCAACCTGGTGAAGCGGATCGTCCCTTCGGCCAGCGTCGTGCTGCTCGCCACGCTGTTCCTCGGCTACTTCCTGGTGCCGGAACCGCTGTGGCCCCACTTCATCAAGGAAGTCGCCTACAGCACCCTGCAGGTCGAGAACATCGGCCTGATGCGCGACTCGGTGGACTATCTGGCACGGGATCTCCCCCCCAGCCCGGTCCAGCAGTTCTGGGCCCTGTCCATCCAGGTACAGTTCTATGTGTTCCTGCCGTTGTTCCTGGCCCTGGTGTTCGGCCTGTCGAAGGCGCGCTACTCGACGCGCCGCTTCGTCGTGGCCATCGCCGCGGTCGTCGCGGTCTCGTTCCTGTATTCCGTGAGCGAAACCGCCGGCGATCCGGCAAGCGCCTATTTCAACCCCGCCGCCCGGGCTTGGGAGTTCCTTGTCGGGGCACTGCTGGCCTTCCTGCTGCCGCACCTGAACCTCAATGCCGCCCTGCGCAACGCCCTCGGCCTGGTCGGCCTGCTCGTCCTGCTGCTGTGCGGCATCCTGGTGCCCGCATCCCTGCAGTTCCCGGGATACATCGCCATCGTTCCGGTCAGCGCCGCCGTCCTGCTGATCGTCTCGGGGGCGGGGGGCGCGTCGACGCCGGTCAAGCGGTTGCTGTCCCACCGCTGGCTGACGGCGCTCGGCAGGGTCTCCTTCGGTGTCTACCTGTGGCACTGGCCGCTGCTGGCGTTCGCCATCGAGTACACCGGCGACAGTCGCCCGAGCCTGCCGCTGGGGCTGGCGATCGTCCTGCTGGCCATCGTGCTGGCCATGGCGACCAACCGCTACATCGAGGAGCCGATCCGCCAGAAGAAGCACCACGCCGGCAAGGCATGGGCTCCCTACCTGATCGGCGGCGCCTTCCTCGCGCCGGTGCTCGTCGCCGCGACCACCTGGAACCATCACATCCAGAGCATCATCGCCAGCCAGATCCACTACAACCGGCAGCAGGCGAGCATCGACGACGTCACCCGCCTCGACGAGGGGCAGGACGGCCGGCACATCCCCCACGACGAACTGGTCGCCGTGAAGGTGCTGCTGCCCGATGCGTACACGGACGACTGCCACCAGGACAGCACCTCGGCGCAGGTGAAGACCTGTCCCTATGGCGACCTGCACTCCCAGGCCTCGATTGCCCTGGTCGGCGGCTCGCACGCCGCACAGTGGCTACCCGCGCTGGACAGCATCGGCAAGCAACTGCGGCTGAAGATCCTCAACATCACCAAAAGCTCCTGCCCGCTCGGCGCCCTGCCCGACTCCGACCCTTCGTGCGTGGCGTGGAACAGACAGTTGCTCGAGGAGCTCGGCCGGCTGAAGCCACTGGCCGTCATCACCAATTCGACGAGAGCCGCCCTGCCCGGGTCGCCGGAGCACGTGCCGCCGTCATACGTGCGACAGTGGAAAAGGCTGGAGCATCTGGGGATCCGGGTGATCGCCATCCGCGACAACCCCACATTCGACTTCGACGTCGCCACCTGCCTGGCCCGGCACCGGGGCGATACGCAAGCCTGCACCATGCCGCGCGGGCAGTCCCTGTCGAACGTCGACCCGTCCGCCGCGTACCTGCGCACGCTCAGCAACCTGAGCCTCGTCGACATGTCGGAGTACTTCTGCACGCCGACGACCTGCCTCACCGTCAGCAACAATCACCTGATGTACCGGGACGCCGAGCACCTGAACGTGGTCTACGTGCTCTCCCTCACCAACGAGCTGCACGAGAAGCTGAGCAGGGTATCCCCCGAGATTTTCCGGCCGGCCCTGCCCGCGCGCCCGGCGGCGGCACCGGCGCAACGCCTGCGGGGACTCGTCCCCTCCGGCGAGGAACGGACCGTCGACGCCCGGCGCACCGACTAGAGACCCGCCGAGCGGAGGAGATGCCCGCGACTCGAATGCAGCTCCTCCGCATGCGGGCTACCGTCAATCCATGGCGACTGCATCCACCCGAGATAGCCTGGCTCAGGAGAAGCGAGAACAGGGGCGTCCCGCGGACGCCGCGCTATCCCTGCCCGAACGCGAAGTTCGGGTCGTCTCGCGCAAATCTGCGATGAAAAAGCGTCTGTTCGACATCGTCGTCGCGGCCAGCGCCCTGCTGCTGCTGGCCCCGCTCATGGGCCTGATCGCCTGGCAGGTCCACCGCCGGCTTGGCTCGCCGGTGCTGTTCCGCCAGTTGCGCCCCGGCCGCAACGGCATACCGTTCGAGATGATCAAGTTCCGCAGCATGCTCGATGCCGTCGACGCCACCGGCAAGCCGCTGTCGGATAACGAACGGATGACGCCCTTCGGCAGCTTCCTGCGCGCCAGCAGTCTCGACGAACTGCCCGAGCTGTGGAACGTGCTCAAGGGCGACATGAGCCTGGTCGGCCCGCGCCCGCTGCTGATGGAATACCTGCCGCTGTACAGCCCGGAGCAGTTCCGCCGTCACAACGTACGCCCCGGCATCACCGGCTGGGCCCAGGTCAACGGGCGCAACGCCCTGAGCTGGGAGGAGAAGTTCCGCCTGGATGTCTGGTATGTGGACCACCGCTCTCTCTGGCTGGACCTGAAGATACTCGCCCTGACCCTCGCCAAGGTGCTGGCCCGCGAAGGCATAAACGCGACCAGCGACGACTCCATGCCCAACTTCACAGGCAACAAGTAGCCCCTCGACGGGGCCACGGCGCGACGGCCGCGGACGTGCCCGATGCAACGCCGCTCGTTGGCGCCGGGCTCCGGCGCGGACTACCCTGCTTGAAAGATGCAGCACAAGGGGCGAGGGATGAAAAGCATCTATATGGACGATCGCTGGGAGCACTTGCAAGCGACCAAAGAGGGCGGAGTCGCCTATCGCCACATCCATGAAAGCCAGGGCATCCGCATCGTCTATCCATTCATCAAGCGATTCGCCGGCACAGCGAATGGCGTCGACTACTACGACCTGGTCTCGCCCAGAGGGGTCCCCGGAATCTGGTTCGAGCACGACCGCCCAGCAAGCCCTGGCGAGCCCGAATACCGCGAAGCGGCGCAGGCATTTCAAGAAAGCCTCCAGGCTTTCTGCGCGCAAGAAAACGTCGTTGCCGAGTTCGTCCGCTTCAGCCCCTGGAGCGACGACCACAGGATCCTGTCCGCGACATACAGCACCAGAGTCTATGGCACGAACTACTGCAACCTCCTGGACCGCGACTTCTTCCACGAAGACTATTCGCCACGCAAGCAAGGCAAAATCAGGAAAATGCAGCGCGAGGGCGTCACGATCAGCTTCGGAACGGATGAATCGTACGTCGACCAGTTCCTGCGGCTCTATTCCCACACCCAGGCCAAATACAACTTCACCGACTACTACAAGATGGACAAGGAATCCACCCTGAGGTACCTCGAGACCTTCCCCGACGAAGCGATTTTCGCCCAGGCCAACTTCGAAGGAAAAGCGATAGTGTCCTCGCTCATCCTGCTGGGCCAGGACATCGCCCACTTCCACTTCAGCGGGGCCGACCCGGAATACCATCGTCTGGACGCAAACAGCCTGCTTCTCTACGAGTCCGCCGTGCATGCCGCGGAAAGAGGAAGAAAAATGTTCGACCTGGGCGATGCCCTGAAGGGAAGCCCGCTGGAAAAGTTCAAGCAGTGCAGCGGCAAAGGCTACCCGTATATCGTCGGCACCAGGATACACGACCGGGCGATATACGACAGACTGGTCGAACAGGCCGGAGGCCCCCGGGAAAACTACTTCCCCGCATACAGACGATAAGTAGACCACCACAAGCCCTCTGCAGGGCTCCCGGGGCTGAACCGTGAACAGCAAAGAGGCCTATCGCAGCCTGTGCGAAACGGAAACGTCGATCCCGATCTTCAGCCAACCGTGGTGGCTCGATGCGACCGCCGGCGAGCGGCACTGGGACGTCGTCGCCGCGACCAGGAACGGCAGGATCGTGGCGACCTTGCCGTACTACCTCGAGAGGCGCCTGGGCCTCGCGCTGCTCATCCAGCCGGCGCTCACCCAGACACTGGGCCCCTGGCTGCGAACCGACGAAGCCGGGACCTTTTCCCTCCGGAGGGAACTGATGCAGACCCTGCTCGAGCGCCTGCCACGCTTCGACCACTACGCCCAGAACTGGCACTACAGCCAAGGCAACGAGCTGCCGCTGTTCTGGCCGGACTTCCGGCAAACCACCCGCTACACCTACGTACTCCCCGACCTGAGCGATCCGCAGTCGCTGTGGAGCGACCTCCAGGAGAACATCCGCCGCGAGATACGCAAGGCCACCAACCGTTTCCATGTGCGGGTCCGCGACGATCTCGGCGTCGGCGAGTTCCTTGCCCTCAGCCGCCTCACCTTTGCCCGCCAGGGCATGTCCGCCCCCTACTCCAGCGCCCTCGTCGAACGTCTCGACCGCGCGTGCCATGCACGCAAAGCCCGCAAGATACTGATTGCCGAAGACGACCAGGGACGCCGCCATGCGGGCATCTACCTGGTCTGGGATGAAAACAGCGCCTACTACCTGATGGGCGGCGGCGATCCCGAATTGCGCAACAGCGGCGCCACCAGCCTGTGCATGTGGGAAGCCATCCGCTTCGCCTCCACCGTCACCCGGCGATTCGACTTCGAAGGCTCGATGCTGGAACCGGTGGAGCGCTTCTTCCGGGCCTTCGGCGCCCTCCAGCAGCCCTACCCTTGTGTCTCCAGCACGCCTTCGCGGCTGCTCAGGACGGCCCTGTTCGTCAGGCACTTCTCGGATTGACGAAGCCAAGCGAAGCCGCAGCGGCCAATGCCGCGCACGTCGCTACGCGCCTCGCCCGCCCGACACCATGAACTCACCGTTGCGCACCGCCGCTCCGTTGGCGCGGCGGTATCCTCCCTGGCCGTGCAGCCAGTCGACGTCGGCGTCCGGGGTGTAGCCGCTGACGATCCGGCACAGCAGTTCGCGCACGTGCGGGTAGTCGTCCACCCGGATCGCCTGGACCATCTCGGTCATCAGCGCCTTGATCTCCTCCCAGCTCATGTGCACCTCGTTGGCGCGCATGATCATCGGGTGTTCGGTGGGCAGCTCGTTGCCGCCGATCAGCAGCTCCTCGTAGAGCTTCTCCCCCGGGCGCAGGCCGGTGAACTCGATGGCGATGTCGCCCTCGGGATTGGCCTCCGAACGCACCGTCAGGCCGGAGAGATGCACCATCTTCTCGGCCATCTGGGCGATCCGCACCGGCTCGCCCATGTCCAGAACGAACACGTCGCCGCTGTCGCCCATCGAGCCCGCCTGGATCACCAGTTGGGCCGCCTCGGGAATGGTCATGAAATAGCGGGTCATTTCCGGATGGGTCACGGTGAGCGGCCCGCCCCGGCGGATCTGCTCGCGGAACAGCGGGATCACCGACCCCGACGAGCCCAGCACGTTGCCGAAGCGCACCATCACGAAGCGCGTGCGGTTGGGCTGCGGCGGCAGCTCCGGCTCGCCGTAGAGACTCACCTGCTGCTCGCCGGCCAGCGCCTGCAGCACCAGTTCGGCCATGCGCTTGGTACTGCCCATCACGTTGGTCGGCCGCACCGCCTTGTCGGTGGAGATCAGCACGAAATTGCGCACCCCGGCACGCAGGGCCGACTGCGCGCAGTACAGGGTGCCCAGGGTGTTGTTGAGCACGCCCTCGGCGACGTTGTGCTCGACCATCGGCACATGCTTGTAGGCCGCCGCGTGGTACACGGTATCCACCTTCCAGCTCTGCATCACCTCGAGCATGCGGATCGGATAGCGCACCGAGCCCAGGGTCGACACCAGACGCACCGGCAGGCCCTCGCGGGCGATGCGCTGCTCCAGCTCGCTCTGGATGCTGTAGAGGTTGAACTCCGAGTGATCGAAGAGAATCAGCGTCGAAGGTCCGCCATCGAGGATCTGCCGGCACAGCTCCGCGCCGATGGAACCGCCGGCGCCGGTCACCATCACCACCTGGCCGCGGATGCAGCGCGCCAGCAGCTCGGGCCGGGGCGCCACCGGATCGCGCCCCAGCAGGTCGGCGATGTCCACCTCCTTGAGGTCCTCGACCTTGACCCGGCCGCTGGCCAGATCGGCGATGGCCGGCATGGTGCGCACCGGCAGCGGATAGGCTTCGAGCATCTCCAGGATCTGCCGGCGCCGCGCGCGGCTGGCCGAAGGAATCGCCAGCAGGATCTCCTCGGCGCCGGTCTCCCCGAGCATCTGCTCCATCAGGTCGGGCGGATACACCGGCAGGCCGGCGATCACCCGATGGGCCAACTGCCGGTCGTCGTCGATGAACGCCACCGGGCGCCGGCTGCGCCCCATGTTCAGGGCCTGCACCAGCTGGTTGCCGGCCATCCCGGCCCCGTAGATCGCCACCCTGGGCAGGCACGACCGACTCGGCGAAGCGGTCTTGCGCAGATTGAACCAGTCGCCGGTGAAGTACTGGCGCATCGCCAGGCGCAGCCCGCCGACCAGCAGCAGGCTGAGCAGCCAGTAGTGGAAGATCAGCGAAGGCGGCACCAGCTCGCGGGGCTCGCCCACCAGGAAGACCAGGGCGGCGAGCAGCAACGTCGACAGACTCACCGCCTTGGCGATGCCGAGCAAGGCGTCGTTGCCCAACCGCCGCATCACCGCACGGTACATGCCCAGGCGAATGAACACCGGCAGGGCCAGCGCCGGGCTGGCCGCGAACAGCCAGGCATGGCTGCCGAACGGAGCGATCGAGCGCGCATCGCCCAGCCCGCCGTACAGCGCCAGCCAAAGAGCGATCCAGATCAACGGCACATCCACCGCCAGCTGCAGCATGCGCTTGTTCGCCGGCGGGAGTCTCAGCAGACGCTGACGCAGAGAAATCCGATTCGCGCTCATCAGAACCACCATGACCTGCAGAAAACCCTCCCTTGCAAAGGTAGTTCACGAAGCAGAGGCGCGCCGCAAATACGACTAAACGGAGCAGATCCGAAAATACAAGAGCGTAAACGCCATATTTTCGACGCGCATTGATACGTGGTGACAGCCGAGGAGACCCTCCCTCTCGATGGCAAGGCCATCGCATGAAACCGGACCCTCGGCCTGCAGCGGCGAATCCATCCGTCCTGGCGGCGTACTTCGGTGAACCGATTCGTCCTGCAGCCAATCGAACAGACTCCGAAGCCCTGCAGGCGATGGCCCTCCCCTTGATCGCCAGCAGCGTGTCAAACACCGCGATGCGTGGCACAATCCGCGAAATCGCCCACAGTCGACAGGGAAAGCGCCACCCGCGCGGCCACCCGAAGGCAGCAAGGCAAGGACGAAGCCCCATGAGCAGCCCCACGACCGCTCCGCAACAGCAAGAACCGCACAGCGCCTGGTACCTCATCCAGTGCAAACCGCGCCAGGACGAGCGCGCCGAAGAGAACCTGCTGCGCCAGGGCTACACCTGCTACCGCCCCCGCCACATCCGCGAACGCCTGCAACGCGGCCAGCGCCTGCTCAGCGAGGAGTCCCTGTTTCCCGGCTACCTGTTCATCCGCCTCAGCCTGCTCGACAACTGGGGCCCGCTGCGCTCCACCCGGGGCGTCAGCCGCGTGGTCAGCTTCGGCAACCAGCCCCTGCCCGTCAGCGAGGAACTGATCGACCACCTGCAGCAGCGCTGCAGCGCCACGCCCGCCGAACAGCTGCTCGAAACCGGCGACAGGGTGCGCATCAACCACGGCGCCTTCGCCGAGCTGGAAGCCATCTTCCTGTCCATGGACGGTAACGAGCGGGTGGTACTGCTGATGAACATCCTGCACCGGGAACAGAAGGTCCGGGTGCCGCTTTCGAGCATCCGCAAGTCGGAATAATCTTCTCGCGGGCGCTCCGGCATCGCGCAGCCGACCGTGCCTGCCGCCCCGCCGGCAACTCGACTACCCTTCAGGAAGCACAACAAGAACAAGCGGCACCGCTGCACTCGGCACCTGCCCGCCGAAATGCTGGCAACGGCGCAGGCAGCCTCCAGCACATTGCCCGCCGACACCTTCTGCCCGTTGCAAGAAAGGAGTTTTCCAATGAGCAAAAAAGTGCACCTCGGCCTGCTGGCCGCGAGCGTATCGGCCGTCGTCTGCGGCCAGGCCTGGGCGCTCGAACCGCAGAGAGTCCGCCTCGGCGACAGCCTCGTGTTCATCCCCACCCTGCAACTGAGCGAAAGCTACGACGACAACTTCCGGGCCACCGAGAGCAACGAGGAATCCTCCTGGATCACCACCATCGCACCGACCTTCGCGCTGGGCGCCGAAGGCCGCAAGAGCGGCTACCGACTGAGCTATACGGCCGTCAGCGATACCTTCCACTCGAGCAGCAAGGACAACAACGTCGACCACCACCTGACCGCCGATGTGGCCATGGAGTTCGACGCCCGCAACCGACTGCGCCTGGGCGCCGGCTACCACAAGGTCGAAGAGACGGCCTCGGTAGACCAGAACGTCGAAAACGACAAGTACGACAGCCGCAACGTCGGCGGCGTCTACACCTACGGCGCACGCAGCGCCCGGACGCAGATCGACCTGGGGGCCAACTACGACGAGCTGCGCTACTCCAACAGCGGCAATCTCAACGCCGACAAGGAGCGCGACGCCACCGCACTCACCGGCACCCTCTACTACCGCGTCGCCCCCAGGACCCGCACCCTCCTCGAAGTACGCCACACCGACTACGACTACCTGAGCGCCAGCGAGCTCAGCAGCCGGAACCTCGGACTGCTCGCCGGCCTCACCTGGGAGGCCACGGCCAAGACCACCGGCAGCGTGAAGATCGGCCGCGAGAAGAAGAAATTCGACCGCTCGGTCTACGACGACCTCTCCACCGGCATGTGGGAAATCGGCATCGGCTGGGCGCCGCGCAGCTACTCCCGATTCGACCTCAATACCCGTCGCGGCTACGACGAAGCCAGCGACAATGCCAGCACCGTCAAGACCCAGACCACCACCCTCAGCTGGGAGCACGACTGGCTCGAGCGCCTGACCTCCAGCGTCAGCTACACCCGCAGCGACCAGGACTACCAGGACACCCAGCGCGAAGACACCCTCGACGCGCTCTCCCTCGGGCTGACCTACAAGATGCGCCGCTGGCTGGACATCGGCCTCAGCTACAGATACGCGGACAACGACTCCGACGCCGTCGGCGAAAGCTTCAAGCGCAACATCTATACCTTGACGCTCAACGCCAGCCTGTAGCCGGCGCGCCAGACACAAGGGAGGCGACTCCCCAGCCGAAGCCATGAACGCCAGCAGCCCCAGCGCCGCTCGCCACCGCTCCCCCCCACCGGGAGGACGCTGGCGACGGCTGCTCGTGCTGCCGGTCGCACTGCTGAGCCCTGCGCTGCTGCTGGGCGGCGGCTGCCTGCTGCTGGCGGGCGTGTCCGCCTTCCAGGCCGAGGCCTTCCTGGCCGACTGGCAGGCGAAGGGCAACGAACCGGAAGAGCACGCCTGGATAGTCGCCCGGCGCGGCGCCGAGCGCGCGGTACGCCTCTACCCCGTCGCCAATGGCCACTATCTGCATCGCCAAGGCCTGATCCTGCAATGGCGCCAGTTCCGGCAGCCCCCCGGCGCCCCCGCAGCGCAGGAAACACGGCGCGCCGCCCTGCATGCCTTCCGCGCCGCCAGTCGGGCGCAGCCCACCTGGCCCGCACACTGGAGCGCCCTCGCACAAGCGAAACTCTACCTGCTGGAGTTCGACGACGAGTTCCGCCAGGCGCTCGCCATGGCCCGCCAGACCGGTCCCTGGCGCGTCGACAGCAACGGCAAACTGGCCGAGATCGGCCTCCTCGCCTGGGCGCACCTGAGCGCGGCGGAACGCGCGCACACCCTGGAAGCCGCCCGCCGGGCCATCGGCCAGGATCCGGCCGCGGCCCCCGCGCTGCTGCGCCTCGCCGAACGGGTCGAGCAGCACCGGGAACTGTGCGGCAGCCTCGCCCCGCCCCCCAGCCCCTGCCTTGCCCTGCCCTGACGGTCAGCTCGCCCCTCCGGCCGGGAGATCGGCCCCATGCGAGCGCCCGGCAGGCGTCGTCGCCCTGCCCGGCGTCCCGGCCAGCACGGCGATGGCACAGAGGGTCACGAAAGTGGCCGCGTTCGCCGGAATCTGCAGGTTGAAATCCGTCAGCGAGTGAATGGCGATGGACAGGATGCCCATGGCCGCCCCGAAGCCCAGCCCCGAGCGGAACAGCGAGTCCCGGCGCCAGAGCGCCCTCAGCGCATGCCAGAACGCCAGCAGCACGAACGCCGCCAACGGCAGGCTGCCGAGCAGACCGTACTCGACGAAGAACTGCAGGTAGTCGTTGTGGGCATGATCGAAGTGCGCCCGCAGGCTCTCGCCGGCATAGGCGGGAAACGCCACCTCGAAGCTCCCGGCGCCCTGCCCCGTCCAGGGACTCTGCCTGGCCAGCGGCAACGCCTGGACGAACACATCGTCGCGCAACTCGTTGCCGCGCTGCAGCTCGCCGTCCACCAGCACATCGGCGAACCGGGTATCCAGAATCCGCTCCTTCAACCGCTCCAGGCCGAAATACTGGCCGATGACGAACACGTCCACCACGACGATGCTGGCCAGGATCAGACCATTGAGCCGGCGCTGCTCGCGGGCACGCAGCACGAAGGGAACGGCGACCACCAGCAGACTGACGAAGAAGGCCACGTTGCCCATCCGCGAACGACTCATCACCAACGCGACCACCATGACCAGCAGCGCCAGACGCAGCTGCGCCTTCGCACCGACCAGCAGCTCCGGCAGGCTCGCCCAGCGGAACGGCCGGCCGCTGCGCAGCGCCAGCAGCAGGCCGATGCCGCAGGCCAGGGTCATCTCCAGATAGCCCGCCAGGTGATTGCGATTGACATAGGTCCCGCTGACCACGCCGTCATGCCCGAAGCCCAGCGAGGCCAGCAGACCGTCGCCGCCGGACAGGGTCATGAAGGCGCCGTAGAAGGCCTGGAAGGTTCCGCTGACGACCAGCGCGGCCAGCAGCAGGAGCAGACGCCGACGCTCGTGAAAGAGCGCGACGACCAGCAGGAACAACAGGCTGTAGGCCAGCCCGAGCAGCAGATAGCGCAGCGTCGCGCCGACATCGAGCGTCAGCGCCGCCCCCCACTGCACGGCCACCCAGCCTTGCGCCAGGAGCAGCAGCACGAACATCGGCAAGGCCGGACGCAGGGCACGGGGCAACGGCAAGGCACCGCGCAGGACCGTCAGCGCCCAGATACCCGCGAGCAGGCCGACCAGCGCGACGAACAGGCCTGCCGCCCAGTCGCGATTGCTGCCCAGCGGCAGCGGCAGCCACACCAGCAGGAGCAGCAGCGCCGCGACCAGGCAGCCTTCAAGACGGTTGGAAATCCGCAGCATAGTGGGGGATCATCCCTGTGCGGCCCGCTTCGCTGCGCAACGGCGAACGGCCTTCGGTCAACCCATGTCCCGAGTATAGGGAATCCCTCCTTCCACCTGCCAAACGCCGCCCGCCGATGCTCTCGAGAATTCCCCGCGCACTGTGGATCCTGGCCTTCGTCGCCTGCCTGCTGAGCGTCCTGACCCTCGCCCTGGCCAGAACCCCCTGGCCCGCCCTGGATACCGGCTGGGACAAGGCCAACCACGTCCTGGCCTTCGCCGTACTCACCTTCCTCGGCCGCATGGCCTTCCCCGCCCGCCGGCTGCTGCTGCTGTCCGGCCTGCTGGCCTACGGCGTCCTGATAGAAAACCTGCAACTGATGAGCGGCTACCGCTTCGGCGAATACCAGGATCTCGCCGCGGACGTGGTCGGCATGCTCATGGGCTATCTGTTGGCAAGCCCCTTGCTTCGACAGACCCGGCAAGAGCGCAGGCCGCAGCGACACGATATCCGCGACTGACTCCGCAGCCCCGCAATGGAGCAGACCGCACCAGTTCGCAGCACGCTGCGCCAACGGGTTCTCAATTACATCGAACCCGACGAACAACCTTCGCCTCATAGTCTCAAGCTATTGACTGGATTGAGCATTCCCCATAGATTCCCCGGCTTCGGTCGGTCCAGGACAGGCCGATCCATCCTCCATCCCAAGGTGAAACGGACAGGTACAAGTGTTCAAACGGATCTTGATCGTCTGCGTCGGCAACATCTGCCGCAGCCCCACCGCCGAACATCTGATGCGGGTCGCCGTGGGCGATTCCGGCATCGAAGTGAGCTCTGCAGGCCTGGGCGCCCTGGTCGACAAACCCATCGAGAGCACCGCCCTCAGCGTTCTCGAAAGCCATGGCCACACCCCGCACCCCCACAAGGCACGCCAGGCCACGGGCAGCATCCTGCGCGACCACGACCTGATCCTGGTCATGGAACGTCGCCATATAGAAGGTGTCACAGCGCTCGCCCCACAGGTGCGCGGCAAGACTTTCCTGCTCGGCAAGTGGCTGGATGAACGGGAAATCCCCGACCCCTACCGCCGCGACCGGGAAACCTTCGAGCACGTCTACAAGCTGATCGACGACAGCGTAACTGCCTGGGCCAAGCGCCTGGTTCGCCCCTGAGCGCGTTTAGCCCTCCCCAGACTCCTCACACGAAACAGCCCACATGCAGCAAAAGAACGCAGTGCACCCCCGGGACAACGACGACGAGATCGACCTGCTCGGTCTGTTCGGCACCCTCCTCGACCACAAGGCCCTGATCGCCGGCATCACCGGAGCGTTCTGCGCCGCCGGCGTCGCCTACGCGCTGCTGGCCACGCCGATCTACAAGGCCAATGCCGTGGTGCAGGTCGAGGAGAAGAGCGCCAGCATCCCCGGCCTGTCCGACATGAGCGACATGTTCGGCTCCGCCTCGGCGGCGGTCACCGAAATCGAGCTGATCAAGTCGCGCGCGGTCATCGGCCAGGCGGTCGACAACCTCCGCCTGGACATAGTCGCCGAACCGCACTACTTCCCGGTCGTCGGCCGCTTCCTGGCGCGGCGCTTCAAGCCGGAAGGCGCCGGCCAGGTCGCCGCGCCGCTGTTCGGCCTGAACGGCTACGCCTGGGGCGGCGAGGCCCTGAAGATCTTCCAGCTGGAGGTTCCCGACTACCTGATCGGCGAGGAACTGACCCTGGTCGCCGGCGAGAACGGCCGCTTCAGCCTGCTGGACCCGGACGGCGAAACGCTGCTGCTGGGCGAGGTCGGCCAGCGCTACGAGCAGGGCGACCTCCGGCTGCAGGTCGAGGAGCTCAAGGCCAACGCCGGCACCCGCTTCAGCGTGGTCCGCGAACGCCGTCTGACCAGCATCATCAGCTACCAGAAGGAGCTGGAAGTCAGCGAGCGCGGCAAGGACAGCGGCATCATCGCCCTGGCCCTGGAGCACCACGACCCGGCCAAGGCCACCGCCGTGCTCGACGAGATCAGCAGGCTGTACGTGCGCCAGAACGTCGAGCGCATGTCGGCGGAAGCCGCCAACAGCCTCGAGTTCCTGCGCGGCCAGCTCCCCGAGGTACGCAAGGATCTCGAGCGCGCCGAAAACGCCCTCAACGCCTACCAGAAGCGCAGCAGCTCGGTCGACATCACCCTGGAGACCAAGGCGGTCCTCGACCAGTCGGTGGCGCTGGAAACCCAGATCTCCGAACTCAAGCTCAAGCAGGCCGAGATGGACCGCAAGTTCACTCGCCAGCACCCGGCCTACCAGGCCCTGCTCACCCAGCTCGGCGAACTGACCGCCAAGAAGAACGCCCTGAGCGGCACCGTCCGGGAACTGCCGGAAACCCAGCAGGAGCTGCTGCGCCTGTCGCGCGACGTGCAGGTCAGCACCGAGATCTACACCCAGTTGCTCAACATGACCCAGGAGCTCGACGTGGTACGCGCCGGCACCGTGGGCAACGTGCGGATCATCGACGACGCCGACGTCGACGTCACCGAGCCGGTCAAGCCCAAGAAGCCGCTCATCGTGCTGATCGCCACCCTGCTCGGCGGCTTCCTCGCCGTGGCCCTGGTGCTGGTGCGCAAGGCGCTCAACCCCGGCGTGGAAAGCCCCGACGTCATCGAGCAGATGGGCCTGCCGGTCTACGCCGCGGTACCGCTCAGCCAGCAGCAGCGCGCCATCGAGACGCAGAACGCCAAGGCCTTCAAGGGCAAGGGCAAGTCCGCCCCGCTGCTGGCCATGACCAATCCCGAGGACCTAGCCGTCGAGTCGCTGCGCAGCCTGCGCACCAGCCTGCACTTCGCCATGCTCGAGGCGACCAACAACCGCCTGATGATCTCCGGCCCCAGCCCGGGCGTCGGCAAGAGCTTCATCTCCGCCAACCTCGCCGCGGTCATCGCCCAGACCGGCCAGCGCGTCCTGCTGGTCGACGTCGACATGCGCAAGGGCCACATCCACAAGGTCCTCGGCAGCGACAACGACAACGGCCTGTCCGACCTGCTGATCAAGCGCTGCAGCTTCGACCAGGCGGTGCGCGCCACCGCCACCGACGGCCTGTTCTTCATCCCGCGCGGCCAGGTGCCGCCGAACCCGTCGGAACTGCTGATGCACGCCAACTTCACGGCGTTCCTCGAGCAGGCCAGCCAGCACTTCGACATGGTGATCCTCGACACCCCGCCGCTGCTGGCGGTGACCGACCCGGCCATCGTCGGCCGCCAGGCCGGCACCAGCCTGATCGTCACCCGTTTCGGCCTCAACTCGGCCAAGGAAATCGAGGTCACCGTGAACCGCTTCGCGCAGAACGGCATCGAGCTCAAGGGCGCCATCTTCAACGGCGTCGAGCGCCGCGCGGCGGCCTATGGCTACTACGGCGGCTACCAGTACTACCAGTACGAGTACAAATCCGAAAAGGCCTGACGCAGGCCAATACCCCCGCAGCACGGCGCGCTACGCTCGTTCGCCGTGCGCGGGACAGACGACCGGACAGCAACGCCCCGCCTGACAGGACGCAAGAGCGCCCCTTCAGGCCCACATCGGACAACGCGGCACGTTCTCAGGAAAGCGACGGCAAATCCTGGGGCGGTAGCGTGCCCGAACGCCAGCGGCCCGCAGGATGCGCCCCGGCCGAGACAACCAAGCAAGGGACTGACCGCGATGGAAATCATCCACCACGGCGCCGAGAACGGCGTCACCGGCTCGTGCCACCAGTTGCTCATCGATTCCGACAACAGCCTGCTCGTCGACTGCGGCCTGTTCCAGGGTGCGGAAACCTCCGCGGATGGCCAGCACGGCAGCGACAACCCGGCCGTCGATTTCGACATCCGCAGCATCAAGGCGCTGGTCGCCACCCACGTGCACGTCGACCATGTGGGGCGCATCCCATTCCTCCTGGCCGCCGGCTACAAGGGACCGATTCTCTGCAGCCTCCCCTCGGCCAAACTCCTCCCCCTCGTGCTCGAAGACGCCTTCAGGCTCGGCATCGGCCGCGACGAAAGGCAGCTGCAACGCTACCTCAAGCTGGTCGAACAGCGCATCGTCGGACTGCCCTACAACACCTGGTTCAACCTGATCGACACGCCCCGCCTGCAGACCCGCATCCGCCTGCAGCGGGCCGGACACATCCTCGGCTCCGCCTATGTGGAATGCGATATCCGCAAGCTGCCCGGCGGCGACAAGAAACGCATCGTCTTCTCCGGTGATCTCGGCGCCGCGCATGCGCCCCTGCTCCCGGCCCCCAGGCCGCCCTACGGCGCCGACATCCTGGTGCTGGAGAGCACCTACGGCGACCGCCGGCACGAATCCCGCGCCAACCGCCGCCAGCGCCTGCAGGCGGTGATCGAAAAGGCCCTGGCCGACCAGGGCACGGTGCTGATCCCGGCGTTCAGCATCGGCCGCACCCAGGAACTGCTCTACGAACTGGAAGACATCGTCCACCGCATGACGCCGCGGCCTCGCACGCCCCAGCGGCAAGAGGCGGAACCCTCCCGGCAGGCAACCGACAGCCCCTGGCCGAGCCTGCCGATCGTCCTCGATTCGCCGCTGGCCAGCCGCTTCACCGGCCTGTACCGGGAGCTGCAACCCTACTGGGACGCCGAAGCGCAGCGACGACTGAGCAAGGGACGCAACCCGCTGCAGTTCGCCAACCTGCTCACCGTCGACAGCCACGAACAGCACCTGGCCATGGTCCGCCATCTCGGCCAGAGCGCCCGCCCGGCCATCGTGATCGCCGCCAGCGGCATGTGCAGCGGCGGCCGGATAGTGAACTACCTCAAGGCCATGCTCGGCGACCCGCGCCACAACGTGCTGTTCGTCGGCCACCAGGCCAAGGGCACGCCGGGGCAGATCATCCAGCAGTACGGCCCGCGCGGCGGCTACGTCGACCTCGACGGCCAGCGCCTGCAGATCCGCGCCGGCATTGCCACCCTCGGCGGCTACTCGGCGCATGCCGACCAGCAAGGCCTCGCCGGCTTCGTGACGCGCATGCGGCGCTGGCCCGCGGAAATCCGCCTGGTCCACGGCGAGCCCGGAGCCAAGCAGTCGCTGGCCAGCGAATTGCAAGCGCGCTACGCGCAACGGCAGCAACCGCTATCGATCCATTGGTAGGAAGATTTCAAGGTGAATGGATATACCTCCCCGCAGCGCACGGCCGAAAGCCCGTCGATCTTCGGCAGCCTCAGGCACGGTGCCCCATCCAACGCCAGCGACAGGGTCCCTCCCGTGATACGCAAGCAATCCGAACCCCTCCTGCCCGGAGGCAGAGGCCTGACCTTCTGGGGCCAATGGCTGATCGCCGCCGGCCTGAGCACCGCCCTGCTGGGCATGCTCGCCGTCCTCTACAGCGGCAAGCTGGACACCTACTACCGGGTACTCGCCCTGTTCGCGGTGCTCGGCTCGGTGCCCGCCTACGCGCTGGTCGGCGCCTACCGCAAGAAGCACAGCTACCTCACCGGCCTGGCCCGCCTGCTGGCCGGCTGGTGCATCCTGCTCGCCGGCCTGACCGTGATCGCCTTCGTCACCGGCACCAGCGCACGCTACTCGCGGGAAGTGGTACTGCTCTGGGCCATCCTCGGCTATCCCCTGCAGGCGCTCGCCTACCTGCCGCTGCACCACGTCTCGCGCCGCTACCACCAGCAGCTGCAGGCCGACCGCACCTCGCTGATCGTCGGCACCGGCGACCTGGCCATGGAGCTGGCCGACCGGCTGGTCCGCCAGCGCAACGAACCGGTCGTCGGCCTGGTCGCCTCCAGCAGCGTCGAGCTGCCGAGCAACAGCCTGTACCCCATCGTCGGCAGCCTGGTGCAGCTGCGCACCCTGATCGCCCAGCACAACATCCGCCGCCTGTACATCGCCCTGCCGCTGGCCGAGGCCGACCAGATCGAAGGCCTGTACATCGACCTGCTGGACGCCAACGTCGACGTGGTATGGCTCCCCGACCTCAACAGCATGATGCTGCTGAACCACTCGGTGACCGAGATCGACGGCATGCCGGCCATCCACCTCAACGAAAGCCCGCTGACCGCCGACCCGACCGCCGCCCTGACCAAGGCCGTGCTGGACCGCGTCCTCGCCCTGCTGGCGCTGATCGCCTTCAGCCCGCTGATGCTGGCGATCGCCATCCTGGTCAAGCGCTCCTCCCCCGGTCCCGTCCTGTTCAAACAGGAACGCCACGGCTGGAACGGCAAGGTCATCAGGTCTACAAGTTCCGCTCGATGCGCATGCACGACGACAAGGAAGTGAAACAGGCCACCCGCAACGACGACCGCATCACCCCCATCGGCCGCTTCATCCGCCGCACCTCCATCGACGAGCTGCCGCAGTTCATCAACGTGTTGCAGGGCCGCATGTCGCTGGTCGGCCCGCGCCCGCACGCCGTGGCGCACAACGACTACTACACCGGCAAGATCGACGCCTACATGGCCCGCCACCGCATCAAGCCCGGCATCACCGGGCTGGCCCAGGTCAGCGGCTGCCGCGGCGAGACCGAGACCCTGGACAAGATGGCCAAGCGCGTGGAACTGGACCTGGCCTATATCAACCAGTGGTCGGTGTGGCTGGATCTCAAGATATTGATCAAGACGCCGTTCACCTTGCTGTCGAAAGACATTTACTGAACCGCACAAACGCTTGCCGTGGAGGAGCGGGCTTGCTCGCGATCCGTCTTAGCATCTGAGAGTCCCAAAGGAATACTATGAACATCACCATCGCCGGTACCGGCTACGTCGGCCTGTCCAATGCCGTGCTGCTCGCCCAGCACAACAAGGTCATCGCCCTGGATATCGTTCAGGCCAAGGTAGACCTGATCAACGACCGCCAGTCGCCCATCGAGGACAGCGAAATCGAACGCTACCTCGCGGAGCAGCCTCTCCAGCTCAGAGCTACCCTCGACAAGGAAGAGGCCTACCGCAACGCCGATTTCGTGATCATCGCGACCCCGACCGACTACGACCCCGAAACCAACTACTTCAACACCCGCAGCGTCGAAGCCGTTATCGAGGACGTGCTGACCATCAACCCGGATGCGGTCATGGTGATCAAATCCACGGTGCCGGTCGGCTACACCAAGAGCGTTCGCGAGAAATACGACTGCCAGAACATTCTCTTCTCGCCGGAGTTCCTGCGCGAAGGCAAGGCGCTGTACGACAACCTCTACCCGTCGCGGATCATCGTCGGCGAACGCTCCGAGCGGGCCGAAACCTTCGCCGCCCTGCTGCAGCAAGGTGCCATAAAGCAGGACATCCCCACGTTGTTCACCGACAGCACCGAGGCCGAAGCCATCAAGCTGTTCGCCAATACCTACCTGGCCATGCGCGTGGCCTACTTCAACGAGCTGGATACCTACGCCGAAACCCACGGCCTGGATACTCGGCAGATCATCGAAGGCGTCGGCCTCGACCCGCGCATCGGCATGCACTACAACAATCCGAGCTTCGGCTATGGCGGCTACTGTCTGCCCAAGGATACCAAGCAACTGCTGGCCAACTATGCCGACGTACCCAGCAACCTGATTCGTGCCATCGTCGATGCCAATACTACGCGCAAGGACTTCATCGCCGAGTCCGTTCTCAAGCATAAACCGAAGGTGGTCGGCATCTACCGTCTGGTAATGAAGTCCGGCTCGGACAACTTCCGCGCCTCGGCCATCCAGGGTGTGATGAAGCGCATCAAAGCCAAGGGGGTTGAGGTGGTGATTTACGAGCCAGCGCTACAGGAAGAAAGCTTTTTCAACTCCCGGGTCACTCGAGACCTAACTGAATTCAAAAAAAACAGCGACATAATTATTGCCAATCGAAAGTCAGAGTCACTCGAAGACATAAAGGAAAAAGTTTACACCCGAGACCTTTTTGGCAACGACTAAAAAACGACCAGAAGCTCATACACCAACCGCAAAACCCACTATCCATAAATGGTGGCGGCAAAAACTGAGTGCAACACCAGACCTTTCCGGTAGGGTGTTGCCATGTCTTAACACGCACTCAGTATCGAAGAGCGTTCTAACATCCAAATCAGTCTGCTGCGCAGCATGAGCCAGCAGGCCATTGCCTGATCGCGTGATGCCCAACCACCGGGAAGGCAATCTGATCAAGGCTAAGACCAACGCCTCGCCGGTAGGCATCTTGGTGGACCGTACCAGCGGCTATTGAGGCTGGTAAAGATAAGCGCTGCAACAGCGACCTAGGTTCTAGAGGACGGCGTGCTACTCTACTTCTGCGACCAGCACAGTCCATGTGCAGCGCGGTAGCAACGAAAATATCAATAGGCTGATAGCAGTTCCCGCCCAAAAGTACGAATCTTGTCGGTATACAGCCAAAAAAGTTGGATGCGACTGCCTGCGAACTGAACATCCGGCCATGCGAGCACTTCGGCTTCAAGTCCACATCAAGGTCATGACCGCACTGATAGCCAAGCATCATGAGGCACCTGCTTCACTCCAATAACTGTGTTGCATTCACCCCCTGCAACCGCTATCGATAAACCAAGCCGCAAACAGCCTTGGACACAATAAGTGTATAAACAGGTTACAATATATCTGGCAGGTCGCATAGCACCAGCGGCCATAGGATTCATGGCACTATTAGCATATTCACATATAGTGCCATCTGAAGAGTACGGAAAATACGCCGCAGCTCTAGCAATATCGAACATATTAAACCTATCCCTGCATCAGTGGAGCCGAATAAGCCTTACCAGATTCTACTCCGGAAACAATACGGGAAATGGGCGCTACATAGCTTACACAATAGCTTTTTTCTCAGCAATAAATTTAGCCACTACATTATTAATAATAATAACTGCAGCATCCGGCCTCATAAACAAAGAAACTGCAGCAATGATAGTCGCAATGGTCATTGCATCATCATGGTCAGACCTCACTCTTGAAGTACTAAGAGCAAAATCAAAACCCCTCAACTACAGCGTACACTTCCTCCTCCGACAGACACTAATAGTGTCCATCGCGATATCTCTTATATACAGTGATCTAAGCCAGCACGCTCTTTCTATCGGATTCACCGTGGGCAACATAATACCAGCTATTCTCAATACCCCAAAAATAATTCGTGATGCGGACTGGACGAAAACAAACAAAAGTGAGGTCTTGGCCTTTGTAAAGTACGGCACCCCACTTAGCATAAATTTTTCTCTTTCAGCAATCATGAATACAGCTGATCGACTGATTGTAATCTCAATACTCGGTCCAGCAGCGGGCGGAATATATTCTCTTGCGGCTGACATTTCAAAACAAATAGTCATGACCGTAATGGAGGCCATAAACCTAGCAGCCCTACCGCTTGCCGTAAAGAAACTTGAAGCCGAAGGAAAAGATTCTGCAGCCAACCAACTGAATAAAAACCTCTCCATACTATTATTAATATCCACCCCTATTGTTGCAGGCCTTTTTCTATGCGCTGAAGAAATCTCAAAATCCGCCCTAGGGAAAGACTACGAAGAGACCGCAAGTATAATAATCCCACTTATTGCGCTAGCCACTTTTCTACGCGGGTTACGTATATATTATTTCGACCAAAGCTTTCAGCTATCAAAAAAAACACACAAAACAATTTACGCGACAGTTTTTTCAGCAGCCACCCTTATTGCAGGATGCTATACATTAACCCCCGCATTTGGCATGACTGGCGCCGCATATGCATCTATCATCTCATTTAGTGCAGCGCTATTCATCAGCCGTTATCTTGGCTGCTCTGAATTTGAAATGCCCGTTCCATGGAAAGAGATCATCAAGATTTTCATCTGCGCATCAGCTATGGGGGTGGCAGTATACGCAATACCAAATTACCAACAATCATTTACCACCCTTGCAGTTAAGGCTATCACTGGCGCCCTCACTTACACTTTTTTAGCCATCACACTAAATATTTGCGACGCCAAAGAAACACTTAAAGCGTTATTGTTAAACAGACAAGCCTAGCGGATAATCATGAGCAAAAAAATTCTTCACATAAGCTACATGTTTACCATGCTTGGCGGCTTGTTTCCCATGCTGGTAAACGGCCCATCCGATATCCGCGACTTAGTTGAGGATCGTTCCCAAGCGGCAAACGCCATATATTTAGCAATACATGGAGTTTATTTTTTTATTTTTCTAATCAACGCCAAGAGGCTACTCCCACACATAAAAATAATTGCACTCCCTACAATACTGACAGTCTTCATATTCAGCTCAATTATATGGTCCGACGCCCCCTTCCGAACATTTGTAATTGCAGCATTTCTAGCCTTACAAATTCTCGCCATAGTTGTAATACTTAAAACAATTACCTTTGAGGAGTTTTTCGACTACTTAGCAACAGCTTGCCTCATAGCTTCACTACTTTGCTTAATATTCATATTCTTTATTCCCTCCTATGGAAAAATGACCCATGTATTCCCAGGCGCGTGGCAGGGGATATTCATACACAAAAACGTACTTGGTCGATTCGCCGTATTCTCATCAACAATTTTTCTAGTTCTCATCCTTTACCGCAAGAGCACTCTAACTTGGTCGGGCCTTTTTTCTTCTATAACACTCGTATTTGGCTGCGGATCAGCAACTGCCGCAATCGGATTTGTCATTTGCGCGGCCACGCTTTTAATTTTATCAAATAGAAAATGGCTTTTGATTAGCGCAGGTTTCTCAGCCTCAATCATAACGTCAGCCTACCTATTAATACCGAACATAATACCTAAAATACTTGCAGCATTCGAAAAGAGCGAAACATTAACCGGCAGAACCACTATATGGGAACTGGCCGTCGAAAGCATTAACAAAAACCCCTTATTTGGATATGGCATGGGTGGATTCTGGGGGACATCCGAAGCAGCCGTTTTACGCGCGTGGTCTGGTTGGTTTGTTCCACATGCTCACAATGGATTCCTAGAGATTGCACTCCAAATAGGATATATAGGCCTAATAGCATTCACCCTGATACACTTAAAGGCCATTAGTGACGCCATTGACATTTACTTTGACAAGCTCTCTAAAAAAATAAAATACAAAGAGTGGCCCCTCCTTTTTGTTATATTCTCCTTAATTTATGGAGCCGGCGAGGCCAACTACTTACGACCAAACTCATTCATCCAACTAGCACTTTATTCAATAATAGGGTATGCGGCGCTAATGAGAAAAAAAGCACGCAGCCAACAAAAAAACATCCCCGAACAACCAACTTGAGTATAAGCATGAGCAAACTCAACAATATTCAAGCACTAAGAGCTATCGCTGCTTTCATGGTTGTCTTGATCCATGCCAACCATGAAATCGGTGAACTTTCAGACCCCAGCGAATACTTGGTTCTACCCAAGAACCTCGTCATCGGCGTAGATATATTTTTCGTGATAAGCGGATTTATCATGGTTTACACAACCATGAACACTCAATCAGGAATAAGAGCATCTATAGATTTCTGCAAAAAGAGATTCTACCGGATAGTTCCAATTTACTGGCTATACACAACACTGATGCTACTGGTAACTATATTCTTAGGATCAAGACTCACCAATCCAAGCTTAGATAGCTGGCATATAATATCTTCATTTCTATTTATACCTGCACTTCATCCTTCCGCAGAAACCTTTCAGCCTCTTCTACGGGTTGGCTGGACACTTAATTTTGAGATGTTTTTCTATATAATATTTGCATTATCACTGCTAGCCCCAAAAAGAATTCGGCTTATTTCAGCTTCTTTTCCAATTTTAGCTCTTACTGCCGCCGGCATTATTCTGGACCCATCAGGGGTTCTTGAGTTCTACACGCGCTCCGTAATCCTATCCTTCTTTTACGGAATGATAATCGGGCACTTATATTCTTCCGGAGCGATCAAATTCAGCAACTCAGGGTTAATCTTCACCTTACTATCAATAGCCAGCTATATTACTCTAAACACAAATGACACCATACAAGAAGCAGGGATAAGAGGACTCTCGCTTGGCATTCCGGCAGCCTTTATAGTCATGGCCGCACTAACACTCCCAGAAATAAGCAGTACTGCATTAAAGCTAAAAGAAACTCTAACCAACCTAGGAGAGAGTTCATACTCGCTATACCTTAATCACATGTTCTCAATAGGGATTGCAAAAATAGTAATTTCAAGCTTCGAACCAGCCTCGGCACAGTTTATATTTATAGGCTGCATAATAACTTCTATTTTTTGCGTGCTCATAGGCCATGCAAGCTATATCCTTATAGAAAAACCTATAACGAAATATATTACACCTCGCCACGAAAGGGTCGTATCCAAATTTAGCGCCGCAGGAAAGCAAGCATGAGCCGCTCAAAGAAAGTACTTGCCGTTGCATCAGCGGGGGGGCATTGGACTCAACTAATGCGACTGTCTCCAGCCTACGAGCACCATGACGTCACATACATATCCACCGATATAAAACTATCCACCCAAGTCGAAGGAAATAATTTCATTGTCGTCAGAGACGCAAATATGAGAGACAAGGCAAGCTTATTGCTAATGGCTTTCCAGGTAGCATTAGCAACCCTCAAGGTTAGGCCAGATATAATAATAACAACCGGCGCAGCACCCGGTTTTTTCGCTATCGTTATCGGAAAGTTGATGCGAAAAAAGACAATCTGGGTGGATAGCATCGCAAACTCTGAAGAGCTGTCCCTGGCCGGAAAAAAAGCGAGAAAATGGGCCGACCACTGGTTAACTCAATGGCCGCATCTTGATACTCCCGAGGGGCCAAAATACATGGGCTCTGTACTATGATTCTTGTCACAGTAGGAACCCAGCTACCCTTTGATCGGCTAATCATAACCGTTGCCAACTGGGCCAAAGAAACCCAAAAAAACAATATCGTGGCCCAAGTAGGAAAGAACGGTGCCCGCCCAAACAATATTGACTGCTCAGAGTTCTTCGAACCTCAAGAACTAGCACGCCTCATGCAAGAGTCTGAAATAATAATATCTCATGCAGGAATGGGCAGCATTCTCGCCGCGCTTACGATAGGAAAGAAAATAATCATCCTTCCCAGGATCGCCGCTCTAAACGAGCATAGGAATGAGCATCAACTAGCGACTGCAAAGCATTTCTTAAATCACCCTGGAATAAACGTCGCCTTCACAGAGGGTGAGCTCCTCGATTTTTTAAATGGTGAGACTGAGCTAAAACCACCAATCCTAATCTCCCCCAAAGCCCCCGCCGACTTCACAGAAAAGCTAAAATCAATAATCGACGCATGAAAAATCTCAATCCCGCAACAGCACAAAGATAAAATGAAAAAAATAATTACCCTATCTACAAGGTACAGCATTGGGGGCGCTCAAATGAACGCACACATGCTTGCATCAGAGTTCAAAGCCAAGGGGCATGACGCATCCGCTTGGTTTCTAATGAAAACCGGAGAACTCGATCACGGAAACAAAGTCCCAATAAAAATATTTGAAAAAAACAAAATAAAAAACCCCATAAAAATAATAAGCTTATTCATTAATCTATATCGAGAGATAAAGCTTGAAAAACCTGACGTCATACTCGGCTTTCATCCACTAGCTAATATCCTTGGGTCTCTCGCAGCACGGGCTTCTGGAAGCACCAAATTTATCGCAACCCAGCGTAACCCTGCATCAAGCCAAAGCCCCATAATAAAACAGTTAGAGATGCTCATCGGATGCACTTCACTTTATTCAAAAAACATTGCCGTTAGCCATGCTGTAAAATCCACCTACAGCCAATACCCAAAAATTTATCAAAAAAAACTAACTGTCATACACAATGGTCTCCCTCCATTACCTAAGACGCATGAATCGCAAGACGAGTGCAGAAATATATTAAAACTTCCCGCTGGAAAAAAAATAGTTGGCTCACTTGGTCGACTTGCCCCACAAAAAAATCCAGAATTTTTAATAAAAATTCTGCCACACCTTCCAAACGTGCACTTAGCTTTTGCAGGCGAAGGGCCGAACGAATCCATAATCAGAGAAAAAGCTTGCGCCCTTGGGGTTGAGTCCCGAGTCCACCTTATTGGTGCTGTTTCCGGAATAAATATCACCCGTTTCCTAAGAAGCCTTGATGTATTCCTCCTCCCTTCTCATTACGAAGGCTTTGGAAGGACGTTAGTGGAAGCAATGCAAGAGCGCCTTCCAATCGTAGCCCATGACCTACCAGTAACCCGTGAAGTCACTGAAAGCGCCAGCATCCTGAAGCCACTTAATGAATACGAATGGGCATCAGCCATCAAAAAAATTCTTGAGGAAAATCAAGAACCCCTCAAGAAATCCGCTGAAAATCAGTCGATGAAGTTCTCTCTAGAATCAATGACAAACAACTATCTAAATGCCATAATGGAAACAGATTAAGCAGCAGACAACTTACTCATCAGCCCCAGCCAAGATCACCCAAGAAATACCAGAAACTATTAATCTCTCAGCAAAATACAGAACCTAGCGAATCACATACCGAACCCCGCATAATCATGCGAGTTTTTTATAGGCGCATACAGCTCCAATCACAATCAACAAGCCAATAACACTCCTATTGATTTTCAATCCTGCCGTGAAAAAGAAAATTCTGGTTACCGGCGGTGCCGGCTTCATCGGTTCGGCCGTGGTTCGCCACCTGATCCGGCATACCCCGCACGAGGTGGCCAACCTCGACAAGCTGACCTATGCCGGCAACCTGGAGTCGCTGGCTCCGGTCGCCGACTCGTCGCGCTATCGCTTCTACCGGGCAGATATCTGCGATGCGGCGGCACTGGACCGGATCTTCGCCGAGTTCTGCCCGGATGCAGTGATGCACCTGGCCGCCGAGTCTCACGTCGACCGCTCCATCGACGGCCCGGCGGAGTTCATCCAGACCAATATCGTCGGCACCTACACTCTGCTGGAAGCGGCCCGTCGTTACTGGAATGACCTGCCGGCCGAGGCGAAGGAGGCTTTCCGCCTCCACCATATCTCCACCGACGAGGTGTACGGCGACCTGCACGGCAACGACGACCTGTTCACCGAAACCACGCCCTACGCCCCCAGCTCGCCCTATTCGGCTTCCAAGGCCGGCTCCGACCATCTGGTGCGCGCCTGGCAGCGTACCTACGGCCTGCCGACCCTGGTCACCAACTGCTCCAACAACTACGGCCCCTACCACTTCCCCGAGAAGCTGATTCCGCACATGATCCTCAACGCCCTGGCCGGCAAGCCGCTGCCGGTGTACGGCGACGGCTCGCAGATCCGCGACTGGCTGTACGTGGAGGACCATGCCCGCGCCCTGGTCGAGGTGGCGACCCGCGGCGAGGTCGGCGCGACCTACAACATCGGCGGCCACAACGAGAAGCGCAATCTGGAGGTGGTACAGACCCTCTGCGATCTGCTCGAAGAGTTGGCACCGAACAAGCCGGCGGGTGTCGAACGCTACCGCGACCTTATCGTCTTCGTGAAGGATCGCCCCGGCCACGACCGGCGCTATGCCATCGACGCCTCGAAGATCCAGCGCGAGCTGGGCTGGGTTCCGCAGGAAACCTTCGAGTCGGGTATCCGCAAGACGGTGCAGTGGTATCTGAACAACCAACAGTGGTGGCAGCGCGTGCTGAGCGGCGACTATCGACTGGCACGCCTGGGAGACAACGCATGAAAGGCATCGTCCTCGCCGGGGGTTCCGGCACCCGCCTGCACCCGATCACCCGCGGCGTATCCAAGCAACTGCTGCCGATCTACGACAAGCCGATGATCTACTATCCGCTGTCGGTGCTGATGCTCGCCGGCATCCGCGAGATCCTGGTCATTTCCACCCCGGACGACCTGCCCAACTTCCGCAAGCTGCTGGGCGACGGCTTCGATTTCGGTATCGAGCTGAGCTATGCCGAACAGCCCTCGCCGGACGGGCTGGCCCAGGCCTTCCTGATCGGCGAGGAGTTCATCGGCGACAGCAGCGTCTGCCTGATCCTCGGCGACAACATCTTCTACGGCTACGGCTTCAGCGCCATGCTGCGCGAGGCGGCAACGCGCGAGCATGGTGCGACCATTTTCGGTTATCACGTCGGCGACCCGCAGCGTTTCGGCGTGGTCGAGTTCGACGCTTCCGGCAAGGCCGTCTCCATCGAGGAGAAGCCCAAGGCGCCGAAATCCCACTATGCGGTGACCGGTCTGTACTTCTACGACAACGACGTGGTGGAGATCGCCAAGCAGGTGAAGCCCTCCGCGCGCGGCGAGCTGGAAATCACCGACGTCAACAATGCCTACCTGCAGCGCGGCGACCTGCATGTCAGCCTGCTCGGCCGCGGTTTCGCCTGGCTGGATACCGGCACCCACGACTCGCTGATGGAGGCCAGCCACTTCGTGCATACCATCGAAGCGCGCCAGGGGCTCAAGGTGGCCTGCCTGGAAGAGATCGCCTTCCATCAGGGCTGGCTGAGCCGCGAGCAGCTGGCTCGCCAGGCCCAGGCCCTCGCCAAGACCGGCTACGGCCAGTACCTGCAGCGCCTGCTCAGCCAGGAGGCCGCCCGGTGAAGGTCATCGAAACCGCCCTGCCCGGGGTACTGATCATCGAGCCGAAGGTGTTCGGCGATCATCGCGGCTTCTTCCTGGAAACCTTCCAGGTCGAGCGCTATCGCGAGGCCGGCATCGCCCTGCCCTTCGTGCAGGACAACCACTCCCGCTCGCAGCGCGGCGTGCTGCGCGGTCTGCACTTCCAGAAGACCCGCCCGCAGGGCAAGCTGGTCGGCGTCAGCCGCGGCGCCGTCTACGACGTGGCGGTGGATATCGATCCGCAGTCGCCGACCTGCGGCCAGTTCGTCGGCGTCGAGCTCAACGACGAGAACCATCGCCAGCTGTGGATACCGCCGGGCTACGCCCATGGCTTCTGCGTGCTCAGCGAGGTGGCGGACTTCCAGTACAAGTGCACCGACCTGTACTTCCCCGAGGACGAGGGCGGCCTGCTGTGGAACGATCCGGACGTGAACATCCCCTGGCCGATTGAGGCTCCGCAGCTGTCTGCCAAGGACCGGAACAACCCGCCCCTGCGCCACTTGCTGAAAAAGGAGGTCTGAACATGCGCGTGCTCGTCACCGGTGCCCGCGGCCAGGTCGGCCACGAGCTGCTGCGTCACGCCCCGCAGGGCTTCCAGGCCCTCGGCCTGGGCTCGGCAGCCCTGGACATCGCCAACGCCGCCCAGGTGGCCGAGGTGGTCGGTCAGTTCCGCCCCGGGCTGATCGTCAATGCCGCTGCCTATACCGCGGTGGACAAGGCCGAAAGCGAGCCCGAGCGCGCCTGGGCGGTGAACCGCGACGGCGTGGCGCACCTGGCCGTCGAGGCCGAGCGACTGGGCATTCCCGTGCTGCACATTTCCACCGACTACGTGTTCGCCGGCGATGCCGACGTGCCGTACCGGGAGAGCGACCCGACCGGCCCCACCGGGGTCTACGGCGCCAGCAAGCTGGGCGGCGAGCAGGCCCTGGCGGCCAACTGCAGCCGGCACATCGTCCTGCGCACCAGCTGGGTATTCGGCAGCCACGGCCACAACTTCGTCAAGACCATGCTGCGCCTGGGCCGCGAGCGCGCGGAGCTGGGGGTGGTCGCCGACCAGTACGGTTGCCCGACCTCTGCTGCCAGCATCGCCAGGGCGCTGTGGCGCCTGGCCGCGCTGTATCGCGACGGCGGCTCTCTGCAATGGGGGCTATACCATTTCAGCGGTACGCCGGCCTGCAGCTGGCACGAATTCGCCGCGGAGATCTTTCGCCAGGCCCACGCGCTGGGAGTGCTCGAACGCATCCCGCTGCTGCGGCCGATCGCCACGACGGACTACCCGACCCCGGCGCACCGCCCGGCCTGGTCGGTTCTCGACTGCGGCAAGCTGCAGGCGACCTGCGACATCGCTCCCGCCGACTGGCGCGCCGAGCTGCAGCAGGTGCTGCGCGAGCTGCTCTGACTCTGCCCCCGACTGAAAGTCAAATCACACCTCAAGGAAGTTACATGATCCGCAAATGCCTCTTCCCCGCCGCCGGCTACGGCACCCGTTTCCTGCCCGCCACCAAGGCGATGCCCAAGGAGATGCTGCCGGTGGTCAACAAGCCGCTGATCCAGTACGCGGTGGAGGAAGCCCGCGCTGCCGGCCTGCAGCACATGGCCATCGTCACCGGCCGCGGCAAGCGCGCGCTGGAGGACCACTTCGACATCAGCTATGAGCTGGAGCATCAGATCAAGGGTACCGACAAGGAGAAATACCTGGCCGGCACCCGTGAACTGATCGACGAGTGCACCTTCTCCTATACCCGCCAGGTGGAGATGAAGGGCCTCGGCCACGCCATCCTCTCCGGCCGGCCGCTGATCGGCGACGAACCGTTCGCCGTGGTGCTGGCCGACGACCTGTGCCTGAATCTGGAAGGCGACGGCGTGCTGGCGCAGATGGTCAAGCTGTACAAGCAGTTCCGCTGCTCCATCGTCGCCATCCAGGAAGTGCCCCGCGACCAGACCCACAAGTACGGGGTGATCGCCGGCGAGATGATCCGCGACGACATCTACCGGGTAAATACCATGGTCGAGAAGCCCAAGCCGGAAGATGCGCCGTCCAACCTGGCGATCATCGGCCGCTACATCCTCACCCCGGATATCTTCGACCTGATCGCTGATACCGAGCCGGGCAAGGGCGGCGAGATCCAGATCACCGACGCGCTGATGAAGCAGGCCCAGCAGGGCTGCGTGATGGCCTACAAGTTCAAGGGCCAGCGCTTCGACTGCGGCAGTGCCGAGGGTTACGTCGAGGCGACCAACTACTGCTTCGACAATCTGTATCTGAAGGGGCTTTGACGGCCGCGCAAGCGCCCGAATGGCCCTCTGGGCCCGGCCGGTTCCACTGCAGGGACGAACTCATTCGCCTTGGGAAGATATCTGGCGAATGAATTCGCCCCTGCAGGCTAGGGGGCCTGGAATAGCCCGAGCCCTCTCCCGTCAGCGGGAGGCGGGCGACTCAGCAGGCACCTTCGCCGGCGACTTTTACTGAATCCTCGTTGTCGCCGCACTGGATCACCAGGTGGCTCCGCTCGATTTCACGCAGGAAGTCCGCCGGCAGTGACGACCAGAGGTGAACCTCCACCAGGATCGGCATGCTGCTGGCCTGCAGGGCCTCTTGAAGCTCCAGCCAGCCGCAAACCTCTCTGCTCGGGTTTGCCGGGTTGCGCAGGACCAGGTCCAGGTCGCTTGCTTCGTGGGCACCGCCACGGACCCGGCTGCCATAGGCCCAGACCTCGGCCGTGGGCACATGAACCCTGAGCAGTGAGCGCAGCAAGTCGAGATGCCGCGGTTCGAGATAAAGTTGGCTCGGCTCAACCGGCGGCATCGAATACTTCCTTCAGCTTGCTGGCCAGTTCGCGCACATCGCGCAGATAACCCGGAAGCAGCTTGAGTGTATCGTTGGCAAAGCCTTCGCCGTAGTCATGCGCGGTATTGTTGCGGTTCGCCCGATAAGCGAGCCAGCGTTCGACCGCCGCGACATCCAGCAGGCTGTGCTTGCCAGCGTGGCGCAGCACGTCGTTGAACACCAGGGCATCGACGCTACGGGGGCTGGCGGTATACAGCTTCAGGGCCTTGCGTAGCAGTTTTCCGGCTGTTTCCAGGGAAAGCTCGAAGCTCTTGATCGCGGCATTACGATAGAGGTCGAAGAGTATCTCCTCGGTCGACGGCGTCTTCTCCAAGGCCAGCAGCGCCTGTTCCAAGGTAGCGGCCGTGCGCAGCAGGTGATCGACGTTCAGCGCCATGGTACTCCATCCCCACAAATGACATGATTCATTCCGCGCCAGTTTGAGCCTGTGAACGATCGGTGCCAACCCTCGCGTAGCCATGTTTCTCTTTCCACAATGCGGCAGGATGCCGCCAAGTACTCCCCATGACGACTCTGACCTGTTTCAAAGCCTATGACATCCGCGGCCAGTTGGGCCGCGAGCTGAACGAAGACATCGCCTACCGCATCGCCCGCGCCTATGCCGAGTGGCTGAAGCCGAAGACCGTGGTGCTCGGCGGCGATATCCGCGAAACCTCGCCGGCGCTCAAGGCGGCCCTGGCCCGCGGCCTGACCGAGGCCGGAGCGAACGTGCTGGACCTGGGCATGACCGGCACCGAGGAAGTCTACTTCGCCACCTGGCACCTCGGCGCCGACGGCGGCATCGAGGTCACCGCCTCGCACAACCCCATCGACTACAACGGCTTCAAGCTGGTCCGCGAGGGCTCGCAGCCGATCAGCCGCGATACCGGCCTCGAGGACATCCGCCTGCTCGCCGAGCAGGCCGAGTTCGCCGCGCCGGCCGCCGTGCCGGGCGAGCTGCGCCGGGTCGACTGCCGCGCCGCCTATGTCGAGCACCTGCTGTCCTATATCGACTGCGCCGCGCTCAAGCCGCTGAAGCTGGTGGTCAACGCCGGCAACGGCGCCGCCGGTCCGGCGCTGGACGCCATCGAGGCGGCCCTGAAGGCGCATGGCGTGCCCTTCGAGTTCGTCAAGGTCAACCACCAGCCGGACGGCAGCTTCCCCAACGGCATCCCCAACCCGATGCTGGAGGACAACCGCGCCGCCACCCGCGACGCGGTGCTGGCCCACGGCGCCGACCTGGGCATCGCCTGGGACGGCGATTTCGACCGCTGCTTCCTGTTCGACGAAAAGGGCCAGTTCATCGAGGGCTACTACATCGTCGGCCTGCTCGCCGAAGCCTTCCTGCGCAAGGAGGCCGGCGCCCGCATCATCCACGACCCGCGCCTGACCTGGAACACCCTGGCCATCGTCGCGGACAACGGCGGCGAGGCGGTGCAGTGCAAGGCGGGTCACGCCTTCATCAAGCAGAAGATGCGCGAGGTGGATGCCATCTACGGCGGCGAGATGAGCGCGCACCACTACTTCCGCGACTTCGCCTACTGCGACAGCGGCATGATTCCCTGGCTGCTGGTCGCCGAGCTGATGTGCAGTCGCGGCCAGTCGCTGTCCAGCCTGGTCGGCGAGCGCATCGCCGCCTTCCCCTCTTCCGGGGAGATCAACCGCAAGGTGGCCGACGCCGGCGAGGTGCTTCGTCGCGTCGAGTCGATCTACGCCACCGACGGCGCCGCGCTCGACTACACCGACGGCCTCAGCGTGGCCTTCGCCGACTGGCGCTTCAACCTGCGCGCCTCCAACACCGAGCCGGTGATCCGCCTCAACGTGGAGAGCCGCGGCGACGCGGCGCTGATGCGCAAGGAAACCGCGGAGCTGCTTGCCCTGATCGGCGGCAACGACGCCTGACCGGGCACCAGGAGCGCCCCGGACTTGCCGGTTTGCTGGCTGGCGAACATTTGGGGCGTTTCGCTGTTGCGCTTTCAACCCCGCCTCCCTAGCATTGCGTCCTAGTGCGTATGCAACGGAAAATTCCCAAAGGAGCTTGAACATGAAGAAACTTCTCGCCATCGCCCTGGCCAGCACCCTGGCCACCCCCGTCTTTGCCGCCGGCACTCCGGCTCAGCAATCCTCCGACGTCGCCAAGGAAGCCACCCAGAACGCCGGCCAGGCCGGTGCCGACAATGCCGCCGCCGCCCAGGGCAACGCGGCCGGCAACGCCGCCGGTGGTAACGCTGCCGGCAATGCCGCCGCCGGTTCCGCCGCTGCCGGCGGTGGCGCGGGCGGTCTGCCGGCTGCCGCTGCCGCTGCCGCCGGCGGTCTGACCACCGTAGGCGTGGTGGGCGCCGCTGCCGCGGCCATCGCCGTGGGCGCTGCCCTCAACAACGACAACGGTGGCAGCAACGGCGGCACCACCGGCACCACCGGCACCACTGGTACCACCGGGACTACCGGTACCACCAACTGAGCCGTCTGTTGCGCCGAACCATCCGCCCCTCCGGGCGGATGGTTTTTTATGCCCACTCAGCAGTGACATTCCCGACCTCATGATCCGCCCGCTCAGCCTGGCCATCGCGGCCGTCCTTTCCCTGCAAGGCTGCATGTTCTCGCCCGGTCAGCACATGGATACTTCCAAGCTGATTCATGACGACTCTCCGGAAAGCAGCCGTGTCGAACTGATCCCGATCACCCCCAAGACCCTGGCCGTCGAGGAGGTCACCCGCCCGGCCGGTCAGGTGCCCGCTGAGCTGCTGGCCTACCGACCCGACGACTATCGGATCGGCGCCGGCGACGTGCTCTACATCACCGTCTGGGACCACCCGGAGCTGACCACGCCTTCCGGCGCCCAGCAGCAGATCGAGGCCAACGGCCGCCTGGTGCGCCCGGACGGCACCCTGTTCTACCCCTATATCGGCACCCTCGAGGTCGCCGGGCAGAGCATCGAGGAGCTGCGCAGCACCATCGCCCGACGCCTCGCCCAGTTCGTGGAAAGCCCGCAGGTCGATGTCGGCGTGCTGCGCTTCAACAGCCAGAAGGTGATCCTCTCCGGTGCATTCGAAAAAGCCGGCGAGCAGTTCATCACCAATACCCAGCTGTCCCTGGTCCAGGCGATCGGCAAGGCCGGCATCGATACCGCCCAGGCCGACCTCGCGAGCCTGACCCTGAAGCGCGACGGCCGCGAATACCGCCTCGACATCGACGCCCTGAACTACGACGGCGCGACCCTCAATCAGGTCTACCTCAAGAACGGCGACCAGCTGCACCTCGCCTACAACGACCGCAAGAAGGTCTACGTGCTCGGCGAGGTCAACGCCCCCCGCGCCCTGACCTTCAAGGCGCGCAGCCTCAACCTGGCCGACGCCATCGGCAGCTCGGGCGGCATCAGCCAGGAAACCTCCAATGCCACGGCCGTCTACGTGATTCGCGGCGCCGAGGACCTGGAGCGGGAGAAGGCCAAGGTCTTCCAGCTCGACGCCCGCTCGCCCACCGCCTTCGTGCTCGCCCAGCGCTTCGAGCTGCAGCCGCAGGACGTGGTCTATGTCGGGCCTGCCGGCATCACCCGCTGGAACCGCCTGATCAGCCAGCTGCTGCCCACCGCCACCATGCTGAACCTGGGCGTGGACACTGTGGATATCTTCGATAACTACAGAACCAGAAACTGATCGGCCGAACCCCTTCCCGATGCTCCTACGTTCCCTTCTGGCGCTGGCCCTGGTCGGCGCCCTTTCCGCCTGCTCGCCCTCGCCCCTGCTGCGGGGCTCGCTGGATACCCTCGGGGTCGCCTTCGGCGGCCCGCCGACCCTCGAGCTGAGTCGCGAGCAGGTCGAGGCCATCCCCCATCCGCAACTGAAGGTCGGCACGCCCTACGGTGAGGCCGGCATGGTGCTCGGCCGGGTAGAGGATGGCCAGGAACTCTGGGTCGCCTCGACCCGCCAGGTCCTGGTCATCCGCCACGGTCTGGTCCGGCGTACCGTCGGCTTCCCGGCTGGCCTGGCCGGCAGTCGCTTCGTCGGCAACGACCCCTTCGCCGAGGGCCTGCACCGCCAGGCCGACGGCAGCGAGAGCGTCCGCGAGGTCGACTGGCAGGAGGAGCAACGTTTCGGGGTACGCCTGCATTCGCGGTTCCGCCGGCATGGCCTGGAGACGGTCGAGATCCTCGGCGTCCCCCACCGGTTGCTGCGCATCGATGAACGCGTGCGTGCCGAAGGGGTGGCTTTCAAAGCCACCAACAGGTACTGGGTCGACCCCCGGGATGGCTTCGTCATGCTCAGCCTGCAGCATCCGGCTCCCGGCTTGCCGATCACGCTGACCCAGTTGCGGCCTTATCGGGAGACTGCCCGATGAAGCGTATCCACAAGACGCTCGCGCTGCTGGCGGTGCTGCTGAGCTGCCCTGCGCTGCAGGCCGAACCCGGGGTCGTCGTCGAGGGCCAGGTCAAGTCGCCCGGCCGCTATCTCCTCGACGGCGAAACCCGCCTGTTCCAGGTGGTCGGCCCGGCAGGCGTCGAGCCCGACGCCTACCTGGCCGGCGCCGCCTGGCTGCACCGGCCATATAGCGAGGCCCAGCGCAAGCTGAAGGCCGGCGTGCTTTTCGACCTCGCGGTGCTGGCCCGGCACGCCCGCCTGGGCGAGCGCCCGGAACTTGCCGCACTGGCCGAGCGCCTGCGCGTCCAAGTGGCCGCGCTGCCGGTCACCGGACGCCGCGTGCAGGATCTCGACCCGGTCGTGCTCGAACTGGAGCGGGGCGCCAATCGCCCGCTGGCCGACGGCGACATCCTTCTCTATCCGTCGCGCCCGAGCGGGGTGCGCGTGGTCGGGGCCGTGCGCGAGGACTGCCTGCTGGAGTTCGCCGCACTGCAACCGGCCAGACGCTACCTGAACGGCTGCGAGCGGGCTCCGGCTGCCGATCGCGACTGGCTCTACGTGATCCAGCCCGATGGCCGGGTCCAGCGCCAGGGCATCGGCCTCTGGAACCGCACCTCCGACCCGCTGCCGCTGCCGGGCGCCACCTTGCTGGTGCCGCTGGAGCAGCGTCTGTTGCAGGACGTGGCCGAGGAGCTCAATGACGATCTCGCTGCCTTCCTCGCCACCCAACCCTTGCCGATGGAACACCCAAGCCGATGAAACGCTCTCTGCTCGCGCTTGCAGTAGGCGCAGCCTGCAGCGGACTGGCCGCAGAACCCCGCTATACCCAGAGCGACTTCGGTGGTGTCGGCCTGCTGCAGACGCCGACGGCGCGCATGTCGCCGGCCGGCGAATTCAGTGTCAATGCCAACCGTACCGCGCCCTACAGCCGCTACAGCCTGACCCTGCAGCCGTTCGACTGGCTGGAGGGCACCTTCCGCTATACCGTGGTCAGCAACCGCCGCTATGGCCCGGAAAGCTTCAGCGGCGACCAGAGCTACAAGGACAAGGCCTTCGACGCCAAGCTGCGCCTGTGGCAGGAGGATCGCTGGCGACCGGAAGTGGCCTTCGGCGGCCGGGACATCGGCGGCACCGGCCTGTTCTCCAGCGAGTACGTGGTCGCCAACAAGCGTTTCGGCGACTTCGACTTCAGCCTCGGCCTGGCCTGGGGTTATCTCGGCAACCGCGGCGATTTCGACAATCCACTCGGCCTGCTCGGCGACCGATTCGACGAGCGCCCCAAGCCGACCAGTGACGTCGCAAATGCCGGTGAGTTCAAGGCCAACAGCTATTTCCGCGGCTCTCCTTCGCTGTTCGGCGGCCTGCTCTGGCAGACGCCCTGGGAGCCGCTGCAGCTGAAACTGGAATACGAAGGCAACGACTACCAGAACGAGCCGCAGAACAACGACCAGGTGCAGGATTCGCCCGTGAACCTGGGCCTGGTGTTCAAGGCCAGCGACTGGGTCGACCTGCATGCCGCCTGGGAGCGCGGCAATACCGCGATGTTCGGTATCACCCTGCATACCAACTTCGTGTCCCGTACCGCTCCGGCCAAGGTTTCCGATCCGCAGCCCGAGCCGCTGCGTTCCGACCGCGAACGCCCGGATATCCAGGCCGACTGGCAGGCCGTCGGCGCGCGCCTGAACGACAACGCTGGCCTGCGCGTGACGAAGATCGCCGAGCGCGAGCGCGAGCTGGTCGTCTACGGCGAGCAGACCCGCTATTTCTCCTCGGCCAAGGGACTGGGTCGCACCGCGCGGATCGTCGACAACAGCGCCGCCGCGGATATCGACTGGATCACCCTGGTGGAGTCGCGCTACGGCATACCGGTCACCGAGACCAGCCTCAAGCGCGATACCTTCCGCGATCTGGTCAACGAGGAGACCGATCTCGAGAGCCTGCGCCGGGTCACCGAGCAGAGTGCGCCGATGGCGCGCAGCGAAACCACGCTGTACAGCCCGGAGCCGAAGAAGCTGACCTATGGCGCCGGCCTGGGCTACCGCCAGAACATCGGCGGGCCGGACAACTTCCTGCTCTACCAGTTCAGCCTCAACGCCAGCGCCGAATACCGCTTCACCCAGGCCACCCGCCTGTCGGGTACCCTGAGCGCCAGCCTGCTGGACAACCTCGACGAGTTCAAATACACCGCACCGAGCAACCTGCCCCGGGTCCGCACCTATCTGCGCGAATACTGGACCAGCACCGACGTGGCCATGCCGACGCTGAACCTCAGCCATGCCCGTCGCCTCGACCGGGATCTCTATGGACTGCTCTACGCCGGCTATCTGGAGTCGATGTTCGCAGGGACCGGCGGCGAGCTGCTGTACCGGCCGATGAACGAGCGCTGGGCGCTGGGCATGGACCTCAACTGGGTGCAGCAGCGCGGCTTCAAGCAGGACTTCAGCCTGCGCGACTACAAGACGCTCACCGGCCACGTCACCGGCTACTACCGCACCCCCGGCGACGTGCTGTTCGCCACCAGCGTGGGCCGCTACCTCGCCGGCGACCTCGGTTTCACGGTCGACGTCTCGCGCGAGTTCCGCAACGGCGTGCGCTTCGGCGCCTGGGCCACCATCACCGACACCATGGGCGATCAGTACGGCGAGGGCAGCTTCGACAAGGGCATCTATCTCAGCGTGCCCTTCGACGAGCTGCTGACCACCTCGACCCTGCAGCGCGCCAACCTGGTCTGGGGTCCGCTGACCCGCGACGGCGGCGCCCGCGTGGGCCGGCCGGCCGCCCTCTACTACCTGACCGACGGACGCGACGGCGACCAGTTCCACTACAACTTCCACAAGGTCGCCGAGTGAGGCCCGCGCTGCGCGGGGCATTGCGCCTGCTGCCCTTCGCAGGCGTGCTGCTGGGCGTCGTCGCCGCCGGCCTCGGCAGTACCCCGGTGCCGGAGCTGTTCAGGCATCAGGACAAGCTCCATCACCTGGCCGGCTTCGCGGCCCTCGCCTTCACCGCGCGGCTGGCCTTTCCTCGTCTGCACGCCGGCTGGCTGCTGTCCGGCAGCCTGCTCCTGGCCCTGCTGATCGAGCTGGGCCAGGAGCTCATCCCCAGCCGCACACCGTCCCTGGGGGACATGTCCGCCAACCTGCTGGGCGTCCTGCTCGGCTGGTTCGCCGGCCGCTGGCTGCCCGACCGCCCGACCTGATCCGCCCTCTCTGCGTCGGGGGCTGACCCAGATCAAATCCCCAGCAGCGCGCTCGGGCACTATCGAGGCCTGCGAAGAACAAGACGGCGGAGTGCAGCCATGAACCATACCCCCTACCAACTGCTCGGCGGCGAGGACGGCGTGCGCCGCCTGTGCGATGCCTTCTACGACTGCATGGACAGCCTGCCGGAGGCGGCCGACATCCGCCGCATGCATGGCGAGGATCTGGCGGGGATCCGCCAGAAGCTGTTCGAGTTCCTCTCCGGCTGGCTGGGCGGGCCGCCGCTGTACGCGCAGAAGTACGGCAGCATCTGCATGAGCGGACCGCACCGCCCCTACGCCATCGGCCCGAAGGAGCGCGACCAGTGGCTGCTGTGCATGGACCGGGCGCTGGAGCGGATCGGTGCCGGCGACGAGGTCAGGACGATGCTGGAACGGCCGATGTACGCCATCGCCGACATGATCCGCAACCGCGAAGCCTCCGCGCCGACCTGAAGCCCCGGGCCGCCGACGCACCACTCCGACACCCCGCGCGAGCCCGCCTCGCCCGGGGTGTTTCCGTTTTTGCCTTCGGCCGCGACGCGCCGGTCTAGAATCCACTCAGCAGCCCCCCAGCCGCCAGGAGCCGAGCATGGCCATTGCCGCAATCCCGGTCGACCAACGCGTCATCGACATCGACTCGCGCCGCTTCGCCTCGCTGGAGAAGGCGCTGATCGAGCTGATCACCAACAGCGACGACAGCTATGCGCGCCTGGAGGCCGCCGGCACCCCGGCCAGCGGGCAGATCCGCATCCACTACGAGCGCCACCAGGCCGGCGCCGTGCTCAAGGTCACCGACCAGGCCGAGGGCATGAGCTTCGCGCAGGCCTGCTACATCCTCGCCTACGGCGGCGCCCACAGCTCCCTCGCCCGCGGCGAGGGGGTGGGCCGCGGCTACTTCGGGCGCGGTCTCAAGCAGGCCATCTACGGCCTGGGCTACGGCTGGCTGGAAACCATCCGCGACGGTCGCCTGTCGCGGCTCGAGCTGTTCCGCGATGCGCACGGCGGCTATCTCTACGAGGACGGCGGCGGCGACCGCCCGGTACGCGATGCCGACCGCAGCCGTCTGGGCATCGTCGGCAACGGCACCCGGGTCACCGTGGTGGTCGAGAATCCGCAGGTCAACATTTCCCACTATCGCTCGGTGCTGCAGTCGCTGGCCGACAGCGTCTACCTGCGCGACCTGCTCGAGCGCCGCACGGTGGAGCTGGTGCACGTGCAGCGGGGCCGCGAGATCGAGCACAGCGGCCCGATCCGCTACGTGGAGCCACCGGCCACGCTGCTGATCGGCCCCGAGCAGCCGGGCCGGTTCGTCCACGAGCAGAGCGTCTACCCCTTCACCCTCACCCTCAAGCGCGCCGACGACGACAGCGAGCTGACCCCGCGCGGCGACCAGCGCACCAACGGTCTGGTGGTCATCTCCGGCATGGCGGTGCTGGACTGCCAGCTGTTCGACTACGAGAACCAGGTGGGCACCGAGTACCTGTTCGGCAGCGTGCGCTGCCCGGCGCTGATCGAGAAACTCGGCCAGGGCGTGGCCATCGTCGGCGACGAGCGCGAGGGACTGAACCGCAAGGAGCCGCTGGTGGCCGCCTTCGCCCAGGCGATCAGCCGGATGATCGCCGACTGCGTGCAGGCCGAGCGCGAAAAGCTCAAGCATCTGGAGCATGCCACCACCTCCAGCCGCACCGGGCAGATGATCGAGCACCTGCTCGAGCGCATGAGCCGGGCGGCGCTGCAGGATCTGGGCATCGCGCCGGCGGCCGGCAGCGAGCCGACGGACGAGCAGCCGGCGGCGCTGCGCTTCAGCACGCCCTTCTACTACCGCCGCGCGCAGCATCCCTTCCACGTCACCCTGCTGGTCGATCCGCGCCGCTTCGCCGCCGACGAGCTCCTGCACATCGAGTACCAGGTGCCCGACGAGCTGCAGCTCGACGCCCGGCCGAGCCAGCTCGCCCTGCACGAGCTGGCCGACGGCGTACGCTGGGAATGGCTGGTCACCGGCCGGAGCGAGGGCTGCCGTGGCGAGATCGGCGTGCGCGCCGGCGGCTACTGGGCCTGGTGCGAAGTGGTGGTGGCCGAGCCGGCGCAGGCACCCGCCCATCGCCAGCCGCGCCTGTCCTCGCCGGTGACCAGGCCACGAGCGGTGCGGGACCACGGCGAGGCCATGTTCGCCGGCTACGAGTTCCGCAACCTGAACAACGAACTGGAGCGCGCGGTGTACAGCGCAGAAGAGCGCAAGATCGTCATCAACACCGCGGCGCCGACCGTGCAGCTCTACGTGGACGGGCGCGGGCGCTTTCGCGACTCCGCGCGCCTGCTGCTCGCCGAGCTGTTCATGGAGGTGATCGCCGACGAGCTGGCCAGGCGCACCGTCGAGAAGTCCGGCCGGACGGACGACCTGCAGGCCTGGCACACTGCCCGGCAGGACATCATCCGTCGCTACGGCAGCGAGATCCACCGCTCGTTCCTCGGCGGCTGACGACTGTCACGGAAAATTCATCGAACTGTCGGCAATTGCACGACATGGATCAACAAAGTCGCGTGCCGCCCTGCCTACCCTGCAGGCACGGGTCGCCACCTCGCAGCCACCCGGCCTCCGGGGCCGCGCGATCCGCCGTTCCAATCGACAAGGAAGGCCGCCATGCAGATTCGCCAGCTCGCTCCCCTCTCCCTCCTGCTCGCCGCCCTGGCGGTCCAGGCCCATGCCGACCAGCCCATCGAGGGCACCTACCGGATGGCCACCCAGGCCATGGGCGTGACGGTCAGCAGCACCACGGTCGAACTGACCCCGCAGTACATCCGCGAGGGCGACAACCGGCTGGCTATCGCCGAGTGGCTGCACGAGGGCGGCTACCTCACCGCGCGCGACAGCCGCGGCAACACCCTGCTGCACGCCCGCATCGAGGACGGCGGCGACACCCTGATCCAGCAGATCGAGGGCATCGGCACGGCCACCTTCACCCGCATCGACTGACGCCGGCTGCGCACGGACGAAAAAGGGGGATTGCCTCGCGGCAATCCCCCTTTCTGCATTGCGCAACGACTCAGACCATGGTCGGGTCCGGCTCCAGGCCCATCAGCTCGCGGCCGAGGATCTGCGCGCAGACGTCGTAGTCGGTGTAGGCGTGCGCGCCGGTCATGTGCGAGTCGCGGAACAGGCGCTGGATCTCGCTGTTCTCGAACCAGCTGGTGGCGCCGGCGGCCTCGAACAGGCGATCGACGGCAGCGATGCACATCTTCACCGCGTAGGCCTGGTTGGTGCGCCAGTAGGCCAGCTTCTCGCGGGTCGGGTATTCCTTGCGCTCGCCGTACTCGGCGTGCTCTTCCCAGGTCTTCTCGAGGAAGGCGCGCGCGGCGGCGACCTGGTGGGTCGACTCGGCCAGGCGCATCAGCGCCGGGGTGGCCGCGCCGACGGCGGCGCCGGTGTAAGCGCGCACGCGGTTCTTCTGCTTCTCCTTGAAGGCGACCAGCATGCGCTCGGCGATGCCCAGGCTGATGGCCGCGAAGCCGCAGGCGAAGTACGGACGGTACGGGGTGTAGAAGATCTTGCTGTCCGGGTACAGACCGAAGCCGGCGGACTTGCCTTCCATCATGTCCTTGGCCGCCTGGATGCGGTGGTTGGGGATGAAGGCGTTCTTGATCACCAGGGTCTTCGAGCCGCTGCTGCGCATGCCGATCGAGAACCAGTCGTCGCGGATCTCGTAGTCGCTGCGCGGCAGCACGCCGAAGCTGTAGACCAGCTCGCCTTCGGCGTTCTTGCGGCGCATGCCGACGATGGCCCACTCGGCGTGGTCGCAGCCGCTGCTCCAGCCCATCTCGCCGCTGAGCAGCACGCCGCCCTCGGTTTCCTCGATGGTGCTGAACGGCGCGATGCTGCTGCTGGCGGTGGCGTCCGGGTTATCGCCCCAGATCTCGTCCTGCAGCTGCTTGGGGAACATGGCCAGCTGATGGCTGTGGGTGCACAGCAGGCTGAAGGCCCAGGCGGTACCGCCGCAGGCGCCGGCCAGCGCGGCCACGCAGTCGGTGAACTCCGGCAGGGAGATTTCCAGACCGCCATAGGCCTTGGGCTGGAAGGCACGGTGCATGCCGATGCTCTTCAGCAGAGCGATGTTCTCGTCCGGCACCTTGCGCTCGAGCTCGGCCTTGGCGGCGTTGGCGGCGATGGCCGGCAGGATGGTTTGCAGTTTCTCGAGAAGGGGGTTCGCTCTTTTCATGGCTGTCTTCTATACCGGTCGATACTTATTGTGTTCGCCGCCGCACGCCGGGGCGGCGAATACCCAACTGCAACTGTGTCTTCAGTCTGGTCGATTCCGCGGCAATCCGCCGCGGCAGCACCAGCAGCTCGGGGCGCATTATGGGATGCCGCCGGCTGTGACAGAATGCACCTTTCATAGACAAGATTGTATTTTTCATGGAAAGCGGCCTCGCCCGACCGGTTGCCGAAGCGCATCCGCCGCCACCCGCCACGGTCGAAAAAGGTGCGCAATACCTTGATTTCACAGGATCGGAGTCGGATCCGAGGATCCTGGCAGCGCACCATCGGACACCTCGCCAGATCGACTTGCACAAATCGCGGAGCATGCCCGCCCCCCCCTCCCGGGCTCGGGGAAGACGGCGACCGCCCATCGCCGGGGAACGGCGCCGCCGCGCGCGGTCTAACATCCGTACAGAACGTTTTCTGCGGAGGCGTCCCATGCATCGCCGCCACCTGCTGCAGGTCTTCGCCATGCTGCCGGCCTGGGCCGTGCTGGAGCGCGCCGGCAGCCCGGTCGCGGCGGCCGACGCCGGGATCGCCCGGCTGGACAAGTCGCCGGAGGAGTGGCGCGCACTGCTGTCGCCGGCCGCCTGGCGCGTGCTGTTCGAGGAGGACACCGAGCCGGCCGGCAGCAGCCCGCTCAACGACGAGCAGCGCGACGGTACCTACGTCTGCGCCGCCTGCTTCCTGCCGCTGTTCGACAGCCGTCACAAGTACGATAGCGGCACCGGCTGGCCGAGCTTCACCCAGCCGCTCGAACCCGCCCACCTCGGCCGCCGACGCGACTTCCGGCTGATCTGGCCACGCATCGAATACCACTGCGCGCGCTGCGGCGGCCACCAGGGCCACCTGTTCGACGACGGCCCGCCGCCGCGCGGCGAGCGCTGGTGCAACAACGGTCTGGCGCTGCGCTTCGTGCCGCGCGACCAGCCGCTGCCGGAACTGCGGAGCTGACCATGGCCAGACAAGCTACCAGGCGCCTGCCGACCCTGCTGCTCGGCGCCGTGCTGAGCACAACCCTGTCGCCGACGAGCGGCGCCGAGGAGGCCGCGGCGATCTTCGCCGGCGGCTGCTTCTGGTGCCTGGAGGCGGACTTCGACAAGGTCCCCGGGGTACTGTCCACCACCTCGGGCTACATCGGCGGGCACCTGGCCGATCCGAGCTACGAACAGGTCTCGGCCGGCGGCACCGGCCATGTGGAGGCGGTGCTGGTGCGCTACGATCCGGCGCGCACCAGCTACGCCAGGCTGCTGGAGGCCTTCTGGCCGAACATCGACCCACTGACCGCCACCGGGCAGTTCTGCGACATCGGCGCACAGTACCGCAGCGCGATCTTCTACGCCGATGCCGAGCAGCGTCGCCAGGCCGAGGCCTCGAAGGCCGCGCTGCAGGCCTCCGGGCGCTTCGACCGGCCGGTGCTCACCGAGGTCCTGCCCGCCACCAGCTTCTATCCGGCCGAGGAGTACCACCAGGACTACGCGCGCAAGAACCCGCTGCGCTACCGCTTCTACCGCAGCCGCTGCGGCCGCGACGCGCGCCTGGCGGAGTTGTGGGGCGAGCGCAGGTGAGCCGGCTCAGCGCAGCTCGATGCCGTCGTCGAGAATGGCGATCAGGCCCTGCTTGTACAGGCCGCCGATGGCCTTTTTGAAGTTGCCCTTGCTCACCCCGAACAGCCGGGCGATCTCCTCCGGCGAGCTTTTGTCGCTCAGCGCCAGGCGGCCGCCGGCGGCGCGCAGACGCTCGAGGATCTGCTCGCCGAGCCGGTCGGCGGCCTGTCGACCGACCGGCTGCAGGCTCAGGCCGATCTTGCCGTCGGCGCGCACTTCCTTGATGTAGCCGGTCTCGCGCAGGCCCGGACGGATGTTCTTGAACAGCTCGTTCTTGTGGATCAGCCCCCAGTGCCGGCCCTCGACGATGGCCTTGAAGCCCAGGTCGCTGCGCTCGACCACCAGCAGCTCGACCGCCTGTCCGGGCCGGTAGTCGGCCGGCACCCGATCCAGGTAGCGGTCCAGCCGCGCCGTGGCGGTGATGCGCCGGGTGCGCGGATCGAGGTAGACGTGCACCACCACCTGGTCGCCGACCTGCAGCGGACGCTTTTCCTCCGAATGCGGCAGGAACAGGTCCTTGGGCAGCCCCCAGTCGAGGAACAGTCCCACCCGGTCGACCGCCACCACCCGGAGGCAGGCGAAGCCGCCCACCTGCACCTTCGGCCGCTGGGTGGTGGCGATGATGCGGTCCTCGCTGTCGAGGTGGACGAACACCTCGAGGCGGTCGCCGATCTCGCACGGCCGATCCTTGGGCACGTAGCGCCTGGGCAGGAGGATCTCGCCGTCCTCGCCGCCGTCCAGATAGAGCCCGAAGTCGGTGTGCTTGACCACCTGCAGAGAGTTGAACCGCCCGATCTGTGCCATGTCGCTTACCTTGATTGCCAGGCCGGGCATTCTAGCCGAGATCGGCGCTCCGCTCGCAGCCCCGGGCCAGCCTGCGCGGCCTTCGCGTCGGCGTTTTTTCCGACGGCTGCCGGAGCCCCCCGACCGGCCTCGACGAAAGCATCCAAGCCATTGATTGAAAAGGGATTATCAGGAATCCGGCGACTCGTCCGGAACGCCTCCGGCAGCCCCTTCGACAAAAGACTAGGGGCGAAGCTGCAGAAAGGATTTGCACCGACGGCAATTACCGCGTAGGGTGCTGACCACTGTGTTGCAGTGTCATCGTAATCGACTGATTCAGAGCTTGACCAACAAACCTCGGTTTTACTGGCTCCTTGCACTCAGTTCCGGCCCCGGGCAGTTCCGGTGCTGCAGTCTACACCGTCCAAGGAGACAACCATGTCCAATCGCCAAACCGGTACCGTCAAGTGGTTCAACGATGAGAAAGGCTTCGGCTTCATCACCCCGCAGAGCGGCCCGGACGTTTTCGTTCACTTCCGCGCCATCAAGGCCGACGGCTTCAAGACCCTGAAGGAAGGCCAAGCCGTTTCCTTCCTGGTCGTCCAGGGCCAGAAAGGCCTGCAGGCCGACGAAGTCCAGATCATCTGATCCGGCTTCCCGCCTCGCCAAAAGCCCCGCCCCGTGCGGGGCTTTTGCATTCCGGGGCGATACTGTGCCCCTTCCCGATCCTGCCGAGAGACCCGCCATGTCGCTGAAGCTCACCATCGTCGACCAGACGCCCGTCCACGGCGACCGCCCGGCCCGCGAGGCGCCCAACAGTTCGGTCGAGCTGGCCCGCGCCTGCGACGCGCTGGGCTACCACCGCTACTGGCTGGCCGAGCACCACAACAGCATCCAGTTCGCCAACCCCTGCCCGGAGATCATGGTCGCCCGGATCGCCAGCGCCACGCAGAACATGCGCATCGGCAGCGGCGGCGTGATGCTCACCCACTACAGCCCGTACAAGGTGGCCGAGGTGTTCCGCATGCTGGCCAGCCTGTTCCCGGAGCGCATCGACCTGGGCATCGGCCGCGCTCCCGGCGGCACGCCGCTGGCCTCCGCCGCCCTGGCCGCCCCCTACGAGCAGCTGGAAGAAGACAGCTTCCCTCAGCAGGCCGCCGAGCTGTGCGCCTTCCTGCGCAACCAGTACCCCGAGCGCCATCCCTACAGCCGCCTGCGCTGCCTGCCGGACAACGAACCGGCGCCGCAGCTGTGGATGCTCGGCTCCGGCGGCGGCAGCTCGTCGCTGGCCGGCTACCTGGGCATGGGCCTCTCGGTGGCCAAGTTCATCGCCCCCGAGGCCTGTTCGCCGGCGATCTTCGCCAACTACGCGCACCACTTCCGCGAAGCCGGCCACGAGCACAAGCCCTCGCGCATGCTGGCGCTGGCGGTGATCTGCGCGGAAACCGAGGAAGAGGCCAAGCGCATCGCCAGCACCGCCGCCTGGCGCAAGATGATGACCGGCCGCGGCGCTCGCGAGCCGCTGCTCAGTCCCGAGGAGATCGACCGGCGCCGCCGCCAGCTCAGCCCCAGCGACCTGGCCGAGCTGGACGCCACCCGCGCCGCCATGGTGGTCGGCACCCCGCAGCAGTGCTGGGAGCAGTTCGAGGCCCACGCCCGCGACTACCAGCTCGACGAACTCGGCCTGGTCACCGTGACCCACAGCTTCGCCGACCGCCTGAACAGCTACCGGCTGCTGGCCGCGGCGCGCTGAGCGCGACCGGCGAACGGCGCGACTTCCCGCCCGTTCGCCGGCAGATATCCGGACGATTCTTGAAGAATCCCCGCAACCTGCTCAAAAAATGAGCGCAACCCGTGTATAATGGGCGGCCTTTTTCGCTTCAGGCAGGAGAATCCTCATGCAGAGCAAACCCGGTTCGTCCAAGCAGAAGGCAGTACCCGTCCCCTCCGCAGAGGCCCGCCGCGAGCTCGAAGAGCAGATGGCCGCCTTCCTCAAGGCCGGCGGCGAGGTCCAGCAGATCCCCCGCGGCGTCAGCGGCCAGACCTACGGCAGCTCCCGCCAGATCACCATCGGCAAGAAGTGACCCCATGAGCGAACCCGTCCGCCTGTCCAAGCGTCTCGCCGAACTGCTGCCCTGCTCGCGCCGCGAGGCCGAACTGTACATCGAGGGCGGCTGGGTGACGGTCGCCGGCCAGGTGGTCGAGGAGCCGCAGTTCAAGGTGCTGGATCAGTCCATTGCCCTGCTCGAGGGCGCCCGCGCCGAATCCCAGCCGCCGGCCACCCTGCTGCTGCACAAACCCGCCGGAGTGGACGCCGACCAGGCCTTCGAGCTGCTCGGCGCCGCCAGCCGCGCGGCGGACGACGCCTCCGGCGTGCGCCTGCTGCGCCGCCACCTGCAGCGCCTCAGTGTGCCGCTGGGGCTGGAGAGCGAGGCCTCCGGCCTGCTGGTGCTGACCCAGAACTGGGGTGTGATCCGCAAGCTGACCGACGACTTCGCCAAGATCGAGCAGGAATACATCGTCGAGGTTGCCGGCAGCCTCGAGCCCGCGCAGCTCAAGCAGCTGCAGTTCGGCCTGAGCTACCGCGGCCGTCCGCTGGCCCCCTGCAAGGTCAGCTGGCAGAGCGAGACCCGCCTGCGCTTCGCCCTCAAGGCGCCGCAAGCGGGGCAGATCGCCCACGTCTGCCGCGCCGTCGGCCTGCAGGTACTCGGTATCCGCCGCATCCGCATCGGCCGCCTGGCCATGGCCAGGCTGCAGGCAGGCCAGTGGCGCTACCTGGGCGCCAGCGAGCGCTTCTGACAGTACGCCGAGCAGGGTGCCGCCGTGCGCACCCTGCGCATCGCATCCGCCCCTCCGCCAGCCCTACGGCTGCGCCAGCCCCAGCCGTAGCAGCTTGCCGTCGCGCTCGTCGGTGAGCACGTACACCCAGCCGTCCGGCCCCACCCGTACGTCGCGGATGCGCGCGTCCAGCGACTCCAGCAGGCGTTCCTCGCCCACCACCCGGTCGCCCTCCAGACTCAGGCGCAGCAACGCCCGGTGGGCCAGCGCACCGATGAACAGGCTGTGGCGCCAGGCCGGGAAGCGCTCGGCGTCGTAGAAGGCCATCCCGCTGATCGCCGGCGACTTCGCCCACACGTGGTGCGGCGGTTCGGTGCCCGGCACCCGTTCGCCCTTGGCCTCGGGGATCGGCAGCAGACTGTAGTTGATGCCGTGGGTAGCCAGCGGCCAGCCGTAGTTGCGGCCCGGCTGCGGGATGTTGATCTCGTCGCCGCCGCGCGGGCCGTGCTCGTGAATCCACAGCTGCCCGGTCCACGGATTGAGCGCCGCGCCCTGCGGGTTGCGGTGGCCGTAGGACCAGATCTCCGCGCGCGCATCGCGTCGGCCGACGAAGGGGTTGTCCTCGGGGATCCGCCCGTCCGGATACAGGCGCACCACCTTGCCCTGCAGTTTTTCGAGGTCCTGGGCGGTGGGGCGCTGGTTGTTCTCGCCGAGAGCGACGAACAGGTAGCCGGCGCGATCGAACACCAGCCGCGACCCGAAGTGGATGCCGCTGGACAGCTTGGGCTGCTGGCGGAAGATCACTTCGAAGTCCTCCAGCGCGGCGAGCTCCGCGGACAGCCGGCCGCGACCGACCGCGGTGCCGGCGCGGCCGTCGACGCCGCGCTCGGCGTAGCTCAGGTAGACCAGGCGATCCTCGGCGAAGCGCGGCGACAGGGCGACGTCGAGCAGGCCGCCCTGGCCCTGGGCGAACACCGCCGGCACGCCGGCCAGCGGCGCCGACAGCTCGCCCGCGGCGTTCACCCGGCGCAGCCGCCCGGGACGCTCGCTGACCAGCATGCCCTGTCCGTCCGGCAGGAATGCCAGCGCCCAGGGATGTTCGAGGCCGCCGGCCACCTCCTCCAGCCGCAACGGGCCGTGGACGCTGGCAGGCAATGCGGCGGCCTGCGCCACGCCCAGCAGGCCGCCCAGCAGCAGTGCAGCGAACGGCCTCAGGATGGATGCACGGATGTTCATGGAGCCTCTCCCTGGATGTGTCCGGGCAAGGATAGACCAGGGCGCGGGCCTTAATCGGCCGACGGGGTCTCCTGCCCCATGCAGCGCACCGCGCGCTTCTTGTTGTCGACCAGCACGCCGGTCAGGCCCTTCTGCTTGACGTCGAACAGCACCAGCACGCCGTCGATGCACTGGGCGACCTGTTCGGCCGGCTTCAGCGACACCCGGTAGTCCTCGCCGGGAATGGTCTTGAGCATGGTGTAGTCGTTCAGCAGCAGCGCGTCCTCGGGTTTGGCGAAATGCAGGTAGCCGTAATAGCCGAGCACCGCGACGGTGCCGGCGACGCTGCCGATGGCGGTGAGGATCAGGGGGATGGGGTTGCGCTCGCTCATGCGGATGATTCCGGAACTGTTCGGGAAGGTGAACGGGAGACGGACCGCACGGCCCGTCTAGAGGATGTTGGCGTAGTCGGCCTCGACGCGATCCAGGCTCAGGTGGTTGAGGAAGTTGGAGAAGCACATCCACGCCGACAGGGCGTTGAGGTCGCTGAACTGCGGCGGCAGGTACTTGGGCGGCACCACCAGCCCCTCGTCGACCAGTTGGCGCAGGGTGCGCATGTCCTCGAGGGTGGCCTTGCCGCAGAACAGCAGCGGGATCTGCTCCAGCTTGCCCTTGCGCACCGCGAGCTGGATGTAGTTGTAGATCAGGATGAAACCCTTGAGATACGACAGGTCCTTGGTGAACGGCAGGCCGTCCGGGGTCGAGCCGCGGAACACGCGGATGGCGTTGGAGTAGCTCTCCTCCGCCATGTAGCCCTGGTCGCGGTAGAACTGGAAGATCTGCAGGAAGTCGGCGCCGTCCTCGGCCATGTGGATGGCGCGGGTGCGGTTGGTCAGCTTGCGCAGACGGGTCGGGTAGGAGGCGAAGGCGATCACCTCCATGAGGATGGCCAGGCCTTCCTGGGTGATGGTCGAGGACGGCGGCCCCTTGGCCAGGAAGGTGCAGATCGGCTGGTTGAGGCCGTTCAGGGTGGTGCCGACGTGCACCAGCCCCTCATGCACCGCCAGGGCGCGGATGTCGCGCTGGTTGAACATGGCGTCGGCGCGGATCTTGATGTAGTCGGCGCCGGCCGCGGCGTCGGCGAGGATGCCGTCGGACTCGAACACCCGCACCACCGCCTCGTCGTCGCCGAACACGCCGTTGAGCTGCCCCTGCAGCAGCTCGACGGCCTGGCTGGCATTGAGGGTCTTCGGCTCGTCCTTGAGATCGCTGCGACCGGCGATGTTGTCCAGGTAGGTGGAGAACATCACGCCGAGGTCGGCCAGGGTCGGATCGCCGGCATGGAAGGCGTCGGAGGCCGAGCCGTACAGCTCCTGGGAGATCAGCCCGAAATCCGGCGTGCCGCGCGCCTCGAGCATGCGGATCACCATGCGGTACTCCTTGCACATGCGCCGCATGATCTGCCCGACCGGGCTGAACTGGCCGAGCTGGCGGGTGATGTCGCGCTCGATCTGCTGGAACTGCTGCTTCTTGTCGTCGGGATCGAAGGCCAGCGGCCGGCTCTGGTAGTAGCCGCGGTCCACCGCCGGCAGTTTCTGCCCGCGCGCCTTGAGGAAGCCCTCGCGGATGCCGTCGTCCCACTTGATGGCGTCGAGCACGCGGATCGGCGTCTGCGCCTCGACCAGGCGGTCGGACAGCGCACGGATGGTCTGGCGGTATTCGGCGTTGGCCTTGCTGCGGCTCATCGTCACTCCTGCTGCAGGCTCACGCGCCGGAAACGGGCGACCTCGACGAACACGTCACTGTTGGCCTGGTCGTCGAGGAAGGCGAGCACCTCGGCCAGCGGACTCTCGATCAGCACGCCCTCGCCGCCCGCGCTGCCGGTGACCCGCCCGCGCAGCCGCCCCTCCTCGAGGGCCAGACCGACGGTTTCGAGGTCCAGGCTGTAGAGCGCCAGTGCGTCGTCGCCACTCAGCTCGAAGCCGCCGAAGGCGAAGTGGCCGCCGAGCTCCGCGGGAGCCGAGGCCGACAGGTACCAGCGACGGCCATGCCGGGTCACGTTGAACTCGATGTCCCGGGCCTCGGCCGGCGTGTCGCCGCGCGCCTCGCGCCAGACCCTGGCCTGGTAGCCGCCATCGGCACGCCCGGCGATCTTGACGAAGTACTGGTCGCCCCAGCTGTCCAGGCCGGTCCAGGTGCCGAGCAGTTGCGCAGGCGCGCGCTCGCCGAGCGGAATGGACTCCTTGAAGGTCGCCAGGCAGCCGCCCAGCAGCAGGAAGGACAGGGCAACCAGCACGCGCACGACTTTCATGGAGCACTCCTTGATTCCACGGATGATCCTGCTGCCGCGGGACGGGCAGCCCGGGGATCCGGCGACACCCCGAAGCGGCCCGGCGGGTTCGCCCCGCGCGGCCGGCTTCGGCGTGCGCTCATGACAGCATCTTAGTGCTGCGGACGCATGTGCGGGAACAGGATCACGTCACGGATCGACGGCGAATCGGTCAGCAGCATGACCAGGCGGTCGATGCCGATGCCCTCGCCGGCGGTCGGCGGCATGCCGTACTCGAGGGCGCGCACGAAGTCGGCGTCGAAGTGCATGGCCTCGTCGTCGCCGGCGTCCTTCTCGGCCACCTGGGCGTGGAAGCGCTCGGCCTGGTCCTCGGCGTCGTTCAGCTCGGAGTAGGCGTTGGCGATCTCGCGGCCGCCGATGAACAGCTCGAAGCGGTCGGTGACGCTCGGGTCCGCATCGTTGCGCCGCGCCAGCGGCGACACCTCGAACGGATAGCGGGTGATGAAGGTCGGCTGCTCCAGCTTGTGCTCGACGGTTTCCTCGAACAGCATCACCTGCAGCTTGCCCAGCCCCTCGTGGCCGAGCACCTTGGCGCCGGCGGCCTTGGCCAGGGCGCGGCACTTGTCGACGTCCTGCAGGTCGGCGGCGCTCAGCTCAGGGTTGTACTTGAGGATCGCGTCGAACACCGACAGGCGGGCGAACGGCTCGCCGAAGTGGAAGACCTTGTCGCCGTAGGGCACGTCGGTGCTGCCGAGCACGGCCAGCGCCAGCTCGCGGAACAGCTCCTCGGTGAGGTCCATGTTGTCTTCGTAGTCGGCGTAGGCCTGGTAGAACTCCAGCATGGTGAACTCGGGGTTGTGCCGGGTCGACACGCCCTCGTTGCGGAAGTTGCGGTTGATCTCGAAGACCTTCTCGAAGCCGCCGACCACCAGACGCTTGAGGTACAGCTCCGGGGCGATGCGCAGGAACATCGGCATGTCCAGGGCGTTGTGGTGGGTCTCGAAGGGCTTGGCCGCCGCGCCGCCGGGGATGGTCTGCAGCATCGGGGTTTCCACTTCGAGGAAGCCGCGCCGATTGAGGAACTGGCGGATGTGGGCGATCACCTGGGAGCGCACGCGGAAGGTCTGGCGCACCTCCTCGTTGACGATCAGGTCGACGTAGCGCTGACGGTAACGGGTCTCGGTGTCGGTCAGGCCGTGGAACTTGTCCGGCAGCGGGCGCAGCGACTTGGTCAGCAGGCGGGTTTCCTGCAGGTCGACGTACAGGTCGCCCTTGCCGGAGCGGGCCAGCACGCCGCTGGCGGCGACGATGTCGCCCATGTCCCAGTGCTTGATCGCTTCGAGGGCCTCGGCCGGCAGGGTCTTGCGGTTGACGTACAGCTGGATGCGCCCGCTGCAGTCCTGGATGACGATGAAGGCACCACGGTTGAGCATGATGCGACCGGCGACGCTGACCTTGACCTGCTTGCCTTCCAGCTCTTCCTTGCCGGCCTCGGCGTACTGCTGCTGCAGCTCGCCGCACAGGGCGTCGCGGCGGAAGTCGTTGGGGAACACCACCTTCTCGCTCTGGCGCAGGGCAGCGAGCTTTTCCTTGCGCAGCGCGATCAGCTTGTTCTCTTCCTCGTGGATGGCGTACTCGTTCAGCGGTTGTTCGCTCATGGTCGTCGGTTTCCGTCACAGATTCGTTGCCGCCCCCGCACGGGAGCGGTCTGAGGGGCACGGCGGCAGGCCTGCCCCCTCACCCCGGCCCTCGCCCCGCGGGGAGAGGGTTTCAGGTCAGAGCCCCTGCTTGAGGCTGGCTTCCAGGTACTCGTCGAGATCGCCGTCCAGCACGCGGTCGCAGTCGCTGCGCTCGACGCCGGTGCGCAGATCCTTGATCCGCGACTGGTCGAGCACGTAGGAGCGGATCTGGTGGCCCCAGCCGATGTCCGACTTGGTCTCCTCCAGGGCCTGGGAGGCCTCGCGGCGCTTCTGCATCTCCAGCTCGAACAGCTTGGCGCGCAGCATCTTGAAGGCGCGATCCTTGTTGGCGTGCTGGGAGCGCTCGTTCTGGCAGCTCACCACGGTGTTGGTCGGCAGGTGGGTGATGCGCACCGCCGAGTCGGTGGTGTTGACGTGCTGGCCACCGGCTCCCGAGGAGCGGTAGGTGTCGATGCGCAGGTCGGCCGGGTTGATCTCGATCTCGATGTTGTCGTCGATTTCCGGCGAGGCGAACACCGCGGAGAACGAGGTGTGCCGGCGGTTGCCGGAGTCGAACGGACTCTTGCGCACCAGGCGGTGCACGCCGATCTCGGTGCGCAACCAGCCGAAGGCGTACTCGCCGCGCACGTGCACGGTGGCGCTCTTGATGCCGGCGACCTCGCCCTCGGAGAGCTCGACGATCTCGGCGTCGAAGCCGTGCTTGTCGGCCCAGCGCAGGTACATGCGCAGCAGGATGTTCGCCCAGTCCTGGGCCTCGGTGCCGCCGGAGCCGGCCTGGATGTCCAGGTAGCAGTTGCTGGCGTCCATCTCGCCGCTGAACATGCGCCGGAACTCGAGCTTCTCGAGGCTTTCGCGCAGGCGCGCCACTTCGGACTCGACATCCGCCACGGCACCCTCGTCGTTCTCTTCGACGGCCATGTCCAGCAGGTCGCCGCAGTCGGCCAGCCCGCCGGTCAGATCGTCCAGGGTCTCGACGATCTGCGCCAGCATGGCGCGCTCGCGACCGAGGTTCTGCGCGTACTCCGGATTGTTCCAGACGTTGGGGTCTTCCAGTTCGCGGTTCACTTCGACCAGACGATCAGCCTTCAGATCGTAGTCAAAGATACCCCCTGATGGCCTGGGTGCGTTCGGTCAGGTCCTTGATGGCATTGAGGATCGGATTGATTTCCATGGCTGGCGTCACTCGCGAACAGAACTGGAGAAAAGCGCAGAAGTATACGCCAGTCAGCAGGCGCTGGCAGCAGGTTGGGGCGGCGGGAAAACGACCGCAGGTCTTTTCCACCTGCGACGCAAACGCACGGAGCCTGGTGGAAGATCGCTGCGCGAGTCTTCCACCCTACGACTACCCCCTACCCACTCACGGCCCGCGATCGTAGGGTGCGCCGCGCGCACCCTACCCGCCGAGCTCGGCCAGCCGCGCGAGGAACGCTGCCTCGTCGAGCACCGCGATACCGAGCTCGTTGGCCCTGGCCAGCTTGGAGCCGGCGCCGGGGCCGGCGACCACGCAGTGGGTCCTGGCCGACACCGAGCCGGCGACCTTGGCGCCGAGCGCCTCGAGCCTGGCCTTGCCCTCGTCGCGGCTCAGCGCCTCGAGGGTGCCGGTGAGCACCCAGGTCTGCCCGGCCAGCGGCAGGCCGGCGGCGATCCTGCGCTCGCTCTGCCAGTGCATGCCGAACTCGCGCAGCTGCGCCTCGATGGCGCGCGCCCGCTCGATGTTGGCCGGCTCGGCGAAGAACGCCCGCAGCCCTTCGCGGGCCTTCTCGCTGAGGCCCTTGGTGGCCTTGAGGCTGAGCCAGTCCTGGCTGAGGGCGATCACCGCCTCCAGGCTGTCGCCGGCCGCCGCGGCGAGGTGCTTCGCCCCGGTGGCGGCGATACCGGGGATGTTCAGCTTGGCGAGCAGCTCGGCGAGGGTCGCGCAGGCGGCGAACTCGGCGTGCAGCTCGCCCTCTCCCTGCAGCGCCACGCCACGCTCGAGCAGCTGGGCGATCACCGTGCGGTTGTGGGCGTCCTCGAAGAAGCTGTGGATCTCGTGGGCCACCTCGAGGCCGACGTCCGGCAGCCAGGTCAGCACCTCGGGCAACGCCACCTCGATGCGCGCCAGCGAGCCCAGCGCGCGGGCCAGCAGCTTGGCGGTCTCCTCGCCGACGTCGGGGATGCCGAGGGCGTAGATGAAGCGCGCCAGGCTCGGCTGGCGGCTGGCTGCGATGGCCGCCAGCAGGTTGCGGGTCGACAGCTCGGCGAAGCCCTCCAGCGCCACCACCTGCTCGAAGCTCAGGCTGTAGAGGTCGGCCGGAGAGCGCACCAGGCCGACGTCGACCAGTTGCTCGACGATCCGGTCGCCGAGGCCGTCGATGTCCATGGCGCGGCGCGAGACGAAGTGGATGATCGCCTGCTTGAGCTGCGCCTGGCAGCTGAGGCGGCCGACGCAGCGGTAGATCGAGCCCTCGCTGACCTGCGCCTTGCCCTTGCCGCGCCTGACCAGCTGGGTGCGCTCGACCGCCGAGCCGCACACCGGGCAGCGGTGCGGGATCTCGACGGGCCGCGCCTCGGCCGGGCGGCGCTCGAGGACCACCTGCACCACCTGGGGGATCACGTCGCCGGCACGGCGGACGATCACCGTGTCGCCGATCATCAGCCCCAGGCGCGCCACCTCGTCCATGTTGTGCAGGGTGGCGTTGGACACCGTGACCCCGGCCACCTGCACCGGCTTCAGGCGCGCCACCGGAGTGACCGCTCCGGTACGACCGACCTGGAACTCGACGCCCTGCAGTTCGGTCAGCTCCTCGCGGGCGGGGAACTTGTGGGCGATGGCCCAGCGCGGCTCGCGGGCGCGAAAGCCCAGCTCGCGCTGCCAGTCGAGACGCTCGACCTTGAACACCACGCCGTCGATCTCGTAGGGCAGCGCGTCGCGCCGCTCGCCGATGGACCGGTAGTAAACCAGCGCCTCCTCGACGCCGTGCGCCACCTTCAGCTCGGCGCTGATCGGCACGCCCCAGCCCTTGAGCGCGGCGAGGATGCCGCTCTGGGTGGTCGGCAGCTCGCCGTCCACCTGGCCGATGCCGTAGGCGCAGAAGCTCAGCGGGCGGCTGGCGGTGATCTTCGGGTCGAGCTGCCGCAGGCTGCCGGCCGCGGCGTTGCGCGGGTTGGCGAAGGTCTTGCCGCCGCCCTCGATGGCGCGGGCGTTGAGCGCCTCGAAGCCGGCGCGGCTCATGTACACCTCGCCGCGCACCTCCAGCACCCTCGGCCAGCCCGTGCCCAGCAGGCGCAACGGGATGTTGCGCACGGTACGCACGTTGGCGGTGATGTCCTCGCCGGTACTGCCGTCGCCGCGGGTGGCGCCGCGCACCAGCAGGCCGTCCTCGTAGCGCAGGCTGACCGCCAGGCCGTCGAGCTTGGGCTCGCAGGCGTAGTCCACCTCGACGCCACCGAACAGGTCGCCTGAAAGGTCGCCGTCCGCCAGCAGCTCGCCGAGCCCCTCGCGCACCCGGCGGTCGAAGTCGCGCAGCTCTTCCTCGGCGAAGGCGTTGCCGAGGCTGAGCATCGGCACCTCGTGGCGCACCTGGCCGAACTCGGCGAGCGCCTGCCCGCCGACCCGGCGGGTCGGCGAGTCGGCGCTGACCAGTTCGGGGTGCTCGGTCTCCAGCGCCTTGAGCTCGTTGAACAGCCGGTCGTACTCGGCGTCCGGGATGCTCGGCTGGTCGAGCACGTAGTAGCGGTGGTTGTGCTCGTTGAGTTCGGTGCGCAGTTGTTCGATGCGCTGGGCGGCGGTCGTGGTCATGGCGGTTCCGTACAAACGAAAAAGCAGCCCTGCGCGATGCGCAGGGCTGCTTTCGGTGCTTCGAGGGTCAACGCTTGTGCATCAGCGCCCGGCGTTCGAACTCGACGATGCGCTGGCGATAGTGCTCGATGGTCTGCGCGGTCATCACGCTGCGCTGCTCGTCCCGCAGCTCGCCGTCGAGCTCGTGGGACAGCTTGCGCGCCGCCGCGACCATCAGGTCGAAGGCCTGCTTGGGATGGCGCGGGCCGGGCAGACCAAGGAAGAAGCTCACCGCCCGGGTGCTGAAGCCGTCGATCGCCTCGAGGTCGAAGGTGCCCGGCTTGACGCCGTTGGCCATGGAGAACAGCACCTCGCCGTTGCCGGCCATGCTCTCGTGACGATGGAAGATGTCCATGTTGCCGAACCGCAGACCGCTCTCGAGGATGCTCTGCACCAGCGCCGGCCCCTTGAAGCCGTCGGCATGCCGCGCCACCACGTTGATCACCAGCACCTCCTCGAAGGGCGGCAGTTCGCGCGGCTCGGCCTTCTCGGCGGGACGCTCCTGCGGCTTGTCGGCGAGCTTGTCGCGGGACCTGGCCGCACGCTCGCCGTCCGCGGCGCCGAGCGGCTCGTCGGCAAGCTCCGGCGCGTCGAGATCGATGCTCAGATCGCCGGTCGTCGGCTCGCTGCGCTGCCGGGTGCGCGGCGCCACGTCGGGCAGCTCGCTCTCGTTCAGGGACGGCTCCTGGTGCTTGCCGGCCGGCCGCGCCGGGCCCAGCAGGTTCGGATCGTCGTCATCGTCCGGCAGCTCGGCGGCGCTGCGGTCGAGCTTGAGCTTCAGCCGCCCCCTGCTGCCGCGCATGCGGCGCCAGCCGTCGAACAGGATACCGCCGATCACAATGATGCCGATGACGATCAGCCATTCGCGCAAACCGATGTCCATGAAAGACACAATCCCCTAATCAGAATCCGGGCAAATCAATTGCTCTACTGCCACTCCAGTCGGTGGATACCGTTTTATATACCGGAGCAGCTTGTAATAGCCCATAAATTAACATGCCGACACAAACTATACACCGTTCGTATTGTCGGCCTCCGGACAATCGCGCCGCCGCCGCATTTCCCGCCACCGCCAGCCGCAGAGCGGGCCGCCGCGCCTTTGTCCTCAGGCTTCCGCCAGTGCCACCGCTTCCTCGACGTCGACCGCCACCAGCCGCGAACAGCCGGGTTCGTGCATGGTCACCCCCATCAACTGATCGGCCATTTCCATGGCGATCTTGTTGTGGGTGATATAGATGAACTGCACCTTCTCCGACATTTCCTTGACGAGTCGGGCATAACGACCGACGTTGGCATCGTCCAGTGGCGCATCCACCTCGTCGAGCATGCAGAACGGCGCTGGATTGAGCTGGAAGATCGCGAACACCAGGGCAATCGCGGTGAGCGCCTTCTCGCCGCCGGACAGCAGATGGATGGTGCTGTTCTTCTTGCCCGGCGGGCGCGCCATGATCGCCACCCCTGTATCGAGTAGATCTTCGCCGGTAAGTTCCAGCCATGCCTGGCCGCCACCGAACACCTTGGGGAACAGCGCCCTGAGGCCTGCATCGATCCGCTCGAAGGTCTCCTTGAAGCGGTTGCGGGTTTCCCGGTCGATCTTGCGGATGACGCTCTCCAGAGTCTCCAGCGCCTCGACCAGATCCTCGTTCTGCGCATCCAGATAGCGTTTGCGCTCGGACTGCTGCTGGTATTCCTCGATGGCGGCCAGGTTGATCGGCCCCAGGCGCTGGATGCGCACCGCCAGTTGCTCCAGCTGGCTCTCCCAGTCGCGCTCGGCGGCGGCTTCGGGCAGTCCGGCGAGCAGACTCCCCAGTTCGTGGCCGTCCTCGCCCAGTTGATCCTCCAGCGCCTTGCGCCGCACGCTGAGGGTCTGCCAGTCGAGGCGCTGCTGTTCGAGCTGGCTGCGCAGCAGCTGGGCCTGCTGCTCGGCCGTGGCGCGACGCTTCTCGGCATCGCGCAGTTCGCGGTCGGCGTCATCGAGGGCCAGTCGCGCCAGACGCATTTCCTCGTCGACCGCCATGCGCCGCTCGAGCAGTTCCTCGAGGCGCAGGCGCAGCTCCTGCAACGGCTCGTCGCCCTCCTCCAGATTGAGCGCCAGCTGTTCGCAGCGCTCGACCAGCCGCGCCGCCTGCAGTTCGAGGCGCTCCAGCGCCTGGCGGGTGGAGTCGTGCTGGGCGCGCAGCGAGCCGCTGCGCACGGCCAGTTGGTGGGCATGATCCTTGCCTCGGCGGGCCTCCTGGCGCACCCGATCGAGACGCTCGCGCAAGCCGTCGCGGGCGCCCAGCAGACGCTCGCGCTGCTCGGTGTCGCTGGCCATGGCTTCCAGGGCTTCCTGCAGGTACAGGCGCGCCTCGCCGAGCTGCTCGACCTCCAGCGCGCGTTGCTCGGCCAGCTCGGCCAGTTCCTCGTCGAGGCGCCGGCGGCGCAGCGTCAGCTGCTCGTGGCGGGCCTGCAGGGCGGACAGCCGGGTGCGCCATTCGCCCTGGCGGCGCTCCTCGTCCTGCAGCAGCCGGCGCTGTCGCTCGCGCGCCTGCTCCTCGGCCTGCTGCTGCTCGCGCAACTCGAGCAGGCGCTCCTCGAGCAGGGCCAGGGCGGCGGCGCGCTCCGCGCGCTCGCCGGCCAGGCACTCCAGTTCCTGACCGCGGGCCAGCAGGCCGCTGTCGGCCTCGCCGCCGCGCCGCACCCGGAGGAAATGCCGGCCGACCCAGTAGCCGTCGCGGCTGATCAGGCTGTCGCCGTCGGCCAGCGCGGCACGCCCCGCCAGGGCGGCCTCCAGCGATTCGACCGGGCACACCCGGCCGAGCCAGGGCGACAGATCGAGCGGCGAACGCACCTTGTCCAGCAGGCTGCCGCGCGCCGCGCCGGCGGCCGCGGCGCAGGCCAGACGCAGCTCGCCCTGGGCGAAAGCGTCGAGGGCGAGCCCCGTGAAGTCGTCGAGCAGTACCGCCTGCAGGTCGGCGCCCAGCACGGTTTCCACCGCCAGCTCCCAGCCCGGCTCGACGCGCAGGCCGTCGGCCAGCCGCGCCCGCCCCGCCAGGTCCTGCGCGCGCAGCCAGTCGGCGGCGCCGGCGCCGGGATCCAGCGCCGCCTGCTGCAGCGCCTCCAGCGAAGCCAGGCGGCCGTCGAGGCGCTGCAGCTCGCCCAGGGCCTGCTGCTGTTCGCGCCCCGCCTGCTGCAGCTCGTCGCGCAACAGCTGCAGGCGTTCGGCCAGTTGCTCGTCGCCGGCCTGCAGTGCCTCCAGTTCGAGCGCACCGACGGCCAGTCGCTCGGTCAGCTCGGTCATCTCCAGATCGGCCGGGTCGCCGGCCAACAAGCGGCGCTCGTCCTCGAGGCGACGCTGGCGCTCGACCAGCCGCTCGAGACTCTGCTCCAGTTGCTGGATGCGCGCCTGCTGTACCTCGGCCTGGCGACGCGGCTCGGCGCTGCGCTGGCCGAAGGCATCCCACTGCTCCTGCCAGGCGTGCATGGCGGACTCCGCCTCCTCCAGGGCGGCGGCGCCCTCCTCGGCGGCCGCCTGCGCCAGCGCCTGCTCCGGTTCGAGCATGGCTAGCTCCTCGGCCAGACTGGCCAGCAGGTCGCGGTCGCTGCCCAGATGCGCCTCGGTCTCGACGCGCTCGCGCTCGGCCTCGCGCAGGTCGTCCTGCAGCTGGCGCAGACGCTGCTGGCCGTGCTGGATGCTCTGCTCGATGCGGGCGATGTCGCCGCCCACCGAGTAGAAGCGCGCCTGCACCTGGTTGAAGGTTTCGGAGAGGTCGTGGTGGCCGTCGCGCAGGCGCTCGATGCTGGCATCGGCGTTGCGCTGCTCGGCGACCAGCGCCTCCATGGCCACTTCCTGGTCGCCGATCACGCTCTGCCGGGCCCGGGCCTGCTCGTCCAGCGCCAGCCAGCGCAGGGCGGCCAGCTCGGCCTTCAGGCGGCGCTCCTCGGCCTTGTACTGCTGGTACTTCTCCGCCGCCTGGGCCTGACGCTGCAGGCGCTCGAGCTGGCGCTCCAGTTCCTCGCGCAGGTCGGCGAGGCGCTCGAGATTCTCCTGGGTGCGGCGGATGCGGTTCTCGGTCTCGCGGCGGCGCTCCTTGTAGCGGGAGATGCCGGCCGCTTCCTCGATGTAGTTGCGCAGATCCTCCGGCCGGGCCTCGATCAGCTTGGAGATCATCCCCTGCTCGATGATCGAGTAGCTGCGCGGCCCCAGACCGGTGCCGAGGAAGATGTCGGTGATGTCGCGGCGCCGGCACTTGGTGCCGTTGAGGAAATAGGTGTTCTGCCCCTCGCGGGTCACCCGCCGACGGATGGAGATCTCGCTCCAGCTCGCGTACTCGCCGCCCAGGCTGCCGTCGCTGTTGTCGAACACCAGCTCGATCGACGCCTGACCGACCGGCTTGCGGGTGTTGGAGCCGTTGAAGATCACGTCGGTCATCGACTCGCCGCGGAGGTTCTTCGCCGAACTCTCGCCCATCACCCAGCGCACCGCGTCGATGATGTTGGACTTGCCGCAGCCGTTGGGGCCGACCACCGCCGCCATGTTGCTCGGAAAGCTGACCGTGGTGGGGTCGACGAAGGACTTGAAACCGGCCAGGCGGATGCATTTCAGGCGCATGACAGGTGACTCCGGGCGCGACGGCCGGCAAGGCGACGGAACAGGAAGGACGGCAGGCTCATGGACGGGCGGCGGACACGAATGGCGCGGCGCGGCAGTCTAGCACAGCGCCCCGCGGGCCAGCCTGCGACCCCGTCCGCGCGCCGGATACTCGGGCAGACACCAACCTCGGGCAACCGGGTACTTCCCGACGAAGCGCAAAAACATTACCTTGACGAAACCAGCCCAGAAATCTAGCAACTCCGCTCGCATTCACGGAATCCTGACGGCACCCCATTCCGGCAGCACGGCGCCGGATACTGCCGCGGCAACGACCGCATGCCGCTGCAGGATGCCGCATCCGCCACGACAAGGAGGTCAGCATCGTCCATGGTCACCGCCTGCCCCCCTGCGCCGCAGGTCGCCGCCGCCTGCGCCCGTCTCGCGCCCCTGCAGGTGCTGGTGCTCGAACGCGACCTCGCCCAGCGCGCCAGCATCGTCGAAATCCTGACTGGCCACGGGCATTCCGCCCTGGGTGCCTGCAGCGCCGAGGCCCTGGGCGAACTGCCCGCGGGCCGCCACTTCGACATCGCGCTGGTCGATCTCGAGCTGCCGGGCGAGGACCCCCTCGGCCTCAGCGCCAGGCTGCGGCGCACCCAGCCCGGCCTCGGCATAGTCACGCTCAGCAGCCGGCACAGCCTCGACGAGCGGATCGCCAGCTACCGCAGCGGTGCCGACCTGTGCCTGGCCAAGCCGATCGAACCCGCCGAGCTGTGCGCGGCGCTGGACGCCCTGGCCCGCCGACTGCAAATGCGCGAACCCCGGGACGCCGACAGGCTGGTGCTGGAGCTGGCGAACTGCCTGCTGCATACCCCCGGTGGCCCCCTGCACCTGCATCGCCCGGAGGCCGAAGTGCTCTACGCCCTGGCGCTGGCACCGGGCAACTTCGTGGAAAGCTGGCAACTGCTCGAGCGCCTCGGCAAGCCCCTCGACCTCTACGGCAAGGCCCAGCTCGAAGTGCTGATCTCGCGCCTGCGCAGCCGGCTGAAGGCGCTGCAGCCAGGCAGCAACCCGATCCGCGCCGAGCGCGGCAAGGGCTATCGGCTGGGCCTGGCCTTGCAGGTGCAGCGCTAGCACATCCCACAGTGATCGCAAGGTTTTGTAAGCCTCGGTCACAGAAAAACTGTTAAAAGAGTCACAAAGCACCAAGCCTGCCAGGGCATGACCGCGACACGGAGTTTCTACACCAGCCTTCACCCAGCCGATCGGAGGCCTCACATGAGATCACAAGCCACCCGCATCAACCCGCACCGCGAGGAACAGCTCGAAATCGTCGGCTGTGGGCTGTTCCTGCTGCTCTACCTCGGCATCCTGCTGGTTCTCTACAGTTTTCCCTGGCACGTATTCGGGTAGTCTGGACGCGCGACCGGACGGCGCCATGGGGGCGTCGCCCAGTCGACCGGACGGGAGCCGCCCGCTGCACCTGCGCCGGTCGCCCGCCCCAGCCCAGGAACGCCAGCATGCCCGCCAGCACTCCCGCAACGCCTCTGCGCCAGCGCCTGCACAGCATCATCTTCCATACCGACACGCCCGCCGGCAGACGCTTCGACGAACTCCTGCTGCTGACCATCTTCGCCAGTCTGGTAGTGGTGATGCTCGACAGCGTGGAGTCGATCGGCCAGGCCTACGGCCCGCTGCTCGACGGGCTCGAGTGGGGCTTCACCGCGCTGTTCGCCGTCGAGTACCTGACCCGCCTGTACTGCTCGCCCAAACCCCTGCGCTATGCCTTCAGCTTCTACGGCCTGATCGACCTGCTCGCCGTGCTGCCGGGCATCCTCGCCCTGCTGTTCGCCGACGCCCAGTTCCTGATCGTCGTCCGCGTGCTGCGCATGCTGCGGGTGTTCCGCGTGCTCAAGCTGACGCCCTACCTGAGCCAGGCCAACTTCCTGCTGGTGGCGCTGCGCGGCAGTCGGCAGAAGATCATCGTCTTCCTGCTCACCGTCAGCACCCTGGTCACCGTGTTCGGCACCCTGATGTACGTCATCGAGGGGCCGGCCCATGGCTACAGCAGCATCCCGACCAGCATCTACTGGGCGGTGGTGACCCTGACCACCGTAGGGTTCGGCGACATCACGCCGCAGACGCCGCTGGGACAGGGCCTGGCGACGCTGATCATGATCACCGGCTACTCGATCATCGCCGTACCGACCGGGATCTTCACCGCCGAACTGGCCAACGCCATGCGCGGCGGCAGCGGCGGCCTGCAACGCCCTTGCCCGACCTGCGACAAGCCCAGCCACGAGGCCGGGGCCAGCTTCTGCTGCCGCTGCGGACACCCGCTGTTTCCGAAGGACTCCTGAACGGACCGCGCCGCCGGGGCGCCGCTCAGCGCTCGCCGTGCCCATAGGCCCGCCGCGACTCCTCATGGCGACGTGGCTCGTCGTCCCGGCGCGGGCGCTCACGCCGCGGCTCGACCTGCTGCGGCCGCACCTGCTCGCGGGACGCCGCACGCGACTCCTGGCTCCGGGTCTGCACCGCGCGCATCTGCACCGCATCGCGCGGCTGCCAGTGCGGCGCACGTGCGTCCGGACGCTGCGGCGACGGCCCGGGACGCACGGCCTCGAGGCGCTGTGGAGCCTGCCAGCGAGGCTGCGGCGTCTCGATGCGCTGCGGCGCCTGCCAATGCCGCTGCGGCGTCTCGACGTGCTGCGGCGCCTGCCAATGCCGCTGCGGCGATGGCGCCTGCTCGCGCCGCCAGTCGCGTCCGTCGTCGTGGCGCGGCTGCCAGAGCGGGCGACGCTGCTCGGCCTGGCGCTCGCGCGCGTCGTCGTGGAAACGTCGCTCCTCGCTGCGCTCCCAACGTCCGTCGCGGTCGCGCCGGTCGTCGCGGCGCCGGTCGTCGTAGCGCCTGTCGTCGTAACGGCGGTCGTCGTAGCGGCGATTGTCGTGGCGCGGCTGCACCCGGTAGCGCTGCTCCAGCCGCGGCGGCAGATGGCGATGCTCGACGATTCGCCACGGCCCCTTGTAGTGGCGCCCGGACGACCAGCGATTGTCGTACCAGCGGTAGTAGGTGTGGTTGTGGTAGTAGATCCGCGGATAACCCACGCTGACGTACACCCGCAGGTCGTCGTCCCAGCGCCACTGGCCATGCCCCGGCGGCGGATAGTAGCCGGCGTAGCCCGGGCGGTGATGGTACTGATCCCGGGTATGGATGGTGCAGGCCGTCAGCGGCAGGATCAGCGCGATCAGAATCCCAACGGCGAAACGCCTCATGTGTTTGTCTCCCCGGCCGGCCGCAGCCTGCCCGAACGTTGCTCGTCGGCCCCGCACAGGGCGGCAGCCGTGCCGGCTCTCCCCCCCCCACGCGGCGGCGGGGGAAGAACGGCGCTGCGGGCCGTCCGAACACGGCCGTCCCGCTCAATCGCTCAGACAACGCGGCCAGTCGGTTGTTGCAGCAGGGCGGACACGCTGCACCCTGCAGCGACGGACCGGCCCGGCGGGTGGGCCGCCCCCGTTCAGGGCCGCTCGGCGCGGTCGATCACCAGCGTCTGCTCGCTCGCCTCGGCGGTCTTGAGCACGGCACTCTCGCCGAGCCACTCGCCTTCGCTGGGACTGCCGGTGCGGGAGACCCGCGCCACCAGTTGCACCTCCGGGAAGCCGGAGAGCTTGAGCTGCGGCATCATCGCGTCGCGGTCGGAGAGGCTGATCTCGGCCGGCAGGTCGGCGACGGTCAGGCGCTTGGCAGCCAACGGCATAGGCGGACCGGAAACGGCGCGGGCGAAGACGAACACGCTGTCGGTCGGCTGCACCTTGTCGGCCAGTTCGGCAGCCAGGCTGACCCTGACCTTCAGCTCCAGCGGCGCGGCCGCCGCCTCCGGCTCGGGCAGCGGCTCGCCGCGGGCGGCGAGCTGTTCACGGGCGCGGGCGATGCCGCCCTCGATGGCCTGGCGCGACGGGTCGGCGGCGTCGAGCTGGGCTGCCAGACGCTCCCAATAGCGCACCGCGTCGGCGTAGCGCTGCTCCTCGAATGCAGCGATGCCGAACAGCCCGAGGGTGGTGACGTCCTGCGGGTCGGCGGCCAGCGCCTCCTCGCCGAGGGCGCGGATCTCGTCGCTGAACTGCCGCTCGCCGGCGAAGTACTGCGCCTGGGCCCACTGGCCGAGCAGCTCGGGATGGCGGCCGGCCAGCGCGACCGCGCGCTCGAAGGCCCTGGCGGCGTCCTGCGCGCGCTGCTGGTTCATGTAGGTGCGGCCGAGGAAGTACCAGGCCTCGGCCGAGTCGGGCTGGGCCTTGACCGTGGCCTCCAGGCGCGCGGTCATCTCCTCGACGCTGCGCGGCGCACCGGCCAGCTCCTGGCTCAGCCGGAGCGCGTCGCTGGCCCCCCAGTGCAGGTACAGGCCGAGACCGGCGGCCGGCACCAGCAGGGCCATGACCAGCGGCAGCGCACGGCCGAGACGCCGCTGCACGCCCTCGGCCTGTTCGGCGTCGGCCAGCAGTTCGCGGGCCGCCTCGCTGCGCCCGGCCTCCAGCTGGGCGGCGTCCAGCGCGCCGGCTGCGTGCTGGGCGTCCAGCTCGGCGATGCGCTCCTGGTAGAGGGCGACGTTGAGGGCGGTGCGGTCCTCCTCGGCCTGGGCGCGGCGGCCGCGCAGCACGGGGATCAGCAGGAGGGCGAGCGCTGCCAGCAGCAGCACCGCGCTAGCGAGCCAGAAAGCGGTCATTGGTCAGCCTTGCTCTTGTCGGAAGCGGTCTTCAGCAGTTGGTCGAGGCGCGCGCGCTCCTCGGCGGACAGGTCGTCGCCGGCCGTGCCGCCGGCCGCGGCGCTGCCGCTGGCGGGCCGGCGGCGGCGCAGGATGATCAGCGCCAGCACGCCCACGCCTGCGCCGAGCATCAGCCAGGGGCCGTACCAGAGCAGCCAGGTGCGCGCGTCGCGCGGCGGGTTGTAGCGGACGAAGTCGCCGTAGCGGTCGACCAGGAAGTCGACGATCTGCTCGTTGCTCTGGCCTTCCTCGAGCATCCGGTAGATCTCGCGGCGCAGGTCCATGGCGATCGGCGCGTCGGAGTCGGCGATGTTCTGGTTCTGGCACTTCGGGCAGCGCAGTTCCTCGGTGAGGGTGCGGTAGCGGGCGCGCTCGGCGTCGTCCCTGAACTCGTAGGTGTCGATGGCCGCCTGCGCGCCCAGCGACAGGCTCAGGCCGAGCAGGCCCGCACTCAGCAGTCGTTTCATCGGCCCGCCTCGTCCATCAGTTGCCGGTACAGCGGCGCCAGCTGCTGGCGCCAGACGCTCTCGTCGATGGCGCCGACATACTTGTGGCGGACGATGCCGTCCTTGTCGAGCAGGAAGGTTTCCGGTGCGCCGTAGACGCCGAGGTTGATGCCCAGGCTGCCCTGCGGGTCCTCGACGTTGAAGCGGTACGGGTTGCCCAGCTCGGCGAGCCACTTGCGTGCGGCGGCGCCGTTGTCCTTGTAGTTGATGCCGTAGACCGCCACGCCCTGCGCCGCCAGGCGGTTGAGCATCTCGTGCTCGGCGCGACAGGTCGGGCACCAGGTGGCCCAGACGTTGAGCAGCGCCGGGCCCCGGATGTCGGCGCTGCCCAGGGTGCGCTCCGGCTCTTCCAGCGAGGGCAGTTCGAAGGCCGGCAGCGGCTTGCCGATCATCGTCGAGCCGATGTCCCGCGGGTCGAGGAACAAGCCCTCGTAGAGCAGCGCGGCGAGGGCGAGGAAGCCGGCCAGCGGCAGCAACAGCAGCAGTCGTCGGTTCATGCCTGCGCTCCAGTGAGGCCGAGGGCGTCGCGGACCTTGCCGGTCACCTTGACCCGGTAGCGGCGGTCGAGGGCGGCGAGGAAGCCGCCGAAGGCCATCAGCAGGCCACCCAGCCAGATCCAGCGCACATAGGGCTTGACGTGCAGGCGCACGGCCCAGGCGCCGTCTTCCAGCGGCTCGCCGAGGGCCACGTAGAGGTCTCGGGTGAAGCCCGGGTCGATGCCGGCCTCGGTCATCGGCATCTGCTGCACCAGGTACAGGCGCTTCTCCGGGTGCAGCACGGCGATCTCGCGGCCGTCCTCGAGGACCCGCACGGTGGCCTTGTCGGAGCTGTAGTTGGGGCCGTCATGGTGGCGCGCGCCCTCGAAGACGAACTGATAGCCGCCCAGCTCGGCGGAGTCGCCCGGCGCCATGCGCAGGTCGCGCTCGACGGTGTACTGGCTGGACAGCACCACGCCCAGGGCGCACACGGCGATGCCCAGGTGGGCGATCTGCATGCCCCAGTAGCTGCGCGACAGGCCGGCCATGCCCTTGAGCAGGCCCTTGTGGCGGGTCTTGTCGAGCAGGTCGCGCAGTCCGGTGAGCACCACCCAGGCGGCCAGCACGCAGGTGGCCAGCACCGCCCAGTGGAAGTCGCCGAACAGGAAGGCGGCGAGCAGGCCGAGCACGCCGCTGGCGATCAGCACCGGCAGCAGCATGCCGGTGAGCCACTTGAGCGGGGTGTCCTTCCAGCGCACCAGCACGCCGACGCCCAGCGCGGCCATGAGGATCGCCATCAGCGGCAGGAACAGCGCGTTGAAGTACGGCGGGCCGACCGACAGCTTGGCGCCGGACAGCGCGTCGAGCACCAGCGGGTAGAGGGTGCCGAGCAGGATGGTGGCGCAGGACACCACCAGGATCAGGTTGTTGGCCAGCAGCAGGGTCTCGCGCGACCACAGGCCGAAGCCGACCTTGCTCTTCACCACCGGGGCACGCAGGGCGAACAGCGCCAGCGAGCTGCCCACCACGCAGAGCAGGAAGATCAGGATGAAGGTGCCACGCTCGGGATCGGCGGCGAAGGCGTGTACCGAGGTCAGCACGCCCGAGCGCACCAGGAAGGTGCCGAGCAGGCTCAGCGAGAAGGTGGCGATGGCCAGCAGCACCGTCCAGCTCTTGAACACGCCGCGCTTCTCGGTGACCGCCAGCGAGTGGATCAGCGCGGTGCCGACCAGCCAGGGCATGAACGAGGCGTTCTCCACCGGGTCCCAGAACCACCAGCCGCCCCAGCCCAGTTCGTAGTAGGCCCACCAGGAGCCGAGCACGATGCCGATGCCGAGGAACGCCCAGGCGACCACCGTCCACGGCCGCGACCAGCGCGCCCAGGCGGCGTCGAGACGCCCGCCGAGCAGCGCGGCGATGGCGAAGGCGAAGCTCACCGAGAAGCCGACGTAGCCCATGTAGAGCATCGGCGGATGGACGATCAGGCCGAAGTCCTGGAGCAGCGGGTTGAGGTCGCGGCCGTCGGCCGGGGCGTTGGGCAGCAGGCGCTCGAAGGGGTTGGAGGTGACGATCAAAAACAGCAGGAAGCCGACGCTGATCATCCCCATCACGCCGAGCACGCGGGCCAGCATGACTTCCGGCAGCTGGCGGGAGAACACCGCCACGGCGAAGGTCCAGCCGGCGAGGATCAAGGCCCAGAGCAGCAGCGAACCCTCGTGGGCGCCCCACACCGCGCTGAACTTGTAGTACCAGGGCAGCGCGCTGTTGGAGTTGCTGGCCACATAGGCCACCGAGAAGTCGTCGACCAGGAAGGCCTGGGTCAGGCAGGCGAAGGAGAACAGCAGGAACAGGAACTGTCCCCAGGCCGCCGGCTGGGCCAGGCCCATCCACAGGCGGTCGCCGCGCCAGGCGCCGATCATCGGCAGGGTGCCCTGCACCACCGCCAGGCACAGGGCGAGGATCATGGCCAGATGGCCGAGTTCGGGGATCATCGCTTGGCCTCCGCATCGCCGGCCGGCTGGCCGTAGCCGAGCTTGCCGCTCTTCTCCAGCGCCTGGGTGACTTCCGGTGGCATGTAGGTCTCGTCGTGCTTGGCCAGCACCTCGTCGGCGATCAGCACACCGTCGGCATTCAGGCGACCGAGCGAGACGATGCCCTGCCCTTCGCGGAACAGGTCGGGGAGGATGCCACGGTAGCGGATGGTCACGTCGTGGGCGTAGTCGGTGACCACGAACTCGACGTCCAGCGAATCGTTGGAACGCTTCACCGAACCCTCCTTGACCATGCCGCCGGCGCGGATGCGGGTATCCAGCGGCGCCTCGCCGGCGGCGATCTGCGTCGGGTTGTAGAACAGGTTGATGTTCTGCTGCAGGGCGCTGAGTGCCAGGCCCACCGCCACGCCGAGCCCGACCAGCAGGCCGAGGATGATCAGCAGGCGTTTCTTGCGTTGCGGATTCACTGCTTGCCCTCCCGGCGCAGACGGCGCGCCTCGTCTTGCAGGTAACGCCGGCGCGCCAGGACCGGCAGCGCCACGTTCAGAGCCAGGACCGCCAGGCTGACGCCGAAGGCGGTCCATACGTACAGGCCATGCTTGCCCATGGCCAGGAAGTCGCTGAAGGATTCGAAACTCACAGGCTGCGCTCCACTTCGGCCTTGACCCAGCTGGCCCGCGATTCGCGCTTGAGCACCTCGAGGCGCATGCGCAGCAGCAGGCTGACGGCGAAGAAACAGTAGAAGCCGAGCACCATGATCAGCAGCGGCAGCCACATCTCCGGCGGCATGGCCGGCTTCTCGGTGAGCTTGAAGGTGGCCGGCTGGTGCAGGGTGTTCCACCAGTCCACCGAGTACTTGATGATCGGGATGTTGATCACCCCGACGATCGCCAGCACCGCGCAAGCCTTGGCGGCGCTGTCGCGGTTGCCGATCGACTGGCCGAGGGCGATCACCCCGAAGTAGAGGAACAGCAGGATCAGCATCGAGGTCAGTCGCGCGTCCCACACCCACCAGGCGCCCCAGGTCGGCTTGCCCCACACCGCGCCGGTGAACAGGGCGAGGAAGGTCATCCAGGCGCCGATCGGCGCGGCGCACTGCAGCGCCACGTCGGCCAGCTTCATCTTCCACACCAGGCCGACCACTCCGGCGACCGCCAGCATGACGTAGCAGGACTGGGCGAGGATCGCCGCCGGCACATGGATGTAGATGATCCGGAAGCTGTTGCCCTGCTGGTAGTCCGGCGGCGCGAAGGCCAGCCCCCAGACGGTGCCGACGGCGAGCAGCAGCGCGGCGGCCAGCGCCAGCCAGGGCAGCCAGCGACCGCTGATCTCGTAGAACCACTTGGGCGAACCCAGCTTGTGAAACCATGTCCAGTTCATGCAAACCGCCTCGAAGCTGCTGCGAGTTCAATCATTCGCCGACGCTGATCTTCAGACCGGCGGCGATGGCGAAGGGGGTCAGGGTCGCCGCCAGGGCGGCGAGGCTGGCCAGCCACAGCAGCTGGCCGGCGGCCGGCAGGCCCTGCAGGGACGCCTGCAGGGCGCCGCTGCCGAGGATCAGCACCGGGATGTACAGCGGCAGGATCAGCAGCGCCAGCAGCAGGCCGCCGCGCTTGAGCCCCACGGTGAGCGCCGCGCCGACCGCGCCGAGCAGGCTGAGCACCGGCGTGCCGAGCAGCAGCGAGAGCAGCAGCACCGGCAGGCAGCGCGCCGGCAGGCCGAGCATCAGCGCCAGCAGCGGCGCCAGCAGGACCAGCGCCAGGCCGGAGAACAGCCAGTGTGCCAGCACCTTGGACAACACCAGAAGGGGCAGCGGGTGCGGCGAAAGGACCCACTGCTCCAGCGAGCCGTCCTCGAAGTCGCTGCGGAACAGGCCGTCCAGCGAGAGCAGCACGGCGAGCAGCGCGGCGACCCACACCAGGCCCGGCGAGAGGGTTTCCAGCAGCTTGCTCTCCGGACCGACGGCCAGCGGGAACAGCGCCACCACGATGCCGAAGAACACCAGCGGGTTGAGCAGCTCGGCCGGACGGCGGCACAACAGGCGCGCCTCGCGGACCAGCAACTGGCGGAACACGTCACTCATCGGCGAGGCTCCCGGCCGCGGAGAGATCCAGCTCGCGGTAGCCGGCCGGCTTGCGGGTCAGACTGTGGTGGGTGGTCATCACCACCATGCCGTCCTGCTCGCAGTGGCGGGCCAGATGCTCCTCGAGCTGGGCCACGGCGTGCTTGTCGAGGGCGGTGAAGGGCTCGTCGAGAATCCACAGCGGCGGCGGATCGAGATACAGGCGGGCCAGGGCGACGCGGCGCTGCTGGCCGGCGGACAGGGTATGGCAGGGCACGTCCTCGAAGCCGCGCAGGCCGACCGCGGCCAGCGCGGTCCAGATCGCCTCGCGGCTTTCGGTCGTGTGCAGGGCACACAGCCAGGCGAGGTTTTCCTCGGGACTGAGCAGGCCCTTGATCCCGGCGGCATGGCCGATCCACAGCAGGTTGCGGGTCAACTCGTCGCGCTGCTCGACGAGCGGCTTGCCGACCAGACGGATCTCGCCCTCGGTCGGCTGCATCAGTCCGGCCAGCAGGCGCAGCAGGCTGGTCTTGCCGCTGCCGTTGGGCCCGGCGATCTGCAGCATCTGCCCGGGGTGCAGGGCGAAATCGAGTCGCTCGAACAGCACGCGCAGGTCTCGCTCGCAGGCGAGCGCAACGGCTTCGAGGAAGGGACTGGTCACTGCATGGCTACCCGTCGGCGGAGCGTTCGAAACGGCGACCGGGAGCTGTCCCGGCCAGGTCGGCGGCATTATACATGCCGCTCCGGAGGGCCGTGGATCGTATTTTCGACAGCTTGTGACCATCTTGAGGAGGAGGCCGCGACCGACTGTCGCAGCCCTTCCTCAGCGGCGCGGCGAGCGCCCCTGCGCCTTGGCCGCGACCAGCCGCTCGACGAAGAACTCGAGATGGCCACGCGGATTGGCCGGCAGCGGCCAGCCGTCGACCTTCTCGGCCAGGGCGCCGAAGGCCTGGGCCGCCCGGCTGCGCGGGAACACCTCGAGCAGCGGGCGCTGGCGCTGCACCGCACGGCGCAGCGACTCGTCGAAGGGGATGGCACCGACATAATCGAGCGACACGCCGCCCAACTGCTCGGTGAGACGCAGCAGCTGCTGGTGCAGCGCCGGCCCCTCCTGAGCGGCGACGGTCATGCTGGCCAGCAGACGGAAGCGGGTCATGCCGTGCTCGCGGTGCAGCCGGGAGATCAACGCCAGCGCGCCGGCATGGCTCGCCGGCTCGTCGTTGACCACCAGCAGTGCCTCGCTGGCCGCGTGCAGCAGGGTGGTCACCGTGCGGCCGATACCCGGCGCACAATCGATCAGCAGCACCTCCGGTGGCTGCGGCAGCCCGCTGAAGGCATGGATCAGCCCGCCCAGCTCGAACGCCCCCGGCTCCAGCGGCTCGCCCTGGGAGCCGGCGAGCATCTGGATACCGCCCGGCCCGGCGAACAGCGCCTCGCCCAGCCGACAGCGACCGGCCACGACGTCGGCCAGCGTGCGCGGCGGCGCCAGCGCCAGCGCCGTATCGATGCCGGGCAGCGCGAAGTTGGCGTCCAGCAGCATGACCCGCCGCCCGCGGGCAGCCAGCGCCCAGGCCAGGTTGATCGCCGTCTGGCTCTTGCCGACGCCCCCCTTGCCGCTGGCGATGGCGACGACCAGGGGCTGCGCTGCGCCACCGGTCTGGGCGCGCTGCTGGGCCTGCCGCACCATCACTGTGCGCCCCCTTCCTCGTCGTCGCGCCGGCCCATGCCGTACTTGCGCATTTTCTCCACCAGGGTGGTGCGGCGCACGCGCAGACGCTCGGCGGCGCGCGCCACCACGCCGCCGGCGTCGTCCAGGGCCTGCTGGATCAGCGAGCGCTCGAGGTTGTTCAGGTAGTCCTTGAGGTCGAGACCGCCGATCGGCAGCAGCGCCGGGGCGTCGATGCCCGGCAGGGCACCGGCCGGCTCGCGCAGCGGGGCCTCCTCGGCCACCAGTTCCTCGCCGTCGAGGTGGCGGAACTTCTTCGGCAGCTCGGCGACGCCGATCACCCCGTAGGGGTGCATGATCGCCAGGCGCTCGACCAGGTTGGCCAGCTCGCGCACGTTGCCGCGCCAGTCGTGGCGGCACAGCGACATCAGCGCCGCCGAGCTGAAGCGGATCGAGCCGCGCTTCTCGTGCTCCATGCGTGCGATCAGCTCGTTGATCAGCAGCGGGATGTCCTCGACCCGCTCGCGCAGCGGCGGCAGCTCGATGGAGAACTGGTTGAGCCGGTAGTAGAGATCGTCGCGGAAGCGGCCGTCGGCGACCCGCTCCTCCAGGTCGTGGCGCGTGGCGGCGATCACCCGCACGTCGATCGGGCGCGCCTCGTCGCTGCCCATGCGCTTGAAGTTGCCCTCCTGCAGCACGCGCAGCAGGCGCACCTGCAGTTCGGCGGGCAGGTCGGCGATCTCGTCGATGTACAGGGTGCCGCCGGAGGCCAGTTCAAGGCGCCCCTGGCGGGCGCTGATGGCGCCGGGCAGGGCACCGGCCTCGCAGCCGAACAGCTCGCTCTCCAGCAGCTCGGCATCGATGGCCGTGCAGCTGACCGGCACGAAGGGGAATTCGCGGCGGCTGGAGTGGTAGTGCAGATTGCGCGCCACCACCTCCTTGCCGCTGCCCGGCTCGCCCAGCAGCAGCACGCAGACCTCGGTGCCGGCGACCTGCTGCATCTGCTGGCGCACCTGCTGGATCGCCCGGCTGGTGCCGACCAGGCTGCGGAACAGGTTGGCCTCGCGCTGCTGGCCGCGCACCCGCGACGCATCGAAGGCCTGCTGATAGACCTGCGCGCGGTGCAGCGAGTCGAGCAGTTGGTTGTAGCTCGGCGGCATGTCGAGACGCGCCAGCACCCGGCGGCGCAGTTCCTCCGGCCAGTCCGCGCTGCTCTGCTCGCCGAGCAGCAGCAGCGGCAGGTTGTCGACCTGGGCGCCCAGTTGCTTGAGCAGGCGCGGGGCGCCGCCGCGACTGTCGACCTGGCCGAGCAGCACGCAGGACAGGCGCGCATCGGCCAGCTCCGCCAGTTGCTCGGCCCAGTCGCCGCTGGTGCAGCGACTGCAGGGCTCGCCGAGGAAGTCGAGGATCACGGCCAGGTCATGGCGGCGTTGCGGGTTGTCGTCGATCAGCAGGATTCGGGATTCACGCCACATAAATGCTCGGCTGGAGGCAGTAAGGGAGATGCAGGGGCCTCGTCTCGAAACGCCCCCGCCGGTGCGCGCACCTGGAAAGTGCACGCAGTAAAGCCAAAAGACTGACGTCAGTCAATTTAATGCACGGATTTCCCGACCGCCGCAGTGCGTCTAGCGCGCCGCTTCGCGCTGCGCCGGCAATCCGTCGTCCGGCACGGCCCCCGCGGTTCCCTCCTCGGCTCGCTCTTCGGCCTTCGCCTCGCTGCCGCCGGCGCTCGCCGCCTCGCCCTGCATCTGCTCCTGCACCACGGCCTCGTCGACGCGCGGATCGAGGGCCACCGACAGCGGCGAACCGGCCATCGCCACCGGCACCGCGACGTGATGGATCGGCGCCTCCTCGACCCGATGCCGGCCGTGCACGTCCTGCGGACGCACCCGCCAGACCAGCACCAGCGCGCAGGCGCCGATGAACAGATAGAGCAGTCGCGGCACGCCGCGGCTCATCAGCTCGCCGGCCAGCAGCGGGCCGAGGCAGGCGCCGACGCCGAACAGCAGCAGCAGCATGGCCGACAGCGCCACCCGGCGTTCCTGCTCGACGTGGTCGTTGGACAGCGCCACCGCCAGCGGGTAGAGGGCGAACAGCAGCAGGCTGACCACGAAGCCCACACCGAGCATCATCGACAGCGGCGGGCGCGGCAGCAGCCCCAGCGGCAGCACGCTGATCGTCAGGGCTATGGCGATCAGCCGGATCAGCAGGCTGCGGTCGAAGCGGTCGGACAGCCGGCCGAGCGGCGCCTGCACCACCAGCCCGGCGAGCACGCAGGTGGTCATGAACAGGCCGACCTCGCGGGTGTCCAGACCCTGGGCCTGGGCATAGATCGGCCCCAGGCCGTAGAAGGCGCCGATCGCCAGGCCTGCCATGGCCACCGTGGTCAGCGACTGCGGCACCCGCGCCAGGAAGAAGCGCGGCTCCAGCGGCGCCGGCTTGAGCGGCGCCGGATGGATACGCCGGGTGGTGGCCACCGGCACCAGGCACAGCGAGAAGCACAGCGCCACCAGCAGCAGCGGTTCGAGGCCCAGCGCCGGGCGCACCACCAGCACCAGTTGGCCGAGCACCAGGCCGAGGTAGCTGGCGGTCATGTACATGGAGAACACCCGGCCGCGCTTGCGCGGCTCGGCCTGCTCGTTGAGCCAGCTCTCCACCACCATGAACTGGCTCATCATCCCCAGGCCGATCAGGAAGCGCAGCGGCAGCCAGGCCAGCAGCCACGGCAGCAGGCCGTGGGCGATCACCGCGGCGGTGACCATCCCGCCGGCCGCCACGTAGGCACGCACGTGGCCGACCCGGGCGATCATCAGGTGACCGAACTTGCCGCCCAGCACCAGGCCGGCGTAGTGCGCGGCCATCAGCCAGCCGGCCTGGGCGGCGGCGCCCTCGGCGGCCATGCGCAGGGCCAGGTAGGTGGTGAGCAGGCCGGAACCGAGCAGCATCAGCAGGGTGGCGGTATACAGCGAGGGAAAGGCGAACATCGAGCGGGGCATGCATCCTCCGGGGGGTCGGCCGGCGCACCGGCGGTCGGGCGGCGGGAGCGGGCGGCACGACTTCCGACCCGCCCCCGCCGCCGGGGTTCACAACTGCGGCGCCAGCACGCGCCGCTCCCAGGGGGTGATCTCCTCCAGGCAGTTGGCCAGCTCCAGCGCCTTGCTGGCCAGGTAACCGTCGACGAACTCGGCGCCGAACAGCTCGCGGGCCAGGCCGCTGCGCTGCAGGCGGTGCAGCGCCTCGTTCATGCTGGTGGGCAGGCGCAGGGCGTCGGGCACCTGGAACTCGCCGCGCGCCGGCAGCGACGGCTGCAGGCCGCGCAGCAGGCCGTAGAGACCGGCGCCGAGGCTGGCGGCCAGGGCCAGGTAGGGATTGGCGTCGGCGCCCGGCAGGCGGTTCTCCACCCGCCGCGCTTCCGGGCCGCTGGCCGGGATGCGCAGGCCGGCGGCACGGTTGTCGTAGGCCCAGCAGGCGTTGTTCGGCGAGGCGTAGGGGTGCGCCAGGCGATGGTAGGAGTTGACGTTGGGCGCCAGCAGCAGGGTCAGCTCGGCCAGTCCCGCCTGCAGGCCGCCGATGAACTGGGCGAAGGCCGGCGTCGGCTCGCCGGCGGCGTCGCTGAACAGGTTGCGGCCGTGCTCGTCGACCAGGCTCTGGTGGATGTGCATCGAGCTGCCCGGCACGCCGCCCAGCGGCTTGGCCATGCACACCGCGATCAGCCCGTGGCGGAGCGCCACCTCGCGCAGCAGGTGCTTGAACAGGAAGGTCTGGTCGGCCAGTTGCAGGGCGTCGCCGTGGGGGAAGTTGATCTCGAACTGACTGACGCCCATCTCGTGCATGAAGGTGTCGCGCGGCAGGCCGAGCGCCGCCATGCAGCGGTAGACCTCGGCGAAGAACGGCCGCAGGCCGCTGGCGGAGGACACGCTGAACGCCGAGGCGCCGACCTCGCGGCGGCCGTCCAGGCCCAGCGGCGGCAGGAACGGCTCGCGCGGATCGGGATTGGGGGCGAAGACGAAGAACTCCAGCTCGGTGGCCACCACCGGAGCGATGCCCAGCGCCGCATAGTCGGCGAGGATCCGCCGCAGCAGGCCGCGGGTGGACAGCGCGCAGGGGCTGCCGTCGATCTCCAGCGCATCGCAGATCGCCAGCGCGCGCGGCGGCTCGCTCCACGGCAGCAGGTGGATCTGCCCGGGATCGGCGCGCAGCGCCAGGTCGCCGTCGTCGCCGCCGTAGAAGCTGGCCGGCGGATAGCCGCCCATCAGGCACTGCAGCAGCACGCCGCGCGCCAGCTGCAGGCGCCGCCCGGAGAGGAAACCCTCGGCGGTCATCACCTTGCCGCGCGGGATGCCGTTGAGGTCCGGCGTCACGCACTCGACTTCCTCGACCGCCGCCAGACGCTCGGCGAACTGCAGCAACTCCTCCGGACTCTTCATCGCTCCCCTCCCTGCCCCCTCATGACCAACGTAGGGTGGGTCAGCCGCGCAGCGGCGTAACCCGCCAAGCATGCCGCAGGCATCCCCCTTGCCGGCCTGGCGGCCGGTTGGCGGGTTGCGGCCTGCCCCACCCTGCGCCTCTCCTCGCCCGTGCAGAATCTCTCACTGCCCGTGCACGATTTCAACCACACTCGCCCTACGGGATCCCCACCCCGGCCTGGGCGCTCTGCGCCAGGTCCTGCAGTTCGCGGTTGGCCACCGCGTACACCGCGTAGTCGCTACCGCTGGCGGCGCGCAGTTCGGCCAGCAGGTGGCGCCAGCGCACCACCAGCGGCTGGTGGTTGGCCAGCCACAAGGTCAGGCGGTTGTCGATCTCCAGCGGCCCCTCGGGCATCTGCAGCACGGCGACGGTGATCGCCCGCTGCTGCCAGTCGAGGTCGTCGCGCAGCGACTCGCGGGCCAGCGCCTGCCAGTTGTTCTCCACCGGCAGGGCATTGAGCTGCTGCAGGTACCAGCCCAGTTCCAGCTCGGCGCCCACCGCGAAGTAGCAGGCGGCGACGCGCATCGGCGGCTGGCCGGTGACGTCGGCGGCCTCGATGATCGGCAGCAGGGTGTAGAGGTCGCCGCAGCCGGCCAGGCGGCGCGCCAGCGCGGCCGGCACCCCGGCGCCCTCCAGTTCCTCGCGACGCGCCAGCCAGGCGGCGCGCGCCGGCCCCTCGAGGAGGTCCTCCAGGTTGTCGATCAGCGCCTCGACGCAGGGCGCGAAGTGCTCGACGGCGCGCGCCATGTCCAGCTCGCCGCGGCGGTTGCGCAGCAGCCAGCGGGTGGCGCGGCGGCCCAGGCGCATCAGCTCCTCCATCAGCGCCAGCTGCAGCTCGGCGTCGACGCGGTGGTCGAGCGCCTCGATCTGCTGCCACCAGTGCGGCAGGTCGAACAGGTCGCGCACCACCACCCAGCCGCCGGCGATGTGCGCCGCCGACAGCCCGGTGGACTCGTTGAGGCGCTGCACGAAAGTCACCCCCATATGATCGACCAGGTCGTTGGCGATGCGCGTACTGACGATCTCGCGGCGCAGCCGGTGATGCTCCAGAGCCTGCGGGAAGCGCGCCAGCAGCGGCGCCGGGAAGGCGTGGTCGAGCTCCTCGCGCAGGTAGGGATCGTCCACCAGCGGCGAGTGCAGCAGCGCCTCCTTGAGGTCGAACTTGCTGTAGGACAGCAGCAGCGCCAGCTCCGGACGGGTCAGCCCCTGGCTCTGGGCGACCCGCGCGTTGAGCTCGTCGTCGCCGGGCAGGAATTCCAGGGCGCGGTCGAGACGGCCGCGACTCTCCAGGTCGGCCATCAGCCGGCGGAACTCGCCGAGCCGACCGCGCGCGTGGCGCTGGGCCAGCGACAGTGCCTGCACCTGGCGGTAGCTGATGCCCAGCACCAGGCCGGCCACCGCGTCGGTCATCTCGCGCAGCAGCTCGTTGCGCTGCTTGAGGGTCAGATCGCCGGCGCGCACCACCTCGCCGAGGAGGATCTTGATGTTGACCTCGTGGTCCGAACAGGTCACCCCGCCGGCATTGTCGATGAAGTCGGTGTTGCAGGCGCCGCCGTGCAGGCAGTACTCGACCCGACCGAGCTGGGTCATGCCGAGGTTGCCGCCCTCGCCCACCACCTGGCAGCGCAGCTCGCGGCCGTCGACGCGCAGCGCGTCGTTGGCCTTGTCGCCGACGTCCATGTGGCTCTCGTGGCTGGACTTGACGTAGGTGCCGATGCCGCCGTTCCACAGCAGATCGACCGGCGCGCGCAGCAGCGCGCCGATCAGTTCGTTGGGGGTGAGCCGCTCGGCGTCCAGGTCCAGGCGCGCGCGCACCTCGGGGCTGAGCGGGATGCTCTTGGCGCTGCGCGGGAACACCCCGCCGCCGGGCGAGATCAGCGCGGCGTCGTAGTCGGCCCAGCTCGAGCGCGGCAGGGCGAACAGCCGCTGGCGCTCGGCGAAGCTGACCGCCGGGTCGGGGTCGGGATCGAGGAAGATGTGCTGGTGGTTGAAGGCGCCGACCAGCCGCAGCCGGTCCGAGCGCAGCAGGCCGTTGCCGAACACGTCGCCGGCCATGTCGCCGATGCCGACCACGGTGATGCTGTCCTGCTGCACGTCGATGCCGCGCTCGCGGAAGTGCCGCTGCACGCCGACCCAGGCGCCGCGCGCGGTGATGCCCATGCCCTTGTGGTCGTAGCCGGCCGAGCCGCCGGAGGCGAAGGCGTCGCCCAGCCAGAAGCCGTAGTCGGCGGCCAGCGCGTTGGCGATGTCGGAGAAGGTCGCGGTGCCCTTGTCGGCCGCCACCACCAGGTAGGGATCGTCCTCGTCGTGGCGCACCACGCCCGGCGGCGGCACCACCAGGCCTTCCACCAGGTTGTCGGTGAGGTCGAGCAGGCCGCTGACGAAGATCCGGTAGCAGGCGATCGCCTCGGCCTGGATCTCGTCGCGACTGCCGCCGACCGGCAGGCGGCGCGGCACGAAGCCGCCCTTGGCGCCGACCGGGACGATCACCGCGTTCTTCACCTGCTGGGCCTTGACCAGGCCGAGCACCTCGGTGCGGTAGTCCTCCTCGCGGTCCGACCAGCGCAGCCCGCCGCGCGCCACCTTGCCGCCGCGCAGGTGCACGCCCTCGACCCTGGGCGAGTAGACGAAGATCTCGTAGCGCGGCACCGGCCGCGGCATCTCGCCGATCAGCTGCGGGTCGAGCTTGAAGCTCAGGTAGTCCTTGGCCCGGCCGTCGGCCGCGACCTGATAGAAGTTGCTGCGCAGGGTGGCGCGGATCAGCTCCAGGTAGCGGCGCAGGATGCGGTCCTCGTTGAGCACCTGGACCTGCTCCAGCGCGCCGAGGATCGCCTGCTCGAGGCGCTGCTGCTTGTCCGCCAGCGCCTCGCAGGACAGCTTGCGCGCCAGGTAGAAGCGGGTCTTGAACAGACGCACCAGCTCGCGGGCGATGTCCGCGTGATTGCTCAGGGTGGCGGCGATATAGCCGAGGTCGAAGCCCAGGCGGATCTGCTTGAGGTAGCGGCCGTAGGCGCGCAGGATCGCCACCTCGCGCCAGGGCAGGCCGGCGCCGAGCACCAGGCGGTTGAAACCGTCGTTCTCCGCGTCGCCCTGGACGATGTGGACGAAGGCGTCCTGGAGGATGTCGTTGAGCCGGGGCAGATCGACGTCGATGCCCTCGGCGTAGGTGAAGCCGTAGTCGTGGATCCAGAACTGGCTGCCGTCGTGGCGGCGCAGCCGGTAGGGGAACTCGCCGAGCACGCGCAGGCCGAGGTTCTCCAGGACCGGCAGCATGTCCGACAGCGGCAGCGGCGTCTCGGCGTGGTAGATCTTGCAGTGCAGGTTGGGCCCGCGCTCCAGCGGCGCCTGGTAGAAGCGCAGCACCAGCGGCCGCTCGCGCGACAGCTCGAGCAGGTGCAGCAGGTCGACCACCGCCTCGTGCGGCTCGAAACGCTCGCGATAGCCGGCCGGGAAGCCGCCGGCGGCCAGCAGGTCGGTGGCGCGCGCTTCGCCGAGGCTCTCCACCAGCAGGCTGGCGAACTCCTCCTGCCAGCCGCGACAGGCCTGGATCACCTCCTGCTCCAGCGCCCGCGTCTCGATGCTCGCCGGGCGTTGCGGGTCGACGCGCAGGATGAACTGCACGCGCGCCAGCACCGACTCGGAGAACCAGGTCCAGAACTCGCAGTCGCTGGCGCCCAGGCGCTCGCGCAGCACCCGCTCGATGCGCTGGAGGATCTCGCCGGAGTAGATGTCGCGCGGCACGTAGACCAGGCAGTAGCAGAAATGCCCGTAGGGCTCGCGGCGCAGGAACAGACGCAGGCGCTTGCGTTCCTGGATCTGCACGATGGCCACCGCGGTGGCGGTCAGTTCCTCCACCGGGGTCTGGAACAGGTCGTCGCGCGGCAGCACCTCGAGCACCTGGGCCAGGCTCTTGCCCAGATGCGCGCCGGGCGCGAAGCCGGCGCGGCGGATCACCTCGGCCGCCTTGACCCGCACGCAGGGGATGTGGCGCAGGCTCTCGACGTACACCGGCGAGGTATACAGGCCGATGAAGCGGCACTCGCGCAGCACCCGGCCGTCTTCGTCGAACTGGCGCAGCGACACGTAGTCGGGATAGGCTGCGCGGTGCACCCGCCCCGGCTGGTCGGCCTTGGCGAACGACAGCAGGCAGGGCGCCTGCAGCCAGGCCAGGGCCTGCGCCGACACCCAGCGCTGCGCCGCCGGCAGGTCCGGACGCAGGCGCCGCGACAGGCCGAGCAGCGAATCCGGCTCGTAGACCAGCAGGCCGCTGCCGTCGGCCTGCGCCGCGACCGTGAACTCCTCGTAGCCGAGGAAGGTGAAGTGGTTGTCCAGCAGCCACTCGAGAAATTCCGCCACCTCGGCGCAATCCTCGACGTGTGCGGCCAGGCAGGCCGGCTCGAGGGTGTCGAGCAGGTCGCGCAGCCGCGCCTGCATCGGTGCGTAGTCGCCGACCGCCAGACGCACGTCGCCGAGCACCTCGTGCAGCGCCTTGGCCAGCATGTGCTGCTCGCCGCTGTTGGCGGCGCGGTCGATCTCCAGGCAGACCAGCGCCTCGCGGCGCACCCCGGGGCCCTCGGCGTCGGCGGCGAGCAGCTCGAGCAGTTCGCCGTGCGCCCCGCGGCGCACCGCCAGCACGCAGTTCAGCAGGCTGTGCACGGCGTGGCCGCGGCGGCGCAGTTCCATATGCAGCGAGTCGACCAGGAACGGCATGTCCGGATGCAGCACCTGCAGCACGGTGTGCGACGACTGCCAGCCGTGATGCTCGTAGTCGGGGCTGAACAGCACCACCTGCGGCGCGGCCGGATCGAAGCGTTCCAGCAGCCGCCAGGCCGACAGGCAGCCGCCGGCCAGATCGGCCAGGCGCCGTTCGGCCAGTTCGTCGAGCGCCGCACTGGCGAACAGCTGGCGGGCGAAGCGCGCCAGCGGCTCGAGGCTCGCCTCGTCGACCCGCCGAGCCAGCACCTCCTGCAACTGACGGTGAAAGTCGTCCCGATCCGCTGCGCTGAAAAATCCCATGCCCGTTCTCCGCCGCCCGTCGCCACCTGCCTTCTGAAAACTTAGCAGGCCTGCCGGGGTGCGCTCGACCGAACGCACAGCGTTGGTCGAGGCGGGGCCGGATGGATTAAAGTGGAGGCCAGCCCGGTGCCAGGCACCTCTCCCCCCTTGCCGAGTCAGACATGCCCCATCGCGACGCGCTGATCGTCCTGCGCCAGTACCTTTCCAGCCAGATCCTCGGCCAGGAGCGGCTGGTCGACCGCCTGCTGATCGCCCTGCTGGCCGACGGCCACCTGCTGGTCGAGGGTGCGCCCGGGCTGGCCAAGACCAAGGCGATCAAGGACCTGGCCGCCGGCCTCGAGGCCGAGTTCCACCGCATCCAGTTCACCCCCGACCTGCTGCCGGCGGACATCACCGGCACCGAGATCTACCGCCCGGAGACCGCCACCTTCGAGTTCCAGCGCGGGCCGATCTTCCACAACCTGGTGCTCGCCGACGAGATCAACCGCGCCCCGGCCAAGGTGCAGTCGGCGCTGCTCGAGGCGATGGCCGAGCGCCAGGTGAGCATCGGCCGCTGCACCTACGAGCTGCCCGGGCTGTTCCTGGTGATGGCCACCCAGAACCCCATCGAGCAGGAAGGCACCTACCCGCTGCCCGAGGCGCAGCTGGACCGCTTCCTGATGCACGTGAAGATCGGCTACCCGGACGCCTCGGTGGAGCGGCGCATCCTCCAGCAGGCGCGCGGCGAGGCGATCGGCGGCGAGGCACAGCCCGAGCAGCGGGTCAGCCAGGCGTCGATCTTCGCCGCGCAGCGCGAGATCCTCGGCCTGTACATGGCCGACGCCGTGGAGGAGTACCTGGTGCAGCTGATCATGGCCACCCGCCACCCGGCGCGCTTCGACGCCGAGCTGGCCGAGTGGATCGCCTGGGGCGCCAGCCCGCGCGGCTCGATCGCTCTCGACCGCTGCGCGCGCGCCCACGCCTGGCTGGCCGGGCGCGACTTCGTCAGCCCCGAGGACATCCAGGCGGTGCTGTTCGACGTGCTGCGCCACCGCATCATCCTGTCGTTCGAGGCGGAGGCCGCCGGCATCGACCAGGATCGCGTGGTGCAGCGCATCCTCGACCAGGTCGCGGTGGCCTGAGGCGCCGGCCATGCACGCCGACATGCTGCCGCCGGGGGTGATGATCGGCCTCGCCGAACTGCTGGAAATGCGCCATCGCCTCGGCGAGGTGCAACTGTTCTCGCGCCCCGGCCAGCGCAGCCCGCTGATCGGCCTGCACCACTCGAAACTGCGCGGGCGCGGCGTCGACTTCGACCAGGTGCGCGTCTACCAGGCCGGCGACGACGTGCGCAACATCGACTGGCGGGTCACCGCGCGCACCCAGGAGCCGCACACCAAGCTGTTCCACGAGGAACGCGAGCGTCCGGTGTTCCTGCTGGTGGAGCAGAGCCCGCGGCTGTTCTTCGGCAGCGGCCTGTGCTTCAAGTCGGTGCTCGCCGCCCAGGTCGCCGCGCTGTTCGGCTGGGCCGCGCTGGCCCACAACGACCGCATCGGCGGGCTGGTGTTCGACGACCACGGCAGCAGCGAGATCCGCCCGCGGCGCAGCAAGCAGAGCCTGCTGCAACTGCTCGGCCGGGTGGTGCGCGCCAACCAGCAACTGTCCTCGCGCGCCAGTGAACCCGGCGCCGGCGACGGTCTGGGCCTGGCCCTGCGCCGCGCCCGCGAGGTGCTGCGTCCGGGCAGCCTGGTGCTGACGATCTGCGACGAACGCAGCCTGGTGGACAGCGCCGAACAGCAGTTCGCCTTGCTCGCCCGCCACTGCGACCTGATCCTGCTGCCGCTGTCCGACCCGCTCGACCACGCCCTGCCGGCCGCCGGTCTGCTGCGCTTCACCGACGAGCACGCCCACCTCGAACTGGATACCGCCGACCCAGCCCTGCGCCAGGCCTGGCGCGAGCGCGGCGTGGCGCGCCAACTGCGCTGGCAACGCCTGGCGCAGAAGCTCGGCGTGCTGCGGCTGCCGCTGTCCACCCAGCGCGACCTGATCGAGCAGTTGCGCGAGCAGGTGCTGCCCCACCCCGAGGCCCAACCGGCATGAGCCCCCTCGACCAGCTGGCCGAACCGCTGCTGCCGCCGGCGCCGCCGTTCTGGCCGCCAGCGCCCGGCTGGTGGCTGCTCGCCGCCCTGCTACTCGGCGCCGGCACCGCGCTGTGGTGGTACCGCGCGCGCCTGCTGGCCTGGTGGCGCGCGCGCGAGGCCGCGCCGCCCCCCGAACCCGGCACCCTCGACCCGCAACGCCAGGCCGCGCTCGACGAGCTGCGCGGCCTGCCGCGCCCCTACGACGGCGCCCCCGCCGGCCCCTGGCTGCAGGCGCTCAACGGCCTGCTCAAGCGCCTGTGCCGCGCCCACTACCCCGGCAGCCACAGCCACACCCTGAGCGGGCGCGCCTGGCTGGCCTTCCTCGACAACCGCTGCCCGGCCGCCGGCCTGACCCGCTGGATGATCCTCGTCGAGGGCACCTACCGCGCCGACTGCCGCCTCGACGACAAGGCCATCGACGGCCTGCAGCAGGCGGTGGAAACCTGGATCCGCAAGCATGCTTGAGTTCGCCTGGCCGTGGATCTTCCTGCTCCTGCCGCTGCCCTGGCTGTTGCGCCTGCTGCTGCCGCCGGCCGACAGCGGCGAGGCGGCGCTGCGCGTGACCTTCCTCGCCGAACTGGAGAGCCTCGGCGGCAAGCGTGCCCGGCCGAGGCTGCCGGGCTGGCGGCGCCAGGCGCCGTTCGCCCTGCTCTGGCTGCTGCTGGTGCTGGCCGCGGCGCGCCCGCAGTGGCTCGGCGAGCCGCTGCCGCTGCCCTCCAGCGGTCGCGACCTGCTGCTGGCGGTCGACGTCTCCGGCTCCATGGACTACCGCGACATGCACTGGCAGGGCGAGCCGATCGCCCGCCTGGCCCTGGTCCAGCGGCTGTTCGGCGAGTTCGTCGCCGGACGTACCGGCGATCGCATCGGACTGATCCTGTTCGGCAGCCAGGCCTACCTGCAGGCGCCGCTGACCTTCGATCGCCACAGTGTGCGCCAGTGGCTGGAGGAGGCGGTGGTCGGCATCGCCGGCAAGAACACCGCCATCGGCGACGCCATCGGCCTGGCCGTCAAACGCCTGCGCGAGCGCCCGGCGGAGCAGCGTGTGCTGGTGCTGATCACCGACGGCGCCAACACCGGCGGCGAGGTGGCGCCGCTGACCGCCGCGCGCCTGGCCGCCGCCGAAGGCGTGACCCTCTACACCATCGGCATCGGTGCCGACGCCGCGCAGGCCGGCGCGGTCGGCCTGTACGGGCTCAATCCCGGGCTCGACCTCGACGAGCCGCTGCTGCGCGAACTGGCCGCGCTGACCGGCGGCGAATACTTCCGCGCCCGCTCGCAGGACGAGCTGCGCGCCATCGCCAAGGCCCTCGACCGCCTGCAGCCGGTCGCCCAGGCGCCGACCACCGTCTACCGCGCCACCGCGCTGTACCCCTGGCCGCTGGCCGCCGCGCTGCTGCTCAGCCTGCTGCTGGCCGCCCACGAGCTGTGGCCGCAGTGGCCGCCACGTCTGCGGAGGCGCCGATGAGCGACCTGCTGCCGCACCTGGCCCGTCCCGCCTGGCTGCTGCTGGTGCCGCTGCTGGCCTGGCTGCTGTGGCGCCTGTGGCACCGCAAGCGCCGCCTCGGCCGCTGGCAGGCACTGCTGCCGCCGGCCTTCCAGGCCTGGCTGCTGGCCGGCGGCCGCGGCCGCCAGGATCGCCTGCCCTGGCTGCTGCTCGGCCTGGCCTGGCTGCTCGCCCTGCTGGCCCTGCTCGGCCCCGGCTGGAGCGCCGAGGAACAGCCGGCACAGGCCCAGGGCGACCCGCTGGTGGCGATCCTCGAACTGACCCCGGCGATGCTCGCCGAGGACCTGCCGCCCAGTCGCCTGGAAGTGGCGCGGCGCAAGCTGCTCGACCTGCTCGCCGCCCGCGGCGAGACCCCCACCGCCATCGTCGTCTACGCCGGCAGCGCCCACGTGCTGGTGCCGCTGTCCAACGACCTGACCACCGCGCAGAACCTGCTGGCCGCCCTTGCCCCGGCGCTGATGCCCACGCCCGGCCAGCGCGCCGACCTCGCCGTGCGTCGCGCGCTGGCGCTGCTCGACCAGGGCGCCAACGGCCAGGGTCGCCTGCTGCTGCTGACCGGCACCCTCGACGCTACCGAGCAGGCCGGCATCCGCGCCGCGCTCGGCAACCGCGACAACCCGCTGCTGCTGCTCGGCGTCGGCACCCCGGCCGGCGCCCCGGTGCAACTGGAGGACGGTGGCTTCCTGCGCGACGCGACCGGCGCCATCCTGCTGCCGCGCCTGCACGGCGAGCAACTGGCCGCCTTCGCCGCCAGCCTCGACGGCGGCTACAGCACCCTGCGTCTGGACGACGGCGACCTGGCCAGCCTGGGCCTGCTGGCCCGCCGCGACACCCGCGCCGAAACCGAGAACCTGCGTCCGCTCAGCGGCTGGGCCGATCAGGGGCACTGGCTGCTGCTGCCGCTGCTCCTGCTGGCCGCCTGCGCCGGCCGGCGCGGCTGGCTGTTCGCCTTCGCCCTGCTGCTGGTGCAGCCGCCGTCGGCACTGGCCTTCGGCTTCGAAGACCTCTGGCGACGTCCCGACCAGCAGGGCCTGCGCCTGCTCGAGGCCGACGAGCCGGCCGCCGCCGCGCAGCGCTTCGTCGATCCGCAGTGGCGCGGCATCGCCCTCTATCGCGCCGGCGACTACGCCGCCGCCGCGCAGGCCTTCGCCGCCGGTGACGACGCCGCCGCCCACTACAACCGCGGCAACGCACTGGCCCGCGGCGGCGAACTGGAGTCCGCCCTCGCCGCCTACGAGGAAGCCCTGCGCCGCGATCCGCAACTGGCGGTGGCGCAGCACAACCGCACGCTGGTCGGCCAGGCGCTGCGCGAGCGCCTGGCCGCCGAACGCGAGGCGCGGGAAGCCGCCGCGCGACGAGCCCAGGACGAGCCTTCCGTCGGGCGGCGTTCCGTCGGGCAGCGCCCCGCCGCAGCGGACGCCGACGACGAGCGCCCGGGGCAGGAGCGGGAGCACGCCGCCGAGGCCGCCGCCAGCAGCGCCGTGCCCAGCGCCGGCGCCTTCGGCAGCGGCACCGCCACCGAGGAGCGCCTGGAGCCGGGCGGCGTACAGCCGCCGTCCGGCGGCGACGCTCTGCCGCTGCAGACCGAACAGCGCCAGGCTCTCGAACAGTGGCTGCGGCAGATCCCCGACGATCCCGCCGAGCTGCTGCGCCGCAAGTTCTGGTACGAACAGCAACGCCAACAGGAGGATTCGCGATGAGCCCCATGCTGCGCCCGGTCCTGCTCGCCCTCGTCGCCCTGTCGGCGCTGCTGCAGAGCGCCGCAGCGGCCGAGCTGCGCGCCCGTGTCGACCGTAGCGAACTGGCCCTGGGCGAAATCGTCGAGCTGACCCTGGAAAGCGACGACCCGACCCTGTTCGGCCGCCCCGACCTCGGCGTGCTGGCGGAGCAGTTCGAGGTGCTCGACACCCGCCTGCTGACCCGCCCCGCCGAAGGCGCGCCGGGCGATCTCGACAGTCGCCTGGTGATCGGCCTGCAACCGAAGCTGACCGGTCGCCTGGTCATCCCGCCGCTGCGCATCGGCGAGGTGCAGTCCCGGGCCATCGAGCTGCTGGTGCGCGAGGCGCCACCACGGATCGCCGACGAGGCGCTGGCGCCGGTGTTCGTCGACGCCCGCCTGGAGGAGGACAGCGTCTACGTACAGGCCCAGGCCATCCTCACCCTGCGCGTCTACCACTCGCTGGCGCTCTACGACGACAGCCGGCTGAGTCCGCTGGAGCTGGACGACGCGCGGGTCGAGACGCTGGGCCCGCCGCGCACCTACGAGGTGATGCTCGACGGCGTGCGCCATGGGGTGATCGAGGTTCGCTATGCGCTGTTCCCCCAGCACAGCGGCGAACTGCAGATCCCCGCGCTGCTGTTCAGCGCCACTGCCCTCGCCCCCAACGAGGGCGGCGCGCTGCCGTTCGGTCCGCGCAGCGGCCGAGCGGTCCAGGTCCGCTCGCCGCCGCTGACCCTCGCGGTCAAGCCCAAACCGGCCGACTACCCGGCCGATGCGCCCTGGCTGCCGGCGCGGGTACTGACCCTCGGCGAGCACTGGAGCCCGGACGAGCACCGGGTACGGATCGGCGACTCGCTGACCCATCACCTGCTGCTGCGCGCCGAAGGCCTGGCCAGCGCCCAGTTGCCCGGGCTGGAAGCGCCGATCCAGGAGCCCTGGCTGCGCCGCTACCCGGAGCAGCCGCGCCTGCACAACCGGATCGGCGAGACCGGCCTGACCGGCAGCCGCGAGGAGAGCATCGCCCTGGTGCCGACCGCCCCCGGGCGCATCGAGCTGCCGGCGCTGGAGGTGGTGTGGTGGAACACCGTCGAGGATCGCCTGATGCGCAGCCGCCTGCCGGGCCGCACCCTCGAGGTGCTGGACAACCCGGCGCTGCTGGCGGACACCCCGCCGGTGCTGCCCGCCGACCCGACGCTGCGCAGCGCGCGCCTGTGGCCCTGGCAGCTGGCCACCGTCACCTTCGCGTTGACCACCGCGCTGGGCTTCGCCCTCTGGTGGCGCGCGCGGCGCCTGCCGGCGGTGATCCGCGCCGCCGCCAGCGGCCCCAGCCCGCGCACCCTGCAGGACGACCTGCGGCGCGCCTGCCAGGGCAACGACCCGCAGGCCACCCGCCAGGCGCTGGACGCCTGGGCGCGCCAGCAGCCGGAGACCCTGGCCGACATGGCCGCCCGCTACGTGCCGCTGTCCGACGCCCTCGACGGCCTCAACGCGGCGCTGTACAGCGAGAGCGGCCACTCCTGGCAGGGCGAGGCGCTGTGGCAGGCGATCGGCAGCCTGCCCCCCGCGCCCAACGGCAAGACTCCGCCGCCACCGAGTGGCTCGCTGCCGCCGCTGTATCCGCGCTGACCCCCGGGCGCGACAAACGTCGCGCCCCAGTACACCCGTCGACAAAAGCCCGGGCCCGCAGCGGCAAGCCCGGCGGCGGCGTTTTTTCTACTGTCATGACCTCTCGCTTCTTCCAACAACAACAAGAGATCTGTCATGGCCGGAAAACCTGCAAACCAGCATTCGGGTACCGATAGCGCGGTGCCCCTCGATCAACGCCTCAGCCGCGGCTCGCTGACCATGGCCTGGTGGGGCATCTGCAGCGCGATGTTCTACCTGGTGGTCGGCGCCGCCCTGGCGATGGGCTTCGGCACGCGCAACGCGATCATCGGCCTGCTGCTGTCGGTGGTCTGCTACGGGGCGATCAACGCGGTGATCAGCCGCTACGCCATCGCCAGCGGACTGTCGGTGGCGCAGTTCTCGCGCCACCTGTTCGGCCGCGCCGGCGCCGCGCTGGCGACCCTGCTGTTCAGCGCCACCGCGATCTACTACGCCGCCTTCGAGGGCTCGGTGATGGCCGTGGCGCTCAACCACTACGCCGGCGCGGTGAGCCTCGGGCAGGCCTACCTGATCGTGGTGGTGTACAGCGTGCTGCTGATCTTCGGCCACGCCATGCGCTGGCTGGACAAGCTCAACGGCGTGCTGCTGCCGCTGTACCTGATCGGTCTCGTCGCCGCGCTGCTGGTGGCGGTGAACGAGTACGGCTACTCCGCCGCCTGGCTGGAGCTGGCGCCGGAAGGCGGCGCGCCCGCGCACGGCTGGTGGAACTGCTTCACCTACTTCATGGGCGTCTGGGTACTGATGATGTACACCTGGGACTACGCCCGCTTCGGCCGCGCCGAGGACAGCGACTACCACGCGCGCGTCAACTTCGGCATGCCGTTCTACGCGGTGGCCTTCCTGCTCAACGGCCTGGCCGGGATCTTCCTCGCCGCCACCATCCCCACCGAGGGCGGCGTCAGCGAGGTGTCGGTGGTGCTGTCGATCGTCCAGCTGATGGGCCTCTGGGGCCTGCTGTTCGTCTGGGTCACCCAGACGCGCATCAACACCGGCAACTTCTTCCTCGGCGCCACCAACCTGCAGGCACTGGGCGCCGGCCTCGGCCTCTCCCGCGTGCCCTACGTGGTGTGGGCGGCGCTCACCGGCCTCACCGTCTACCTGCTGATGCGCTTCGACGTGTTCAGCTACATCCTCCAGGCGCTGGCCTGGCAGAGCATCTTCATCGTCGCCTGGGTGGCCATCGCCCTGGCGCACATCCTCGCCGCCCACGGCGTGCCCCTGGCCGACGACGCCAGCCTGCCGGCCTTCGACGCCCGCGGCCTGCTCGCCTGGTTCGCCGCCGCCGCGGCCGGCATCGTCCTGCTCAAGGCCGGCGATGCGACCCTGGCGACCTTCTCGGCGCCGGCCACCTTCGTGGTCGCCTTCGCCGGCTACCGCCTGCTGGCCAGCGGCCGCCGCCGCGCCTGGTCGGCCGGCACCGACAGCCTCTGAGCCCAGGGCAGGCGCCCGCCTGCCCATCCTCCCCATCACGGAACGCGCCGCCTCCCGGCGGTGCGCTTCCGGTGTGCCCGCAAAACAACGACAACACCCGGAGACACCCGATGCGTCACCCGCTCACCCGCCGCACTTCCCTGCTGCTGTGCCCGCTGCTGGCCGCGCCGCTGCTGACCGCCTTCGCCCTGCCGGCCGCCGCCGTGCAGGTCACCGACAACCTCGACCTCGGCGGCGCGGTCCGCGGCCGCCTGGACTACGACCCGGACCGCGACATCGCCGAGTTCGGCTTCGACACCGCCTTCCTCACCGCCACCTACAGCTCGGACAGCTGGATCGGCGCGGCCAAGTACCGCTTCTACGGCAAGCACCGCCCGTTCGACTACACCGACAAGATCGGCGACATCGCCTTCGCCGAGTACGTCTGGCTGGGCTACCGGTTCGACGCCGAACGCCAGGTGCAGGCCGGCCTGATGCCGATCCCGTTCGGCCTGCAGCCCTACTTCGGCAGCACCTTCTTCGAGTCGCTGGGCAACGTGATCGGCCTGGAGGACACCCAGGACATCGGCATCAAGTACACCCAGAAGAACGCCGACTGGGACCTGCAGGCCGCCTGGTTCGCCATGCCGGCCGAACAGGGCAAGGGCACCAGCCGCGGCGGGCGCACCTACGGCACCAGCGTGGCGACGGCCGACGCCTACGTGGTCGACGGCAGCGACAACCACGAGGAGAACATCGTCGTCGCCCGCCTGGCGCGCAACCTGCAGCTCGGCGACTGGGCCTCGGAAGTCGGCGTGTCGGCGCTGGCCTCGACCCTGGAGAACCAGGACACCGGCAAGGACGGCGAGCGCCGCGCCTTCGCCGTGCACTACCTCGGCCAGAACGGCCCGTGGGGCGTGCAGCTGCTCGCCGCGCGCCAGTCGATGAGCCCGGAGAACCCCGGCAGCGACCGCCTGGTGAGCTTCGGCAGCTTCGACGGCACCTTCAACGTCGCCGCCAAGGGCAACCTGTACGTCGCCGACCTCAGCTACGCCCTGCCCGGCCAGTACGGCTGGTTCTCCGGGGTGAAGTTCTATGCCAACTACAGCCACTTCACCAAGGACGCCAGCGGCTTCGAGGACTCGCAGCGCTTCATCGCCGGCAGCTCGTTCACCTTCGGCCCGCTGTGGATCGCCCTGGAATGGCTGCACGGCAAGCACGACCCGTACATCGGCGGCGGCAGCTACACCCAGAGCCTCGGCGCCGGCGGCAGCGACCGCTGGGAGAACCAGCTGTACAGCAACGTCGGCTACTACTTCTGAGCCGTCGCCGCGCCAACCCCCAGTTGTGTAAATCCAGCCCCCTTTCAGGCCAGCCTCGCGCTGGCCTTTTTTTCGTCTGCACCAACGGCAACCCACGCACGGCCGAGTGCACGCAGACGCAACAAAGGGTGCGCCCCGCGACAAGCCCGCCCGCCGCGCGCCGCGTAGCTTGTCAGTCAGGGCGGAGCCTTGCGGGGCCGCCTCTCCGACAACAACAAGATGTGTGGTGAACCATGAGTACAGTAGATCCGATCACCCTCGCGGTCGTGCGCGGGGCGCTGGAAACGGCCCAGCGCGAGATGACCCTGACCCTGGAGAAGACCGGCCGCTCCAGCGTGTTCAACCTGGCCCACGACTACTCCAACGCGCTGTTCGACCACTTCCCGGAAATGATCCTGCAAGGCCAGGACATCCCGATCCACCTCGGCTCGCTGATCCCGGCGATGAAGTGCGTGGCCGAGTTCTTCGAGGGCGACATCGCCGAAGGCGACGTGATCTATCACAACGACCCGGCCTACAAGGGCAGCCACATCCTCGACTGCTGCATGTACAAGCCGGTGTTCTACCAGGGCGAGCTGGTGTTCTGGACGGTGTGCAAGGGCCACCTCACCGACATCGGCGGCCCGGTGCCGGCCGGCTACAACCCGGACGCCAAGGAGATCTACGCCGAGGGCCTGCGCATCCCGCCGGTCAAGCTGTGGGCCGGCGGCAAGCGCCGCGAGGACGTGTTCAACCTGCTGCTCACCAACATGCGCGCCCGCCCCTACCAGGAGGGCGACCTCAACGCCCAGTACGGCGCCTGCTGCGTCGGCGAGCGCCACCTGCTGGAGCTGGTCGAGAAGTACGGCGTCGAGCAGGTGCGCGCCTGCATCGCCGAGCTGAAGAACATGGCCGACCGCCACATGCGCGCCCTGCTACGCGACGTGCCGGACGGCCACTACAGCGGCACCGCGATCCTCGAGGACTCCGGCCACGGCCTCGGCGAGCTGGCGATCACCGCCCACGTCGAGATCCGCGGCGACGAGGCCCACGTGCGCATCGAAAGCCCGCCGCAGGTGCCCTACTTCATCAACTCCTACGAGGGCAACTCGGTATCCGGCGTCTACCTCGGCCTGATGATGTTCGCCCAGGTGCCGCCGCCCTACAACGAGGGCCTGTACCGCTGCGTCAGCGTCGACCTCGGGCCCAAGGGCACCCTGTGCAACGCCGAGGAGCCGGCGCCGCACGTCAACTGCACCACCACGCCGATGGAAACCCTCGCCGACGCCGTGCGCCAGGCGCTGGAGCAGGCCGCCCCCGAGCGCGTCACCGCCTCCTGGGGCCACGCCAGCGGCATCAACATCGCCGGCCACGACCCGCGCCGCGAGGGCGACGAATACGTGACCATGGTGCTCGCCTCGATCATCTCCGGCGCCGGCGCCAACAAGGTGATGGACGGCTGGCACGCCTGCGGCCCGCTGTGCTGCTTCGGCGCGCTGATGAGCGGCGACATCGAGCTGCTCGAGTACTCCTACCCGATCGTCATCCACCGCTACAGCCTGATGAGCGACAGCGGCGGCGCCGGCGAATTCCGCGGCGGCTCCGGCACCCGCCTGGAGATCGAACCGCTGGAGCACGAGATGACCGTGGTCGGCTTCGGCGAGGGCCGCCAGCTGGCCACCGCCGGCGCGGCCGGCGCGCGCAACGCGCTGCTCGAGCCCAAGCTCGGCCGCCTGATCCACCGCCGTGCCGACGGCGAGGAAACCCACTACATCCAGAACCCAGTGCTGACCGTGCGCCCCGGCGAGCGGGTGATCAACGTCAACCCCGGTGGCGGTGGCTACGGCGACCCGCTGCGCCGCCCGGTCGCCGCGGTCCTCGACGACCTGCGCAACGGCCTGGTCTCCGCCGAGGGCGCCCGCCTCGAGTACGGGGTGATCGTCGACGCCGACGGCCATCTCGACGAAGCCGCCACCCGCGCCGCCCGCGCCCCCCACTGAGCACTGCTGAGGAACATCGACATGCGTAACCAATATCGTCTGGGCATCGACGCCGGCGGCACCTTCACCGACTTCATCCTCGCCGACCGCGACGGCGGCGTGCAGCTGTTCAAGGCGCCGTCCACCCCGCAGGACGGCACCCTGGCCATCCGCGCCGGCCTGGCGCAGATCGCCGACGCCGTCGGCCGCTCGCCGGCCGAGATCATTGCCGACTGCGACCTGTGCATCAACGGCACCACCGTGGCGCTCAACGCGCTGATCGAGCGCACCGGGGTCAAGGTCGGCCTGCTGTGCACCGAGGGCCACGAGGACAGCCTGGAGATCCGCCTCGGCCACAAGGAGGAAGGCCACCGCTACGACGCCCACTACCCGCCGGCGCACATGCTGGTGCCGCGCCACCTGCGCCGCCCGGTGGGCGGGCGCATCCTCAGCGACGGCCGCGAGTACAGCCCGCTGGACGAGGCCGCGGTGCGCGAGGCCATCGAGTACTTCCGCGCCGAGGGCGTCGAGGCGGTGGCGATCTCCTTCGTCTGGTCGGTGCGCAACCCGGCCCACGAACTGCGCGCCGCCGAGATGGTGCGCGCCGCCCTGCCCGGAGTGTTCGTCTGCACCGGCGTCGAGGTGTTCCCGCAGATCCGCGAGTACACCCGCACCTCCACCACCGTGGTCAACGCCTACCTGAGCCCGGTGATGGCGCGCTACGTCGAGCGCATCGACGCGCTGTTCGAGGAACTCGGCGCCCAGCAGCCGGTGCGCTACTTCCAGTCCAACGGCGGCCTGGCGCCGGGCGGCATGATGCGCGAGCGCGCGGTCAACGCGATCAACTCCGGCCCGGCCTCGGCGCCGCAGGCCGGCCTGTCGGTGGCCAAACCGTTCGACATCGACAACGTGATCACCGTCGACATGGGCGGCACCTCGTTCGACATCACCCTGACCAACGCCGGGCGCACCAACTTCAGCAAGGACGTCGACTTCCTGCGCCAGCGCATCGGCGTGCCGATGATCCAGGTGGAGACCCTCGGCGCCGGCGGCGGCTCGATCGCCCACCTCGACGAGTTCGGCATGCTCCAGGTCGGCCCGCGCAGCGCCGGCGCCAAGCCCGGTCCGGTGTGCTACGGCAAGGGCGGCACCGAACCGACCGTGACCGACGCCAACCTGGTGCTCGGCTACCTGCCCGACGGCGCCCTGCTCGGCGGCAGCATCCGCCTCAACCGCCAGGCGGCGCTGGACGCCATCCGCAGCAAGATCGCCGACCCGCTGGGCATCAGCATCGAGCGCGCGGCCTACGGCATCACCACCCTGGTCAACCTCAACATGGTCAACGGCATCCGCCGGGTGTCCATCGAGCGCGGCCACGACCCGCGCGACTTCGCCCTGATCGGTGCCGGCGGCGCGGCCGGCATGCACGTGGTGCGCCTGGCCGAGGAGATCGGCATCCACACCGTGCTGATCCCCAAGGTCGCTTCCGGCCTGTGCGCCTTCGGCCAGATCCTCTCCGACATGCGCTACGACCAGCTGACCACCCTGCCGATGCGCCTGGACGCCGGCCACGTCGACCTCGCGCAGCTCAACCAGGCGCTGGCCGAGCTGCGCAACAAGGGCCTCGACAACCTGCGCGAGGACGGCTTCGCCGCCGACACCATCGAGTGCCACTACACCCTGGAGATGCGCTACCTCGGGCAGATCCACGAGTGCAGCGTGGAGCTGGCCAGCAGTCGGCTCGACGAGCAGGGCCTGGCCGCGCTGTGCGACTCTTTCCACCGTCGCCACCAGGCGCTGTACTCCTACAGCGAGCCGGGCAGCCCGGTGGAGCTGGTCAACCTCGAGTGCTCGGTAATCGGCCGCCTGCCGCGCCCGCCGCTGCCGGAGCTGCCGGTGCCGGCCGAGGTCGGCGAGGCCGCCCCGTCCAGCCTGCGCAAGATGCTGTTCAGCGCCGACGGCGAGTGGCAGGCCACCCCGGTGTACGACGGCAACCAGCTGCAGGCCGGGCAGACCGTGCAGGGCCCGTGCGTGATCGAGGAAAGCACCACCAACATCGTCATCCCGCCGGGCTGGCAGACGACCCTGACGCCGACCGCCACCTACCGGGTGACGCCACGGACTTGACCACCCGGTCACCCAGGCCAATGATGGCGAAATAACAGCGCGGCAGGGATTTCCACTCCCAGCCGCGCTGTCCTCATAACAACGATAATCGTGAGGACCGGCCATGGCTCAACAGCTCTCCACCCGGTACTGGCCGCAACAGGAACGCCAGCTCCGCTGGGCAGAAGCTATCGGCACCACCTACTTCCCCCTCAGCCTGGAGTTCGCTCCCGGCGCCGCCTTCCAGGGCAGCCTGCACGTCTGGGACACGCCCAGCACGCCGCTCACCCTCTCCCGTCTGCGCTCCAGCCAGCTCGCCTACTCGCGCAGCAAGGCCCAGGTGAGCCAGGACCCGGAGGCTTGCTACCTGGTCACCGTGCCGCGGCAGACCGAAGTCCTCTTCGAACAGGACGGCCGCGCCCTGCGCTGCCAGCCGGGCGGCTTCATCGTCGAGCGCGGCGATGCGCCCTACCACTTCCACTACGCCGCCGACAACGACCTCTGGGTGTTCAAGCTGCCTGAGCGCGCCCTGCACGGCCAGCTGCGCGGCGCCGAACGCTACACCCGCTTCTGCTTCGACGCCCGCCGCGGCCTGGGGCGGATCTTCGTCGAACAGCTCGGCCTGTGCGCGGCGCGCTTCGACGAGTGCGACGCGAGCGCCCGCCACCTGCTGCTGGAACAGGCGCTGGCCACCCTGCTGATGGCCCTGCGCCAGGACGAGCGGGTGCTCAACAGCGAGACCTCGACCCTGGCTGCCGTGCACCTGCAGCGCGTCGAGCAGTACATCGAGCGCCACCTGGCCAATCCCGAACTGAACCCGGCGCAGATCGCCGAGGCCTGCGGCCTGTCGCTGCGCTACCTGCACAAGCTGTTCGCCGCCACGCCCTACACCCTCGGCGAATGGGTCCGCCTGCAGCGCCTGGAGGCCGTGCACCGCCAGCTGCGCGACCCGCACTGCCACCTGTCGATCGGCGAACTGGCGTTCCGCTGGGGCTTCAACGACCAGGCCCAGTTCACCCGCGCCTTCCGCCAGCAGTACGGCTGCACTGCGCGGGAGGTGCGTGGGGGGTTGCAGAGGCGGGGGGAGTGAGGGCGAGGTCGACTGGAAACTGCGGCCAGGGAGGGCGCGGTTTTGGATCTCGAAGCGGCGGATTTCCTAGCCGACCGGCTGCATGAAGCTGAAGGCAGATTGCGCCTAGGATAACCAGTGATTTTCCTGTGACGACCGGCAGCTATCGGCCAAAAGCTGTCATTCTCGACAGGCAGGAACTGGCCAAAATTTAAAGCTCAGAACTATTCACTATACTGCGAGCGATTCAACATGCGACCAGATCACCAGTAGTTGAATGGTACGCTGGAGGATCTGACGATACTCGCATCGTAACCCGCAGCGCGCAATACAATCTCCGCGGCCTTCTGGGCTCGGTCTTGGTTTGGGTTCGGGCCTACGATTACCTCGCAGAGCGCGTGTTTGTTATGCTCCAGTAAGTCCAGCGAGATGTATGGCACGACATACGAAGGCCCAGGCCGATATAGGATCTGGCGGGCGGGACCATTGGCAATTATTCTCCATTCCGCCTCCTCATGAAATCCTTCATGTTTAAACCTAGGCGCCAACTCGGTTAACATTTTGCAAGCGATAGAAACGATACTTTTAGCTTGTTGGGCACCCGCCCCCTCAAGGTGGGCCCAATACTTCGCCATAACATCGACTTTCTCTTTGGACTCCAAACCATGAAATTCCTTGCGGCATATAGCTATCGCAGGGAATTCACGTAGCGCTGCGGCAATGATTTCAGCCACTGCTCCCAGTTGTTCGTCATGGCTATACAGGCATTTTTCTAGGCGCATCTCATTTGCAACACAATAGTCTTCAAGTGCTTCACGATCGAACCCTAAGCAGTAACCGTTGCCTCCGGGGCAGTAGCCTCGCCACTGACTTAGCAAATCTGGCCGTTCGCTGAACGAGGAGATGTATATGTCCTCAGCGGCTGTCGATTCCAATTCATGCCGGAGTTGCCAACCAAAACGCTCATTATAGTCGTCTTCAAACAGCCGATTCGCCATCTGCTTGCCATACTGGATGGCATGCTTAAACTCAGCAGAGTCGTTTAAAAATAAAGAATTAGTGCACCAAATCGATTTCGAACTCAGGATGCCAAGCAATCCAACCTGACTGGTGTAATGGTAAAGGAGGCTCATCAAGTCGTTCCTGATATAGGGTTGCTACTGCTGAACTAGCTCAGCAAGAAACTCCGACAGTGCAGTCTCTCTGTCATCTTTTTCTGACGCCAACATCGTTCTCGCTTATCACTATTTGCCGCCGAAAGCGCAGCGAGGTGGGCGGCATTCTAACTGCCCCTGATTCTATTGACACTCATGAGCGGCTGCTTCTGGACGCTTCCTGCCTGTCGCGACTGGCCGCTCTGGGTCGTCGTCACCATGACCGGCATTGCTCGGACTACAGGCAACCCGCTGGACAAGCCACGACCGTCTCACCGTTCTTGCGTCCTACAGAAAAGGGCCGGCTCACGCCGGCCCTCCTCTCAGCTCACTTCACCCACTGCGCCGCATCCTCCAGCGCACGCGAACTACCCGCCAAGCTTCTTGACGAAGTGATGGCAGCCGATCTGGTAGTGGTGGCGCATGTACAGCCGATGGGCCGCCGCCCGCTCCCGGCCGACGCCGGAGTCCAGGTGCACGGCGCTGCAGCCCAGGCGTGCCGCCTCGGCTTCGGCCCATTCCATCAGGCGGTCGCCGAAACCCTGCCCTCGCCACTCGGGCAGGGTGGCGATGTCGACGATGTACAGCGACTGACCCAGCCACAGCGAGTGCTGGATGCGGTAGCCGAGCACGGCGGCGGCCGTGGGCGAGTCGTCGGCGAAGATGCCGACCAACTGGTAGCCGTTGGGCCGCAGCTGCTGGTCGATCACCCGCGCCATCTCTTCCGGCGCGTAGTGCGGCCAGAGTTCGCGCAAGGCGTCGACCGCGCTGGCGGTGTTTTCTGCCGTGATCGGCACGACCGGGATGTTCAAGGGGACCTCCTTTTCGAGTTGCGTTCCGTGGTTCAGGCAGGCCTGCCGCTCTGCTGCGTCGGCTGACGCGAAAAGGCCGGCTTGCGCCGGCCCGGGCGCCAAATCCGTAGGGGCGAATTCATTCGCCTTGGCGGGGTATCTGGGCGAATGAATTCGCCCCTACAGGAGTGGGCCGGGCGCAGAGGCCGCGCCGGCCCTTGTCAGCTCACTTCGCCCACTGCGCCGTGTCTTCCAGCGCGCGCTCGAAGCGCTCGAGCAGCAGGCCCATCTCCTGCTCGTCGATGATCAGCGGCGGGCAGAAGGCGATGGCGTCGCCCATGGCGCGGGTGATCAGGCCGTGCTGCTGGGCGCGGCCGGCCAGGTAGCGGCCGAGGGTGCCGGTGGCCTGGTACGGCGCCTTGCTGTCCTTGTCGCCGACCAGTTCGACCGCGGCGATCAGGCCGCAGCCACGCACCTCGCCGACCAGCGGGTGGTCGGTGAAGCGGCGCAGCGCGGCGTGCATGCGCTCGCCCATGGCGGCGGCGTGGGCGACCAGGTTGTCCTCCTCGATGATCTTCAGGTTCTCCAGCGCCACCGCGGTGGCCACCGGGTGGCCGCTGGCGGTGAAGCCGTGGCCGAGGGTACCGAGCTCGCCGCTCTGCGCCTCGATCGGCTGGTACACCGCGTCGTTGATCAGCACCGCGGCGATCGGCTGGTAGGAGGAGGACAACTGCTTGGACACCACCATGATGTCCGGGCGGATGCCGAAGGTCTGGCTGCCGAACAGGTTGCCGGTACGGCCGAAGCCACAGATCACCTCGTCGGCGATCACCAGGATGTCGTACTTGCGGCACACCTGCTGGACCTTGGTCCAGTAGGTGTGCGGCGGCACGATGACGCCGCCGGCGCCCATCAGCGGCTCGCCGATGAAGGCGGCGATGGTTTCCGGGCCCTCGGCGAGGATGGTCTGCTCCAGCTCGGCGGCCAGGCGGTCGGCGAACTGCTCCTCGCTCTCGCCCGGCAGGGCGTAGCGGTAGTGGTGCGGGCAGCCGACGTGCAGGAAGCCCGGCAGCGGCAGGCCGAAGCCGCGGTGGTTGGCCGGCAGGCCGGTGAGGCTGGCGCTGGCCACGGTGATGCCGTGGTAGGCGTTGGTGCGGGCGATGAACTTCTTCTTCTCCGGCTTGCCGAGGGCGTGGTTGCGGTACCACACCAGCTTGACCACGGTGTCGTTGGCCTCGGAGCCGGAGTTGGTGAAGAACACCTTGCTCATCGGCACCGGCGCCATCTGGATCAGTTTCTCGGCCAGCTCGATGCTCGGCCGGTGCGCCTTGTGGCTGAACAGGTGGTAGAACGGCAGGGTCTCGAGCTGCTGCTGCGCGGCGCGGATCAGGCGCTGGTTGCTGAAGCCCAGCGCGGCGCTCCACAGCCCCGACATGCCTTCGATGTAGTCCTTGCCCTGTTCGTCGTAGACGTACACGCCTTCGCCGCGCTCGATGATCAGCGGGCCCTGCTCCTGGTGCAGGCGGGCGTTGGTGTAGGGGTGCAGCTGGTAGTGGATGTCCTTCTCTTGCAGCGATTGGCTCATGACGCACGCTCCATGGGGGTTGGGCAAGGCATTCGGGGCTCAGGCGGTCTGGCGCTGCCTGTTGAACCCGGGCAGGTCGGCGAGCTGGGCGTCGATCTGCTCGATGATGTAGGCACCGATCGGGATGGCCGAGGTGGCCGCCGGCGACGGCGCGTTGCACACGTTGACGCTGCGCCGCGTGTTGCGGAACAGGAAGTCCTCGATCAGCTTGCCCTCGCGGGACACCGCCTGGGCGCGCACGCCCGCCGGGTAGGGCTTGAGGTCCTTGAGCTCGATGCTCGGGCAGTACTTGCGCACTTCCTGCAGGTAGCCGCGCTTGAACAGCGAGTTGCGCATCTCGACCAGGCCGGGGCGCAGGTTGTTCTTCAGCACCTTGAGGATGCCCGGGTCGGTGAGCATGGCGAAGGTGTCGGACAGCGAGATGTCGCGCTTGCGGTAGCCCTCGCGCTTGAGCGCCAGCACCGCGTTGGGGCCGACGGTGACGGTGCCGTCGATCATCCGCGTCAGGTGCACGCCGAGGAACGGCATGGACGGGTCGGGGATCGGGTAGATCAGGTGGTTGACGATGCGGTTGTGCTCGGCCGGCAGCAGGTAGTACTCGCCGCGGAACGGGCAGATGCTGAAGCCCGGGTCGAGGCCGAGCATGCGCACCACGCGGTCGGCCATCAGCCCCGAGCAGGAGACCATGAAGCGGCTGCTGAACTCGCCGGCCGAGGTCTTCACCACCATTTCGGTGGGGCGCTCGTCGAGGCCGATCACCTCGGTGCCGTAGCGGATCTCGCCGCCGCGCATCTGGAACTCGCGGGCCATGGCCGCGGTGACTTCGGCGTAGCTGACGATGCCGCTGGAGGGCACGAAGATGCCGCCGATGCCGGTGATGTTCGGCTCGCGCTCGCGCAGCTGTTCGGCGCTCAGCCATTCGCGCTCCAGGCCGTTGGCGGCGGTGCGCTCCCACAGCGCCTTCATGCGCTGCATCTCCAGCTCGTTGGTGGCGACCAGCAGCTTGCCGCACTCGTCGAAGCGGATGCCGTTCTCGGTGCAGAACTCCTTGGTCGCGCGGTTGCCGGCCAGGCAGAACTTGGCCTTGAGGCTGCCGGGGGTGTAGTAGACGCCGGCGTGGATCACGCCGCTGTTGTGGCCGGTCTGGTGGCGCGCCGGAGCGGATTCCTTCTCCAGCAGCAGCATCCGGCAGTCCGGGTAGGCGCGGAGCAGTTGCATGGCGGTGGACATGCCGATGATGCCGCCGCCGATGATGATGAAGTCGTACACCTTGTCTGCCCTTCTTCTGGAATGGTGGTTATGGGGCACGCGGGGACGACGCACGCAAGCCGTCCCCGCGAATGGCGAGCAGAACCTTACTGGCGCGGCTGGCGCAAGACCTTCTTGTGGGTGAAATAGCCGCGCTGGCGCATCAGCTCGCGGCGCAGGCCGGGATGGGCGATGAAGCGGTCGCGGCCATGCAGCCAGCAGTGGTTGTTGATCAGCAGGAAGCTGCCCACCGGCACGCGCACCGACAGCTTGGCCGGGCTGTTCTCGATGGAGTCGCCGAGATCGGCCAGCCAGTTGCCTTCCTCGAAGTTCTTCGGCTGCACGAACTGGTCGATGTAGCTGATGATCGGCCGGCCGGCGACGTCGGTGTCGAACACCGCGTGCCAGATGTCCTTGCTGACGTTCTTGCTCGGCGGCGCGCTCCAGCGCATCTCGCGGCGGGCCAGCGGGTGGGTGTAGAAGTGCTCCAGCCCTTCCCAGTCGTCCAGGTGCAGCAGCAGCGAGTTGCCGCCTTCCATGTTCTGCTCGTCGATCTTCAGCATCAGCACGTAGTCGGTGTCCTGCTCGACGAAGGTGCCGTCGGTGTGCAGCTCCATCACCCGGTGGGCCTGGCGCAGGTAGCTGTCGGAGTTGTCCTCGTTCTGCACCACGAAGCGCGCGTAGTACTGGCCGCTCATGGCGTCGTAGTTGGAGCGGCCGAACAGGTGGGCCACCGCGGTGGTGAACTTGACCATGTCCTCGGCCTGCTCCACCGAATCCAGTCCTTCCGGGGTGATCAGCAGGGCGCCGCTGTCGCGGTCGGCCAGGCTGTCGATCAGCAGCGGCTGCAGGGTGTGGGCGCACAGCTCGTCGAGCAGGCGCGCGCAGCGGAAGCGCAGGAACGACTTGTATTCCAGCGCCTGCACCGGGTATGCGGCGGTCGCGGCGAGGTAGGCCTCGACGGTGCTGCGCGGGAAGGTCAGCTGCAGCAGGCGCGGCGAGATCGCCGACGGCGCCAGGGTGAAGCCCTGGGGCTCGATCGGCTGGGCAATGGAAGGCTTGAGTTGGACGACGCTGGACATGGCGGGCGCTCCTGGACAGGACGACAATGGATTGGGACGTTCTTGTTTACTGTCGGCGTATTTGAAAAATATCGACATTTTTATCGCGTGTCAAAAATTTCCAACACCTGCGGACGAAAGGCGCGGTCAGCTCGCCATTGGGTATGATGGCCGGGCACCACGAGGAAGGACGGCGAACATGGAAACCCTTGTTTCCCAAGAGAATCTGGCGATCCGCGGGCATGAGCTGCTCAAGCGCGACATCATTCGCGGCGTGTTCCGCCCCGGCGAGAAGCTGCTGATGAGCGGCCTGAAGGCCCGCTACGGGCTGGGCGTCGGCCCGCTGCGCGAGGCGCTGTCGCAGCTGGTGGCCGAGCGCCTGGTGGTGGTCATCAGCCAGCGCGGCTACCGGGTGGCGCCGATGTCCCTGGAGGAGCTGTTCGATATTTACGACGCCCGCGCCAACCTGGAGGCCATGCTGCTCGGCCTGGCCATCGAGCGCGGCGACGACGCCTGGGAGGCACAGATCCTCGCCCGCGCCCACACCCTGACCAAGGTGGTGGAGGTGCGCAACGCCGAGGAGCAGCTGAGTCTGTGGGACGCCCGCCACAAGGCGTTCCACACCGCCATCGTCGCCGGCTGCGGCTCGCCGCACCTGCTGCAGGTGCGCGCCTACCTGTTCGACCAGGCCGAGCGCTACCGCCACCTGTGGCTGCAGCACACGGTGTTCTCCGAACAGGCGCTGGAGGCCAAGCGCCGCGAGCACGCCACCCTGGTCGAGGCGATCCTCGCCCGCGACCAGGAGCGCGCCTGCCGGCTGATGCGCGAGCACCTGCTGGGGCCGGTGCCGATCATCACCGAGCTGATGCAGGCGCACGGCATCGCCTAGCCAGTCGCCCGGCTAGGCGGCCGCAGGCCGCGCATGGCATAGTGCCGGCAACCAGGAGGGTGATCGGCGGCACGGAAACCCGCCACAACGACAACCTGCCGTGCAAGTCGGGATGGTGACCATGGGGTGCTGGAGGGGGCAGTCCGCAGGGGGATACTGGTGGCGCATGGGGCTGACCGGCAGCCTCGGGATCGTCGTCGCCCTCGTTTCCTACCTGTACGGCACCGCCCTCGAGCGCGACCTCGAGACCCGCGAGTTCCAGCGCCTCGCCCAGGTGCAGTACCAGAACACCCAGGAACTGCTGCGCCGCTCGACCCAGGTGCTGCTCGCCTTCCGCGGCTTCTTCGCCGCCTCGCAGGAGGTCGACCGCGACGAGTACGCGCGCTTCGCCGGCGAAATCCTCGCCCACTACCCGGAAATCTACGCCATCCACTGGGCGCCGAAGGTTGCTACGGCGCAGCGGGCGGCCCTGGAGGCCGAGATCCGCCCCCTGCAGCCCGCGCCGCTGGGCATCTTCGATACCGACGCTCGGGGCAAGCTTCTCTCCCCTGCCCCCGCGCGCGCGATCTACTTCCCGGTCCAGTACACCGAGCCGTACGCCGCCAACCGCATGGTGATCGGCCTCGACACCCTGGGGCGCTCGCCCAACGAGGTCATCATCCGCGCCGCGACGGCCAGCGGCGAGCAGCAGCTCACCCCGGTGTTCCCACTGATCCAGGATCCCGACGGCCCGCTGGCGAGCGCGCTCTATCAGCCGGTGTTCGCGAGCGACCAGCCGACCGCCAGCGCCGAGCAGCGCCAGCAGGCGCTGCAGGGCTTCCTGATCCTGCTGCTGCGGCCCAGCCTGCTGGTCGAAGGACTGCCCTTCGGCGAACGCAAGGTCGCCGTGCGCCTGTACGACCGGCAGGACTCGCAGCTGGTGGCCATCCATCCGCGCGGCGCCAGCCTGCAGGCGCCGGCGGAGAACGTGGTGCACCACGAGCTGCAGGTGCCCGGCCGCACCTGGGTCATGGAGTTCGTGGCCAGCGAAGGCTTCGGCGAGGGGCTGCACATCCAGCCCGTGCTGCTGATGCTGTCCTTGCTGCTGCTGACCGGGGGCCTGGTGTTCCTCGACCGCTCCCACCGCAGCTCGCAGGTCCTGCGGACGACCAATGCCGAACTCCTGCGCCGCCAGCAGGAGCTGGACGACCTGGCCCACTACGATCCGCTGACCGGCCTGCCCAATCGCCTGCTGCTCTACGACCGCATCGCCATGGCGCTCGCCGCCCAGCGCCGCCAGGGCGGCAGCCTGGCGGTGTGCGTGCTGGACCTGGACGGTTTCAAGACGATCAACGACCGCTTCGGCCACCCGGCGGGCGACCTGGTGCTGCGCGAGGTGGCGCGGCGCCTGCAGGCGCTGGTGCGCGCCAGCGACACGGCGGCGCGCTTGGGCGGCGACGAGTTCGTCGTGCTGCTGCCGGGGCTGGCTGCCGGTGCGGCGCTGCACCAGCTCATGCAGCGCCTGATCGCCCGGCTGGGCGAACCCATCGCCCTCGCGGATGACGGACCGCAGGTGCAGGTATCGACCAGCATCGGCATCGCCTTCGCCTGCGGCCAGCAGGGCGTCGACAGCCTGATCCACCAGGCCGATGTCGCCATGTATCAGGCCAAGCATGTCGGCAAGGGCTGCTACCGAATTTACGGCGCGCCTGCTGTCTCAGTTGAACAGGCCGGCGTCTGACGCCAACCCGGCCTGCCCTTCGACTCGCGGGAACGACCTGATGAAGAAACTGCTGTTCACCCTGCTCGGCCTGTGGGCCAACGCCCTTGCCCCCTTCGCCCTGGCCGACCACGACCGCTACGACGACCGCCGCTGGTGGCGCGACGGCTGGGAGGACGAGCGCAAGGAGGAGTTCCGTGACGGCCCGTGCCGGGTGAAGCTCGAATCCAAGCGCGACGAATTCAAGCGCGAGATCAAGTGCAAGGACGGTCGCGGCGCCTGGTGGCGCGGCGAGTGGAAGGACGAGTTCCGCGACGGTCGCTGCTGGGTCAAGCAGGACGTCAAGCGCGACGAGTTCAAGGAAGAGGTGAAGTGCGACTGAGCACGGGAGTGTCGGCCATGTCTCTCAGCGTTTTCGACCTGTTCAGGATCGGCATCGGCCCGTCCAGTTCGCACACGGTCGGGCCGATGCGCGCCGCCGCGCGCTTCGCCGCCGAGCTGCGCGAGCACGGCCTGCTGGCCAGTACCGCGAGCGTCAAGGTCGAGCTGTACGGCTCGCTCGGCGCCACCGGGCGCGGCCACGCCAGCGACACGGCAGTCCTGCTCGGCCTCGAGGGCGAGCAGCCTGAGCAGGTCGACACCACGCGCATCGCCGGGCGCCTGGCGGCGATCCGCGCCCGCGGCGAACTCGCGCTGCTCGGCGAGCGGACGATCCGCTTCGTCGAGCGCGAGCACCTGCTGTTCCTGCGCCGGGCCCTGCCCCGCCATCCCAACGGCCTGATCCTGCGCGCCTTCGACGCCGCCGGCCTGCAGATCCGCAGCGGCGAGTACTACTCGGTAGGCGGCGGCTTCATCGTCGAAGCCGGCGAAACCCCGCTCGCCGCCGCCGGCCCCGCACTGCCCTACCCGTTCCACAGCGCCGCCGAGCTGCTCGCGCAGTGCGCCGCACACGGCCTGTCGATCAGCGCGCTGATGGCCGCCAACGAGCGGGCCTGGCGCCCGGAAAGCGAGACCCGCGCCGGCCTGGCGCGCCTCTGGCAGGCCATGCAGGACTGCGTGACCGCCGGTTGCCGTGACGAGGGCGTGCTGCCCGGCGGACTCGGCATCCGCCGCCGCGCTCCGGCGCTGCTGCGCCAGCTGCAGGAGCGCCGCGCGGCCGGCGACCCGCTCGCCGCGCTGGACTGGGTCGACCTGTTCGCCCTGGCGGTCAACGAGGAGAACGCCGCCGGCGGCCGGGTGGTGACCGCGCCCACCAACGGCGCCGCCGGCATCGTCCCGGCGGTGCTGCACTACTACTGGCGCTTCGTGCCCGGCGCCAGCAGCGAGGGCGTCGAGCGCTTCCTGCTCACCGCCGCGGCGATCGGCATGCTGTACAAGGAGAACGCCTCGATCTCCGGCGCCGAGGTGGGCTGCCAGGGCGAGGTCGGCGTGGCCTGCTCGATGGCCGCCGGCGCGCTGTGCGAGGTGCAGGGCGGCAGCCCGGCGCAGGTGGAGAACGCCGCGGAGATCGGCATGGAGCACAACCTCGGCCTGACCTGCGACCCGGTCGGCGGCCTGGTGCAGGTGCCGTGCATCGAGCGCAATGCGATGGGCGCGGTGAAGGCGATCAATGCCGCGCGCATGGCCCTGCACGGCGACGGCCGCCACTTCGTCTCGCTGGACCGGGTGATCCGCACCATGCGCCAGACCGGCGCGGACATGAAGAGCAAGTACAAGGAGACCGCACGCGGCGGTCTGGCGGTGAACGTGGTCGAGTGCTGATCCGCCGGCACGGCGGCGTGCGGTCGCCGTAACTCGGACGCACCGGCGGCAGCCCCCGGGCAAGGCGATTCGGGCTGCGCACGCCCCCGATTCGTTACACTCGACGGCCTGCCGGACACGCGCGGCGCCCGCCAGCTCTCGCTCGGGCGTAGCCCCATGCGCTTGCAGCGCTCTTGCCGCGCCCGAAACGCCGCCCGAACCACGACAACAAGGATGCGCCATGGAACTGCTCGATACCCTGGTCAACGATCTCAACGCCCTGGTCTGGGGCCCGCCGATGTTGCTGATGATCCTCGGCACCGGCCTGTTCCTCCTGCTCTACCTGCGCGGCATGCCTTGGCTGAACATCCCCCGCGGCTTCCGCCTGCTCTGGCAGGGCCGCGCGCGCGGGCCTGAGGCCACCGGCGAGATCAGCCCGTTCCAGGCGCTGATGACCTGCCTGGCCGCCACCGTGGGCACCGGCAACATCGCCGGGGTGGCCACCGCGATCTTCCTCGGCGGTCCCGGCGCGCTGTTCTGGATGTGGTGCACCGCGCTGGTCGGCATGGCCACCAAGTACTGCGAGGTGGTGCTGGCGGTGCACTACCGCGAGAAGGACGCGCGCGGCGAGCACGTCGGCGGACCGATGTACGCGATCAGGAACGGCCTGGGCAGGAAGTGGGCGTGGATGGGCGGCGCCTTCGCCCTGTTCGGCGGGCTGGCCGGCTTCGGCATCGGCAACATGGTGCAGGTCAACAGCATGGCCCATGCCCTGGAGGTCAGCTTCGGCGTGCCGCTGTGGGCCACCGGGGTGACCGCCATGGTCCTCGCCGGCCTGGTGATCCTCGGCGGCATCCGCCGCATCGGCAAGGTGGCCGAGGCCCTGGTGCCGACCATGTGCGTGGTCTACATCCTCGCCGCGCTGGTGGTGCTGGTGGTCAACGCCGCGGCGCTGCCCGCCGCCTTCGCGCTGATCTTCGAGCACGCCTTCAGCCCGGCGGCGGCCAGCGGCGGCTTCGCCGGCGCGGCGGTGATGGCGGCGATCCGCTACGGCGTGGCGCGCGGCATCTTCTCCAACGAGGCCGGCCTGGGCACCGCCGGCATCGCCCAGGCGGCCGGCACCACCACCAGCTCGGTGCGCTCGGGGCTGATCGGCATGCTCGGTACCTTCATCGACACCCTCGTCGTCTGCAGCATGACCGGCCTGGCGATCATCTGCAGCGGCGTGTGGACCAGCGGCGCCAGCGGTGCGGCGCTGTCGGCGGCGGCCTTCGAATCGGCGATGCCCGGCTTCGGCGGCGCCCTGCTCAGCGTCGCCCTGGTGGTGTTCGCCTTCACCACCATCCTCGGCTGGAGCTACTACGGCGAGCGCTGCTGGGAATACCTGGCCGGCACCCGCAGCATCCTGCCGTTCCGCGTGCTGTTCATCGCCGCGGTGCCGTTCGGCGCCATCGCCCAGCTGGACTTCGCCTGGCTGCTGGCCGACACCCTCAACGGCCTGATGGCGATTCCCAACCTGGTCGCCCTGCTGTTGCTCAGCCCGGTGGTGCTGCGCCTGACCCGCGAGTACTTCGCCGGCGAACGGCAGGCCCGGGCCGGCGATTCCCGACCCTGAACGCACAGCGCCCCCGCTGGCGGGGGCGCTGTGCTCGATCGGCGGCGCTCACGCCAGGCTTTTGCTCACCACCTCGTAGACGTCGCCGGACAGCCCGCCGCCGGCCAGGATGCGCTCCAGCTCGCCGCGCATCAGCGCCTGGCGGGTGGCGTCGAACTTGCGCCAGCGAGTCAGCGGCGTCAACAGGCGGGAAGCGATCTGCGGGTTGAGGGCGTCGAGGGCGATCACCTGGTCGGCGAGGAAGCGGTAGCCGGCGCCGTCGACGCGGTGGAAGTTGACGTGGTTCTGGTTGGCGAAGGCGCCGATCAGCGCGCGCACCTTGTTGGGGTTCTTCAGGGTGAAGGCGTGGTGGTGCATCAGCGCCTGCACGCGCTCGAGGCCGCCCGGCAGCGGGCTGCCGGCCTGCACGGCGAACCACTGGTCCATGACCAGCGCGTCCGCCTTGAAGTAGTCGGCGAACTTGGCCAGCGCCTGGGCCTTCTCGGCGTCGAACGGCGAGTTGACCAGCACCGCCAGCGCGGCGAGGCGCTCGGTCATGTTGTCGGCGTGCTCGAACTGCTCCTCGCAGGCGTCGAGCACTTCGTCGCTCTCGGCCAGCATCAGGTAGGACAGGGCGATGTTCTGCAGGCTGCGGCGGGCGATCTGCGCGGCTTCGGCGGCGTAGGGGGTGCTGCGCGAGGTCGCGCGGCAGGCCTGGAAGCGGTTCCACAGCAGGTCGAACAGCTCGCGGGAGATTTCCTTGCGGGCGAACTCGCGGGCGATATGGATGGCGTCGACGTCGGCCACCTCGCTGAGCTCGGCGAGGTAGGCCTCGGCCGGCAGGGCGAGCATCTCGGCGACCATCGCCGGATCCAGCGATTCGTCGGCCAGCACGCTGCGCAGCGCCTCGATCAGGCGGGCGTCGAGGTGCAGAGGCTCGCTGCGCTGCTGCTGCTCGACCAGCTCCTGCAGCACCTGCACGGCCAGTTGCTGGCCGGCTTCCCAGCGGTTGAAGCCGTCGCTGTCGTGCTGCATGAGGAACATCAGCTGGTCGCGGCCGTAGGGGTAGTGCAGCTTCACCGGTGCGCTGAAGCCGCGCAGCAGCGACGGCAGCGGCCGGTCCGGCACCTCGACGAAGGTGAAGCTCTGCACCGCCTCGGTCACCGCCAGCACCCGCGAGGTACCGACTGCCTCGGTCTCGCCGGCCAGGCGCAGCGCCAGCTCGTGGCCGTGGACGTCGAGCAGGCCCATGGCCACCGGGATGACGAAGGGCTGCTTGTGCTCCTGCCCCGGGGTGGCCGGGCAGCTCTGGCGGAAGGTCAGGGTGTAGGTGCGGGCGTGGGCGTCGTAGCAGTCCTCGACGGCCAGGCGCGGGGTGCCGGACTGGGTGTACCAGCGCTTGAACTGGGTCAGATCGACGCCGCTGGCGTCCTCCATGGCCCTGACGAAGTCGTCGCAGGTCACCGCCTGGCCGTCGTGGCGTTCGAAGTACAGGTCCGAGCCCTGGCGGAACTTCTCGGCGCCGAGCAGGGTGTGGATCATGCGCAGCACTTCGGCGCCCTTCTCGTAGACGGTCAGGGTGTAGAAGTTGGAGATCTCCATGTAGGAATCCGGACGCACCGGGTGGGCCATCGGGCCGGCGTCCTCGGCGAACTGCTGGGTGCGCAGGAAGGCCACGTCCTCGATGCGCTTGACCGTGCGCGAGTTCATGTCGGCCGAGAACTCGGCGTCGCGGAACACCGTGAAGCCTTCCTTCAGGGAGAGCTGGAACCAGTCGCGGCAGGTGACGCGGTTGCCCGACCAGTTGTGGAAGTACTCGTGGGCGACCACCGCCTCGACGCGCTGGTGGGCGGCGTCGGTGGCGGTTTCCGGGTGGGCCAGCACGCAGCTGGAATTGAAGATGTTGAGGCCCTTGTTCTCCATGGCGCCCATGTTGAAGTCGTTGACCGCGACGATCATGAAGATGTCCAGGTCGTACTCGCGGCCGTAGACCTCCTCGTCCCACCTCATCGACTTCTTCAGGCTGTCCATGGCGTGCTGCAGCTTGCCGATGTTCTCCGGCTCGACGTAGATGCGCAGGGCGACGTCGCGGCCGCTCAGGGTCCTGAAGCTGTCCTCGATGCACCACAGGTCGCCGGCGACCAGGGCGAACAGGTAGGCCGGCTTCATGAACGGGTCCTGCCAGGTGGCCCAGTGGCGGCCGTCCTCTTCCTCGCCGCTGGCGACCGGATTGCCGTTGGACAGCAGGATCGGATAGGCCTGCTTGTCGGCGCTCAGCGTGGTGCTGAAGCGGCTCATCACGTCCGGGCGGTCGAGGTAGTAGGTGATCTTGCGGAAACCCTCGGCCTCGCACTGGGTGCAGAACATGCCGCTCGACTTGTACAGGCCTTCCAGCGCGGTGTTGCTCTCCGGGTGGATGCGCACCGTGCTGTCGATGACGAAGCTGGCCTGGGTCGGCTGCAGGGTCAGGTGGCTGTCGCTCAGGTGGTAGTCGCCCTTGGCCAGCGGCACGTCGTCGAGGTGCAGATCGAGCAGCTCGAGCTGCTGGCCGTCGAGCACCAGCCTGGGCAGGCCCTCGCCGGCGGCGGGATTGCGGCGCATGACCAGTTGCGCGTGGACCAGGGTGTGGTCCTCGAACAGCTCGAAGGTCAGGTGGGTCTCGTCGATCAGGTAGTCGGGAACCCGGTAGTCCTTGAGGTGGACGGTCTTGGGGTGTTCGCTGCGCATGGGCAACCTCTCGGCATCGGCTTCAAGCGGGAGTACGGGAAAGGCCGGCGCAGACGCCGGCCGTGCGGATTCGTGGCCCCAGACTGCCTGCACGCGGCGGGCAACTCAAGCCCGCGCGTGGCGGGGCGCTCAGCCGTCGCTGGCCACCGCCACCTGGTAGGCGGTGTACTTGCGGATGTTGATCACCCCGCGGTCGAGGATCAGGTACTGGCCCTTGATGCCCAGCAGGGTGCCCTCGACCAGCGGGGTCTTGTCCAGATCGAGGCTGGCGATCTTCGCCGGGTACTGCTCGACCGGGTAGCGGATCTCCAGCGGCTCGGCCTCCGCCAGCGGCTGGATGGCCTGCAGGCCGAAACGCTGCTGCAGGGACGCGAGCCCCTCGCGGCAGGCATCGAACAGCCGCTCGCGCACCGCCGGCAGGTCGACCGGCGCGGCGTCGCCCTTGAGCAGCGCGCGCCAGTTGGTCTTGTCGGCCACCTGGCTGCGCAGCAGGTCCTCGACCAGTCCGGACTGCTGGCGGGTGGCCACCCGCAGGATCGGCAGCGCCTGACAGGCGCCCTGGTCGAGCCAGCGGGTCGGCAGCTGGGTGGCGCGGGTGATGCCGACCTTCACGCCGCTGGAGTTGGCCAGGTAGACCACGTGGTCGGTCATGCAGAACCGCTCGCCCCACTCCGGCTCGCGGCAGGTGCCGGCCTCGTAGTGGCACTTCTCCGGACTCATGATGCAGCTGTCGCACTGGGCCAGCCGGGTCATGCACGGGTAGCAGTAGCCCTGGGCGTAGCTCTTCTTCGTCTTCCGCCCGCAGTGGCTGCAGTGGATGGCGCCGAGGAACTCCAGGCGCAGGGTCTTGCCGATCAGCGGGTTGACCGCCAGCTCGGCGCCGTCCAGGCGCAGGGTGTACTGCGCCGGATCGTCCAGCCGCACTGCCATCTTGGTCAGCGCGCCGCGTGCCAGCTCGTTCATCAGTGCAGGGTGTCCGAGCTCTTGAACAGGATGTTCGGCACCTCGAAGGATTTCGACTTGCACTCCTGCGGCCCCATGTAGCCGGTGCGCTCCTCCTCGGGCAGGTTCTGCAGCTCCCAGGCGATCATCGCCTGCAGGCTGAGCTCCTTCTGCTCCTGGGTGAGCTTGCGGCCGTCCGGCCACTTGCCGATCTCCACGGCGAGCTTGAGGCTCTGGTAGATCTCGGGGGTGATGTTCTCGATCATTTCGGCGAAGGACGTCATGGGTAGCCTCCAGGGAAAAGGAAGTGATTCTAGCGAGGTAGCGTCGCCGTAGGGTGGAAAACGACCGCAGGTCTTCTCCATCGTTTGGCGCGCCCCGGTGGACAAGGCTGCGCCGCTGTCCACCCTACGGGTATTTCATTCAGCCTCGCCGGCGCGCCAGCAGCCCGCCCAGCACGCCGGTGGCGCAGCCGGCCAGCAGGCCGCCGACATGGGCCGCGTTGGCGATCTCGCCGAGGCCGAGGGCGCCGATCAGGCCGGACAGGCAGACCAGCAGCCAGACCAGCATCATGCCGACCACGCCGGGCGGCAGGCGGTAGTGCGGGTCGGGCGCCAGGCGCTGGAACAGCCAGCAGTGGCCGAGCAGGCCGTAGAGCACGCCGGACAGGCCGCCGAAGATCGCCGGGCCGCCGAACACGAACTGGGCGACGTTGGACACCAGGCTGTAGAGCAGGACCAGCGTCAGCAGCAAAAAACTGCCCTGGCGCCACTCGATGCGTCGGCCCAGCTCCCACAGCCACAGGCTGTTCATCGCCAGGTGCAGCACGCCGAAGTGCACCAGCATCGGACTGAACGGCCGCCACCACTGACCGGCGGCCAGGCTTTCGCTCACTGGCAGGAAATAGGCGAAATCGCCCTCGACGAAGAAGTCGTTGAAGGTCAGCCAGCTGACCACCTGCAGCCGCTCGCCGAACCAGCTGAGCAGCGCCACCGCGAAGCTGGCCAGCAGCACCAGGCCGGTCACCGGCAGGCTGCGCAGGCGCGCCAGCCACTGGCCGCGGGCGGCCGGGCGCGGAACCGGCGCCACCGCGCCGCCGGGCGCGCCGCCCGGATAGCGGAGGTAGAGCTCGCGCACCTGCTCGGCCAGCGCCTCGTCCGGCACCCAGAGCACCTGCTCGCCGGACTCCTCGCTGACCCGGTGCGGCACGCCGAGGCGCTGCAGCAGGGCGACGAAGGCGGCGAGATCCTCGCTCAGCGGCCGGCGCAACGCCGCCACCGCGCTCATGCGTCGGCCTCCGGACGCCTGACCTCGACCCAGAAGAACTTGTCGGGATCGAGGCGGGTTTCCTGGTCGAGGCGGTAGGCCACCAGCTTGCCGCAGCGCACCGCGCTGTAGTCCAGACAGGCCAGGTTGGGACGCAGCGGCGCCGGGGTGCCGTTGCACCAGTAGTGGCCGACGAACAGCAGCGGCTCGTCCTCGCCGTAGCGCAGCAGCGCGGCCTTCTGCGCGTTGGTCAGCGGCAGGTTGGCGACCTCGTCGGGCAGCGCGTCGGGCTGGAAGACGATGTCGCCGTAGGTCTGCGGATCCTCTTCCCAGAACTTGGTACGGAACACCGTGCGGGTGAAGCCGTCGCGGCTGGTCAGGGTCAGGCCGGCCGGCAGCGGCATGTCGATGCCGCGCAACAGACGCTGGAAGCAGTGCGCGGCGAAGCTGCGCGGATCGCCGCCCTCCTGGACGAAGCCGCGGTCGATGCGCCCGTCCGGGAAGCGCGCGCGCAGCCGCGCGATCAGCCCGGCATCCCAGCAGGCGTGCACCAGGCGGAAGCGCCCGGCGTCGAGGAACATCGGCAGCTCGTACATCCAGGCGAGGAAGTCCTGCCAGTCGCCGGGATGCTGCTCGAACTGCGCCAGGGTCTCGCGGATCAGCCGGTGGTGGCGCGGGTTGTGCTCGCGGGCGAAGTCGCGCCCGCTGCCGGGCAGCGCCGGGGTGGTCCAGCCCAGGGCGTACCACTCGTGGTTGCCGAGCAGGCACTGCGCCTGGCCGGCGACCACCATGTCGTGGACCAGGTGCATGGCCTCGCGGATGTGCGGGCCGCGGTCGAGGATGTCGCCGAGGAACAGCGCCATGCGCCGCGGATGGCGCCAGACGCCGCCCTGGCGCCGGTAGCCGAGACCCGCGAGCAGGCGTTCGAGAGCACGCGCGCAACCGTGGATGTCACCGATCAGGTCGTAGCTGCGCGTGGGGTCGAGCTGCACTAGTCATGCCCTCCGAGGCGGCTGCCCCAGCCCAGCTTGGTCCGGCAGACCTCGTAGTAGTTGTGCTCCAGCGGGTGGATCAGTTGCAGCTTCTGTGCCTTCTTGCGGATGGTCAGGGTGTCGCCGGGGGCGCAGGTGAAGTGGTTCTGGCCGTCGCAGGACACCTGCGGGTAGATCTGCATGTCGCTGGCCACCACCACCTTCAGCTCGCTGTTGCCGTCCACCACGATGGGCCGGCTGGACAGGGTGTGCGGGTACATCGGCACGATGACGATGGCGTCCAGCTTGGGATGCATGATCGGTCCGCCGGCCGACAGCGCGTAGGCGGTGGAGCCGGTGGGGGTGGAGACGATCAGGCCGTCGGCCTTCTGGCTGCAGACGAACTGGCCGTCGATGAACATCTCGAACTCGATCATCCGCGTCGACTTGCCGGGATGCAGCACCACGTCGTTGAGCGCGTCGCTCTGGCCGATGGACTCCAGGCCGCGACGCACGTGGGCCTCGAGCAGGAAGCGGCTTTCCAGCAGGTAGCGCCCGGCGAGCACTTCGCTGACCTTGACCTCCAGCTCGTCAGGGCGGATGTCGGTGAGAAAACCCAGGCTGCCGCGGTTGATGCCCAGCACCGGGGTGCCGTGGCGAGCCATGGCGCGGGCCGCGCCGAGCAGGCTGCCGTCGCCGCCGACCACGACGACCAGGTCGCAGATCTCGCCCATCAGCTTGCGCGTGCAGGTCTGCATGCCGTGGCCGGGCAGCATCTCGGCGATGCTCTCCTCGAGGATCACATGCAGGTGGCGCTCGCTGAGGAAACGTTTCAGGCGACGAATGGTGTCGAGCACCTGCGAGCTGCCCAGGCGCCCGATGATGCCGATATTGCGGAACTGCTCCATGAGATCCTGCCGGCTGCTGTCTGCGGAAGGCCCGATTATGGGGGATGCGCGCGCCACGCGGCAAACCGCGACAGGCCCCGCCGCCTGCGACTATGCTCGGCGCATGAACCCGTTCGCCGATCTATCGCCCCTGCTCGCCGAGCTGCGCACCCCGGCCGTGCGCGATCTGGCCTGGACCCTGCTCAGCCCGCCGCTGCTGGAGGCGCTGGACGGCCTGCGGCCGCGCCATCCACTTGCGGCCTGCGAGTGGGCGGCCCGTCCCGAGCGGCTGGCCGACTGGCTGCGTGCGCTGGACCGCCAGCCCGAACGCCTGCTCGGCCAGTTGCCGGCGGCGCGCGGCAACCGCCTGGGCCGCTACTACGAACAGCTCTGGCAATACGCCCTCGACCAGGCGCCGGGCATCCGCCTGCTGGCGGCCAATCTGGTGATCCGCGAAGGCGGCCGCACCCTCGGCGAGCTGGACCTGCTGCTGGAGGACGACGCGGGCCTGCAGCACATCGAGCTGGCGGTGAAGTTCTACCTCGGCCCGGCCCGTGCCGACGGCGGCGACGCCGCCACCTGGCTCGGCCCCGGGCGTCTGGACCGCCTCGACCTCAAGCTCGAGCACCTGCGCCAGCACCAGTTGCGCCTGACCGGACTGCCCGCCGCCCAGGCGCAGCTGCAGCGCCTGAGCACGCGGCCGGTGCAGGCCAGCCCCTGGCTGGGCGGCTACCTGTTCTACCCCTGGCGCACCCCCTGCAGAGCACCGCACGGCAGCGCCGCGCAGCACCTGCACGGCGTCTGGCTGCGCCGCCGCGACTGGCCGAGCTGGCAGTCGCTGCATCCCGGCGGCTGGCAGCCGCTGCCACGCATGGGCTGGCTGGCCCCGGCACAATGCACGGCGGACGAGTGCTGGGAAGAGACACGGCTGGCCGCCTGGTTGGCCGAGCTGCCCGCCGACGCCGCCCCGCGCATGCTGGTGCGCTTGCTGCCCGGAGCCGGCGGGCGCCGCCGGGAGCAGATGCGGATATTCCTGGTCGACGACCGCTGGCCGCAGGCCGTGGCTCAGGAGCGGGCCAACTGATCCAGACGCTCCGCCATGCCCCGGCGGCCCTGCAGGCCGCCGCTGTGCACGGCGATCAGCCGACTGCCCCGGGCGATCTCGCCGCACATCACCGCCTCGCGCAGCGCCAGCAGCAGCTTGCCGGTGTACAGCGGCTCGAGCGGCACCCCGGTCTCGGCCTCGAAGGCGTTGATGAAGCGCGCCAGCTCGGCATCCAGACGGGCGAAGCCGCCGCGACTGGCATCCAGCAGCCGATAGCCCTGCCCCGCCGGCCTGCCGGCCTTGCTCAGCAGCCGCGCCACCGATTCGGCGACCCCATGGTCGGCCGGCACCGCCAGGGTGCCGACCACCGGATGACGGCCCGCCTCGCCGAGCACCAGGCCGGCCAGGGTGGTACCGCTGCCGGCGGCGGCCCACAGCTGCTGGTAGTCATCCCAGCCCAGCTCCGCCAGGCCCTGCTCGATCATTCCTACCAGGTCGGCACAGGACTGCGCGGCAGCCAGGCTCAGGCCGCCCTCCGCCACCGCCAGGAAGCCCGGGTAACGGGTCAGCCAGGGTTCCCAGAAGCCGGCCTGGTGCCGCTCGCGATAGCCGGCGTAACCCAGCCAGTGCAGGCGCATGCCGAACTCCTGCAGGTCGCGGACGGTCGGGGTGTCCTGCGGCTGGCCGCGCAGCAGGCCGACGCTGGCGAAGCCGAAGCGCGCACCGGCGGCGGCCAGGGCGTGCAGGTGATTGGAGTGGGCGCCGCCCAGGCTGATCAGCCCTGCCGCCGAGCGTCGCCGCAGCTCGGCGACGTGGGGGGCGAGCTTGTACCACTTGTTGCCGCTGATCAGCGGGTCGATCAGGTCCAGACGCAGCAGCGCCAGCCCGACGCCGGCCCGCTCCAGCCAGGCGCAGCGGACCCGCTGCAGTCGTGGCGCGGGCGGCCAGTGGTGCGGCGACATCAGCCGCCCAGGTTGCGCTGGCGGACGCTGGCGCGATGACGGGCACAGCAGTCCGACTCGCCGGACACGAAGCGGCTGGGCGAGTCGACGCGGTCGATGGGGATGCTGCAACGGCCGCCACCGGGCAGTTGCGCCGTGCAGGCCGGCTGCTGGTAATGGGCCAGCCAGTCGCGATACTGCGCCTCGCTGACGAAGCACTTGGCGGCGACGTAGCCGAGCGGATTGCGCTGATAGCCGGCGAGATCCTGCAGCGGCAGGGTCAGGTGACCGACTCCGGGGTGATAGGCGACGAAGACCACCCCCTGTGCGGCCAGACGCTCGAGCGTCTGCTCGCCCCCCTCGCGCGCCAGGCGGTCGCGCTCTGCGCTCAGGCTGGCCAGCTCGCCGCGCAGGCGCGCCGCCTCGGCCGCCTGGCTCGCCAGGCGCGCCTCCTGCTGCTGCTCGCGCTCCCGATGCTCGAGCAGGGCCGCCTCGATGCTCGCCTCGGCCTCCTGCTCGAAACGGCGGCGCAGCGCCTCCAGGTCACTGCGACCGTGCTGGGCCAGGGCCTGGAGCTGCCGGTCCATCTCCTCGCGCGAGCGCTGGAAGCTGGCCGCCTGCTCGGCGAGGCGTGTCTTGAGGGTTTCGTTGCGCAGCATCTGCTCGGCCAGCGTCTGCTTCAGTTCGCCCAGACGCTGCTGCAGGGCCTGCTCGCGCTGCCCGCTCTGCAGGCGCAGGCGGGCCAGTTCCTCCTCGTGCTGCTTGGTCAGGCCGGCGATGCGCAGGCGCTGCTGACGCAGCAGTTGGGCGGCCTTGAGACGCTCCTCCTGCTCCAGCCGCTCGGCCTTGCGGGCGCTCTCCGTGCCACGGATCAGCTCGAGGTCGTCGGGCTGCATGTACCACTTGTGCTCGGGCGCCATGTGCAGCTTGGCCGGCTGCACGGCCGGCGCCGTGTCGTCCTCGACCAGCACCCCCAGATTGTTGCGTTTGGCCGCATCGCGGATCAGCAGCAGGTCGTTCTGCGCCGGCGACAGGCCGGGATCCCAGAGGTGCATCTGATGCCAAGACACCGGGCACTGGCTGCGGCAGGCCAGGCGGATCGGCCCGGCGCCGAGATCCGGACCGTTGCCGGTGCGGTCGGCCAGGTGGCGCAGGGGGATGTTCCAGCCGCGGTCGGCCTCGCCGTGGTCGCCGAAGTCGATGTAGAAGCACACCACCGCCTTGACCAGCAGGCGCGGATTGATCAGCACGAAGGCCGCGCGCATCTGCAGATCGGCGAACTCGGGCAGATTGACCACCCCGTCGAGCATGGCCTCGAACTCCGGGTAGAGCATTTCCTTGCAGATGCCGCGTTCGTTGAAGAACATCACGGCCTCTACCATCTGCGGTTTCTTCTGCAAGCTCATCGACTCCCCTCGCACACACATCCACGTCCAGCGTCCTGCCGGACCCGATCGGCTATCCCTGTTCTGCCGGCGGATGGACATCGCATGCCGCCTGGAGTTTCGGCCGAAGTCTAGGAGAAAAGCCGCCACAGGCGATGTGAAGGGGTTGGCAGGCATCCGGGGCGGCGACGACCGGCAGGCGGGACAGCGGTCAAACTGTGACCTGGTAGCGGGAGGCCTTTTGCCAGCAGGCGCCCGCGCATGCCGACACGCCAGCGCCCGACGAGAGACTCGCGGGCCGGCGATGGCATGGGGAAGCGGGGGGGGGTACGGATACGGCGGGGGGCCGCTCAACGGCGGGACTCACAGCTCGGTGGCGTCGTCCGCCGGCTCCGGCAGGTCGCGCTCGGCGGCCTGCAGTTCCAGCAGTTCTTCCTGATAATCGTCCATAACGGTCTCTCTTCTGTTCTGGCGTCAATGCGGTCCGTTTCGGACCACAAGTTTTAGCCTAAAGATCCCGGATGACGAAGAGATGACTGTTGCAGAATGTGAAAAGCCCCTCGAGATCGCTCTCGAGGGGCTTTCGATATGGCGCAGCGGACGGGACTCGAACCCGCGACCCCCGGCGTGACAGGCCGGTATTCTAACCGACTGAACTACCGCTGCGCGTCGGCCGGACTTGCGTCCGTGGAACTCTTTTGCAACTGGCCGCGAGACGTTTCTCCTCGCGGTTTCGGGGTCCCTTTCGGCACTCCCTGAATATGGCGCAGTGGACGGGACTCGAACCCGCGACCCCCGGCGTGACAGGCCGGTATTCTAACCGACTGAACTACCACTGCGCGTCGGCCGGACTTGCGTCCGAATACATCTTTGCGTGACAAGGTTTGGTGGCTGATGACGGGATCGAACCGCCGACCCCCTGCGTGTGATGCAGGTGCTCTCCCAGCTGAGCTAATCAGCCATCGCCTTGCGACGGGGGCGAACTTTACGCACCTGCTGGAGCTAAGTCAACAGCCCACAAGGATTTTTTTCGTTTTCCCCGCGTAGCCCGCTCAGCCCGGGTAGATCATCCTCCGACTCATGCCGCCGTCGACCACGAATTCCTGGCCGGTGACGAAGCCGGCCTGCGGCGAAAGCAGCCAGGCCACCAGTGCCGCGACGTCCTCCACCCGGCCGACCCGACCGACCGGATGCTGGGCATGCTCCTCCGCCGACAGCGGCGCGGCGCGCTGCACCGCAGGGTCGCGCGCATCGATCCAGCCCGGACTGACCACGTTGACACGGATCTCCGGCCCGAGGCTGACCGCCAGGGCATGGGTCAGCGCCAGCAGCCCCCCCTTGCTGGCCGCGTAGGCTTCGCTGTCCGGCTCGGACTGGCGGGCACGGGTCGAGGCGACGTTGACGATCGCCCCGCCGCTGGCGCGCAGGTAGGGTGCGCAGGCCCTGGCCAGCAGCATGGCGCCGCTCAGGTTGACCGCCAGCACCCGGTTCCAGTGCGCCAGCGACAGACTCTCCAGCGGCGGGTTGTGCGCCTCGGCCAGCGCCGCGTTGTTGACCAGCGCATCGAGACGCCCGAACTGGCCGATCAGCTCGGCGACGCCGAGGGCCACCTGCTGCTCGTCGGCGACGTCCATGCGCACGAACCAGGCCTGCTCGCCCAGCGCGCGCGCCACCCGTGCGCCGCGTGCACGGTCGAGATCGGCGAGCACCACCTGCCAGCCCTCGGCGATCAGCCAGGCGGCGACGCCCAGGCCGATACCGCGGGCGGCCCCCGTGACCAGCGCCACCGGGCGCATCCCTTCGGCCCGCCGCTCCATCACAGCGCCGCCAGACCGCGGGCCAGGTCGGCCTTGATGTCCTCGAGGTCTTCCAGGCCCACCGCGACGCGGATCAGGTTGTCACCGATCCCCGCCGCCGCGCGCGCCTCGGGGCTCAGGCGGCCGTGGGAAGTGCTGGCCGGATGGGCGATGGTGGTCTTGGTGTCGCCGAGGTTGGTGGTGATCGAGATCATCCGCGTGGCGTCGATGAGCTTCCAGGCGGCGGCCCTGTCGCCCTTGACCTCGAAGCTGACCACCGCGCCGAAGCCGCTCTGCTGGCGGCGGGCCAGTTCGTGCTGCGGATGGCTGGGCAGGCCGGCGTAGTAGACCCGCGCCACCTGCGGCTGGCGCTCCAGCCACTCGGCCAGCGCCTGGGCGCTGGCGCAATGGGCGAGCATGCGTACCTTGAGGGTTTCCAGGCCCTTGAGGAACAGCCAGGCATTGAACGGGCTGAGGGTCGGCCCCGCGGTGCGCAGGAAGCCGACCACCTCCTGCATCAGCTTGCTGCTGCCGGCGACCACGCCGCCCAGGCAGCGGCCCTGGCCGTCGATGTACTTGGTCGCCGAGTGGATGACGATGTCGGCGCCGAGCTTGAGCGGCTGCTGCAGCACCGGGGTGCAGAAGCAGTTGTCCACCGCCAGCAGCGCGCCATGGGCATGGGCGACCTCGGCCAGGGCGGCGATGTCGACCAGTTCGGCCAGCGGGTTGGACGGCGATTCGACGATGAACAGCTTGGTGTTCGGCTTGCAGGCCGCCGCCCAGGCGTCCAGATCGGCCAGCGGCGGGTAGTCCACCTCGACACCGAAGCGCTTGAAGTACTTGTCGAACAGGCTGATGGTCGAGCCGAACACGCTGCGCGAGACCAGCACGTGGTCGCCGGCGCTGCACAGGCTCATCACCATGGCAAGGATCGCGCCCATCCCCGAAGCCGCGGCGACCGCCTGCTCGGCACCCTCCAGGGCGGCGATGCGCTCCTCGAAGGTGCGCACCGTCGGGTTGGTGTAGCGCGAGTAGACGTTGCCGGGCTGCTCGCCGGCGAAGCGCGCGGCGGCGTCGGCGGCGCTGCGGAACACGTAGCTGGAGGTCATGAACAGGGCTTCGCCGTGTTCGCCCTCCGGGCTGCGCTGCTGCCCGGCGCGGACCGCCAGGGTGTCGAAGCCGGCGCCGGAAAGATCGCTGTCGAGCCGGCCGGCCTGCCATTCGTGGGTCATGGGAACCTTCTCCTCGGGCGGCAGGAAGGCTCACGGAATGGCCGGCACTGCCGCCGGTTGTGCGCTATGGCGCCGCCCGACGGGCGGCGCCGCGTCGGTCAGTTGTTGTGCAAGTCGATGATCGCGCCGGGGGCACCGTTGTTGGCCTTGGCCAGGTCGTTGCGCGCCTGCTCGATGCGATCCAGGTAGGCCTCGTTGACGTCGCCGGTCACGTAGTTGCCGTCGAACACCGCGCCGTCGAACTGGGCGATCTTGATCTTGCCGCCGCCGACTGCCTCCTTGAGATCGTCGAGGTCCTGGTAGACCAGCCAGTCGGTGCCGATCAGCTCGCCGACTTCCTCGGTGCTGCGGCCGTGGGCGATCAGTTCGTGGGCGCTGGGCATGTCGATGCCGTAGACGTTGGGGTAGCGTACCGCCGGGGCGGCGGAGCAGAAGTAGACCTTCTTCGCCCCGGCCTCGCGGGCCATCTGGATGATCTGCTTGCAGGTGGTGCCGCGGACGATCGAGTCGTCGACCAGCATCACGTTCTTGCCGCGGAACTCCAGATCGATGGCGTTGAGCTTCTGGCGCACCGACTTCTTGCGCGCCGCCTGGCCGGGCATGATGAAGGTGCGGCCGATGTAGCGGTTCTTGACGAAGCCCTCGCGGAACTTCACGCCCAGCTTGTTGGCCAGCTCCAGGGCGGAGGTGCGGCTGGTGTCGGGGATCGGGATGATCACGTCGATGTCGTGATCCGGGCGCTCGCGGAGGATCTTCTCGGCGAGCTTTTCGCCCATGCGCAGGCGCGCCTTGTAAACCGACACGCCGTCCATGATCGAGTCCGGACGGGCCAGGTAGACGTACTCGAACAGGCACGGCGAGAGCTGCGGGTTCGCCGCGCACTGGCGGGTCTGCAGCTGGCCTTCGGGGGTGATGTACACCGCCTCGCCCGGCGCCAGGTCGCGGATCAGGGTGAAGCCGAGCACGTCGAGGGCCACGCTCTCCGAGGCGATCATGTACTCGACGCCCTCGTCGGTGTGGCGCTGGCCGAACACCAGCGGACGGATGCCGTGGGGGTCGCGGAAGCCGACGATGCCGTAGCCGGTGATCATCGCCACCACGCCGTAGCCGCCGCGGCAGCGCTGATGCACGCCGGCCACCGCGGCGAAGATGTCGTCGGCGGTCGGCTGCAGCTTGTTGCGTACGGCCAGCTCGTGGGCGAACACGTTGAGCAGCACTTCCGAGTCGGAGTTGGTGTTGATGTGGCGCAGGTCGGACTCGTAGATCTCGCGCGACAGCTGGTCGACGTTGGTCAGGTTGCCGTTGTGCGCCAGGGTGATGCCGTAGGGCGAGTTGACGTAGAACGGCTGCGCCTCGGCCGAGCTGGAGCTGCCGGCGGTCGGGTAGCGCACGTGGCCGATGCCGATGTTGCCGATCAGCCGCTGCATGTGCCGGGTGTGGAACACGTCGCGCACCAGGCCGTTGTCCTTGCGCAGGAACAGGCGGCCGTCATGGCTGGTCACGATGCCGGCAGCGTCCTGGCCGCGGTGCTGAAGAACCGTAAGGGCGTCGTAGAGCGCCTGATTGACGTTCGACTTACCCACAATACCAACGATGCCACACATGTGACGCAACCCCTACAAAGTCAGGCTAGAGCGGAAAGGCCGCACGACCGGGCAGGCCGCCGGCGGAGGACGACCGTTCGAAGAACCCGAGCACCAGGTTCTTCGACCAGTCGGCGATCATCAGAAACTCGGGCAGCAGCGCCGACTGCCGCCACCAGGGATCCTGCTGCACCGGCGCCAGGCTCAGCAGGCCGACCACGATCACCACCAGCAGCGCGCCGCGGGCCAGGCCGAAGACCATGCCGAGCAGGCGGTCGGTGCCGGTCAGTCCGGTGACCTGTACCAGCGCGCCGAGCAGGTGGGTGATCAGCGCACCGACCATCAGGGTCACCACGAAGAGGATCGCGCAGGCGGCGATCACCCGCACCGAAGGCAGCTCGATGTAGGGCGCCAGATGGCCGGCCAGCGCGCCGCCGTACAGCCAGGCCACCCCGCTGGCCGCCACCCAGACCAGCAGCGACAGGGCCTCGCGGACGAATCCGCGGGTCAGGCTGAGCAATCCGGAAACGGCGATCAGCGCGATGATGGACCAGTCGACCCAGTTGAAGGACACGATGCTGCTCACTGGCGAAATGCGGAAAACAGGCGCGAATTCTAGCAGATCGCGAGCGGCAGCGTCAGCGGCGCTCGGGCTGGAAACGCACCACGATGGGACTGAGCCGGTGCTGACGGGCGATCTGCTCGCGCACCCGCTCGGCATCGGTGCGCTCAAGCAGCGGACCGACGAACACCCGATGCATGCCGTCCACGCTGCGGATGTAGGCATCGAAGCCCTGCGCGCGCAGCTTGCGCTGCAGCTCCTCGGCACGCGCTCGACTGGACAGGCTGGCCAGCTGCACCGACCAGCTGACCGGCACGCCGTCGGCATCCAGGCGGGCAGCCGGGCGCTCCGGCGCAGAAGCGGCCGGCTGCGGAGGCGTCGCCTGCCCGCCGGCCGGCGCCGCCACGAGCGGCGGGCTCGACGGCGGCTCGAGCGCCGGCGCGACGGCCTCCGCCGGCGCCACGCCAGCCTCGGCCTGCGGCTCGGGCACGGCGACCGGTGCGTCCGGGGTCGCCATCGCCGTCGGCATGGGCGGCATGGGCGGCGCCTCGACGCGCACCCGACGCACCTCGTCCTCGCGGTTGAACAGCATGGGCAGGAACACCACGCCCAGCGCCAGCAGCACGACGGCGCCGACGATGCGTTGTTTCAGTCTGCGCTCCAGCAGGGCCATCGGCTGCCTCCCCGCCTATTCCCGAGCGGCCGGCGAGCCGGCGTGGCGCTCCAGCCACTGCAGGGCCTCGGCCACGCTGTAGAAGGAGCCGAACACCAGGACCTCGTCGTCCGCGTCGGCCTCGGCGAGCTGCGCCTGCAGAGCGGCGACCAGCGACGCGTGGACGCCGACGCTGGCGCCGCACGCGGCGAGCGCCGCCTGCAGCTCCTCGGCGCTGCGGCTGCGCGGCGTTGGCAACGGCGCCACCGCCCAGTGGGCGATCTGTCCCAGCAACGGCCCGACCACCCCGAGCAGATCCTTGTCGGCCAGCAGGCCGAACACCGCCAGACGACGACCGGCGACCGGGCGCGCGGCCAGGCGGCCGGCCAGATACTCGGCGGCATGCGGGTTGTGGCCGACATCCAGCAACACCTGCAGCACGCGTCCCTGCCAGTGCAGCTCGCGGCGTTCGAGACGGCCGGCGATCCGGGTGCGGCGCAGTGCCTCGACCAGGGTCGACGGCTGCCAGGCCAGGTCCAGCAGGGCGAAGGCCTGCAGCGCCAGCGCGGCGTTCTCCAACGGCAGATCGAGCGGCGGCAGCCCGGCGAGCTCCAACGGCCGACCGGCGGCGTCGACGCCGCGCCAGCGCCAGCCCTGCTCGTCGGACGTCAGGTCGAAATCGCGCCCGCGCAGGCACAGCGGACAGCCCAGCTCGGCGGCGCGCGCCAGCAGGGCGGGCGGCGGCTCGAGGTCGCCGCAGGCTACCGGCTTGCCGGCGCGGAAGATGCCGGCCTTCTCCACCGCCACGCTGTCGCGGCTGTCGCCCAGCCACTCGACGTGGTCGATGCCGATGCTGGTGACCACCGCCAGGTCGGCGTCGACCAGGTTGACCGCATCCAGCCGACCGCCGAGGCCGACCTCGAGCACCACGGCATCCAGCGCCGCACGCTCGAACAGCCAGAAGGCCGCCAGGGTGCCCATCTCGAAATAGGTCAGCGAGGTATCGCCGCGCGCCGCCTCGACGGCGGCGAAGGCCGCGCACAGCGCTTCGTCGCTGGCCTCGCCTTCGGGCAGTTGCACCCGCTCGTTGTAGCGCAGCAGGTGCGGCGAGCTGTACACGCCGACGCGCAGCCCGCTGGCACGCAGCAGGCTGGCGAGGAAGGCGCAGGTGGAGCCCTTGCCGTTGGTGCCGGTGACGGTGATCACCCGCGGTGCCGGCCGGCCGAGAGCGAGGCGTTCCAGCACCGCGCGGGCGCGCTCCAGGCCCATGTCGATCGACACCGGATGCAGCTGCTCCAGGTAGCTCAGCCAGTCGGCGAGGCTGCGGCTCATGCGCTGAGCGGCTCGGCGACCGGCGACGGCTGGTGGGTGAGCTGGGCCAGCAGGCGGGCCAGACGCGGACGCAGTTCGGCGCGGTGGACGATCATGTCGATGGCGCCGTGCTCGAGGAGGAACTCGCTGCGCTGGAAGCCTTCCGGCAGCTTCTCGCGCACGGTCTGCTCGATCACCCGCGGGCCGGCGAAGCCGATCAGCGCCTTGGGCTCGGCGACGTTGACGTCGCCGAGCATCGCCAGGCTGGCCGACACGCCGCCGTACACCGGATCGGTCAGCACGGAGACGAAGGGAATGCCCTCCTCGCGCAGACGGGCGATCACCGCCGAGGTCTTGGCCATCTGCATCAGCGAGATCAGCGCCTCCTGCATGCGCGCGCCGCCCGAGGCGGAGAAGCAGATCAGCGGGCAGCGCTTCTCCAGGGCGACGTTGGCGGCGCGCACGAAGCGCTCGCCGACGATCGAGCCCATCGAGCCGCCCATGAAGGAGAACTCGAAGGCGCAGGCGACCACCGCCAGGCCCTGCAGGCTGCCGCTCATGGCGACCAGCGCGTCCTTCTCGCCGGTGTCCTTCTGCGCGGCGGTCAGGCGATCCTTGTACTTCTTGCTGTCGCGGAACTTCAGACGATCCACCGGCTCCAGCTCGGCGCCGATCTCCTCGCGCCCCTCGGCGTCGAGGAAGAAGTCCAGGCGGGTGCGCGCGTTGATGCGCATGTGGTGGTCGCATTTGGGACAGACGTCCAGGGTCTTTTCCAGCTCCGGCCGGTAGAGCACCGCATCGCAGGACGGGCACTTGTGCCAGAGCCCTTCGGGCACCGTGCTTTTCTTCACCTCGGAACGCATGATCGAGGGAATCAGTTTGTCTACCAGCCAGTTGCTCATGCTCTGTTCTCCGTAGGCCCGGGCTGGCGCGCAGCGGATGCGCCGCACAGCTCGACGAGCGGATTCACGTTTGCGGTCGCGCGGCGATGCGACGCCCAGCGGCAGCCGTGCTGCCCACGAGACGCGGCCGCATCGCCTGCGACCATGGTGCGCACGGCCGCCGCAGCGCCGTCACGCGATAAACTCAACGCCGGCAAGGCCCCGGCCCTGCGACGATCCCAGGCTAATGGACGGCGCACCCGCGGCGACCGTCACATGGCCGATGCTTCAAGCGGCGCGCACCGCCGCGAGGAACGCGCGCACCCTGGCGGCATCCTTGATGCCCTTGCTCGCCTCCACCCCGCCGCTGACGTCCACCGCCCAGGGGCGAACCTGGCGGATCGCCGCGCCGACGTTCTCCGGCGTCAGGCCACCGGCGAGGACGATCGGACAACCGGGCTGCTCCGGCACCAGCGACCAGTCGAAGGCCTCGCCGGTGCCGCCCGGCACGCCGGGCACGAAGGTATCCAGCAGGATGCCCGCCGCTCCGGGGTACTCGGCGCAGCGCGCGCGGATATCCTCGCCCTCGCGCACGCGCAGGGCCTTGATGTACGGCCGGTGGTAGCCGGCGCAGTCGGCCGCGGTCTCGTCGCCGTGGAACTGCAGCAGATCCAGCGGCACCGCCTCGAGGATCTCGTTCAGCTCGCAGCGCGCGGCGTCGACGAACAGTCCGACCGTGGTCACGAAGGGCGGCAGTGCCGCGACGATCTCCCGCGCGCGGCGCACGTCGACCGCCCGCGGACTCCTGGCGTAGAACACCAGGCCGATGGCGTCGGCGCCGGCCTCGGCCGCCACCAGGGCATCCTCGACGCGGGTAATCCCGCAGATCTTGCTGCGAACCACTGACAAGGGGACAGCCTCCAGCGACAAAGCGGCGATAGTAGCAAATGCCTCCGGACAGCGTCAGCCCGCGACAGGCGACCGATTCAGGACTCCAGCGCCGAGAGGAAGTGCGGCCCCAGATAGCGCTGCGGCAGCTGGAACTCGTCCGGATACTCGACCTGCACCAGATAGAGGCCGTAGGGATGTGCCGTGACGCCGCCGCTGCGCCGATCGCGGGCGGCGAGGATTTCCTCCGTCCACTGCGGCTCGCGCTCGCCGGCACCGATGGTCATCAGCACCCCGGCGATGTTGCGCACCATGTGGTGCAGGAAGGCGTTGGCGCGCACGTCCAGCACGATGAAGCGGCCGTGTTCGACGATCCGCAGGTGGTGGATGGTCTTGACCGGCGACTTGGCCTGGCACTGCACCGCACGGAACGAGGTGAAGTCGTGGGTGCCGACCAGCGCTCCGGCCGCCGCGCGCATGCGTGCCACGTCCAGCGGCCGGTGGTTCCAGGTGACTTCCTCGGCCATGTGCGCCGGGCGCACCGGATCGTTGTAGATCACGTAGCGGTAGCGACGCGCCACCGCCGAGAAGCGCGCATGGAAGTGCGCCGGCATCGGCTGCGCCCAGGTCACGCTGATGTCGCCCGGCAGGTTGGCGTTGGCCCCCATCACCCAGGCCTTCAGCGGGCGCTCGACACGGGTGTCGAAGTGCACCACCTGGCCGCTGGCGTGCACCGCCGCATCGGTGCGACCGGCGCAGAGAATCGATACCGGCTCGGCCGCCACCTTCGACAGCGCCCGCTCCAGCGCCTCCTGCACCGAGGGGACTCCGGCCTCCTGGCGCTGCCAGCCGCGATAGCGCGCGCCCTTGTACTCGACGCCGAGAGCGATCCTGGAAACGCCCGCGGCAGCCACTTCGGCTGCCGCGGGTACTGCCTGCAATGAAGTCATGCTCAGGCGATGCGCCCCATCATCTCGCGGGCTTCCTGCTGCTGGCTGGCGCTGCCCTCCTTGAGCACCTCGTCGAGGATGTCGCGGGCGCCGTCGGCGTCGCCCATGTCGATGTAGGCGCGCGCCAGCTCCAGCTTGGTCGCGGTTTCGTCGGTATCGGCGAGGAAGTTGAAGTCCTCCTCGCCGCTCAGCGCCGGCGAGGAAACCGGCTCGACGACCAGGTCATCGAGCGCCGGCAGCTCGGCCGCGGCGGCAGCCGGCTCGCTGCCGACGGAGTGGGCGAGGAACTCGTCGAAGGCGGCATCCAGATCCTTCGCACTGTCGCTGCCGGCGTCCAGAGCCTGCAGCTCGAGCTCCAGGTCGTCGAGGGCGCCCAGCTCAAGATCGGTCGCAGCAGCCTCGCCGGCCGGCTCGGCCAGATCCAGGCCGGGCAGTTCCGCGAGCAACTCGTCGAACTCTTCGTCTGCGGCTTCCGGCAGCGCCTGGACGGCCGGCGCCTGAACCTCGTCCAGCAGCAGGGCATCATCCAGCGCCAGATGATCCAGCTCGGCGAACGGATCGGCGCCCGCCTCCTCGACAGCCGCGGCGACCGCCGTTTCCGCCGGAAGGTCGGCGTCCAGGCTCAGTTGGTCGAGCTCGGCGAACAGGTCGTCGCCGGACTCGGCGGACGCAGCTGCCGGCGTCTCGCTCAGCAGGGCGCCGTCCAGCTCGAGCCGGTCCAGCTCGGCGAACGGGTCCTCGTCGACCGCCGCAGGCGAGCCGACGCCCTCGCCCAGCTCGAAGGCGAGCTCGTCGCCGGACGCCGCCGGCGCATCGCCCGGCAGCGCCACCGCGTCCAGCTGCAGGTCGAAGTCGAAACCGTCGGACTCGAGCGCCGCCTGCGTCGGGGCAGCCGCCGGCTCGAGGCTGGCCAGGTCGTCGCCCAGGCCGTCCAGGGTCAGCTCGTCCAGCGCCAGCGGCGCCTCGCCGGCGCCCTGGGGCGCGGCGGCCAGCTCGCGCTCGAGCTCGGCCTCCAGGTCGTCGAGACTCAGGTCGAAGGCGTCGCTCTCGGCAGCGGAGACCGCCGGCCGCTCCGTCTTGCCCGCGGCGTCCGCCTGCAGGTCGTCAAGGCCGAAGTCGTCGAGGGAGAACTCGGCGGCGGCGGCCGGCGGCTCGGCAACGCGCGCCTCGGCGGAGAAGCCTAGGGCGTCCGCAGCCGCCGCGCTGCCGACCGCGATAGCCGCTGCGCTGGCGAGGATCTGCGGGTAGCGCGCGCGCAACTGGTCGATCTGCGGCTGGGCGCCGCCGATCTCGCCGAGCTCGGCCTCCTGGCGGACGAAGCCCTCGCGGTCGCCCATCTCGGCACAGATCTCCATCAGCTTGAGGCGCAGATCGATACGCTGCGGCTCCTCGTTGATGGCATTGCGCAGCAGCTCGGCGGCCTGGGTGAAGCGGCCGTAGGTGCTGTACATCTCGGCCTCGCCCAGCGGGTCGGCGCTCTTCGCCGGCATGCCCGCGGCCCCCGCCGCGGCGGCGCTCGCGGCCGGGACCGCCGGCGCGGCAGCGGCGACCACGGGCTCGCCGGACGGGTCGCCGTCCGGCTCGTCGAAGGCCTGCGCCGCCTGCTTGCGGCGACGCGCATTGACCATCAGGCCGAGGCCGGCCAGCAGGGCCAGCGCGCCACCGCCGGCAGCCAGCAGCAGCGGATCGGCCAGCACCTCGTCGAGCAGGCTCGGCTCCTGGACCGGCGCCGGCGCGACCGGCCTGGCCGCGGGCTTGACCGTCGCCGGCTTGGGCGCGGCGGCAACCGGCGCCGCTTCGGCGGGCTTGGCTTCGGCGGGCGCCGCGGCCGCCACCGGCTCGGCGGCCGGTTCGGCCTGCGGCTGGCTCTCGGCCGGCGACGCAACGACCGGCTGCTCCGCGCCGCCCTGCTGCGCGGCGGAACCGTCCGCCGCAGCGGCCAACGGCTGGTCGGCCGTCTCGCCCTGGACATCGGCCGCCGGCTCGCCTTGCGCTGCAGCCGCGAGCGGGGCCTCGCCATCGGCGGCCAGGCTGCCCTGCAGCTTGGCCAGTTGTTCGTTCTTCAGCTCGATCAGGCGCTGCAGCTTGTCCAGCTGGCTCTGCAGGTCGCTCAGGCGCTCCTTCAACTCCTGGTTCTCGCGCCGGCTGGTAGCCAGGCTTTCCTGGCTGACCGCCAGTTGATCGGCCAGCCCCTGGCTGTCGGCGGCGGCGCCGTTGTCGCTGCCGCTGGTCGCCTTGCCGGCAGCCGCGGAGACCAGCCGCAGATTGTCTTCGACCGCCGCTTGGGCCGGCGCGTCGCCGGCCCGGCTGCGACGGGTGGCGTCGAGCTGGCGGGCCGCCGCCACCGGCTGGACCGCGCGCCCCTCGCGCCAGGCGACGTTCTGCGCCTGCACCTGGGCCAGGGCATCGGCCTGGCTGCGACTGCGCACCTGGGCTTCGCTCGGCAGGCGCAGCACCTGGCCGTTCTTCAGCCGGTTGATGTTGCCGTCGAGGAAGGCATCCGGATTGAGATCCTGGATCGCCAGCATGGTCTGGTGCACCGACACCGTACTGCTCGGCCGGGCCCGCTCGGCGATCTGCCACAGGGTATCTTCACGGCCGACGCGATACTGGCCATCCTGCAGGGGTGCCGCCGGCGCAGCGGCAGCCGGAGCGGCCGGTGCGACGGGACGCGCCGGGGCAGCAGCGGCGCTGCGCGGCGCCACTGCGACCTGCGGCAGGCTCGGCGCGACGGCGGCCACGGTCTGCGGCGAATACAGCGGCGGGTCGAGCAGCACGGTGTACTCGCGCAGCAGGCGACCGTTGGGCCACAGCACCTCGACGAGGAAGTTCAGGTAGGGCTCGCGCACCGGCTTGCTGGAAGTCACGCGGATCACGCTCTTGCCGTTGGGCCTGAGCACCGGCGTGAACTTGAGATCGGTGAGGAAATAGGGACGCTCGACGCCGACCTTGTTGAACTCCTCGACCGCGGCAAGCGCCGGAATCACCTCGCCGTTGCCCAGGTCGCGCACCTCGAGCAGCTCGATTTCGGCGTCCAGCGGCTGGTTCAGCGCGGACTTCAGCGAGATATCGCCCAACCCCAACGCATGGGCCATGCCGGACGACAACGCCGAAGCGGCGGCAATTGCTAGCACCAGTTTGCGAACCCGAACCATAGCGTGTAATCCCTTGTTTCTTCTCTCTCGCCGAGCGAGTGGCGGCACCATGAACCGCTGCGACCAGTGATGCACAAGCCGCGAATCATGCGCTGCCAGGGTGGACAAAGCCGACAGAAATGTCGGGCCAGTATCTTTTACAGGGTGTGTTTAAGCAACAACTCGGCCAGCCGTACGGCATTGAGCGCCGAACCTTTTCGCACGTTATCTGATGCAATCCACAAATTGAGTTCGCACGGATCCTGCTGTCCCGCCCGCAGCCGGCCGACGTAGACGAGGTCCTGCCCGAGGGCGTCGCCCACCGCGGTGGGATAGTCGCCCTGCTCCACCAGCTCGAGCGCCTCGGCATCGTCCAGGCAGTGGCGCACCACCGCCAGATCGACCGGATCGCTGCACAGCAGGCTGACCGCCAGGCTGTCGCCGAAGAACACCGGCGCCTGCACACAGGTCGCCGCCACCGGCAGCGTCGGCTCGTCGAGCACCTCGCCCAGCTCGCCGGCCAGACGCCGTTCGTCGCGGGCATGGCCGTCGGCCAGCTCGGCGCTGCTGCGCGCCAGCAGGTTGAAGGCGATCTGCCGGTCGAACAGCTGCGGCTCCAGCGGCCGGGCGTTGAGCAGCTGGGCGGTCTGCCGCGCCAGCTCCTCGATGCCCTCGCGACCGCGGCCGGACACCGCCAGGCAGGCGGTGACCGTCACCCGACGCAGCTCGACCACCTGGCGCAGAGTGCCCAGCACGCTGGCCAGCGCCACCACCGCCGGCAGCGGACTGCGCAGCCAGCGCGCGGCTTCGGCCTGCTGCGGATTGACCTCGGCCACCACGCAGGGCGCTCGCTCGGCCTCGAGGCTGCCACTGAGGTCGACCAGCGCGCAGCCGGCCGCCGCGATGCGCGCCAGCTGCGCCGCGGGCAGCGGCTCGAGCAGGAACACCAGGGCGACGCGCGCGAAATCGAAGCCGTCGGCAGGCTGGACGCGCAGATTGCGCTCGCGGAACGCCGCGACCTGGCCGGAGGCATCGGCGGCTGCCAGGGCATGCAACTGGCCGAGCGGGAAATCGCGCTCGTCGAGCGCCATCAGCAGCGCCTCGCCGACCAGGCCGGTAGCGCCGACCACGGCGATGTCGAAGGTTTGACTCATGGGGACCTCGAAAAAGGGTGTGGAACTTTAGCGATCAGGGCCGACGCTGGGTAGGCGCCGGGCGACCAGCGGACGAGCGATTGCCCGGGGCTTGATCCGAAGCAAAAGACCCGCCGAGGCGGGTCTTCTGTCATGACGGTGCGGGCGCAGGCGCCCTGCCCTCAGCGCTCCAGCAGGATGCGCAGCATGCGCCGCAGCGGCTCGGCGGCGCCCCACAGCAGTTGGTCGCCGACGGTGAAGGCGCCGAGATACTGCGAGCCCATGTTGAGCTTGCGCAGGCGGCCGACCGGCACGCTCAGGGTGCCGGTGACGGCGGTCGGGCTCAGCTCGCGCATGCTGATCTCGCGCTGGTTGGGCACCAGCTTGACCCAGGGATTGTGCTGGCTGATCAGCCCCTCGATGTCGGCCAGCGGCACGTCCTTGTTCAGCTTGATGGTCAGCGCCTGGCTGTGGCAGCGCATGGCGCCGATGCGCACGCAGATGCCGTCGACCGGGATCGGATTCTTGTTGCGACCGAGGATCTTGTTGGTCTCGGCCTGGCCCTTCCACTCCTCGCGGCTCTGGCCGTTGGGCAGCTCCTTGTCGATCCACGGAATCAGGCTGCCGGCCAGCGGCACGCCGAAGTGGTCGACCGGGAAGTCGGCGCCGCGCTGGGTCTCGGCGACCTTGCGGTCGATGTCGAGGATCGCGCTGGCCGGGTTGGCCAGGTCGTCGGCCACCGCATGGTGGATGGCGCCCATCTGCTTGATCAGCTCGCGCATGTTCTGCGCGCCGGCGCCGGACGCCGCCTGGTAGGTCATGGCGCTCATCCACTCGACCAGGCCGGCCTCATACAGGCCGCCGAGAGCCATCAGCATCAGGCTGACGGTGCAGTTGCCGCCGATGTAGTTCTTCACCCCGTTGTCCAGCGACTGGTCGATGACCTTGCGGTTGACCGGGTCGAGGACGATCACCGAATCGTCGGCCATGCGCAGGCTGGAAGCGGCGTCGATCCAGTAGCCCTGCCAGCCGGCTTCGCGCAGCTTGGGGAACACTTCGCTGGTGTAGTCGCCACCCTGGCAGGTGAGGATCACGTCGAGGGTCTTCAGCTCGTCGATGCTGTAGGCATCCTTCAGCGGAGCAATGTCCTTGCCGATGGACGGCCCCTGGCCGCCGACGTTGGAGGTGGTGAAGAACACCGGCTCGATCAGGTCGAAATCGCGCTCTTCCAGCATCCGCTGCATGAGCACGGAACCCACCATACCGCGCCAACCGACAAGACCTACACGCTTCATCGCAACTACACCTTTTTCGAAAAAGTGGGGCCGCCCGCGGCGGGGCGGCGCCCGGACAGCTTACAGATTACGCAGCGCGGCGACTACCGCATCGCCCATCTCGCGGGTGCCGACCTTCTGGCAGCCTTCCGACCAGATGTCGCCGGTGCGCAGGCCCTGATCCAGCACGTTGCTGACCGCCTGCTCGATGGCGTTGGCCGCCTCGACCTGGGCGAAGCTGTAGCGCAGCATCATCGACACCGAGAGGATGGTGGCCAGCGGGTTGGCGATGCCCTTGCCGGCGATGTCCGGCGCCGAGCCGTGGCACGGCTCGTACATGCCCTTGTTGCTGGCGTCCAGCGAGGCCGACGGCAGCATGCCGATCGAGCCGGTGAGCATGGAGGCCTCGTCGGAGAGGATGTCGCCGAACATGTTGTCGGTGACGATCACGTCGAACTGCTTGGGGGCGCGGACCAGCTGCATGGCGGCGTTGTCGACGTACATGTGCGACAGCTCGACCTCCGGGTAGTCCTTGGCCACTTCCTCGACCACGGCGCGCCACAGGCGGCTGGACTCCAGCACGTTGGCCTTGTCCACCGAGCAGAGCTTCTTGTTGCGCAGCATGGCCATGTCGAAGCCGACCTTGGCGATGCGGCGGATCTCGCTCTCGCTGTACGGCAGGGTGTCGAACGCCATGCGCTCGCCGTTCTCCAGCACGCGGCTCTCGCGCGGGCTGCCGAAGTAGATGCCGCCGGTCAGCTCGCGGACGATGAGGATGTCCAGGCCGGCGACGATTTCCGGCTTGAGGGTCGAGGCGTCGGCCAGCTGCGGGTAGAGCAGCGCCGGGCGCAGGTTGCCGAACAGGCCGAGAGCCGAACGGATCTTCAGCAGGCCCATTTCCGGACGCAGCGGACGGTCGAGGTTGTCCCACTGCGGGCCGCCGACGGCGCCGAGCAGGATGGCGTCGGCGGCGCGGGCGCGCGCCAGGGTCTCGTCGGCCAGCGGGCTGCCGTACTTCTCGTAGGCCGCGCCGCCCAGCTCGTCGTAGCTCAGCTCGAAGCCCAGGGCGTACTTGTCGTTGGCGACTTCCAGCACCTTGACCGCTTCGGCGACGATTTCCGGACCGATGCCGTCACCCGGGAAAACCAGAATCTGCTTGCTCATGTTGTCCTCAACATTTCGTAGGGTGCGCCGCGCGCACCTTGCGTTTCATCCAGTGGTGCGCTCAGCGCACCCTACTCACTTGATCGCGCCGAACAGCCAGGGGCTGGCCTGCTTGTGCTTCTCTTCGAAGGCCTTGATGGCATCGGCGTCCTGCAGGGTCAGGCCGATGTCGTCCAGGCCGTTGAGCAGGCAGTGCTTGCGGAACGGATCGATCTCGAAGGACAGCACCTTGCCGTCCGGACGGGTCACGGTCTGCGCTGCCAGGTCGACGGTCAGCTGGTAGCCCTCGCTCGCCTCGCACTGCTGGAACAGCTCGTCGACTTCGGCTTCCGGCAGGATGATCGGCAGCAGGCCGTTCTTGAAGCTGTTGTTGAAGAAGATGTCGGCGTAGCTCGGCGCGATGATGGTACGGAAGCCGTACTCCTCGAGCGCCCAGGGGGCGTGCTCGCGGGAGGAACCGCAGCCGAAGTTCTCGCGGGCCAGCAGCACGCTGGCGCCCTGGTAGCGCGGGAAGTTCAGCACGAACTCCTGGTTGACCGGACGCTGCGAGCAGTCCTGGCCCGGCTGGCCGACGTCCAGGTAGCGCCACTCGTCGAACAGGTTGGGGCCGAAGCCGGTGCGCTTGATCGACTTGAGGAACTGCTTGGGAATGATCTGGTCGGTGTCGACGTTGGCGCGATCCAGCGGGCAGACCAGGCCGGTGTGTTGGGTAAAGGCTTTCATTCAGGCAATCCTCAGTTCAGCAGCTCGCGCACATCGACGAAGTGACCGGTCACCGCGGCGGCGGCGGCCATGGCCGGGCTGACCAGGTGGGTACGGCCACCGGCGCCCTGACGGCCCTCGAAGTTGCGGTTGGAGGTGGAGGCGCAGTGCTCGCCGCTCTCCAGGCGGTCCGGGTTCATCGCCAGGCACATGGAGCAGCCCGGCTCGCGCCACTCGAAGCCGGCCTCGATGAAGATCTGGTCCAGCCCCTCGGCCTCGGCCTGCGCCTTGACCAGGCCGGAGCCCGGCACCACCAGCGCCTGCTTGACGGTCGACGCGACCTTGCGGCCCTTGGCCACCTCGGCGGCGGCGCGCAGGTCCTCGATGCGCGAGTTGGTGCAGGAGCCGATGAACACGCGGTCGACCTTGATCTCGGTGATCGGCTGGTCGGCGGTCAGGCCCATGTACTTGAGGGCGCGGACGATGGAGTCGCGCTTGACCGGATCGGCCTCGTTGGCCGGATTCGGCACGCTCGCATCGACCGGCAGGACCATTTCCGGCGAGGTGCCCCAGCTGACCTGCGGCTTGATCTCTTCGGCCTTGAGCTCGACCACGGTGTCGAAGTGCGCGTCGGCGTCGGACACCAGCCCTTTCCACTGCGCCACGGCGGCATCCCAGTCGGCGCCCTTGGGCGCGAAGGTGCGGCCTTCGACGTAGGCGATGGTCTTCTCGTCGACGGCGACCAGGCCGACGCGCGCGCCGGCCTCGATGGCCATGTTGCAGATGGTCATGCGGCCTTCCATCGACAGCTCGCGGATCGCGCTGCCGGCGAACTCCAGGGCATGGCCGTTGCCGCCGGCGGTGCCGATCTTGCCGATGATCGCCAGCACGATGTCCTTGGCGGTGACGCCGGCGGGCAGCTTGCCCTCCACGTTCACCCGCATGTTCTTCATCTTCTTGGCCACCAGGCACTGGGTCGCCAGCACGTGCTCGACCTCGGAGGTGCCGATGCCGTGGGCCAGCGCGCCGAAGGCGCCATGGGTGGAGGTGTGCGAGTCGCCGCAGACCACGGTCATGCCCGGCAGGGTGGCGCCCTGCTCCGGGCCGACCACGTGGACGATGCCCTGGCGCACGTCGTTCATCTTGAACTCGAGGATGCCGAAGTCGTCGCAGTTCTCGTCGAGGGTCTGCACCTGCAGGCGCGACACCTCGTCGTGGATCGACTCCAGGCCGCCCTGGCGCTCGGCCTTGGTGGTCGGCACGTTGTGGTCCGGGGTGGCGATGTTGGCGTCGACGCGCCACGGCTTGCGGCCGGCCAGGCGCAGGCCCTCGAAGGCCTGCGGCGAGGTCACTTCGTGGAGGATCTGGCGGTCGATGTAGATCAGCGCCGAACCATCGTCGCGCTGCTTGACCAGGTGCATGTCCCAGAGCTTGTCGTAAAGCGTCTTGCCGGCCACGGGGTATTCCTCATCGGTGGTTTCGCGTATGCGGATGCGCAGTGCGGTCGAGACCTGCCTGCCACCCTATGCCCACAGGGCTTGTGCGGTCGATCCTAGGGACTTGCCACCGATGAAGCAAATTCATATTTTTCATGCTTTGGATAACCCGACGGAATCCGAACATGGACCTGGCCAGCCTCGACACCTTCATCGCCATCGCCGAGACCGGCAGCTTCTCGGCCGCCGGCGAGCGCCTGCACCTGACCCAGCCGGCGGTCAGCAAGCGCATCGCCGCGCTGGAGCAGCAGCTCGACGCGCGGCTGTTCGACCGCATCGGCCGCGAGGTCAGCCTCACCGAGGCCGGCCGCGCCCTGCTGCCGCGTGCCCGCCAGGTGCTCGGCGTGCTCGACGACACCCGCCGCGCGCTGCGCAACCTCAGCGGCGCGGTCGGCGGCCGGCTGACCCTGGCGACCAGCCACCATATCGGCCTGCATCGCCTGCCACCCCTGCTGCGCGCCTTTACCCGCACCCATCCGCAGGTGGCGCTGGACATCCGCTTCCTCGATTCGGAGGTGGCCTATGAAGAAGTGCTGCACGGGCGCACCGAGCTGGCGGTGATCACCCTCGCCCCGCATACCGCGGCGCCGGTGCGCGCGGTGCCGGTGTGGGAGGACCCGCTGGACTTCGTCGCCGCGCCCGAGCACCCGCTGGCCCACGGCGGCGCGGTGAGCCTGGCCGAGGTGGCGCGCCATGCGGCGGTGTTCCCCGGCGAGAACACCTTCACCCACCACATCGTCCAGCGCCTGTTCGAGCAGGCCGGCCTGCGACCCAACGTGAGCATGAGCACCAACTACCTGGAGACCATCAAGATGCTGGTGTCGATCGGTATCGCCTGGAGCGTGCTGCCGCGCACCATGCTCGACGAGCAGGTCACGCGCCTGCCGCTGGAAGATATCCAGCTGACCCGCCAGCTCGGCTACATCGTGCACACCGAGCGCACCCTGTCCAACGCGGCGCGGGCGTTCATGCAGCTGCTGGATCGGGCCGGGACCGAAGCGCAGGTTGCGTAGGGTGGGTTAGCCGCGCAGCGGCGTAACCCACAGTCGCGACCGTAAGGTCGCGCATGGGCAAAGTGCCGAGCCTGTGGCTCGGTCGGTGGGTTACGGCCTACAGCCTAACCCACCCTACGCAGGGATGGCTTCCGGTCGCGCCAGCGCCTCGGCGTGCAGACCGAACAGCACATCCAGCCGCGTGCAGTCCTCCTCGCGACGGATCGTGTCGAACAGCGCCTGCGCCTCGGGATAGCTGCGCGCCAGCATCGCCAGCCACTGCTTGAGGCGACCCGGCGCCGAGCGCGGGATCAGCCGCTGACGGAGGATGCGCCAGAAGCGCCGCAGCAGCGGCTGGAACTCATCCCAGGTGAGCGGCTCCGGCGCGCGGCCGGCTGCGGCGGCGGCGATCTGCCGGGCCAGGTCGGGGCGCGAGACCAGGCCACGGCCGAGCATGATGTTCGCCGCGCCGCTCACCTCGCGGCAGCGCCGCCAATCCTCCACCGTCCAGATCTCGCCGTTGGCGTAGACGGGAACGTCGACCACCTCCTGCACCCGCGCCACCCATTCCCAGTGCGCCGGCGGGCGGTAGCCCTCGACCTTGGTGCGCGCATGCACCACCAGCATCTCCGCGCCGCCCTCGACCAGCGCGCGGGCGCAGTCCAGCGCCGGCGCCGGGCTGTCGTAGCCCAGGCGCATCTTGGCGGTCACCGGCACCGCAGCCGGCACGCTGCGGCGCACCTCGCAGAGGATCGCGTGCAGCAGCTCCGGCTCCCTGAGCAGCACCGCGCCGCCGCGCGACTTGTTCACCGTCTTGGCCGGGCAGCCGAAGTTGAGGTCGATCGCCGGCGCGCCGAGGCTCGCGGCATAGGCGGCGTTGTCGGCCAGGCACACGGGATCGGAGCCGAGCAACTGCAGGCGCATCGGCGTGCCGCTGGCGGTACGCCAGCCGTGGTCCAGCTCGGGAGCCAGCTTGCGGAAGCTGGCCAGCGGCAGCAGGCGGTCGCAGATGCGCACGAACTCGCTGACGCACCAGTCGACGCCGCCGATCTCGGTGAGCAGTTCGCGGAGGATGTCGTCGACCAGGCCCTGCATGGGCGCCAGGGCAATCTGCACGGCGGGATTCTCGCGGGAATGAACGGGGCGCGGATTGTAAAGGGATGCCGTCCGGGCGGCGAGCCGCCGCCGGCGAAAGGCGCTCAGTCGGCCGCCAGCGCGGCACCATAGCGCTCGACGAATTGCGCCGGCATGCGCCGCGGCTTGCCGCTGGACAGCTCGGCGCAGACGAAACGGGTGCGCGCACGCAGCAGGGTGGCGTCGTCGGCCGGACGGCGCAGCTGGAACTGCCGTGCGATGCTGAGGCGGCCGTCGCACTCGACGATCCAGGTGCCCAGCTCGAGGCGTTCGCCCTCGCGGGCGGCGGCCAGGTAGTCGATCTCGTGGCGCACCACCAGCATGCCGCGATCCAGGCGGGTGAAATCGTCGAGGGTCAGGCCCAGCGCGCGCGAGTGCGCCCAGGCGCACTGCTCCAGCCAGCCGACATACACCACGTTGTTGACGTGGGCGAACTCGTCGATGTGCTCGGCGCCGACCTCGATGTCGAGCACGAAGGGCGCCGGCCGCAGCCAGCTCACGCGCCGCGTTCCACGCTGGCGGCCAGATCGCAGGCCTCCTGGGCCAGCTGGGTGATCTGGTCCCAGGCGCGGGCGCGCACCAGACTGCTCGGCGCCACCCAGGTGCCGCCGACGCAGGCGACGTTGGGCAGGCGCAGGAAGGTCAGCAGGTTGTCCGGGTTGATGCCGCCGGTCGGACAGAAGCGGATGCCGTTGAACGGTTCCTTGAAGCTCTTGAGCATCTTCACGCTGGCGTCGCCGTTGGCCGGGAACAGCTTGAGCGAGCGATAGCCCCGCTCGATGGCGAACAGCACTTCCGAGGGCGTCATCACCCCCGGCAGGTACGGCAGGCCGGCGTCCTCGGCGGCGTTGGCCAGCCGCTCGGTGCAGCCCGGGCTGACCGCGAACTGCGCGCCGGCATCGCGCGCCTCCATGAACTGCGCGGCATGGATCAGCGTCCCCGCCCCGACCAGCAGCTGCGGCAGCTCGCGGCGGATCGCCGCCAGCGCCTCCAGCGCGCGCGGCGTGCGCAGGGTCACCTCCAGCACCTCGACGCCGCCCGCGTACAGCGCGCGGGCCAGGTCGACCGCGAGGCCGGCATCCTCGATCACCAGCACCGGCAGGACCGGGCGTGCGCGCTTGAGCACCTCATCCATCGTCAACAGCATCTTCACTCCTCCCAGTCCAGGATCGAACCGCCGCGGTCGGCCGGCCCCGCCAGCCGCCGCTGCAGATTGAACAGCTCCAGGCCGTAGCCGACCGCCTGCGGCTGGCTCGGCACGGCGGGCGTACGCGCCGCCCACTCGTCTTCGCTCGCCTCGACGGCGAGCACGCCGCGCGCGGCGTCCAGCTCGACCAGATCGCCGTCGCGCAGCCGCGCCAGCGGACCGCCGGCGGCCGCCTCGGGGGTCAGGTGCAGCGCCGCCGGCACCTGGCCGGAGGCGCCGGACAGCCGGCCGTCGGTGACCAGCGCGACCTTCTGCCCGGCCGCCTGCAGGTTGGCCAAGAGCGGCATCAGCTTGTGCAGCTCGGGCATGCCGTTGGCCCGCGGTCCCTGGAAGCGCACCACCAGCACCAGGTCGCCCTGCAGCTCGCCGGCCTGGTAGGCCTGCTGCACCGCCGCCTCGCTGTCGAACAGCCGCGCCGGCGCGCGCACCTGCCAGTGCGCCGGGTCCACCGCCGAGGTCTTCAACTGGGCGCGGCCGAGGTTGCCGTCGAGCAGCACCAGGCCGCCATCGGCGGCGAAGGGCTCGGCCAGCGGCCGGACGATGTCCGTCGCCGGACTCTGCGCCGGCAGTTCGCGCCAGGCCAGCCGGCCATTGTCCAGCCAGGGCTCGCGGGCATAGTCGGCGAGGCTTTCCCCGGCCACGGTCGGCACATCGCCATGCATCAGACCACCGCCGAGCAGCTCGCGGATGATCCAGGCCGGTCCGCCGGCGGCCTGGAACTGGTTCACGTCGGCCTTGCCGTTGGGATAGACGCGGGCGAGCAGTGGCACCACCTTCGACAGTTCGGCGAAGTCCTCCCAGAGCAGCTCGTAGCCGGCGGCGCGGGCGATGGCCGGCAGGTGCAGGCCGTGGTTGGTCGAGCCGCCGCTGGCCAGCAGCGCCGCCACGGCGTTGACCAGCACCCGCGCATCGACCTGACGACCGAGCGGCAGCCAGCGCTCGCCCTGGCGGCTGTTGCGCGCCACCAGGCGCGCCGCTTCGGCGGTGAGCAGCGGGCGCAGCGCCGACTCCGGCGGGGCGAAGGCGCTGCCCGGCACGTGCAGGCCCATGGCCTCCATGAGCAGCTGGTTGGTGTTGGCGGTGCCGTAGAAGGTGCAGGTGCCCGCCGTGTGGTAGGCGCCCAGCTCGGCCTCGAGCAGTTCCTCGCGGCTCGCCGCGCCGCGCGCGTAGCGCTGGCGCACCGCGGCCTTCTCGCTGTTGGACAGCCCCGAGGGCATCGGCCCCGCCGGCACGAACACCGCCGGCAGGTGGCCGAAGCGCAGCGCGCCGATCAGCAGGCCCGGGACGATCTTGTCGCACACGCCCAGGTACAGGCCGCCGTCGAAGATGCCGTGGGTCAGGCCGATGGCGGCGGCCTGGGCGATCAGGTCGCGGGAGAACAGCGACAGCTGCATGCCCGCCTCGCCCTGGGTGATGCCGTCGCACATGGCCGGCACCCCGGCGGCGAACTGTGCGGTGGCGCCGACCCGCGCCAGGGCGGCCTTGAGCTGCGCGGGGTAGTCGTGCAGCGGCTGGTGGGCGGAGAGCAGGTCGTTGTAGCTGGAGACGATGGCGATGTGCGGCGAGCCGCCCTGGCGCATGATCAGCTGCGCGTCGTGGGGCTGCGCGGCCAGGGCGTGGGCCAGGTTGGAGCAGCCGATCTGCCGGCGCGGCTCACGGGCGGCGGCCTCGTCGACACGCGCCAGGTAGCGCGCACGGCGCGCGGCCGAACGCGCCTCGATGCGCGCGGTGACCGCCTCGACAACGGGATGCAGCATGGCGACTCCTCGACAGGGTTGCGGGGACGGGCCTGCTGCGACGCAACAGGCTTCGTCCGGTCAGGCCGCCAGTTTACCAGCAGCGCGAATACCCGAGTGCGGTCGTCGTGCTTGCCGGCTCAGGGCGCCCAGTGGATCTGCAGGCGGGCGCCGGCTGCGCGCGCCAGCGCGGCCACCGGCAGCTCGCGCACGGCGGGCGCATCGGCCAGTACCGCCTCGAGCAACGCGCGCTTGGCCGCGCCGAACACCAGCAGGCCCAGCCAGTCGCTGGCCAGCAGCAATGCCAGGTTCGGGGTGAGGCGCGTCCGCGGCTCGACCGGCGCCAGGCCGACCAGCGCGGCCGGCGCGGCCTGGGCATCCAGCGCGGCAGCCAGGCCCGGCATGCCGGGAAACAGCGAGGCGATGTGGCCGTCCTCGCCCATGCCCAGCAGGGTCGCGGTCAGCGGCAGCCAGCCGGCCATCTGCTGCCCCCAAGCGCAGGCCGCCGCCTCCGGGCTGTCGCCCTGCCGCGGGTCGAGAGCGCGCGCCTGCGGCAAGGCGCCGCGCAGCAGGCGCAGGTTGCTGGCCGGGTCGTCGGCCGCCACCCAGCGCTCGTCGCTCGGTGCCAGCTCGATACGCGTCCAGTCCAGCACCTCGCCGGCCAGTTGCTCGAGCAGCGGCAGCGGGCTCTGTCCGCCGGGCAGCAGCAGGCGCGCCCGAGCGCCGGCCTGCTGGATCGCGCGCAGGCGTACGACCAGCTCGGCGGCCAGGGCGCGGGCGCAATGATCCCGGTCGGGGTGGGCGATGAAACGGGGGGAATCCATGGCGACGACTCCGGCAGGACGAATGCCGAGCATCATGCGGCATTCATCCACCAGTGCAAGGACAGGCGCCTCAGTGCACGCCGTTGCTACGGAAGAACTCGACGTAGGCCTTGTCGACCTTGAGGATGTGGTGGGTCAGCCAGTCGGCGAGCAGCTCGAGGGTCTCGCCGCCGGACAGCTCGCCGGCGTCGTGGCGCTGCAGCAGGTCCATGATCTGCGCGGTGAACCTGTCGTGCTGGGCCTTGTGCGCCGCGGTTTCCGGGTAGCCGAGGCGGTGGAAGATCTCCTCCTCGGCGATGAAGTGGTTCATGGTGTAGTCCATCAAGCCCTCCAGCACCGCACCGACCTCGTCGCGATCGGCGTCGGCCCCGGCCAACCGGTCGTACAGCTGGTTGGTCTTGTCCACCAGCCAGCGGTGCTGCTCGTCGATCAGCTCGATACCGACTTCGAGCTCGCTGCTCCATGGCATGAAAGTCATGTCTTCTGTCCGTCCCGTATTGGTTGTCTTGTTATGAGAATGGCTACCAGACATCGTGGCCCTGGCAGCTTATCCCACACCAAAAATACGGACAACGTACCCGCTACCTTTGACGGAGAGATGACGAACGCCGCTCCGGCACGCTGTTATCCTGTAGCGCACCCTTGGTTCGCCCCGGGATTACCGGCGGCGAATGCCCTGCACGGAGCCCCGCATGACCAGCGCACCCCACTCCCCCGCCCGCCGCTGGCGGCGCATCGGCGTCGTCCTCCTCGCCCTGTTCCTGTTCTGGCAGTTCCTGCCGCGCCTCGAGGGCTGGCTGGCGCCGCAGCAGGCCAGCGAACGCACGGTCACCCCGCGCGGCGATCTGGCCGCCGACGAGCAGGTGACCATCGCGCTGTTCGAGCAGGCGCGCGACTCGGTGGTGTTCATCAGCACCGCCGAGCTGGTGCGCGACTTCTGGACCCGCAACGTCACGGCGGTGCCGCGCGGCACCGGCTCGGGCTTCATCTGGGACGATGCCGGCCACGTGATCACCAACTACCACGTGATCCAGGGCGCCGCCCAGGCGCGGGTACGCCTGGCCGACGGCCGCGACTACCCGGCGGCGCTGGTCGGCGCCAGCCCGGCGCACGACATCGCGGTGCTGAAGATCGGCGTCGGCTTCAAGCGTCCGCCGCCGGTACCGATCGGCACCAGCAGCGACCTGAAGGTCGGCCAGAAGGTATTCGCCATCGGCAACCCGTTCGGCCTCGACTGGACGCTGACCACCGGCATCGTCTCGGCGCTGGACCGCTCGCTGCCCGGCGAGAACGGTCGCCCGCCGATCGAGCACCTGATCCAGAGCGATGCGGCGATCAACCCCGGCAACTCCGGCGGCCCGCTGCTCGATTCGGCCGGGCGGCTGATCGGCATCAACACCGCCATCTACAGCCCATCGGGCGCCTCGGCCGGCATCGGCTTCTCGGTGCCGGTGGACACCGTGATGCGCGTGGTGCCGCAGTTGATCCGCAGCGGCCGCTACATCCGCCCGGCGCTGGGCATCGAGATCGACGCGGGACTCAACCGCCGCCTGAGCGAACGCCTCGGCGTCGAGGGCGTGGTGGTGCTGCGCGTGCTGCCCGGCTCGGCGGCGCAGCAGGCCGGCCTGCGCGGCCTGCGCCAGACTCGCGACGGCAGCCTGGTGCCGGGCGACGTGATCGTGGCGCTGGAGGGCAAGCCGGTGGATTCGGTGGAGCGCCTGCTGGCGCGCCTGGACGACCATCGGGTCGGCGACACGGTAAGCGTCGAGGTGCTGCGCGACGAGCGGCGGGAGAAGCTGACCATCACCCTGCAGCCGGGCAACTGAGACAGACGGGGCCGCGTGGCGGCCCCGGAAAACAAAAAGGGCCGCACCAACGATCGGTGCGACCCTCTTGATCCCAGAGCGGGAAAATTGGCGTCCCCTAGGGGACTCGAACCCCTGTTACCGCCGTGAAAGGGCGGTGTCCTAGGCCACTAGACGAAGGGGACGTAAACCTTCGTACGATCCGCAGGCGAATCGCTGGAAATTGGTGGAGCTAGACGGGATCGAACCGTCGACCTCTTGCATGCCATGCAAGCGCTCTCCCAGCTGAGCTATAGCCCCAGTACCGCTTGAGCTGCACCGCCTTGGCGGTGCGCTGGAATAGTGGCGTCCCCTAGGGGACTCGAACCCCTGTTACCGCCGTGAAAGGGCGGTGTCCTAGGCCACTAGACGAAGGGGACGCAATCCTTCGTACAACCCGCCGCTACCGCCTGGCGTGTTGCTGGTAATTTGGTGGAGCTAGACGGGATCGAACCGTCGACCTCTTGCATGCCATGCAAGCGCTCTCCCAGCTGAGCTATAGCCCCACTTTCGTGGTTGCTTTCGTTTCGAGCCAGGCTCGTCGTGAAGCGGGGCGAATATTAAAGGGCCATCGACAAGCCGTCAACACCTTCGCCTTTTTTTTTCGGTTTTTTTTCGTTGGCAGAACAAACACTTATCGCCGGGGCGGCGGACCGGGTCCGCCGCCCTGCCGGTTAGGCACGGCCGGTCAGGCGATCTCCGCCAGCAGCTTCTCCCACTCCTTGGTTTCCTTCTTCGACACGCCGCCGAGCAGCTCGACGGCCTGGCGCAGGCGGAACCGGGACAGGTCGGGACCGAGGATCTCCATGGCGTCGAGCACCGATACCGAGCTGGCCTGGCCGCTGATGGCCGGGAAGATCAGCGGCATCAGGTCGCGCAGCTTGTAGCCGAGGTGCTCGGCGACCTTCTGGATGATCGCGGTGATGTTGTCCTTGTTCCACTGGCGCAGCGCTTCCAGCTTCCAGAGGATCAGCTGCAGCGCCTGGCGCACCTGCTCGGGCGACAGCTTCTTGTGCTCGAACAGCTTGGCGTCCGGGTTGACCCCACCCATGAAGAAGAAGCCGGCCAGCGGCGCCAGCTGACTGAAGGTCTCCACCCGGCTCTGCGCGTGCGGGGCGATCTTCATCAGGTACTCGGGGTTGAGCGCCCACTTCTGCACCTCGGCGGCGAACTGCTCGACCGACAGCTCGCGCAGCCACTGGCCGTTCAGCCAGGACAGCTTCTCGATGTCGAAGATCGGCCCGCCCAGCGACACGCGGCTGACGTCGAAATGCTCGATCATCTCGGCCAGCGAGAACTTCTCGCGCTCGTCGGGCATCGACCAGCCCATGCGGCCGAGGTAGTTGAGCATCGCCTCGGGCAGGAAGCCCATGCGCTGGTAGAAGGTGATCGAGGTCGGGTTCTTGCGCTTGGACAGCTTGGACTTGTCCGGATTGCGCAAGAGCGGCATGTACACCAGCTTGGGCTGCTCCCAGCCGAAGTACTCGTACAGCTTGATAAGCTTGGGCGCCGACGGCAGCCACTCCTCGCCGCGCAGCACGTGGGTGATGCCCATCAGGTAGTCGTCGACCACGTTGGCGAGGAAGTAGGTGGGCAGACCGTCGGTCTTCATCAGCACCTGCATGTCCATGCGATCCCAGGGGATCTCCACGTCGCCGCGCAGCAGGTCCGGCACCACGCAGACGCCCTCGCTCGGCACCTTCATGCGGATCACGTTGGGCTCGCCGGCGGCCAGGCGCCGCTGCACTTCCTCTTTGGAGAGGTGCATGCAGTGGCCGTCGTAGCGCGGGGTTTCCTTGTTGGCCATCTGCTCGGCACGCAGCGCGTCGAGACGCTCGGCGCTGCAGAAGCAGTGGAAGGCGTGGCCCTTGTCGACCAGCTCGTCGGCGTACTGCTTGTAGATGTGGCCGCGCTCGCTCTGCCGGTACGGGCCGTGCGGGCCGCCGACGTCCGGACCCTCGTCCCACTCGATGCCCAGCCAGCGCAGGGCGTCGAAGATCTGCTGCTCCGACTCGCGGCTGGAGCGCAGCTGGTCGGTATCCTCGATGCGCAGGATGAACTGGCCGCCGTGCTGACGGGCGAAGCACAGGTTGAACAGGGCGATGTAGGCGGTGCCAACGTGCGGATCGCCGGTGGGCGACGGCGCGATGCGGGTACGGACGGTGGTCATGGGACTCTCGAATGAGCGGTTGAGCAAAGGCGAAATGGTAGCAGCCGCGGCGCCCGCCGCTCCAGCCATCCCCCGGAAACGACGAAGCCCGGCAATGCCGGGCTCCGCGCGCCGGACAAAGGGCTTCAGAACGGCTTGATCGCCACCTTGAGCACGCCGTCGCGCTGGTGGGCGAACAGGTCGTAGGCGTCGACGATGTCGTCGAGCTTGTACTCGTGGGTGACCAGCGCGCCGAGGTCGATGCGTCCGGAGGCCACCACGCTGAGCAGGCGGCGCATGCGCTCCTTGCCTCCCGGGCACAGCGAGGTGACGATCTTGTTGTCGCCGAGGCCGGCATGGAAGGCGCCCAGCGGGATGGTCAGGTCGCTGGAGTAGACGCCCAGGCTGGACAGGGTGCCGCCCGGCTTGAGCACGCGCAGCGCCTGCTCGAAGGTCGACTGCAGGCCGAGCGCCTCGATCGAGGCGTCCACGCCGCGTCCGCCGGTCAGCTTGAGGATCTCCTCGACCACGTCCACCTCGCGGAAGTTGAGGGTCACGTCGGCGCCCAGCTTGCGGGCGATCTCCAGCCGCTCGTTGACCCCGTCGACAGCGATGATCAGGCTCGCCCCGCGCAGCTTGGCGCCGGCGGTGGCGCACAGGCCGATCGGGCCCTGGGCGAACACCGCGACCACGTCGCCGATCTTGATGTTGGCCGCCTCGGCGCCGGCGAAGCCGGTGGACATGATGTCCGGGCACATCAGCACCTGCTCGTCGGTGAGGCCGTCCGGCACCGGCGCCAGGTTGGCCTGGGCGTCGGGCACCAGCACGTACTCGGCCTGGGTGCCGTCGATGGTGTTGCCGAAGCGCCAGCCGCCCATCGGCTTGTAGCCGTGGCAGGAGCAGCCGCCGTCCTGGGCCGGGTAGCCATCCTGGCAGGCGTAGGAGGTGAAGCTCGGGCAGATCGCCCCGGCGATCACCCGCTGGCCTTCCTGGTAGCCCTGCACGTTGCTGCCGAGCTTCTCGATGATGCCCACCGGCTCGTGACCGACGGTCAGGCCCCTGGCCACCGGATACTCGCCCTTGAGGATGTGCACGTCGGTGCCGCAGATGGTGGTGGTGGTGATGCGCACCAGCGCGTCGTTGGGGCCCACCGGCGGGATCGGCTTGTCGACCAGCTCGATACGCCCGGGTTCGACGAAGACGGCGGCTTTCATCATGGTCATCGCAACACTCCTTGCTGAGAATGGCGCCGGTCAGCCCGGCCAACAGCTTCTGACTCTAGCCGAAGCCGGATGACAAAGGCATGCCCGAGGTCATGGCCGGCTCAGAGCAGCCCGGCCAGCGGAATGAAGTTGACCGCATCGCCCTCGACCAGGGTGGTGCCCTCGCGCACCTCGACCAGACCGTCGGCCCAGGCGGCGCTGCGCAGCACCCCGGAACTCTGGTTGGGGTAGAGCTGCGCCCTGCCCTGCTCCAGCCGGGCGCGCAGGAACTCGCGACGGCCACCGGCCTTCGGCCAGGCGAAACCGGCCGGCACGGCGAAGCGCAGCGGCTCCAGGCGCGTCACGCCGAGGCGGCGCAGCAGGTAGGGGCGCACCAGCAGGGCGAAGGTCACCAGGCTCGCCGCCGGATTGCCGGGCAGGCCGATCAGCGGCGTGCCGCGGTAGCGGCCGCAGGTCAGCGGCTTGCCGGGCTTGAGCGCCAGCTTCCACAGGGTCAGTTCGCCCTCCTCGCGCAGCACCTGGCCGAGACAGTCCGCCTCGCCCACCGACACCCCGCCGGTGGAGAGGATCAGATCGGCGTCGCCCAGCGCCGCCAGTCGCTCGCGGGTGCGTGCGAGGTCGTCGGGCAGGATACCGGCGTCCTGCACCGCGCAGCCGAGCCGTTCGAGGGCGGCGGCGAGCAAGGCGCGATTGCTGTTGTAGATCTTCCCGGCGCCGAGCGGGCGGCCCGGCTCGATCAGTTCGTCGCCGGTGGACAGCAGCGCCACCCGCGGCCGGCGGCGCACCTCGACGCTGGCCAGGCCGACCGAGGCGATCAGCCCCAGCTCCACCGGGCCGAGCAGGGTGCCGGCCTCCAGCAGGGTCTCGCCGGCGCGGATTTCCTGGCCCTGCGGGCGCACGTTGCGGCCTTCGCGCAGCGGCTCGCGGAAGCGCACCCGGCCGTCGGCCAGCACCTCGACGTTCTCCTGCATCTCCACGGTGTCGGCGCCTTGCGGCAACGGCGCGCCGGTGAAGATGCGCGCGCAGCTGCCCGCTTCGAGCGGCTGCGGAACCTGGCCGGCGAACACCTGCTGGCTGACCGCCAGCGGCGCGCCGGTCCAGTCGGCCAGGCGCAGGGCGTAGCCGTCCATGGCGCTGTTCGGCCAAGGCGGCAGGTCGAGGTCGCTGACCAGCGGCCTGGCCAGCACCCGGCCGGCGGCCGCGGCGGCGACGACCACCTCGCTGTCGACGAGCGGTTCGGCCTGCGCCTGGGCCAGCAGGCGTTCGAGCGCCTGCTCCAGCGGCAGCAGCGCGCTCATCCGCGCGACTCGCAGGCCGGCGCCTGCTTGAGATGGGCGACGAAGTTGCACGGCCGGTGGCGGGCGTCCAGCTGGCTGGCGAGGATGCCGTCCCAGGCGGTGCGGCAGGCGTTGGTCGAGCCCGGCAGGCAGCACACCAGGGTGCCGTTGGCGAGCCCCGCCAGCGCCCGCGACTGGATGGTCGAGGTGCCGATGTCGTCGAAGGAGATCTGCCGGAACAGCTCGCCGAAGCCGTCCACCTGCTTGTCGAGCAGGCAGGCCACCGCCTCCGGGGTGCTGTCGCGGCCGGTGAAGCCGGTGCCGCCGGTGATCAGCACCACCTGCACCGCGTCCTCGGCGATCCACTGCGCCACCTGGGCGCGGATACGGTAGAGGTCGTCCTTGAGCAGCACCCGCGCCGCCAGGTGGTGCCCCGCCGCCTGCAGGCGCTCGACCAGCAGGCCGCCGGAGGTGTCGGTATCCAGGCTGCGGGTGTCGCTGACGGTGAGGACGGCGACGTTGAGGGGGACGAAAACGCTGGCGGCGTGCTGGCTCATGGAGGCTCCGGGCTCGGAATGGATTGGGCGAGCGATTCTTATAGCATCAACCGGGCCAGCTGCGCCCGGCCCGCCAACGCCTCGCCGGACTCGGCCGACCCGCAACTTTTTTCACCTAACCCCTTGTGCGCTCTCGATTTTTCTGTAGAATGCGGCTCCACCAAAACGGAGCGTAGCGCAGCTTGGTAGCGCGTCTCGTTCGGGACGAGAAGGTCGCTGGTTCGAATCCAGTCGCTCCGACCAGATTCCCGAGACACCGATGCAGATCGGTGGATCAAGCAGAAAGCCCGCCCCTCGCGGGCTTTTCTGTTTCTGCTAAGCCCTTGTACAGTCTGATTTTTTCTGTATACTGCTGGCCACCAAAACGGAGCGTAGCGCAGCTTGGTAGCGCGTCTCGTTCGGGACGAGAAGGTCGCTGGTTCGAATCCAGTCGCTCCGACCAAATTCCCGATCAGCATGACTGATCAACACAAGGCCCGCCCAGTGCGGGCCTTGTCGTTTCTGCATTTCGTGAATCTTTCCCCCTCCCCCCAGCACTGGTGCAGCCCATGCCCAGGCATGGGCATCGCCCTGCCCCGTTGCGGGGCAGGGCGATGACGAGGGGAACGGGAAGGGCGCCGCAGGCGGCGGGAGACAGCCGGCAGCGGAAGCCGCCGGACGGCGGGCGGGGCTACAGCGGCAGCTCGAAGGCCGGGGCGATGCTCTTCAGCCAGACGTTGAGGCGCTCCTCGGTGAGGCCGCTCTGGTTGTCCAGGTCGAGGGCCAGGCCGACGAACTGGCCGTCGCGCAGCGCTTCCGACTCCTCGAACTCGTAGCCCTCGGTCGGCCAGGCGCCGACCACCGTTGCCCCGCGCTCGACGACGAAGTCGTAGAGGATGCCCATGGCGTTGAGGAACTCCTTGGGATAGCCGACCTGGTCGCCGAGGCCGAACAGCGCCACGGTCTTGCCGCTGAAGTCGACGTCTTCCAGCTTGGGCAGGAACTCCTCCCAGCTCTCGTTCTCGCAGTCGGCCGACAGGCCGGGCAGCTCGCCGTCGCCGAGGGTCGGCGTGCCGATGATCAGGTACTGGTACTGGGCCACATCCTCGGCCGAGGCGCGGTTGACGTTCAGCGCATCGGCCATGGTGTCGTCGTCGAAGCGTTTCTTGATCATCTTGGCGACCTTGCGGGTCTTGCCGGTGTTGCTGCCGAAGAACAGTCCAATCCTGGCCATAACTCACCTCATTGCTGCGTACATGGGATCCGTCGTGCGGGCTGCCGGCCTCGGCGCGGGCCCGGCTGGCGCTTGAGCCTTTGCAGGAACCAGGCCACCCTGAAATATCGCTAACTCATTGATATATATGAGATTTAAAAGACTCTCCGGAGCACCTGTCGCAAACCCGACAGGCGCGCGGCGTGCGCGCCGGCCGCCCTGTCGGCTTTGCCACACTCAGCGCTCGACGCTGGCCCGCGCCGGCTCGGCGAGCGTCGCCGCCTCGTCGCCGCTCGGCGCCGACGGCTCGCCCTCCTCGGCCAGGGTCTGATGCACGACGAGGCGCTCGCCCTCCCCGTCCGTCTCCAGATCGAGGGTGCAGGCGCGCAGGCGCGGCAACGACGGCATGTCGAACATGGTCTGCTGCAGGGCCGCCTCGAGCACCGCGCGCAGGCCGCGGGCGCCGGTGCGGCGGATCAGCGCCTGGTCGGCGATGTGGCCGAGCGCCGCCGCGCTGATCTCCAGCTTCACCCCCTGGTAGGCGAACAGCTGCCGGTACTGCTTGACCAGCGCGTTGCGCGGCTCGCTGAGGATGCGCAGCAGGGTCGCGCGGTCGAGTTCCTGGAGGAAGGTGATGATCGGGAAGCGGCCGATGAACTCGGGGATCAGGCCGAACTCGTGCAGATCGTCCGGCAGCAGCGCGGCGAGCAGCTGGTCGATGCTGGCCTTCTCCTGGCGCGGCGGCTGGGCGTGGAAGCCGATGCCGCCGCCCTTCGGCTGCAGGCGGCCGCGCACCAGCTCCTCGAGCCCCGGGAAGGCGCCGCCGGCGATGAACAGGATGTTGCGGGTGTCGACCACCTGCTCCTCGCCGTGGTCACTGCGCCGCCCGGACTTGGCGATACGCACCTCGGTGCCCTCGACCATCTTCAGCAGCGCCTGCTGCACGCCTTCGCCGGAGATGTCGCGCACCGCGGTGCCGCCGCCGCTGCGCTTGGCCAGCTTGTCCACCTCGTCGATGTAGACGATGCCCCACTGCGCCTGCTGCACGTCGCCGCCGGCCGCCTCGAGCAGGCGGGCGATGATGCTGTCGACGTCGTCGCCGACGTAGCCGGCCTGGGTCAGGGTGGTGGCGTCGGCCGAGGCGAAGGGCACGCCGAGGATGCGCGCCAGGGTGCGCACCAGCAGGGTCTTGCCGGTGCCGGACGGCCCGGCCATGAGGATGTTGGACTTCTCCAGCTCGACCTGCTCGCCGAGCTGGCAGAACGGCTCGCGGTCGCAGTTGAGCAGGCGCAGGTAGTGGTTGTAGACCGCCACCGCCAGGGTTTCCTTGGCCGCCTCCTGGCCGATCACCGACTCGTCGAGATGGCGCTTGTACTCGGCCGGGGTGCGCAGCTGCGGGGCCAGCTGCTGCAGCTTGCGGCGCTGCCCCCAACTGCTCACCACCTGGTGGGCGAGATTGACGCAGGCCTCGCAGATGCAGCCCTCGTTGCCGGCGATCAGGGGCAGCGTCGGGCTCTTGGCCGCGCCGCAGAAGGAGCAGCAGGGGTTCTCGGTATCAGCCATGGGCGTTCTCCACGCAGGCGTTGGAATCCAGCAGGCGCGCCAGCCACTGGCGCTGGAAGGCCTTGCGCCGGCGTTGCTCGAGCCGCTCGCGCAGGCGCGGCAGGGCGTCCTCGAGGGCGATGCGCCGGGCCGGGACGATGGCCTCGCAGCGCAGCAGATGGAAGCCCATGGGCGACTCCACCACGCCGCTCAGCTGGCCCTCGCGCAGGGCGAACAGGCAGGTCTCCAGCTCGGCGTACAGGGTGCCGGGGACGACCTGGCCGAGCTGGCCGCCGCTCAGCGCGGTGGGGCACTCGGAATGCTTGAGCGCCTGCTCGGCGAAGCGCTCGGGCTTGCTGCGCAGGCGCTTGCCGATCGCCTCCAGGCGCGCCCGCGCGGCGTCGCGGGTGTTCTCCGGGAAGTCCGGGTTGACGGTGATCAGGATGTGCCGCGCCGTGCGCGCCTCGGGGCGGGCGAACTGCTCGGGGTGGTTGAAGTAGTAGAGGGAGAGCTCGGTGTCGCCGAGCGGCGGCAGCGCGGCGCAGACCCGTTCGAGGATCGCCTCGACCTTCAGCTCGCGGGCCAGCAGCAGGCGCAGCAGCGCCGCGTCGAGATCGCTGGCGGCCAGCGCCTGCTGCAGCGCCGCGGCGTCCGCGTAGCGCTCGGCGATGCGCGCCAGCGCCTGCTCGACCTGGGCCTCGGGAATCACCACGCCGCGCGCCTCGGCGCTGGCCAGCACCGCCGCCTCGATCTGCAACTGGCGCTCGACGATGCGCTCGGCCTGCCGGCGCTGCTCGGCGCCGAGGCGGGCCGGCTCACAGCCGAACTGCTCGTGGGCCACCCGCAACAGCTGGTAGCGACCGCCGTGTTCAGTGTTCATCGCTCACCTCCGCCTGCGGCGCGGCCGGGCCCAGGCTCGCCTCGGGAATCTGCAGCACCCGGCCGTTGCCGAAGTGCACGTGGTAGTGCACGCCCTCCGGCAGATCGCGCAGCACCTTCATCACGCTGCCGGACTGGCCCTGCTCCACCACCACCTCGCCGCCCACCGCGAAGCTGCGCAGGGCCAGCACCTCGTCGCGGAACTCGAAGCGGCTGGGCACCCAGGGATCGCCGGCCGGGATCAGCTCCTCCTCGCGACAGCCGACCGTGCGTCCCGAGTCGAGGAAGTGCACCCGGTAGATCAGCTGGTCCTGCAGGTAGGTGCCGACGTCGTAGACGCAGCCCACCGAACCGCGGCGGATCAGCAGGCTGCCGGTGTCCATGCCCGGATAGGTGCCGTCGTTGCGCACGTTGCGGATCACCCGCACCTCGTCGCCGTACTCGAACTGCGGCAGGCTCATGGCGGCTCTCCTCGGGGTCAGCCCAGCAACTGGTCGAGCGGGACGAAGGTGGTCTGCGGCTCGTGCATGCGGAACACCTTGAACACCTTCTCGGTCTGCGCGTCGGAGTCGACGAAGTCCTGGTAGGCGCGCGCCAGCAGCTGGCGATGGACCGCGGCGCGCACCTCGTCGGCGTGCGTCTCCAGGTCGCCGGCCTGGTTCAGGTAGTCGTGGTAGCGCTGCATGATGTGCAGGCGGTTGATGTGCACCACCGTCTGCTCGAAGGGCACGGCGAAGAACTCGAGGAAGTCCTCGGCCGACACCAGCTCCTCCATGGCCTCGTCCAGCGTCAGGTCGGAATCCGGGGAATAGGGTTGTACGCTCATGCTCGTGTCTCCGCGGTGGCCGCAGTGGGGAAGGGTTCAGCGGCGCGCCCGCGCCCCGCCGGCGCAGTCGCTGTCGCAGATTTCGTTGTCGGGGGCGCAGCCCTGGTAGAACTGCTGCTGGCGGCCGGCGGCGACCAGGCCGGCCTGCTCGACCTGCCTTTCCAGGCCGTCGATGCGCTCGAGCAGGCAGGCGATGGCCTTGCCCACCGGGTCGGGGATCAGGTGGTGGTCGAGGTCGATGCCGTAGGGGTTGGGCTGGCCGGCCTCGCGCAGGCGCACCACCTTGCCGGGGATGCCGACCACCGTGCAGCCCTCCGGCACGTCCTGCACCACCACCGAGTTGGCGCCGACCCGCGCGCCGGCGCCGATGTGGATCGGCCCGAGGATCTTCGCCCCGGCGCCGACCAGCACGCCGTCGCCGAGGGTCGGATGGCGCTTGCCCTTGCGCCAGCTGGTGCCGCCGAGGGTGACGCCGTGGTAGAGGGTCACGTCCCGACCGATCTCGGCGGTCTCGCCGATCACCACGCCGGCGCCGTGGTCGATGAACAGGCGCGGGCCGATCACCGCGCCGGGATGGATGTCGACGTTGCTCACCAGCCGCGCCACGAACGCCAGCAGCCGCGCCGGATAGCGCCAGCCGGAGCGCCACAGGCGATGGGCCAGGCGGTAGAGGAGGATGGCGTGCACGCCGGGATAGGTGGTGAGCACCTCGAAGGTGGTGCGCGCCGCCGGGTCGCGCTCGAACACGCAGCGCACGTCGTCGCGCCATTCGGCAAGCAGGCTCATGCCCGGCCTCCTGCGGCGCAGGCCGCGCCCGCCTCGCCCAGCAGGCGGTGGAACTCCAGCAGCTCGGCGGCCTGCGGCTCGCGCTTGCTGCGGGTGGAGAAGGCGCGGATGCGGCCGAGCAGCAACTGGCACTGCAGCTCGTCCAGCTCGACGCCCAGTTCGCGGTAGCGGGTGCGCACCAGATGCGCCCCGGAGTGCTTGCCCAGCACCAGGCTGTGGCTGCGGCCCAGCTCGTCGGGATTGAGGCCCTCGTAGGTGCGCCGGTGCTTGAGCAGGCCGTCGACGTGGATGCCCGCCTCGTGGGTGAACACCCCGGCGCCGACCACGCTCTTCTGCCAGGCCACCTGGCGCCCGGAGGCCTGCTCGACCAGCGCGGAGATCGCCGGGATGCCGCGGGTGTCGATGCCGCAGTCGATGTCGTGCAGGTGCTTGAGGGCCAGCGCGCACTCCTCCAGCGCAGCGTTGCCGGCGCGCTCGCCGAGGCCGTTGACCGTGGTGTTGATGTGGCTGGCGCCGCCCAGCACCGCCGCCAGAGTGTTGGCGGTGGCCAGGCCGAAGTCGTCGTGGGCGTGCACCTCCAGCTCCAGGTCGAGGCGCGCGCGCAGGAAGCGGAAGCGCTCGAGCATGCCGAACGGCTCCATCACCCCCACGGTGTCGGCGAAGCGCAGGCGCCGCGCGCCGGCGGCCTGGGCGACCTGGGCGACGCGCACCACGAAGTCCAGGTCGGCGCGCGAGGCGTCCTCGCAACCCAGGCACACCTCCAGCCCGGCCAGGCGCGCATCGCCGACCAGCCGTGCCACCTCGGCCAGCGCCCAGTCGCGGTCGCGGCCGAGCTTGTGGCGCAGCATCAGGTCGGAGACCGGCAGCGACAGGTCGACCATGCCCACCCCGCTGTGCCGCGCGGCAGCCAGATCCAGATCGCACAGCCGGCACCAGGCCAGCAGGCGCGCCGGCAAGCCGAGGCCGGCGATGGCGCGCATCACCTCGCGCTCCTCCTCGCCCATGCTGGGAATGCCGATCTCCAGCTCGGGCACGCCCAGCGCGGCCAGCGCGCGGGCGATGGCGATCTTCTCCTCGGGAGTGAAGGCCACGCCGGCGCTCTGCTCGCCGTCGCGCAGGGTGGTGTCGTCGATGATCACGCTGGCCATGGCTGACTCCGACCAAGAGGGGGATGGCGCGGCCCGCGGGGAGCCGCGCCGGTTCAGGCGTACACCGGGGCGAAGGCCTTGTCCGCTTCCACCGGGCCGTTGCCGCTCCAGTACGGCGACAGCTTGCGCAACTGGGCGACGATCGGCGGCACCGCGGCGATCACCCGGTCGACCTCCTCCTCCGTCGTGTAGCGCGACAGCGAGAAGCGCACCGTGCCGTGGGCGGCGGTGTAGGGAATGTCCATCGCGCGCATCACGTGGGAGGGTTCGAGCGAACCCGAGGTGCAGGCCGAGCCGCTGGAGGCGGCGATGCCGACCTTGTTGAGCAGCAGCAGGATAGCCTCGCCCTCGATGTACTCGAAGGCGATGTTGGCGGTGTTGGGCAGGCGGTTGCCCGGGTCGCCGGTGACGAAGGCGTAGGGCACGGCGGCGAGGATGCCGGCCTCCAGCCGGTCGCGCAGGCGCGCGACCTCGGTGTTCTCGTGCTCCATGAACGCCAGCGCGCGCTCGGCGGCGACGCCCAGGCCGACGATGGAGGCGGCGTTCTCGGTGCCGGCACGGCGGCCGCGCTCCTGGTGGCCGCCGCGCAGCAGCGGGCGGAAGCGGGTGCCGCGCCGCAGGTAGAGCACGCCGATGCCCTTGGGCGCGTGCAGCTTGTGGCCGGACAGCGAGAGCATGTGGATGGCGCTGTCCTGCAGGTTCATCGGCACCTTGCCGACCGCCTGCACCGCGTCGGTGTGGAACATGATGCCGGCGTCGTCGGCCATCTGCGCCATCTCCAGCACCGGGAACAGCGTACCGGTCTCGTTGTTGGCCCACATCACCGAGACGATGGCCACGTCGTCGGAAAGCAGGCTGGCGTACTCGGCGAGATCCAGGCGACCCTGCTTGTCCACCTTGAGCTTGTGCACCGTATAGCCTTCGCCGGCCAGGTGGTCGCACAGGCTGAGGATCGCCGGGTGCTCGACCACCGTGGTGATGATGGTCCTGCGCTCGGGCTGCGCCTTGAGCGCCGAGAGGATCGCCGTGGAGTCGGCCTCGGTGCCGCAGGAGGTGAAGACGATCTCCGAGTCGTGCTCGGCGCCGAGCAGCTGCTGCACGCGCTGGCGGGCCTGCTTCAGCGCCAGGCCGACGCGGTTGCCGAAGCTGTGCAGCGACGAGGGGTTGCCGAACTGCTCGGTGAAGAACGGCAGCATGGCCTGCACCACCTCGTCGTCGACGCGGGTGGTGGCGTTGTTGTCGAGATAGACGTCGGCCATCTCACACCTCCAGTTGCGCGTGGGCGGCCGCGGCGCCGGCGGCGCTGACCGGGATCACCTTGACGAACTCGCCGAGTTCCTCGATCAGCCGCTGCTGGATGCCGGACAGGGTCATGCTGGCCATCTGGCAGCCGGTGCAGGCGCCAGTCAGCTTGACGTAGACGTTCCTGCCGTCGACCTCGAGCAGCTCGACGTCGCCGTGGTCGCGCTGCAGGGTCGGGCGGATCGCCTCCAGCACCGTCTCGATGCGGCGGATGCGCTGCAGGTTGGTCAGCTTCGGCGCCGGCGCGGCCTCGGCCGGTGCAGGCGCAGCCGGCGCGGGGGCCGGCGCATTGAGGTTGACCAGCCCGGACTTGGACTTGCCCCTGGCCCTGGTCGGCGCGGCGACGAACACCTCGCCGCGGGCGGCCAGCTCCTCGCTGAGCAGGCGCTCGATGCCCTCGTGACAGGCCGAGCAACCGCCGCCGGCCTTGGTGTAGTTGGTGACGTCCTCGACGCTGGACAGGTTGTTGGCGCGAATGGTCTCGCGCACCATCACCTCGTCGACGGCGAAGCACTTGCAGACCAGCGCGCCCTCCTCGTGGTCGTCCTCCAGCGCCTCGCCGCGGTAGTTGGCCACCGCGGCCTGCAGCGCCTCGCGGCCCATCACCGAGCAGTGCATCTTTTCCGGCGGCAGGCCGTCGAGGAAGTCGGCGATGTCCTGGTTGCTGATCTTGAGCGCCTGGTCGACGGTCAGGCCCTTGATCATCTCGGTGAGCGCCGAGCTCGAGGCGATCGCCGAACCGCAGCCGAAGGTCTGGAAGCCGGCGTCGAGGATGACGTCGGTGGCCGGATCGACCTTGAGGGTCAGGCGCAGCGCGTCGCCGCAGCTCAGCGAGCCGACGTCGCCGACGGCATTGGCCTCGGCCACCGCACCGGCGTTCTTCGGGTTGTAGAAGTGTTCTTTGACCTTTTCCGAGTAATCCCACATGACGGCTGATCTCCGGTGATTCCTGGATCGCCGGTCGTCGCCGGCGACTTCGATTCGATGGCTTAGCAGGCGAAGGACTTGCCGCAGTTGCAGCTGCTGCTGGCGTTCGGATTGACGAAGGTGAAACCGCTGCCTTCCATGCTCTCGACGAAGTCCATGGTCACGCCGTCGAGCAGCGGGGCGCTGCTCGCGTCGACCAGCAGGGTGATGCCGCCGCAGTCGACGGCCTGGTCGCCTTGGCTGCCCTCCTCCTCCAGCTTGAGGCTGTACTTGAGTCCGGAGCAGCCGCCGCCCTCGACGCGAATGCGCAGGCCGGCAATCGGCTTGGCGCTGCTGCTGATGAAACGGTTGACGGCGGTCTTGGCGCTGTCGGTCATGATGATCATCGGCTTGTCTCCTCAGCTGTGCGGTGGTCTGGCCAACCGTTGCCAAGGGAACTGCAAGCCATATGCCACCCCCAAAAGGCCAAATAAGCCCTTTAAATTCAGCACGTTGGGCGAATCGCGCGGAGCGTGGCGGTGTCGCGAAGGGCACCTGCGGCGGGAGTTGTCGGCTTTGCGACAAGGCCGACACCGACACCGCAGCGAGACCTCGCCTGTCGCGCTATATACAAAACGACATAGCGCCAGCAACACTGTCGCATCCCGGACAATCCGCAGACCCCGCAGTGCGGCCCGCATTGCCGCGCAAGTCATTGACGGCGAAGGCGCGCCGCCGGAATTCAGGAAACCGGCCGCTTTCTTGCATGGGCGATCGTCAGCCCCCCGCCAACCAGGAGATGCCATGAGCGACCCGCAGACACCCGGCCCACTGCGCGTGGATGGCCAGCTCTGGTTCAACCGCGGCGAGAAGGGCTACCTGGGCGGCAAGCGCATCGAGCTGCTGGAGCAGATCGAGGCGACCGGCTCGATCAGCCGCGCAGCCAAGCGGATCAAGCTCAGCTACAAGGCCGCCTGGGATGCGGTGGACGCCATGAACAACCTGTCGGAGCGGCCGCTGGTGGTCTGCTCGGCCGGCGGCGCGCAGGGCGGCGGTACCCGGCTGACCGACTTCGGCCGCGAGATGGTTCACGTCTGGCGGCGCATGCAGAGCGAGTACGAGCACTTTCTCTCCCGGGTGGCCCAGGGCATCGAACAGTTCGACGACATCGACCGCCTGTTGAGGGCCATCGCCATGAAGACCAGCGCACGCAACCAGTTCCGCGGCCGCATCGTCCAAGTCGACAAGGGCGCGGTCAACGGCTGCCTGACCCTCGACCTGGGCGACGATCTGAAGATCGTCGCCACCCTGACCAACGACAGCATCGACGAGCTGCAGCTGGCCCCGGGCAAGAGCGCCATGGCGCTGATCAAGGCCAGCTTCGTGCTGCTCTCGCCCGACCCGCAGGTGAAGATCAGCGCGCGCAACCGCCTGACCGGCACCATCTGCGCGCTGATTCCCGGGGCGGTGAACTGCGAGGTGAAACTGCTGCTGCCGGGCGGGCGCATCCTCTGCGCGGTCGTCACCCTCGACAGCGTCGTCGAGCTGGGCCTGGCCACCGGCCAGCCCTGCACGGCGCTGGTCAAGGCATCCCACGTCATCGTCGCCGTCGACTGAGCGAGGTAGCTGTCATGAGAAACGGACTGTTCCAGCGCGGCGCCGCCCTGCTGTCCGCCCTGCTGTTCGCCCTGCCGCCGGCCGCCGCCCGGGCCGCGGAGGTGCAGGTCGCCGTGGCCGCCAACTTCACCGCGCCGATGCAGGCCATCGCCGCCGAGTTCGAGAGGGACACCGGCCACCGCGCGCTGCTGGCCTTCGGCGCCAGCGGCAAGTTCTACGCGCAGATCCACCACGGCGCGCCTTTCGAGGTATTCCTCTCCGCCGACGCCAGTACCCCGCAGAAGCTGGAGGCCGAAGGAGTCGCCGTGCCGGGCACGCGCTTCACCTACGCCATCGGCACCCTGGTGCTCTGGTCGCCACAGGCGGGGCATGTCGACACCCGGAGCGCGCTGCTCGGCGGCGAGTTCCGACACCTCGCCCTGGCCAACCCGAAGACCGCCCCCTACGGCGTGGCGGCGCTGGCCACCCTGGAGCGGCTGGGCATCGCCAGGGAAACCCTGCGGGGCCGCCTGGTGCTGGGCGAGAACATCGCCCAGGCCTACCAGTTCGTCGCCAGCGGCAACGCCGAGCTGGGCTTCATCGCGCTGTCGCAGGTCTGCCGGGACGGCAAGGTCGCCAGCGGCTCGGCCTGGGTGGTGCCCGCCGACTACCATGAGCCGATCCGCCAGGACGCGCTGCTGCTCGCCAGGGGCAAGGACAACCCCGCCGCCGCGGCGCTGCTGGACTACCTCAAGGGACCGAAGGCCGCCGAGCTGATCCGCGCCTACGGCTACGATCTCTGAGCGGACGGGGAGGACAGCGGCATGCTCCCGCTCGACAGTGTCGACCTCGCGGCGATCTGGCTGACCCTCAAGCTGGCCAGCCTGACCACCCTGGTGCTGCTGCTGGTCGGCACGCCGATCGCCTGGTGGCTGGCGCGCACCCGCTCGCGGCTCAAGGGACCGGTCGGCGCGGTGGTGGCCCTGCCGCTGGTGCTGCCGCCGACCGTGCTCGGCTTCTACCTGCTGGTGGCGATGGGGCCCAACGGCTTCGTCGGCCAGCTGACCCAGAGCCTGGGGCTCGGCACCCTGCCGTTCACCTTCGCCGGCCTGGTGGTGGCCTCGGTGTTCTACTCGCTGCCGTTCGTGGTACAGCCGCTGCAGAACGCCTTCGAGGCGCTCGGCGAGCGCCCGCTGGAGGTCGCCGCCACCCTGCGCGCCGGCCCCTGGGACACCTTCTTCAACGTGGTCCTGCCGCTGGCCAAACCCGGTTTCGTCACCGCCGGCATCCTCGGCTTCGCCCATACGGTGGGCGAGTTCGGCGTGGTACTGATGATCGGCGGCAACATTCCGGAGAAGACCCGGGTGGTCTCGGTACAGATCTACGATCACGTCGAGGCCATGGAGTACGCCCAGGCCCACTGGCTGGCCGGCGGCATGCTGGTCTTCTCCTTCCTCGTGCTGCTGGCGCTGTACAGCAGCCGTCTCAAGCAGGGCTGGCGCGGCTGAACGCGCCCCAAGGACGCCGAATGGACAGCATGAGCGAACCGCTTGTCGCCCCTCTTGCCGAGCCGAGCGGCGACGGCATCCGGGCCCGTTTCCGGGTCGCCTTCGCCGGTTTCGCCCTGGACGTCGACCTGCGCCTGCCCGGACGCGGCGTCACCGCGCTGTTCGGCCACTCCGGCTCGGGCAAGACCACCTGCCTGCGCTGCGTCGCCGGCCTGCAGCGCGCCGGCGAGGCGCGCCTGGAGGTCAACGGCGAGCTTTGGCAGGACAGCGCCGCCGGCCTGTTCGTACCCACCCACCGCCGCGCGCTCGGCTACGTGTTCCAGGAAGCCAGCCTGTTCCCGCACCTCTCGGTGCGGCGCAATCTGGAGTTCGGCCTGAAGCGCATCGACCAGGCGACGCGGCGGGTCTCCTGGGAGCGGGTCGTCGAACTGCTCGGCATCGGCCACCTGCTCGAGCGCATGCCCGAGGGCCTGTCCGGCGGCGAGCGCCAGCGCGTCGGCATCGCCCGCGCGCTGCTGACCAGCCCGCGCCTGCTGCTGATGGACGAGCCGCTGGCGGCGCTGGACCTCAAGCGCAAGCAGGAAATCCTGCCCTACCTGGAGCGCCTGCACGACGAGCTGGACATCCCGGTGCTCTACGTCAGCCACTCGCCCGACGAGGTGGCACGGCTGGCCGACCACCTGGTGCTGCTCGACCGGGGCCGGGTGGTCGCCCAGGGCGCCCTGCAGCAGACCCTGGCGCGCCTCGACCTGCCCACCGCCCTCGGCGAGGACGCCGGAGTGGTGATCGAGGCGCGGGTCGCCGAGCACGACCCGGCCTACCACCTGACCCGCCTGGACTTCCCCGGCGGCAGCGTGCTGGTCGCCCGGCGCCCGGAAGCTGTCGGCCATAAGCTGCGCTTTCGCCTGCATGCCCGCGACGTCAGCCTGGCGCTGTCGCGCCACGAGGACTCCAGCATCACCAACGTCATCGCCGCGACGGTCCGCGAGCTGGCCGCGGCCGACACCCCGGCCCACCTGCTGGTAAGCCTGGATGCGGCCGGCACCCCGTTGCTGGCGCGTATCACCCGGCGCTCCGCCGAGCATCTCGAGCTGGCGCCGGGGCGGCAACTGTGGGCGCAGATCAAGGCGGTAGCGCTGCTCGGGTGAACGCCCCTCGGCCGCGCAGCGCCCGGACGGGCATCGAGCGGCGGCCGACGACAGCGCGGCATGCGCCAGGCCGGCGCGACGGCTTCGCTCACGGATCCAGCGCCAGCAGGGCGTACTCCACCGGCCCGGCGAACAGCCGGGTGCCGCCGCCCTCGGCCGCCACCCGGTACGCCGCGGTGGCATCCCGCACGCGTACGCCGGCCAGGTAGTCGACGCCGAAGTCGCGCCAGCCCTCCAGCCACGGCAGGCTCGGCCCCATCAGCACCACCCGCGCCTGGCGCGCCAGCTCGAGCAGGCGCGGCAGGGTCTGGTTGGCCAGACTGCTGGCGGTGACGAACACCCAGTCGGCCTGCGGCAGGACGAACTCGGCGGCGGCATCGGGCAGGTCGCCGGCCTGCGGGTTGCGCTCCAGGCACTGGTAGTCGAGGTCGTGCCACAGCCGTTCGAGGCCCGGATAGTGGCCGATCACCACCACCCGTTGCCCCTCCAGCTGCGCGCGGAAGTGCTCGAACACCCGCAGGTGGCCGGGCGCCGCGCCGTGCAGCGGCATCGCCCTGGCCAGGCAGGGCGAAGCGGCGTTGATCCCGGCATTGAGCACCGCCAGCCCCACCGCCGCCTCGGCGGCGTCCCAGGAGCGCAGCCAGGGCCGCAGCTCGGCGGCCGGGCGTCCGGCCAGGCTGCCGGCCCAGGCCAGGGTGCGCGGCACCTGTCGTGGGCTGAAGGCGAAACCGCAACCGCCGCCGCTCGCCGCCAGGGTCCAGTTCAGGCCGAGCAGCACGCTCTCGACCGCCGCCTCGCCGGCGGCGCTGGCCAGCAGCCAGTCGTAGACGGCGCTCACGAGCCGAGCGCCGGCAGCAGGCGCAGCTCGCTGCTCAGCGCGCCGGCGCGTCCCCAGACGGTGACCGCCTCGACCAGCCACAAAGGCTTGTGCGGGTGCGGGCGCAGCACGTCGAACTCGGCGAAGACCTGACCGCCGGCGTGCAGCACCAGGCTGCCCTGCAGCGCGCCGCCAGCGTCGCGCCACTCGACGTACAGCGCCCGGCTGTGGTCGAACGGGTCCTCGCGCAGCTCGCTGCGCGTCGGCGGCGTGCCAGCCAATGCCAGCGGATCGAGACCGGCGCGCACCAGGCAGGCAGCAGTCGCCGGCCACAGCTCGGCGAGCAGCGGCGCGGCGGCATCGAGGCGTTGTTGCAGGCCGTCCGCCATCAGGCCGCCTCCTCGTCGCGGAGATGGCGCGGAAAGCGCAGTCTCCGCGGCCTACTGGCGGAACAGCACGCCCGCTCCGGGGCGAACGGCAGCACGTCGGCCATGGGCGTCACCAGAGTTCGGCCGGGGTCAGCTTGTCCGCCCAGGGCTCGCCGCCCAGCAGGTGCTGCTCGACGATGAGCGCCGCATCCTGCGGCTCGACCCAGCTGTACATGACCGCCCCGGGGTAGACCAGCACGTTGGCCCCGGCCTGGCACGGCCCCATGCAGCCGGTGCTGGTCAGGGCGATGCGGTTGCTGAGGTTCTTCTGGATCAGCAGCTGGGCGAAGGCGTTGTACACCGCCTCGGCGCCCTTGGCGCCGCAGCTGCCGCGCGGGTGGCCGTCGGCGCGGCGCTGGGCGCAGACGAAGATGTGGAACTCGGGCTTGGCCATGCTCTCCCCTCCTCAGGCCGCGACGGCGGCGTGGCTGTGGCACTGCTTGGGGCACACCGCGGCGCAGGCCTGGCAGCCGATGCAGTCCATGGCGTCCTTGACCACCATCACCTTCATCTCGTCGTCCTCGTCGTAGAGGTCGTCGTCCTCGCCCATCAGCTCGGCGCGGTCGACCAGGTCGAACACGTCGCGCGGGCAGACCTTGTAGCAGCGGCCGCAGCCGATGCACTTCTGCGCGTCCAGCGCGCTGACGAACTGCGGCGTCCACTCGGCGCCACCGCGGGTCCGCCCGGTAATCATTGCCTCAGCCATGCTTCACTCTCCTCGCCGCCACGCAGGTGGCGGGGCCAACGGTTGTCGGTCGGCGGCTGGCAGCCGCTCTCGTGCTGTTCTGCCCCCACAGGGGCGACGCAGCCTTGTGGGCCGCGCGGAATCCGCCGCAGGCGGAGGTCTGATGCGGGCCGCAGCGACCCGCGGGTAATGTCGGCCGGCGGCCGGGTGAGCCGCCGCCGTGGCCGGGCTCAGGCCCCCTCGCAGGCGTCCAGCCTGGCCTTGGCCTCGGCCCAGTCGACGCAGGCCTGGTGGGCCTGGCGGGCCAGCTCGGGCAGCGCGTGGTAGTCGCTGAGCAGGCGATCCTCGACCAGGTCGTGGATCTGCGAGGCCCAGTCGCTGGCGATGCGCTTCTTGTGGCTGACGTCCTTCTTCAGCGCCTTGAGTTGTTCCTCGGTCATCGCGTGCTCCTCCTCAGAGTTCGGCCACCGCGCGGTGCGCGTTCACCAGCGCCGCGGCCTTGTCCAGCTGCTTGCGCGCCTCGGCGGCCAGCGCCTCCAGCGAGTCGAAGCCGAAGCGGTGGACGTCGCGCAGGGTCCGGTCCAGCGCCACCAGCCTGCCGACCAGGATCAGCGCGCGGCCGAAGCCCTCGTGGCTGAGGTTGATCACCGGCACGGCGAGCAGGCCGGTCTCGCCTTCGAGCAGTTGGGCCAGCGCGTTGTAGTAGGCCTTGATCCGCGCCACCGTGATCTCGTCGGGATCGCCGACCACCGGGATGGCCTTGCGTCGCTCCTTGGTCAGCACCAGCGGATCGAGCACGCGGGCGTCGCTCCAGGTGTCGTAGGTGCCGTAGCTGTCCATGGCGCGCAGCTGCACCACCATCTGGCGGATGATCGGCTCCTGCAGGGCGGGGTCGCCGTCCTGCACCACCGCGGGTTGTTCCTCGACGTCGAACATGGGGCTTTCCTCTCTGGATAAGGGGTGGCGCTACTCGTCCCAGGCCTCGCCGGCCATGGTCTCGAAGCGCTGGAGATCGGGTCCGCGGCGGCGCTGGATGGCCTTGGCCAGCCAGCTCGACGGACCGTCGCGCAGCTCGTCCTGCAGGCTTTCGAGCAGCTCGGCGATGCGCGCCGCCTCGGCGACCTTGACCGGCTGCACGCCGATGGCCAGCAGCTGGCGCACCGCCGAGGCGCCGCAGGCACGGCAGTACACGGCGATGCAGCCGTCGAGCAGTTCCAGCTTGACGGCCAGCTTGTCCTCGTTGCCGTCCTGCTCCAGATCGCCGAACTCGATGACCTTGAGCAGCTGGGCGTGCTCGGGGTTGACGCCGTAGATGGCGAAGGCGCGCGACGAGCCGAAATGCTGGTCGACCGTCTCGCGATCGGCGGAGGCGAACGCCACCCTGAGCAGGGTGCCGTCGTCCTCGCCATCGAGTACCTGCAACTGCCGGGTCGGGCTGGCCATGCTCAGTGCCTCCATTGCGGCCGCTCGGCGGCCGGCTTCTGCGCGTAGATCGAGTGGTAGGGCGCCAGGCCCTGGTGGTGCTCGACCAGCAGGTTGGCCAGATCGAACAGCGTCTGGCTGGTGCCGCGGTAGCCGCTCCAGCAGCGCTGGAAGCCGCCGAGCAGGTCGTACTGCGGAAAACCGACGCGCAGCAGCGGCACGCCGAGGCGCCCGGCGCTGGCCAGCGCGTGGCTGTTGCCGAGGATCAGCTGCGCACCCTGCGCGGCGGCGGCCTGCTCCAGATCCTCCAGGTCGCCGACCTGGATGCTCGCCAGGGGCGAGGCGGCCAGCGCCGGCGCCCGCGCCGGCACCACCGCGGCCACGGTGCGCGCGCCCATGCCGCGCAGCAGGGCGTCGAAGCCGAGCAGCAGGTCGGGATCGGCGGCGATGGCCACCCGCGCATCGCCGAGCATGAAGTGGCTGTCGAGCATGGCGTCCTGCAACTGGCGGCGCTGCTTCTGCCAGCGCTGCGGCACCGGATTGCCGCTGATCCGGCTGAGCGCCAGCAGCCAGGCATCCACGGCGTCGAGGCCCATCAGCAGGCCGAAGCGATGCTCCGGCACGCCGCTGCGCGCGGCCAGGGCGTCGGCGGCGGCGTCCAGGCTCGGGCCGACCACCAGGGTGGCGACGCTCTGCCCGGCCGTGGCCAGCTCGTCGAGGGTCAGGCCCCCGGTGGTCAGCGGATTGAACTGCGCATCGTCGAGGTGGCCGTCCAGCGAGCCGGACAGGTCGGGGATCAGCAGCGGGCGCAGGCCGAAGCTCTCGATGCTCTCGGCGATGAACTCCAGGTCGCCCGGCGTCAGGCTCGCCGAGCACAGCACGTTGACCTGGCGCGGCCGCCTGCCGACCTGGTCGCGGCGCTCGGGCACCAGGGTCTCGACCAGCGCCTTCACCGTGGCGGCGAAGCCGCTCTCGAAGCTGCCGGCGAAATCCGGGGTGTTCACCGCCACCACCGCCACCCTGGCGAACTCGGGATACTGGCTGCGGAACTCGTGCAGCGCGCTGTTCAGGTCGCAGCCCTGGGTCTCGGCCAGCGCGGTGGAGAGCAGGCCGATCAGCGCCGGGTTCTGCTTCTCGCAGATGGTCTTGAGCGCCTCGACCACGTTGTCGTCGGCGCCCATCACCGAGCTGACCTGGTCCATCGCCGTGGTCTGCAGCGGCACCGGCTCGCGGAAGTGGCGGACGAAGAACACCTTGGCGAACGCCGTGCAGCCGGCGGAGCCGTGCAGCAGCGGCATGCTGCGCGCCAGGCCGAGGATGGCCAGGGCGCCGCCCATGGTCTGGCTGGCCTTCAGCGGACTGACCGCGAGGGCCTTGTTGCGATTGACGATCTCGGCCATGGCGATCTCCTCAGGCGGTCGTAGACAGCGCGGAAAGCGGAGCGCCGAGCGGCGCGCCGCCGATGTCGCTCCACGGCGCCGGGCGGCGCACCGCCTCCCATACCGGGCTCTCCAGGGTCAGGCACAGCTGGCGCACCAGCTCGAGCATGCCGTCGTAGCCGGCGTAGCCGAATTCGCGCTCCTGGTTGATGTCGAGGAAAGGGATGCGCGCCTTGAGCGCGGTGTACATGTTGCGGCCGCCGGCGATCAGGATGTCGGCCTGGTACTCCTCCACGGTCTTCAGCAGCGCGCGCGGGTTGCCCTCGTCGAGCATCTTCACCTCGTCGCCCATCAGCTCGCGGATGCGCGCCTTGTCCTCCTCGGTGGACTTCTTGGTGCCGGTGGCGACCACCTTCATGCCCAGGTCCTGCAGGCAGGAGATCACCGACCAGGACTTCACCCCACCGGTGTAGAGCAGCACGCGCTTGCCCTCCAGGCGCGCGCGCCAGGGCTCCAGGGCGGCGCGGATGCGCGTCTCCTCGCGCTCGATCAGCGCCTCGGTGCGCGCACTCAGATCGGCATCGCCGATCAGCCGGGCGAAGTCGCGCAGCGCCTGCGAGGTGTCGGTGATGCCGTAGAAGCTGCCCTCGAACCACGGCGTGCCGTAGCGCTCCTGCAGCTTGCGGGCGACGTTGAGCATGGCCTTGGAGCAGACCATCATGTTCACCGCGGCGGCGTGCATGGTCTGCACCTCGCGAAAGCGCGCATCGCCGGACAGCGTGCACAGCACGCGCAAACCCAGCTCGTCGAGCAGCGGCAGCACGTGCCAGAACTCGCCGGCGATGTTGTATTCGCCGATCAGGTTGACGTCGTGGACGCGGATGCCGGGACGTTCGCTACCGGCCGGCAGCGGATCGGGCTCGCGGGTGCCGATCACGTGCCTGAGCATCGCCTCGCCGGCGATGCGGTTGCCGAGGTTCTTGGTGCCGTAGAAGCCGGCCGAGTCCACCGGCACCACCGGGGTGGCGAAGTGCTCGCTGGCCGCCTTGCACACCGCGTCGAGATCGTCGCCGATCAGCGCCGGCACGCAGGTGTTGTAGACGAACACCGCCGGCGGCGCGTGGCTCTCCACCGCCTGGCGGATGGCATGGAACAGGCGCTTCTCGGCGCGGCCCATGATCACGTCCTGCTCGCTCAGGTCGGTGGTCATGCCGATGCGATACAGGTCCGGGCCGCTGGAGCGGGTGCCGCGGTTGTCCCAGGAGCTGCCGGCACAGGCGATCGGCCCGTGGACGATGTGCGCCACGTCGGCGATCGGCAGCAGGGCGATCTGCGCGCCGTCGAAGGCACAGCCACCGTCGGTGGCGCCCGGCTTGGGCTTGGCACAGCCGGACTTCTCCTTCTTGTTGTGCTCGCAGGAAGGCTCGTCGAGCAGCTCGGCAATGTCCTTGGCTTTCATCGCTGACCCCCGTGGGTGCGTCGCTGGGTGGTAACGGGGGTGTTGCAAGGGTGGTGCCAGACGCTAACTCATTGATTTATAGGTCTTTTATCTGGAATGGCGTTGTCGGAAAGATGGCGGGGTGTCGGGTTTGCGACAAGGGGCTGGAACCGGCAGAGACGACGAGGCCGCCTGAAGGCCAGTTGATGTCACGAGCGGCGCTTCAGCGGCGACTGGCAGAGCAGCAAGCCCGCCTGACGGCGGGCCGGGTAATCGGGAGGCGGTTTTTCTTGTGGTTGTGGTGAACAGCGACACTCTCGGAACAGGCGAGTCCTGCGGCGGAACAAGGCCGATAACAATCATGATCCCCGTGATAGATTGAACGCTTGGCCCCCGTTGCGCGAACTACAGAGTGGCCCGGGTGGCAACACTCAGCGAAGGCCGGATATACGAATGCAACCGCACTGACGACAGGGTTGGCAAGGCTTTACTCACTACTTGTGGGGAGAGTCCATATACGCAGTGTTAGGGTTGCCATATTTGGACTCCAGACGTGTCCGCAATAACGACTTCTTTCTCTATTTTGAGTTCTTGCTTGACCTTCGCGAACTCATGACTTAGCCGATGAAATGACTCTTCGGTCGGCTTATATTCACCCACCACAATCTTGCTACAGGGGCTTTTTACCATAGCCTTAATTATGTGACTGTCCTTATCCTCGAAAAATGAACATCCGAATGTAAATATGGTTCCAGCGCACTCTTCAATCCGCTTATAGGCGTACAGCAGGTACGAATTCGCCCTTATAGCCTTGAGCTTTTGCTCCCCAGTCCCTTCCGATACACACATTGGGAAATGGCCATTCGCTATGTTTTCCTGAACGCGCGCCAGAATCGGGTAGGCTTTGCCGCTTTTTGACTTGATTGCACCGACTCCATCCCTAAACAGGAACAATGCCCCATGCGGAAAAAGGAAATTGGCGTCTTCGTCGGGAACGAAGACCAGCTCACCATCGATCTTGTCGAAAGAATCTTGCCCCAAGTAATTATTTTCGAAGCACCTAACCCAATAGAGGAGGAGATCGTAATTCAGAGAAAATACATTTGAAAACCCTCGAAGGAACTCTCTGCAAGCCTCGATTTTCGCTTTTTTCACTTTCCCTTCATCAGTAGTAAAATCAATATTGAAAGACTGGGGATGCGAATTAGCTACTGCGACGATCAATTGATCGCGCAACTCCTGAATTTCTCTTTCTATAACTTGGATAAGCTCATTTCCTGGCGCGTACCTTTCAAGAATAGCTACAGCATTAGTCAGCTTCTGGTGAGCCAACTCAAAGTCAAAGTTGCAGTCGCCCAGTAGCGCAAAAAGGGGAGCTCCCTCTTCGATGTCACACAGCTCCAAGAGCGTACTCCAGGAGAAATTACCCTCTCCGAATGCTAAATCATAGGAGAGGCCGAATCCGTTACCTAAAATTATGGATTTCGTCCCCGTGCAACTATTTAACTCTTTGACAAAGTCTTCCATGTGCTCTCTCTGACACGACCCTAACGCTTCAATCAGCCGCCGCTTTTAGCGGTCGGCTGCATTGATTTGTTAGCATTTTCGGTCTGCGCTGGCTCACCAGTATTGGTTGCCTCAGTTAAATTTGGTTCGGCGAAGCTTGTATAAAGAGCAAACGCCAGGCCCGCCAAGCCCACAAAAAAACCTCCAATTGTGTAATACTTTTGCTGCCTTTTTTCTTTTTGATTAATGGTAAGCAAGTCTTTAATCTGAGTTGTTAATGGTTCTAGTAAGTGCTCATTACCATTTATTTTATCACGGAGTCTTTCAAGGTGAATGCGAACTTCGTTGGGCAGCCCCTCAAAAGGCTCATCCTTACGATATTGAGTAATATAGCTTTTTATTAACTCCTTATGTTGAGATAGATCTTCCTCTCTGCCGGCCATGATTTCGCGGTTATATTCCCGAATGGTAAATTGTATCTTTGATTGAGTAAGCCCTCTAGTGGATGCTATTTCCTTAACATCTTCCCATGATGGTTTACTATGCTTTACCGTGTCTTTGAAGTCCTTTGAGAATTTGGATATTTGCTTCATTTCGAAAATATCTTCGAGCATGCTTCCCAATGCCCAGGATATAAAAATTAATCCACCAACAACACCAATGGCAATTAATACAATATTAAACCACTCTGGCACTTACTTGCTCCTATTTGAGTGCTAACGCTGGAAATCAGCGGCGCCGGGACGGCGTCCACTGCATTGACTTGTTAGCCTAAATCTGTGTTTTGATACGACCTACTCAGGGCAATGAGACTGGTTGATATTCCAGCCGTGTGCGGAATAACTATTAGCTCTATGCCTAAGTCAGATATTATCTCTAGCCTACTCTCTTGTAGAACTCGGCTGTCTGGAATGAAATATTTCTGGGGCTGGAATGCTTTGACTATTTCCTCAAATGAGGTTGATTTTTTGAAGAAAATATCACCAAGGGCCTCCCTCCTTAAGGACTCCATTCGTATATCTATGCCTTGAAAGGGCCTACTACTCCCTTTGTTTTTCCTGACCATGGCGTCCTCATCAACACCAACAACTAAAAGGTCACATTTCTCTCTGCATGCCCGCAGGTAGTTTCTATGCCCCTCATGCAGAAGGTCGAATACCCCGGAAGTATATCCGATTATTCCGCCTTGATTCGGAAAGGTTATATTTAGCATGTGAAGCGCCTACGAATTTTTCAAAATCACGCTTGCCGTTTGCGCGGCGTCAGTTAGCCTGTAAGTTCCTAAGTAGATGTCTAGGGCAGCATCGTTGGATTTGATGGCCTCAATAATCGGTATAACTGTTTTGGAGATTGTTTCCTCAGCAGAAAGTCTTCCGCTGCCTAGTCCAAAAATCGGAACGAATACTGATTTGCAGGAAAAATTTACGCATTGATCTATTGTAGATTGAATGATTTTCCTTATTGACTGCTCATCAATCAGGTTGACGCCATCGTCTCGCTTTTCAAGAGCGACGGCATGGATGATATGTTTTATGCCAGCCGTACAGGCATTGTATGGCGGCGACACTACGGTTGTTCCTAATTGGTAAGGGCCCGCATGCTGTTGTGACTCTTTCCATTTTTCTATGAAATCTTCAAGCGGGTCGGTGCTGAGCGATCCATCTATTCGAAAGGATGCGGCCAGTCTTCTTGCTCTGCCGGATACCGAGGTCCCGTCTATTCCGCCGAGCTTAAGATATCTGTTCTCTGATGTGACCAAGACCTCTGCTTCAGTTAGCCCCATAATTGACCCGCAATAGCAGTAGAGTTTTGACTTTCCGATGATTATTGGCTCGCTGATTGCCTTTGTATCTACTAATGGCTCTCTTGCTGCAGGTCCGACTGCTCTTCTTGATATTTCGGCAAACAGGATGGCCAGCATAAGAAATACTATGCCAGAGATAATGGAAGGAATTGGTCCGCTGGTGGCTTTTAGCTCAAGCGTGGCTGCTGTCGCTTCAAGGGTTTGCTGCCAGAATGGTGTAACTAAGGCGCCACCGCATATGAGGAGTGCAGTTACTGATAACTTTGAATATACATTATGAGGTCTTTTTAATCTGTTTATTGCGACTTCGAAAAATATTCCGAAAATATATCGTATTGTAGAAAGTCTCATCATCTTGATGCTTCAATTTTGTGGCTAACGTTCGAGGTGAGCACCGCCCGCGCCCCGCGCGGGTGTGTGCTCTGGCGAGTAGTTAGCCGACGATATTGCACCGGTCCGCGCAGCGGACTGTAAATGGGACGAGGGCTCAGGCGCCGGCGGAAATTGAAAAACGACCTCAACCCCAACCAGGGTCTGCGGCGTGCGCATTAACTTCGTTATGCTCCGCCGCAGACCCTGGTTGGGTATAGCAGCGATTTTCGATTTACGCTGTGGCTGATTCCACATCATTTACGTTTCCCTACGCAAAATGTCGTATATCGTTGGGTAACGTTTGGTTAAGGGGCGGGCTTTAGCCCGTCCCAGTGAGCGTAGCGAACGGCTTGAACCATTTGTTGGGCGGCAATTGCACGCGCTATAGGGGGGCTACAATGCCGGCTCATCTGTGCGCTGCCACAGTGCATTAAATCCATCAGTGGCGAAGGGCACTTCACCACTACCAAAGTCGACAAAAACGTAGGGATTCTCAGAGAACTGCTTTTGAACGTAAGCTTTTCCAGCTTGCGTTTTGAGCACGAAAACTTCCTGAGTCACACCTTGATTGCTGGGATCTTTACCGCAGCCCATTGCTGCAGAGATATTAGTCCCATCAACACGAATTACGCGATTGATCAGTGGGTCTCCCTGTTCTGTGAGGGTGCACTTTCTAACTATTTTGAAGCCTATGTTGGCTTCATTTCCGTCAGACGAAACGACGACTATGTGCATTGGAGGTTCATTGTTTTTTGCGTCGTAGATGGCAGTAATCGAAAATTGGTAGTTTGTGTCTTTGAAAGAAATAGATTTAGTGCCTTTCCCGCCTCTATCTATGATGTCTCGATTAAATAAGACAAGCTTCTTGGCGCTAGCTGGTAATTCGGCCAACTCCGAATCAGTAAGTCGTGCGGCTTCGGACGTTGTGACGGTCACGGTTAGCAGCAAGGTAAAGCTGGTTAAGATTTTCTTTATCATAATGGGTGTCTTTTTAGAGTCTAGGCTTAAATTTTATTTTTCCGCACCAAGGAAAGTAGGTCGGATATTTCCGGGTTCGGGTCTATGAGTAGTAAGGCCAAGATGCTTTTCATTGTTGATTCGCTATACATCTCTGGGCTTGAGATAAAGTCTGCCTCTAGCGCATCCTCCACATACTCAGGGAATTCGTAATCCCAAGATAGCTCTGCGTATCGTATCCGAAGCTCGGTTTCAGTTAGCATTTTCAAGGGCAATTATCTATGCGGTGCATTAGAAAGCTGGCAATCGTTTGCAGGGCGAAGGATTTTTGCCGCCCAACGTCGAAGCTCAGCCGACGGGCAAAAGCGCAGCTTTTGAACGGTCGGCTGCAGCGCCGTGTTAGCTGTTGCTCAAGTCGCCCCAGCGGAGATAGAAAGCAAAAAAGGGGTCAGTGACATGGAGTCTCTTATCGCCCTCCTCAAAGTCGATGACGGGCGTCGAACTTTGATCTGTAGCGGCAATAGTCGCCATATGTTTCAGAACTCTGGTTACTTCGTGCAACTGCGGAATTTGTCCTCCCGAGACATCCCTAATGCCCGCGCGCAGATCTTCATATTCGAGTGTGACGAGTCCTGGCTTGAGGTGAGCTAGTCCATGTAGGACAAGCTGATAGATATCTACTTCACGGCCACTCTTCAATTGCCGACGCACACGGTCGGTCCGTTGCCGCGGACCACGAGCCAACTTCTCGAAAATCGGCCGGCCGATCGTCTCGGCCACGTCTCTAAAAATCTTTTCAAGGCCGAAGATATCGGAGCTAACAAGACTCTGCTGTCCGGATTTGGCAATCGCACGGCAGAATTCCTGCATTAGGTGAGGGCTTCCTATGGCCTCTTGTGCAAGCCTCTGATTAAGATTTGGCTCGACTTTTTGTCCAATAAGGGGGAATCCGGTTTGGGGAATGAAAACCAGTTCATCCTCTGACCACACGGGGATAGAAAGGGGCAGGATTCGTCCCGTCATCTCCTTCTCGACCTTAATCGCGTCGTATCTCCGATGCGGTATTGCAATTACTACAACTGGCAAGCCATCGAAGATTAGTGGCTTAAGCGCGCGAACTATATTTCCTTGAAGGTCCTTTGGGAGGTAGTGAAAGTCGTCGATAACCAACGATACATGCCTGGCCCTGAGCCCATTTAAGGCGGCAATACGGGATGACACTTTTCTTGAGTGTGTCGCGGATGACGAGCGGCCTGACTGATAGGCCGCGCCGACCTCACCTTCGCCTTTGGCAACGAGGAAATTTGCACCGGCGCTACCTTTGCCGTGGATTGTGCTGCTGGAATTATCTGCGGCTCCAGTCGTGGTATCTTGGAAAAGCTCAAGGTTATCGAGAACGATACTCCAAAAATCCTCTTCGTTGGCTACTACACCGCCATCTATCCACACGGACTTTTCCGGCGGAAGAATTCTTCGCGTCAGTACCGTCTTTCCGGACTTAGTATGCCCTGTAATGGTCACAAGCTTACAAAGGTTCTCTCTCACTTCGCCAAGCTGTGTTTCGAGTGAAAGTGATTCTCTCGGGTTGTAAGTGTGACGAGGGAATCCGCCAGGGACAAATACGTCTGTGTACTTGAGCATCAGTTTTTCTCTTGGCTAAGCTAACTATAAATAGACACCAACTGGTGCATAACACCCCGCACGGGGCTGGTGGATAACATCCCCAAGCAGGAGAAAGGAACCGCTCTGGAATGCGGCCTCAGGGAAGGCTCTGGGGGTGAAGGCAGCTTATACGCCATGACTGCAAATCCCTTGCTTGCGGGGGCATCCAACAGTCAGCGAGGTTATCGCAGCGCATAAACAAAAAACAACCGGAGCAGCCCTCGCGGTCCGGTTGCCAATGCAGGAATTGATCGTTCCCACACTCAGCGTGGGAACGCAGCCCGTGACGCTCGGCGTCACCGAGACGGACGCGGAGCGTCCGGGGAGGCACTCCCACGCGGAGCGTGGGAGTGATCGAAGATCAACAACGAGGCCGCGCGCCTCAGGCGGCGTGGCGCAGCAGCTCGACCAGTTGGGCGTGCAACTGCGGGTCGCCGCAGGCGATCACCGCGCCGCCGTTCTGCGCCGGGCCGCCGTCCCAGGCGGTCACCACGCCGCCGGCGCCCTCGACGATGGGCATCAGCGCCTGGATGTCGTAGGGCTGCAGGCTGGCCTCGACGATGGCGTCGACGAAGCCCGAGGCGAGCATGCAGTAGGCGTAGCAGTCGCCGCCGAAACGCAGCAGCTGGGCCTGGGCGGCCACCGCGTCGAAGGCCTGGCGCCGCGCCGGGGTGTCGAACATGTCCGGGGTGGTGCACATCAGCCGGGCGCTGGACAGGCTGGCGCAGGCGCGGGTCTTCAGCGGCGCGCCGTTGCGCCAGGCGCCGGCCGGGGTGCCGACGTAGCGCTCGCCGGTGAACGGCTGGTTCATCACCCCGAGCAGCGGACGCTGGCCGTCGTTGAGGGCGATCAGCGTGCCCCACAGCGGCAGGCCGGTGATGAAGGCGCGGGTGCCGTCGATGGGGTCGAGCACCCAGGTCAGCGCGCTGCTGCCGATCACGGCGTCTTCTTCCTCGCCGAGGATGCCGTGCTCGGGATAGCGGGCGAGGATCAGCTCGCGCATGGCCCGCTCGGCGGCCTTGTCGGCCGCGGTGACCGGATCGTAAAGCCGGCCGCCCTTGTCCTCCACCGCCAGCGGGGCGCGGAAGTGAGGGGCGATGGCGGCGGCCGCGGCATCGGCCAGTTGCTCGGCGAAGGCCTGGTACTCGGCGAGTTGCTCTGCGCTCAGGGACATCGGATATCACCTAGGTTGGGCGTGAAGGCACGCATCATAGCCGCAAGCCCGCCGATGCGCTCGACGGCGCGCCGGCGGGCAGCGGATGTCAGCGGCGCAGCAGGCGCAGCCCGTTGGCCACCACCAGCAGGCTGGCGCCCATGTCGGCGAACACCGCCATCCACAGGGTGGCCTGGCCGGCGAAGGCCAGCACCAGGAAGACCGCCTTGATGCCCAGGGCGAGGGCGATGTTCTGCCAGAGCACCCCCACGGTCGCCCGCGACAGGCGGATGAAGGCGGGGATCTTGCGCAAGTCGTCGTCCATCAGGGCGACGTCGGCGGTCTCGATGGCGGTGTCCGTGCCGGCCGCCGCCATGGCGAAGCCGATGTCGGCGCGGGCCAGTGCCGGGGCATCGTTGATGCCGTCGCCGACCATGCCGACCCGACCGCCGCGCCTGTCCGCCAGCAGTTCCTCGACGACCTTCAGCTTGTCCTCCGGCAACAGGCCGCCGCGCGCCGTGTCGATGCCGAGCGAGGCGGCGATGCTCGCCACCGTGTGCGGGTTGTCGCCGCTGAGCATCAGGGTCTTGACGCCGAGGTCGTGCAGCTCGGCGAGCGCCACGCGGCTGCTGTCGCGCAGACTGTCGGCCACCGCGAAGATGGCCAGCACCTCGTGCGGGTCGACCAGCAGCACCACCGACTTGCCCTGGCGCTCCAGCGCCTCCAGCTGCGCCTCGAGCTCCGCCGAGCACAGCCCCAGCTCCTCGATCAGCCGGTGGTTGCCGAGCTGGTAGAGGCGCTCGCCGATGCGCCCGCGCACGCCGCGCCCGGGAATCGCCTCCAGCTCGCTCACCGCCTGCAGCGCAAGGCCCGCGGCCTCGGCCGCCTCGGCGACGGCGCGGGACACCGGGTGGTCCGAGCGCACGGCGAGGCTGGCCGCCAGCGCCTGCACCGTGGCCGCGTCGCCGCGGCGGACCAGGCAGTCAGTCTGCACCGGCTTGCCGTGGGTGAGCGTGCCGGTCTTGTCCAGCGCCAGGCTGGTCAGCCGGCGGCCCTCCTCGAGGAACACTCCGCCCTTGACCAGGATGCCCTTGCGCGCCGCTGCGGCCAGGCCGCTGACGATGGTCACCGGGGTGGAGATCACCAGCGCGCAGGGACAGGCGATCACCAGCAGGACCAGCGCCCGGTAGCTCCACTCCAGCCAGCCGCCGCCGAGCAGCAGCGGCGGCAGCAGCGCAGCGAGCAGCGCGCCGAGGAACACCGCCGGCGTGTAGACCCGGGCGAAGCGGTCGACGAAGCGCTGGGTCGGTGCGCGGCGGGCCTGGGCGGACTCCACGGCATGGATGATCCGCGCCAGCGTCGAGTCGTCGGCCGCGGCGGTCACCCGGTACTCGAAGGAGCCCGCCTGGTTGATGGTTCCGGCGAACACGCCGTCCCCCTCGGCCTTGTCGACCGGCAGGCTCTCGCCGGTGATCGGTGCCTGGTTCACCGTCGAGCGCCCGCGGGTCACCACCCCGTCGAGGGCGATCCGCTCGCCCGGACGCAGGCGCACCGTGGCGCCGACGGCCACCGCCCGGGCCGGCAGGCTCGCCCAGCGGCCGTCGGGCTGCAGCACGCTGGCGGTGTCCGGCGCCAGGTCGAGCAGATCGCGGATCGCCCGGCGCGCCCGCTGCAGCGAGCCGGCCTCGATCCGCTCGGCCAGGGCGAACAGGAACATCACCATGGCCGCCTCCGGCCACTCGCCGATCAGCAGCGCGCCGGTCACCGCGATGGCCATCAGCGCGTTGATGTTCAGGTTGCGGTTGCGCAGCGCGATCCAGCCCTTGCGATAGGTGGCGGGGCCGCAGCTGGCGATCGCCAGCAGGGACAGCGCCATCGCCGGCCAGTGATTGCCGCCGTTCAACCAGTGCGCCAGCTCGGCCAGGGTGGCACAGCTGCCGGCCAGCGCCAGCGGCCACCAGGGCTGCGCGGCCGGCGCACTGGCGGCCGCATCCGCCACGGCGATCCTGGCGGCCAGACCGATGGAGTTCAGGGCCGCGAGGACCGCGGCCAGGGCGTCGGGCGCATGGGTCACCGTCAGCCGGCGCTGCAGCAGGTCGAAGTCGAGGGCGGCGACGCCGGCCATGCCGGCCAGCCGGTCGCGGATCAGGCGTTCCTCGGTGGGGCAGTCCATGCCGGCGATGTCGAGCAGGGTGCGCACCGGCTCGCCCGGCGCATCGAGGCGCAGCCCCGGCATGCCGATGGCGCGCAGGGCTTCCTCCAGCGGCTCCAGCGCGTCGAGCCGGTGCCGTACCGTCAGGGTGCGCTGCAGCAGGTCGAAGTCCAGCCCGCTCACCCCCGCCAGCGACTCCAGCCGGCTGCGGATCAACTGCTCCTCGACGGGACAGTCCATCCGCTCGATGCGGTAGCGTGCGACCTGATCCGCCGTCGCCGGCAGCGGGCGAGGCGACGCTCCCTCGCCATGCCTGCAGCCGCAGCCGCCAGCCTTGCATTCAGCCATGTCGTTCCTCCCGGGCGGATTCCTGTCCGGAGTAAACAACCTGTAGCCACTACAGAGTCAAGCGGCTAGGCTGGAGCGAGACAGGCATGGCGAAGCAGGGAGAAACCCGATGAAGATCGGCGAACTGGCGCGCATCACCGATACCGCCATCGAGACCATCCGCTACTACGAGCGCGAGGGGCTGCTGCCGGCGCCGGGCCGCAGCGACGGCAACTTCCGTCTCTACGGCCAGGCCCACGTCGACCGGCTGTCGTTCGTCCGCCGCTGCCGCATGCTCGACATGACCCACGCCGAGATCCGCGCCCTGCTCCACTTCAAGGACGCCCCCGACGAGCCCTGCGGCGACGTCAACGCCCTGCTGGACGCCCACATCGAGCAGGTCCGCGCCCGCATCGAGGAGCTCCGCCAGCTGCAGGAGCAGCTCGGCAAGCTGCGCGAACGCTGCCCCGCCCCGCGCGACGCCGGCCACTGCGGCATCCTGCGCGAGCTGTCGCAGCCGTTGCGCGAGGGCTGAGGGCGGCCGGGGAGGCTTGTTCGCCAATACGGAAGCTGGTGCCGACAGGCCTGGGCAGTTGCACAGGGCGAGTCGCCGACTTACCGTCGGCGCAGGGGATCCGCAGCACGGATCGCGTACAGGAAGACAGGCTCTGCGACGGAGCGCCGAGAACAAGGACAGAAATTGAAGACGAACTACGTGCTGGTCGACTACGAGAATGTGCAGGTCAAGTCGCTCGACCTGCTGCGCGAGGAACACTTCCGCGTGACGGTGTTTCTGGGACCGAAGAACACCCGCCTGCCGGTCGAGCTGGTGCTGGCCATGCAGCAACTGGGCGACCGCGCCGCATATGTCCAGCTGGAGACGCCGGGCAGCAACGCGCTCGATTTCCACATCGCCTATTACCTGGGAGCCCTGGCCAAGGAAGATCCCGCCGGTTTCTTCCACATCATCTCCAAGGACACGGGGTTCGACCCGCTGATCAAGCACCTCAAGGCCAGGCAGATATTTTCCTCCCGCTCCGAGTCGATCGAGGAAATGCCCTGCTTCGCCCAGTTGGAAAGCAAACCGACACCGCCCACCGAGACGCAAGCAACGGCGGCAAAGGCCCCGCTGCAACAGGCCAATGGGAGCGTGGACGAGTTGATCCGGGTGGCGGTCGACGACCTCATCCGGCGCAAGGCCTCCAAGCCGCGAACCGCCAAGACCCTGCTGAACACCATCCATGCCAAGTGCGGCAAGCAGCGCCCCCTCACGGAGATCGAGGCGGTCTACCAGGGGCTGCTGAAGCGCGGCTACGTGCGGGTGGAAGGCGCCAAGGTTACCTATGCGCTGCCCGGCGCATAGGCATCCCTGACGGACTGCCGCCTTCCCGGGAGGTGCAGTCCTGCGTGTCAGCAGCCCGGATCGACTCCCCAGGAGCCCCCGATGATCATCGCCCACCTGCCGTCCGGCTACATCCTGGCCTCGCTGCTGCTGAAGCGCGCCGGGCGGCATTCCGTACTGCCCCGCACGCTCATGCTGGCCGGTATCCTCGGTGCCGTGGCGCCCGACTTCGACATGCTCTACTTCTATCTGGTCGACAATCGGCAGACCCACCACCACCGCTATTTCGTGCACTGGCCCATTCTCTGGTTCGGCCTGGCGCTGGCCTGCCTGCTCTGGCGGCGAATAGCCGCGAGATCCGGGTGGCCCATCGTCGCCCTGGTCTTCAGCCTGGGCGGCATCCTCCATCTGCTGCTGGACAGTTTCGTCGGCGATATCTGGTGGCTGGCGCCCTTCGTCGACCAGCCTTTCGCCCTGTTCAGCGTCCCCGCCCTGTTCAAGCCCTGGTGGCTGAACTTCATCCTGCACTGGTCCTTCGCAGTCGAACTGGCCATCTGTCTGTGGGCGTTGCTCATCCATCGCCGGCATGCCAGCCGGGAGTCTTTCTGAGCGGCCCAGGTGGCGGACAGGCGAAAGTGCCTGCCGCCCCCCTACCCCAACCGCTCCCCGATCGCCGCCCGCACCTCCGGGTCCTGCTCGTCCAGCGTGCGCAGCGCCTCCAGCGGGGCGTTCTCCACCGCCGCCAGGCGCACGGTCCAGTCGGGGTCGTGGAGCATCGGCAGGACGTCGTCGCCGTGCAGGCGCGAGGCGACGATGCGGCGGATTTCCGGTTCGGGGTCCTGGCTCATCAGGCCGAGGCTGATCTCCGGCAGGCGCCTGGCGACCAGCTTGCGCACCTGGCGGTCCTCGTCGCGGATGAAGCGGAACAGCCGGCCCGGGGCGATCCGCTGGACCACGTAGGCGCGCACCAGGTAGTCGCGGTCGGCGGCCAGCTGTTCGAGCTGCTCCAGCGGCAGGCGGTCGGCCACGGTGATGCGCACCTCGCGGTCCTCGTCCTGCATCAGCAGGTGCAACTGCTCGCGCGGCAGGCGGTAGGCCACCGCGCGGCGCACCGCCTCGTCGACGTCGCGGACCAGCGCCGGCAGCGCCTCCAGCGGCGCGTAGCGCACGGCGATGGCACGGCGCTCCCAGAACGGGTCGGCCAGGTACTGCACCGCCAGCTGCGGGTTGTTGCGGAAGAAGCGGTCGATCTGCCGGCCGCTCTGCACCGCCACGCAGGCGTCGCCCGGGGTGCAGCGCCCGGCGAGCAGCAGGTGGCGGCGGAAGGCGCAGCCGCGGCAGTCGCCGATGGGGGTGTTGTCCGGACCTTGCTCGAGCATGCCGCACCTCAGTCGGGGATGATTTCCGCCAGCACGACGCCGGATGCCGCGGCGCCGTCGTTGGTGAGCACCGAGCAGTGCTCGCTGGAGTTGACCAGGTAGACGTTGAAGGCGGCGCGCTCGGCCACCGGCCGGGCGTTGGCGACGATGTCGTCGTCCATGCACCAGGTGAAGTGCACGCCGGGGTGGGCGGCGCGCAGGCGGGCGATCAGGGCGTCGTCGAGGCTGCCCTCCTCGGCCTGGCGGATGACGTCGTCGAGCAGTTCCTGGCTGATCATCTCACTGTCCTCGTTCGGGGCTGTCACTGGTGAAGCGCACGCGCAGGTCCGGCCCGGCGCCCATCGCCTTGGCCAGCCAGGGCGGCGGGGCGGCGGCCAGCACGCGTTGCAGTTCGGCGACGATCTCGGCGGCCGGCACGGCCTCGGCCTGGCGGATCGGGTGCACGCCGGCGCGGATCACCTTGGCGGCGGCCGGGCCGCCGATGCTCAGGCTGTAGAGCAGCTGGCAGTCGTGCAGCAGGGCGGCGCGGCGCGCGTTGCGGTCCTCGTCGGGAGCGCAGACAGGCGCCTCGCGCACGTCGACCAGCCGGCTGGCGCTGGGCGAGATCTGGTAGATCAGGAAGCGCGCGCACTGGCCGAAGCTGGCGTCCATGCGCGCGCCGTTGTCGGAGGCGCAGGCGATGCGCACCGAGCCTTCGAACTCGCCCTCGCGGTAGGCCTCGGGCCGCGGCGGCGGCTCCTGCGGCAGTTGCACGCCGCGGCCCTTGAGCAGGCCGAGGGCGCTGTGCAGCTGGCGCTCGCCGAGCAGCAGCGGCAGGCCGAGGGCCTCGGCGGTTTCCTGCAGGCGGGCCTGCAGGCGCGCGGCACGCAGCTTGCGCAGGCGCGCCTCGGTGATCGGTTCGCCGACCGCGGCGATCAGCGCGCGCAGCAGGTGGGCGGTGTCGACGCCCCTCAGCGCGCGGGCGGCCAGGGCGATGCGCAGGGCCAGGTGGGCGGGCAGCGGCGCGGGCCTGGCCATGGCGGTCAGGCCTCGCCGGCCCGCTTGGCACGCAGGGTGATCGGCAGTTTCGGCTGGGGGATCGGCTCGATCCAGTAGCTCGAACCGTCGCCGAGGACGACCTCGCCGCCCCACAGTTCGGCGCTGTCGTGTTGCATGGAGACCACGATTTCTTCCTGGTCCTTCTTGGCGATGTAGAAGGTCAGCTGGCCTTCGGGGTTGCGGCGGATCATGACGCTGGGCATGGCGGCTCTCCAGTGCGGAATGGGCTGGCGCCGGCGCCGGGGGCCTGGACCCGGTCGCCGGCGCAGCGCTGTTGCGAAGCGGGCCGGAGCGGCGCACGCCGCCCGGCCGGTACCGCTACGGGCTGCGACTCAGCGAACCAGGTCGTAGTTGTAGTCGGTCTGCTGCATGCCACGGGTTTCCTCGTCGAGGCGCTCGAGCACGGCGTTGACGATGGTGGTGAGCATCTGCATGGCGCCCTCGTAGCCGAGGGTGGTGGAGCGGTGCAGGTGGTGGCGGTCGAAGATCGGGAAGCCGATGCGGATCAGCGGCACCTCGAACTCCTTGCCCTTGTGCAGGGTGTCGCGCTGGATGAACTTGCCGTAGCTGTTGCCGATCATGAAGTCCGGCTTGTCGGTGAACACCAGCGAGCGCAGGTGCCAGAGGTCCTTGCCGATGTACACGGTGCAGTCCTTGCCGTACGGCGAGGCCTCCAGGATCGCGTCCATGGCCTTCTTCCAGCGCTTGTTGCCGTTGTTGCAGAGGATGTGGGTCGGCTCGCAGCCCAGTTCCAGAAGGAACTTGGCCAGGCCCATGACGAAGTCCGGGTCGCCCCAGATGGCGAACTTCTTGCCGTGCAGCCAGGTGTGCGAGTCGGTGATCATGTCGACCAGGCGACCGCGCTCCTTTTCCAGACTGGCCGGGATCGGCTGGCCGGTGACTGCGCTGATCTTCATCAGGAACTCGTCGGTCCAGTCCAGGCCCATCGGGATGTTGAGCTTGGGTACCTCGTGCTTCCAGGTGTTCTCGACCAGCTTCCTGGTCTTCTCCAGCTGCCAGGGCTGCAGCAGCAGGGTGGTGATGGCGTTCGGCGCGTCCTTGATCTCGTCCTGGGTGGTGCCGCCGGCGTACATGCGGAACTGGCCGTCGGCCGGGGTATCCAGCACTTCTTCCGGGTCGGAGAGGAAGCTGTAGCCGACGTCCATCTCCTTGAGCATGCGCTTGATCACGCGGAAGTTGCCCAGGTAGGTCTCGAAGCCCGGCACCACGTTGACCTTGTGGTTGCTGCCGACCACCTTGTCGTCCATGTGGTTGAGGGTGAAGTAGCGGGCGATGCCCTCGAACATGTTGTCCCAGCCGGTGACGTGGCTGCCGACGAAGCTCGGGGTATGGGCGAACGGCACCGGGTACTCGTCGGGGATGAACCCTTCCTTCTTCGAGTTGTTGATGAAGGCGTTGAGGTCGTCGCCGATCACCTCGGCCATGCAGGTGGTGGACACCGCGATCATGTCCGGCTTGTAGGTGGCCTTGCAGTTCTGCAGGCCGTCCTTCATGTTCTGCTGGCCGCCGAACACCGCCGCGTCCTCGGTCATCGAGTCGGACACGCAGGACACCGGCTCGCGGAAGTGGCGGTTGAAGTAGGTGCGGAAGTAGGCCACGCAGCCCTGCGAGCCATGCACGTAGGGCATGGTCTTCTCGAAGCCGAGGGCGCACAGCACGGCGCCGAGCGGCTGGCAGGCCTTGGCCGGGTTGATGGTCAGCGCTTCGCGCGCGAAGTTCAGCTCCTGGTATTCCTTGGTGGTGGTCCACTGGAACACTTCGTCGATCTTGTCCTGCGGATGCTTCTCCTCGAAGGCATCGCGCTTGCGGGCAAGCATGTCCTTGTATTCCTGGTCGCGGAACAGCGGGTAGCTGGGTTTGATGTTGTCGACTTGCTGGCTCATGACTGTTCTCCTGCGCCGCACTCATCTGTGCCGGCGATGGCGGATGTCGGCTGCGGGCCGCCCCGGGGGGTGGGCCGCCCGCAGCGGACGGCTGGTACGATTGCGGACTGTCAGGCGCTGGCGGCGACCTTCAGCTCGGCCTCTGCGGCCTGCTGCCAGGGCGCCTGCAGCTTCTTCCAGCACGGGTTGTTGAGGGTCATGTCCATGTCGCGGGCGAAGATGGCGAAGCCGTCGAAGCCGTGGTACGGGCCGGAGTAGTCCCAGGAGTGCATCTGGCGGAACGGGATGCCCATCTTCTGGAAGATGAACTTCTCCTTGATGCCGGAGCCGATCAGGTCGGGCTTGACCTTCTTGACGAATTCCTCGAACTCGTAGCCGGTGACGTCGTCGTAGAGCAGGGTGGCGTTGCCCATTTCCTTGATGGTGCGGTCGTAGTCGTCGTTGTGGGCGAACTCGTAGCCGGTGCCGACCACCTCCATGCCCAGGTCCTCGTAGGCGCCGATCACGTGGCGCGGACGCAGGCCGCCGATGTAGAGCATGACGCGCTTGCCTTCCAGGCGCGGGCGGTACTTGGCGACGATGGCCTCCCACTCAGGCGCGTATTTGGCGATGACTTCCTCGCACTTGGCCTGGATCGACTCGTCGAACTGGGCGGCGATGGCGCGCAGCGACTCGATGGTCTTGGTCGGGCCGAAGAAGTTGTACTCCATCCACGGGATGCCGTACTTCTCTTCCATGTGGCGGGAGATGTAGTTCATCGAGCGGTAGCAGTGCACCAGGTTCAGCTTGACCTTGGGGGTCAGCTCGATCTCGGCGATGGAGCCGTCGCCGGACCACTGGGCGACCACGCGCAGGCCCATCTCCTCGAGCAGGATGCGCGAGGACCAGGCATCGCCGCCGATGTTGTAGTCGCCGATGATCGCCACGTCGTAGGGGGTGGTCTGGAACGAGTTGTCCTCGTCGCGGGCGCCCAGCACCCAGTCGCGCACGGCGTCGTTGGCGATGTGGTGGCCGAGCGACTGCGACACGCCGCGGAAGCCCTCGCAGCGCACCGGCACCACGGTGGTGTCGTGCTCGGCGGCCTTCTTCTTCGACACCGCCTCAATGTCGTCGCCGATCAGGCCGATCGGGCACTCGGACTGCACGGAGATGCCCTTGTTCAGCGGGAACAGGGTTTCCACCTCGTCGATCAGCTTGGCCAGCTTCTTGTCGCCGCCGAAGACGATGTCCTTCTCCTGGAAGTCCGAGGTGAAGTTCATGGTCACGAAGGCGTTCACGCCGGTGGTGCCGATGTAGTAGTTGCGGCGGCCGGCGCGGGAGTACTGGCCGCAGCCCACCGGGCCGTGGGAGATGTGGATCATGTCCTTGATCGGCCCCCAGACCACGCCCTTGGAGCCGGCGTAGGCGCAGCCGCGGATGGTCATCAGACCCGGCAGCGACTTCTTGTTGGAGGTGATGCACTTCTTCGACTGGGCGACCGACTGGTCGTTGACCGCCAGGTGCTTGGCGCGGTCCTTGCGGGCTTTCTCGGGATAGACTTCCAGGACTTCCTGGATGAGGGATTCGACCTCTTCGCGCGACATACCGGACATGGGTATGACTCCTCTTGCCTTGCGTTCATGTGCGGGTAACGGATGGGCCGCACTGCGCAGCGCGCAGTGCGACGCTCCGGCAGGGCCCATCTGCCCTGCCCCGTCCTACGAGCGGTGCGCTCAGGCGCTGACTTCGTCCGCGGCGGTCTTGCCGACGATGCTCAGGTCTTCCTCTTCCATGATGCCGAACTCCATCAGCAGGGCTTCCAGCTCGTCCATGGAGATCGGGGTGGGGATGATCAGCTTCTTGTTGCTGACGATCTTGCTGGCCAGGGCGCGGTACTCGTCGGCCTGCTTGGCCTGCGGGTCGTACTCGATCACGGTCATGCGGCGGATCTCGGCGCGCTGCACCACGTTGTCGCGCGGCACGAAGTGGATCATCTGGGTACCCAGCTTGTCGGCCAGGGCCATGATCAGTTCGTCCTCGCGGTCGGTGTTGCGGCTGTTGCAGATCAGGCCGGCCAGACGCACGCCGCCGGAGTTGGCGTACTTCACGATGCCCTTGGAGATGTTGTTGGCGGCGTACATCGCCATCATCTCGCCGGAGCAGACGATGTAGATTTCCTGGGCCTTGTTCTCGCGGATGGGCATGGCGAAGCCGCCGCACACCACGTCGCCGAGCACGTCGTAGAACACGAAGTCGAGGTCGTCGTCATAGGCGCCTTCCTCCTCGAGGAAGTTGATCGCGGTGATCACGCCGCGGCCGGCGCAGCCGACGCCCGGCTCCGGGCCGCCCGACTCGACGCACTTGACGCCACCGAAGCCGACCTTGAGCACGTCTTCCAGCTCGAGGTCTTCCACGGTGCCGGCCTCGGCGGCCATCTCCATGATGGTGTTCTGGGCCTTGGAGTGCAGGATCAGGCGGGTGGAGTCGGCCTTCGGGTCGCAGCCGACGATCATCACCTTATTGCCCATTTCGGCCAGGGCCGCCACGAGGTTCTGGGTGGTCGTGGACTTGCCGATCCCACCCTTGCCGTAGATAGCGCATTGACGCATTGCCATAATTGAGTTCCTCAGGTTTCGTTTCCACTGTCGTGGGCTGTAGGCCCGAACAAGCCTGCGCAACCTGATCAATGCAGCGTCTGTGCCAGCCGCGAAATTCACTATCAAGCTATTGTTTCCAAAGGAATTTATTTAAATCCGAGGAATTCCCGCAGCAGTTCGGGACACAACAAAGTCCCTGCGCGACATGTGGCAATGGCGCCAACCCGACAAACTTTCCCGCCCCTTCCTTATTGCCGCCGGAGTACCCGCGAGGGCTTGTGGCAAACATGACAATTTGTCGGCAAAGCCGGCGCATTGGTTGTTCGAGAGCAACTTCCGGAAGTTTTCCGTCTGTCCATTAGTTATTGAATATCAACAACTTGGCCGTTGTTTGCGGGAGTGGTGCGGATATTGCGTAGGTGAGCGCGTCATCTCGCCTTTCCAGCAGGAGTTCCTGTGAACAGCAGCCTGATCGATGAAATCCTCGCCGGCCTGCACGCCGGCACCGTCGTCCCCTACCTGGGGCCAGAGGCGCTGCGCGGGGTGGTCGATCGCACCAGCGGCCAGCCGATCCCGGCCGACAGCGACAGCCTGATCCTCGCCATGACCGGCGGCAAGCCGATGTCGCCGCGGCTGATGTACGAGTTCCCGCGCGCCGCCATGCACCTGGAGAACAAGAAGGGCCGCAGCTTCATCGAGCGCTTCCTGACCCAGACCTACGCCGGCGACAACTGGACGACCTCGGCCCTGCACCGGTGGCTGGCCGACCTGGAGCCGCCCTACCTCATCGACTGCAACCGCGACACCCAGCTGCAGCGCCAGTACGCCGAGCGCCCGCACACCCTGGTGGTCGGCGCCGCACGCATCGCCGCCACCCCTTACCGCTTCGACCTCTACCAGGCCGAGGCCGGCCGCTACCGCCCGCTCGAACTGGCCGAGGTCGACACCACCCTGCCGGTGCTGTTCAAGCCGCTCGGCACGCCGCTGCCCAGGCCCGGCTTCGTCGCCTCGGACGCCGACTTCGTCGACTACATCACCGAGCTGATGGGCGGCTTCGCCGTGCCGGCCTGGCTCAAGCTGCGCCGCAAGCACAAGCGCTACCTGTTCCTCGGCATGCGCTTCAACCGCGACACCGAGCGCATGGTGATGAGCGACCTGATCCACGACGCCGCCGAACCCGCCGGCTGGGTGCTGATCGCCGAGCCGAGCGACAAGGAGCGCAAGGTCTGCGCGCGCAAGAACCTGCAGCTGGTCGAGGCCGACTGGAGCGACCTGCTCGCCGCCGCCGCGCCCGCCCTCGCGGCCGGCAACCCCACCGCCACGCCCGTGGCCCGAATCCCTTGATCGACAAGAGAGCCCCACCATGCTGCTGAAAACCTACGAAGAGAAGAACCTGCTGTGCAACCTGAGCGTCAACGGCGCCACCAGCCAGGCCGACACCTACGCCTACCGCGGCGACCTGGTGCTGGCCGAGGGCGAGATCGCCGACGACGCCGGCCGGCGCCTGCCGCCGACCGCGGTGGTCAAGCAGGCCACCGTGCTGGTCAAGGGCGACAAGCTGGCCATGGTCAGCGGCATCGTCGTCCACCTCGCCGAGGTGCCGCTGTTCGTCGAGCGCTACCGCCACGACCTGGCGCCCGACATCCACGTGCTGTTCTACGTCGAGGACCTGACCAAGGCGGTGACCACCGACCTCGACGGCGTCGGCATCGTCCTGCTGCCGCACCCGGACGGCGGCGCCGCCTGGCAGACCCTGATGGACGACCTGCGCCTGGACAAGGACGACTTCAAGGGCCAGAGCGCCGAGGACAAGGTGATCACCATGGCCGCGGGCCTGGCCGACTACAAGCCCAGGCTCGACAGCCTGAGCTTCGAGCAGTGCCTGGCCTTCGTCAGCACGGTCAAGCGCGAGCACCGCGGTCCGGTCTGACTCATGCACAGCGTCTCCGAAGTCCCTTTCGGCAGCTGAGCCACTCCCCCGCTTGCGGGGGAGTCTTGTTTTCGGCGCTCGCCCCACAGGAGCAGGCACGGCGGAGCGCGGCGCACCCTACTCCTGGTGGCGGCGCAGCGCGGTGAAGGCCGCCAGCTCCCACTCGCGCAGCGCCAGCAGCAGGCCGCAGCCGCGGCGCTTGCCGCGCGGCGCGGCCAGGCTCTCCGCGTGCAGCTCGGCGAAGCGCTGGCGCAGGCGGCGCACCTCGCCCTGCAGCTGCGCCAGCGCCGCCTCGGTGAGCATGCCGTGGGCGAAGCCGAGGCTCTGGTCGGCGCCGGCGAAGTCGCTGGCGAGGAACTCGCCGAGGCCCTGGCGGCGGAAGAAGCGCTGGATCGGCCCGTCCGGCCGCCAGTCGAAGTCGCGCGCCACGTTGAGGCGCACCCGGTTGCCGGGCAGCAGCTCGATCAGGCGCAGGCGGTCGAGGCGCGCCAGACAGCGGATCGCCTCGCTCTCGCTGAGGCGGTATACGCTGAGGATGTCGGCCAGGCTCCACTGGTTGAGCACGCACACCGCGACCAGCAGCAGGCGGTCGTCGGAGATCAGTTCGCGCTCCTGGGCCTCGCTCAGGGTGTGCAGGCGCTGGCCGCTGGCCGCCGCCTCCTGGCTCAGCTCGGCGAGGGTGAAGCCGAGCAGGTGGGCGATCTGCAGCAGGCGCTCCAGGCTGAAGCTGCCGCTGGCGAACAGGCGCTTGACGCTGGCCTCGGACAGATCGAGTTCGCCGGCCAGCTCGCGGTAGGTCATGCCGCGCGCCTTGAGCTGGCGCTTGAGGGTGGCGATCAACTGGTCGAGCTCGCTCATGGGACACCGGAAGTAGCGTTTTTCGATGCCTTGCAGTGTACGCGACGCGACCTTTCCCGACGGAGTTTCGCATCACGCTGGCCGAGGCCATGCTCGGCTCACCTACCCCCAGGAGACCGCCATGGATCGCTGCTCTCGCCACCGCTGCCGCCACCTGCCGCTGCTGCTCGTCCTGCTGCTCAGCGCCGCCGCCCTGCTGCACGGGCCGATCGCCCAGTTCGAGGACTACCACGCCTTCGCCGACCGGCTGACCCTGTTCGGCATCCCCCACGCGCTGGACGTGCTGTCCAACCTCGGCTTCGCCGTGGTCGCCCTGTGGGGGCTGTGGCGCCTGGCGCCGCGCCGTCGCAGCCACTTCCCGCACAGCTGGTCGGGCTACGCGCTGTTCCTCGCCGGTCTGCTGCTCACCGCAGCGGGTTCCAGCTGGTACCACCTGGCCCCCGACGACCACCGCCTGCTGTGGGACCGCCTGCCCATCGCCCTGGCCAGCGCCGGGCTGCTGGCTGGGGTGTGGGCCGATTGTCGGCAACGCGACAGTCGCCTGCTCGCCAGCCTGCTCGGAGCCTTCGCCCTGGCCGGCGTGCTCTGGTGGTACCTCACCGCACTGCACGGCGTCGGCGACCTGCGCGCCTACCTGCTGCTGCAGGTGCTGACCGTCGTGCTGATCCCGCTGTGGCAGTGGCTGCACGGCCGCCCGCGCGGCGAGCGCCAGGCCTTCGCTGCCGCCCTCGGCCTGTACCTGCTGGCCAAGTGCGCCGAGCTGCTCGACCACCAGATCGCCGCCCTGCTCGCCCCGCTCACCGGCCATACGCTCAAGCACCTGCTGTCCACCGTCGCCACCGCGGTGGTGGTCGCCCAGCTGGCGCGCCGCGCGCCGCTGGCCAGCGCCACGGCCGCGGTGGCACCATCGCGCCAATCCATCCGCCATTCGTGAAGGTCAGGGACAGATCATGCTCAAGCTCATCCTGCGTCGCCTGCTGCAGCGCCTGCTGCGCGTGCGCGTGCACGGCGAAACGGACGTGTTCGCCAACCCGCGCACGCTGATCGTCGCCAACCACGAGTCGTTCCTCGACGGCCTGCTGCTCGGCCTGTTCCTGCCGGTCGAGGCCACCTTCGTGGTGCACACGCAGATCGCCAGCCGGCCGCTGTTCCGCGTGCTGCTGCGCTTCGTGCCGCACCTGGCGGTGGACTCGACCAGCCCGCTGGCGATGAAGCAGATCGTCCGCCTGGTGGAGAGCGGCCGCCCGGTGGTGATCTTCCCCGAGGGCCGCATCACCCGCACCGGCTCGCTGATGAAGGTCTACGACGGCGCCGGCTTCGTCGCCGCCAGGACCGACGCCAGCGTGGTGCCGGTGCGCATCGACGGCGCCGCGCGCAGCTACTTCGGCCGCCTGGCCGGGGTCTATCCGCGCCGCCTGCTGCCGCAGGTCGACCTCTACGTGCAGCCGCCGCGGCAGATCGCCATGCCGGCGCTGCCCTCGGCCAAGCAGCGCCGCCGCCGCGCCGGCGAGGCGATGCGCCACATCCTGCTCGACATGCTGGTGGCCAGCCGGCCGCGGCGCACCCTGTTCGCGGCCTTCCTCGACGCCAAGGCGGTGTTCGGCCGCCACTACCAGCTGGTCGAGGACGTGCGCCTGGTCGAGGAGTCCTACGGCTCGCTGCTGAAGATGGCCCTCGGCCTCGGCCGCCTGCTCAGCCGTCACACCCAGCCCGGCGAGATCGTCGGCGTGCTCACCCCCAACGCCGCGCCGACCCTCGGCCTGGTGCTCGGCCTGTCGCTGAACGCGCGCATCCCGGCGATGCTCAACTACACCGCCGGCCGCGACGGCCTGCAGGCCGCCTGCACCGCCGCCGGCATCCGCACCATCGTCGCCTCGCGCACCTTCGTCGACAGGGCGCGCCTCGGCGGCCTGCTCGACCAGCTGCCCGGCATCCGCGTGCTCTACCTGGAGGATCTGAAGCGCGAACTGAGCCTCGCCGACCGCCTGTGGCTGCTCGCCCACCTGCTGCTGCCCCAGCGCGCGGCCGTGCCGCAGAGCCCCGACGATCCGGCTCTGGTGCTGTTCACCTCGGGCTCGGAGGGCAAGCCCAAGGGCGTGGTGCACTCGCACGACTCGCTGCTGGCCAACGTCGCCCAGGTGCGCGCGGTGGCCGACTTCACCCCGCGCGACAAGTTCATGATGGCGCTGCCGCTGTTCCACTCCTTCGGCCTCACCTGCGGCGTGCTGCTGCCGCTGGTATCCGGCTGCAAGGTGTTCCTCTACCCCAGCCCGCTGCACTACCGCATCGTCCCCGAGCTGGTCTACGACCGCGACTGCAGCGTGCTGTTCGGCACCTCGACCTTCCTCGGCAACTACGCCAAATACGCCCACCCCTACGACTTCGGTCGCCTGCGCTACGTGGTGGCCGGCGCCGAACGGCTCAACGAGGAAGTACGCCAGACCTGGATCGACCGCTTCGGCATCCGCATCCTCGAAGGCTACGGCATCACCGAATGCGCGCCGGTGGTGGCGGTCAACGTGCCGATGGCCTGCCGCCGCGGCAGCGTCGGCCAGCTGCTGCCGGGCATCGAGCACGAACTGGAGCCGGTGCCGGGCATCGAGCTGGGCGGCGCCCTGCATGTGAAGGGCCCGAACCTGCTCAAGGGCTACCTGCTGTTCGACCGGCCCGGGGTGATCCAGCCGCCGCCGGCGCTGCGCCCCGGCTGGTACGCCACCGGCGACATCGTCGAGATCGACGCCGACGGCTTCCTGCACATCCGTGGCCGCCTCAAGCGCTTCGCCAAGCTGGCCGGCGAGATGGTCTCGCTGGAGCTGGTCGAGCAGATCGCCGCCGAGGCCGCGCCGGGCTTCGTCCACGCCGCCAGCAGCCGCGGCGACGCGGCCAAGGGCGAGGCGCTGGTGCTGTTCAGCAGCGCCCCGCAGCTGGGCCGCGACGCCCTGCTGATCGCCGCGCGCCGCCTGGGCGCCAGCGAGCTGGCGGTGCCGCGCGACATCCGCCGCCTCGACGCGCTGCCGCTGCTCGGCAGCGGCAAGACCGACCACGTCGCGCTCAAGCGCCTGGCCGAAGCGGACGCCGACGCCACCGAGCAGCCGTCATGAGTTCGCCGCTCGACCTGCTGCGGGCACGGCGCTTCGGCCCGCTGTTCGTCACCCAGTTCCTCGGCGCGTTCAACGACAACCTGTTCAAGAACGCCCTGGTGGTGCTGCTGACCTTCCAGGCCGCGCAGTGGACCAGCCTGTCCATCGGCGTGCTGGCCAACCTGGCGGCGGGCCTGTTCATCCTGCCGTTCTTCCTGTTCTCGGCCACCGCCGGCCAGCTCGCCGACAAGTACGACAAGGCCGTGCTGGCGCGCTGGACCAAGCTCTTGGAGATCGTCATCGTGCTGCTCGCCGGCGCCGGCTTCTGGGCGCACAGCCTGATGCTGCTGCTCGCCGCGCTGTTCCTGCTCGGCCTGCAGTCGACCCTGTTCGGCCCGGTGAAGTACGCCATCCTGCCGCAGCATCTGCACGAGGACGAGCTGGTCGGCGGCAACGCGCTGATCGAGGCCGGCACCTTCGTCGCCATCCTGATCGGCACCCTGGCCGGCGGCCTGCTCGCCGGCGCGGCGGACAGCATGCTGTGGATCACCGCCGCCTGCCTGCTGGTGGCGCTGGCCGGCTGGCTCGGCAGCCTGCGCATCCCCGCGGCGCCGCCGCCGGAGCCGCAGCTGGCGATCAACCTCAATCCGCTGGTGGAGACCTGGCGCAACATCGGCTTCGCCCGCGAGAACCGCACGGTGTTCCTGGCGATCCTCGGCATCTCCTGGTTCTGGCTGTACGGCGCGCTGCTGCTCGCCCAGTTCCCGGCCTACGCCAAGGACGTGCTGGGCGGCAGCGAGAGCGGCGTGACCCTGCTGCTGGGTACCTTCACCCTCGGCATCGGCGTCGGCTCGATGCTCTGCGAGCGGCTGTCCGGCAAGCTGGTGGAAATCGGCCTGGTGCCGCTCGGCTCGATCGGCCTGACCCTGTTCGGCCTCGACCTGGCCTTCGCCTCGCCGGCCGTGGCGCCGCCGGCGCCGCTGGCGCTGGCCGAACTGCTGCAGGCGCCCGGCACCCTGCGCGTGCTGTTCGACCTGTTCGCCCTCGGCCTGTTCGGCGGCTTCTACATCGTGCCGCTGTACGCGCTGATGCAGCTGCGCTCGGCCGCCGCGCACCGCGCGCGCATCGTCGCCGCCAACAACATCCTCAACGCGCTGTTCATGGTGGTCGGCGCCGGCGCCGCGGCCGGGCTGCTCGCCGCCGGGCTGTCGATCCCCGCGCTGTTCGCTTGCGCCGCGCTGGTCAACGCGCTGGTCGCCGTGTACATCTACCGCCTGGTGCCGGAGTTCCTGCTGCGCTTTCTCGACTGGCTGCTGATCCACTCGGTCTACCGCCTGGACAAGCGGGGCGTCGAGCGCATCCCGCAGAGCGGCCCGGCGCTGCTGGTGTGCAACCACGTCAGCTACGTCGACGCCCTGGTGATCGCCGCCGCCTGCCGGCGGCCGATCCGCTTCGTCATGGACCACCGCATCTTCCGCTGGCCGCTGCTGTCGTTCGTGTTCCGCCACGCCCGCGCCATCCCCATCGCCCCGGCGAAGGAGGACGCCGCGCTGCTGGAGCGCGCCTATGCCGAGGTGGCCGCGGCGCTGGAGGCCGGCGAGCTGGTGGCGATCTTCCCCGAGGGCCAGCTGACTCCGGATGGCGAGGTCGGCCCGTTCCGCCCCGGCACCCAGCGCATCCTCGAGAGCAACCCGGTCGAGGTGCTGCCCATAGCGCTGTCCGGGCTGTGGGACAGCCCGTTCTCGCGCCGCGCCAGCTCCCTGTTGCGGCGCGCCAGCCAACTGCATCCGTTGCGCCGCGTCGCGCTGAATGTCGGCGAGCCGCTGGCGGCGGATCAGGCCACCCCGCAGGCGCTGCGCCAGCGGGTGCTGGAGCTGCGCGGGCCGCAGCCCTGAGGCCCCCGCCCGGCAGCCCCGCGCGGCTCAGCGCTGCGCCAGGAACGCCCTGGCCTGGAGCAGCTCGGGCCGTTCGACGTCATGCCCGGCGGCCAGTTCGAGCAGATGCCGGTAGTGCGCCGCCGCGCGCTCGGCATCGCCGGCCTCCTGCGCGGCGCGGGCCGCGCCGTAGACGCCGCGGAAGCGGTTGGGGTCGCGCTTGAGCGAGCGCTCGAACTCGGCCAGCGCCGCCCCCGGCTGGCCGCCGAGCAGCAGCATCTCGCCCAGCAGCTCGCGCGCCGGCACGACGTTGCCGGGCGTGACCGGGTGCTTGTCGCTGGCCTCCTCGGCCGCGGTGGCCGCGCGCATCAGCTGCAGCGCCTCGTCCTGGCGCTTGCCGGCCAGCGCGATCCAGGCCGCGAGCGTCTGGATCTGCACCTCGGTCTGCCCCGCCCAGTAGCTGTTGCCGGCCGCGCTCAGCGCCGCCTTGAGCGCCTGCAGGCGGGCGACATCCTGCCGCGCCGCGTCGACCTCGCCCAGGCGCGCCGCGCCCAGCCCGCGGGCGAACACCAGGATGGCCTCGGACTGCGGGAACTTGCTCCAGGCGAGATCGGCGGGGCGGAGCTGCAGCTGCGCCGCCTGCCGCCAGTCGCCACGCTCCAGGGCGTAGCGGGCGGGGATGGCGGCGAACGCGTAGGCGGCGACGAAGTTCTCCACGTTCACCTGGCGGATCGCCGCCGCCTCGTCGAGCAGCGCCCTGGCCGCCTGGTCCTGGGCCTGCTGCAGGTGGCCGAAGACCATGTAGTCCATGGCGTGCAGGGCGTCGTAGGCGCCGATGCCGAGGGTCTTCTCCTTGAGTTCGGCCTTGGCCGCCAGGTAGGAGCTGCGGTCGGCCGCCACCATTTCCGGCCACAGGCCGACGCGCGAGAAGATGTGCGAGGGCATGTGCAGCGCATGCGGCACCGAGGGCGCGATGCCGCCGTAGAGCCGCGCGGCCGGCAGCCCGCGCTCGGCCAGCTCGGCATAGTCGTAGGTGTGGATCAGGTAGTGGGCGACGCCCGGGTGGTTGGGATACTGCTGCAGCAGCGGCTCGAGGATGCCCGCCGCCTTGAGCTGGTTGGCGAAGGTCTTGTCGGCCGGCGAGGCGGTGATGTTGAGCGCCAGCGCGTAGAGGATCTGCGCCTCGACGTCCTCGGGATGCTGCGCCGCCAGCTCGCCCAGCGCCTGCTCGTAGGCCAGCGCGCGCGCGCGGAAGTCGGTGCTCTGCCAGTCCTTGAGCAGCAGCCCCAGCGCCGCGATGTAGGCCTGCTCGCGCTCGCTGCGGGCGCCCACCCGCCGGGCCTCCTCGGCGGCCGGCGCGCCGGCCTGGGCCGCGGCGGGGTTGGCCGCCCAGGTGAAGGGGTTGCCCATCGCCATGATGGCGATGCCCCAGTGCGCCATGCCGCAGCCCTCATCGAGCGCCAGCACCCGGGCGAAGGACTGCTTGGCCGGCTCGAACCAGAACGAGTGGAACAGCGCCATCGCCCGGTTGAATTCCTGCTGGGCCGCGGCATTGCAGGAAACCGGGAAATTCACCTCGCCGAGCCGTTCGGCGGAGCGCCCTGCGCGCGCCTCCCCCTCGTTCTGCGCCTGGGCCGCAGCCAGCATGCCGGCTGCCATGGTCATCACGAAAGCGATCGATCTTGCCAATCTCATCGCCGTCACCTCTGGGGTTGTCAGCAGGAAGACTCAGCTTGGTAGCCGACAGCCCGGCAAGCAAGGAACGTGGCGATAGCGCAGGGCTTTGCCGACGACAGGTCCCCGGGAGAAGACCCGAGTTGCCCTGCCGAGTGAGCCTCAGGCGCCGAACTGGCCGAGGGCCGCCATCAGGCCCAGCGCCAGCACGGCGAGACCGACGCACTGCACGTAGATATCCTCCCGCCGGCCGCTCAACCGGCCGTGGCGGGGGTACCTGCCCAGGGTGAACAGCTTCACCCACGGCCAGCCGAGCCAGTAGCAGAGGGTGCCGAAGATCAGGTTGCCAAGCAGGTCGACGAGCAGAAGGGCGAATAAGCGCACAACCAAGGACAGCAGCTCCATGCTCAGGCTCCTGCCACGCTCGCCGGCAGGACGACGATCACGAAGCGCAGCCAGATCCCCGCCACCAGCAGGTTGCTGGCGGCGAAGGCCAGCAGGCGGTGCATCACGTGGTTGTAGGTCAGGTAGATCAGGCTGTGCAGAACGCGCAGGGCCACGTAGGCCCAGGCCAGGCCGAGGAACGGCTCATCGACCGCATGGGTGACGAACAGCATCAGCGCCAGCACATAGAACAGCAGCGGCACTTCCAGCAGGTTCATGAACACGCGGTTCGGCAGCCGCACCTGCGCCGGCACCCGCTCCGACTCGCCGCAGCGGAAGTCCTCGGCGGTGAGCTGCCCGGCGAAGGCGGCGCGCAGGCGGCGCCAGGGAATCAGCAGGAGGACCAGCAGGGTCCAGCCCATCAGGGCCGCGACCGGCCAGAAGATCGTCGTCTGATGCAACAGCAGGCCCCTCCATGTGCCCGGTCATCCGCATGCGGACTGGCCGGGCAATCCCGGTGCGAATGCCTGCATTCCGCCGGTCGGACGTTAACGCCGCCGCGCGAGCCTTGTCCACCGGCACCGCGCCGGGCTGCGAAGCCCGTCCGTAAGAGCAAAACGGCCGAAGCGGACCCCTCCGCCCCGCCCCGAAGTCCGGCTGTGCGTACCGGCAGGAGCCTGTCAGGCCACCTCCTCCGCGCTCGGCACGAAGCGCACCCGCTGCTCGGCGCTCTGGCCGAGCAGCTTGGCCAGCCACGGCGGCGGCGAGCCGGCCATCACCTGCTGCAGCTCGGCCAGCACCGCCGCCGCCTCGCCGCCCTGGGGCTTCTTCAGCGGATGGATACCGGCGCGTACCACCTTGGCCGCCGCCGGGCCGCCGATGGAGACCACGTAGAGCACCTGGCAGTCCTTGATCAGCTCGGCGCGGAAGGCGTTCCGGTCCTCGGCCTGGTCGGCGTCCAGGGTCGAGCGGATGTCGACCAGGGTCTGCGCGTCGGCGCCGACCTGGTAGACCAGGAAGCGCAGGCAGGTGCCGAAGTGGCCGTCGAGCTGGGCGCCGTTGTTGGAGGCGACGGCGACGCGGATCGAGCCGGCCGGCACCTCGGCGAGCGCCTCCGGCTGCGGCAGGGCGTCGGCGACGGTCTCGCCCCAGAGGATGCGCACCGCCTCCTTGAGCGCGCTCATCGGCGTATCCAGCAGGTCGACGTCCTCCTCCGAGCCGGCCAGGCCGATCTTCAGGTCGGTGACCGTCACCCCCTGCAGGCTCTCCTCGGTCAGCGGGCCGTCGACCCGCTGGTGGAGGATCTCCAGCAGCTGGCCGACGCCGGTGTCGGGCAGGGCGCGGGCCGCCAGGGCGATGCGCAGGGCGGTTTCGCGGTTCAGGGTTGCGGGGCTGTTCATCTGCGGCTCCTCGACGGCCCGCGGGCCGTCACTGCTCATCGGTCATCGTGATTGCCTGCGCGCCCGGCGCCGGCGGCATTCAATCGTCGTCATCGTCGTCGTCATCGAGCACCCGGGTGATGCGCTGGTAGACCTCCACCCGGTCGCCCTCACTGAGCGGACTGTCGAGCTTCACGAACTTGCCGAACACGCCGACCTTGTTGCGCTTGAGGTCGACCTCGGGGCAGAAGCGCAGCAGGCCGGACGCCTCGATGGCCTCTGCGACTGTGGCGCCCTCCGCCAGCTGGCAGCTCAGCTGCAGCGGCTGGGGGGCGGCGTAGACCACGGCGATTCTCATGGCAGGACTCCTACTGCAGGACGATCAGTTCGCCGTGGCTCCTGATCCGCCGCTCGGCGCGCTTGCGGTCGAGCACGCGCTTGGCGGCCAGCAGGAAGCCGAGGACGATGAAGGCGCCCGGCGGCAGGATGGCCAGCAGGATGCCCTGGAAGCCGGGCAGCACGGTGATCTCCAGCCAGTGGAAGTGCGGCCCGAGCAACGCCGCGGCCTGGGCGAACAGGGTGCCGCTGCCGAGGATCTCGCGCACCCCGCCGATCACCACCAGCACCCAGGTGAAGCCGATGCCCATGCCCAGGCCGTCGAGCACCGAGGGCAGCACCGGGTTCTTCAGGCAGAAGGATTCGGCGCGGCCGAGCACCGCGCAGTTGGTGACGATCAGCGCGATGAACAGGCCGAGCACCTTGTACATCTCGTGCATCCAGGCGTTCATCGCCATGTCGATCAGGGTCACCACGCCGGCGATGATGGCGATCATCAGCGGGTTGCGCACCTCGGGCGACACCGCGTGGCGCAGCGCGGAGATGATCGCGTTGGTGCACACCAGCACCAGGGTGGTGGCCAGGCCCATGCCCAGGCCGTTGGTGGCGGTGGTGGTCACCGCCAGCGCCGGACACAGGGCGAGCATCTGCACCAGGGCGACGTTGTAGTCCCACAGCGCCGAGGTGAAGTAGTGCCAGGGACGTTTCGCTTCGCTCATGGGCGGATCTCCCGGGGTTGGGCGCGCAGGCGCTCGGCCTGGCGGGCCTGGAACTGCAGGGCCTGCAGCACGCTCCTGACCACCGTGCGCGGGGTGATGGTGGCGCCGGCGAACTGGTCGAAGCGGCCGCCGTCCTTCCTGACCTTCCACTGCGCCAGCGGCGGGTCGGCCAGCGACAGGCCGTCGAACGCCTTGATCCAGTCGCTGCGCGATATCTCGATGCGGTCGGCCAGGCCGGGGGTCTCCTTGTGGCTGAGCACGCGCACGCCGAGGATGCGCCCCTCGCTGCTCAACGCCACCAGCTGCAGGATCGGCCCGCCGTAGCCGATGTTGCTGACCTGGAAGGCCACCGCCACCAGGCGGCCGTCCTTGCGCGCCGGGTAGACCTCGACGGCGCCCAGCTCGGCGTCCTCGAGGGTGAAGGCGTCGGCCAGCGGGTTGTTGTCGTAGAGCTGCGCCGGCAGCACCTGGCGCAGCACGGCCAGGCGGTCCTCGAGCAGCGCCGCGGCGATCGGCTGCTGGGTCAGACGGTTGCCGACCAGCAGCAGCAGGGCGACCAGCGCGCAGATCGCCGCCAGCGACAGGCCCTGGTAGGCGACCCGCGCGCGCCAGCGCTCGAGCAGGCCCGGCGGCGTGGCCGCGTCTGCGGCAAGGGTGGTTTCGTGCATGTTCAGCCCTCCTGCTTGACCTGGCTGGTTTGCCGGCCGACGGCCAGCGGCTTGCCGCCGGCGGTGCGCCCGTAGGCGCGCGGGCGCCAGTAGCGGTCGATCAGCGGACTCAGGGAATTCATGAACAGCACGGCGAAGGCCACCGCCTCGGGGAAGCTGCCCCAGCTGCGGATCACGAACACCAGCACGCCGCAGCCGGCGCCGAACAGCAGCCGGCCGCCGCGGCTGACCGGCGAGGTCACCGGATCGGTGGCGATGAACAGCGCGCCGAGCAGCAGGCCGCCGCTGGCCAGGTGGAAGAGTCCGCCGGGGTAGCGCGCGGGGGCGATCTGCTGGGCGACGGCGGCGAGCAGCGCCACCGCCAGCAGCATGCTGACCGGGATCTCCCAGTGGATGATGCGCCGCGCCAGCAGCCACAGGCCGCCGAGCAGCACGAGCAGCTCGGAGGTCTCGCCGAGGCTGCCGGGCGTGCTGCCGAGCAGCGCCGGCAGCAGGGCGAAGTCGCCGGCGAGGATCGCCTGGGCGCCGTGGCCGAGGGTCAGCTCGGTCTTCAGGTGGCCGAGCGCGGTGGCGCCGCTCATGCCGTCGGCCAGCGGCGCGCCGGCGAAGGTGATCGCCAGGCCCTCGACGAAGTCCGGCGCGCCAGGCGAGCCGAGCGGCGCCGGCAGCGGCCAGCTGGTCATCTGCAGCGGGAAGGCGATCAGCAGGGCGACGCGCGCCAGCATCGCCGGGTTGAAGATGTTCTGGCCGATGCCGCCGTACAGCTGCTTGCCGATGCCGACGGCGAAGGCGGCGCCGCCGACCGCGATCCACCAGGGCGCCCACGGCGGCAGCGACAGCGCCAGCAGCCAGCCGGTCAGCAGCGCCGAGCCGTCGAGCAGGCGGCGCTGCGGCTGGCCGAGCCAGCGCAGGCACAGCGCCTCGGTGGCCAGCGCGCTGGCGCAGGTCAGCAGCCACAGGTTGATCGCCGGCCAGCCGAACAGCCAGAGGCCGAACAGGGTCGCCGGGGTCAGCGCCAGGCAGACCTGGCGCATGATGCGCTCGACCGCCGAGCGGTCGTGGGCGAACGGCCCGGAAGTGACGTCGAGACTGCTCATGGCTGTTCCACCCCGCTGGTCGATGTCGCCGCCGGCCTGGCCTTGGCCGCCGCCTTGGCCGCCTTGGCCGCGGCCTTGGCGGCCTCCTCGGCGGCCAGGCGGGCAGCGCGCGCCTCGGTCAGGCGCTTGATGTGCGCGGTCTTGCGCTCGGCGCTGCGCCGCTCGTCCTGCTTGCCCATGGCGTACTGGAAGTAGTGCACCAGCGGGATGTGCGCCGGGCACACGTAGGAGCAGCACCCGCAGAGGATGCAGTCGCGCAGGCCGTAGTCGCTGGCGCCGTCGAGGTCGTCGACCCGCGCGCGGGCGGCCATCTCCAGCGGCAAGAGGCCCATCGGGCAGGCGTCCACGCAGCTGGCGCAGCGGATGCACGGCGAGGCCTGGTCGTTGCGCAGCTCGTGCGGCGCCAGCGCCAGCACCCCGGTGGCGCCCTTGATCACCGGCACCTGCGTCGTGGGCAGCGCCACGCCCATCATCGGCCCGCCGAGCAGCAGGCGCTGCGGCTCGCGGACCAGGCCGCCGCAGGCGTCGAGCAGCGTCTGCACCGGGCTGCCGATCGGCGTCTCCAGGTTGCGCGGATTGCTCACGCAGCTGCCGGCCACGGTGACCACCCGCGAGATCAGCGGGCGACCGTGGCGCAGCGCCTGGTGGATGGCGTAGACGGTGCCGACGTTGTGCACCAGCGCGCCGACCGAGGTGCTGCGCGCGTCGGCCGGCACCTCGCGGCCGGTGACGGTGTGGATCAGTTGCTTGGCCGAGCCCATCGGATACAGCGCCGGCACCGCCTCCACCTCGACCGCGCCGAACGGCTCGCTGGCCGCGCGCAGGGCGGCCAGCGCCTCGGGCTTGTTGTCCTCGACGGCGATCACCACCCGGTAGGCGCGCAGGATGTGCTGGATCAGCCGCGCACCGTCGACGATGGCCTCGGCGCGCTCGCGCATCAGGCGGTCGTCGCAGGTCAGGTAGGGCTCGCACTCGCTGCCGTTGACCAGCACGGTCTTGATCTCGTGGCGGGTGCCCTGCTTGAGCTTGACCGCCGCCGGGAAGATCGCCCCACCCATGCCGACGATGCCGGCCTGGGCGACCCGCTCGGCGAGCACCAGCGGCGCCAGCTCGAAGGGGTTGTCCGGCACGTCCAGCTCGGCCCAGCGCTCCTCGCCGTCGCACTCGAGGAGCATGCCGTTGACCGTCAGTCCCGAGGGGTGCGGGGCGAGGATCGGGCCGAGCGCGACTATGCGCCCGGAGCTGGGCGCGTGGATCGGCGCCGACAGCTCCGAGGGCGAGCCGGCGATCAGCTGGCCCTTGAGCACCCGCTCGCCGACCCTGACCAGCGGTAGCGCCTCGGCGCCGGCGTGCTGGCGCAGCGGCAGGTACAGCCGCGGCGGCAGCGGCAGCGCGCCTATGGGCAGGGCCGCCGAGCGGTCCTTGTGGGCGGCGGGGTGGATGCCGCCGCGGATACGGGCGAGATTGAACATGCGAATCTCCGTCAACGAATCGGTCGCCTGGATTCAGGTCGCCTGGATGCAGGCCACCTGGGCTCAGGCCGCCTGCGGCTTGCTCCAGCGCCAGCTGTCCAGGCCCGGCGCCTGCTCGACCAGGGCCACGCAGTCCTCGGGACAGGCCTCCTGGCACCTGGCGCAGCCGGTGCAGGCGTCCGCCAGGACCACGTGGAGCTGCCCGCTGGCGCCGACGATGGCGTCGGTCGGGCAGGCGCGGTAGCAGCGGGTGCAGCCGGTGCACTGCGCGGCGTCGATGTGCGCCAGCTGCGGCGCGCTCATCTGTCCGGCGTCGAGGGTCACGCCGAGCAGCGCGGCGAGCTTCTCGGCCAGCGCCACGCCGCCGGGCGGGCAGCAGGTGACCTGCGCCTGCCGCTCGACCAGCGCCGCGGCGGCCGCGCCGCAGCCGGGGAAGCCGCACTGGCCGCACTGGCTGCCGGGCAGCAGGCCCTCGATCTCCTTGAGCAGCGGGTTGTCGTCGCTCACCGCGAAGCGCTTGGCCGCCAGGCCCAGGCCCGCGCCGAGCAGCAGCCCCATCAGGGCCAGCGCCAGGATTGCCGTCAGCATGTCGATCTCCTCGTGTGGCGGTTTCAGATCAGGCCGCCGAAGCCCATGAAGGCCATCGCCAGCAGGCCGGCGGTGACGAAGGCGATCGGCGGACCGGCGAAGGCGGCCGGCACGCTGGCCAGCGCCAGGCGCTCGCGCAGGCCGGCGAAGATCACCATGACCAGCGAGAAGGCCAGCGCCGAGCCGAAACCGAACAGCCCGGCCTGCAGCAGGCCGTGGCCGTCGCGCACGCTGATCAGCGGCACGCCGAGCACTGCGCAGTTGGTGGTGATCAGCGGCAGGTAGACGCCGAGGGCGCGGTGCAGCGGCGGGCTGACCTTGCGGATGATCAGCTCGATCAGCTGCACCAGCGAGGCGATCACCACGATGAACGAGAGGATGCGCAGGAAGCCGATGCCCAGCGGCTGCAGCACGTGGTGCTCGAGCAGCCAGCTGGCGATGCCGCCGAGGGTCATCACCAGGGTGGTGGCCACGCTCATGCCGATCGACGGATCGAGCTTGCCGGACACGCCCATGAACGGACACAGGCCGAGGAAGTGCACCAGCACCACGTTGTTGACCAGCACGGTGCCGATCAGAAACAGCAGATAGTCCATGACGAGTCACCCTGCAGGCTGAACCCTGGCGTGCGCCCTTGTCGTGCACGCCCCGTTGCCGAGGGGGATTGCATCATGCGTGCCATGGCCCGCAGAGCGCCCGCTGCCGCCCTGCGGGCCGCAAAAAAACTGATGCAGGTCAATGGAATCGCCGATCGCACGCGGCGCGGCGCGCAGCCTTGTCGGCTTTGCGACAGACAACCCCGGCCATCGGGCGGCCATCCGTGGGCTTTCCCACAGAAAACCCCGCAACGGCCGCGCAGAACCGCTCTGCCCCGCGCTTTTTGCCGCCGCAGGCCGGCCGTGGGCGGCGGCATGGGCTTTGCAGAACCCTCCGGTGTCCGTTGCACCCCGCCGCCATCCGGCGCCAGACCGGCGCGGCGCTGCAGCTCTCCGTGGACTGATGAGGCTCAACGCATGACCCAGGGCAAACCGTCCCGCAGCGACGAGGCGCCGGCGCAATCCGCCGCCGGCGCCGCGCTGCTCCCCGAGGTGTTCCGGCAGATGGCCGATCACGCGCCCATCGCCATCTCGATCACCGATCTCAAGGCCAACATCCTCTATGCCAACCGGGCGTTCAGCACCACCACCGGCTACGCGCTGGCCGAGGTGATCGGCAGGAACGAGTCCATACTGTCCAACGGCACCACGCCGCGGCTGGTCTACCAGGCGCTGTGGAGCCGGCTGGCGCAGCGCAAGCCGTGGTCCGGCGTGCTGGTCAACCGGCGCAAGGACGGCAGCCTCTATCTGGCCGAGCTGACCGTGGCGCCGGTATTCGACGAGCACGGCCAGGCCATCTACTACCTGGGCATGCACCGCGACAGCAGCGACCTGCACGAGCTGGAGCAGCGCGTCAGCAACCAGCGGCTGATGATCGAGGCGGTGGTCAGCGCCGCGCCGGCGGCCATGGTGGTGCTCGACCGCGACAACCGCGTGGTGCTGTCCAACCCCAGCTTCGCCCGCCTGGCCCGCGAACTGACCGCCGACGGCAGCGGCGACAGCCTGCTGGCGCTGCTGCGCGCGAACCTCGCCGCGCCCTTCGCGGCGCTGGAGGCCGAAGGCCGCGCCTTCGCCGGCAAGGAGATCCCCCTCGACCTGGGCGGCCATGCGCCGCGCTGGCTGTCCTGCCACGGCATGGCCATCCACGTCGAGGACGAACGCGCCCAGGTGTTCTTCGCGCCCAGCGCCGAACGCTACCTGCTGCTGACCCTCAACGACATCTCCGAACTGCGGCAGAAGCAGCAGGACTCGCGGCTCAACGCGCTCAAGGCGCTGATGGCCGAGGAGGAGCTGCTCGACGGCATGCGCGAGACCTTCAACGGCGCCATCCACCGCCTGCAGGGGCCGGTCAACCTGATCAGCGCCGCGCTGCGCATGCTCGAACGGCGCCTCGGCGAACAGGCCGCCGGCGACCCGGTGCTCAGCGCCATGCGCGAGGCCAGCCAGGCCGGCCAGGAGGCGCTGGACAGCCTGTCCGGCGCCATGCCGGTGCGCCGCATCGAGGCCAAGCTGCCGGTCAACGTCAACCAGTTGATCCGCGAGGTGATCAGCCTGTGCACCGACGACCTGCTCGCCCAGGGCATCGTCGTCGACTGGCAGCCGGCGCTGCGCCTGCCCTGGGTGATGGGCGCCGAGAGCCGCCTGCGCAGCATGATCAAGCAGCTGGTGATGAACGCCGTCGAGGCCATCGGCCACAGCCAGGTGAGCCGCCGCGAACTGCTGATCGCCACCCGGGTGGAGAACCAGCAGGTGGTGCGCATGGAGATCACCGACAGCGGCCCGGGCATCCCCGCCGAGCTGACGCTCAAGGTGTTCGAGCCGTTCTTCAGTACCAAGCCACCGCACGCCGCCAGCCACGGCATGGGCCTGGCCATGGTCCAGGAAATCGTCAGCGAGCACGCCGGCACCGTGCACATCGACACCAGTCATCAGGGCGGTTGCCGGGTAGTGGTCGAACTGCCCTTCAGCGCCGCCGGTTGAACCAAGGAGAGCAGGACGATGAGCAGTACCCAGCTCGCCCAGCGTCCCGGCACAGCGTCCCGGGGCGACCTCTACGACAGCCAGCTGCAGGCGCTGGCGCGCATTTCCCGCACCCTCAGCCGGGTGCAGCAGATCGAGGACATCCTCGCCCAGGTCCTCGCCGTGCTGCACGACCAGCTCGGCCTGCTGCACGGCCTGGTGTCGATCAGCGACCCGCGGCACGGCGCCCTGCAGGTCGGCGCCATCCACAGCGACTCGCAGGCGGTGGTCAGCGCCTGCGAGAGCGTGCGCTACCGCATCGGCGAGGGGGTGATCGGCAACGTGCTCAAGCACGGCAACAGCGTGGTGCTCGGGCGCATCGCCGCCGAGCCGCGCTTTCTCGACCGCCTGGCGCTCTACGACCTCGAGCTGCCGTTCATCGCCGTGCCGATCAAGACCCACGAGGGCCACACCATCGGCGTGCTCGCCGCGCAGCCCGCGGGGCGCGCCGACGAGCTGCTGGCCGACCGCGCGCGCTTCATGGAGATCGTCGCCAACCTGCTGGCGCAGACCGTGCGCCTGGTGGTCAACCTCGAGGACAGCCGCGAGCTGGCCGACGAGCGCGACGAGCTGCGCCGCGAGGTGCGCGGCAAGTACGGCTTCGAGAACATGGTGGTGGGCAACACTCCGGCGATGCGCCGGGTGTTCGACCAGGTGCGCCGGGTCGGCAAGTGGGACAGCACGGTGCTGGTGCTCGGCGAGTCGGGCACCGGCAAGGAGGTGATCTCCAGCGCCATCCACTACAACTCGCCGCGCGCCCACCAGCCGTTCGTGCGCCTGAACTGCGCGGCGCTGCCGGAGACCCTGCTCGAGTCCGAGCTGTTCGGCCACGAGAAGGGCGCCTTCACCGGCGCGGTCAAGCAGCGCAAGGGGCGCTTCGAGCAGGCCGACGGCGGCACCCTGTTCCTCGACGAGATCGGCGAGATCTCGCCGATGTTCCAGGCCAAGCTGCTGCGCGTGCTGCAGGAGGGCGAGTTCGAGCGGGTCGGCGGCAACCAGACGGTCAAGGTCAACGTGCGCATCGTCGCCGCCACCAACCGCGACCTGGAGGCCGAGGTGGAGAAGGGCAAGTTCCGCGAGGATCTCTACTACCGCCTCAACGTGATGGCCATCCGCATCCCGCCGCTGCGCGAGCGCAGCGCCGACATCCCCGAGCTGGCGGAATTCCTCCTCGCCAAGATCGGCCGCCTGCAGGGGCGCAAGCTGAGCATCACCGACAGCGCCATCCGCCTGCTGATGAGCCACCGCTGGCCGGGCAACGTGCGCGAGCTGGAGAACTGCCTGGAGCGCTCGGCGATCATGAGCGAGGACGGCACCATCAGTCGCGACGTGGTCTCGCTCGGCGGCCTCGACCACGACAGCGTGGCGCTCTCGCCCTTGCCGGAGGTCAACCTGGCCGACGAGGCGCTGGACGACCGCGAGCGGGTGATCGCCGCCCTCGAGCAGGCCGGCTGGGTGCAGGCCAAGGCGGCGCGCCTGCTCGGCATGACCCCGCGGCAGATCGCCTACCGCATCCAGACCCTCAACATCCACATGCGCAAGATCTGAGCCGCGCGGCGCGTGCCCGGCGGCGGCCCGGGCACGCGCATGACTCCACATGTAGGGGCGAATTCATTCGCCAGCGTGGCCCCGGTCGGGCGAATGAATTCGCCCCTACAGCGGGCTCGGCAACCCTTCATGCGATCGCTCTCGCCGCCCCACTTGTCGCCTATCCGACAAAGCCCCGCCCGCGTCCCTGTCGGCAGCCCGACAAAACGGCCCACAGCCCCACAAATAATCCTTTAAAAACAGTGACATGAATGAACGGCACGAGGCTTGCTCGGTTACTGGCGACTCCCTCTTTCCTCCGGAGACCGACCATGGAACTGAGCGTACTTGGGCAGAACGATACGGGGCAGCACGGCGCCGGTGGCTGTTCCTCCGGCTCCTGCGGCAGCACCGACGAGCAGCTGTCCCACCTGCCGGAGCACATCCGCGCCAAGGTGCACAACCACCCCTGCTACTCGGAGGAGGCCCACCACTACTTCGCGCGCATGCACGTGGCGGTGGCGCCGGCCTGCAACATCCAGTGCCACTACTGCAACCGCAAGTACGACTGCGCCAACGAATCGCGCCCCGGGGTGGTCTCCGAACTGCTCGACCCCGTGCAGGCGGTGAAGAAGGTCAAGGCGGTGGCCGCGACCATCCCGCAGATGAGCGTGCTCGGCATCGCCGGCCCCGGCGACCCGCTGGCCAACCCGCAGCGCACCTTCGACACCTTCCGCATGCTTTCCGAGCAGGCCCCGGACATCAAGCTGTGCGTGTCGACCAACGGCCTGGCGCTGCCCGACTGCGTCGACGAGCTGGCCCGCCACAACATCGACCACGTGACCATCACCATCAACTGCGTGGACCCGGCGGTCGGCGCGAAGATCTACCCGTGGATCTACTGGAACAACCAGCGCATCCGCGGCCGCAAGGCGGCGAAGATCCTCATCGAGCAGCAGCAGAAGGGCCTGGAGATGCTGGTGGCGCGCGGCATCCTGGTGAAGGTCAACTCGGTGCTGATCCCCGGGGTCAACGACGAGCACCTCAAGGAAGTCAGCAAGATCGTCAAGGCCAAGGGCGCCTTCCTGCACAACGTCATGCCGCTGATCGCCGAGGCCGAGCACGGCACCTTCTACGGGGTGATGGGCCAGCGCAGCCCGAGCGCGGAGGAGCTGCAGGACCTGCAGGACGCCTGCGCCGGCGACATGAACATGATGCGCCACTGCCGCCAGTGCCGCGCCGACGCGGTCGGCCTGCTCGGCGAGGACCGCGGCGACGAGTTCACCCTGGAGAAGATCGAGGCGATGGACATCGACTACGAGGCGGCGATGGTCAGGCGCGCCGCCATCCACGCGGCGATCCAGGAGGAGCTGGACGAGAAGGCGGCGAAGAAGGCGCGCCTGGCCGGCCTCGGCGTGCCGCAGGCAAGCGCGCCGGCCCGCCAGTACCGCCCGGTGCTGATGGCGGTGGCCACCAGCGGCGGCGGCCTGGTCAACCAGCACTACGGCCACGCCAGCGAGTTCCTGATCTACGAGGCCTCCGGCAAGGGCGTGCGCTTCATCGGCCACCGCAAGGTCGAGCAGTACTGCGTCGGCGACGACAGCTGCGGCGAGAAGGAGTCGGCGCTGTCCGCCGGCATCCGCGCGCTGAGGGGCTGCGAGGCGGTGCTCTGCTCGAAGATCGGCTACGAGCCCTGGGGCCAGCTGGAGGCCGCCGGCATCCAGCCCAACGGCGAGCACGCCATGGAGCCCATCGAGGAGGCCGTGCTGGCCGTCTACCAGGAAATGATCGCCGCCGGCCGGCTGGACGCGGATGCCGCGCCGCTGCGCGCCAAGGCCTGAACGGGAGAAGCCCCATGGCGCTGAAAATCGAGGAATCCTGTGTCAACTGCTGGGCCTGCGTCGACGTCTGCCCGAGCGAGGCGATCTACCAGGGCAGCGAGCACTTCCGCATCAACGCGCACAAGTGCACCGAGTGCGACGGCGACTTCGCCGATCCGCAGTGCGCGAGCATCTGCCCGATCGAGGGGGCGATCCTGCTCGCCGACGGCAGCCCGGCCAACCCGCCGGGCTCGCTGACCGGCATCCCGCCCGAGCGTCTGCTCGAGGCCATGCGCGAAATCCAGGCGCGCTGAGGAGGCCGGCATGGGCACCCTGATCTTCTACGAGAAGCCCGGCTGCGGCGGCAACGCCCGGCAGCAGCGCCTGCTGCGCGCCGCCGGCATCGAACTGGAGGTGCGCGACCTGCTCGCCACCCCGTGGCGCGCCGAGACGCTCGCGCCGTTCCTCGCCGGGCGGCCGGTGGCCGACTGGTTCAACCGTGCGGCGCCGGCGGTCAAATCCGGTGAGGTCGATCCCGAGCGGCTGGACGCCGAAGCGGCGCTGGCGCTGCTGCTGGCGAGCCCGCTCCTGATCCGCCGCCCGCTGATCCGCCTCGGCGATCGTCACCTGGCCGGCTTCGACGTCGCGGCGCTCAACGCGCTGCTGCCGGCCGACCGGCAGCTGGCCGCGCCGGCCACGCCGCTCGACGGCTGCGCGCACGGCGCCGCGCAAGCCGCCGGCTGCCGCGCACCGCGGGAGCCGCAGCCATGAGCCGCGCCGCCCTCGCCTGCCGTCCCGCCGAGGCGCTGACGGAGGATCCCAACCTGGCCTGGCTGGAACTGATCATCCTCACCCAGCGCAGCGGCCGCAGTTGCCTGCCCTTCCACCTCGGCCTCGACCCGCAAACCCACGCGGCCTTGATCCAGGCCTGCTTTGCCGAACGCGCCGGGCAGTATCTTGGCGCTCCGCCGCAGGCGGCCGAACGCGACGCGCTGCGCGCCGAGCTGCTCGAGCTGCGCCGCGACGAATGGCAGGAGCTGCGCGAGCTGCTGCTCGCCGGCCGCGCCGGCCGCGGCGGCGAGGCGGCGATGGCCGCCATCGTGGCCGCCGCCTGCCTGGGCGGCGACCACCTGTGGCGCGACCTCGGCCTGGCCTCGCGCGAGCAGTTGCGCGCGCTGCTCGAATACAACTTCCCGCGGCTGGCCGCACGCAACGTCAACAACATGCGCTGGAAGAAGTTCTTCTACCGCCAGCTGTGCGAGCAGGACGGCGCCTATCTGTGCCGCTCGCCCAGCTGCCAAGCCTGCCCCACCTATCACGACTGTTTCGGAGAAGAGACATGAGCCACTGCAAACGCATCAGCGCCGAACAGGCCGAGGCCCTGCTCAGCGGGGCGGACAACGTCATGCTGCTGGACATGCGCGACGCCCGCGCCTACTGCCAGGGCCACGACCCGCGCGCCATCCATCTCAGCGACATGGCCCTGCGCACCCTGGTGCGCCATACCCCGCGCCAGGTGCAGCTGATCGTCTGCGGCGACGAGGCGCGCGCCAGCCAGGAGATGGTCGAGTTCTTCCAGGGCTACGGCTTCAGCCACTGCTACAGCCTCGACGGCGGCTACGCCGCCTGGCAGGCCCGTCCGCGCCAGCAGTCCCGCGCCGAACGGCACGTCGCCGAACAGCGCGTCGCCGTACACGGCTGAGGAGAACGACCATGCAGGTTCTCGACACCGAAGCACGCATCCGCCAGCAGATCGCCGCCAACCCGGTGATCCTCTACATGAAAGGCACCCCCGAGGCGCCCGAGTGCGGCTTCTCGCGCGCCGCGGTGGGCGCGCTGCACAAGCTCGGCAAGCCGTTCGCCTTCGTCAACGTGCTGACCGCGCCGCACATCCGCGAGAAGCTGCCGAAGATCTCGCAGTGGCCGACCTATCCGCAGCTGTTCGTCGACGGCGAGCTGGTCGGCGGCTGCGACATCATCCTCGGCATGGAGGCCGACGGCAGCCTGCAGGCGCTGCTCGCCGGGGTCTGACGGGTTGTACCGGCGCCGCCGCGCAGGCGTCACTCCCCGGGCGTCGGTGCGGCGGCGCTGCCTGACCGGTCAGTGCGCGCCGGCCAGGCCGAGGAACGCCGCCACCTTCTGGCCATCGAACGGCCAGCCCAGCTCGGCGCCGCTGTCCAGCCGGCGCAGCAGCGGGATGCGCAGCCCGTAGGCCGCGACCCACTCCTCGCGCTCGGCGATGTCCACCAGTTCGATCGACACGCCGGCGGCGGCGAAGGGCAGCAGCACCTCCTCGGCCAGTTCGCACAGGTGGCAGCCGAGGGTTCCGAACAGTTGGCAGGCGGGCAGCATGACATCACTCATGGAGAAGAAACGGCCGGCAGTTTAGCATTCGCGCTGTCCGCCGCGCCCCGGCCGGCGACGCCCGCCCCACCCTGCCGGTCCCTTCGCATGGAGCACTGCCGTTGTTCGTCAACCTGCTGATCATCCTGGCCGCCTCGCTGCTGGTCATCGCCCTGTTCCGCCACCTGAAGCTGCCGCCGCTGCTGGCCTACATGAGCGTCGGCCTGGCGCTCGGCCCGGGCAGCCTGGGCTGGCTCAAGCACCACGAGGACATGCCGCTGCTCGCCGAGTTCGGCGTGGTGTTCCTGCTGTTCAGCCTCGGCCTGGAGTTCTCCCTGCCGCGCATGCTGGCGCTGCGCCGCGTGGTGTTCGGCCTCGGCAGCCTGCAGGTGCTCGCCTGCAGCCTGCCGCTGGCCGGCCTGCTGCACCTGGCCGGCCTGGCCCTGCCGGCCGCGCTGCTGCTCGGCGGCGGGCTGGCGCTGTCCTCCACCGCCATCGTCACCAAGGAACTGAGCAGCATGGGCGAGGTGTTCAGCCCCCACGGCCAGAACGCCATCGGCGTGCTGCTGTTCCAGGACCTGGTCGCCGTGCTGCTGCTGACCATGGTCCCGGTGGTCGCCGGCGGCAGCGAACAGGCCTGGTACTGGGCGCTGCCGATCACCCTGGGCAAGGCCGCGCTGCTGTTCGGCGGCCTGCTGGTGGCCAGCCGCTGGCTGCTGCCGCGGCTGTTCCACGAGGTCGCCAAGTCCAACGCTGCCGAGCTGTTCGTGCTGCTGGCGCTGGTCATCGTCCTGCTCACCGCCTGGCTGACCCACCTGCTCGGCCTGTCCATGGCCCTCGGCGCCTTCCTCGCCGGCATGCTGCTCGGCGAGAGCCACTACCGCCACCAGATCGAGGCCGACATCCGCCCGTTCCGCGACGTGCTGCTCGGCCTGTTCTTCGTCAGCGTCGGCATGCTGATCGACGTCGGCCTGTTCGCCAGCCACGCCCCGGTCATCCTCGCCATGACGGTGCTGCTGCTGGCGCTCAAGGGCGCGCTGGTCGCCCTGCTGGTGCGCCTGCGCGGCGGCGACAACGAGAGCGCCTGGCGCAGCGGCCTGGCGCTGGCCCAGGGCGGCGAGTTCTGCTTCGCCCTGGTCGCCCAGGCCCAGCAGACCCGGCTGGTCGACGGCGAGCTGGGCGGGCTGATCCTCGCCGCGACCTTCTGCTCGATGGCGCTCACCCCGCTGCTGCTGCGCGGCGCGCCGAAGCTGGCCGCGCGCCTGGGCCGGCAGCCGACGGCCGAGGCGCGCACCGAGGAGGTCGCCGCGGCCTGCGCCGAGCACCAGGGGCACGTGCTGATCTGCGGCTTCGGCCGGGTCGGCCAGTCGATCGGCCGCTTCCTGCGCCGCGAGGGCATCCCCTTCGTCGCCCTCGACAACGACCCGATCCGCGTGCAGGAGGCGGCCGCCGGCGAGCACCACGTGCACTACGGCGACACCCGCCGCGGCGAGCTGCTCGCCGCCCTCGGCCTCGACCGCGCGCGCCTGCTGGTGGTGGCCGCCGACAACCCCGAGCACGCCCTGGCCACGGTCAGGGAAGCGCGCAAGCTGTCCCCCGAGCTGCCGATCCTGGTGCGTACCCGCGACGACAGCTACCTGGCCAGCCTGCAGGAGGCCGGCGCCAGCGAGGTGGTGCCGGAGGTGCTGGAGTCGAGCCTGATGCTCGCCTCCCATGCGCTGGTGCTGCTCGGCCTGCCGGAGCGCCGCGTGCAGGCGCGCATCGACGAGGTGCGCCGCGACCGCTACCAGCTGCTGCACGGCTTCTACCACGGCGCCAGCGCCAACCTGCTCGACCAGCAGGGCCGCCCGCGCGTGCTGCTGCACGCGGTCAACCTCAGCGCTGACGCCTACGCCTGCGGGCGCCGCCCGGCCGAGCTGCAGCTGGCCGAGCTGGGCGTGGAGCTGCAGGCAGTGCGCCGCGACGACGTCGAGCTGGCGCTGGCCGACGATCCGCTGCTGCGCGCAGGCGACGCCCTGCTGATCGCCGGGCCGCTGGAGTGCATCGAACGCGCCGAGGCGCGCCTGCTGGCCGGCAGCCAGTAGCCCTGCGAAAACGCAGAAGCCCGCTCGAAAGCGGGCTTCTGCGTTTCCGGGACCAGATCAGTCGTGGTTGAGCGCGCCGATCTTGTGGATCGACAGGTCGGCGCCGTTGTACTCCTCCTCGGCGCTCAGGCGGATGCCCAGGACCGTCTTGAGCAGGCCATAGACCGCGAGGCCACCGCCCAGGGCGACGATCACGCCGAGCAGCGAGCCGATCAGCTGGCTGACCAGGCTGACCCCGCCCAGGCCGCCCAGTGCGGTCTGGCCGAAGATACCGCAGGCGATCCCCCCCCACACCCCGCACAGGCCGTGCAACGGCCAGACGCCGAGCACGTCGTCGATCTTCCAGCGGTTCTGGGTGGCGGTGAACGCCCAGACGAACAGCGCGCCGGCCACGCCGCCGGTGATCAGCGCGCCGACCGGATGCATCAGGTCGGAGCCGGCGCACACCGCCACCAGCCCGGCCAGCGGACCGTTGTGCAGGAAGCCGGGGTCGTTGCGGCCGACCAGCAGCGCGGCCAGGGTGCCGCCGACCATCGCCAGCAGCGAGTTGACCGCCACCAGGCCGCTGGCGCCCTCCAGGGTCTGCGCGCTCATCACGTTGAAGCCGAACCAGCCGACGATGAGGATCCACGAGCCCAGCGCCAGGAACGGGATGTTCGACGGCGCGAAGGCCACCAGGCGACCGTCGCGATAGCGGCCGTTGCGGTGGCCGAGCAGCAGCACCGCGGCCAGCGCCAGCCAGCCGCCGAAAGCGTGCACCACCACCGAGCCGGCGAAGTCGTGGAAGGCGGCGCCGAAGCGCGTCTCCAGCCAGGCCTGCAGGCCGAGGTTGCCGTTCCAGATCAGGCCCTCGAAGAACGGATAGACCACGGCGACCAGCAGCGCGGTGGCGCACAGCTGCGGGCCGAAGCGGGCGCGCTCGGCGATGCCGCCGGAGATGATCGCCGGGATGGCCGCGGCGAAGGTCAGCAGGAAGAAGAACTTCACCAGCGCATAGCCGTTCTCGGCGGTCAGCTCGCTGGCCGGGACGAGGAAGCTGACCCCGTAGGCCAGCCAGTAGCCGACGAAGAAGTAAGCCAGGCAGGAGATCGCGAAGTCGGCGAGGATCTTCGACAGGGCGTTGACCTGGTTCTTCTGGCGCACGGTGCCCACTTCGAGGAAGGCGAAACCGGCGTGCATGGCCAGGACCATGACCGCGCCGAGCAGGATGAACAGGGTGTTGGCGCCGTTGACCAGGCTGGTCACGGCAGTTTGCAGGTTTTCCATCGGCGCGACGCGCTCCTCCGGCAGGCAGGGAAGCACCAAAGCGGATCACCGACAGCCGCCCGCGCACCACGGACAGGCGCACAGGCCCCGGCAATCCGCTCGCCCGGACCGCGGCCTGCGACTGCAGGAAACTGCAATCTGCCGCGATCCCGGTTGCTTCTTGTTATGGATCAGTAGGTTGGCTTCGTGCACCGGAGATCTCGTCGACCTTCGCCCAGCCCCGGGATCGGGCAGCGGCGGGTGCACCCGCATCGACACGAAGCAAGAGGCATGCCGCAATGCACCGCGAGCAGGCCACGACGCCGCAAAAGCGTGCACGCCGCACCGTCCGCGGCCAGCGACCAGGCACCGGCGCCCCTCCCACAGTCAACATAGACCACCGGCGCCCCAGGCCGGTGCAGGCGACTGCGGTCGCCGGCGTGCCGCAGTCGCCGGCGCGCCCCACGGCAGTGCAGACGAAAAAGTGGCCCCGTTATTGCTTGAGAGCGCCCCACCGCCCCTGCGGGCACTGCCGGAGCCTGTCGTGTTCGCCGGACACCCCCTCGCCGTCTTCCAACCCTTCGTCGACACCGCAACCGGCCTGGTCGCCGGCATCGAGGCGCTCGCCCGCCTGCGCGACGGCGACGGCCGCCTGCACTCGGCCGGCCCGCTGTTCGCCGATCCCGCCTGCGACCAGCGCCATCTGCTGCTGCTCGACCGCCAGGTGCGCGAGCATGCGCTCAGCCAGCTGCGCCATGCGCCGGCGGACTGGTTCCTCAGCCTGAACATCTCACCGCGCTGGATCAGTTGCCTGCCGCCCGACGAGGCGCTGCCCAGCCTGGTCCAGCTGGAGCGCCACCGGGTCGATCCGCGGCGCATCGTCTTCGAGATCACCGAGCTGGACGGCGACAACGCCCGGCTGCTGCAGGCGGTGCGCCAGTACCGGCGGGCCGGCGCACGCATCGCCGTGGACGACTTCGGCGCCGGCTATTCGCAGCTCGACCGGGTGCTGGCCCTGCAGCCGGACATCCTCAAGCTGGACATGCGCCTGTTCCAGGACGCCGCCCGCGGCGGCCCGAGCTGCGAACTGGTCAAGGCGCTGGCGCAGATGGCCGAGAAGACCGGCTGCTGGATTCTCGCCGAAGGAGTGGAGACCGAGGACGAGCTGCACTTCGCCCTGGAGTGCGGCGCCCGCTACGTGCAGGGCTTCCTGTTCGCCCCCGGCGAGACCGACTTCTGCGCCGCCGACGCCTTCGCCGGACGCTTCGCCGAGGTGCGCGACCACTACGTGCAGCTCAAGCTGGCCGAGCGCGCGCGGCTGATCGAGCTGCGCCGCCAGCTCGGCGAGCTGCTCGCGCAGCTACGGCCCTGGGCCGAGGGCCGCGCCGGTGTCGGCGCCCTGCCGCTGCCCACCGAGTACCCCTGGCTGCTGCGCGTCTACCAGTGCGATCGTAGCGGCATGCAGATCACCCCCAACTGCGAATGGCGCGGCGACGCCTGGCACGAAGCGCCCGGCTACCTCGGCCACAACTGGTCGTGGCGTCCCTGGTTCCACCAGTTGCTCGCCGAGGGGCTCGACGAGCAACGCCCGAGCCTGTCGCCGACCTACCGCGACGCCACCAGCAACCAGTACTGCCTGACCGCCGGCCTGTGCATCGACCAGGGCCGCCGCCTGCTGCTGGTCGACATCGACGCCTGCGCCCTGGCCGCCCCCGGGGGGCTTGCCGGACATTGCCGCAGGCCGCAAGCTGGAGACTCCGCGATCGCTGAGGACTCCCCTTGGACTGGCACACCCTGCTTACCCGCGAACGTCTGGGCAAATCCGTGCAGAGCTCCGAAGAGCTCGGTCGCAGCGCCTTCCACAAGGACCACGACCGCATCATCTTCTCCGGCGCCTTCCGCCGCCTCGGGCGCAAGACCCAGGTGCACCCGGTCTCCAGCAACGACCATATCCACACCCGCCTGACCCACAGCCTGGAGGTCGCCTGCGTCGGTCGCTCGCTGGGCATGCGGGTCGGCGAGATGCTGCGCGAAACCCTGCCGATCTGGTGCGACCCGAGCGACCTGGGGGTGATCGTGCAGTCGGCCTGCCTGGCCCACGACATCGGCAATCCGCCGTTCGGCCACTCCGGCGAGGACGCCATCCGCCACTGGTTCGAGCTGGCCGACGAGCGCGGCTGGCTGGACGCCCTCAGCGAGCCCGAGCGCGCCGACTTCCTCGGCTTCGAGGGCAACGCCCAGGGCCTGCGCGTGCTGACCCAGCTGGAGTACCACCAGTTCGACGGCGGCACCCGGCTGACCTACGCCACCCTCGGCTGCTACATGAAGTATCCCTGGACCGCCCGCCACGCCGACGCCCAGGGCTACAAGAAGCACAAGTTCGGCTGCTACCGCAGCGAGCTGCCGCTGCTCGAGCAGATCGCCCGCAAGCTGCAGCTGCCGCTGCTCGAGCCCGAGCGCTGGGCGCGCCATCCGCTGGTCTACCTGATGGAGGCGGCCGACGACATCTGCTACGGCCTGATCGACCTCGAGGACGGCCTGGAGATGGACCTGCTCGACTACCCGGAGGTCGAGGCGCTGCTGCTCGACCTGGTCGGCGACGACCTGCCGGAGACCTACCGCCAGCTCGGCCCGAAGGACTCGCGGCGGCGCAAGCTGGCGATCCTGCGCGGCAAGGCCATCGAGCACCTGACCAACGCCGCGGCGCGCGCCTTCGTCGCCCAGCACGACGCCCTGCTCGCCGGCAGCCTGGAGGGCGATCTGGTCGAGCACATGCACGGCCCGGCCAAGCAGTGCGTGCTGCGCGCCAAGGCGCTGGCGCGGCAGAAGATCTTCCAGGACAAACGCAAGACCCTGCACGAGATCGGCGCCTACACCACCCTGGAGATCCTCCTCAACGCCTTCTGCGGCGCAGTGCTCGAACAGCACGGCGGGCGCACGCCGTCGTTCAAGAACCGGCGCATCCTCGACCTGCTCGGCAACAACGCGCCCGACCCGCACTGGCCGCTGTACCAGGCCTACCTGCGGGTGATCGACTTCATCGCCGGGATGACCGACAGCTACGCCACCGAGATGGCCCGCGAGATGACCGGCCGCTCCAGCCCGGTCTGAAAACGAAAAGCCCCGCGGCACGGGCGTGGCGCGGGGCTCGGGCGGTACGCCGGACGATCAGGCGCCGATCGCCTTCTCCGGATACCAGGCGTCGACCAGTTCGCCGACCTTGAAGCTCTCCAGCTCGCTGCGGCCCTGCAGCCAGGCCTCGACGGCGGCGCGCTGCTCGGCGCTCACCGAACCGCGCTTGCCCAGGCAGACCATGCCGAATTCGTCGCAGCCGATGAAGATCAGCCCGTTGGCCTCGATGGCCTGGCCGAGGAACTGCTCGAGGAAGGCCTCGACGGCCTCGGCCGCGAGGTCCTCGCGGTAGTTGAGGATCAGCTCGAAACCGAGCTCCTGGAACTCGTCGACACAGAGCTTCTTGCGCAGGCGGCGGGAACGGTTGGTAGCCATGGTGGGCTCCTTGAAGGGGTATGGGACGCGGCACTCTACCAGCTTCCGGGCGGCAGGCCCATGACAACCCCGACCGCCCGCTCCGACGGACTCCGGCTCAGCGGATTTGCAGCATATAATCGAAGGTATCCTTCCGTCCGCGAATGAGAGAGCTCTCATGCTGTTCCGCGCGTCCAAGTCCTTGCTCGCCAAGGCATCCAAGATCGGCCGCCCGCTGCGCCTGCTCGGCCTCGCCGGGCTGCTGCTGCCCCTCGCCCTGCCGCTGCCGGCCGGCGCCAGCAGCCTGCCGCCACGGGTCGAACAGGCGCTCAAGGCCAACAAGCTGAGCAGCGATGCGCTGTCGCTGGCGCTGATTCCGCTCAACGGTCCCGGCACGCCCAGCTACCTGAACGCCGACCGCCCGGTCAACCCGGCATCGACCATGAAGCTGGTGACCACCTACGCGGCGCTGGAGCTGCTCGGCCCGACCCACCAGTGGAAGACCGCCCTCTACAGCGACGGTCCGCTGCGCAACGGCGTGCTGCAGGGCAACCTCTATTTCAAGGGCGGCGGCGACCCCAAGCTGACCATGGAGCGCCTCTGGCTGCTGCTGCGCGACCTGCGCCACGCCGGCGTGCAGCACATCGAGGGCGACCTGGTGCTCGAGCGCGGCCATTTCCGCACCGACGGCCACACCCCCTTCGACGACGACGGCGGCGACAGCACCAAGCCCTACCTGGTCGAGCCCGACGCCCTGCTGGTCAACCTCAAGACCCTGCGCCTGATCGTCCGCGGCGAGGCGCGCGGCGCCGCGGTGCAGGCCGAGCCGCCGATCCCCTACATCCGCATCGACAACCGGGTGCAAGTGACCGCCCCGGCCAGTTGCCCGAGCTGGCCGCAGGTCACCTACAACTTCCGCCCGCAGGCCGACGGCAGCCTCGAGGTGATCGCCGCCGGGCAGATCCCGGAGGGCTGCAGCGGCCAGCGCTACCTGTCGCTGCTCGACCATCCGGCGTTCGCCGGCGGCACCGTGCGCGCCCTCTGGCAGGAACTGGGCGGCAGCATCGCCGGCGGCGACCGTCTCGGCACCACCCCGGGCAACGCCCGCCTGCTGGCCCAGGCCTGGTCGCCGGACGTGGTGGAGGTGATCCGCGACATCAACAAGTACAGCAACAACACCATGGCCCGCCAGCTGTTCCTCTCCATCGGCGCTCGCCACCGCCTGCCTGGCGACGGCGACGACGCCCGCGCCGCCTACCGGGCCATCGACCAGTGGCTGAGCCGCAAGGGCATCCGCGCGCCCAACCTGGTGATCGAGAACGGCTCAGGGCTGTCGCGCAACGAGCGGATCAGCGCCCGCGAGATGGCCGCGATGCTGCACGCCGCCTGGAAGAGCCCCTACGCCGCGGAATTCATCTCCTCGATGCCGCTGGCGGCGATGGACGGCACCCTGCGCAAGCGCATGCGCAACACCCCGCTGGCCGGCAACGCGCACCTCAAGACCGGCACCCTGAACAACGTGCGCGCCCTCGCCGGCTACAGCCGCGACGCCCAGGGCCACACCTGGGCGGTGGTGGCGATCCTCAACCATCCGCGCCCCTGGGGCGCCTCGGCGATCCTCGACCAGGTGCTGCTCGAACTGCACCTGCAGCCGGCGACCCTGACCGCCAGCCTGGGACGCTGAGGCCCGCCACAACACAAGAAACCGCCGGCCCGGCAGACCGGACCGGCGGTTTTTCACTTCTGCGCCCGAATTAGCGGACGGTCAGGCGCCAGGCGCGGTGGATCTTCGGGTTGCGGGCGAAGTCCGGATCGAGGGTCTGCGCGCTGATCTCCTCCACCGCGTAGCGCTGCTCCAGGGCCGGATCGAGCTGGAACTTGCGGAAGTTGTTGGAGAAGTACAGCACCCCGCCCCTGGCCAGCCGTGCCATGGCCAGGTCGAGCAGGCGCACGTGGTCGCGCTGCACGTCGAACACCCCTTCCATGCGCTTGGAGTTGGAGAAGGTCGGCGGGTCGATGAAGATCAGCTCGTATTCGCCGCGGTCGGCCTCCAGCCACTCCATCACGTCGCCCTGCTCGAGCCTGTGCTTGTCGGAGAAGCCGTTGAGCGCCAGATTGCGCCGCGCCCAGTCCAGGTAGGTCTTCGACAGGTCGACGCTGGTGGTGCTGCGCGCGCCGCCCTTGGCCGCGTGCACGGTCGCCGTCGCGGTGTAGCAGAACAGGTTGAGGAAACGCTTGCCGGCGGCCTCCCGCTGGATGCGCAGGCGCAGCGGGCGGTGGTCGAGGAACAGCCCGGTGTCGAGGTAGTCGGTGAGGTTGACCAGCAGCCTGACGCCGCCCTCGCTCACCTCCATGAAGCGGCCCTGCTGATCCTGGCGCTCGTACTGCCTCTTGCCGGCCTGGCGCTCGCGGCGCTTGATCACCACCCGTGCAGGATCCATGTCCAGCGCCTGGGGGATCGCCGCCAGGGCGTCGAGCAGGCGCGCCTGGGCCTTGTCCGGGTCGACCGAGCGCGGCGGCGCGTACTCCTGCACGTGCACCCAGTCGCGGTACAGGTCGACCGCCAGGGCGTACTCCGGCATGTCGGCGTCGTACAGGCGGTAGCATTCTACGCCGGCCTTGCGCGCCCACTTGCCCAGTTGCTTGAGGTTCTTCTGCAGGCGGTTGGCGAACATCTGCCCGCCCTCGGACAGCCGCGCCGGCGCGCTGCGCACCGCCGGCGGGCGCTCGACCAGCTGGCCGCCGATCAGCCGCGCCTGCGGCGCCGGCTGGGCCGACTCGTTGCGGCCGGTGACGAACTGCTCCGGCAGCACCTTGAACAGCAAGAGCTTGCACGGCAGCGCGCCGTTCCAGAAGGCGTACTGCTTGTGGCTGCGGATGCCCATGCGCTTGCCCAGCTCCGGGGCGCCGGTGAACACCGCCGCCTGCCAGTTCAGGCAGGACTGGCGCAGGCGCTCGCCGAGGTTCTGGTAGAGGTACAGCAGGCTGGCCTCGTCGCCGAGGCGCTCGCCGTAGGGCGGGTTGCACACCACCAGGCCGGTCTGGTTCTGGTCCGGGCGCGGCTCGAAGGTGGCCAGCTCGCCCTGGTAGATCTTCACCCAGTCGGACAGGCAGGCGCGCTCGATGTTGTTGCGCCCCGGCTGGATCAGCCGCGGGTCGGCCTCGTAGCCGCGGATCCACAGCGGCGGCCGGGCGAGTCCCGCCGCGGCGCGCGCCTCGGCCTCCTCGTGCAGCTTCTTCCACAGCGCCGGCACGTGGCCCAGCCAGTTGGAGAAGCCCCACTTCTCGCGCCTGAGGTTGGGCGCGATGTCGGCGGCCATCATCCCCGCCTCGACCAGGAAGGTGCCGACACCGCACATCGGGTCGGCCAGCGCGCCGCCTTCGGCGGCGATGCGCGGCCAGCCGGCGCGGATCAGGATCGCCGCGGCGAGGTTTTCCTTCAGCGGCGCGGCGCCCTGCTGCAGACGGTAACCGCGCTGGTGCAGGCTGAAGCCGGAGAGGTCCAGCGACAGCACCAGTTCGCCGCGCTCCAGGCGCGCATGCACGCGCAGATCCGGCTCGTACTTGTCCACCGAGGGGCGCTCGCCGGATGCGGTGCGCAGGCTGTCGACGATGCCATCCTTGACCTTGAGCGCGCCGAAGTGGGTGTTGTCGATGCCGGCGCCGCGGCCGGAGAACTCCACCGCCAGGCTGCCGGTCGGCAGCAGGTGCTCGCTCCAGTCGATGCCGCGCACCGCCTGGTAGAGCGCCTCGGCGCTGTCCACCGGGAAGCGGCCGAGCACCAGCAGCACGCGGTTGGCCAGGCGCGACCACAGGCACAGCCGATAGGCGGTTTCCAGGCTGCCCTGGCCCTGCACGGCGGCCACCTGGGCGCGGCCATCCTGCAGGCCGAGGACGGCGGCCTCCTCGAGCAGCAGGGATTCCAGTCCCTTGGGGCTGGTGAGAACGAGTGGGTACAGATCGGACATGCGGTATTCCAGGGGGCTGTGCCCCGTCATGGGGTGTGACGCCGGGTCGCAGGCGACCCCTCGTCGGAAGTTGGATGGCCGGGCGCGCCGCTCACCGGTGCTTCGCTCATCGGCGCAAGGCCCGCGGCATGCGCGCTGCGCTGCGTCTGCCACGCGGCTGTGACGTTTGCAAAACGCCTTTTCGGTATTAGCTTTATTTTTTTATTACAAAACGATCATTCACAGAGTCCGGGACATTCATTAGAACTCTAGTCAGATCCGCGGCCGCAAGCGCTGCGGGACACGCTCGCCACGCCGGCAGCGAGCAGCACGAGGCAGAACTCTGCCAGGCCTCCCCGAGGCCAACGGGACAGTACAGTCAACGACCGAGGGCAATACCCGATGAGAAGACTTAAGCGTGATCCGTTGGAACGAGCCTTTTTGCGCGGTTATCAGTATGGCGTCAGCGGCAAGTCCCGCGACATGTGCCCCTTCACCCAGCCGGCGTCCCGCCAGGCCTGGCTCAACGGCTGGCGCGAGGGCCGCGTCGACAACTGGGAGGGCATGACCGGCGCGGCCGGCGTCCATCGCCTCAACCAGCTGCACGCGGTCGGCTGAGGCACCTCCTCTCCAGTTTCGATTGACGGCTCTTTCCATCCTTCCACCACAGGGCTCCCGCGGGAGCCCTGCCTGTTTCCGTCAGGCCTTGCCGGCGGCGGCGATGGCGTCGACCGACGCACGGATCAGCGCCGGCCCCTTGTAGATGAAGCCCGAGTAAATCTGCACCAGGCTGGCCCCGGCGGCGATCTTCTCCGCCGCGTGCACGCCCTCGGTGATCCCGCCCACGGCGATGATCGGCAGGCGCCCGGCCAGCTCGCCGGCCAGCACGCGCACCGTGTGGGTGCTCTTCTCGCGCACCGGCGCCCCGGACAGGCCGCCGGCCTCGTCGGCATGCGCCAGGCCCTCCACCCCCTCGCGGCTCAGGGTCGTGTTGGTAGCGATCACCGCGTCCATGCCGGTCTCCAGCAGGGCACGGGCGACCAGCACGGTCTCCTCGTCGCTCATGTCCGGGGCGATCTTGATCGCCAGCGGCACACGCCGGCCATGACGGGCGGCCAGCGCCTCCTGGCGCACGCGCAGGGCGTCGAGCAACTGCCTGAGCGAGTCGCCGAACTGCAGGCTGCGCAGGCCGGGGGTGTTCGGCGAACTGACGTTGACGGTGACATAGCTGGCGTGCGGATAGACCTTGTCCAGGCAGATCAGGTAGTCGTCGACCGCGCGCTCGACCGGGGTGTCGAAGTTCTTGCCGATGTTGATGCCCAGCACGCCGCGATACTTCGCCGCCCGGACCCGCTCGAGCAGGTGGTCGACGCCGTGGTTGTTGAAGCCCATGCGATTGATGATCGCCTCGGCCTGCGGCAGGCGGAACAGCCGCGGCCTGGGGTTGCCCGGCTGCGGGCGCGGGGTGACGGTGCCGATCTCGATGAAGCCGAAGCCGAGCTGGGCGAAGCCGTCGATGGCGTCGCCGTTCTTGTCCAGACCGGCGGCCAGACCGACCGGATTGGGGAACTCCAGGCCCATCACCGTCACCGGCAGGCGCGGCGACTGGCACGCCAGGCGGTTGAGACCGAGACGCCCGCCGGCGCCGATCAGGTCGATGGCCAGTTCGTGGGAGGTTTCCGGGGACAGCTTGAACAGCAGCTCGCGAGCCAGAGCGTACATGGGCAGAGGTCATCAGGAGGCCAGAAGGGCGCAGATTATAGCCCAGCGACCGCCCGACGGCGAAGCCGACCGCCAGGGCCCGGCATTCTTTTGGACGACGAACTCGGTTAGTCTTGCACCTGCAGGATCCGGGGGACAGACCGCACAGCCCGGTTCGACCTATAATCCCCCCGTGTGCAGGAAGCATCCAGGCATGAGCATGCCCCCCATCTCTCTCACCGACCGTCTTGCGACCCTGCTCCAGCGTCTGGGACTGGGCGGGCGCGGCAGCCAGCAGCTGCGCGAACAGGCCGCGCGGTTGCGGCTGCCGTTCGCGTCACTGCCGGACATACCGGAAAGCATCTGGTGGCTGGACGGCCCGCCGCTGCAGCGCCTCGCCGAGCTGCCACGCGGGGCCCTGTCGGGGCCGGTGCAGGAGGACAAGGCCGCCGCCCACAGCGTGCTGCGCGCCCTGATCCAGGTGGAGGAGCGCCAGATCGGCGAGTTCGACCTGCGCTGGATCGACGGCCTCGGCGGCCCGCCGCCGCCCGGGCAGCGCTGCGCCCGCTTCGAGGACTACGCCGCTTCGCCCGCCTGCCGCGCCATCCGCCTGATCAGCTACAAGGACTTCAGCCGCGCCCTGGCCCAGGCCCTGCCGCACCACGCCAGCGGCGAGACCCTCTACCTGCGCCAGGCCAGCTGGCGCGGCGAGCGCTACTTCTGGAGCGGCGAGCAGGCGCCGCAGGCCTTCGCCTGCGCGGTCGCCTACGCCCGCCGGCGCGGCCTGACCACCCAGCTGCCGGCGGTGCTCAGCCAGTACAGCCTGAACCGCAGCGGCCTCGATCGGCTGGAGGCCGCCTACCACGTGCTGGCCATGCCCGCCGAGGCCTGGAGCGATGCGCGTTTCATGCGCCTGCTGCTCACCGGCATGCCCTACGCCCGCCTCAACCTGCTACGCGACAGCGGCGGCCCGGAATTCCTGCTCCTGCCGCGCAGCCAGGCCGACGCCGACGCGCTCGGCGAGGGCCTGCGCCAGGCCGGCGCCGCCGACGTCAGCGCCTGGCTGCGCGGCCTGCAGACGCTCTGAGCCCCCTCAGACCGCCACGACCTCGCGCTCGCGCGCCAGCCGCAGGGTGGCCTGCTCCGCCGGTAACGGGCGACCGCACAGGTAGCCCTGCACCGCATGACAGCCGAGCGCCCGCAGCAGCTCCAGCTGGCTGACGGTCTCCACTCCCTCGGCGACCACCTGCAGATCGAGGCCCTGGCCCATGGCGATGATGGTGGCGACGATCTTGTCGGCGCGGTCGTCCTGGCCCAGGCCGTCGATGAAGCTCTTGTCGATCTTCAGCTTGTCGATCGGGAAGCGGCTGAGGTAGGCCAGCGACGAATAGCCGGTGCCGAAGTCGTCCACCGCCAGGTGCACGCCGAGCGCCTTGAGTTCGCCGAGGCGCTCCTGGGTCTGCAGGTCCTGCGCCATCAGCGCACCCTCGGTGATCTCCAGCTCCAGCAGGGCGCCCGGCAGCCCGCTCTCCTCCAGCGCGCGACCGACCAGCTCGACCACGTCGAGGTGCTGGAACTGGCGCGGCGACAGGTTGACGCTGACCGGCAGCGCCGGCAGGCCGGCCTCGCGCCAGACCATCGCCTGCCGGCAGGCCTCGTGCATCACCCACTCGCCGAGGGCAAGGATCAGTCCGGTCTCCTCGAGCAGCGGAATGAACACCGCCGGCGAAACCGGTTCGCCCTGCTCGGGGCACCAGCGCACCAGCGCCTCGAAGCCGAGAATGCGGCCACTGGCCACGTCCACCTGCGGCTGGTAGTAGAGCTGGAACTCGCGCGCGGTGATCGCCCGGTGCAGGCGGCTTTCCAGCGCCTGGCGGTTTTCCGCGGCGCGGGTCAGCTCCTCGGTGTGGAACTGGTAGTTGTTGCGGCCGTTCTCCTTGGCCTGGTACATCGCCACGTCGGCGCAGCGGATCAGCTCGGCCATTTCCTGGCCGTCGTCGGGAAACAGGCTGATGCCGATGCTGGCACCGACGAACAGCTCGTGGCCGCTGCCGACGCGGAACGGCTGCTGCAGCAGGTCGATCAGGTCCTGGGCGACCAGTGCGGCCTCCTCGGGGTGATGGATTCCTTCCAGCACCAGCAGGAACTCGTCGCCACCCAGTCGGGCGAACATGTCCTCGGCGCGGATGCGCTGGCGCAGGCGGCCGGCGATCAGCACCAGCAGCTCGTCGCCGACCCCGTGGCCCAGGCTGTCGTTGACCCGCTTGAAACCGTCCAGATCGAGGAACAGTACCGCCACCTTGCAGTGCAGACGTCGTGCCCGCTCGATGGCGCCATTGAGGTGCGACTGCACCAGGATGCGATTGGGCAGCGCGGTGAGCGGATCGTAGTGAGCCAGACGTTCGAGCTGCGCCTCGGACTCCTTGAGCTGGGAGATGTCGCTGAACACCGCCACGTAGTTGGTCAGCTTGCCCTTGTCGTCGCGCACCGCACTGATGCTGTGCCACTGCGGAAACACCTCGCCGGACTTGCGGCGGTTCCACACCTCGCCCTGCCAGTGTCCTTCCTCGAGCAGCGCGGCCCACATGCCCTGATAGAACTCCTTGCTCTGCCGCCCGGAGCTGACCATGCTCGGGTTGCGGCCGAGCACCTCGTGCTCCTCGTAGCCGGTGATGTCGCAGAAGGCGCGATTGACCGCGATGATCTTCGGGCTGGTATCGGTGATCACCACTCCCTCGCGGGCATTGGTGAACACCGCGGCGGCATGGCGCAGCTTCTCGTCGGCGGCCTTGCGCGCCGAGATGTCCAGCAGCAGGCTCTCCAGGTACTGCGGCTCGCCGGCCGCGTCGCGGTGCACCCGACTGTAGTCCTCGATCCAGATGTAGCCGTCGACCCCGGTGCGGATCCGATACTCGAGGACGAACTCCGGACGATGCTCGTCGCTGCTGCGCTTCACCTCGGCCAGCACCTGCGGCAGGTCGTCCGGGTGGATCAGGGTGGTGAACCAGCGCTGCCCCTCGGTCAGGCTGGCCGCCGAATAGCCCCAGCGTTCGACGTTGGCGGAAACGAACTGCACCGGCCAGCCGGTCTGCGCCCGGCGGCGCAGCATCACCATCGGGCTGGCCACCACCGCATCCACCACCGCCTGTACGGTTTCGCGGTCCTTGTAGCGCTGGGTGACATCGAGCAGCGTGCCGATGATCGCCGGCAGGCCGTCCAGCTCGATGCGGGTACCGAAGGCCTCGGCCATGAATTCGCGACCGTCGCGGGTCAGGGCGCGGAACTCGTAGTGGGCCGAGACCAGCTCGCCGCGCTCGCGCCTGTCGAGCATGTCGCGCACCAGCGCCCGGTCGCTCTCGCAGACCAGGTCCAGCAGCGAGCGCGCGACCAGCTCCTGGGGATCGTAGCCGAACCATTCGGCCAGACGCGGGTTGACGTACTCGAAGTGGCCGTCGCGCAGCACGTAGACGCCGACCAGCGACTGCTCGACCAGACCGCGGAAGCGCGCCTCGTTGGCCTGCAGCTCGCTGCCGGCGTCCAGCTCGGACTGGATGTCGAAGGCGCTGCCCAGATAGCCGTCGAACTGGCCGTCGCGCCCCACCAACGGCTCGCCGTGCAGCTGCACCCAGTGGTAGTTGCCGCCCCGGGCGCGCAGACGCAGGCGCACGGCGAAATCCACCCCGCAGCCGCCGCCACCCTCGGTCAGCAGCGGTTCGAGCAGGCGGCTGTCGTCGGGGTGCAGCGCCTGCCACCAGCCTTCGCCCAGACTCCGCTCGCGATCCAGACCGGTGAAATGCATCCAGGCCGCGTTGACGTAGACGCAGCGCCGCTGGCGGTCGACCTGCCAGACCGGGCTGGGAATGCAGTTGAGCAGGTACTCGTTGTAGTCGCGGGCGCTGATCACCCGCTGCATCAGCGCGCCGAACTCGGCCGCCAGCTGGCCCACCTCGTCGCCGCCCAGCACCGGCAGACTGTCGATGCGCCCGCTGCTCAGCTTACGCACGTCCTCGAGCAGTTCCTCGATACGGTCGGTGAGCAGGCGCTTGAGCAGCCAGGCCAGCAGCAGCCCCAGCAGCAGCAACGGCACCAGCAACAGCAGCAGTTGCTGGCCGGTGCGCGCCCAGGCCTTGGCGCGCAGCGCGTCGGTGCGCATCACCAGCACCACCATGCCCTGCTCGGGGCTGACTGCCTCGCCGTCCAGCGGATAACCGCCCAGCAGCAGCTCGTCGCCCTCCAGCCAGTGCAGGCGGTGCGCTCGCCAGCGCGCGGGATCGCCGAGCAAGTGCTCGACGGCCGGCAGCTTCAGCGGCATGCGCGCCGCGCCCTGGGGCAGGCTCAGGGCACGCGGCCGGCCGCCGGTATCGAGCACTGCGGCGTAGACCAGAGCGGGATGGTTGAGGTGCTCGCTGAACAGGTGGCCAAGACGATCGACGCCGGCGGCCCCCTCCAGCGCCAGACCGCTGGCGATGAAGTGACCGATGAAGTCGGTGGTGGTTTCCAGTTCGCCCATCGCCTCCTGCAGCGAGTGACGATACACCGACACCACCTGGTAGGCGGAAATCAGCAGGCCGAAGCAGAGAAAGGCGCTCAGCAGCAATGCACGCAGGGTGAACAGGCGACTCATGCGCTATCTCTCCAGGACCGGACTGCTGTCACGAAAGCGGTGAAACCTTGTCCACCAGCCGCACTTCCAGGCGACTGCAGTGCAGTGCCGCGGGGAGGGAGTCGCTGTACCGGGCTGCCGCTGCGGACGACCGCTCCCGACGGCACACTTTGCATGCGCCCGCGGCAGAAATGCAAAAGGGCCACCTTCGAAAAAAGTAACCCATTGATCCATATCAGAATTCTGGTGCGCGAGGGGGGATTCGAACCCCCGACCTACCGCTTAGGAGGCGGTTGCTCTATCCAGCTGAGCTACAGGCGCAATCGGCGGAAGATGTTAAACGAGGCAATGTCGCTTGTCATGTCCGAAAGCGCGATCTGCGGCCTCCCATGCCCAACCAATCGCAATTCCGCCAGCCGCGGCTGGCCAGACGGGGCGCCAGCGGTCACACTGCCCTGCCCCGTATCCGCCCCGGTACGGCTCGCGACATGGATGGAAACAGTGCCGGACAGGCCGCTGCTGAACGGAAGCACCCGGGCATGGTCATAAGGCTGCTACCAGCAACTTCCCATCTGCGCCCCCTGACAACGCGGTTAAAGTAAAGACAGCCCATGAAACAGAGCCTCCCCTCCCGCTCCAGTCGGAGCGCCGACAAGTTTGTCGTCCGCCTTCCGGAGGGCATGCGTGCGCGCATCGCCGAAGTGGCCCGCCACTACCATCGCAGCATGAACTCCGAGATCATCGCGCGCCTGGAGCGCACCCTGCTCGCCGAAGGCCAGCTGCCGAGTACCCACATCGCCCCCGGCCCAGCGACGGCTGGCGACCTGCCGCCGCACGAACACCAGTTGTTGCAGCGCTTCCGCCAGCTGCCGCAGCCCCAGCAGAGCGCCCTGATCGCCCTGCTCAACAGCGCCGCGAACAACTGATCCGCGGCCAGCGGCGCCAGCGCCCGGCATCCGCCGGGCGCTGGCGATTCACTGCGGCGGAGCCTCTCAACCGACGAAGTTGAGCAGCACCCCCGCGGCCACCGCCGAGCCGATCACCCCGGCCACGTTCGGGCCCATGGCGTGCATCAGCAGGAAGTTCTGCGGGTTGGCCTCCAGCCCCACCTTGTTCGACACCCGTGCCGCCATCGGCACCGCCGATACCCCCGCCGAGCCGATCAGCGGATTGACCTTGTGGGTGCTGAACAGGTTCATCACCTTGGCCATGATCACCCCCGCCGCCGTGCCGCCGCAGAAAGCGACCATGCCCAGCAGCAGGATGCCGAGGGTCTTCAGCTGCAGGAAGGCGTCCGCCGACAGCTTGGAGCCCACGGTGAGACCGAGGAAAATGGTGACGATGTTGATCAGCGCGTTGCGCGAGGTATCGGCCAGGCGCTCGACCACCCCGCACTCGCGCAGCAGGTTGCCGAGGGCGAACATGCCGATCAGCGGCGCGGCATCCGGCAGCAGCATGCCGACCAGGACGCACAGCACGATGGGGAAGATGATCTTCTCGGTCTGACTGACCCGGCGCAGCTGCGACATCACGATGGCGCGCTCCTCGGGGGTGGTCAGCGCGCGCATGATCGGCGGCTGCAGCAGCGGCACCAGGGCCATGTAGGCGTAGGCCGCCACGGCGATCGGGCCGAGCAGGTCGGGCGCCAGCTTGGAGGTGACGAAGATCGAGGTCGGCCCGTCGGCCCCGCCGATGATCGCGATGGAGGCCGCCTCCTTGAGGGTGAACTCCAGGCCGGGAATCCCCAGCGAAGCGATGGCCAGGGCGCCGAGCAGCGTCCCGAAGATGCCGAACTGCGCAGCGGCGCCGAGCAGCAGGGTCTTCGGATTGGCCAGCATCGGCCCGAAGTCGGTCATCGCGCCGACACCGAGGAAGATCAGCAGCGGGAAGATGCTGGTGGGCAGGCCCACCTCATAGATCAGGTGCAGGAAACCCGCACCTTCCGCCATGTTGGCCACCGGAATGTTCGACAGCAGGCCGCCGAAGCCGATGGGGATCAGCAACAGGGGCTCGAACCCCTTCTTCACCGCCAGGTAGATCAGCAGCAGACAGATCGCGATCATGAACGCCTGACCGGGCTCGAGGTGGTAGAGACCGGTGCTCTGCCAGAGCTTGAACAGCTTTTCCATGGCCCGCCCCTCAGCCGATGGTCAGCAGGACATCGCCCACCGCCACCGCATCGCCGACCTTGACGTTCACCGCCGCGACGGTGCCGGCCTTGAAGGCACGGATCTCGGTTTCCATCTTCATCGCCTCGAGGATGATCACCAGTTGCCCCTCCTCGACGGTCTGGCCGGGCTGCACCAACACCTTGAAGATGTTGCCGGCCAGCGGCGCGCTTTGCGGCTCGCCGCCGCCGACCGGGGCCACGCCCGCCGGCGCCACCGCGGCGACAGCGCCGCCGAGCGGCTTGATGCCCTCGAGGTCGCCGCCGTCGCTGACCTGCACCACGAAGGACTTGCCGTTCACCTCGACGGTGTAGGCCTCTGGCTTGCCGGCCTCGCGCGGCGCGGTCTCCTTGCCGGTCGGCACCGGCTCGAAGGCCGCCGGATTGCCGCGGTTCTCCAGGAACTTCAGGCCGATCTGCGGGAACAGTGCGTAGGTCAGCACGTCGTCGATCTCGGCAGCGGCCAGCTTGAAGCCCTTCTCCGCAGCCAGTTGCTTCAGCTCGGCGGTGAGCTTGTCCATCTCCGCCTCGAGCAGGTCGGCCGGACGGCAGCGCACCGCCTCCTCGCCGCACAGTACGCGGGCCTGCAGCTCCTCGTTGAACGGTGCCGGAGCCGCGCCGTACTCGCCCTTGAGCACGCCGGCGGTTTCCTTGGTGATCGACTTGTAGCGCTCGCCGGTGAGCACGTTGATCACCGCCTGGGTACCGACGATCTGCGAGGTCGGGGTCACCAGCGGGATGAAGCCCAGGTCCTCGCGTACCCGCGGGATCTCCGCCAGCACCAGGTCGAACTTGTCCAGCGCGCCCTGCTCCTTGAGCTGGCTCTCCATGTTGGTGAGCATGCCGCCCGGCACCTGGGCGACCAGGATGCGCGAGTCGACACCCTTGAGGTTGCCCTCGAACTTGGCGTACTTCTTGCGAACCTCGCGGAAATAGGCAGCGATTTCCTCGAGCAGCTCGAGATCCAGGCCGGTGTCGCGCTCGCTGCCCTGGAAGATCGCGACCACCGACTCGGTCGGCGAATGGCCGTAGGTCATCGACAGCGAGGAGATCGCCGTGTCGACGTTGTCGATGCCGGCCTCGACCGCCTTGACGATGGCCGCTGTGGACAGCCCCGCGGTGGCGTGGCACTGCATGTGGATCGGGATCGACAGGCTGGCCTTCAGCCGCGAGACCAGCTCGAAGGCCACGTAGGGATTGAGGATGCCGGCCATGTCCTTGATCGCCAGGGAGTCGGCGCCCATGTCCTCGATCTGCCTGGCCAGGTCGACCCACATCTGCAGGGTGTGCACCGGGCTGGTGGTGTAGGAGATGGTGCCCTGGGCGTGCTTGCCGACCTGCTTCACCGCCTGCAGGGCGCGCTGCAGGTTGCGCGGGTCGTTCATCGCGTCGAACACGCGGAACACGTCGACGCCGTTGACCGCGGCGCGCTCGACGAATTTGTCCACCACGTCGTCGGCGTAGTGGCGGTAGCCGAGCAGGTTCTGGCCGCGCAGCAGCATCTGCTGGCGGGTGTTGGGCATCGCCTTCTTCAGCTCGCGGATGCGCTCCCACGGGTCCTCGCCCAGGTAGCGGATGCAGGCGTCGAAGGTCGCCCCGCCCCAGGACTCCACCGACCAGAAGCCGACCCGGTCGAGCTTCGGCGCGATCGGCAGCATGTCTTCGAGACGCAGGCGGGTAGCGAGGATGGATTGGTGCGCGTCGCGCAGTACCACGTCGGTGATGCCGAGCGGCTTTTTCACGTCAGTCATGACGACATGACTCCTTGAACGATGTCTCGTGATTCAACCGCGACGCGCGCGGTGCAGATGGATGGCGGCCTGGATCGCGGCCAGCAGTTCGGCGTCCGGCTGCTCGACGACGGCGGGGCTGGGCTGGGCGACGCGGGGAGCAGCCACGGGCTGCGGGGCGGCGGGTGCGAAGCGTTCGATCAGTTGCGACATGAGGCGGATCGCACCGATCAGCAGGACGAGGAAGGTAAAGACGAAGCCCATGCCGAGCAGCATGAGTTCGACGCCCTCCAGAAGCAGTTGGCCTGAGGTCATTTAGGCTCTGACTCCCTGAGTCTGGCAGTTCGTTGTTGGAATGGACCCCCGCGCACCAGCGCGGGGCGGACAAAACCCGACGAACTTAGCGGGAAAAACAGCCTGATACAATAGTCTGATTGACCGTCGCGCCGCCGAACACTTCGTGCCGAGGCGGCGCCGGGCGCTACATCAGGAACAGGGTGGCCAGGCCGAGGAAGATGAAGAAGCCGCCGCTGTCGGTCATTGCGGTGATCATCACGCTGGCGCCCATCGCCGGATCGCGGCCCAGGCGCGCCAGGGTCATCGGGATCAGCACCCCCATCAGCGCGGCGAGCAACAGGTTGAGGGTCATCGCCCCGGTCATCACCACACCCAGCCCCCAGTCGCCGTACAGGTACCAAGCCACGCTGCCGATCACTCCGCCCCAGACCAGGCCGTTGATCAGGCCGACGCCCAGCTCCTTGCGCAGCAGACGCATGGTATTGCCGGTACCGACCTGGTCGAGGGCCATGGCGCGGACGATCATGGTGATGGTCTGGTTGCCGGAGTTGCCGCCGATGCCGGCGACGATCGGCATCAGCGCGGCCAGCGCCACCAGCTTCTCGATCGAGCCTTCGAACAGGCCGATCACCCGCGAGGCGAGGAAGGCGGTGACCAGATTGATCGCCAGCCAGGCCCAGCGGTTACGCACCGATTTCCACACCGAGGCGAAGATGTCCTCCTCCTCGCGCAGACCGGCCATGTTCAGCACTTCGCTCTCGCTCTCCTCGCGGATCAGGTCGACCATCTCGTCGATGGTCAGACGACCGATCAGCTTGTCGTTCCTGTCGACCACCGGAGCGGAGATCAGGTCGTAGCGCTCGAAGGCCTGGGCGGCATCGTAGGCGTCCTCGTCCGGATGGAAGGACACCGGATCGGTGGCCATCACCTCGGCGACCTTCTTGTCGGGATCGTTGACCAGCAGGCGCTTGATCGGCAGCACCCCGGTCAGCACGCCGTCGTGGTCGACCACGAACAGCTTGTCGGTGTGCCCCGGCAGTTCCTTGAGCCGGCGCAGGTAGCGCAGCACCACCTCGAGGGTCACGTCGTCGCGGATGGTGACCATCTCGAAGTCCATCAGCGCGCCGACCTGATCCTCTTCGTAGGACAGCGCCGAACGCACCCGCTCGCGCTGCTGGGCGTCCAGCGACTCCATCAGCTCGTGGACCACGTCGCGCGGCAGCTCGGGGGCCAGGTCGGCCAGCTCGTCGGCGTCCAGATCGCGGGTCGCGGCGAGGATCTCGTGATCGTCCATGTCGGCGATCAGCGTCTCGCGCACCGCGTCGGAGACTTCGAGAAGGATGTCGCCGTCGCGCTCGGCCTTGACCAGCTGCCAGACCATCAGGCGGTCGTCGAGCGGCAGGGCCTCGAGGATGTGGGCGATATCGGCGGGGTGGAGCTCGTCGAGCTTGCGCTGCAGTTCGGCCAGATTCTGGCGATGCACCAGACTCTCGACCAGCTCCTGGTTGTCACCTTCCTGCCGCTGGGCCAGCCCCTCCACCAGCTTGTGCCGGTGCAGCAACTCGACCACCTGGGCGAGGCGGTCGTGCAGGCTTTCCTGGGGCTTCTTGGCTTCTGCTTCGGTCATTGCGCACTCCCTGTCCCCCAGTGGCGGGACGCGCACCGGAGGCGATCAATCTTTCAAGATGCGGACGAACAATCGCGGTTCGGGATAACTGGGTAAGTCCATGGCTGGATTTCCACACGACCCACTGGGGGCAGACGCGCCAATGATAACACCGGTGCAGCGCCGGGCGCAGCGAAATGGCCGGCGCAGCGCGGCTGCAGGGCACAAAGGAAGGAAAACGAAAAAGGGGCCTGCATCGCTGCAGGCCCCTTTCGAGATGGCGCACTCGGGAGGATTCGAACCTCCGACCGCCCGGTTCGTAGCCGGGTACTCTATCCAGCTGAGCTACGAGTGCGTGGGGTGACGTTTAGCCAGACCACCGCTGGTTCGAAGCGCCTGCTATGGCCGACGCTTCTAAGAATGGCGCACTCGGGAGGATTCGAACCTCCGACCGCCCGGTTCGTAGCCGGGTACTCTATCCAGCTGAGCTACGAGTGCGCAGGGCTGCCTGTCTTTCCAGGCCGTCTTCGATGCATCTTGCAATCCACCGAAAAAACAATGGCGGAGAGGGGGGGATTCGAACCCCCGACACCCTTTTGAGGTGTACTCCCTTAGCAGGGGAGCGCCTTCGGCCACTCGGCCACCTCTCCGCAACACGGGGCGTACTATACCCAAGCAAACCCCGTTTGCAAAGCCTTGATTCGATAAAAATCGAAAAAAAATCAATGGCTTGGTTCTTCGTCCTTCTCCTTCTGGATGCGCTGGTAGATTTCCTCGCGATGCACCGCGACTTCCTTGGGGGCATTGACGCCAATGCGCACCTGATTGCCCTTCACGCCCAGTACGGTCACGGTGACGTCGTCACCGACCATCAGGGTCTCTCCCACCCGGCGAGTCAGAATAAGCATTCCTTTTCTCCTTTACCTGTATCAGGACAGCTGTCTGCAAGAAAAATGGCTAGACACCGGCAGGAAAAACTCCCCCCGGCTATCGCCCAAGTATTGACCAAGGCCGGCGGAATGAAATCTGCCGGCCCGACCAAAAACGACAAAAGGCGCGGAAAGCCGCGCCTTTTGCTCGGGAAGCGTCACTCGCCCTGACGGGTCGGTGCGTCCAGATCGAAAGCGGTATGCAACGCGCGCACGGCCAGCTCGAGGTACTTCTCCTCGACCACCACGCTGATCTTGATCTCCGAGGTGGAGATCATCTGGATATTGATGTTCTCCTTGGCCAACGCCTCGAACATGCGGCTGGCCACCCCGGCGTGCGAGCGCATGCCGACGCCGACCAGCGACACCTTGGCGATGTCGGTGTCGCCGGACACCTCGCGTGCGCCGAGCGTCTGGGCAGTCTGGCCGAGGATCGCCAGCGCCTTGTCGTAGTCGTTGCGGTGCACGGTGAAGGTGAAGTCGGTGGTGTTATCGTGCGCCACGTTCTGCACGATCATGTCGACCTCGATGTTGGCGGCGCTGATCGGGCCGAGGATCTTGAACGCCACGCCGGGAATGTCCGGTACGCCGCGAATGGTCAGCTTGGCTTCGTCGCGGTTGAAGGCGATGCCGGAGATGATCGGCTGTTCCATGGATTCCTCTTCGTCGATGGTGATGAGGGTGCCCGGCCCCTCCTGGAAGCTGTGCAGCACGCGCAGCGGGACGTTGTACTTGCCGGCGAACTCCACCGAGCGGATCTGCAGCACCTTGGAGCCGAGGCTGGCCATTTCCAGCATCTCCTCGAAGGTGATCTTCTCCAGCCGCTGGGCCTTGGCCACCACGCGCGGGTCGGTGGTGTAGACGCCGTCGACGTCGGTGTAGATCTGGCATTCGGCGGCCTTCAGCGCCGCGGCCAGGGCCACGCCGGTGGTGTCCGAGCCACCGCGACCGAGGGTGGTGATGTTGCCCTGCTCGTCCACCCCCTGGAACCCGGCGACCACCACCACGCGGCCGGCGTCCAGCTCGGCGCGGATGCGCGCGTCGTCGATCTCGAGGATGCGCGCCTTGGTGTGCGCGCTGTCGGTGAGGATGCGCACCTGGTTGCCGGTGAAGGACACCGCCGGCACGCCGCGCTTGATCAGCGCCATGCTGAGCAGGCCGATGGTGACCTGCTCGCCGGTGGAGATGATGGCGTCCAGCTCGCGCGGATCGGGCTGCGGCATGATCTGCTTGGCCAGCTCGATCAGACGGTTGGTCTCGCCGCTCATCGCCGAGACCACCACCACGAGGTCATGCCCGGCCTCGCGGAACTTCTTCACCTTCTCGGCCACCTGCTCGATGCGCTCGACGCTGCCGACCGAGGTGCCGCCGAATTTCTGTACGATCAATGCCATTTCGATGCCGCTCAACCGCGAAGAAAAAGTCGCCCATTAAACCCGCCAGGGCGGAGCCTGCCAAGAGCCCGCCGGGCGCCGGGCGGGCTCTCGCTCGGAGTCAGAAGGCGGCAGCGACGAACGGCTCGACCAGCGCCAGCGCCTCGCCCAGCTTGCCGGCGTCCACGCCGCCGCCCTGGGCCATGTCCGGGCGACCGCCGCCCTTGCCGCCGACCACGGCGGCGGCCCGCTTCATCAGCTCGCCGGCCTTGAGCCTGGCGGTGAGGTCCTGGGTGACGCCGGCGACCAGCACCACCTTGCCGTCGAACTCGCCGCCGAGCAGGATCACCGCGCTGCCCAGCTTGTTCTTCAACTGGTCGACCAGCGCCAGCAGGGCCTTGCCGTCCAGGCCGTCGAGACGTGCAGCCAGCACCTTGACCCCGGCCACCTCGATGGCCGCGCCGGCCAGATCGTCGCCGGCGGCGCTGGCCGCCTTGGCCTTGAGCTGCTCCAGCTCCTTCTCCAGCTGGCGGTTGCGCTCGAGCAGACCGGCGAGCTTGTCGAGCAGGTTGTCGCGCGAACCCTTGACCAGCGCCGCGGCTTCCTTGAGCTGCTCCTCGGCGCCGTTGAGGTAGGCCAGGGCCAGCTCGCCGGTGACCGCCTCGATGCGCCGCACGCCGGCGGCCACGCCGCCCTCGCTGACGATCTTGAACAGGCCGATGTCGCCGGTACGCTGCACGTGGATGCCGCCGCACAGCTCGACGGAGAAGCCGCCGCCCATGCTCAGCACGCGCACGCTGTCGCCGTACTTCTCGCCGAACAGCGCCATGGCGCCCTTGGCCTTGGCGGTGTCGATGTCGGTCTCCTCGGTCTCGACCTCGCTGTTCCTGCGGATCTCGGCGTTGACCAGGTCTTCCAGCGCTTTCAGCTGCTCGGGCTTGATCGCCTCGAAGTGGCTGAAGTCGAAGCGCAGGCGCTGGCTGTCGACCAGCGAGCCCTTCTGCTGCACGTGCTCGCCGAGCACCTGGCGCAGCGCGGCGTGCAGCAGGTGGGTGGCCGAGTGGTTGAGCGCGGTGGCGCCGCGCACGCTGGCGTCGACGATCGCCTCGACGCTGTCGCCGAGCTTCAGGCTGCCGGCGTCGAGGATGCCGTGGTGCAGGAAGGCGCCGCCGGCCTTGCGGGTGTCGCGCACGTCGAAGCGCATGCCGTCCAGGCGCAGGTAGCCGCAGTCACCGACCTGGCCGCCGGACTCGGCGTAGAACGGGGTCTGATCGAGCACCACCACGCCCTCCTCGCCGGCGCTCAGGCTGTCGACGTTCATGCCTTCCTTGAACAGGGCGACGACCTTGCCGCTGCCGCTGGTGCTCGCGTAGCCGGTGAAGCGGGTCTCGCCTTCCACCTTGATCAGGCTGTTGTAGTCCATGTCGAAGGCGCTGGCCGAACGGGCGCGCTCGCGCTGGGCCTGCATCTCGCGCTCGAAGCCTGCCTCGTCGATCGACAGCTCGCGCTCGCGGGCGATGTCGGCGGTCAGGTCGACCGGGAAGCCGTAGGTGTCGTACAGCTTGAACACCACCTCGCCGGGGATCACCTGGCCCTGCAGGTCGGCCAGATCCTGCTCGAGGATCTTCAGGCCCTGCTCGAGGGTCTTGGCGAACTGCTCTTCTTCGGTCTTCAGCACGCGCTCGATGTGCGCCTGCTGGGCCTCGAGCTCCGGATAGGCGGCGCCCATCTCGGCGACCAGTGCGGCGACGATCTTGTGGAAGAAGGTGCCCTTGGCGCCCAGCTTGTTGCCGTGACGGCAGGCGCGGCGGACGATGCGGCGCAGCACGTAGCCGCGGCCCTCGTTGGACGGGGTGACGCCGTCGGCGATCAGGAAGCCGCAGGAGCGGATGTGGTCGGCGACCACCTTGAGCGAGGCCTGGCCCTCGCTGGCGCAGCCGATGGCCGCCGCAGCGGCATTCAGCAGGCTCTGGAACAGGTCGATCTCGTAGTTCGAGTTGACGTGCTGCAGCACCGCGCTGATGCGCTCCAGGCCCATGCCGGTGTCCACGCTCGGCGCCGGCAGCGGGTGCAGCACGCCGTCCGCGGTGCGGTTGAACTGCATGAACACGTTGTTCCAGATCTCGATGTAGCGGTCGCCGTCCTCCTCCGGGCTGCCGGGCGGGCCGCCCCAGATGTGCTCGCCGTGGTCGTAGAAGATCTCGGTGCACGGGCCGCACGGACCGGTGTCGCCCATCGCCCAGAAGTTGTCCGAGGCGTAGGGTGCGCCCTTGTTGTCGCCGATGCGGATCAGCCGCTCGGCGGGGATGCCGACTTCCTTGTTCCAGATGTCGTAGGCCTCGTCGTCGCTGGCGTAGACGGTGACCCAGAGCTTTTCCTTGGGCAGGTTCAGCCACTTGGGCGAGGTGAGGAACTCCCAGGCGTAGGCGATGGCGTCGCGCTTGAAGTAGTCGCCGAAGCTGAAGTTGCCCAGCATCTCGAAGAAGGTGTGGTGGCGCGCGGTGTAGCCGACGTTCTCCAGGTCGTTGTGCTTGCCGCCGGCGCGCACGCACTTCTGGCTGGTGGTGGCGCGGGTGTAGGCGCGCTTCTCCAGGCCGAGGAAGCAGTCCTTGAACTGGTTCATGCCGGCATTGGTGAACAGCAGGGTCGGGTCGTTCGCCGGGATCAGCGAACTGGAGGCGACGCGGGTGTGCCCCTTCTCTTCGAAGAAGCGGAGGAAGGCTTCACGGATTTCTGCGCTTTTCATGGATTCTTCTCGGGAAACTGGATCGCTGCGGCCATTGCCTGACGCCGCACGGATGACCGGCAAAGACGCGCATTATATAAACAACCCGCGCCAACTTGCATCGGCGCAGGCTATGGGCCCGACAGGAAAGAAGATGGCCGACGCGGGACTCAGGGACACAGCTCGTCGAGGCCGACCGGCACGGCGATCAGGCCGGCGCGCAGACCGTTCCTCACCCGCGGATTGGGGAAGACGATGTGCGCCTGCTGTTCCTCGACCAGCCAGCGCCGGCCGTCGGCGTCCTCGGCCAGCAGGCTGCCCGACTCCAGCGCGGTGAAGTTCTCCACGCCGTCGTCCAGGTACAGGCGGAACTCGTGGCTGTGCTTGACGATCTCGCGCGAGACGCGGAACAGCTGCAGCGCCGCGGGGTCCCCGGCGGGCAGTTCGCGTCCCTCGATCAGCGCGCGCAGCAGCCTCTCCAGGCGGCCGAGATCGACGCCCTGGTTGTGACCGAACGGCCGCGCCTGGCCCAGCTCCAGGGTGAAGGCCTCGGCGGCGAAGCGCTGACTGGTGAAGGCGCTGAAGGTGGTCGAGGTGCCGTTCTGCAACAGCAGCGCCTGCAGGCCGGCCGCCTGCAGACGGGCCAGCTGCTCGCGATTCGGCGCCGCGGCGCCGGCCGGACGCAGGGCGAACTGCTCGATCCGCGAACCGCGGATCGCGGTGTGCAGGTCGTAGTGCAGGCGCTGGCGCGTCGGGTCGGCGAAGAACAGCTCGGCCTGCAGCTCCAGCTCCACCGCGCGCAGCGCCTCGGGGCCGCTGGCGGAGGGATCGCCGCCGCCGAACAGGCGGTTGAGGTCGTAGCCGACGAAGCGCTCGCCGCGGCGCAGGCCGGCGGGGTTGCCGAGCACCAGCAGCAGACGCAGCGCCGGCTGCAGACGGCAGGCGGCGATGTCGTGGAGCAAACGCTCGAGCAGCTCGACCGGCGCGGTCTCGTCGCCGTGGATGCCGGCCGACAGCAGCAGGTCGACGCCGCTGTCGCGCCCGGCCGGCGGCTCGACCAGCAGCACGCCCTCGGCCTTCCATTGCAGGCGCGCGCCGGAGGCGCAGACCTGGATCTTCTCCGAGGGCTCGCGTTCGGCCAGGGTCAGCTCGAGCAGTTTGCCGAGGGCTAGCATGGCGCGCACTCCTGGGACACGACGGTACTCCCAGCATAGCCGGCGAGCACCGTTCGCGACTCAGTGATGGTCGCAGCCGCAGTCCGGCCCGTGCTCGTGGGCCTCGGCGGCCTCCAGCTCGACGCTCAGCGCCAGCTGGTTGACCGCCTGCGGGCGCACCACCAGCAGCGGGATGTCGGTCTCGCCCTCGACCGATTCGGCGTAGACGATCACCCCGCCCTTGCCGTCGGCCTCCAGCCACAACTCGCGGCCCTCGAGGCGCACCGCCACGCGCGCGCTGTGGGTTTCCCGGCGTTCGCCGTAGGCATCTTCGAGGATCAGGGGCAGGCTCTCGCTCATGGCAGTTTCTCGTTCAGGCATGCTGGAAGGAATAGAGGGCTCCCAGCTTAAGGATTTGCGTCAGTTCGTCCAGTGCCGCGCGCGTCTCGTCGAGCAGCTGCGGGTCGGCCAGGTCGCCGCTCGCCAGGCGGTCGCGGTAGTGGCGGTCGACCCAGGCCTCGAGACGCTCGCACAGCGCCGGGGTAAGCAGCACGCCGGGATGGGTCGCCGCCAGCTCGGCCGGGGTGAGCACCACGCGCAGGCGCAGGCAGGCAGGCCCCCCGCCGTTGCGCATACTCTGCCGGAGGTCGACCACCTCGAGGGCGCGGACCGGGTTGTCGGCGGCCGGCAGTTCCTGCAGCCAAGCCCACACCGCGGGTTGCTCGCGGCACTCCTCGGGCACCAGCAGCAGCATGGAGCCGTCGCCGCGGCTCAGCAGCTGGCTGTTGAACAGGTAGCTCTGCACCGCCTGCGCCAGCGACACCGCCGTGCGCGGCACGCTCAGCGCCTGCAGGCGGCCGCCGCGGCGCGCCAGCTTGTCGGCCAGCTCGCCGAGCACCCGCGCGCCGTCGAGGAAGGCGTCCTCGTGATGCAGCAGCAGCTCGCCGTTGGCCACCGCGATCACGTCGTTATGGAACACTCCGGCGTCGATGGCCGCCGGATTCTGCTGGGCGAACACCACCCCATCGGCGGCCAGGCCGTGCAGGCGCGCCAGCGCTTCGCAGGCCTCGCGGGTCTGCCGCGCCGGGTAGCGCTGCGGCTGCGGCGCCCGTGGATCGAAGGCGCTGCGCCCGTAGACGAACAGCTCCACCCCGGACTCGCCATGGCGGCGACACAGCCGCGCGTGGTTGGCTGCGCCCTCGTCGCCGAAGACGGCATGCGCCGGCAGCGCCGGGTGATGGGCGAAGTGTCGCGGATCGGCGAAGATCCGCTGCAGCACGCGACCGGTCGCCGGATGCTCGATCGAACGGTGCAACTGGGCGTTGAGGTTGGCGGCGGTGAAGTGCACGCGACCGTCCGCCGTGTCGGCGCTGGGGCTGACGGTGGCCGCGTTGGCCGTCCACATGCTCGCCGCCGAGCCGAGCGTGCTCAGCAGCGCCGGCGCCATGCGGGCGGCATCGGCCAGCACCCGGGCATCGCTGCCGGAAAAGCCCAGCGCACGCAGGGTCGCCAGATCGGGGCGCTCCTGCGGCGGCAGCACGCCCTGCACGCAACCCAGTTCGAGCAGCCGGCGCATCTTCGCCAGCCCCTGGCGCGCCGCCGCACGCGGGTTGGCCGGCTGCTCGCGGTTGCCCATCGAGGCCAGGTTGCCGTGCGACAGGCCGGCGTAGTTGTGGGTCGGGCCGACCAGTCCGTCGAAGTTGGCCTCGATCGCGCTCACAGCGCCAGCCCCGGCGGCAGGCTGGCCGGCACGGCGAGTTGCGCGCTCTCCAGCGAGGCCACCGGGTAGGCACAGTAGTCGGCGGCGTACCAGGCGCTCGGCCGGTGGTTGCCGGAGGCGCCGATGCCGCCGAACGGCGCGCTGCTGGCGGCGCCGGTCAGCGGCCGGTTCCAGTTGACGATGCCGGCGCGAACCTGCAGCAGGAACTGCTCGTAACGCTCGCGCGAATCGGAGATCAGCCCGGCGGCCAGCCCGTAGCGGGTGGCGTTGGCCTCGCGCAGCGCCGAGGCGAAGTCGCCATAGCGGATCACCTGCAACAGCGGGCCGAAGTACTCCTCGTCCGGGCGTCCGGCCACTGTACCGACGTCGAGGATGCCCGGGCTCAGCAGCGCCGTGCCCGGCTCCAGCGCGCGCATCGCCAGCAGCGACGTGGCGCCGCGCGCGAGCAGCCCGTCCTGGACCTGCAGCAGATGGCTGGCGGCGTCGAGGGAGATCACTGCGCCCATGAAGGGTTGCGGATCGGCGTCGCAGCGACCGACCCGCAGGCGCGCGCTCACCTCGACCAGCCGCGCCAGCAGGCGCTCGCCCCAGGCGCCCTCGGGCACCAGCAGGCGCCGCGCGCAGGTACAGCGCTGGCCGGCGGAGAGGAAGGCGCTCTGCACGATGCACAGCACCGCGGCGTCGAGGTCGGCGACCTCCTCGACCAGCAGCGGGTTGTTGCCGCCCATCTCCAGGGCGAGGATCTTCTGCGGCTGCTCGGCGAACTGGCGGTGCAGCAGGCGCCCGGTGGCGCTCGAGCCGGTGAACAGCAGGCCGTCCAGCTCGGTCTCGGCGGCCAGCGCGGCGCCGGTGTCGCGGCCGCCCGGCAGCAGGTTGAGCACCCCGGCCGGCAGGCCGGCCTCGCCCCAGCAGCGCACGGTCAGTTCGGCCACCGCCGGGGTCAGCTCGCTGGGCTTGAACAGCACGCAGTTGCCGGCCAGCAGGGCCGGGACGATGTGTCCGTTGGGCAGGTGGCCGGGGAAGTTGTAGGGGCCGAATACCGCCAGCACGCCGTGCGGGCGGTGGCGCAGCACGCTCTGCGCATCGCCCAGCGGCGCGCTGCGCTCGCCGGCGCGCTCGGCCTGGGCGCGGATCGAGATGGCCACCTTGCCGATCATGCTGGCCACCTCGGTGGCCGCCTCCCACAGCGGCTTGCCGGTCTCGCGACCGATCAGCCGGGCCAGTTCGTCGCTGCGCACCTGCAGCACGGCGGCGAAGCGTTCGAGCACCTCGATGCGCTCGGCCAGCGGCCGCGCGGCCCAGACCGGGAAGGCCCGTCGCGCGGCACGAGCGGCGGCGGCGACCTGGACGGCGCTGGCCGCCCGGCCCTGCCAGAGCAGCTGCCGGTCGCAGGGATCGCGCGACTCCAGCGCCTCGCCCTCCCCGGCCAGCCACCGGCCGTCCAGGTACAGGCTCATCGCCAGCCGACCTGCGCCGACAGCGGCACCGCGCGTACCTGGGCGCCGGCGGACAGGCGCAGGCGCCGGGCGGTCACCGCGTCCACCACCAGGGTACCGGAAGCCGGGCGCGCCTGGCCGACGGTGATCCGGCAGTCCTCGCGCTTGCGGTTGTGGATGAGGAACTGTGGCGCGTCGTCGCCCGGGGTGCCGACCGCCAGCACCAGCGTCTGGCTGTCGCGCACCGCGCGGATGCTGGCGGTCTCGCACTCCAGCGCCGGACCGCCATCGAAGATGTCGATGTAGCCCTGGTAGGCGAAGCCCTCGGCGCGCAGCATGGTCAGCGCCGGCTCGGTATCGCGGTGCACGCGGCCGATCACCGCGCGCGCCTCCTCGCTGAGGAAGCAGGTATAGAGCGGGAACTTGGGCATCAGCTTGGCGATGAACGCCTTGTTGCCGACCCCGGTCAGGTAGTCGGCCTGGGAGAACTCCATCTTGAAGAAGTGCCGGCCGAGGCTTTCCCAGAACGGCGCCCGAGCGTTGTCGTCGGAGATGCCGCGCATCTCGGCGATCACCTTGTCGGCGAACAGCTCGCGGAACTCGGCGATGAACAGGAAACGCGCCTTCGACAGCAGGCGGCCGCTGAGTCCGCTGTGGCGGTAGCGGGCGTCGAGGAACAACGAGCAGACCTCGGTGTTGCCGGTCAGGTCGTTGGCCAGGAACAGGGTCGGGTTCTCGCGGTGGATGCCCAGCTCGCGGGAAGCGCTGACGGTCAGACCGACCCGGTAGTTGTACCAGGGCTCGCGCAGGCCGACCGCGCCGTTGATGGCGCTGATGCCGACCACTTCGCCGGCATCGGTCTCCAGCACGAACTGGTAGTCGGCGTCGGCGCGCTCGGCCTCGCCGCGGAAGGATTTCTCCGCCCAGGCCACGCGCTGGGCCAGGCGCTCCTCGTTGGCCGGCAGCGAGGTCAGGCCGGCACCGGTGCTGCGCGCCATGGCGATCAGCGCGGGCATGTCGGTGCGGCGAACGGGACGAACGATCATGGTGCCTCCGGGTCAGCTGCAAGCTTGGAGCGGCAAGCTTCGGTTGCAGGGCAGGCTGGCTTGCCGCTCAGGCCGGCAGCGTGCCGCTGCAGGATCAGACCGCCACCACCCGCACGCTGCCACCCTCGCCGACGCCGAGCGCCTCGGCCACCGCCGGCGCGAGGGTCAGCGGCTGGCCGGGCTCCCAGTCCAGCTCGGCGAGCAGCGCGCGGAAGTCCTGGGTCTGGTTGTTGGCCACCAGGTAGGGGCGGCCGACCTGCGCCGGCGCGCCGAGGCGTACCGGCACCAGGCGGCTCTGGGCGATCGAGCGGATCCCCGAGGTACGCGCGTGCACCGTGGGCCCGCCGTCGAAGATGTCGACGTAGTGCTCGGTCTCGAAGCCCTCGCGCATCAGGATGGCGAAGGACACCCGCGAGCGCGGGTGCACCTGGCCCATGGCCTCCTGGGCGCTGTCGGGCAGCAGCGGCACGTAGATCGGGTAGCTGGGCATCAGCTCGGCGAGCATGGTGCGGCTCTTCACCCCGCACAGGCGCTCGGCCTCGGCGTAGTTGACGGCGAGGAAATTGCGGCCGATGGCGTCCCAGAACGGCGCGTCGCCGTGCTCGTCGCTGTAGCCGACCACCTCGACCACCATGGCCTCGGCGAAACGTTCGGGATGGCCGGCGACGAACAGCAGGCGGCCGCGCGAGTTGAGCTCGGCGGCCTGGCTGTTCTCCAGCTCCGGCTGGATGTAGAAGCTGGTCAACAGGCTGTTGCCGGTCAGGTCGTGGCACAGCGACAGCACATGGATGCGGTTGAGGATGTTCAGCTCGCGCGAGGCGTGCACGAAGGTCTCGTTGCGGAAGCTGTAGAACGGCTCGGAGAAGCCGGCGGTGGCAACGATGCCCGAGCAGCCGACCAGCCGGCCGCGGGCCACGTCCTCGAGGACGAAGAAGTAGCTCTCCTCGCCGTTGAAGCTCACCTCGGCGGCGAACGAGGCCTCCGAGGCGCGGATCTTCTCGGCCAGCCGCTCGCGGTCGTCGGGCAGGGAGGTGACACCGATGGGACTGTCCTTGGCCAGGCGCTGGACTTCCGGCAGGTCGCCCATCCGGGCGGGGCGCATGATCAGCATCGGTGTCGCTCCTCGTCTTGGTTGTCGTCAGGCGGCGGTCAGGCGGACCAGGGCGCGCTCGAGACGGGCCAGGCCCTCGTCGATGTCGGCCTCCTCGATCACCAGGCTGGGCGCGAAGCGCACCACGTCCGGACCGGCCTGGAGGATCATCAGGTCCTGCTCCTGGGCAGCCTTCATCACCTCGCCGGCGCGGCCCTTCCAGGCGTCGGTGAGCACCGCGCCGAGCAGCAGGCCCATGCCGCGCACGTGGCTGAACACGCCGTACTGCTCGCCCATGCGGGTCAGCTCGCGGGTGAAGCGTTCGCTGCGCGCGGCGACGCCCTCGAGCACCTCGGCGGTGTTGACGATGCTGATCACCGCCTCAGCCACCGCGCAGGCCAGCGGGTTGCCGCCGTAGGTGGTGCCGTGCACGCCGACGCCGAAGTGCCTGGCCACCGCGTCGCTGGTGAGCATGGCGCCGATCGGGAAGCCGCCGCCCAGGCTCTTGGCGCTGGTCAGGATGTCCGGGGTCACCCCGTAGTGCATGTAGGCGAACAGCGCCCCGGTGCGGCCGACGCCGGTCTGCACCTCGTCGAAGATCAGCAACGCGCCGTGCTGGTCGCACAGTTCGCGCACGCCTTCCAGGTAGGCCTGGTCGGCCGGCATCACGCCGCCTTCGCCCTGCACGGGCTCGAGCACCACGGCGCAGGTCTTGTCGGAAATCTGCGCCTTCAGCGCCGCCAGGTCGTTGTAGGGCACATGGCTGATGCCCTCGATCTTCGGCCCGAAGCCCTCGGAGTACTTCGGCTGGCCGGCGACGCTGACGGTGAACAGGGTGCGGCCGTGGAAGCTGTTGAGTGCCGAGATGATCTCGCACTTCTCGGGGCCGGCGACCTCGTGGCCGTAGCGGCGCGCCAGCTTGAAGGCCGCCTCGTTGGCCTCGGCGCCGGAGTTGGCGAAGAACACCCGGTCGGCGAAGGTGGCCTCGGTGAGCAGTCGGGCCAGACGCAGCGCCGGCTCGTTGGTGAACACGTTGGAGACGTGCCAGAGCTTGCCCGCCTGCTCGGTCAGCGCCTCGACCAGCGCCGGATGGGCGTGACCGAGCACATTGACGGCGATGCCGCCGGTGAAGTCGACCAGTTCGCGACCGCTCTGATCCCAGACGCGGCTGCCCTCGCCTCGCACCGGGATGAAGGCGGCGGGGGCGAAAACGGGGACCATCAACTGGTCGAAATCGGCGCGTTGCACCGGCGCGTGCGGAACGGACATCGAACTCTCCTGCCTGGGCGGCTATTCGGATTGAACTGCAAGGGATTGTAGAGACAACCGCCGGATCGGGATTGCAGCCATGCGACATCTTCGTACAGCCGCCGTTCCGTTCCGGCAGAGGGAACCGCGCCGCCAGGCGACGCGGGCAGAATGCGCAGTGTAAAGGCTCGACGCCGCTACGCCAAAGCCCCCGCGCACGGTCGGCGCCGCGCCCCGCTCATTCGCGCTCGCCGCCTCCGGGCTCGAGGCCGGCGCGACGCAGGTTGCGGTCCTCGCGCGGGGTGACGCCGAAGAAGTTGCGATAGGCGCTGGAAAAGTGCGGACCGGAGGAGAAGCCGCAGGACAGACCGATCTGGATGATCGAGGTGCTGGTCTGCTGCAGCAGCTGGCGCGCGCGATTCAGGCGCAGCTCCAGGTAGTACTGGCTGGGCACCCGGTTGAGGTGCTGCTTGAAGATCCGCTCCAGCTGGCGACGCGATACGCAGACGTGCTGGGCGATCTCGTCGGTGGTCAGCGGCTCCTCGATGTTGGCCTCCATCAGCAGCACTGCCTGGGTCAGCTTGGGGTGGCTGGCGCCCAGACGGTTGCGCAACGGCACGCGCTGGCGCTCGCTGCCGTCGCGGATACGCTCGAGCACCAGTTCCTCGGCGATCGCCCCGGCCAGCTCGGCGCCGTGGTCGCGGGTCAGCAGCGCCAGCAGCATGTCCAGCACGGCCAGCCCGCCGCAGGCAGTCAGCCGTTCGCCGTCCCACTCGAACAGCTGGTTGCTGGCCGCCACCTGCGGGAAGCGCTCGGCGAAGTCGTCCTGCCAGCGCCAGTGCAGAGCCGCGCGATGGCCATCGAGCAGGCCGAGCCGGGCCAGCGGATAGAGACCGGCGCCCACCGCGCCGAGCAGGCCGGCGTTGCGCCCGGCCAGACGCAGCGCCGCCTCCAGCTCGGCGTCCGGCTCGGGGACCTCCTCGGCGAGCAGGAACAGGCGCTGGCCGGCCTGCAGGCCGCCCTGCCAGGGCCGGCCGGGCAGCGGCCAGGCTCCCGCCGCCGGCGGCGCGGCCTGCAGGTAGCTGACCTGGTAGCTCGCCTCCGGATGCAGGCGGGCGGCCAGCTGCAGGACCTCGTCGATCAGGGTCAGGGTGAGCGGACGCACGTCCGGCCAGTAGAGGAATGCAAGATGTACGGAAGTCATGGGCGGCAGTCTGGCCGGATTGCAGGCACAAGGCTAGGCGGCAGTGGAAAGACTGGGCAATTTAACCGGAATCGCCGAATCACGCACCAAAAAGGTGCAAAATCCCCACCTGGCGCCAGGACGGAAATCTCCCGCGGCAATTTCCGTCCTGGCGCGGCCGCCCGCTGCACCTAGAATGAGCCATCCGCCATCGCGAGGAACCCTTCTTGGATTCGCTGACCCAGGCCTTGCTCGGCGCCAGCCTGCAGGGCGCCCTGCTCGGTCGCTGGCAGGGGCGCAAGGCGCTGCTCTACGGCGCCGCGCTGGCCACCCTGCCCGACTTCGACGTGCTGATCGACTACGGCGACGCGGTCGCCAACATGACCCAGCACCGCGGCTTCAGCCACTCGCTGCTGGTGCTCGGCGGCGTCAGCCTGCTGCTGACCTGGCTGATCCGCCGCTGGCGCCCGCACCCGGGATACTCCGGACGGCGCCTGCTGGCCTGCATCGCCCTGATCCTGTTCACCCACGTGCTGCTCGACACCTTCACCAGCTACGGCACCCAGCTGTTCTGGCCGCTGGCCACGCCGCCGCTGGCCTGGTCGACCATCTTCATCATCGACCCGCTGTACAGCCTGCCGCTGCTGCTAGCGGTGCTCGCCGCGCTGGTCGGAGGACGGCCCCGCGACCTTTGCCAGGGCACCGCCCTGGCCCTGCTGCTGTCGAGCCTGTACCTGGGCTTCACCGTGGCCGGCAAGCAGATGGCCGAACGACGAGTGTCGGCCGAACTGGCCCGCCAGGGCATCGCCGCCGAGGCCCTGTTCAGCGCACCGACGCCGTTCAACAGCCTGCTCTGGCGGGTGGTGGTGCTCGACGGCGAGCACTATCACGAAGCGCTGGTCGGCTGGCTCGACGACGGCCCGCCGCAACTGCACCGCCTCGAGCGCGGCGGCGCGCTGGCCGCGAAGCTGGACGGCTCGCCGCAGCATCGGCGGCTGATGTGGTTCAGCGGCGGTTTTCTGCGCTACGACCGGCTCGGCGACCAGTTGGTGGTCACCGACCTGCGCCTGGGCATGACCGGCTTCCACCCGTTCCGTTTCGCCCTGGCCGAGCACGACGGCGACGCCTGGCAGCCGCTGCCGACCAGCCGGCGCTGGCCAGCCGAACGCGGCGACCTCGAGCGCTTGCACAGCCTGTGGCGACGCATCTGGTCGGCGCAGCCGGAGATCCCGTTGCCGGTCTGGGCCGGCGAGCTGCGCCGCCTGCAAACGCAGACGCCGCGTCAGAGCAACTCCCCGCAGGGACTCTGACGCGGCGTCTGCCGCCCGGAGGCGGCGGGATCGCGCGGCGGATCAGCTCGGCTGATGCAGCTCGAGCACGTCGCTGGTGCGCGCACGCACGCGGCGCAGCGCCTCGGCGTCGGTTTCCAGGGTCTTGGCGTCGGCCTCGAAGATCCTGCCCAGACGCTCCTGCCAGGCGGCGCTCCGGTACTGCTCGGGGAAGCAGCGCTCGATCACCTCGAGCATCACCGACACCGATACCGAAGCGCCCGGCGAGGCGCCCAGCAGTGCGGCGATGGAGCCGTCGCCGGCGGCGACGATCTCGGTGCCGAACTGCAGGATGCCGCCCTTCTTGGCATCGCGCTTGATGATCTGTACGCGCTGGCCGGCGATCTCCAGGCGCCAGTCTTCCTTCTGCGCCGCCGGGAAGAACTTGCGCAGCGCCTCGAGGCGCTGGTCCTCGGACTGCAGCACTTCCTTGATCAGGTACTTGGTCAGGTCCATGTTGTCGCGCGCCACGGCCAGCATCGGACCGATGTTGTTCGGGCGGATCGACAGCGGCAGGTCGAGGAACGAGCCGGTCTTGAGGAACTTGGTGGAGAAGCCGGCGAAGGGTCCGAACAGCAGCGACTTGCCGCCGTCGACCACACGGGTGTCGAGGTGCGGCACGGACATCGGCGGGGCGCCGATGTCGGCCTGGCTGTAGACCTTGGCCTGGTGCTGCCGGACGATTTCCGGGTTGTCGCAGCGCAGCCACTGGCCGCTGACCGGGAAGCCGCCGAAGCCCTTGCCTTCCTCGATGCCGGACTTCTGCAGCAGGGTCAGCGCGGCGCCGCCGGCGCCGAGGAACACGAAGCGCGCGGTCACCTCGCGGCTGCCGCCGCGGGCCTGGTCGTCGACCGACAGGCGCCAGCGGCCGTCGGCGTCGCGGCGCACGTCGGCGACCTTCTGCCGATAGAGAACCTTGCAGCCCTCGCTCTGCTCGAGGTGCTGGAGGAGCTTGCGGGTCAGCGCACCGAAGTTGACGTCGGTGCCGCCCATGGCGCGGGTCGCGGCCAGCGGCTCGTCGCCGGTGCGGCCCTGCATCAGCAGCGGCGCCCACTCGCCGATGACGCTGCGGTCCTCGGTGTACTCGAGGTCGTCGCTGAAGCAGTGGTGGGCCTTCATCGCCTCGTAGCGCTTGCGCAGGAAAGCCACGCCCTTCTCGCCGCGCACGAAGCTCATGTGCGGAACCGGGTTGATGAAGTCCTTCGGCGACTTGAAGTAGCCCTGCTCGACCAGGTAGGCCCACAGCTGGCGGGATACCTCGAACATCGCGTTGATGTTCACGGCCTTGGCGATGCCGACCGAGCCATCCGGACCTTCGGGGGTATAGTTCAGTTCGCAGAGTGCGGCATGGCCGGTTCCCGCGTTGTTCCACGGGAAGGAACTTTCGGCGGCCCCGGATTCGAGTTGCTCCAGGACTTCGATCTTGAGGCTCGGGTCGAGCTCTTTCAGCAGTACCGCGAGGGTCGCGCTCATGACGCCTGCCCCGACGAATACCAGATCCGGCTGATCACCACCAGTTTGCATCATTCATGCTCCTGAGACACAGGTTCCGCATTTTAGCGCGGATCGTCTACAGAACGAACTGTAGTCTGTCCGACAAAAGTACTACACACTCCCCGGAAGACCCCGGGCAAGGGGGGCTGGCGAAGGCGGCGCAATGCTAACGATGTGCGTCGCGCAGCGCCAGTGGCAGCTTTGCTTTACGCCGAAAATCCGTCTGGAGCAGGAATCCGCACGATCGGCGCCGCGCGCCGCGTCAGGCCGACGCCGCCGGTAGGAGCCCCGTCGGGGCACTACAGTGGTGCGGACGGGGCACGGAGGCGTCGCGCGCGGATTGTCGACACCTCAGCCGCCGGACTCAGAGCACCGATTCGAACAGCTCGAGCTGCGGCGGGCCGAGGTAGATCTCGCGCGGGCTCTTGCCGGCGTTGGCGTGGGCCTTGCGGAACGACTCGGAACGGGTCCAGGCCTCGAAGGCCGCGGCGGACTCCCACTCGGAATAGGAGGAGAACAGCGTGTACTCCTCGGTCTGCGGACCCTGCAGCAGCTGGAAGCGCAGGAAGCCGGGCACCTCGTCGAGGTAGCTCTCGCGCTGGCGCCAGTGCTCGATGAAGGTCTCCTCGTGGCCGCGGGCGATCTTGAAGCGGTTCATGGCAAGGAACATGGGGGCACTCCGATGGTCGGGAAGCGGCCATTCTAGCCGCAGGCGCTCAGTGCTGCAGATGGCCGTACAGGCGCGCGTACAGCCCGCCTTCGGCGATCAGCTGCTGGTGCTCGCCCTGCTCGGCCACCCGTCCACCGTCGAACACCAGCACCCGGTCGGCCTGCTTCACCGCGCTCAGGCGGTGGGCGATGATCAGCGTGGTGCGTCCGCGCAGGAAGCTGTCCAGTGCCTGGTGCAGGGCGTACTCGGTGGCGGCATCCAGCGCCGAGGTGGCCTCGTCGAGGATCACCACCTTGGGCTCGGCGAGGATCATCCGGGCGATCGCCAGGCGCTGGCGCTGACCGCCGGAGAGGCGCACCCCGGAGCGGCCGACCACGCTGTCCAGGCCCTGCGGCAGGGCGCGCACCGTGTCGGCCAGCTGGGCGATCTCCAGCGCGCGCCAGCAGTCGGCGTCGCTGCGCTCGCGGCCCATGCACAGATTGGCGCGCACCGAGTCGTTGAACAGCGCCGGATGCTGCAGCACCACCGCCACGTTGTCGCGCACCCGCGCCAGGCCGATCTCCTCGAGGCTCGCGCCGCCGAAGCGGACGCTCCCCGCCTGCGGACTGTAGAGGCCGAGCAGCAGCTGCACCAGGGTACTCTTGCCGCCGCCCGAGGCGCCGACGATGGCCACCTTCTCGCCGGGGGCGATGGACAGGTCGAGGCCGTCGAGCACCGGCTCGTCGCGGTAGGCGAAGCGCAGGCCGCGCACCTCGATGCCCACCGTGGCCTGCCCGGCGAAGGGATCCGCGCCGCCGGGGTGCTGCGGCTCGTCGGCGCGGGCGAGCAGCTCGTTGATCCGGCTCAGCGCACCGCCGGCGGCGTAGTAGGAGTACTGCAGGCCGAGCAGCTGCTCGACCGGGCCGATCATGAACCACAGGTAGCTGAACACCGCGAGCATCTGGCCGATCGACAGGTCGGAGAGCAGCACGGTGAGCATCGCCGCGGCGCGGAACACGTCGATACCGAACTGGAACAGCAGGCCGCTGGCGCGGTTGGCCGCGTCGCTCTTCCACAGCGAGGCCACCGCATGGTCGCGCACCTCGCGGGCGCGGCCGCCGAGGCGGCCGAGGAAGAAGCCCTGGCGGTTGCCGGCGCGGATCTCCTGGATCGCCTCGAGGGTCTCGGCGAGCGCCTGGGTGAAGCGCGCAGTGCTGTCGTTCTCGAGCTTCTTCAGGTGCTTGACCTTCTTGCCGAGCAGCACGGTGGCGTAGATCACCGGCGGGTTGAACAGCAGGATCAGCAGCGCCAGCTGCCAGTGCATCCACAGCAGGATCGCCGCGGTGCCGGCGAGGGTCAGCAGCGCCACCAGGAAGCGGCTGAGGGTGTCGCCGACGAACTTGTCGAGGGTGTCCAGATCGGTGACCAGGTGGGCGGTGACCGTGCCGCCACCGAGGCTCTCGTACTCGCCGAGGGAGATGCGCCTGAGGCGCTCGATCAGGCGCAGGCGCAGGCGATACACCACGTCCTTGGACAGCGCGGCGAACAGCCTGGCCTGCAGCACGTTGAACGCCAGCGCGGCGCCGCGCAGCAGCAGGGTGACCAGCAGCATCAGGCCGATGTAGCCGGCCGCCTGCTGCCAGGTCGCCGGCAGCAGGCGGTCCATCGCCCGCAGGGCGGCGTCGCCCTGGCCGAGCAGCACCTCGTCGACCAGCAGCGGCAGCAGCAGCGGGATCGGCACGCTGCACAGGGTGGCCAGCACCGCCAGGGCGTTGGCGGTCAGCAGGGCGCGGCGATGGCGCAGGGCCAGGCGGCGGATCTCCGCCCAGCCCAGGCGGTCGCCGCTGCCGCCCTCAGCCACGGGCGCGGCGCTCCAGCCAGCGGCCGAGCAGCGGCGACAGGGCGTCCAGCGGCTGGTAGCCGTTGGTCAGCAGCGCCAGCTGACCGTTGCGCTCGGCCAGCAGGGTGGGAAAGCCGGTAATGCCGAGGCTCTCGGCCCAGCGGAAGTCGGCCTGGGTCGCCGCGCGCTGCGCGGCGCTGTCGAAGGCCTCGGCGAAGGCCTGGCGCTCGATGCCGACCGTTTCGGCCAGCTCGACCAGCAGCGCCGGGCGGGTGACGTCGCGACCCTCGACGTAGAACGCCTGCTGGATCGCCCGCACCAGCGGCCAGACCCGCTCCGGCGCCAGGCTGCGCGCCACGACCAGCGCGCGGCTGGCCGGCTCGGTATCGTAGACGAAACCCTCCGGCAGGGCGCTCTCGAAGCGGAAGCGCTGGCCGGTGCGTTCGGCCACCGCGCGCCAGTGGCCGAGGATGTAGTCGCGGCTGCCGGCATCCAGCGCACGCACGCTGCCGGGGCGCAGGCCGCCGGCCACCAGGTGCAGGGTCATCCCGGCGGCCCCGGCCTGGGCGGCCAGGACGTCGAACACCGGAGCAAAGCCCCAGCACCAGGAGCACATGGGGTCCATCACGTAGAGCAGGCGGGCGTTCATCCGGGCTCCTGCGGGCCGGGCACCCCCGGCCGGTTGGGTGCGCGCTGCGCACCGGAATGGAGGCGGGCCATGCGGCTCGCGGGAAGCGGCGGCGGCCGCCCCGGCGCGGCTCGCCACGGGCGGCAGGACGGCGGCAGCCGTCAGCGCCGATCGTGCTTGCTGCCGCCCATGCAGGTCGGCGAGGCCGGCGCCACGCCCTGCGCGGCCCATTCTTCGGGAGTGTAGGTGTGCTGGGCCAGCGCGTGGAACTGCGGCATCAGCTCGGCGAGCGCGGCGTAGACCTTCTGGTGGCGCTGCACCGGGCGCAGGCCGGCGAAGGCGTCGCTGACCACCACCGCCTTGAAGTGGCTCTCCGCGCCGCGGCTGTGCATGTGGCTCTCGTTGAGCACCTCCAGGTGCTGCGGCGCGAAGGCGGCGGCGAGCGCCTGACTGATCTGTTCCTGCATCGACATCGACATGCTCCGCAATGGTTTCGGGCCGGGCCCGGGGATGCAGCCATTTTCCGTGCATCGCGCGCGCCGCTCAAGCGCTGGACTGTCGCAGCGGTCGAACGGCGCCGGACCGGAGCGGCGCGAGTCGGCCTAGACTGTGGGAGTTCCCGACCCACGGAGAAGCGCCGATGAGCCGTACCGAGACCGACAGCCTGGGCCCGATCGAGGTCCCCGACGACGCCTACTGGGGCGCCCAGACCCAGCGCTCGCTGATCAACTTCGCCATCGGCAGCGAACGCATGCCGCTGGCGGTGATCCACGCCCTGGCGCTGATCAAGAAGGCCGCCGCGCGGGTCAACGCACGCAGCGGCGCCCTGCCGGCGGACGTCGCCGCGCTGATCGAGCGGGCTGCCGACGAGGTGCTGGCCGGCCAGCACGACGCGCAGTTCCCGCTGGTGGTCTGGCAGACCGGCAGCGGCACGCAGAGCAACATGAACGTCAACGAGGTGATCGCCGGGCGCGCCAACGAGCTGGCCGGCCACGGTCGCGGCGGCAAGAGCCCGGTGCATCCCAACGACCACGTCAACCGCGCGCAGAGCTCCAACGACTGCTTCCCCACCGCCATGCACATCGCCGTGGTGCTGGCGGTGCACGCCCAGTTGCTGCCGGCGCTGCACGAGCTGCGCGATGGCCTGGCCGAGCAGGCGCGCCGGCATGCCGAGCTGGTGAAGACCGGGCGCACCCACCTGATGGACGCCACGCCGATCACCTTCGGCCAGGAGCTGTCGGCCTTCGTCGCCCAGCTCGAGCACGCCGACCGTGCCATCCACGCCGCCCTGCCGGCGGTCGGCGAGCTGGCCCAGGGCGGCACCGCGGTGGGCACCGGGCTGAATGCGCCGAAGGGCTTCGCCGAGGCCGTCGCCCGCGAGCTCAGCGAGCTGTCCGGGCAACTGTTCGTCAGCGCGCCGAACAAGTTCGCCGCGCTCGCCGGTCACGAGCCGCTGGTCAGTCTCTCCGGCGCGCTGAAGACCCTGGCGACGACCCTGATGAAGCTGGCCAACGACCTGCGCCTGCTCGGTTCCGGACCGCGCGCGGGTCTGGCCGAAGTGCGCCTGCCGGCCAACGAGCCGGGCAGCTCGATCATGCCCGGCAAGGTCAACCCGACCCAGTGCGAAGCGCTGTCGATGCTCGCCTGCCAGGTGCTCGGCAACGACGCCACGGTGTGCTTCGCCGCCAGCCAGGGCCACCTGCAGCTCAACGTGTTCAAGCCGGTGATCGTGCACAACCTGCTGCAGTCGATCCGCCTGCTCGGCGACGGCTGCCGCAACTTCAACGCGCACTGCGTGCAAGGGATGGAGCCGGATGCCGCGCGCATGGCCGAGCACCTCGAGCGCGGCCTGATGCTGGTCACCGCGCTCAACCCGCACATCGGCTACGACAAGGCTGCGCAGATCGCCAAGAAGGCCTACGCGGAAAACCTCAGCCTGCGCGAGGCGGCGCTGGCGCTGGGCCACCTCGACAACGCGGAGTTCGACGCCTGGGTGCGCCCGGAGCGCATGCTGCAGGCCGGCGAGGAAGGCTGAGTTCAGCCGCGCCTGCTGCGGCGCGCCGCCAGCAGCGAAGGCGCCAGCGCCACCAGCGCCGAGCCGCCGGCTACCAGCAGCGCGCCGCCGTAGGCCAGCGGGTTGAGCTCCTCGGCCGGCACCCAGGCCGGCCACAGGCTGGCCGCTGCGGCCACCGCGCCGAGGGTCACCAGCGGGGTCAGCGCCAGGGTGGCGCTGACCCGCGACGCCTCCCAGTGCGCCAGCGCCTCGGCGAAGGCCCCGTAGGCCACCAGGGTGTTCAGGCAGCAGGCCAGCAGCAGCCAGGCCTGCAGGGGGCTCAGCGCCAGCAACTGGGCGGGCTGCGCCCAGGGAGTCAGCAGGGCGGCGCAGGCCAGGTAGATGACCATCATGATCTGCGCCGAACTCCACTGGGTGAGCAGCTGCTTCTGCGCCAGGCCGTAGACCACCCAGACCAGCGCCGCGGCCAGCACGGTGAGCACGCCGAGGGTGTAGTCGCCGAGCGCGCCGAACAGCTCGTCGAGGCGCTGGTTGAAGAACAGCCCGAACCCCAGCAGCAACACGGCCAGGCCCAGCCCCTGGACGCGACCGAAGCGTTCGCCGAACACCAGCAGGCTGGCCAGCAGCAGCATGATCGGCGCGGTCTGGATCAGCAGCTGGGTGGTGCCGGCGCTGAGGCGCTCGAGGCCCAGCAGGTAGAGCACGTAGTTGGCGGTCAGCCCGCCGATGGCCAGCGCCAGCAGGACATGGCCGCGCCTACCCAGCGGGTGCAACGACGGCAGCCGGCGGCTGGCCGCCAGCCAGGCCAGCAGGATCAGCCCGGAGCTGGCCAGGCGGTACCAGGTGACGGTGACCGGGTCCATGGCCTGCAGGACCTGCTTGAGCTGGATCGGCAGGATGCCCCAGAGCAGCACGGTGATCAGCGACAGGAACAGGCCGTACAGCCAGCGACCGGAGGAAACATGCATGGTGGGCTCACCCCAGGGGAATGGAGCGGGCGCATTCTAGACGGCCCGGGCGCCCGGCGACAGTCGGCGCCGCCGCCGGTCGGCCGAACCGGCAGCGCCGCCGGAAGACGCTAGACTTCATTCGTTCACCCAACGTGCGGGAGAGTCACCCATGATCGGCAAGCGACAGCAGGACATGGCCCCCGGCAGCTACTACCGCACGGATCGCATCAGCGCCGTCAACGGCCAGTATTTCTTCGTCACCCGCGAAGGCACCCTCGAGGGCCCCTTCTTCACCCGCGTCGACGCCCAACAGGCCGCCAACCGCTATGTCGCCAGCATGAGCAACCTGCAGCACAGGCACTGAGCCTCATCCCTGGCGGGCGAAGGCCGCCTCCAGCGCCGCATTGAGGGTGCGCAATACCTTGACCCGGGCGAAGCGCTTGTCGTTGGCCTCGATCAGGGTCCAGGGGGCGATCTCGGTACTGGTGCGGTCGACCATGTCGTTGACCGCATCGACGTATTGCGGCCACTTGTCGCGGTTGCGCCAGTCCTCGTCGGTGATCTTGAAGCGCTTGAAGGCGGTCTGCTCGCGCTCCTTGAAACGCTCGAGCTGGGTCCGCCGGTCGATGGCCAGCCAGAACTTCACCAGCACCACACCGGCGTCGGTAAGCTGCTCCTCGAAGTCGTTGATCTCGCTGTAGGCACGCAGCCAGTCGGCCTGCGAGCAGAAGCCCTCGACCCGCTCGACCAGCACCCGCCCGTACCAGGAACGGTCGAACATGGTGAAGTGGCCGCGCGCCGGGATGTGCCGCCAGAAGCGCCACAGGTAGGGCTGCGCGCGCTCCTCCTCGGTGGGCGCGCCGATCGGCACTATGTGGTACTGGCGCGGATCCAGGGCGCCGCTCACCCGGCGGATCGCTCCACCCTTGCCGGCGGCGTCGTTGCCCTCGAAGACCGCCACCAGGGCGTGCCGGCGAAAGCGCTTGTCGCGCAGCAACTGCGCCAGACGCGCCTGCTCGGCCACCAGCTGGCGCTGGTAGCTGTCCTTGTCCAGGCTCTGGCTCATGTCCAGGCTGTCGACCAGGCCGCGGTTGTCGATGCTGGCCGCCACCGGCGCGGCGTGCGGCTGACGCTTGGGCCGCTCCTTCAGCTGCAGCGCCGCCTGCAGCCCCTCGAGCAGGATGCGCCCGACGGTCAGGCTGCGGTAGCGCTCGTCGAGGCCCTCCACCACGTACCAGGGCGCATAGTCGCGGCTGGTACGACGCAGCACCCGCTCGCCGTGACGCACGAACTTGTCGTAGGTCTTCGACTGCTGCCAGTCCAGCTCGCCGATCCGCCAGCAGTGCAGCGGATCGGCGCGCAGGCTCTTCAGGCGCTCCTTCATCTGCTTCTTCGACAGGTGCAGCCAGAACTTGAAGATCAGCGCGCCCTCGTCGCAGAGCATCCGCTCGAAGCGCACCGTGCTGCTGATCGACTGGTCCAGCTGGGCCTCGTCGATGCGCCCGTGCACCCTGGCCTGCAGCATCCGGCTGTACCAGTTGCCGAAGAAGATCCCGGTGCGCCCTTTCGGCGGCAGCCGCCGCCAGTAGCGCCAGAACGGCGGACGGGCCAGCTCCTCGTCGGAGGGGCGGTCGAAGGTCTCGACCTGGATCAGCCGCGGGTCCATCCATTCGTTGAGCAGCTTGACCGTCTCGCCCTTGCCGGCGCCCTCGATGCCGTTGAGCAGGACGATGACCGGAAAGCGCGCCTGCTGGCGCAGCTCGAACTGCGCCTCGAGCAGCGCCTCGCGCAGCGCCGGCACGGCGGCGTCGTAGGTTTCCTTGTCGATGTGATGGCCGATCTCGGCGGATTCGAACATGCATGCGCTCCCTGGCTGTCAGGCGCAGACTAGCCGATGCGCGCTGCCGCCGCACCGGCTTTTGCGGGCGCGCCCGGGCCGATCGGCTAGAATGGTGCCTCCTTGTCCGCCGCCAACCGCACCATGACCGATCAACCGCACGCCCAGCTGGACTGGGACGACCAGGGCCAGCCGCTGTCGCGCACCTACGGCGACGTCTACTTCTCCCGTGCCTCGGGCCTGGAGGAAACCCGCCACGTGTTCCTCGCCCACAACCGCCTGGCCGAGCGCTTCGCCGCCCTGGCCGACGCCGGCCGGTTGACGATCGGCGAGACCGGCTTCGGCACCGGCCTGAACTTCCTCTGCGCCTGGCAGCTGTTCGAGCGGACGGCGCCCGCCGGCGCCCGCCTGCACTTCGTCAGCGTCGAGAAGTACCCGCTGCGCCGCGCCGACCTCGCGCGCGCCCTGGCCCTGTGGCCGGAGCTGGCGCCCTGGAGCGCGCAGCTGCTGGCGCAGTACGTGGCGCTGCACCCGGGCTTCCAGCGCCTGGTGTTCGACGGCGGTCGGGTGATCCTCAGCCTGCTGGTCGGCGACGTGCTGGAGACCCTGCCGCAGCTGGATGCGCGTATCGACGCCTGGTTCCTCGACGGCTTCGCGCCGGCCAGGAACCCCGAGATGTGGACGCCGGCACTGTTCGCCCAGCTCGCCCGACTGTCCGCCCCCGACGCCACTCTGGCCACCTTCACCTGCGCCGGCTTCGTCCGTCGCGGCCTGATCGAGGCCGGCTTCGCCATGGCCAAGGTCAGGGGCTTCGGCCACAAGCGCGAGATGCTCGCCGGCAGCTTCCGCGGGACACCCGCGGAGACCGGCAAGCCCTGGTACGCCCGCCCAGCACGCCCACAGGGGCCGCGCGAGGCGCTGGTGATCGGCGGCGGGCTGGCCGGCTGCGCCAGCGCCGCCAGCCTGGCCGCGCGCGGCTGGCAGGTGACCCTGCTGGAACGCCACGCCGCACTGGCCGAGGAGGCTTCCGGCAACCCGCAGGGCGTGCTCTATCTCAAGCTCTCCGCCCACGGCACCGCGCTGTCGCAACTGGTGGTGGCCGGCTTCGGTCATACCCGCCGCCTGCTCGAGCGCCTGCAGGCCGGCGCCGACTGGAGCGCCTGCGGCGTGCTCCAGCTGGCCTTCGACGGCAAGGAAGCCGAGCGCCAGCGGCGTCTGGCCGCCGCCTTCCCGAGCAGCCTGCTGCGCCCGGTCGACGCCGCCGAGGCCGGCGCCCTGGCCGGCCTGCCGCTCGAGCGGGGCGGCCTGTGGTTCGCCGAAGCCGGCTGGGTGCATCCGCCGGCACTGTGCCGGCTGCTCGCCGGCCAGCCCGGCATCCGCGTGCTGCCCCACAGCGAGGCGCTCGAACTGCGCCGCAGCGACGGCCAGTGGCAGGCCTGGCAGAACGAGCATCGGCTCGCCAGCGCGCCGGTCGCGGTGCTGTGTACCGCCAGCGAGGTGAGTCGCTTCGTCGCCGCCGCGCACCTCCGGCTCAAACGCATCCGCGGGCAGATCAGCCGTCTGCCGGCCACCCCGGCCAGTCGCGCACTGCAGACCGTGCTGTGCGCCGAGGGCTACGTCGCCCCGCCGCGCCACGACGAGCACACCCTGGGCGCCAGCTTCAACTTCCAACGCGAGGATCTCGAGCTGTCCGACGAAGAACACGCCGACAACCTCGGCATGCTCCGGCAGATCTCGACGGTACTGAGCGAGGCGCTACAGGTCGAGCGGCTCGACCCGGCCAGCCTGGCCGGGCGTGCCGCCTTCCGCAGCACCAGCGCCGACTACCTGCCGCTGGTCGGCCCGCTGGTCGACGCCGAGGCCTTCCGCGCCGCCTACGCGGCGCTGGGCAAGGACGCCAGCCGGCGCATCGACACCCCGGCGCCCTGGCTGGAAGGGCTGTACGTCAACTGCGGCCACGGCTCGCGCGGGCTGATCAGCGCACCGCTGTCCGGCGAGCTGATCGCCGCCTGGCTGGACGACGAGCCGCTACCGCTGCCGCGACCGGTCGCCGAGGCCTGCCACCCCAGCCGCTTCCTGCTCCGCGAGCTGATCCGCGGCCGCTGACGGCCGCCGCATGTCGTCCGGTCGCGCCGGGCGTATTGCGTTTGCGCGCCCGCACCAAGATACTCCCCTCAGTACCTTGAAAGCGCCCTCTACAGGAGTTCGTCCATGCGCGTCGCCACCCTCGCCCTGCTCGCCACCCTCTCCGCCCCGGCCATCGCCGCCGATCCCCAGCAGCTCGCCGCCGAAGGCGCCGCGCTGATTCCGCCGTTCCAGCAGCAGCTGCTGGACACCGTGAAGGCGGCCATGCAGGATGGCGGTCCGGCCAAGGCCGTGGAGGCCTGCCAGTTGCTCGCGCCGCAGATCGCCGCCCAGCATAGCCAGGCACCCTGGCAGCTCGGCCGCACCGCGCTCAAGGTGCGCAACCCGGACAACGCCCCGGACGCCTGGGAGCGCCAGGTGCTGGAGCGGTTCGCCGCGCGCGCCGCCGCCGGCGAGCCGGTGATGGAGCTCCGCCATGCCGAGGTGGTCGACGGCGAGTTCCGTCTGATGAAGGCCATTCCCACCGGCGAGCCCTGCCTGGCCTGCCATGGCAGCAACATCAAGCCGGAGCTGGCGGCAGTGATCGATCAACGCTATCCGCAGGACCAGGCCCGCGGCTTCGCTCTCGGCGAGCTGCGCGGCGCCTTCAGCCTGCGGCGAACCCTGGATACCCCGAATGAGTGACAGCCCCCCACCCCACCAGGACGCCATGCTCAAGCGCCTGGCCCGCATCGAGGGCCAGGTCCGCGGCCTGCAGGCGATGATCCGCCGCGGCGAGGACTGCGAGGCGATCGCCCAGCAGTTCGCCGCCGCGCGCAAGGCGCTGGACCGCGCCTACCAGGAGATGCTCGCCTGCCTGCTGGAGGAGGCGGTGCTCGATCCTGCACAGGACAACCGCGCGACCCTCAGCCGGGTGCGCGCCATCTTCACCAAGTACACCTGACAACCCCTCGGCGCAGCAGGGAGGCTGCGCCGCCAGGAGCCGCGCCATGCTGATCCCCCACGAGCTGCTCGAAGCCGACACCCTGACCCGCCTGATCGAGGACTTCGTTACCCGCGACGGCACCGACAACGGCGACGACACGCCTCTGCAGGTCCGCGTGGCACGGGTGCGCCAGGCCCTGCAGCGCGGCGAGGCGATCATCGCCTTCGACCCCGACAGCCAGCAGTGTCTGCTGATGCTGCGCCGCGACGCGCCACGCGAGTGGCTGGAAGACTGAGCCCGCGGCGGCTCAGCCGCGCACGCCCCCTTCGTGCTCCCAGGCGCAGCGCATGCGCAGCACCCCCTCGCCCGGCAGGTGGCAGCCCTGCTCGCTCTCCCAGCGGAAGGTGTGGAAACCCTTCAGCTCGGTATCCAGATGCACCACCGCGCTGGACCAGTAGAGCCGGTCGAGCAGCCCCTCGAACTGCCTGAGCCAGGTCGCCCACTCGTATTCCACGGCGCGATAGCTGGCGCCGAAGTGGATCACCTGGGTCTGGTACAGGCCGTCGCCCTCGAAGCGGCAGAAGGAGAACATCTGCCGGCTGAGCAGCGACGGCGGACCGAGCTCCGGCAGCCCGTCGAGCACCCGCCGGTTGTGCAGCCGCTGCTCGCGCCGCGCCCGGGCATCGCCCTCCGGACAGTCGCGGATGCAGCCGTAGACGATGGATTCGGGATCCAAGCGGACACTCCTCGATTGACAGGCCCGCCTTCTATCACAGCGCCCGGCAGCGGAAAAGGAACTGCGCCATGGGCGCGGCGAAAAGCCTCCGGAAACGGAAGGGGCAGCCCGCAGGCTGCCCCTTCCGTTCGACTCGACCGCGCGGACGGTCAGTGCGCTACCGCGCCGCTGGCACCCAGGCCGGTCTGCGAACGGACGAACTGCGGAAAGAACAGCTCGCGCTCGACAGCCGCAGCCTTCGACTTGTCGGTGATCGAGAAGAACCACAGGCCGAAGAAGGAAGCGAGCATGGCGAACAGCGCCGGGTACTTGTACGGGAAGATCGCCTGCTCGAAGTGCAGCACGTCGACCCACACGGTCGGGCTGAGGATGGTCAGCACCAACGCGGTGACCAGCCCCATCGCGCCACCGATCAGCGCACCGCGGGTGGTCAGGTTCTGCCAGTACATGGAGAGGAACAGGATCGGGAAGTTGCAGCTGGCGGCCACGGAGAAGGCCAGCCCCACCATGAAGGCGATGTTCTGGTTCTCGAAGGCGATGCCCAGCAGGATGGCCAGCACGCCCAGCGCCAGAGTGGTGCGCTTGGTCACCTTCATCTCGTCCGCCTCGTTGGCCTTGCCCTGCTTGAGCACGCAGGCGTACAGGTCGTGGGCCACCGCCGAAGCGCCGGCCAGGGCCAGACCGGCCACCACCGCGAGGATGGTGGCGAACGCCACCGCGGAGATGAAGCCGAGGAACAGGTTGCCGCCCACGGCCTTGGCCAGGTGGATGGCGACCATGTTGGTGCCGCCGACGATGGCGCCTGCCGCGTCCTTGAACTCCGGGTTGGTGCTGACCAGCAGGATCGCGCCGAAGCCGATGATGAAGGTCAGGATGTAGAAGTAGCCGATGAAGCCGGTGGCGTAGAACACGCTCTTGCGCGCTTCCTTGGCGTCGGACACGGTGAAGAAGCGCATCAGGATGTGCGGCAGGCCGGCGGTGCCGAACATCAGCGCCAGGCCCAGGGAGATGGCGGAGATCGGGTCGGAGACCAGACCGCCCGGGCTCATGATGGCTTCCTTCTTGGGATGCAGGGCGACGGCTTCGGAGAACAGGCGCGCGAAGTCGAAGTCCACGGCGACCAGCACCATGATGGCCATGAAGGACGCCCCGGAGAGCAGCAGCACCGCCTTGATGATCTGCACCCAGGTGGTGGCCAGCATGCCGCCGAACATCACGTACATCACCATCAGCACGCCGACCAGGATCACCGCGACCATGTAGTCGAGGCCGAACAGCAGCTGGATCAGCTTGCCGGCGCCGACCATCTGGGCGATCAGGTAGAAGGCCACCACGATCAGCGAGCCGCAGGCCGAGAGGACGCGGATCGGCGTCTGGCCGAGGCGGTAGGAGGCCACGTCGGAGAAGGTGAACTTGCCGAGGTTGCGCAGGCGCTCGGCCATCAGGAACAGGATCACCGGCCAGCCGACCAGGAAACCGATGGAGTAGATCAGCCCGTCGTAGCCGCTGGTGAACACCAGCGCGGAAATCCCCAGGAAGGACGCCGCGGACATGAAGTCGCCGGCGATCGCCAGACCGTTCTGGAAACCGGTGATGCTGCCGCCGGCGGTGTAGTAGTCGGCGGTGGAGGTGTTGCGCTTGGCCGCCCACTTGGTGATGCCCATGGTGAACACGATGAACACCACGAACATGAGGATGGCGGTCCAGTTGGTCGCCTGCTTCTGCACGTCGCCGGTCAGGGCGTCGGCGAACAGCGCCGGGGAGGCCGCCAGCAGGGCGGCGGCGAGGAGCGAACGGGCGAGCATTATTTCTGGGCCTCGTCGAGGATTTCCTGGGTCATGCGGTCGAACTCGCCGTTGGCGCGCTGCACGTAGACGCCGGTCAGGATGAAGGACATGAAGATCAGCCCCAGACCCGCGGGGATGCCCCAGGTGGTCACGGAGCCGGAACTCAGCGGAGTACCCAGCACCTGCGGATCGAAGGCGATCAGCAGGATGAAGGCGAAATAGGCCGCCAGCATGATGACGGCCAGGCTCCAGGCGAAACGCCCGCGCTTGGCGACCAGCTCCTGGAAGCGTGGGTCGGCATGGATCTGCCGGTACAGAGTTTCATTGTTCATTGGACGCTCTCCACACGATCTGTCGTCCCCGTTTGGAAGGACCGCGCTACTTTATGTCCGAGTGTTTCAGAAACCAGACGACTTTAGTCGTGCCGCCCCCGGCGCAACCGCCCGAGATAGAGCATCCACACCCCATTTCGGAGGCGCCGGAAAGGCCGCAGCCACCGATAGCCATGGATTTCGACCTGATCGAATCACGATAGAGCAGCACTATGCGCACTATCGAGTCGGCCGATTTCCCGAATGCGCGAAGGGAGACCAGAATCGGATTCAGAGGAGAAGCGTTCTCGTTCGACCGCTGCGGAGGCGCGCCATGTTCAAGACTCTGACCTTCACCGCCATGCACTTCTGCATCGCTTTCGCCGTGGCCTACGCGCTGACCGGCAGCCTGACCGTCGGCGGTCTGGTCGCCGCGGTCGAGCCGCTGTGCAACTCGGTCGGCTTCTTCCTGCACGAGAAACTCTGGCAGCGCGTCGAGCGGCGTCGCGAGCGGGCCGCGACGACCGACCGGCGCCCGCGTCACGCCTGGCTGCACCACCAGGGCTGAGCGGCAACGTTCCTGCCGGACACGTCGGCGCAACGTCCCTCGAAGCCAGACCGAAACGCCCGGGTTGCAGGCTCAGCATCGGCGCCCCGGGTTTTTTCGCCAACCTGCTGGCCGGATGCCGGCCGGCTGCTTAATATCGGCGCCCCGCTCCAGCCGACAGCTCCCCCATGACCGCCCGCGCCAACCTGCTCACCTACGCGCTCGCCCTGCAGTTGACCCTGCTCGCCCTTGGCGCCCTCTGGTACGGCCTGGGCCGCGACCGGCAACTGGCCGACCCGCAGCAGGCCGGAGCCCGCCTGCAGTGCGCCTCCTACAGCCCGTTCGACCACGACCAGTCGCCCTTCGACAAGCCGCTCGGCATCCGTCGCGAGCGCCTGGAGGCCGACGTCGCCCTGCTCGCGCAGCGTTTCGAGTGCCTGCGCACCTACTCGGTGACCGGCCTCGAGGAGCTGCCGGAGGTCGCCCGCCGCCACGGCATGACCCTGATGATCGGCGCCTGGGTCAGCCGCGAACGAAAAGCCACGCGCGAGGAGATCGAGCTGCTGGTGCAGACCGCCAACGCCCACCCGGACGTGGTGACCGCGGTGATCGTCGGCAACGAGGCGCTGCTGCGCCGGGAAATCACTTCCCGCCGACTGGTCGAGCTGATCGAGGAGGTGAAGGGCCGGGTCACCCAACCGGTCACCTACGCCGACGTCTGGGAGTTCTGGCTGCGCCACCCGGAAGTCGGTCCGGCGGTGGACTTCGTCACCATCCACCTGCTGCCCTACTGGGAGGACGAGCCCACCGGCATCGACGCGGCCCTCGCCCAGGTCAGAACGGTGCACGAGCGCTTCGAGCGCCTGTACGCGCCCAAGCCGATCTTCGTCGGCGAGGCCGGCTGGCCGAGCGAAGGTCGCCAGCGCGAGGACGCCCTGCCCAGCCGACTCAACGAGGCGCGCTTCGTGCGTGGCTTCGTCGAGCTGGCCGAACAGCACGGCTGGCGCTACAACCTGATCGAGGCCTTCGACCAGCCGTGGAAACGCATCAGCGAAGGCACGGTCGGCGGCTACTGGGGGCTGTTCGACGCCTACCGCGAGGACAAGGGCGTGCTCGCCGGCCCGGTCTCCAACCTGCCGGACTGGCCGCGCTGGCTGAGCCTGAATGCCCTGCTGCTGGCTGCGGGACTGCTGCTCGGCGGCGTCCCGCGCACGCGCAGCGCCGCCCTGCGGCTGCCGCCGCTCGCTGGGCTCGCCGCCGCCTGCAGCGCCCTGTGGGCCCAACAGCTGAGCCTGGACAGTCGTCACCTCGGCGAGTGGCTGTGGCACGGCAGCCTGCTGCTGCTCAACCTGCCGGTGGCCGCACGCATCCTGCTGCAGATCAACCCGCCTGGCGCCTGCTGGCGCCTCTCTCTGGCAACCTGGCTGGAGCGGCGCGCCGCCTGGTGGCTGCTGGCCGCCGGCCTGGCCGGCGCCTGGCTGATGCTGGCGCTGGTGTTCGATCCGCGCTACCGCAGCTTCCCCAGCGCCGCCTTGCTGCTGCCGGCGCTCGGTTACCTGTGCTGGCCGAGCCGCGGGCCGCGGGCGGAGCTCGGTCTGCTGGCCGTACTGCTGGCCATCGGCCTGCCGGCGATGCTCTGGCAGGAAACGCTGCGCAACGCCCAGGCGCTGGGCTGGGCGGCGGTCAGCCTGCTGCTGCTGAGCGCTCTCTGGCGCTGCCGGCAGCCGGCCATTCGCCCCGCTGCGCGGACGCTGTCGCCCGGAGCCTGAAGGCCATGCGACCAGGGTCGCTCTTGCCCGGAGCCGAGCGCCCCTTCTAAGCTGCTCGCCCACCAAGACAAGAGGCACCCGCCTGCCGGCAGGGTGCCCGCAAGGATCGCCATGACCGCCCTTCGCCCCGCCCTCTTTCCGGTCCTGCTCGCCGGCGCCCTGCTGCTGCTCACCGTGCATACCCTCGGGCGTTTCATCTACACCCCGTTGCTGCCCTGGCTGGTCGAGGACGGGCTGCTGAGCGTCCGCCAGGGCGCCGACATCGCCAGCTGGAACTACCTCGGCTACCTGATCGGCGCCCTGCTGGCGATCCGCTGGCACCGCATCGCGCAGATCCGTCGCAGCCTGCCCTGGGGACTGCTGCTGCACGTGCTGAGCACCCTCGCCCAGACCCAGGCGAGCGACCCCGACCTGCTCGCCGCGCTGCGCCTGATCAACGGCATCGGCAACGGCCTGGTATTCGTCCAGGCCCCGGCGCTGATCCTCGAATGGCTGGCCCGCCAGAACAGCGCGGGCGCCAGCGGGCTGGTCTACCTCGGCGTCGGCGCCGGCCTGCTGCTGTCCAGCGCACTGGTCACCCTGAGCGCCGACTGGCTGCACGGCGCAGCGCGCTGGTGGCCGGCGGCGCTGCTCAGCCTGCCGCTGGCCTGGTGGGGCTGGCGCCGCCTGGCGCGCCTGGACAGCGCCGCTCCATCGCCCCAGCCACAGATCGGTGAGTCGAGCACACGCCTGCTGGACCGCCGGAGCATCCCGCTGTTTCTCGCCTATGCCGGCGCCGGCATGGGTTACATCCTGCCGATGACCTTCCTGCCGATGCTGGCGCGCCTGCAGGTGGAGCCGGGCAGCTTCCTGGTCAACGGCAGCTGGCTGCTGGTTGCACTGGCCACCCTCGGAGCGCCCTGGCTGTGGAATCGCCTGGGCGTGCGCATCGGCGACAAGCCGGCCCTGCTGCTCAACTACCTGATCCAGCTGAGCGGCGTGCTCGCCGCGCTACTGCTGCCGGGGGCCGTCGGCATCCTGCTCTGCGCACTGCTGGTCGGCGGCACCTTCCTCGGCACGGTGCTGCTCACCCAGCGCCTCGGCCGCAGCCTGCAGCCGCACCAGGGACCGCGTATCTCGGCGGCGATGATCGCCCTGTACAGCGTCGCCCAGTTGGCCGCACCCTGGCTCACCGGCCAATGGCTGGGCATGGGCGGCAGCCTGCACAGCGCCTTCTGGCTCGGTGCCGGGGCGCTGGCCTGGGGATTCGCCTGGATGCTGGTCGTTCCCTCAGGCGCAAGCTCCGCGACAGGGCAAGGCTGACATCCCCCAGACGGCGAACGCCGACGGCATATGGCCGGAAACAGCCCGCAAGCGTCAGAGCAGATCGTAGCGAAGGCCCACCGACCAGAAGTCGATATCACCATCGCCGCCCGTCAATTCGTCGCTGCCGACATCGCGGTAACGCTCGAACTCCCCAAGCAGGCTGATCTGCGGCGAGAACTGCCAGGCCACCCCCAGTCCCCAGGAGCCCACGGTTTCGCTATCCTCGGAAGAGGCCGAAGCGCTCCCGCCGCCGCCCACCGCCCGGGCAGACACCTTGGTCTTCAGCGAGTGCCAACCCACCCTGGCATACAGACTCAAGCCATCCTCGAATGGCAAACGGCCAACCAGGCTGCCTCCCACGCCCTTGCTTTCCATGCCGACGGCCAGCGCTCCCTCGTTCCCGACTCCCCTGTAGTCAAACTTCCCCAAGTCGACCCAGGTTCCCTCAAGAGCGAAGTACCGGTTGAGCTGAATCCCCATGCCCACCTTGTAGGCCAGGTCATCGTCATCGACCGAAGACGATAGATTGGTGAAGCCGCTATCGCGCAATAGCCGATCGAGGCTCCGGCGACTGCCATCAAGATCGGCGCTGGCTCGCCCCAGATTGCCAGACAGGTACAACCCGACCGAATCGTATTCGGCCAACACGGGCAGACTGACGACGGACATGGCGGCTATCGCCGCAAGACGGGCAGTGACATGACGCATTGCAGATCTCCTGATCCCTGATGACAGGCGACAGACTTGTTGTGTTCTTGCCCCGATTCGCCTGCAAGACCGCGAGCCCATGGCCCTGAGTGTCCCCCATGCCCAACAGGCGGCTCGCTCCCTGACTCCACAGGCTCAAGCATAGACCTCCAGCCCCCGGCTGCCACGCGAGAGGGAAAGTTGCAGGATGCATCACGAAAATCGTCGTGCACTGCGGCACAGCCCGCCAAGCATGCCTCCGGCCGTACGCCCGCCTATTGACGCCGGGCCCTCTCACCGCTGCGAAGTTGCGGCCAGCTCTCCTCGATCAGCCTGGCGACCTCGGCTCGAGGCGCCTGATAGCCGAACATGCCGGCGCTCAGCCGCGCAGCCTGGACGTCGCCGCCCGCCGCCTCCAGCCGCTGGCGCGCCTTGAGATTGGGCGTCTGGTAGAAGGTCGCCGCGGCGATGCGCGCGGAGACCTCCGGGCGCAACATGTAGCCGATGAAGGCCCGGGCGCCCTCCGGATTCTTCGCCGCGACCGGTATCGCCAGGATATCGACGAACACCAGACTCCCCTCTTCCGGCAGCATGAACTTCACCGGCTGTCCCTTGGCCTCGGCGGCCAGGGCGTCGCCGGCCCAGGCCATGCTCACGCAGACCTTGCCCGCCTCGAGATCCTCGATGTAGCGGCTGCTGTCGATGTAGCGGTATTGCGGCCGCAGTTGCTCGAGCGTCCTCAGGGCGCGCCCGACGTAGGCCTGGCCAGCCGAGCCCAGGCTGCGCCCTTGGTAGTTGGCCAGCAGGCTGGTCACGTCATTGGCCGAGTCGAGCAGAGTCACACCGCAGCCGGACAGCCTGGCCAGCAGGTCCTTGTCGAACACCAACCCCCAGGTGTTCGGCACCGGGCCACCCAGCGAGGCCTCGGCCAGGGGCAGATTGACCGCCAGACCGATGCTGCCCCACAGATAGGGTACGCCGTACTCGCGCGCCGGATCATGGGCGGCCAGGCGCGCCATGATCAGCGGCTCCATGGCCTCGAAGCCGGGCAGACCGGCAGCGGCGTAGGGCCGCAGCAGCCCCTCGCCGATCAGCTTGCCGAAGTTGTCGGTGGACGGCACCACCACGTCCAGCGCCTCGCCTGCGCGCAACAGGCCGTAGAGCTCCTGATCGCTGTCGTAGGTCTGGTAGCGGACTTCGATACCGGTTTCGCGGGTGAACTCCTCGAGCACCGCGGGCTCGATGTAGTCGTTCCAGTTGGCGATGCGGAGCGACTGGGCATGCACTGCAGAAAAAGCGAGCGCCAGGACGGGCGCGGTGAGCCATTGTTTCACGGTACGAGATCCATTCGGCGAATGAGTGTTCTTGTCGACGCCAGGCTGCCGCACGCCCAACGACGCGCAGACAGCCGTGCTCGACCCGGAAAATCCGGATGAATCATAAGGGCTTCGTGAACAAAAACCAGCTCGACCGACGGTGCAGATGGCGACGCACGAAAAAGGACGCCCCCGGACTCCGCGTCGGCGTTCGGCAATTGCGCGTGCCGGAGATACAAAAAACCCCGGTACTCCTAGAGCACCGGGGTTTTTTGTTTTCGATATGGCGGAGAGATAGGGATTTGAACCCTAGGTACCCTCGCGGATACAACGGATTTCGAATCCGTCCCGTTCGACCACTCCGGCATCTCTCCGAACAGGCGCGCATCATAACAGCTCGGATCCGTTTGGCGAAGCCCCTCGAGAGGATTTTTTCGCGCCGAATCAGTCGCTTGCGCGCCGGCAGCAGAATCAGACCGCGGCGGTCAGCCGGGTCAGCGCCTCGCGGTACTTGTCGGCGGTCTTCTGCGCCACCTCGGCGGGGACGGCCGGGGCCGGCGGCTGCTTGTTCCAGCCGGTGGACTCCAGCCAGTCGCGAACGAACTGCTTGTCGAAGCTCGGCGGATTGCTGCCTTCGGCGTAGCTGTCGGCCGGCCAGAAGCGACTGGAGTCGGGAGTCAGCGCTTCGTCCATCAGGGTCAGGGTGCCATCCTCGTCGAGACCGAATTCGAACTTGGTGTCGGCGATGATGATGCCGCGGGTCGCCGCGTACTCGACCGCCGCGCTGTACAGGGCGATGGCGGTGTCGCGCACCTTGGCGGCCAGTTCGGCGCCGATCAGCGCCTCGCACTGGGCGAAGGAGATGTTCTCGTCGTGGTCGCCGACCGCAGCCTTGGTCGAGGGGGTGAAGATCGGCTGCGGCAGCCTGGCTGCTTCCTTGAGGCCGGCCGGCAGGGCGATGCCGCACACGGTGCCGCTCTGCCGGTACTCCTTCCAGCCGGAGCCGACCAGGTAGCCGCGCACGATGGCTTCCACTGGCACCGGCTGGAGACGCTTGGCGACTACCGCACGCCCCTCCACCAGCGGCAACTCGGCGGCCGGCACCACGTCCTCGACCCGGTCGCCGGTGAAGTGGTTAGGCACCAGATCCTTGAGCCTGTCGAACCAGAAGTTGGAGATGGCGGTGAGGATCTTGCCCTTCTCCGGGATCGGCTCGTCGAGGATGACGTCGAATGCCGACAGACGATCGGAGGCCACCATCAGCATGCGCTTGTCGTCGATTTCGTAGAGGTCGCGAACCTTGCCCGAGTAGATCTTCTTCAGGCTCAGGGTGGTGGGTGTGCTCATAGCGGCAGTTCCGTTTCTGACAAACAAAACAGGCGAAACCCGGGGGTTTCGCCTATCGAGGGGATCGGCCGGAGCGGCGGGGCCACTCAGCCGAGACGATTCTGGATCAGCTCCAGCACGCGACGCGCCACGTCGGCCGGCGCCACGGTGTCGACGTCCTTCTCCACCGAGACCTGCACGCTGCCGGCGACGCTGGTCAGACGCACCTGATAGCGCTCGGCACCGGCCTCGGCCGACTCGGCATCCTTGCGACCGCCCAGCAGGCGGGCGAAGAAACCCGGCGCCTCGTCGGGCTTCTCGGCGCCCTCGGCGAGATTGATGTAGTAGATGCCAAGGCTGCGGTTGAGGTCGTCGACGCGCACGTCGGCATCCTCCAGGGCACGACCGACCGCCGACCAGGCACGGTCGAAGTCGCTGGCCAGGATCAGCAGCGGGTTGCCGCTGCCGTCACGGGTCAGGGCGACACGCTCGGGAGCGTCGAAGCGACGGTCGTCCAGCAGCGACACGCTGCCGCCCGGCTGATCGCCCGTGCGGGCCAGCTCGGCACCGCGCAGGGCGCGCGGACGCGGCACCTCGAACTTGTCGGCGGTCGGCGCCGGCACGGCCGCCGGGACCGGCAGCAGGGGTTCGAGCGGACGCACCTGGACATCCGGCGGCAGCTGCATCGGCGCCGCCTCGCGTGCGGTCAGGTAGTCGCTGCTGCGGTCGCGGAAGTAGCCTTCTTCGCCCCACAGCCAGCCGCAACCGCTGCCGGTGGCGACGATCAGGGCGAGCACGGAAAGTCCAGCCAGTCGCTTCATGCGTCGTCTTCTCCGTTGCTCAGGCCAGCACGCCGGCCTGGCGCATGGCCTGGCGCAGCGGCTCCCGGCAATCCTGGCTCAGCCAGGTCAGCGGCAGGCGGATGCCTTCGGGGATCAACCCCATCTCGTGCAGGGCGAACTTGACCGGAATCGGGTTGGCCTCGCAGAACAGCAGCTTGTGCAGCGGCATCAGGCGCTCGTTGATGGCACGGGCAGCCTCGGCCTCGCCACTCATCGCCAGGGCGCACAGCTCGCCCATGGCGCGCGGGGCGACGTTGGCGGTCACCGAGATGTTGCCCTTCGCGCCCATCAGCATCAGCTCGACCGCGGTGGCATCGTCGCCGGAGAAGGTCAGGAAGCCGGAGGCGACCTTGTCCAGCACTTCCTTGCCGCGAACGAGGTCGCCGGTGGCTTCCTTGACGCCGATGATGTTCGGCACCGTGGACAGCCGGGCGATGGTGTCCGGCAGCATGTCGCAGGCGGTGCGGCCCGGCACGTTGTAGAGAATCTGCGGGATGGCCACCGCCTCGGCGATGGCCTTGTGGTGCAGGTACAGGCCTTCCTGGGTCGGCTTGTTGTAGTACGGGGTCACCAGCAGGCAGGCGTCGGCGCCGGCCTGCTTGGCGGCGGCGGTCAGTTCGATGGCCTCGCGGGTGGAGTTGGCGCCGGTCCCGGCGATCACCGGAATGCGCCCGGCGACCTGCTTGACGACCTGGCGGATCACCGCGACGTGCTCCTCGACGTCCAGCGTGGCGGACTCACCCGTGGTGCCGACCGCGACTATGGCGTTGGTGCCTTCCTGGAGGTGAAAATCGACCAGCTGGCTCAGGCTGTCCCAGTCCAGACGGCCTTCTGCATCCATGGGCGTGACCAGTGCCACCATACTGCCCGCAATCATGCAACCACTCCTGCCGCTATATAGAGAAAGCCGCCATGTTACTGGGGCGACCGGCCTTGCACAAGCTGGCCACGGCGGGGCGGGCATTCCCCTGCCCGGCGCTTTTCGCTACCCTTCCCGGCTTTGCCGGCAGCCATCCTGCCGCCACCTCTTCTGCACCAGGAATCCCGCATGTCGACCCTTCCACCCCGTGAACAGTCTCTCGTGATCAGCGCCCTGGGCACCTCGCCCATGGAGCTCACCAGCGTACTCTGTCGCGCCGCCCAGGAAAGCCGCTGCAACGTGGTCAGCAGCCGTCTGACCCGGCACGGCGAATACAGCGCCCTGGTGCTGCAGGTCAGCGGCAGCTGGGACGGGCTGGCCCGCCTGGAGGCCGGTCTGGCCGGCCTGGCCAAGCGCCACAAGTTCAGCCTCAACGTGCTGCGCAGCGCCGCCGCCGAAGAGCGCCCCAACGCCCTGCCCTACGTGGTCTACGTCAGCGCCGCCTACCGGCCGGACATCCTCGCCGAGCTGTGCCAGTTCTTCGCCGACCACCGCATCGAGCTGGAGAACATCGTCTGCGACACCTACCAGGCCCCGCAGACCAGCGCCCTGCTGCTCAACGCCACCATCACCGTGACCCTGCCGCCGGGCACCCAGATCAGTTGGTTGCGCGACCAGTTCCTCGACTTCGCCGACGCCCTCAACCTCGACGCCCTGATCGAACCGTGGCGTCCGCAGAATCCCTGACCCGACCAAGGAGTCGCCCATGCCGGTAGCCATCGATTCGCCCGTCGCCGATTTCCAGGCCCAGGCCACCAGCGGCCAGCAGGTGCAGCTGAGCGCGCTGCGCGGCAAGCAGGTGGTGCTGTACTTCTATCCCAAGGACAGTACCCCCGGCTGCACCACCGAAGGCCAGGACTTCCGCGACCGGCATGCCGCGTTCGCCGCGGCCAATACCCTGGTGTTCGGCGTGTCGCGCGACGGCCTGAGATCGCACGAAAACTTCAAGTGCAAGCAGGCCTTCCCCTTCGAGCTGATCTCAGACGCCGACGAGCGGCTATGCCAGCTGTTCGAGGTGATCAAGCCGAAGAAGCTGTACGGCAAGGAATACCTGGGCATCGAGCGCAGCACTTTCCTGATCGACGCCGACGGCGTGCTGCGCCGCGAGTGGCGCGGGGTCAAGGTGCCCGGCCACGTCGATGCGGTGCTCGAGGCCGCCGGCGAGCTCGCCGGCGCCTGAGTCGCGGAGCCTCGGCGGCCTAGCTCGCCGCCGAAGGCACCCGCCGGGGCCAGGCGTTCAGCACGGCCTTGAACAGGGTCGCCAGCGGAATGGCGAAGAACACCCCCCAGAACCCCCACAGCCCGCCGAACAGCAGCACCGCGCAGATGATCGCCACCGGGTGCAGGTTGACCGCCTCGGAGAACAGCAGCGGCACCAGCACGTTGCCATCCAGCGCCTGGATGATCCCGTAGACCACCATCAGATAGATGAACTGGTCGCCCCAGCCCCACTGGAACAGGCCGATCAGGGCCACCGGCACGGTCACCACCACCGCCCCCACGTAGGGCACCACCACCGACAGACCGACCAGCAGGGCGAGCAGCGCCGCGTAGTTGAGGCCGAGCACGGCGAAGGCCAGGTAGGTCACCCCGCCGGTGATGACGATCTCGATCACCTTGCCGCGGATGTAGTTGGCGATCTGCTGGTTCATCTCCAGCCATACCCGGGTCATCAGCCCCCGCTCGCTGGGCAGGTAGCCGGCGAACCAGGCGGCGATCTGGCGGCGGTCCTTGAGGAAGAAGAACACCAGGATCGGCACCAGCACCAGGTAGATCATCATGCTGATCAGGATCGGCAGGCTGGCCAGCGAATAGGACAGCAGCCACTGGCCGACCCGCCCCAGCTCGCCGCTGGCATCGTCGATGGCGCGCAGCACCTGGGCCTCGGTGACCAGCTGCGGATAGCGTTCGGGCAGCAGCAGCAGCAGCCCCTGCCACTCGCCGAGCATGCGCGGCAGCTCGTTGAACAGGGTCAGCAGCTGGCGCCAGACCAGCGGCACCAGCAGCAGCAGGCACACCGCCAGCAGGGCGACGAACAGGCTGAACACGCCCCACACCGCCAGCATGTGCGGCACCCCCAGACGCTCCAGCCAGCCGACCACCCCCTGCATCAGGAAGGCCAGCACCAGCCCGGCCAGCACCGGGGCAAGCATGCCGCCCAGATTCAGCACCACGGCGAAGCCCAGCGCCAGCACCACGGCCAGCACCACGGCCTCCTCGTCGGAGAAATAGCGATAGATCCAGCTACGCAACACCTTGAGCATCGGACTTTACTTTCCTGGATGAAACGACAGAGGCCGGCCGACGGCCGGCGGGAAGGATTCAGGCCTTGCGCAGCCAGTAGCGGTAACAGCCATCCTCCGCCTCCTCGCGCAGCAGGGCATGCCCGGCCAGGCGGGCGAAGGCACGGAAATCGCGCTGCGAACCGGCGTCGGTGGCGATCACCTTGAGCACTGCACCGCTGGGCAGGCGATTGAGCTCCAGCTTGGCCTTGAGCAGCGGCAGCGGGCAGTTCAGGCCGCTGGCATCCAGCTCGACGTCATGGGCCGGCACCGGCCCGCAGGGTTCGCTCATCGTCGCTCTCCGCAAATGCCGCGCAGCATACCCAAGCCGGCGCATCGCTGGCCAGCCGGACGCGGCTGCGGCTAGAGTAAGGTCTTTGTCGCAACGAGCCTGCGTGATGAAGATTCTCCGCCCCCCCCTACTGACGCTGGCCTGCCTGCTGGCCGCTCCGGCCATCGCCAGCGAGCTGCCCTCGCTGGGCGATGCCAGTTCGGCGATCGTCTCCCCCGACCAGGAGCACCAGCTCGGCCGCGCCTGGCTCAACGTGCTGCGCGGCCAGGTGCGCAGCCTCTCCGACCCGCAGCTCAAGGACTTCGTCGAAAGCAGCGTCTACGGCCTGGCGGAAACCAGCCAGCTGGAGGACCGCCGACTGGTCTTCGTCCTGCTCGACAGCCCGCAGCTCAACGCCTTCGCCGCCCCCGGCGGGGTGATCGGCGTCAACGGCGGCCTGTTCCTGCACGCCCAGACCGAGGCCGAGTACGCCTCGGTGCTCGCCCACGAGCTGGCCCATCTGTCGCAGCGCCACTTCGCCCGCGGCCTCGAGGAGCAGAAGCGCATGCAGGTGCCGCTGATGGCCGCCATGCTCGCTGGCGTGGTGGCCGCCGCGGCCGGCGGCGGCGACGCCGGCATCGCCGCCATCGCCTCCACCCAGGCCGCCGCCATCCAGGCGCAGCGGCGCTTCTCCCGGCAGAACGAGCAGGAGGCCGACCGCATCGGCATCCTCAACCTCAAGCAGGCCGGCTACGATCCGCGCGCCATGCCGAGCATGTTCGAGCGCCTGATGCGCCAGTACCGCTACACCCAGGCGCCGCCGGAGTTCCTGCTCACCCACCCGCTCAGCGAGTCGCGGGTGGCCGACACCCGCAACCGCGCCGAGCAGCACGCCAATGGCGGGCGGCAGGACAGCCTGCGCTACCAGCTGATGCGCGCCCGCGTGCAGCTGCACTACGAGCCGTCGCCGGGCATGGCGGCCAAGCGTTTCCGCGCCCTGCTCGACGAGACCCCGCAGCTCGATGCCGCCCGCTACGGTCTGGCGCTGGCACAGACCCGCAGCGGCCAGCACGAGGCGGCCGCCGCCAGCCTGCGACCGCTGCTGGCCCAGGCGCCCGACGACATCGTCTACAACCTCGCCCAGGTCGAGCTCGACTTCGCCGGCAACCGCCTGGACGCCGCCGGCCAGCGCCTGCAGCACCTGCTCGGCCTGTATCCGTCCAGCTACCCGCTGCGCCACTACCAGGCCGAGCTGCTGCGCAAGCAGAACCGTCCGGACGAGGCGGAGCGCCTGCTCGACGGCCTGCTCGCCGAGCGCCCCGGCGATGCCGAACTCTGGTACCAGCAGGCCGAGACCCGCGGCCTGTCCGGCAACATCGTCGGCGTGCATCAGGCGCGCGCCGAGTACTTCGCCCTGACCGGCGACTACGCCCAAGCGCTGGAACAGCTCGACTTCGCCCGCCGCCGCGCCAGCGGCAACTTCCAGCTGGCCGCGCGCATCGACGCCCGCCATCGGGAGCTGGCGGAGGAGAAGCGGATGATCGACAAGCTGCTGCGCTGAACGATGCGCAGAAACGCGAAGGCCCGGCATCGCTGCCGGGCCTTCCGCATCCGGGGGAGTTCCCTCAGGCGTTGCCGGTCACCTTGAGGCGGGCGGCCTGGGTGAAGTCGAGCATGCGCTTGAGCGGCTTGACCGCCCTGGGGATCAGCACCGGATCGACATGGATCTCGTTGCCGCCCTCGCGCAGGCACTGCAGGGTGCGCTCCAGGGTGTTCATCGCCATCCACGGGCAATGCGCGCAGCTGCGGCAGGTCGCACCCTGGCCGGCGGTCGGCGCCTCGATGAACGACTTGCCCGGGCACAGCTGCTGCATCTTGTAGAGGATGCCGCGGTCGGTGGCGACGATGAATATCTGGTTGGGCAGGGTCTGCGCCGCCTTGATCAGCTGACTGGTGGAGCCCACCGCGTCGGCCAGGGCTACCACCGACTCCGGCGACTCCGGATGCACCAGCACCGCCGCCTCCGGATAGAGCGCCTTGAGGTCGTGCAGCTGCTTGGCCTTGAACTCCTCGTGGACGATGCACGAGCCTTCCCAGAGCAGCATGTCGGCGCCGGTCTCGCGCTGGATGTAATTCCCCAGGTGCTGGTCCGGCGCCCAGAGGATCTTCTCGCCGTTGTCCATCAGGCTCTCGACGATCTCCAGCGCGCAGCTCGAGGTCACCACCCAGTCGGCGCGCGCCTTCACCGCCGCCGAGGTATTGGCGTAGACCACCACGGTGCGCTCGGGATGCATGTCGCAGAAGGCGGAGAACTCCTCCACCGGGCAACCCAGATCCAGAGAGCAGGTCGCCTCCAGGGTCGGCATCAGGATGCGCTTCTCGGGATTGAGGATCTTCGCCGTCTCGCCCATGAAGCGCACGCCGGCGACCAGGATGGTCGAGGCCGGATGCTGGCTGCCGAAACGGGCCATCTCCAGCGAGTCAGCCACGCAGCCGCCGGTTTCCTCGGCCAGCGCCTGGAGGATCGGATCGGTGTAGTAATGGGCGACCAGCACGGCGTCGCGCGCCTTGAGCTCGGCGGCGATGGTCTGGCGGTAGTCGGCGATCTCCTCGGCGCTCAGCACGCGCGGCTGCTTGGCGTCCAGATGGGCCTGCACCAGGAGTCGTTCGGAGATGTGCGTCATGTTCGCTGCACCTGAAGGTTAGGGTGCGGGAACCGGATTATACACCCGTTCCAGAGCACCAGACGGGATAACGAGCGGGAGGAGGAACGGCAGAGAGGGGAAAGTGGTGGGTCGTGTAGGGGTCGAACCTACGACCAATTGGTTAAAAGCCAACTGCTCTACCACTGAGCTAACGACCCAGAGCGCTACTGCTTGAAACTGCTTCGGCAATACCGGAGGCTGCCGCGCCTACCGACTTGCCGAATGAAAAAGTGGTGGGTCGTGTAGGGGTCGAACCTACGACCAATTGGTTAAAAGCCAACTGCTCTACCACTGAGCTAACGACCCAATGCCTGCGCATCATACTGATTTAATTCGGAATTTCAACTTTTTCCGAAAAAAAGTTCAAACGTAGCGGGTCGGGTCGACGACCCCGGCACTGGCGAAGCCCTCGGCGCGCAGCCGGCAGCTGTCGCAGCGCCCGCAGGCGCGCCCGTCGGCATCGGCCTGGTAGCAGGATACGGTCAGGGCGAACTCCACCCCGCGGGCGATGCCGGCGCGGATGATCTCGGCCTTGGACAGGTACTGCAGCGGTGCGCGGATGCGGAAGCCCTCGCCTTCCACGCCGGCCCGGGTCGCCAGATTGGCCAGGCGCTCGAAGGCCTCGACGAACTCGGGCCGGCAGTCCGGGTAGCCGGAGTAGTCCACCGCGTTGACGCCGATGAAGATGTCGCGCGCGCCGAGCACCTCGGCCCAGCCCAGCGCCAGGGACAGGAACAGGGTGTTGCGCGCCGGCACGTAGGTCACCGGAATGCCCTCGCCCGGCGCCTCCGGCACGGCGATGCTGGCGTCGGTCAGCGCCGAGCCGCCGATACCGTTGAGGTCGATGCCGACCACCTTGTGCTCCACGGCGCCCAGCTGGCGCGCCACCCGCTCGGCGGCCTGCAGCTCGGCGCGGTGGCGCTGGCCGTAGTCGAAACTCATGGTGTAGCAGGCGTAGCCCTCGGCGCGCGCCATGGCCAGCACGGTGGCGGAGTCGAGACCGCCGGAGAGCAGGATGACCGCTTTCTTCTCGCTCATGCTCAGTGTCCCGGTTCGTCGTTCCACAAGTACTTGTGCAGCTGCAGCTGCAGGCGCACCGGCAGGTTGTCGGCAACGATCCAGTCGGCCAGCTGCCGGGCATCCAGCTCCTTGTGGCTGGGCGACAGCAGCACCTCGCCGGCACGCTCGGCGAGGCGGTACTCGATGAGCTTGGACACCGCCCAGTCGTAGTCCTCGCGCGAACAGACGACGAACTTGACCTGATCGTTGCCGGTCAGTTCGGCGAGATTTTCGTAGCGGTTGCGGCCGACCTCGCCGGAGCCCGGCGTCTTCAGGTCGACCACCCGACTGACCCGGCCATCCACTGGCGCGATGTCCAGCGCACCGCCGGTCTCCAGCGAGACCTGGTAGCCGGCGTCGCAGAGCGACTCGAGCAGCGGGATGCAGTTGGGCTGCGCCAGCGGCTCGCCGCCGGTCACGCAGACGTAACGCGGCCGGTAGGCAGCGACCCGGGCGAGGATCGCCTCGAGGGTCATCAGCTCGCCGCCGCTGAAGGCGTAGGCGGTATCGCAGTACCGGCAGCGCAGGGGGCAGCCGGTCAGGCGCACGAACACGGTCGGCAAGCCGACGGTGCGCGTCTCGCCCTGCAGCGAATGGAAGATTTCGGTGATACGCAGAGTCTGGTTCATAGGCCCCGGGCGTGCCGGCGAAACAGGCCGACCGCCTCCGTTGCAAGATATGGAAAAGGACGGCGATTCTAACGAAAAAACCCGCGCCAGGCGCGGGTTTCGTCGGTAACCGCCAGGCGAGACTCAGGGCAGGCGAGCCAGCTCGCGCTGGGCCAGCTGGGCGGCCGAGGTGCCCGGGTACTGGGCGATCACCTGCTGGAGAATGCCCCGAGCCTTGTCGGCATTGCCGAGCCGACGCTCGACGTCGGCCAGCTTGTACAGCGAGTCCGCCACCTTCTGGTGCTGCGGATAGCTCTGGCTGACCTGGGCGAAGGCGCGCCCGGCACCCTGCAGGTCGCCCTGGGCGAGCTTGACTTCACCCAGCCAGTACTGGGCGTTGCCGGCGTACTGACTGGTCGGATATCTGCGCAGGAAGGCGCTGAAGGCCTGGTCGGCCTTGGCGAAATCCTTCGCCTTGATAAGGTCGAAGGCCGCGTCGTAGAACAGTTTTTCCTTGGCCGGATCGCCCGGTTCGGCGGCGGCCGGCGGCTGCACGGCGGCAGTGGCGTTCGAGACACCGGCAGCCGGCGCAAGCGGCGCCTGGGGCGCAGCGGACAGACGGCTGTCGAGATCCTGATAGCGCTCGAGGCTTTCCTGCTTGAGACGCTGGATCTCGTACTGCTGCTCCTCCAGCGTACCGCGCAGACGGGCGACCTCCTCCTGCAGCTGTTGCAGCTGCAGGAAGAGTTCGCCCTGCGCCGTGGTGGGCATGGCCTGGGCCACCCCACCAGCGTAGGCAGCTCCCGTCGCCCCGTAACCGGACGGCGGATAACCGCTGCTGCCCTCCATCACGGGCACCTGGGCCCAGCTCGAGAGGGGCGCGGCCAGGGCCAGCAGGGTCAGGAGACGGGAGTGCTTGCGCATGGCTGCTTACTTCTTCAGCTCGACGCGACGGTTCTGAGCCCAGCTTTCCTCGCTGCTGCCCATGGCCACCGGACGCTCTTCGCCGTAGGAGACCAGCTCCAGCTGGGCCGGGGACACGCCCTGCAGGACCAGGTAGCGCTGCACGGCCTTGGCGCGACGCTCGCCCAGGGCCATGTTGTACTCGCGGGTGCCGCGCTCGTCGGCGTGGCCTTCCAGGACGACGCGAGCGCCGTTGGCCTGCAGGTCGCGGGCATGGACGTCCAGAGCGCGCATGGCTTCCGGCTTCAGGTCGGAGCTGTCGTACTCGAAGTAGAAGGTGGTGATGGCACGCAGAGCAGCTTCTTCGCCGCTCAGGCTGCCGTCGACGGCACCGGTGTTGGCGCCGTAACCGGCGTTCGGGTCAATGGCGCCTTCACCGGCGGCGTCGCCACCCTTGGACGAACAACCGACGGCGACGGCCATGGCCAGAGCCAGTGCAGCAAACTTGCCGAATTTCAGCATTTCCATCTCTTTAAAACCCCAGTGGTATGTTCAAACAGCTTGTTCAAAACAACACATCAAGACGCGCAGCAGCCCGCCGCCCTCAGTTCAGATAGGGCGACCAGGAAGGCTCGCGGATTTCACCCTGAGCTGCAGGCAACGGCAAGCGGACGCGGCCGTTGGTGGAAACCAGCATCAGTATTCCACGCCCCTGCTGACGGGTGGCGTAGATTAGCATGGTGCCGTTGGGCGCAACAGTGGGCGACTCGTCGAGGCTGGTGTCGGACAGCACCCGCAGGCTGCCGCGCTGCAGGTCCTGGGCGGCCACCTTGAACACCGTGAAACCGTCCTGGCGGTGGACCATCACCAGGGTCTTCTCGTCGGCCGACAGCTTCGGGTTGGCGTTGTAGTTGCCGACGAAGGTCACCCGCTCGGCGCCGCCGCCATTGATGTTGGTCTTGTAGATCTGCGGCTTGCCGCCGCGATCGGAGGTGAAGTAGATGGTCTGCCCGTCCTTGCCCCAGAACGGCTCGGTGTCGATGGCCGGGCTGTTGGTGACGCGCCGCACCTGACGGCTGGCCATGTCCATCACGTAGATCTCCGGGTTGCCGTCGCGCGACAGCACGAAGGCCAGGCGGCTGCCGTCCGGCGACCAGGCCGGCGCACCGTTGAGCCCCTCGAAGTTGGTGATCTGCTCGCGGCGGCCGGTATCGATGTGCTGCACGAAGATGCGCGGACGCTGCTGCTCGAAGGACACGTAGGCGACCCGACGACCATCCGGCGCGAAGCTCGGCGAGAGGATCGGCTCGCGCGACTGCAGCAGGGTCACCGCGCGGGCGCCGTCGTAGTCGGCGCGCTGCAGGGTGTAGCGGGTGTTATTGACCGAGAAGCGCTCGGCGGTGACGAACAGCAGCTTGGTCGAGAAGGCGCCCTTGATGCCGGTCAGCTTCTCGAACGCCTGATCGGCGATGTAGTGGGCCATGTCGCGCAGTTGCGCGGTGCTGCCACCGACGCTGCCGGTAAGCATCTGCTGCTCGGTGGTGACATTGAACAGCGCGTACTGGATCTGCACGCCGGCGCCGCCCGGCACCATGCTGCCGGTCAGCACGTACTGGGCTCCGAGGGCCTTCCAGTCGCGGTAGATCACCTCGCTGGCCTGGCTCGGCAGGCTGATCATGTTCTGCCGCGGGATCGGCTCGAAGTAGCCGGAATTGCGCAGGTCGTTGCCGACGATCTCCGCCATGTCCTCGGGCAGCACGGTGCCGCCCTGCCAGCCGAAGGGCACCACGGCGATCGGGATGGCCCGGTCGGTGCCGCTGGAGATCACCAGCGGGTCGGCCGCTCTCGCCACGCCGGCGAGCAGGGCCAGGCCCAGCAGGGCCACGCGGATCAGGGTGTTCACAGGCTCAAGTCCTCCGGTTTGAATATCATGGCGCGCTGCCGGTACATGCGGTCGAAGGTCGCGCGGTCCAGTTGCTGCATTTCCGGGATACGGCCGACGTTGCGCACCGCCGCCACTGCCGAGTTGTCGAACGCCACGTCGCCGCTGGAGCGGGTCACGCTGGCGTTGGTGATGGTGCCGTCGGGCAGCATCTGGATCGTCACGGTCACGCTCATCCCCCGGCGCGCCGACGGCGGCCGTCGCCACTGCTGACTGACCAGGCTGATGATCAGGTCGTCGAGATTGCCCGCCACCTGGTCGCCCACGCTGTCGGCCAGCGCCTGCTGATGCTGCACGCGATCGGAGAGCAGCTCGGCCAGCGCGGCGGCCTTCTTGTCCTCCTCGGCCTTGCGCGCACGGGCGGCCGCTTCGGCGGCGGCCTTCTTCCTGGCCTCCTCGGCCGCCTTCTGCTTCGCGGCCTCTTCGGCAGCCTTCTTCTTCGCTGCTTCCTCGGCCACCTTCTTCTTCGCCGCTTCCTCGGCGGCCTTCTTCTTCGCCGCCTCTTCGGCCGCCTTCCTCCTGGCGATCTCAGCCTGCTCGGCCGCCTTCTTCTCGGCCTCGGCCTTGGCGGCGGCGGCCTTCCGCTCGGCTTCGGCCTTGGCGGCGGCGACCTCCTTCTGCTTCTGCGCCTCGGCGGCCTTGCGGGCCTCCTCGGCGCGCTTCTGCTCCGCGGCCTTGGCCGCGGCCAGGCGCTGCTCCTCGACCTTGCGTTGCTCCATCTGCTCGGTTTCGTACTGCGGCGCCGCGGTCTTCTGCGCCTCGCCGGCGATGCGCTGGTTGGTCTGCACCGTCGCCTGGCTCTGCGACTTGAGCTGATAGAGGGTCGCCTGCACGATCGGCCGCGACGGCGGCAGCTCAGGCGTCATGGCGAAACTGACGAACAGCGTGGCAAAGATCAGGGCGTGCAGCCCCACCGCCCAGATGGTCGGCCAGAAATAGCTTTCCGAGGAGGAGCGCTCGTGCCGTTGCATCAGGGCGCCTCGGTAATCAGCCCGACGTTGCCGACGCCGGCCTGCTGCAGGCCGCCCATGGCCGCCATCACCGCCCCGTAGTCGACCGCCTTGTCGCCGCGCACGAACACCTGCACCTGCTTACCTTGGCTGCGGCTCTGGTTCATGATCGCGGTCACCGCGCGGGTCATCTGCTCGAGGGTCAGCGCGGTGTCCTGCACCGTGTCGACGTCGACCTCGCTGCCCATGTTCCAGTAGTAGGTCCGGTCGGCCTTGATCGAGATGGTCAGCACCTGGGCGTTGTTGTCCTGCGGCAGCGCCTCGCTGCTCACCTTGGGCAGGTCGACCTTGACCCCCTGGTTGAGCATCGGCGCGGTCACCATGAAGATCACCAGCAACACCAGCATGACGTCGATGTAGGGCACGACGTTCATCTCGGCGACCGGCTTGCGTCTGTTGCGAATTCTGGCCATGGCGGGCGTCTCAGTCGTCCGAGGTGTGCACCTTGCGGTGCAGGATGGCCTGGAATTCGTCGGCGAAGGTGTAGTAGCGGCCGATCAGCAGCTCGCCGCGGGCGGAGAAGCGGTTGTAGGCGATCACCGCCGGAATCGCGGCGAACAGGCCGATGGCGGTGGCGATCAGCGCCTCGGCGATACCCGGCGCGACGGTGGCCAGGGTCGCCTGCTGGACCTGGGCCAGGCCGCGGAACGAGTTCATGATCCCCCATACGGTACCGAACAGGCCGATGTACGGGCTGGTCGAGCCGACGGTGGCGAGGAACGGCAGGCTCTGCTCGAGCTTCTCCTCCTCGCGCGAGATGGCCACGCGCATCGCGCGGTTGACGCCGTCCATCACCGCATCCGGATCGACGCCCGGCTGTTGGCGCAGGCGGGAAAACTCCTTGAAGCCGGCACGGAAGATCTGCTCGACGCCGGAGTCCGGATCGGGATTGCTGCCGGCCTGGCGGTACAGCTTGGCCAGATCGATGCCCGACCAGAAACGCTCTTCGAAGGTGTCCAGCCCCTTCTTCGCGGCGCGCAGCATGTTGCTGCGCTGGAAGATCAGGATCCACGAGGTGACCGAGGCGGCCACCAGGATCAGCATCACCAGTTGCACCACGAAACTGGCGTTGCTGATCAGGCTCCACATCGACATATGGTCAACGGCGTTGGCTTCCACGCTTACTCTCCTGCAGGGATTTGGCCCGAACCGGCGAAGGCTGCGCGCAGCGCTTCGGGGATGGCTCGGGGCTTGAAACTGTCGGCGCGCACACAGGCCACCGTGATCCGTCCATCACAGAGCAGCGCCGAGTCGCGCGGACGTCGCACCCGCTGGCGGAAGACCAGACTGGCGCGATTGAGTTCCGTCACTTCGGCGCTGACCTCCAGGGCGTCGTCCAGGCGGGCCGGCGCCAGATAGCGGGCCTCGACCGAGTGCACGACGAACAGCAGGTTCTCCGCCGCCAGCTGCGACTGGGCGAGCCCCAGCGCACGCAGCCACTCGGTGCGAGCCCGCTCCATGAACTTGAGATAGTTGACGTAATAGACGACGCCACCCGCGTCGGTGTCTTCGTAATAGACCCGGCAGCTGTGGATGAACGGCTGATCCTGATGTTGCGCGCGCATACTCTAGTCTTGGCTCCTCGGCTTGCCAACGGGCCCGGCAAGTATTTTTTGTATCAGCTTTCGCCGGAACGGGAACCGCTCTGCGACGCCTCGCCGAGGCGATTCGGCACATTCAGGCCGAAGTGCAGGTAGGCGTGCCGGGTCACCACCCGGCCGCGCGGCGTGCGCATGATGTAGCCCTGCTGGATCAGGTAGGGCTCGAGCACGTCTTCGATGGTGTGACGCTCCTCGCCGATGGCCGCTGACAGATTGTCGATGCCCACCGGACCACCGTCGAACTTGTCGATCATGGTCAGCAGCAGGCGCCGGTCCTGGTGATCGAAGCCGTGGGCGTCGATGTCCAGCATGTCCAGCGCACGGTCGGCGATGTAGCGGCTGATCACCCCCTGGCCGCGCACCTCGGCATAGTCGCGCACCCGGCGCAGCAGCCGATTGGCGATGCGCGGCGTGCCGCGCGCGCGACGGGCGATCTCGAAGGCGCCGTCGGGGTCGACGGGCAGGCCGAGGATACCCGCCGAGCGGCCGACGATGGTCGCCAGATCCTCGATGGAATAGAACTCCAGGCGCTGGACGATGCCGAAGCGGTCGCGCAGCGGGTTGGTCAGCATGCCGGCGCGGGTGGTGGCGCCGATCAGCGTGAAGGGCGGCAGGTCGAGCTTGATCGAGCGGGCCGCCGGGCCCTCGCCGATCATGATGTCGAGCTGGTAGTCCTCCATCGCCGGATAGAGCACCTCCTCGACCACCGGCGACAGGCGATGGATCTCGTCGACGAACAGCACGTCGCCCGGCTCCAGATTGGTGAGCAGCGCCGCCAGGTCGCCGGGGCGCTCCAGCACCGGGCCGGAGGTACTCTTGATCGACACGCCCATCTCCTGGGCGATGATGTTGGCCAGGGTGGTCTTGCCCAGCCCCGGCGGGCCGAAGATCAGCGTGTGGTCGAGCGCCTCGCTGCGCCCGCGCGCCGCGCGGATGAACAGCTCCATCTGCTCGCGGACCACCGGCTGGCCGATGTACTCGGCCAGCTTCAGCGGGCGAATGGCGCGGTCCTGCTGCTCCTCGCGCTCGCGCGGGCTGGCGGTGACCAGGCGGTCGGCTTCAATCATCGCGGGTCACCACGGGCTCAGGCCATGCCCTTGAGGGCACGGCGGATCAGTTCCTCGCTGGACAGTCCGTCCTCCAGCACCAGGGATACGGCGCGACTGGCCTCGGCCGGCTTGAAGCCGAGCGCCACCAGGGCGCTGAGCGCGTCGCTCTCGGCGCTTGAGACCAGCGCGTCGCGCTGCGGTTCCACCACCAGCGGGGCGATGGACGGCAGCGCGTCCCAGGCCTTGAAGCGGTCGCGCAGCTCGACCAACAGACGCTCGGCGGTCTTCTTGCCGACGCCCGGCACGCGGGTCAGCGCCTTGAGATCCTCGTTCTGCACGCAGCGCACCAGATCGTCGACCTCCAGCGCCGACATCAGCGCCAGCGCCAGCTTGGGGCCGACGCCGTTGAGGCGGATCAGCTCGCGGAACAGCTCGCGCTCGCGCTTCTCGGCGAAGCCGTAGAGCAGGTGGGCGTCCTCGCGCACCACCAGATGGGTATGCAGGGTCACCGCCTCGCCGAGCGCCGGCAGGCGGTACAGGCTGCTCAGCGGCATCTCCAGTTCGTAACCGACGCCACCGACGTCGACCAGCAGGTAGGGCGGCTGCTTCTCCGCCAGGGTGCCGCGCAGGCGTCCGATCACGGGGGAACTCCTTGGGGTTACAGACGCAGCCGCCCGCCGCGCCGGCGCGCGGCGGACAGCCCGTGGGGAATCAGGCTCTGCCGGTGGTGGGCATGGCAGAGGGCGATGGCCAGCGCGTCGGAGGCGTCGATCTGCGGCTTCTGCAGCAGACCGAGCAGGTGCATGACCATCAGCTGCACCTGCTCCTTGGCGGCGCCGCCGCGGCCGGCGATGGCCTGCTTGACTTGGCTGGCGGTGTACTCGTCGACCGACAGGCCCTCCTCCACCGCGGCGACGATCGCCGCGCCGCGCGCCTGGCCGAGCTTGAGCGCCGAGTCGGCGTTGCGCGACATGAACACCTGCTCGATGCCCATCGTCATCGGGCCGTACAGGCGGATCACCTCGCGCACCCCGCGGTAGACCTTCTGCAGCCGCTCGGGCAGCGGGCCGTCGCCGCTGCGGATGCAGCCGGAGGCGACGTACTCGCAGCCGCGGCCGGTGTCGCGTATCACGCCGTAGCCGGTGATGCGCGAGCCGGGGTCGATGCCGAGAATCAAGGTCATGCAGGGATCATCCGCCTTGTCCGCCAGCGAGACCGGCCCCACTGGCTATTTATCCAGCCGCGAGTATAGGCCGGACACCCTGCCTCGTCACGTCCGCCCCGCCCGGGGAGCGGTGCACGAGCGGCGAAGCCGGAAGAGGCGCACACCCCTTCCGGCTTCGCTGGCTCGGAAAGCGGGGCTTCAGCCCAGCTGCTCCATGATCTCGTCGGGGATCTCGGCGTTGTGGTAGACGTTCTGCACGTCGTCGAGATCTTCCAGCATGTCGATCAGCTTGATGACCTTCTGCGCGGTTTCCAGGTCGCCGATCGGCGCGCTGATCGAGGGGATCATGGCGATCTCCGCCTCCTCGCCCTTGAAGCCGGCCGCGCTCAGCGCCTCGTTGACCGCGTGGAACTCGGCGAAGCTGGTGGAGACCAGCGCCGAGCCGTCCTCGCCCATTTCCACGTCGTCGGCGCCGGCCTCCAGCGCGGCCTCCATCAGCGCCTCCTCGTCGACGCCCGGGGCGAAGCTGATCTGGCCCTTGCGGTCGAACATGTAGGCCACCGAGCCGTCGGTGCCGAGGTTGCCGCCGCATTTGCTGAAGGCGTGGCGCACTTCGGCGGCGGTGCGGTTGCGGTTGTCGGTCATCGCCTCGACGATGATCGCCACGCCGCTCGGCGCGTAGCCCTCGTAGCTCAGCTCGACGACGTTGTCGGCCTCGTTGTTGCCGGCGCCGCGGGCGATGGCCCGGTCGATCACGTCGCGCGACATGTTGGCGGTCAGCGCCTTGTCCACCGCCAGGCGCAGGCGCGGGTTGTCGGCCGGATTCGCCCCGCTCTTGGCGGCGACGGTCAGCTCACGGATCAGCTTGGTGAAGATCTTGCCGCGCTTGGCGTCCTGGCGTCCCTTGCGGTGCTTGATGTTGGCCCATTTGGAATGACCTGCCATGACTCTCTCCGTCGTGTTTCTGATGGATCACGTATTTTCTGCCGCCTGTAACGAAGGAGCCTGGCTTAACCAGGCTCCTGTGTCGGCTCACTCGGCCTTGGGCTGCTCGCGCAGGCGGATGTTCAGCTCGCGCAGTTGCTTGCCGTCGACCGTACCCGGCGCCTGGGTCATCACGCAGGCGGCGCTCTGGGTCTTCGGGAAGGCGATCACCTCGCGGATCGAGCTGGCGCCGGTCATCAGCATGACCAGACGATCCAGACCGAAGGCCAGGCCACCGTGCGGCGGCGCGCCGTACTTCAGCGCGTCGAGCAGGAAGCCGAACTTCTCCTGCTGCTCGGCCTCGTCGATGCCGAGGATGCGGAACACCGCCTGCTGCATGTCCTTGCGGTGGATACGGATCGAGCCGCCGCCCAGCTCGGTGCCGTTGAGCACCATGTCGTAGGCGCGCGACAGCGCGGCGGCCGGGTTGGCCTCCAGCTCCTCGGGGCTGCACTTGGGCGCGGTGAACGGATGGTGCAGCGCGCTCAGCGAACCGTCGTCGTTCTCCTCGAACATCGGGAAGTCGACCACCCACAGCGGCGCCCACTGGCAGGTCAGCAGGTTGAGGTCGTGACCCAGCTTGATACGCAGCGCGCCGAGGGCCTCGGAGACGATCTTGGCCTTGTCGGCGCCGAAGAACACGATGTCGCCGTCGACCGCGCCGACGCGGTCGAGGATCACGTTGAGGTTGTCCAGCGGGATGTTCTTGACGATCGGCGACTGCAGGCCCTCGACGCCCTTGGCGCGCTCGTTGACCTTGATGTAGGCCAGGCCCTTGGCGCCGTAGATGCCGACGAACTTGGTGTAGTCGTCGATCTGCTTGCGCGGCATGCTCGCGCCGCCCGGCACGCGCAGCGCGGCGACGCGGCACTTGGGATCGTTGGCCGGACCGGCGAACACCTTGAATTCGACGTCCTTGAGCTGGTCCTCGACGTCGACCAGCTCCAGCGGGATGCGCAGGTCCGGCTTGTCCGAGCCGTAGCGGCGCATGGCCTCGGCGTAGGGCATGTGCGGGAACTCGCCGAACTCGACGTCGAGCACTTCCTTGAACAGCTTGCGGATCATGCGCTCGGTCAGACCGATGATGTCGGACTCGTCGAGGAAACTGGTCTCGATGTCGATCTGGGTGAATTCCGGCTGACGGTCGGCGCGCAGGTCCTCGTCGCGGAAGCACTTGGCGATCTGGTAGTAGCGGTCGAAGCCGGCGACCATCAGCAACTGCTTGAACAGCTGCGGCGACTGCGGCAGGGCGAAGAAGCTGCCGGCGTGGGTGCGGCTCGGCACCAGGTAGTCGCGCGCACCTTCCGGGGTGGCGCGGGTGAGGATCGGCGTCTCGACGTCGAGGAAGCCGTTGTCGTCCAGGTAGCGGCGGATGCTCGAGGTGATGCGCGAACGCAGCTTGAGCTTCTCGGCCATTTCCGGGCGACGCAGGTCGAGGAAGCGGTAGCGCAGGCGGGTTTCCTCGCCGACGTCGCTGTAGTCGTCCAGCGGGAACGGCGGGGTCTCGGCCTGGTTGAGCACTTCCAGCTCGTAACCGAGCACCTCGATGGCGCCGGAGGCCATGTTCGGGTTGCGCGCACCTTCGGGGCGCAGACGCACCTTGCCGACGATCTTCACCACGTACTCGCTGCGCACGCGGTCGGCCTTGGCGAAGGTCTCGGCGCGATCCGGATCGAACACCACCTGGGCCAGACCGTCGCGGTCGCGGATGTCGAGGAAGATCACCCCGCCGTGGTCGCGACGGCGATGGACCCAGCCGCACAGGGTGACTTCCTGGCCGTCCAGGCTTTCGTTGAGTTGGCCGCAATAGTGGCTGCGCATCATGGTCGGTTCGCTTCTCAAGGGTCAGTCGTGGATTCGCCGGCGGCCGATCCGCGGTTGCCTGCAACCGCTGCCGCCACGGCAGCCTGCGCGCCCCTGGCGCGCGGCCGCGGCGGGTCTGGCCGAAATAAAGGGCGGGGATTATAGCCTGAAACTCGCCGCCGGCGCAGGCCCCGCCCGGCACGCCGGATGCGCAGGAGCGAGGCTTCCGCACGCGCCGCGACGTGCTAGTCTGCCCGCATCGAAGGCCTGATCACCCACCGAAGGGAGCTTCCCCATGCAGATCGACATCGGCATCGCCGAACAAGACCGCGCCGCCATCGCCGAGGGGCTGTCGCGCCTGCTGGCCGACACCTATACCCTCTACCTGAAGACCCACAACTTCCACTGGAACGTCACCGGACCGATGTTCAACACCCTGCATCTGATGTTCGAGACGCAGTACAACGAACTGGCCCTGGCGGTGGACCTGATCGCCGAGCGCATCCGCGCCCTGGGCTTCCCGGCGCCGGGCACCTACGCCGCCTACGCACGCCTGTCGTCGATCAAGGAAGAGGAAGGCGTGCCGAGCGCCCAGCAGATGATCAGGCTGCTGGTCGAGGGCCAGGAAGCGGTGGTGCGCACCGCCCGCGGCATCTTCCCGCTGGTCGACAAGGTCAGCGACGAGCCGACCGCCGACCTGCTCACCCAGCGCATGCAGGTCCACGAGAAGACCGCCTGGATGCTGCGCAGCCTGCTGGAAGGCTGATCCTCCCCGGCGGGCGGCACCGGCCGCCCGCCCCTCCCCCCGCCTCTCCTTCACCTCGCCCCTCCCGACGAACGCCGCCGCGCGCCCTGTTGCGGATTTCGTTTCGCCCGCTCATAATGTCAACCATAGGTTTATGTAAACCTTTAGTTAACAGTGTGGCAACCCAACAAGAACAGCGCTGTGCTGAGGAGAACACGATGAACGACTATGCCAAGCTGCCGGCCGATTTCTGCACCAACCCCGACGAGGCCTACACCCTCCCGGCGCCGTACTACACCTCCCCGGCCGTGTTCGCGGCGGAGAAGGAAAACATCTTCGCCAGGAGCTGGATCTGCGTCGGCCATCGCAGCGAGGTTGCCGAGAACAACGCCTACATCACCCGCGAGGTGATCGGCGAGAGCATCATCGTGGTGCGCGGTCGCGACGGCGTGCTGCGCGCCTTCTACAACGTCTGCCCGCACCGCGGCCACCAGTTGCTCAGCGGCGAGGGCAAGGCGAAGAACGTGATCACCTGCCCGTACCACGCCTGGACCTTCAAGCTCGACGGCGAGCTGGCCCACGCGCGCAACTGCGAGGCGGTGAGCAACTTCGACAAGGACAATTCCAGCCTGGTCGCCCTGCGCGTCGAGGAGTACGCCGGCTTCATCTTCATCAACATGGACAACGACGCCGGCAGCGTCGAGGAGCAGCTGCCCGGTCTCGAGCAGCGCCTGCGCGAGGCCTGCGCGGTGATCGACGACCTGCAGCTGGGCGCGCGCTTCGTCACCGAGACCCCGGCCAACTGGAAGTCGATCGTCGACAACTACCTGGAGTGCTACCACTGCGGCCCGGCCCACCCGGACTTCGCCGCCTCGGTGATGGTCGACCAGTACTGGCACAGCCTGCACGGCAACTGGACCCTGCAGTTCGGCCACGCCAAGCCGTCCGAGCAGTCGTTCAAGTTCGACCCGGAACAGGGCGGCGCCTGCTTCCACGGCTTCTGGGCCTGGCCGTGCACCATGTTCAACGTGCCGCCGGGCGCCAACTTCATGACCGTGATCTACGAGTTCCCGGTCAGCGCCGAAGTGACCCTGCAGCACTACGACATCTATTTCCTCAACAAGGAGCTGACCGAGGAGCAGCGCAAGCTGATCGACTGGTACCGCGACGTGTTCCGCCCCGAGGACCTGCGCCTGGTCGAGAGCGTGCAGAAGGGCCTCAAGTCGCGCGGCTACCGCGGCCAGGGCCGGATCATGACCGACAGCCAGCGCAGCGGCATCAGCGAGCACGGCATCGCGCACTTCCACAACCTGATCGCCCGCCAGCACCAGGCATGAGTACGCCGCGGCCGGCCAGCGCCGGCCGCCCCTGATTCAGTGGAGATACGCGATGAACCTGAAAGACCCCAGCCTGCTGCGCCAGCAGTGCCTGATCGACGGCGCCTGGCATGACGCCGACGCGCGCGGCCTGGTCGCGGTGACGGATCCGGCCACCGGCGCGCAGATCGCCGCGGTGCCGGCGATGGGCGCGGCCGAGACCCGCCGCGCCATCGAGGCCGCCGACCACGCCCTGCCGGCCTGGCGCGCGCTGACCGCCAGGGAGCGCGCCGCCGTGCTGCGCCGCTGGTTCGAGCTGATGCTCGAGCACGAGGACGACCTCGCCGCGCTGATGACCCTCGAGCAGGGCAAGCCGCTGGCCGAGGCGCGCGCCGAGATCCGCTACGCCGCCTCCTTCGTCGAGTGGTTCGCCGAGGAAGGCAAGCGCATCTACGGCGACCTGATCCCCTCGCCCAGCGCCGACAAGCGCCTGCTGGTGATCAAGCAGCCGATCGGCGTGTGCGCCGCCATCACCCCGTGGAACTTCCCGGCGGCGATGATCACCCGCAAGGCCGCGCCGGCGCTGGCCGCCGGCTGCACCATGGTGGTCAAGCCGGCCAACGAGACGCCGCTGTCGGCGCTGGCGCTGGCCGAACTGGCGCAGCGCGCCGGCCTGCCCGCCGGCGTGCTCAACGTGGTCACCGGCCATGCCCAGGCGATCGGCGCCGAGCTGACCGGCCACCGCCTGGTGCGCAAGCTGACCTTCACCGGCTCCACTCCGGTCGGCAAGCTGCTGATGGCGCAGTGCGCCGAGACGATCAAGAAGGTCTCGCTGGAGCTCGGCGGCAACGCGCCGTTCATCGTCTTCGACGACGCCGACCTCGACGCCGCGGTGGAAGGCGCCATCGTCGCCAAGTACCGCAACGCCGGACAGACCTGCGTGTGCGTCAACCGCCTGTTCGTCCACGAACGGGTCTACGAGCGCTTCCTCGCCGCCTTCGCCGCCCGCGTGCGCGAGCTGCGCGTCGGCAACGGCTTCGCCGCCGACACGCAGATCGGCCCGCTGATCAGCGACAAGGCGGTCGGCAAGGTGCGCGAGCTGATCGGCGACGCCCTGGCCAGGGGCGCGCGGCTGGTCGAGGGCGGCCAGCCGCACGCCGCCGGCCCGCTGTTCTTCCAGCCGACCATCCTCGCCGACGTCGTCCCGGGCATGCAGCTGCTCGACGAGGAGATCTTCGGCCCGGTGACCCCGGTGGTGCACTTCTCCAGCGACGCGGAAGTGCTGCGTCTGGCCAACGACACGCCGTACGGCCTGGCCGCCTACTTCTACAGCCGCGACGTCGGCCGCGTCTGGCGCATCGCCGAGCAGCTCGAGTACGGCATGGTCGGCGTCAACACCGGCCTGATCTCCAACGAGGTCGCCCCGTTCGGCGGGGTCAAGGAATCCGGGCTTGGCCGCGAGGGATCGAAGTACGGCATCGAGGATTACCTCGAGATGAAATACCTGTGCCTGGCGGTTTGACGGGCCCCTGAGATGCCGAGGTAGCAGCAATGTCCAGCAAATACGAAATGCTCAAGGTGCGGGTCACCGCCATCGAACAGGCCACCCCACTGATCAAGCGCTTCACCCTGAGCGCCTGCGACGGCAGCGAGCTGCCCGCCTTCAGCGGCGGCAGCCACGTCATCGTGCGCATGCAGGAAGGCGAGCAGACCTACAGCAACGCCTACTCGCTGATGAGCGACCCGCGCGACCGCCGCAGCTACCAGCTCGGCGTGCGCCGCGAGGAGCAGTCCAAGGGCGGCTCGGCGTTTCTCCACGAGCAGGTCGAGGTGGGCAGCGAGCTGACCATCTCCACGCCGAACAACCTGTTCGCCCTCGACCCGGCGGCCGGGCATCACGTGCTGATCGCCGGCGGCATCGGCATCACCCCGTTCATGTCGCAGCTGCACGATCTGCGCGCCAGCGGCGCCTCCTTCGAGCTGCACTACGCCTGCCGCAGCCCGGAGCACACCGCGTTCCAGGGCGAGGTGTGCGACCTCGCCGGCGGCCACGCGCACTTCTACGCCGACAGCCTCGGCCAGCGTCTCGACCTCGCGGCGCTGGTCGCCGGCCTGGCCGCCGACGCCCACCTCTATGTCTGCGGCCCGCGGCCGCTGATCGAGGCGGTGCTCGACAGCGCCCGCCGGGCCGGCATCGCCGAGGCGCGGGTGCACTGGGAACAGTTCGCCGCCGCGCCGGCCAGCGGCGCCGCCTTCACCGTGGTGCTGGCGCGCTCGGGGGTCGAGCTCCAGGTCGAGGAGAACGGCAGCATCCTCAAGGCCATCGAGCAGGCCAACGCGGCGCGCGTCGAGTGCCTGTGCCGCGAGGGCGTGTGCGGCACCTGCGAGACGGCCATCCTCGAGGGCGAGGCCGAGCACCACGACCAGTACCTCAGCGACGCCGAGAAGGCCGCGCAGAAGAGCCTGATGATCTGCGTGTCGCGTGCCCGCACCCCCCGCCTGGTGCTGGATCTCTGAGCTGTGCAGGCGCCGCCCCCTCGGCGGCGCCATTCCCCCTGGGCTGCTCCAGCAGCCCCTTTTCCCCGGGATGCGCTGTGTATAATCGCCGCCCACAGGCTCCCCGTCCCTCCCCGCGTTCCATGCCGCGTCGACGCCCGTCCGGGAGCACCGACCATGACCGCGCCGCCCGCAGCCGGCCGCGCGCCCAGCCCAAGGTTGTTCGATGGACGCCAACAGCTTCGCCTTCCGCCTCAAGGAACTGCTCGAGCACAAGAAACTGACCCTGCAGGCGGTCGCCAACCAGCTCGGCATCTCGCGCACCGCCGTGCACAAATGGACCCGCGGCGGCGAGATCGACTACGACAACCTGCGTCGCCTGGCCACCTTCCTGCAGGTCAACTGGATCTGGCTGCGCTACGGCGAGCAGGCCCGGCAGGACGCGCAGACCGCCGAGGCGGTGGTGCTGCCGATGACCGACGTGCGCCGCAAGTACACCGCGGAGATCATGGAGAGCGAGGCGCGCATGAAGCTCGCCCAGGAGAACGCGCGCATCGTCACCTGGGAGTGGAACCTGATCAGCGACGAGGTGACCTACTCGAGCAACGTCGAGCAGGTCTACGGCTGGCACGTGTCGCGCAACGACGAGTTCTGGCCGCACCTGATCGCCGAGGATGCCGACCATCTGCGCACGGTCACCGAACGTTCGCTGGCCAGCGGCGAGCCCTACGAGACCGACTTCCGCATCGTCACTCCCGCTGGCGAGATCCGCTGGATCGCTTCGCGCGCCACGCCGATCCGCGACAGCGCCGGGCGCACGGTGCGGATGATCGGCATCAGCATGGACAACAGCGCACGCAAGAGCGCCGAAGAGGCGCTGCGCGCCAGCGAGGAGCGCTTCCGCGCGATCTTCGAACAGGCCTGCGGGGCCATGGCCTACATCGGCCTCGACGGCCGCTGGCTGAAGATCAACCAGAGCCTGTGCCAGCTGCTCGGCTACTCGGCCGACGAGCTCGGCGGGCTGAGCATCCAGGCGCTGACCCACCCGGACGATCTGGACGGCAACCTCGAGCTGCTCGAGCGTCTCAAGAGCGGCGAGATCGCCATGTACGCGCTGGACAAGCGCCTGCGCCACCGCGACGGGCACTACCTGTGGGTGCGGGTGAAGACCTCGCTGCAACGCAGCGCACAGGACGGCTCGCCCGAACAGCTGATCGCCCTGATCGAGGACATCGGCGCCGAGCGCGCCGAGCGCCAGGGCCTGCAAGCCCGTTCGCGCCTGCTCGAGCGCCTGGAGGCCGAGCAGGGTTGCGGCGAATGGCGCTTCGCGCGCGACAGCGGCCGCCTGCACTGCGACACCGCCTGCGCCGGCCTGCTCGGCCGGCGCAGCGCCGCCCGGCTGGACAACCTGGCCGCCCTGCTGCTGCTGCTGCAGGAGCAGGACGCCGCGCAGCTGGAGGAGCGGCTGCTCAACGCCAGCGAGGGCTTCGTCCTGCCCTGCCGGCTGGAGGACGGCGCCAGCCGCGTGGAGTTCCTCGCCGAGCCGCTGGGCGACGGCCAGCAACTGGTCGGCCTGCTGCGCCAGCTCCGCGACTGAGCGTCGAAAGGCATCGGGGGAGCCGAAGCTCCCCCGATGCCCGCTCACCGCGGCCTCAGTGCGCCGAACGGATCGGCTTTTCCACCATCAGGTCGTGCACGGCCACGCCGATCTCCGGCAGGGGAACCGGCAGCGGCCGCTGGCGGACGATTTCCACCTGGCCGTTGTGCTCGTTGCGGCTGACGGTACTGGGCACCAGGCTGTCGCCGAAGTCCTCGCGCGCCCAGCGCACCAGCGACATGCCCATGATCACCAGCACCGGGAGCATCGGCAGGGCCACCAGCAGGGTGGAGATCTGCACTGCCTTGAGCCCGCCCACCGACAGCAGACCGACGCCGACGAAGGCCAGCAGCACCGCCCAGAGCACGCGGTTGTAGCGCGCCGGCTCCTCGTAGCCGGACAGCTCGCGGGTGCATACCGAGGCCAGGGTGTAGGCCGCCGAGTCCACCGTGGTGGCGAGGAACACGAAGCACAGCAGGGTGAACAGCGGGATGACCACCTCGGACAGCGGCAGGGTCTTCAGCACCGCGACCACCGTGGCCGGAATGCCGCTGCTGCTCAGCACCTCGCGCAGGGCGACGCCCTCGTTCAGCTCCAGGTGGATGGCATAGCCGCCCCAGATGGCGAAGAACACCCAGCAGCCGATGCTGCCCCACACCACCCCGTTGAGCACCAGCTCGCGGATGGTCCGCCCGCGCGAGATGCGCGCCACGAACAGCCCCATCATCGGCGCATAGGCGACCCACCAGGCCCAGTAGAACACCGTCCAGCTCTCCGGGAAGCCGCCCTTGGCCACCGGATCGGTCCAGGTGTTGATGCGGAAGAAGTTGTCGAGGAACAGCCCCATGCTGTTGGTCCACAGGGTGAACAGGTAGACGGACGGACCGACCAGCAGCACCAGCGCCAGCATCAGCAGGGCGAGCCCCGCGTTGATGTTGGAGAGGGTCTGGATGCCCTTGCTCAGCCCGTTCCACACGCTCCAGGCGATCATCCCGGTCCACAGGGCGAGGATCAGCATCTGCAGCAGGAAGGTGTCCTCGAGCCCGAAGATCTCCTGGAACAGGGTGGACACCAGCGGCACCGACAGGCCCAGCGAAGTGCCGACCGCGCCGATGATCGAGAACATCACGATGACGTCGATCAGCTTGCCGACCCAGCCGTCGACGCGATCGCCCAGCACGCCGCGGCAGGCGTCGGACAGGCGCAGCGTCTTGCCCTTGCGCACGTAGAGGAAGTAGGCGATCGGCAGCGCCGGCAGCAGGTAGATGGCCCAGGGCACGATGCCCCAGTGGAACATCGGATACATCGCCGCCCACTCGGCAGCCTGGGAGGAGCCCTTGGCGATGCCCAGCGGCGGACCGTCGAGCATGTACAGCGGCTCGACGAACGCCCAGTTGCAGATGGAGATGCCGATGCCGGCACAGAACAGCATGGTCAGCCAGGCCGGCTTGCTGAACTCGGGCTTCTCGTCGGCGGAGCCGAGCTTGATACGCCCGAGCGGCCCGTAGGCCAGCCAGAGCATGAAGGCGAAACTGCCGACCCCGGTGAGCAGCAACAGCCAGCCGAAGCTGCCCGTCACCCAGGCGAACAGGTCGTCGACTATCTTCTTCCCGGCCTCGGGAAACAGGATCAGCGGGATGCTGGTCAGCAGGATCGCCGCCACCGAGGGCCAGAAGATCGCCGGCTCGATGACCTTGCTGCTGGATGTCTGGTTGTTGGAACTCATCGCATATCACCTCACTGATGAGCCAAGGCACGCTCATCATCTGGTCTACTTGTTGTTATTTACCTTCAGGCAACGCTCGGCTGGTTCGTGGATACACCTCCTGACGGGGTAATGGGCGATGACCCGATGAATGGGAATCTGGCTGCCGACCAAAAGAAACTGTCAGTTAACATACACTGACAGTTAACATTATGTGCAGCAACTCACCACTACGCAACCGTTGTCTTGACCTGCATCAACACCACGCTCATCGCCCGCCCGTGCGGGTGCGCAGTCGCATGCTCGCCACCCCGCGCGGATCGGCCGCGCAGCGCAACCCGCGGCTCGGCAGGAAGGGCCAGGAAAAGCGACGAACGGTGGCTCAGACCACCGGGCAGGTCGCCGCTACTCGGCGGCGTAGTGCTGGGCGAAGTAGCCGCGCAGGAACTCCACGGTGACCCGCACCTTGGCCGAGCTGGCCAGCGGAGCGGCGTACACCGCCCAGATGTTCGCCGGCTGGCGGTAGTCGGGGAGGATCTGCACCAGGCGACCGCTGCGCAGGCTGTCGCGCACGTCCCAGAAGGAGCGCAACAGGATGCCGCAGCCGTCGATGCCCCACTGGTGGACCATCTCGCCGTGGTTGGAGGACAGGCGGCCGGTGACCTTGACGCTCTCCTCGCCCTGCGGGCCCTGCAGGCGCCAGAGGCCGAACGGGTGGTCGCGTTCCTTGATCAGCAGGCAGGCGTGCCCGGCCAGCTCGGCCAGGCTGCGCGGTTCGCCGTGGCGGGCCAGGTAGTCCGGCGCGGCGCAGAGGATCCGCTGGTTGGGCGCCAGCTGGCGGGCGATCAGCTCGGGGGCGATCTCGTCGCCGACGCGGATATCCAGATCGACGCCCTCGCCGACCAGGTCGACCAGCCGGTCGTGGACGTCGAAGCGGATGTCCAGCTCGGGGTAGCGGGCGGACAGTTGGGAGATCGCCGGCGCCAGGTAGCGACGACCGAAGCCGAAGCTGCTGACGATGCGCAGCTGGCCGCGCGGCTCCTGATGCAGCGCCGAGACCTCCTCGTGCATCCGCTGCATGGCGTCGAGGATGCGCTGCGCCCAGTGGTAGACGCGCTCGCCGTCCTCGGTGATCGCCACCCGCCGGGTGGTGCGGTGCAGCAGGCGCACCCCGAGGCTGTCCTCGAGCAGGCGCACGCGCTTGCTGACGAAGGCCGGCGAGGCGTTCAGCTCGGCCGCGGCGGCGGCGAAGCTGCTGCGCCGGGCGACCAGGACGAAGACGCGCAGGTCCTCGAGGGGCGGCAGACTATTCACGAATCATGCTCAATGAATCCACAGACAGGCAGATTATCTATCTGTCGATGCCTTATAGCATGCCTGGCACCTCCCCCAAACAACCTGCGAGGACCAGAACATGAGCAAGACCTTCAGAATCGCCGCCATTCCCGGCGACGGCATCGGCCAGGAAGTGCTGCCCGAGGGCCTGCGCGTGGTGCAGGCCGCGGCGCGCAAGTGGAACCTCGACCTCGAGTTCGAGACCATCGACTGGGCCAGCTGCGACTACTATCTGGAGCACGGCCAGATGATGCCGGACGACTGGTTCGCGCGGCTCAAGGACTTCGACGCCCTGTACTTCGGCGCGGTCGGCTGGCCGGACAAGGTGCCCGACCACATCTCGCTGTGGGGCTCGCTGCTCAAGTTCCGCCGCGACTTCGACCAGTACGTCAACATCCGCCCGGTGCGCTTGTTCCCCGGCGTGCCCTGCCCGCTGGCCGGCCGCGAGCCGGGCGACATCGACTTCGTGGTGATCCGCGAGAACACCGAGGGCGAGTACTCCTCGCTGGGCGGGCGCATGTTCGAGGGCACCGAGCACGAGTTCGTGGTGCAGGAGTCGGTGTTCACCCGCCGCGGCGTCGACCGCATCCTCAAGTACGCCTTCGACCTGGCGCAGACCCGCGAGCGCAAGCGCCTGACCGCCGCCACCAAGTCCAACGGCATGGCGGTGAGCATGCCCTACTGGGACGAGCGGGTCGCCGCCATGGCCGCCAAGTACCCGGACATCGCCTGGGACAAGCAGCACATCGACATCCTCTGCGCCCGTTTCGTGCTGCAGCCGGAGCGCTTCGACGTGGTGGTCGCCTCCAACCTGTTCGGCGACATCCTCTCCGACCTCGGCCCGGCCTGCGCCGGCACCATCGGCATCGCGCCCTCGGCCAACCTCGACCCGGAGCGCCGTTTCCCGTCGCTGTTCGAGCCGGTGCACGGCTCGGCGCCGGACATCTTCGGGCAGAACATCGCCAACCCGATCGCCATGATCTGGTCCGGCGCGCTGATGCTCGACTTCCTCGGCAACGGCGACCAGCGCTACCGCGCCGCCCACGACGGCATCCTCAAGGCCATCGAAACGGTCATCCACAGCGGACCGAAGACCCGCGACCTGGGCGGCAACGCCTCGACCCAGGAGGTCGGCCTGGCCATCGCCGCCGCACTGTGACCGCCCGCGGCCGAGCGGAGCCCTCCGCTCGGCTGCCTCCCGCTTTCGCCTTGCCAATCGGGCCGATTGAGCCGTGCCCCTCCTTTACGGTTAAATAGCGCCCGCATCCTGCCTGCCCGCCAGTTTTTCTCCCGGGCCGCAGCGCTGCCGTCCGGCCTCATCCACATGCCTCGGCGTTCATAGCCTGTTTCCCCTCTCGCCAGCGGTCATGCCCGGACGCAATCGGTCTCTGTACTTCGTCAAGGTGAATTCATTGAGCATATTGAAAACCGTCCATCTCCTGTCGGGCGCGGCCGCCCTGCTGCTGTCTTTCGTCCCCAGCCTGCGCGCCGAAGCCCTGCCTTGGCTGCAGCAGCCCGACGCCCTGTACCTGGCCTTCACCGGCCTCGCCAACCTGCTGGTCGCACCGCTGGCCGACGCCGCCCGCCTGCGCCTGCAGCGTCTGGCCAGCGCCCTGCTGCTGCTCGCAGTAATCCTGCAGAGCCTCACCCTGCTGGTGCCGCTGGACAGCCTCGGCGGCCAGCCGGCGGTGCTGCTCTGCCTCGCCGCACTGGCCCTGGGCGCCGTGGTGCAGCTGCTGCCTGCGCCGCGCGTGGGCGCCGCGGCCAAGCCGGCCGCCCAGCCCGTCCCGGCACAGTCCGCTCCCCGCCCGTCCCAGCGCCCGGCGCCGAGCGCCAAACCGGCGACCAGCCGCAGCGAAGCCAAGAGCCAGCGCGAGACCGGCACGGTGAAGTGGTTCAACACCTCCAAAGGCTTCGGCTTCATCTCCCGCGACAGCGGCGACGACATCTTCGTGCACTTCCGCGCCATCCGCGGCGACGGCCATCGGGCACTGGTCGAAGGCCAGCGCGTGGAGTTCGCCGTGGTCCAGCGCGACAAGGGCCTGCAGGCCGAGGACGTGCAGATCCTCGACGAGTGATCCGCCGGCCACAACGACAGCGCCCGCCGATCGGCGGGCGCTGTCGTTTCGTGACCCGGTCATTCGTGACCCGGTCATTCGTGACCCGGTCATTCGTGACTCGCTCAGTAGTGCGGCGGCGGCGCCTCGTCCTCGGCCGAGCCGATCTGGCCGACCAGCTCGGCCTGGCGCGCGGCCAGCGCGGCGACCTGGCGCTGCAACAGATCGATCAGCCGGCCCTGGGCGAGCAGCTCGTCGTTGAGCTGCTGCAGGGCGTCGTCCTGGAAGGCCAGGCGGGTTTCCAGCTCGGTGACGCGCAGCTCCAGACTCATGCGGCCTCCGGGGCGAAGCGGAAGTCCTCGGGGTCGAGCACCAGGCGCAGCTTGGCGCGCACCGCCTTCACCTCCTCCTCGCGGTAGGGCACCGCCGGCTGGCGGCCCCACACCGGCGCCGGCCAGGCAGCATCGGTGCGGCGGCGCACGATCACGTGCATGTGCAGCTGGCTGACCACGTTGCCGAGGCTGGCGACGTTCATCTTGTCGGCCTTGAAGGTGTCCTTGAGCAGCTCGGCGAGCAGCAGCGTCTCGCGCCACAGCGAGCGCTGGTCGGCCGCGTCGAGCTGGAACAGCTCGCTGACCTCCTCGCGGCGCGGCACCAGGATGAACCAGGGATAGCTGGCGTCGTTCATCAGCAGCAGGCGGCAGAGGGGGAAGTCGCCCATGTGCAGGGTGTCCTGCTCCAGGCGCGGATCGAGAGCAAACATGCGCGTCTCCTTGGGTGTTCGGCGATGCGCGCCAGTGTGCCACAGCTTGTCGCTCAGCTGGACGCCGGCGGCCGGCGCGGCAGCCATACCTCGACCAACAGGCCGCCGAGCGGTGCGTCGCCGAGGCGGATCTCGCCGTGGTGCAGCTCGACGATGCGCTGCACGATGGACAGGCCGAGACCGGCACCCTGCCCCGCGCCCTGGCGGTAGAAGCGGCGGAACAGCTGTCCGCGCTGCTCGACCGGCACCCCGGGGCCGCTGTCGGCCACCCGCAGGCACAGGCGCTGCGCCTCGGCCTGCAGGCTGACGGCGATGCGTCCACCCGCCGGGGTGTACTGCACGGCGTTGCCGACCAGATTCTGCAGGAGGATGCCGAGGCTCGACGCATCGCCGCGCAGGCGGAAGTCGGCCGTGCCGTCGCAGTCGAAGCCCAGCTCCTGGTCGCGCTGCAGCGCCAGCGGGATCAGTTCGGCCAGTTCCCCGCGCAGGAAGGCCGCCAGGTCCAGCTCGCTCATCGCCAGCTGGCGGGCGTCCGGCTCCAGGCGCGCCAGGGTCAGCAGCTGGGTCACCACCCGGGTGGCGCGCTCGACGCCGGCCACCAGTTGCCGCAGGGCCGCCTCGCGGTCGGCGGCTTCCGGCGCCTCCAGAGCGTTCTGCGCGTGGATGCGCAGTACCGCCAGCGGGGTGCGCAGCTCATGGGCGGCATCGGCGAGGAAGCGCTTCTCGCGTTCCAGCAGGGCGGTGACCTGCAGCAGCAGACGGTTGAGCGCGGCGACCATCGGTTCCAGCTCCGCAGGCAGCGGCGCCAGGGTCAGCGGCGCCAGGTTCTCCGCATCGCGCGCCCGGATCAGGCCAACCACCTGTTCCAGCGGGCGCAGGCCGAGGCCGATCGCCGACCAGACCAGCAGCGCCAGCAGCGGCAGGCCGACCAGATCCGGCAGCAGGCTGCGCAGGGTGATCTTGCCGACCAGCTCGCCGCGCACGTCCTCGCGCTCGCCGACCAGGATCCAGTGGCGGTCGGCCAGGTCCTGGCGCACGAACAGCCGCCACTGCGCGCTCCCGAGGACCACGGTGTGGTAGCCGAGCAGACGCTCGGCCAGCGCCGACAGCGTCTGCCCCTGCGCCAGCGGCGGCGCTCCCAGTTGCCGCAGCAGGCTGTCCAGCAGGGCCGGCGGTGCGCTGGCCGACTGCAGCAGCAGTCCGCCTCGTGCGTCGAGCACCTGGAAGGCCAGCTTGGTCTCGTAGCGATGGCCCTCGGCGCCGTCGGCCGGCCCCTCGGGAGGATGCTCGACCTGCAGCGCCGCATCCAGCGCCTGCTGCATGGCGGCACGGGTGGCCGGGGTCAGGTCGCGACCGACCATGCCCTCGAGCAGGCGCGCACCCTGCGCCAGCTGGGCGTCGAACAGCTCCTCGATCTCGTGCTGGGCGTCGCTGTAGCTGCGCCAGGAAATCACCGTCAGCGCCAGGGCCAGCACGCCGAGCACCAGCGCCAGGGTGCGCGAGCGGATCGAGCGCAGCCTCATGCCTTGTCCACCAGGTAGCCGACGCCGCGCACGGTGCGGATCAGCTCGGGGAAGAACTTCTTGCGCAAGTGGTGCACGTGGACCTCGAGGGCGTTGCTTTCCACCTCCTCGTCCCAGCCGTAGAGCACCTGCTGCAGCCGGTCGCGGGTCAGCACCCGCCCCGGCTGGGCGAGCAGCTCGTGGAGGAGGAGGAACTCCTTGCGCGGCAGGTTGACCGCCACGCCCTGGTAGGTGACCTGCTGGCTGTCCGGCTCCAGGCGGATGCCGCGGTACTCCAGCGCCGACTGGGCGCGGCCGAAGCTGCGCCGCAGCAGGGCGCGCAGGCGCGCCTTGAGTTCGGCCACGTCGAACGGCTTGACCAGATAGTCGTCGGCGCCGGCATCCAGGCCGGCGATGCGGTCGCTGGTGGCGTCGCGCGCGGTCAGCACCAGCACCGGCGTGGCATGACCGGCCCCGCGCAGGCGGCGCAGCACCTCGAGGCCGTCCATGCGCGGCAGGCCGAGATCCAGCACGCACAGCTCGAAACTCTCGTGACTCAGGGCGTGCCAGGCGCTGGCGCCGTCCTGCACCCAGTCCACCGTGTAGCCCTCGGGCTTGAGCGCGGTGCGGATGCCCTCGCCCAGCGCCTTGTCGTCTTCCACCAGCAATATGCGCATGCCGCAGTCCCCTGTCCGTTCCTTGCAGTCAGCAAAACGCCGGCCTGGCGAGAGTATCGCACCCTCGCCAGGCCGGCGCGCAGCTCGACCGGGCGCTCAGCGCAGCCTGGCCTGTGCCTGCTCCAGCAGCGTCCGGGCTTCCTCGCGGCGGCCGGCGTCGGCCACTTCGCGGCCCGGCCGCGGCGGCGCGGCAAGGGCCTTCTGCAGCGCCTTCGCGGCCTCGGCGTAGCGCTTCTCGCGGAGCAGGAAGTCGCCATAGAAGTAGTTGGGATCGATGCCATCGGGATTGAGGGTCAGCGCCTGCTTGAGCAGCTGTTCGGCGCGCTCGTCGTCGCCGAACCCGAGCGGCCAGCCGGGCACCTGATAGTAGAGCGAGCCGAGGCTGGTGTAGGCGGAACCGTCGAGGGCCTTGGGATCGAGCTCGAGTGCCTGCTCGAACTGGCCGCGCGCCTGCTTGACCAGGTCCAGCGCACCCAGCCCGCCCTTGGCGCCGGCCCAGGTGCTGAGGATGATGCCGCGCCAGATCAGCAGCTCGGCCGCCTGCGGCTCGGCCTTGAGCGCCGCCTCGGCCTCGCCGGCCAGCCTGGCGAAGGCCGCCTCGCGCTGCGCCTCGGGCAGCTGGTAGTTGATCTCGGCCCAGCGGCTCTGCAGCTGCTTGAGGTTCTGCTCGCCGCTGGCGGTCAGGGCAAAGCTCGGCAGGCTGAGCAGCAGCGCGCCGCCGAGGACCAGATTGCGCAGGAAGGATTTCGACATGGTTCTGCTCCACTCCGGGAAGAAGTCAGGACTTGCCGCGCGCGAAGCGCTGGATGATCGGCAGCTGCTTGCGCAGCGCCTGGTCGACCACCCGCGGCAGCAGGCTGTTGAGGCGCACGAAGAGCTTTTCCGGCCAGCCGAGATACAGCTCCTCGCGCTCGCGGCCGATGGCGGCGACCACCGCCTCGGCCACCCAGGCCGGCTCGTCCATCGCCACCTTCAGCTCGTCGTTCATCGCCACCACGCTCTGCTCGTTCATGCTGGTGCGGGTGGCGCGCGGCGCGATGTACAGGACCTTGACCCGGGTGTCGGCCAGTTCGCGGCGCAGCGCTTCGGAGAAGCCACGCAGGGCGAACTTGCTGGCGCAGTAGGCGGCGAAGCCGGGATAGCCGATCGAGCCGAAGGTCGAGCCGATGTTGACCACCATCGCCCGCTCCTGCTGGCGCAGCATCGGCAGCAGCCGGTGGGTGAGCTGCAGGGTGGCGGTGACGTTGAGCTGCACCAGCGCGGCGATGGCCTCCTCGTCGTGCTGCTCGAGCAGGCTGAAGCGGTTGACCCCGGCCGCGTTGATCAGCAGGTTGACGCCGCCCATGCGCCGCGCGGCCTGCAGCACCGCCTCGCGCCCGCCGGCCTGGGTGATGTCGGCGCAGACCGCCTCGGCACGCCCCTGGCACTGCTTGACCAGCCCCTCGAGCCGCTCGGCCTGGCGCCCCACCAGCAGCAGACGCGCGCCGCTGCGGCTCAGCCGCTCGGCCAGCTGCTGGCCGATGCCGCCGGTGGCGCCGGTGAGCAGGATGCGGCACTCAGACAACTGCATGCTGGCTCTCCCCGGACAACGGCAGGCTGCGGAACAGGTCGCCGTACAGGCGGTAGACCACCCTGGCGGTATGGATCACCGCGGCCTGGTCGTCGGCATCCTCGAGGCGGTTCATCAGCTTCTCGAAGAACGCCACATGGCTGATGTCCAGGCTGCCATGCGAGGTCAGGTAGCTGAACGCCTGGGCCGGCAGTTGCAGGCGCTCCCGGATGATCTCCGCCGCCTGGGTCGCCAGGGCGATGCTGGTGCCTTCCAGCACGTTGACCATGCCGAAGAAGCTCACCGGGTTGCCGCGGGCGATGCGGTCGTAGACGTAGCTGACCATCAGCTCGGTGGGCAGGTGGGGCGTGGCGTGGCGCACCGCCTCGGCGTCGCCGCCGCAGGCGCGGATGTCGTTGAGGATCCACTCCTGGTGGCCGTACTCCTCCTCGATGTACTCGGCGATCGCGCCGCGCAGCCATTCCAGGCGCTCTGGCAGGCGCGCGCCGCAGACCATCAGCAGCGGCACGGTATGCTTGACGTGGTGGTAGGCCTGGCCGAGGAAGGCGACATAGCTGTCCAGGCTGATCCGCCCGGCCAGCACCTCGGCGAAGATCGGCGCCGCCAGCAGGTAGTCGCGCTCGGCCTGGGTCTGTTGCTGCAGGGTGTCGAAGAAACTCATCAAGGCTGATCCTCTAGACGCTCGAGTCGGCCATCAGGCAGTCGATGGCATGGCGGTAATGGTCGAACAGGGCGGCGCGGCGCAGCCGGCCGTTGCTGGTGGCCAGGCCGTTGGCCTCGCCGAAAGGCTGGGCGGCACGCAGCCAGCGGTGCACGCGGGCGTAGTCCGGCAGGCCGGCGTTGACCTCGTCGACCGCCGCCTGCAGCGCGGCATCGCTGGCACCGCCGCGCGCCACCAGCACCGCGACGTTGGCCGGCAGCGCCTCGCCGTGCAGCCAGGCCTGGGCGATCGGTGCCTGCTGGAGCAGCTCGGCCTCCACCCACTCGGGATTGACGTTGCGCCCGAAGGCGGTGACGAACTGGTGCTTCTTGCGCCCGTGCAGGACCAGGAAGCCGTCGACCCAGTGGCCAAGGTCGCCGGTGCCCAGCCATTCGCCGGGACGCAGGGGGTCGCCGAGGTAGCCGAGGAAGCTCGCGCCGCGCACCAGCACCTCGCCATCGTCGGCCAGGCGCAGCTCGACGTGCGGCAGCGGCCGGCCGACGCTGCCGATGCGGCGCTGGCCGGGGGTGTTCAGGCACACCACCGAGGCGCACTCGGACAGGCCGTAGCCCTCGAACACCGGCAGCCCCAGCGCCTCGGCGCGCTCGAGCAGCTGCGGCGCCACCCGCCCGCCGCCGACGGCGATGAAGTGCAGCGACTCGGGCAGCGCCACGCCACGCTCGACAGCCGTGACCAGCGCCAGCAGCAGCTGCGGCAGCAGGATCAGACTGCTCGGCCGCACCCGCGCCAGGCTGGCGAGCAAGGCCGGCAGCTCGAACTGGCTGGCGCCACGCATGCCGACCGTGGCCAGCGCGGGGATCTCCAGGCAGGCGCCGAGCAGCAGCGGCGCATAGGTGCCGGCCAGGTTCTCCAGCAGCACCGCCAGCGGCAGCACGCACAGGTGGCGCTCGATGCCGCTGCCGGCGGTGGCGTCGGCGACGCTCTGCGCGACGCTCTGCGCCACGCTCAGCATGACTTCGGCCGACAGGCACACCCCCTTGGGCTGGCCGGTGGTGCCGGAGGTGTAGGTGATCTTCGCCGTGCCGGCCGGCAGCGCCACCGGAGCGTCCACCTCGCGCTGGCACAGCGCGCCGCGCGCCACGAAATCCAGGGCGACGAAGCCGTGCGGATCGGCGCTGAGCAGGCTGTCGACCCCGGCGCTGTCCAGCACGTGGCGCTGCTGCGACGGCGAGAAGAAGCCGGGCAGCGGCACGCAGACCAGGCCGGCCAGCAGCGCGGCCAGATCCCAGAACAGCCACTCGGGGCCATTGTCGAGGGCGATCGCCAGGCGCCGCGCCCCGCACTGGTGCAGGATGGTCTGGCGCGACTCGATTTCGTGCAGCAGGTCGGCGTAGCTCCACTGCTTCTCCCCGTCGCGCAAGGCGATCCGCTCGCCATGCGCCCGCAGGCGCTGACGGAAACGCTCAACCGCAGGCGACATGGGCGATCCCTCCGTCCTCTGCGTGACGCGCCCGGTAACCCAGGCGCCGGTAGACGCCCATGGCCTGCAGCCGCTGGTGGGCGGCCAGCACGTCGCCGACCATCACCTGCGGCTGGGTGGCGTAGTAGCTGCCCCAGTCGGCCAGCTCGGCGCCGAGGCGCCGACCGTCGGCCGCGCCCAGATGCAGCAGGCCGAGCCCCAGGCGCTGGAAGCTGTTGAGCAGCAGCGGCGTGCCGGTGAAGGCTACCCAGCGAAAGCCGGCGGCCGCCAGCTGGTCGGTGAGCGCGACGATCAGCAGCCGCGCGTGACCGCCGCCCAGCGAGGCCAGGTTGCCCACCTCGGCGATCCGCCCGCGCGCCGGCAGACCGACGCCGCCCAGCTCGGCGATGCGCTGTTCGACCGGCGCATCCAGGTAGCGCTCGAGAAACAGCGGCTCTGACTGCCCGCAGCGCACGCCAAGGGCGGCCTGCAGCTGCCGCTCGCGGTCGTAGAGCCCCAGCAGGCAGGGCATGAAGTGGCGGATCCGCGCCCCGTAATGCTCGGCGAAGCGCGCGCCGATGAAGCCTTCCAGCTGCCGGCGACGGCTTGTGCACGGCTCTTGCATAGCCAAGTGCAGGGCAAGCTCGGCATGCGTGCCGACCGTCGCCAGATGATCGTCCCGATCAGCCTGTAGCGGTGCCATGGACAGGGTCTCCCGTCGAGGATGTCGGGATCAGTCTGGTACGCGAGACTTAACGCAGTCTTAAGCCCGAGTCGCGCCGCAGTCGACGAACGTGGCGCCGCGAACTTCCGTGGGACTCGAGCAACGTGATATAAGCTCTTGCCGACAAAAAGAAAGTCATGCCCTGTCTGTACCAATCACAGGGCCACGAGCACTTCGAAAAAATTCAGGGGCAACACCTTATGCAACTCAAGAAACTGAGCATCATCGCAGTGGCCGTGGCGGCCGCCTCCTCGCAACTGGCCCTGGCCAGTGCCCAGTCGGAGTCCAAGGGCTTCGTCGAGGACAGCAGCCTGAACGTGCTGAATCGCGTGCTGTACATGAACCGCGACTTCAAGAACGGCGCGGCGAACACCAACAGCGTGAGCGGCAAGACCAACGGCTACCGCGAGGAAACCGGCCTGGGCATCCGCGTCCTCTACGAGTCCGGCTTCACCCAGGGCACCGTCGGCTTCGGCCTCGACGCCCACTCGCTGACCAGCATCAAGCTGGACAGCGGCGAAGGTCGCACCGGTACCGGCCAGTTCGCCCTGGACAGCGACGGCACCCCGGAGGACACCCAGTCGGAAATCGGCGGCGCACTGAAAGCCCGCCTCTCCAACACCACCCTGAAGTACGGCAGCCAGTTCGTCGAAAGCCCGGTGTTCTCCACCGACGACGCACGCATCCTGCCGGAAGCCGCCACCGGCACCTACCTGGTCAGCAACGAGATCGACGGCCTCGAGCTGAGCGCCGGTCGCTTCACCGCGCTGAGCGGCATGACCGCCACCACTCGCGACAGCGAAGGCCTCAAGTCGCTCAACCTGGTCGGCGCCAACTACAGCTTCACCGACAACTTCAGCGCAGGTCTGCATGCCTCCAACGTGGAGGACTACTTCAAGAAGACCTATGTCAACCTGAACTACAACCTGCCGCTGGGCGAGGCGCGCGCGCTGAACTTCGACGTCAACGCCTACCGCACCAAGGATGAGGGCGATGCGCTGCTGGGCCAGATCGACAACAAGATCTGGAGCCTGGCCACCGCCTACAGCATGGGCGCGCACAAGTTCACCCTGGCCTACCAGCGCTCCTCCGGGGACAGCGCCTACGCCTATGGCATCGACGGCGGCGGCACCGTATGGCTGGCCAACTCGGTGCAGATCTCCGACTTCGACCGCGAGGACGAGAAATCCTGGCAGGTGCGCTACGACCTGGACATGGCCGCCTACGGCGTGCCGGGCCTGAGCTTCATGACCCGCTACATCACCGGCGACAACATCACCACCAGCAGCGGTGTCGAGGGCAAGGAGAAGGAGTTCAACTTCGAGACCCGGTACGTGGTCCAGGACGGCGCCGCCAAGGACCTGTCCCTGCGTCTGCGCAGCTCGATCTATCGCGGCAACAGCGCACTGAACGCCGACTACTACTCGGACATGAACGACCTGCGCCTGATCGTCGAATACCCGCTGAGCATCCTGTAACGCCCATCGGTCGCACCGACGCAACGAAAGCCCGGCCCCGCGCCGGGCTTTCGCTTTTCCGCCCCGCTGCAGCCCGTCCCCCGCCCTGTACGCCACCGGACCCGCGCCGTACAATGCGGGCATTTTTCCGTCCAGCGAAACCGGATCCTCCTGCCCATGCGTACCAGCCAGTATCTGATCTCGACCCTCAAGGAAACTCCCACCGACGCCGTGGTGATCAGCCACCAGCTGCTGCTGCGCGCCGGGATGATCCGCAAGCTGGCCTCGGGCCTGTACACCTGGCTGCCGATGGGCCTGCGCGTGCTGCGCAAGGTGGAGAACATCGTCCGCGAGGAAATGAACGCCGCCGGCGCCCTGGAAGTGCTGATGCCGGCGATCCAGCCGGCCGAGCTGTGGCAGGAGTCCGGGCGCTGGGAGCAGTACGGCCCCGAGCTGCTGCGCATCAAGGACCGCCATCAGCGCGACTTCTGCGTCGGCCCGACCCACGAGGAAGTGATCACCGACCTGGCGCGCAACGAGCTGAACAGCTACAAGCAGCTGCCGATCAACTTCTACCAGATCCAGACCAAGTTCCGCGACGAGATCCGCCCGCGCTTCGGCCTGATGCGCGGCCGCGAATTCCTGATGAAGGACGCCTACTCCTTCCACATGACCCAGGAATCGCTGCAGGAAACCTACGACCGCATGCACCAGGCCTACTGCAACGTGTTCAGCCGCCTGGGCCTGAATTTCCGCCCGGTACAGGCCGACACCGGCTCGATCGGCGGCACCGGCTCCCACGAGTTCCACGTGCTGGCCGAGTCCGGCGAGGACGACATCGCCTTCAGCGACAGCTCCGACTACGCGGCCAACATCGAGAAGGCCGAGGCCATCCCGCGCGAGCAGGAGCGCGGCGCCGCGACCGAGCAGCTGCGCCTGGTCGACACCCCGGACGCCAGGACCATCGACGAACTGGTCGCCCAGTTCGGCGTGGCCGTCGAGAGGACCGTCAAGACCCTGGTGGTGCATGGCGCCGAGGAAGGCCAACTGGTCGCCCTGATCGTGCGCGGCGACCACGAACTGAACGAGATCAAGGCCGCCAACCACGCGCTGGTCGCCAGCCCGCTGGTGTTCGCCTCCGAGGCCGAGATCCGTGCCGCCATCGGCGCCGGTCCCGGCTCGCTGGGCCCGCTGAACCTGCCGATCCCCTGCGTGATCGACCGCTCGGTGGCGCTGCTCGGCGACTTCGCCGCCGGCGCCAACGTCGATGGCAAGCATTACTTCGGCCTCAACTGGGAGCGCGACCTGCCGCTGCCGGCAGTCGCCGACCTGCGCAACGTGGTCGAGGGCGATCCCAGCCCGGACGGCCAGGGCAGCCTGGTGATCAAGCGCGGCATCGAGGTCGGCCACATCTTCCAGCTCGGCACCAAGTACAGCCAGGCGCTGAACGTCTCGGTGCTCGGCGAGAACGGCAAGCCGGTGACCCTGATCATGGGCTGCTACGGCATCGGCGTGTCGCGCGTGGTGGCCGCCGCCATCGAGCAGAACTGGGACGAGCGCGGCATCCTCTGGCCGGAGGCGCTGGCGCCGTTCCAGATCGCCATCGTGCCGATGAAGTACGAGAACGCCGCGGTCAAGGAAGCCGCCGACCGTCTGTACGCCGAGCTGACCGCCGCCGGCTACGAGGTGCTGTTCGACGACCGTGACAAGAAGACCAGTCCGGGCGTCAAATTCGCCGACATGGAACTGATCGGCATCCCGCATCGCATCGTGGTCAGCGAGCGCGGTCTGGCCGAGTCGGTTCTCGAATACAAGGGCCGCCGCGACAGCGAGGCGCAGAACGTGCCGCTGGCCGAGATCCAGGCATTCCTCGCTGCCCGCCTCAACCGCTAACCGAGATCATGCCCAGACGCCGCCATCGCCTTGCCGGCGCCGCCCTGTGCGGCGCCGTGCTCCTCACCGGCTGTGCCAACCAGCTGCCCCAGCGCAGCGAGCTCGAGGAGCGGGTCGAGCGCAAGCTGCTCGACCACAGCCTGCAGATCGACGCCGGCAGCCCGCCGGTGCTCGATCTGCCACAGCGCCGGGTGCGCGTCCAGGAGCAGAAGACCTTCGAGGTCACCCCGTTCGAGGTGACCCGCCGCTATCAGCGCTACACCCCCTACCAGCCCTGGCGCGAACTCTACGAGATCCCGCTGGGGGCGCTGGCGGTGGTCGCCGGCGTCGGCGCCAACGTGCTCAACGTGCCGCTGCTCGGCCGCCTGCCGGAAAGCGCCACGCGCGACTGGATCAGCTACGGCTTCGCCGGTCTCAACCCGTTCATGAACGTCGAGTCCAACGGCCGCGCCCAGCAGAACCTGGCGGCGGTAGAGGAACAGCAGGGCGAGAGTCGCCTGGAGTACTCCAGCCTGCCCTGGGCCGAACGCCCGGTGCAGGTCCGGTTCGGCGAGCAGATCCATGAGCTGACCACCAACCGCAACGGCGTGCTGCGCCTGAACCTGCTGGACAGTCCCTTCGCCGAGCAGGACCTCGGGCGGATCGCCAAGTTGCAGCTGCGCGTGGCGGACCCCCGCGACCAGCCCAGCGCCGAGGTCGAGCTGCTGCTCAGCCGCAGCCTGCGGGCTCGCCTGCAGGAGGCCCACGGTCTGATCTACGCGGACCTCGAGGGCGATGACGTGGCGCACTGGGTGCATCGGGTAAGGCGCCTCTCCGAGCTGGGCCTCGAAGAGGAGGCCAGCGAACTGGAGCAGAGCCTGATCGAGCTGACCCGCAACGATCCGGAACTGCAACAGGAACTGGTCCAGGCCCTGCTCAGGGATGCCGGCCGAACGGGCGGTACCGCACAGCGCTAGCAGCCAGCCCGGTACCCGACTTCGGATCCGTGCCCCATCGCTAGGCACGCTCGTCCCGCCGACGCTTGCTGGCGTACATGGCGGCATCCGCACGGCGCAGCAGTTCGGCCTCGCTCTCGCCGTCCTCGGGGTAGATCGCGATGCCGACGCTCGAACCGATCGCGCGGAGCGAACCGCTCAGCTCGACCGGCCGACTCAGCGCCGCACGAATCCTCTCCGCCAGCAGCGAGGCCTGCGCCGGTTCGCGGATCTCCTCCAGCAGCACGACGAACTCGTCGCCACCGATGCGCGCCACGGTGTCGGTCTCGCGTACGCTCTGCTGCAGACGCCGGGCGGTCTCCTGCAGCAGCAGGTCGCCGGCGGCATGCCCCAGCGCATCGTTGACCTGTTTGAAGTCGTCGAGGTCCAGGTACAACAGCGCCAGCCGTCCGCCGCTGCGCTGCCCTCTGGCCAGCGCCGCCTGCACCCGCTCGAGAAACAGAGCCCGGTTGGCCAGGCCGGTCAGCGCATCATGCCGCGCCGCCTGCTCCAGATGGGCATACAGCCGCTTGCGCTCGATGGCGGTTGCGACCTGAGCCGAGACGAACTGCAGCAGTTCCAGATCCTGCGCGCCGTAGCTCCCGCCGAGCGGACTGGCCAGCAGCAGGGCACCGATCGCGCCCTGCCGGGAGTCGAGAGGGAGACCGAGCCAGCAGACCTCCCCCGCCAGGCCGCTCAGCAGCAGCGGCTGCCCGCCGCCGACCACCCGCGCGCCCAGCTCGACGGCCGCCACGGACAGCCGCGAGTCGCCGACGGGCGACGAGGAAAAGGCCAGACGCTCGCCCCGCTCGTCGCAGAGAACGACGAAGAAGCCCTGCACGGCCAGCAGCTCGCCGACGATCAGCCGGATGCGCTCGAACAGCGCCGGCAGATCCCGCGCCGCATGGGCCGCCTCGGAGATCGCATAGAGCGCCGCCTGCAGCCGTTCGGCTCGCTTGCGCAGGGTGATGTCGCGCGCCACGGCGATCCGTACCCCTTCGCTCGCCGACCAGCACGCCGACCACTGGATATCCACATAGCTGCCATCCTTGCGCCGGTAGCGGTTCTCGAAGCTCGCCTTGGGTTGACCGGACATGATCTCGCGAGCCGCCTGCAGGGTTCGCTCGCGATCCTCGGGCGCGACCAGCTCGAGCATCGGCCTGCCAACCAGCTCTTCGGGGCGATAGCCGAAGATCCGCTCGCTGGCGGCGCTCAGGTAGAGGAAGCGCCCCTCGGCATCGACGACGCAGACGGCATCCATCAGCAGATCGACGACCTTGGCCAGTGGTGGGGGATTGTCGTCCTTCATCGAAAGCCTCGTGACCGCGCCGCCAGTGGTCTGTGCGGCGGATTGCTCTGCTCGGATCGGCCGGCCGGATGCCGCGGAAACGCCGCCTCGCCCCTCACTCGGCCGGCAAGGCGGCCCCCAGCGCCAGCAGACGCTCGCGCAGCCCCTGCGCGGTCTGCTCGCCGGCGAGCTGCTCGCGCACGCGCCCCTCGGGATCGATCAGCCAGGTCACCGGCAGCACCTGGCTCGCAGTCAGACCGAGCCGCGCCGCCGGATCAGCCGTCAGGTTGGTATAGCGGATCCCGAGGCTCTCCACCGCCCGGCGCAGCTCCTCGCCCGTCAAGGCGTCGAAGTTCACCCCCAGCACCCGCACCGGCTGCCCCTGTAACTGCTCGGCAAGGCGGTTGAGCTCCGGCACCTCCTTACGGCAGGGAGCGCACCACTCCGCCCAGTAGTTGACCACCAGCCAGCGCCCTTCCAGCTGCTCGGCCGCGACGGGACGCCCGTGCTGATCGCTCCCCCAGTCCGCGCCGCCACAGGCCGCCAGCAGCAGGAAGAGCCCCGCCAGCCAGTTCCGCCGCCACCCTCGTCGCATCGCCCTTCCCCCCTTCGCCGCCGTGACCGCCCCCGCGGCGGCCCCCAGCAGCGACCTTAGCCGATGCCGGGGCCGGCAGCAAAACTGCGCAGCAGGTCACCTTCGCGACCGCCCTGTGCCACAGACTCGACGGACGGTGCCTTCCTATAATTCCCGGCGCATCGCCGAGACCAGTGGAGAACCCCATGCTGTCGCACCACGACCAGCTGCTGCACACCCTGACCGCCCGGCAACTGGCCGCCGCCCGCCGCCAGGGCAGCGAGCGGAACGGCCGCGTCGTCGAGCTGGAGGTCGCCGCCTGGCTGCATCTGCCCGGCCTCAGCGACCTGCCGGTATCGCTGCTGGTCAGCTACCGCGACGGCGACCAGCAGCGCGAGGTGCCGGTCGACCACGGACGCATCGACCCGCGCCAGCGCATCCTGCTCTCCGGCGTGGCCCGCCTGCCGGTGCAGCAGCAGCTCGAGGGCGTCGAGCTGCGCCTGCGCAGCGCGGTCGCGGCGCCGAACCTGCGCGTCGAGGATATCTTCGTCCAGCCGATCGTCCCGCTGCCCGTCTGAGGGCGCTCAGGACTCGCCCGCGGAACCGCCGAGCCACTGCGCCAGGCTGCCGCCGAGCCGCTCGCCGCGCACCCGCTCCAGCTCCAGCAGCGCCGCGCGCAGCGGCGGATACCAGGTTGCCGCCAGACCTTCCGGCAGCCGCTCGGGCAGCCGCGCCGAGGCCGGCAGCGGCCACGGGCTGCGCTCGAGCAACTGGTGCAGCGACAGGCCGGAGAGATCGCGGCAGAGCACCCAGTCGCCATTGCCGGTAGCGCTGACCAGCCGTTCGCCCTCGAGGAAGTCGATCAGCTCCGCCCAGTCCCCGTCGTCCATTCCCCAGCCGAGGCGGGCCAGCCCCTCGCGCGACAGCGCGCCCCCGCGCTGCTGGCAGGCATGGAACTGCGCCAGCACGCCGAGCAGGTTGAGCAGCGGCGCTCGGGCGCCGCCACGCCAGCCGTCCGGCGCACCGAGGTGGCAGACCAGCTCGGCGCCAGCGAGCACGATCAGCCAGCTCAGGTAGATCCACACCAGGAACAGCGGCACCGCCGCAAAGGCGCCGTAGATCAGCTGGTAGCCGGGAAACAGCGTGACGTAGAGGGCGAACAGCGCCTTGGCCGCCTCGAACAGCAGTGCGGCGCAGCTGCCGCCGATCAGCGCGTGACGCAGGCGCACCCGGGTATTGGGTACCGCAGCATACAGCAGGGTGAAGGCGGCGATGCCAGTGAACAGCGGGGTCAGGCCGAGCAGGGTCGCGGCGCCGGGCAGCGCCTCGGGGCCGGAGAGGAACTTCAGCGAGGTGACGTAGGTGCTGGCGGCGAAGCCGGCGCCGAGCAGCAGCGGACCGAGGCTGAGGATCGCCCAGTAGAGCAGGAAGCTCGACAGCCCGCGACGGGCCCGGCGAACCCGCCAGATCTGGTTGAAGGCGCTCTCGATGGTCTTCAGGGTGAGCAGGGCGGTGACCACCAGCACCCCGACGCCGATCCAGGTCAGCTCGCGCGCCTGGCCGCTGAACGCGCTCAGGTGCTGCTGCACCTGCTCGCCCGCCGAGGGCACGAAACTGTCGAAGATGAAACGCTGGATGGGTTCGCCCAGATCGCGGAAGGCCGGCACCGCGGCGAGCATGACGAAGGTCACGGTCATCATCGGCACCACCGCGAACAGGGTGGTATAGGTCAATGCCGCGGCGCTCTGCGGTATGCGGTCGGCGAAGAAGCGCCGCAGCAGATGCTCGGCGAAGTCCCGGGCCCGCTGCAGGTGGGGATGCATCGACACTCCTTGTGAACTGCGGCGCCTCCGGCGCCGTCGCGGTTAGAATAGCGCCCTCCTCCTGTCACGGGCCAACCGAGATGACCGACCTGACCCTCTACCACAACCCGCGTTGCTCGAAATCCCGCGGCGCGCTGGAACTGCTCGAGGCCCGCGGCCTCGCCCCGCGCGTGGTGCGCTACCTGGAAACCCCGCCCACGGCCGAGGAGCTGCGCACGCTGCTCACCGGACTCGGCTACACGCCCCGCCAGCTGCTGCGCAGCGGCGAGGACGAGTACAAGGCGCTCGGCCTGGACAACCCGGCGCTGGACGACGAGGCGCTGATCGCCGCCATGGCCGCGCATCCGCGGCTGATCGAGCGGCCGATCCTGGTGGCCGGCGACAAGGCCGTGGTCGGCCGCCCGCCGGAGCGCGTGCTGGAGCTGCTGCCGTGAACCAGCCCTACATCCTGGTGCTCTACTACAGCCGTCATGGCGCCACCGCCGAGATGGCCCGGCAGATCGCCCGCGGCGTCGAGCAGGGAGGCCTGGCCGCACGCCTGCGCTGCGTGCCGGCGGTCTCCCCCGAATGCGCAGCAGTGGCCGCGGAGATCCCCGCGGAAGGCGCGATCTACGCCAGCCTCGACGACCTCAAGCACTGCGCCGGCCTGGTGCTGGGCAGTCCGACCCGCTTCGGCAACATGGCCGCACCGCTCAAGCACTTCCTCGACAGCACCAGCAGCCTGTGGCTGACCGGTGAGCTGGTCGGCAAGCCGGCCGGCGTATTCACCTCCACCGCCAGCCTGCACGGTGGCCAGGAGAGCACCCAGCTGTCGATGATGCTCCCGCTGCTGCACCACGGCATGCTGCTCTGCGGCCTGCCCTACAGCGAGACGGCCCTGCTCGAGACCCGCGGCGGCGGCACCCCCTACGGCGCCAGCCACCACGCCGGCAACGACGGCAAGCGTCCCATGGACGAGCACGAGATCGCCCTGTGCCGCGCCCTCGGCCGGCGCCTGGCGCAGACCGCACTGAAACTGGGGAGCTGAGATGGCGCGCAAGAACAAACCGCTGCCGGCGCTGGAGTGGCTGGAGCCGCGCCTGCGCCTGAGCCGCTGGACGAGCCTGGCGCTGTTTGCCGCGCTGATCGTGCTGCTGTCGGTGTGGTACCTGCGGATCGAGGAGCTGCACGGTGCCCGCCCCTGGGTGATCCTCGGCGTGCACCTGGTGCCGCTGGTCATCCTCGCCCCCGGCATGCTGCTCGGCAACGCCCGGGTGCACGCCTGGGCCTGCTACGCGATCAACCTGTACTTCATCCAGGGCGTGGTGGCCGCCTTCCAGCCCGGCCGCCTGCTGTTCGGCGTCCTCGAGGCGACGCTCAGCGTGCTGCTGTTCTGCAGCGCCACCCTGTACACGCGCTGGAGCTTCCAGTACCAGCGCAAGCTGGCCGGGGAGTGATGCGCAGATGCGCGGGGTGGGGGGGGCCGGTGCCGGGGGCCCCCCCACCCCGCGTCAGCCTCACCAGCCCAGGGTTTCCTTCAGGAAGGGGATGGTCAGCTTGCGCTGCGCCTGCAGCGAGGCGTGGTCGAGCTGCTCGAGCAGGTCGAACAGCGAGTTCATGCTGCGCGAGCCGCGGGTGAGGATGAAGCGGCCGACCTCGTCGGTGAGGTGCAGGCCGCGCCGCGAGGCGCGCAGCTGCAGGGCGCGCAGCTTGTCCTCGTCGGACAGGCCGTGGAGCTGGAACACCAGCGCCAGGGTGAGGCGCGACTTGAGGTCGGGCAGCTTGATCGGCACCTCGCGCGGCGGCGCCGAGGCCGACAGCAGCAGGCGCCGGCCGGCGTCGCGCAGGCGATTGAACAGGTGGAACAGCGCCTCCTCCCAGGTCGGGTGGCCGGCCACCAGATCCACCTCGTCGATGCACACCAGGTCGCACTGCTCGAGGTTGTCCAGCAGCTGCGGGCCGTACATGGCCACTGCGTCCAGCGGCAGGTACACCGCACGGCCGCCGAACTGTTCCATGCGCAGGCAGGCGGCCTGCAGCAGGTGGCTGCGCCCGACGCCCTCGGCGCCCCACAGGTAGATCAGGTTCTCCGCCCAGCCGACGTCGCTCTCGCACATGCGCTCGACGTACCCCAGCGCGGCCGCGTTGGCGCCGGGGTAGTAGTTGGCGAAGGTGGCGTCGTCGCGCAGACGCACACCCAGAGGCAGCTGGATGGGTTTCATGGGGACTCCGACGGCTCCTGCGAGCCATCGCCTGACTCACCGTAAAGTGCCGACAGTTTATAGAAGTCGTGCACATGGCGCAGCAGCACCATGACCACCGCAGCCACCGGCAGGGCCAGCAGCACGCCGGTGAAACCGAACAGCTGGCCGCCGGCGAGCACCGCGAAGATCACCGCCACCGGATGCAGGCCGATGCGGTCGCCGACCAGCAGCGGGGTCAGCCACATGCCTTCGAGCAACTGACCGACGCTGAACACCACAACCACGCCGAGCAGCGGATACCAGTCCAGGCCGAACTGGAACAGCACCGCCACCAGCGCCGCGACGATGCCGACCACGAAGCCCATGTACGGCACCAGGCTGGCCAGCCCGGCGAGCACACCGATCAACAGGCCCAGCTCCAGGCCGAGCAGCGTCAGCCCCACGGCGTAGACCAGCGCCAGCGCCAGCATCACCAGCAGCTGACCGCGCAGGAAGGCGCCGAGCACCTCGTGGCATTCGCCGGCCAGGCGCACCACCAGCCCCTCGCGACGGCGCGGCAGCAGGTTGCGCAGACGGGCGAGCAGCAGGTCCCAGTCGCGCAGCAGGTAGAAGCTCACCACCGGGATCAGCAGCAGGTTGCCCAGCCAGGCGAGCAGCGCCAGGCCCGACGAGGTGACCCGGGCGAGCAGCAGGCCGGCCAGGTCGGTGGCCTGACCGAGATGCTCGCCGAACAGCGTCTTGAGGCGATCGAGGCGCCAGAGCTCGGCCTGCAGGCCGAGCCGCTGCTGGCCCCAGGGCAGCGCGGTGCCCTGCAGCCAGTCGAGCATCAGCGGCGCCAGCTCGTAGAGACGCACCAGTTGGCGGCCGAGCAGCGGCACCAGCACCAGCAGCATGCTCAGCAGGAGCAGGCCGAACAGCGTGAATACCGCCACCACGCCCCAGGTGCGCGACAGACCGCGCCCCTCCAGACGGTCGACCAGCGGGTCGCCGAGGTAGGCCAGCAGGGTGCCGACCAGGAACGGCATCAGCACCGGCTGCAGCTGCTGGATCAGCCAGCCGAGCAGCAGCAGGGCCGCCAGGCCCAGCCAGCTGCGGGAATCGGCGAACATGGGCGCTCTCCTTGTCGACCCCTGGGAACGCTCGCCTTACCAGGCGAACTGCAGACGCCCGGCGCCAGCCGCCGGCACCTGCAGCGGCGCCTGCGGGGCGTCCTGGGCGTCGACGGGCTGCGCCGGCAGCTCGTGCAGGCGCCCGAGCTGCAATTGGGAGCGCAGTTGGTCGGGGCTGGCATCGAGCCGATAGACCAGCTTGTCGCCGTCCACCGCCTGCAGGCGCGGTGCGAAGGGCTCGAGCAGACGCTGCAGGGTGGCGTAGCGGGCCAGGTCGTTGCCCTGCACCTCGAGGGTCAGGGCCTGCGCGGCGCGCGCGCCGGCGAAGCGACCGGCAAGCAGTTCGCCGACCTCCAGCAGCACAGCGTCGGCCAGCGCCGCCTGGCTGGCGGCGCTGCTGGCACCGGCGGCGCGCTCGCCGGCCACCCACAGCTGCCAGTCGGCCCGCCAGGCACCGTCGGCCTCCTTCGCCAGCACGGCCAGCAGGGCGTCGGCCGCGTAGCGCGCCGAAGCCTCCTGCAGGGCCGCGGCATCGCGGCTCTGCAGGGTCCGTGCATCGGCCAGCAGCTGCTCGTCGAGATCGCCCAGCGGCAGGCCGAGCGGCACGCCGCGATGCCGGGCGGCGGCATGCAGGACGTCGGCCTCCGGCTGTTCCTCGGTCAGCAGGGTGCTGCCAGCGACGCCCTCGCTGAGCCACCAGGCCAGCACGCTGGCGCGCTCGGCACCCAGCAGGCTCAGCCCGGCCTCGCGCAGCGCGTTCTGGCTGAGCACCGGGTCGAACACCACCGACAGGGTCACCGGCGTACCGGACTCGTAGACGTATTGCTGCACCAGTTGCTCGGGGTCGGCCAGCAACGGCCGCAGGCGGGCGTCCTGCGCCGCCTCGCGCTTGCCGGTCAGCCGCACCACCAGGGTCTGCAGGGCGCGGCCCATCGCCGCGGCGCGTTCGGTCGGGTCCTGCGAGGCCACCGGCTCGCGCACCTCGTACAGCCCCTCGACCTGGGCGGCGGTGACCGACAGGGTGGCGAACATCAGGCAGAAGGCAAACCAGCGGGCGATCGGGCGCATGGGGGGCATCTCGACAAGGGTAACGGGCGCGCCAGACGCGCACCGGACAGGGCCTATACCTTAAACAGCCGCCCGGACGGCGGCAACCGCCCGTGATGGCCGCTCTCCGGCAAGAATGCTAGAATCGCGCGCTTTCCCGCACTTCCCGCAAAGGCCCGCACTCATGAGCAAGCAACCCTCCATCAGCTACAAGGACGCCGGTGTAGACATCGACGCCGGCGAAGCCCTGGTCGAACGCATCAAGGGCGTGGCCAAGCGCACCGCGCGCCCCGAAGTGATGGGCGGCCTCGGCGGCTTCGGCGCCCTGTGCGAGATCCCCGCCGGCTACCGGCAGCCGGTGCTGGTCTCCGGCACCGACGGCGTCGGCACCAAGCTGCGCCTGGCGCTGAACCTCGACAAGCACGACAGCATCGGCCAGGATCTGGTGGCCATGTGCGTCAACGACCTGGTGGTGTGCGGCGCCGAGCCGCTGTTCTTCCTCGACTACTACGCCACCGGCAAGCTCAACGTCGACGTGGCCGCCACCGTGGTCGCCGGCATCGGCGCCGGCTGCGAACTGGCCGGCTGCTCGCTGGTCGGCGGCGAGACCGCCGAGATGCCCGGCATGTACGAGGGCGAGGACTACGACCTGGCCGGCTTCTGCGTCGGCGTGGTGGAGAAGAGCGAGATCATCGACGGCTCGAAGGTGGTCGCCGGCGACGCACTGATCGCCCTGCCCTCCTCCGGCCCGCACTCCAACGGCTACTCGCTGATCCGCAAGATCCTCGAGGTGTCCGGCAGCGACATCGAAGCCACCGAGCTGGACGGCCAGAAGCTCGCCGACCTGCTGATGGCGCCGACCCGCATCTACGTCAAGCCGCTGCTCAAGCTGATCGAGGAGACCGGCGCGGTCAAGGCCATGGCCCACATCACCGGCGGCGGCCTGCTCGACAACATCCCGCGCGTGCTGCCCGCAGGCACCCAGGCGCTGATCGACGTGGCCAGCTGGACCCGCCCGGCGGTGTTCGACTGGCTGCAGGAGAAGGGCAACGTCGACGAGCACGAGATGCACCGCGTGCTCAACTGCGGCGTCGGCATGGTGATCTGCGTGGCCGCCGAGCAGGTCGAGGCCGCCCTGGCCAGCCTGCGAGCCTCGGGCGAAACCCCGTGGGTGATCGGCAGCATCGCCGGCGCCGACGAAGGTGCCGAGCGCGTCGTGCTGAACAACCTGAAGGCGCACTGATGGCCCAGCCCTGCAATGTGGTGGTGCTGATCTCCGGCTCCGGCAGCAACCTGCAGGCGCTGATCGACGGCATCGCCGACGGCGGCATCCCGGCCCGCATCGGCGCGGTGATCTCCAACCGCGCCGACGCCTACGGCCTGGTCCGCGCGCAGCAGGCCGGGATCGCCACCGCGGTACTCGACCACAAGGCGTTCGACGGCCGCGAGGCCTTCGACGCCGCGCTGATCGAGGCCATCGACGCCCACCGGCCCGACCTGGTGGTGCTGGCCGGCTTCATGCGCATTCTCACACCGGGCTTCGTCCGCCACTACGCCGGCCGCCTGCTCAACATCCACCCCTCGCTGCTGCCCAGGTACAAGGGCCTGCACACCCACCAGCGCGCGCTGGAGGCCGGGGATGCCGAGCACGGCTGCAGCGTGCACTTCGTCACCGAGGAACTCGACGGCGGCCCCCTGGTCGTACAGGCCGTGGTGCCGGTGCGCGCGGGCGACACGCCGGAGACGCTGGCCAGCCGCGTGCAGATCGGCGAGCATCGCATCTATCCGCTGGCCGTGCGCTGGTTCGCCGAGGGGCGTCTGCGTCTCGGCCAGCAGGGCGCCGAACTGGATGGCGCCCCGCTGCCGGCCGGCGGCAGGCAGATCCGCGATCTGCCGCTGCCGTCCTGAGACTCCGGCCGGCGTCAGCAACCCGAGGAGATCGTCATGCGTCGCGCGTTACCGCTTGTCCTGGCCCTCTGCGGCCTGCCGACCGCCGCCCAGGCCCTGGAGCCCTTCAGCGCCCGCTATACCGCCGACTGGCAGCAGGTGCCGGTCAGCGGCAGCGCCGAGCGCCACCTGCTGAAGAATGCCGACGGCACCTGGACCCTGCAGTTCAAGGCCTCCATGCTGGTCGCCGGGCTGAGCGAGGAAAGTCGCTTCCGCCATGACGGCCAGCGCTTCGTGCCGCTCAGCTACCGCTTCGAGCGCAGTGGTCTGGGCAAAGGCAAGAAGATCACCCACGACTTCGACTGGCAGGCCAAGCAGGTCACCGGCCGCGACCGCAACACGCCGGTCAGCCTGGTCCTGAAAAGCGGCCTGCTCGACAAGTCCACCTACCAGTTGGCCCTGCAGGAGGACGTCGCCGCCGGCAAGAAGAGCATGAGCTACCAGGTGCTCGACGGCGACGAGATAGAGACCTACGACTTCCGCGTGCTCGGCACGGAAAGCGTGCGGACCGAGGCCGGCCAGATCGAGGCGATCAAAGTCGAGCGGGTGCGCGACCCCACCCAGACCAGCCGCAAGACGGTGCTGTGGTTCGCCCGCGACTGGGACCACCTGCTGGTGCGCCTGCATCAGGTGGAGAAGGACGGCAAGGAATATCAGATCATGCTCAAGCAGGGCAGGGTCGACGGCCGCGAAGTCAAGGGCAACTGACCCTCCGCCCCGTCACGTAGGAAACGCAGAACGCCCGGCACTCGCCGGGCGTTCTGCGTTGCGGGCCGACGGCGTAAGCTGGTGACGACCGCACCCTGAGGGAAACCGCATGGACACGCCCTACCGACCGCTGGCCTGCGACCTGCACGACTACCTGGAGATCGCCTGCCTGTATGGCTACCGCCTGCGCATCGAACTGACCGACGGCGACTGGCTGACCGGGGTGGCGTTGGACACGCGCACCCTGTCCGGCAAGGAAGAGCTGCTGGTACGCAGTGCCGGCCGCGAACACGCGCTGCGCCTGGACCGCCTGCGCGCCATCACCGCGCTGACCCCGGGGGCACGCTTCGGCCGCGTCCTGCTGAACGGCTGAAGCGGCCCCGATGCGCTCACCACATCAGGTCGTCGGGGATCACGAAGTCCTTGTACGGGTCTTCCTCGTCGCCGGGCTGCGCCTCGATCACGTCGTTGAGCAGGATGATCCGCTGCGGCTCGCGCTCGCGGACCTTGAGCGCCGCCTCGCGCGGGATCAGCTCGTACTTGCCCTCCAGGCGCACGATGGCCAGGCTGCCGCGACTGAGCTTGTCGCGCAGCATGGGGTTGACCGCAATGCGCTTGACCTTCTTGTCGTCGACGAAGTTGTAGTAATCGTCGCTCGCCAGGCGCGGCAGGCGGGTACCCTCGATCAACTGCTTGACCTGTGCGGCCAGCGCCTTCTTCTGCGCCTTCTCCTGCTGCTGGCGGTTCAGCTCCTGGTCGCGGGCCTGCTTCTCGGCCTGCGCCCTGAGCGCCGCCTGACGCTGCGAATCGTCCTTCTCGGCCTGGCCCTTGAGCTCCAGGCGTTGCTGCTTCTGCTTCTGCTTGCCGGCCTGCTTGGCCTGCTTCTCGTTGACCAGCCCCGCCTTGAGCAGCTGGTCGCGTAGGGAAAGACTCATGAGTTGACTTGTTTCCGGTGAATCCGAGGGGGACGGCACGCCAGGCGCCGTCGGAAATGGCCGAAACTAGCTGCAGGCCGGGCCGTCGCGCTCCTGGCGCTTGGCCTCGCCCCACAGGGCGTCCAGTTCCTCGAGGGGACAATCTTCCATGCGCCGGCCGGCCTCGCGCAAGGCCCGCTCGATGAACTGGAAGCGCCGCTCGAACTTGCGGTTGGCCGCACGCAACGCCGCTTCCGGTTCGACCTTGAGGTGGCGGGCCAGGTTGACCGCGACGAACAGCAGGTCGCCGACCTCCTCGGCGATGTGCTGCTGGTCGCCCTCGGCCATCGCCTCGAGCACCTCGTCGAGTTCCTCGTGCAGCTTGTCCAGCACCGGCAGCGGCGCCGGCCAGTCGAAGCCGACCTGGGCGGCGCGCTTCTGCAGCTTGGCAGCCCGCGACAGCGCCGGCAGCGCCTGCGGGATGTCGTCGAGCAGCGACAGCTGCTCGGGCACACTCGCCTGCTCGGCGCGCTCCTCGGCCTTGATCTCCTCCCAGCGGCGCTTGATCGCCGCCTCGGCGAGCTTCGGCAGGTCGGGCGCGCCGTACAGGTCGCCGTCGGGGAACACGTGGGGATGGCGGCGGATCAGCTTGCGGGTGATGCCGTCGACCACCTGGGCGAAGTCGAAGCGCCCCTCCTCGCGGCCCAACTGGCTGTAGTAGACCACCTGGAACAGCAGGTCGCCGAGTTCGCCCGGCAGGTGGGCGAAGTCGCTGCGCTCGATGGCGTCGGCCACCTCGTAGGCCTCCTCGAGGGTATGCGGCACGATGCTGGCGTAGTCCTGCTTGAGGTCCCACGGGCAGCCGTACTGCGGGTCGCGCAGGCGGGCCATCAGATGCAGCAGGTCGTCGAGTCGATACATGCTCATGCTCCAGCCCGGCTGCGCCTGGCCTCGATGATGTTGGGCAACTGCGAGATGCGCGCCAGCAGCCGACCGAGCGCGGCCATGCCGGGAATCTCGATAGGCGCATGTTCGCGGTGTTGTCGTTCTTGTCCGACTGGGTGTTGACCGACAGCACGTTGATCTTCTCGTTGAGCAGCACCTGGGAGACGTCGCGCAGCAGACCGGAACGGTCGTAGGCGCGGATCTGGATGTCCACCGGGTAGGTCTTGGCCGGCGCCTGGCCCCAGCTGACCTGGATGATCCGCTCCGGCTCGCGTTCGCGCAGCTGCAGGGCGCTCGGGCAATCCTGGCGGTGGATGCTCACGCCGCGGCCCTGGGTGATGTAGCCGACGATCGGCTCGCCCGGCACCGGCTGGCAGCAGCCGGCCATCTGGGTGAGCAGGTTGCCGACGCCGAGGATCTGGATCTCGTCGCGCCCGCCGCCGCGTACGCCGCTGGGGCCGCGGCGGGTAAGCAGCTCGAAGCTCTCGGCGCCGCGCTCGGGCTCGACCAGTTGCTGGGCCGCGTTGACCGCCTGGGACAGACGCAGGTCGCCGGCGCCGAGGGCGGCGTACATGTCCTCGGCGCTCTTCAGGTTGCACCTCTCGGCGAGCCGCTCGGGGTCCACCGCAGTCAGCGCCAGGCGCGCCAGCTCGCGCTCCAGGTAGCTCTTGCCGGCGACCACGTTCTGGTCGCGCGCCTGAGTCTTGAACCAGTGGACGATCTTCGCCCGCGCCCGCGAGGTGGTCACGTAGCCGAGGTTCGGGTTCAACCAGTCGCGGCTCGGCGCGCCGTTCTTGCCGGTGATGATCTCCACCTGCTCGCCGGTCTGCAGGCTGTAGGTGAGCGGCACGATGCGCCCGTTGACCTTGGCGCCGCGGCAGTTGTGGCCGATCTCGGTGTGCACCCGGTAGGCGAAGTCCAGCGGCGTGGCACCGGTGGGCAGGTCGATGGCGTGGCCGTCGGGGGTGAACACGTAGACCCGGTCGGGCTCGATGTCGACGCGCAGCTGCTCGGCCAGGCCGCCGATGTCGCCCAGCTCCTCGTGCCACTCGAGCACCTGACGCAGCCAGGCGATCTTCTCCTCGTAGTGACTGGAGCCGGAGTTGACGTCGGTGCCCTTGTACAGCCAGTGGGCGCACACGCCCAGCTCGGCCTCCTCGTGCATGGCCTGGGTGCGGATCTGCACCTCGAGCACCTTGCCCTCGGGGCCGATCACCGCGGTGTGCAGCGAGCGGTAGCCGTTCTCCTTGGGGTTGGCGATGTAGTCGTCGAACTCCTTGGGAATGTGCCGCCAGAGGGTGTGCACGATGCCGAGGGCGGTGTAGCAGTCGCGCACCTCCGGAACCAGGATGCGCACCGCGCGCACGTCGTAGATCTGGCTGAACTCCAGCCCCTTGCGCTGCATCTTGCGCCAGATCGAGTAGATGTGCTTGACCCGGCCACTGATGTCGGCCTCGATGCCGGTGGCCGCCAGCTCCTCGCGCAACTGGCCCATCACGCTGTTGATGTACTGCTCGCGGTCGAGACGCCGCTCGTGCAGCAGCTTGGCGATCTGCTTGTACTGCTCGGGCTCGAGGTAGCGGAACGACAGGTCCTCGAGCTCCCACTTGATATGGCCGATACCCAGACGGTGGGCCAGCGGCGCATAGATGTCGAACACCTCGCGGGCCACCCGGTAGCGCTTGTCCTCCGGAGCGTTCTTCACCGCACGGATGGCGCAGGTACGCTCGGCCAGCTTGATCAGCGCCACGCGCACGTCGTCGATCATCGCCACCAGCATCTTGCGCAGGTTCTCCACCTGCGCCTGGGCACCGAGCACCAGCGACTGGCGCGGATTGAGGCTGGCGCTGATCGCCGCCATGCGCAGCACACCCTCGATCAGCTTGGCGACCTGGGCACCGAACCGCCGCGCCACCTCGTCCAGCTTGACCTTGCCCTCGCGCACCGCGCGGTAGAGCAGCGCGGCGAGCAGCGACTCCTGGTCGAGCTTGAGGTCGGCGAGGATCTCGGCGATATCCAGGCCGGTGCGGAAGCTCGACATGCCCTCGGCCCAGATGTTCTGGGCGGCGACCGCCTGGGCCTCGAGCTCGCGGGCGAACTCGCAGGCCCTGCGCAGGCTGTCGCGATCGAGGGCCGGATCCACCTCCAGGATGTGGTCCAGCCAGGCCTCGAGGTTGATGCTGCCGTCGGTGTTGACCGGCTGTTGCGCTCTTACCTGTACCATCGTTTTCACCTTTCCTGCCATGGCACGGAACCGCCGTGCCTGGTCCGGAGCCCGCGCCCGCGGACTCCGGGTGCGCCGGCCTTCTGCGGGCCGGTTACGCTGGCGGACGCGCTCAGGCGTCCGCCTCGAACAATGCCATCGACTCGACATGCGCCGTCTGCGGGAACATGTCGAGAATGCCGGCGCGCTTCAGGCGATAGCCCTGCTGCGCCAGCAGCGCCGCGTCGCGTGCCAGCGTGGCCGGGTTGCACGACACGTAGAGCACGCGCCGCGCGCCGAGGCCGCGCAACTGGCCAACCGCCGCCGCCGCGCCGTCGCGCGGCGGGTCGAGCAGCACCGCAGCGAAGCCGCCGCGCGCCCAGTGCGCCTGCTCCAGCGGCTCAGACAGGTCGGCACGGAAAAAGTGCGCGTTGTCCAGGCCGTTGGCCGCGGCATTCGCCGCGGCGCGCTCGACCATCGCCTGCACGCCCTCGACGCCGACCACCTCGGCGGCGCGCCGGGCCAGCGGCAGAGCGAAGTTGCCCAGTCCGCAGAACAGGTCGAGCACCCGCTCGCTGGGCTGCGGCGCCAGCCAGTCGAGCGCCTGGGCGAGCATCGCCTCGTTGACCGCGGCGTTGACCTGAACGAAGTCGCCCGGCCGCCAGGCCAGGGTCAGCGCGTCGGCCTCCAGACGGTAGCCCAGTGCCTGCCCCGGCTGGTCGGGCTGCGGCTCGCCCTCGCCCTGCCACCACAGCTGGGCGTCGTACCCGGCGCACAGCGCACGCAGCGCGGCGCGATCCTCGTCGGGCAACGGTTGGGTATGGCGCACCAGCAGCGCGCTGGCGGTGCCCTGGAACAGCTCGGCATGGCCGACGGCCTGCGGCTTGCGCAGTCCGCGCAGCACCGCCGGCAGTTCGGCGAGCAGCGGTTGCAGAGCCTGTACCAGTACCGGGCAGCGGTCCAGATCGACTATCGCCTGACTTGCCGCCGCCCGAAAGCCGACCTCCAGACGACCGGCCTTGGCATCCCAGCGCACCGCCAGGCGCGCCCGGCGGCGATAGCCGAATTCCGGGCCGACCAGCGGCGTTGCCCACGCCTCGGGCGCCAGGCCGGCCAGGCGCTGCAACTGCTCGGCCAGGCTGCGCTGCTTGAGCGCCAGCTGCTCGGCGTGCGGCAGATGCTGCAGGGTACAGCCACCGCAGCGCCCGGCCAGCGCACAGGGCGGCTCGCGACGCAGCGGGTTGGCTTCGAGCACCCGCTCGATGCGCGCGTCGACCACCTGGCTGCGCGCGGCCAGCACCCGCGCCTCGACCGTCTCGCCGGCCAGCGCCCCGGCAACGAACCAGGTGCGCCCACCCTCGTGGGCGATGCCGCGACCGTCGTGGGCCAGGCGCTCGATGCGAAGAAGCTGCTTCTTGCCGACCGGCAGTTGTGCGGCGCGGGCGCCGCCGCTCGGCTGGAAGCGCAGCCCGGTATTGCGTTTGGCCATCAGGCGTCCTGCTGATTCAGTGTAGGGTGCGTCACGCGCACCGAAGGGCAAGCATGTCCGGCGCGCGGCTCAAGCCTGCGGCTCGTCGTAGACGCCGGTGGACAGGTAGCGGTCGCCGCGGTCGCAGACGATCGCCACCATCACCGCGTTCTCCACCTCGCGCGACAAGCGCAGCATGGCCGCCACCGCACCGCCCGAGGAGACACCGCAGAAGATGCCCTCCTCGCGGGCCAGGCGGCGCATGACCTCCTCGGCCTCGCTCTGCGCCATGTCGATGACCCGGTCGACGCGGCTGGCGTCGAAGATCTTCGGCAGGTACTCCTGCGGCCAACGACGGATGCCGGGAATCGCCGAGCCCTCCTGCGGCTGCAGGCCGACGATCTGCACCGCCGGGTTCTGCTCCTTGAGGTAGCGCGACACGCCCATGATGGTGCCGGTGGTGCCCATCGAGCTGACGAAGTGGGTGATGGTGCCGCCGGTCTGCCGCCAGATCTCCGGGCCGGTGCTCTCGTAGTGGGCCAGCGGGTTGTCCTGGTTGCCGAACTGGTCGAGCACCTTGCCGCGGCCCTCGGCCTGCAGGCGCAGCGCCAGGTCGCGGGCGCCCTCCATGCCCTCGGCCTTGCCGACCAGCACCAGCTCGGCGCCGTAGGCGGTCATCGCTGCCTTGCGCTCGGCGCTCATGTTGTCCGGCATGATCAGCACCATCTTGTAGCCCTTGATCGCCGCGGCCATCGCCAGGGCGATGCCGGTGTTGCCGGAGGTCGCCTCGATCAGCGTGTCGCCGGGGACGATGGCGCCGCGCTGTTCGGCATGGCTGATCATCGACAGCGCCGGACGGTCCTTCACCGAGCCGGCCGGGTTGTTGCCCTCCAGCTTGACCAGCAGGGTGTTCGAGGTCTGCCCCGGCAGGCGCTGCAGGCGGACCAGCGGGGTGTTGCCGACGCAGTCGGCGATGGTGGGATACTGCACGCTCATGGAAAGGCTCGGTCATCGCAGCGGCCAGGGGGGACCGCTATGATAGCGGCAAACCGGGCGAGCCGATAACACGGCAGGATCGAACCTCATACCCCGAAGTTATAAGCGTGCGCCCCTTGTCCACCCCGGGCCAGACGCTACACTGCCGCCTATCCACTGCAGCGGAGACTCTGCGTGTTCGACAACCTCGGGATCAAGGGCCGCATCCTGCTGCTCTCCCTGCTGCCGGCCAGCCTGCTGGCGCTGGTGCTGGGCAGCTACTTCACCTACACCCAGCTGGCGCAGATGCAGCGCCAGCTCGACGACCGCGGCCAACTGCTCGCCGAACACCTCGCACCGCTCAGCGCCCGACCGCTGGCCGCCGGCGACGCCGAGCTGCTCGAACGCCTGGCGACGCGCAGCCTCGAGCAGAGCGACGTGCGTGCCATCGGCTTGCTCGATGCCCTGGGCAATCCCGTCGCCCATGCCGGCCCGCGCATGCGCGGCGAGCCCCCCGCGGCACTCGCCGACCGGCTCAGCCAGACCCGCAGCCTGCGCACCACACGCTTCCGCCTGCCGGTCCATGGGCATCACCGCCAGCTCGGCGGACAGACCCCGCCGGCCGAGGATAGCCGCTTGCTCGGCTGGATCGAGGTGGAGCTGTCGCACCAGGACACCCTGCTGCAGAGCTACCGCAGCCTGCTCGCCAGCCTGCTGCTGACCCTCGGCGCCCTGGTCCTCAGCGCCCTGCTCGCCCTGCGCCTGAGCCGCTCGATCAACCAGCCGCTGGAGCAGATCAGCCAGGGCGTGGCGCACATCCGCGACGGCCAGTTGCACACCCGCCTGCCGAGCTTCGCCAGCCGCGAACTGAACGAGCTGGCCGACGGCATCAACCGCATGGCCGCCGCGCTGGAAAGCGCCCGCGAGGAACTGCAGCAGAGCGTCGAGCAGGCCACCGAGGACCTGCGCAGCACCATGGAAACCATCGAGGTGCAGAACATCGAGCTCAACCTGGCACGCAAGGAGGCGGTGGAGGCCAACCGCATGAAGTCCGAGTTCCTCGCCAACATGAGCCACGAGATCCGCACCCCGCTCAACGGCATCCTCGGCTTCACCAACCTGCTGCGCAAGAGCGGCCTGGACAGCCGCCAGCAGGACTACCTGGCGACCATCGAGAAGTCCGCCGACAACCTGCTGGCGATCATCAACGAGATCCTCGACTTCTCGAAGATCGAGGCCGGCAAGCTGGTCCTCGAGCAGATGCCCTTCAACCTGCGCGACCTGATCCAGGACACCCTGACCATCCTCGCCCCGGCCGCCCACGACAAGCGTCTCGAACTGGTCAGCCTGATCTACCGCGACACCCCGCAGGCGCTGATCGGCGACCCGCTGCGCCTCAAGCAGGTGCTCACCAACCTGGTGAGCAATGCCATCAAGTTCACCCGCAGCGGCAGCATCGTGGTGCGCGCCATGCTCGAGGAGGACCTCGGCGACCGCGCCCACCTGCGCATCAGCGTGCAGGACAGCGGCGTCGGCCTCTCCGAGACCGAGCAGCGCAGCCTGTTCCAGCCGTTCAACCAGGTCGACAACTCCAGCTCGCGGCAAGCCGGCGGCACCGGTCTCGGCCTGGTGATCTCCAAGAGCCTGATCGAGCAGATGGGTGGCGAGATCGGCGTGACCAGCGAAAGCGGCCAGGGCGCCGAATTCTGGCTGCTGCTCGACCTGCCCAAGGCCGCCGAGGAAGGCGACGAGCTGCCGCGCGCCTTGCTCGGCGGGCGCACCGCCGCCCTGCTGGAAAGCCACGAGCTGGCCCGCCAGTCGCTGCGCCACCAGCTCGAGGACTGCGGCATGCAGGTGATCGAGTTCGCCAATCTCGACGCGCTGATCGAGGAGGCGGCGCTGCGCCAGCACGGCAGCACGCCGCTGGCCGTCGCCCTGATCGGCATCGACACCCGCGAGCACCCACCCGAGCGCCTCGGCCGCCAGCTCTGGGAGCTCAACCAGCAGGGCTGCCACGCGCTGCTGCTCTGCCCGACCACCGAACTGGCGCTGTACCACGCCACCCTGGCCGAGGACCTCGGCCAGCTGCAGGCCAAGCCGGTGTGCACGCGCAAGCTGCAGCGCGCCCTGATCGACATGCTCAGCCCGCGCGCCCAGCGCATCGAACCGCACGGCAGCGGCGTCGCCGCCGGCGCCGCCAGCCGCGCGCCGCGCCTGCTGTGCGTCGACGACAACCCGGCCAACCTGATGCTGGTCAAGACCCTGCTCGGCGACATGGGCGCCCAGGTCACCGCGGTAGACAACGGCTACGACGCCCTGCGCGCGGTGCAGCAGGACGGCTTCGATCTGGTGTTCATGGACGTGCAGATGCCGGGGATGAACGGTCGCGAGACCACCGAGGCGATCCGCCAGTGGGAGCTCGAGCAACGCCAGTCGCCGCTGCCGATCGTCGCGCTGACCGCCCACGCGCTGGCCAGCGAGAAGCGCGCCCTGCTGCAGTGCGGCATGGACGACTACCTGACCAAGCCGATCAGCGAACGCCAACTGGCCCAGGTGGTACTGAAGTGGACCGGGCTGTCGCTCAACGGCGGCGAGGCCCAGCCCGGCACGCTGCCCGAGCGCGGCAGCGCCGCCGCCGAACTGCGCGTGCTCGACCCCGAGGAGGGCCTGCGCCTGGCCGCCGGCAAGCCCGACCTGGCCGCCGACATGCTGGCGATGCTGCTCGACTCGCTGGCCGCCGACCAGTCGGCGATCCGCCAGGCGCGCGCCGCCAACGACACCGCCGCGCTGCTCGAACGCATCCACCGCCTGCACGGCGCCACCCGCTACTGCGGCGTGCCGCAGCTGCGCGCCGCCTGCCAGCGTAGCGAGGGCCTGCTCAAGCAGAACGCTCCGGCGAGCGTCGCCCTCGACGAACTCGACGCCGCCATCACCCGCCTGGCCGAACAGGCCGCCCGCTCCGCCCCCCAGGCGGCGCCCTGACCAGGAACGCCCATGCGCATCACCCTGTACAGCAGCAAACCCTACGACCGCGACAGCTTCGCCGCCGCCAACGACCACGGCTTCGAACTGCACTTCCTCGACGCGCGCCTGGACGCCGACACCGCCGCGCTGGCCGCCGGCAGCGCGGTGGTCTGCGCCTTCGTCAACGACGACCTGTCCGCGCCGGTGCTCGAGCAGTTGGCCCAGGCCGGCACGCGGCTGATCGCCCTGCGCTCGGCCGGCTACAACCACGTCGACCTGCCGGCGGCCAGCCGTCTGGGCCTGCCGGTGGTGCGCGTGCCGGCCTACTCGCCGCACGCGGTGGCCGAACATGCGGTGGCGCTGGTCCTGGCGCTCGATCGGCGCATCCACCGCGCCTTCAACCGCACCCGCGAGGGCGACTTCTCGCTGCACGGGCTGACCGGTTTCGACCTCCACGGCAAGACCGTCGGGGTGGTCGGCAGCGGGCAGATCGGTGCGGTGTTCGCACGCATCATGCACGGCTTCGGCTGCCGCGTGCTGCTCTGCGACCCGCAGCCCGACGCCACCCTGGCCGCGCTCGGGGCACGCTACGTCGAGCTCGACGAACTGCTGGCCGCCAGCGACATCCTCAGTCTGCACTGCCCGCTGACCCCGACCACCCGCCACCTGATCGACCGCCACAGCCTGGCACGCATGAAGCACGGCGCCATGCTGATCAACACCGGGCGCGGCGCCCTGGTCGACACCCCGGCGCTGATCGGCGCGCTGAAGAGCGGCCAGCTCGGCTACCTGGGCCTGGACGTCTACGAGGAGGAGGCCGACCTGTTCTTCGAGGACCGCTCCGACCAGCCGCTGCAGGACGACGTGCTGGCGCGCCTGCTGACCTTCCCCAACGTGATCGTCACCGCCCACCAGGCCTTCCTGACCCGCGAGGCGCTGGCGGCCATCGCCGAGACCACCCTGAGCAATGTCGCCGCCTGGCAGGCGGGACGGCCGAACAACCTGGTGCCGGCCTGAGACTGGCCGCGTGCTAGCATTGCCAGTCCGCCCGGAGGCCCCATGACCGAACACGATTTTCGCTACAACCTGCTCAACCCGCAGCACACTCTCACCGAATGCCGCGCCCTGGCGCCCGGCCGCTACCAGGTCACCGGCAACGGTGGCTCGATCAAGGCCGGCGACACCCTGCTGGTGACCCTCAAGGGCAGTCGCGAACTGTCCATGCGCCTGTCCGTGGAGAAGGTCCGCCACCTGATCACCCCGCCCGGCCAGTGGCTGGCGGTCGCCAGGGGCCCGGCGTTCCGCGAACTGGACATCCACACCTGGCAGGTGGCCTGCGACGGCTGCGGCGCGCCGCTCGACCTCGAGTTCGCCGTCGACGGCGCGCTCGGCGAAACCGCCCGTGCCCCGGCCGCCGAGGCGCGCCTCGCCGAGCTGGGCTGGCGCAGCAGCGCCGGCCGCCATCTCTGCCCGCAGTGCAGCGCCAAGGAGGCCTGATGCACCGCACCGCCCTCATCGCCGCCTTCGCGGCCCTTGCCGGTTGCGCCGGCACCCCGCCGGCCCTGGAGCAGGAGCGCACCTACCGCGTCGAATGGATCGACGAGCGTCCGCTGCTCGAGGGCAGCCACCTGACCATCACCTTCGGCGCCGACGACCGCGCCTACGGCACCGGCGGCTGCAACCACTGGTTCGCCGGCTACGGCCTGGAGGGCGAGGTGCTGCGTTTCAGCCAGATCGGCAGCACCCGCCGCGCCTGCTCGCCGCGCCTGATGGAGCAGGAGCAGCGCTTCTTCGACGCCCTCGGCAAGGTGCGTCGCTGGGACGTCTCGCCGCTCGAGCAACTGCGCCTGTGGCCGGACGAGGGCAAGCCGATCCGCCTGTGGCCGGACGAAGGCTGAGTCGGGGCGTCCTTGCAGCGCCCGACGGGGAAGGCCGCGCGCGCCGGGATGTGCGCCAGGCTGCGGCGCAGCCTGGCGGCCCTGCTGCTCGTCCTGGGCCTCTGCGGGCTGGCGGCGGCGTGGGACTTCAGCCTGATCGGCCAGCGCGCCGAGCAGCTCTACGGCCCCCTCCAGGCGGGCCGCGAGAACCTTGACGCCTGGCAGCGCATGCTGCGCGAGCAGGCCGGAGCCAGCGAGCAGGAGAAGCTGCAGGCCGTCAACCGTTTCTTCAATCTGCGCCTGCGCTTCCGCGACGACATCGAGCTCTGGCATGTCAGGGACTACTGGGCGACGCCCGTCGAGACGCTATACAAGGGCGCCGGCGACTGCGAGGACTTCGCCATCGCCAAATACTTCAGCCTGCGCCATCTCGGCATTCCCAGCGAGAAACTGCACATCACCTACGTCAAGGCGCGCACCCTGAACCAGGCGCACATGGTGCTGACCTATTACCCGCACCCCAGGGCAATCCCCCTGGTGCTGGACAACCTGATCGATGCCATCGAGCCGGCGGATCGCCGCAGCGACCTGGTACCGGTCTACGCCTTCAACGCCGAAGGCCTGTGGAGCGGCAACGGCCGGCAGGTCGGCGACAGCAAACGCCTGTCGCGCTGGCAGGACCTGCTGCGCAAAATGAGTGCCGAAGGATTCCCGTAGGGAAAAGGAGTCGTTGATGTCATTGTTCAAGCAGCTGTTCGTCGCCGTCTGCGTGCTGATGCTGGCGAGCTTCGCCGGCAGCATGCTGATCGGCGTGGAGAGCTCCCGCGAACAGCAGGTCGCCCAGCTACGCACCCATGCCCAGGATACGGCGACCGCCCTCGGCCTCTCGCTGGCCCCCCACATCAGCGACGACCTGACCATGGTCGAGCTGATGGTCAGCTCGGTGTTCGACAGCGGCTATTTCGAGAGCATTCGCGTGCTTGCCCCGGACAGCGACGCGGTTCTGGTCGAACGCAGCGGAACCCCGGTGACCGACGAGGCGCCGCAGTGGTTCGTCCGCCTGGTGGGTCTGGACTCCGCACGCGGCGACGCCATCGTCAGCGACGGCTGGCGGCGGGCCGCCCGGGTCGAGGTGGTCAGCCATCCGCTGTTCGCCGTCGGCAAACTGTGGCGGAGCGCCCTGGGCAATCTGCTCTGGCAGGCCCTGCTCACGCTGGTCTGCATCGTGCTCGGCGGATTGCTGCTCAAGCGCCGCCTGCGGCCCCTGGACTACATGGTCGAGCAGTCCCAGGCGATTGCCCGCCGCGAGTTCCTCACCCAGACCGAACTGCCGAGCACACCCGAGTTCCGCCGGGTCGTCCAGGCGATGAACCAGATGGTCGACAAGCTCAGAAGCCTGTTCGCCGAGGAGGCCGCACGCAGCGAAAAGCTGCGCGACGAAGCCTACCGGGACCGGTTGACCGGGCTGGCCAACCGACGCTACTTCGACCTGCAGCTGCATGCCTGCCTCGCCGGCGAGGAGCGGGCCAGCAGCGGCTTCCTCCTGCAGCTGGAGGTCGACGACCTGATCGGCCTCAACCGGCGCCTCGGCGAACAACGCACCGACCGGCTGCTCAAGAGCATCGCCGAGCAATTGCAGCAACTGAGCGGCAACCGCATGCTGGTGGCTCGCCATCGCGGCGGCCGCTTCCTGCTGCTCGGGGCTGGCCTGCAGCGCAGCGAGGCCGAACAGCTGGCGCAACGGCTCGAACAGAGCCTCGGCAGCCTGCAGCAGACCGGTGCCTGCGACCGTCTGCCGGTCGCCCATATCGGCCTGGTGGCCTTCACTGCCGGCGACCAGGCCGCCGACCTCCAGCATGCCCTGGATCTGGCGCTGACCGAGGCGCAGACGCAGCCGGCCTGCCACTGGGCCATCCACGAACCGGGCACGGCGCCGACGATCGAAGACCCCCACCGCTACTGGCACGATCTGCTCGAGCGGAGCCTGAGCGACGGCCGCTTGCAGCTCCACTTCCAGCCGGTCGTCGATGCCCGAGAGCCGAGCCGGATCCTGCACCACAAGGTACTGGCGCGCGTGCACGACGAAAATGGCCGGGTCCTGGCCGCCGGGCACTTCCTGCCCTGGCTGGAGCGTTTCGGCTGGAGCGCCCGTCTGGACCTGGTCATGCTCGAACGGACCCTGCAGCAGCTGCGCGGCAACGACCTGCGCCTGGCCCTCAGCCTGTCCCACCACCTGCTGCACGACCCGCAAGCGCTGGACCGCTTGTACCGGCTGCTCGAGGAGAGTCGCGAGCTGACCACACGCCTGACCCTGGAGCTGGACGAGAACCAGCTACCCGACCCGGCCGCCCTCGAGGCACTGACCCGGCGTCTGCGCCGTCTGGGCTGCGGCCTCGGCCTGCAGCATTTCGGCGGACGCTTCAGCATGATCGGCAATCTGGCCAGACTCGGCCTGAGCTACCTGAAGGTCGACGGCAGCTACATCCGCGCCATCGACCGGGAAAGCGACAAGCGCCTGTTCATCGATGCCATGCAGCGCGCCGCCAACAGCATCGACCTGCCGCTGCTGGCCGAGCGCGTCGAGACCACAGGCGAATGGCAGGTATTGCGCGACATGGGCATCGCCGGCGTACAGGGCCATCTGTTCGGCGCACCGGCTGCCGAACTGCGCGAGGCAGGCCGCCCCCCGGAGTGACGCGGCGGCAGCGGGGCAGGCAAGCCGCACGAACCGCGTGCCGGCGCGCGGCGCCAATCAGATCACGCCCTGCTCTTCCTCGTTGATCAGACCCGTCAGACCGCCCAAGCCATCGCGCACCCTGCCCCGCTCGGCCAGCTTTAGCTGTGCGGCCTGCGGCAGGTCGGTGATGCGTACCGTCCCCCTGTCGATCAGCACGTGGATCAGGTCCTCCAGCACCCGGATCATTTCCAGGTCGCTCTGCTGCAGGCGCGACAGGCTATCCGCCGTCGTCGGCCCGACGTCCCGCTCCCTAGCGGGAGAACCGCCGATGGCAAACGGTCCTGTCGCCGCATCTTCGCCTTTCCCATACACCGTCATCGCCCACTCCTCGGCACGCCTGCCGCGCCCGGAGGCGCAGCAGACCGATCGCGGCAGAAATGCCTCCGCCACTCGTGGCGAGTGGCGAGTGGCGGAGGCCCGTTCGTCGACAGTCAGTCGATCTTGACCAGCGGATCGGCTCCGGCGACCAGCGAGCGGACCAGATCGTCGTGACTCAGACCGCCGCCGTTCAGGCTCACGGCAGAGCCGCCGTTTTCCAGGCGGATGGTGACATCCGCATTGCTGCCGTCGGCCATCAACGTCCCCGTGGAGCTGATCTGCAACGTGGCGGTGGCGGTATCCACGCGCAGGTAGTCGAGGATGTTCGCGGCGTTTTCGCCCTGCAGCAGCTCGCTCAGATCGATGCGGTCGCCCTCGGCGATGTTGAAGTCCTTGATCACATCCTTGCCGGTATCACCCGCCTTCCAGACGAACGTGTCGGCCCCCGTGCCGCCCAGGAGGATATCGTCGCCCTCCCCGCCGATCAGAGTATCGTTGCCCGCGCCCCCGCTGATGTAGTCGTTGCCGACGCTGCCGCTCAACTCCGAACCGGTGGAGCCGCCGAGGATCGTCCAGGCAGTACTCGCACCGTCGGTGATTTCGACGGCTAGGGTCGGTACGAAGCTGTTGGGCAACAGCCCGGTGGAAACCAGATAGATCTTGTCGGTACCCGATACCGCGGGCGTATACAGCAGGTCGGTGAAGGCGCTCAGATCATACACACCCTGCGCATCCGGAGTGATTTCCCGATAGACGCCGGCGGCCTGATCCCACACGCCCAGGGCTGTACCGGGGGGCAGATCGCTCAGTTTCAGACCGGTGAAACTTTCCGGCGCACCCACGGCATCGCGGATCACCCCGTAGAGGTCCAGCGGATAGGTGTAGGTGGCTGCGCCCGAAGGGTCCGCACTGAGGTCGATGTACTGGACCTGGAAACCATCGTTGTTCTGGTTGTAGGTATTCAGCGTGTCCTGGGCAATCGACAGACGCTGCATGTCGGAGCTGAGCGAGTAGCTTATATCTGCCAAAGTGTTGCCACCCTGGTTGAACAGGCTGCCGTCGATATAGGCGACGACCGTGGCCTTGGCGATGGTGCCGGTAATTCCGCCGTAGGAGACCGTCCAGGTTCCGCCGCTGCTCACCGTGGCGGCCACGGTAATCGGCGTGGCCATTCCCGCCACTTCCACCACCAGCTCGACCTTAAGATTGGCGGCCGAGACGGTCAGCCCGGACGAGGAAACAATGGCCCCGCTGAGCACTCCGCCGCTGAGCTCCTCGACCTGAAGATCGCTGCGGATCAGAATGGAGTCGTTACCGGCGTTCTTGAGCTTGAGCGCCATGTACTGCATCCCTGTCGGGAAGTTCAGCTCGATCTTGTCGGTACCATTGATGCGCTGGCTTTGGGTTCCGTTCTCGCCGGGAGCGCTCACCCCCAGCAGGTTGCCGGTGGACCAGTTGAAGGTCTTGGTCGGATCGCCCGTGGACAGCAGGATCCCGCTCGGGAAGCTGAAGTTGGCGCTGCCGCTCAGGCCGGCGACATTGCTGCCGAAATTGAGGGTATTGGTAACGGGCGCGCCGATCAGCAACGTCACATCGCTGCCCTGCAGCGCATCGGCCACCGGCGCGATGACGATGTCGATGCTGTCGGTATCGCTCAGCGCACCGCCCGGCCCGCTGTTGCCCTGATCGTTGCTGGTCATGGTCAGTGTGACCGTGCCGCTGTCATCCAGCAGCGGCGTGTACACCGGCTGGGTCGCTGCATCGGCGAGGTAGGCGTTGATATCGGCGAGCGTGCCGCTGAGCACCACACTGCTGCTACCCGAACCGCTCAACGTCACCCCATTCGCAGTGGTGGCGGCCAGCGTACCGCGACTCACGCTGAGGGTGACCGAAATCACCCCGTCGCCAGCATCCACATCCGCCACGGAAAGGCCGCTCAGCCTGAGCGTGGTGTCCTCGTTCATGCTGTAATTCGCCGGCAGGCTGTTCACCGGCGCATCGTTCCTGTTGGTCTCCGCAAGCGTGACCGCGATATCGAGGCTGACGCCCCCGCTAGTGGTAGCCGTCACCGTCAGGCTGTGGAGGTTGCCCAGGGCCTCGTAGTCGTTGGCCAGCGAAGCCGCGCCGGCAGGAGTCAGGCTGATTCGGCCGGCGCTGTCGATTGCAAAGTAGCCATCAGCATTTCCACCGGTGATCGCGTAGCCGAGCGAATCACTGACCACGACGGTACCCAGCACAGCACCGACCGCCTGATTCTCGGCATAGGTGAAGCTGTAGCTGTTGTCCGTCCTGATGGTCAAAGTCGCCGGAGCGGAGATAGTGCCGTCGCCATCGACCAGTCGGTATTCGAAGCGATCCACGGCTACAGGCGAGCCAACGCTGATCGGCTGATTCTTCGCGGTATAGGAGTAACTGCCATCCTGCTGGATCGTCAGTGTGCCGTTGGCGGCCAGCAGCGTTCTTCCTCCGGCCGGAACCGAATAGGTCATGCCGCCGTAGGTAATGGACGTGATCGTGGTCGGCGCATCGATGAAGGTATCCGCACCACTCGAGGTATTGCCGCCCTCGCCGGTAATCACGTTGCCGGTGACGGTTGCACCGATCGAGGCGCTGTCCTCGTCGTTGTTGGCTGTCGGTGCCGAGTCGTACACGACGACACTCACGGTTGTCCATCCCGACTGCAGCTCACCGTCCGAACTGCGATAGACGAAGCTGTCGGTCTGCTGGCTGGCACCGCTGTGATTGAGGACCGGTGCAACATAGCTGAAGCTGCCGTCTGCATTCATGACCACGGTACCGCCTAGGGCGGTGGTGATCGAGTTGCTGCCGTTTACCTCTGTCGGCATGGCACCGATGTCACTGGCAAATTGCGTGACGACAAGGCTGTCCAGATCCGCATCCGTATCGTTGTCCAGTACGCTGCCGAACATGCTCGTGGTGCCTTCGCTGATGAAGACAGTATCGGGCTGACCGACCGGTGCGTCGTTCACCGGAGCCACGTTGACCGTGACGGTGGCGGTGTTGGAGACCAGGTTGCCGTCGGTCACCGTGTAGCTGAAGGTGGCCACGCCGTTGAAGTCGGCATCCGGGGTGAAGGTCACCGTGCCGTCGGCATTCAGCACCGCCGTGCCGCCGGTGCCGCTGGTCACGCTGGCGATGCTCAGGCTGTCGCCGTCCACGTCGCTGTCGTTGCCCAGCAGGTCTGCGGCACTGAAGGTCACCGGGGTGTCCTCGGTCGCCGCCAGGCTGTCGTCGTTGGCCAGCGGGGCGTCGTTCACCGGCGTGACCGTCAGGGTCAGGGTCGCGGTGTCGGTCAGGCTGCCGTCGGTGACGGTGTAG